>JAPLPE010000030.1 GCA_026400355.1 Rhodobacterales bacterium | reverse complement strand
TGCGCCCATCGCCATGGAAGACGGCCTCCGCTTTGCCATCCGCGAAGGCGGCCGCACCGTCGGCGCCGGCGTCGTCTCCAAGATCATCGAGTAAGCCCAAGAAGGGCATATCCATCGTAGGGCGGGGTCAACCCCGCCCTATTCATTTTAAGGGACCGCTCGGCGGTGAAGTTTGCCCGAGACCGTGCCAGTTCACCAGGCCGACCGGGATAGACATGCAGGCTGCGAGAATGTACTGCAGCCGCCCCTGAAACGATGACAGATCTACTGCAACAAACCCGGCCATCAACGGAACAGGCAGCACGACCACCAGCCGGTTGATCACCAGATAGATCCGGAGTCTCGTGAACGAGTCAGAGATCAAGCCCATCGCCAGAAACACGAATGGCAGGCAACCAAGGCCGGGGTCGAAGGATTGGCCCCGTGCAGCGGATGGGGCATAGTCAAGAGCCACGCCCATTTGTTGCCAAGGCCCGCCATGCCAAGCTCGACCACCAACAGCGTGCGCAGCAGGATCGGTGTGGTGCCGCGCTCTGTGACGAGATGGGCCAGCGCAGAAAGAATGGCGCAAAGCGTCCGCCTGCGCCCCGGCCTCACATTCCTCCGAGCAATTGCACCCCGTGCAAGAGGCTTTTCGACATCGCGTCACGTTCGGCCTGACTGTGCAACACCCAAACCAATGCGCCCTATATGCAGATGGCAACAGAAATGCGCTCTTGAACGCCAGCACCGGATTTCCCACTTCCCCTCAGGGAAACAGGGAGCAGGACGACTTGACCAAGGAAACGAGACTCGACGGCGGTTGCCTCTGCGGCCATATCCGCTTCCGCGCCACAGGAACCCCAGGCAAACCGCACACCTGTTCCTGCCATATCTGCCAGCGCCATTCAGGCGCACCCACCCTGTCCTGGGTCGAATACCGGGCCGACAACGTCGCCTGGACCGGCCCCGGCGGCGCCCCGTCAACCTGGCGCTCCTCCGACTGGTCTTCGCGCGCCTTCTGCCCACGTTGCGGCAGCACGCTCGGCGCTATCGACGACGCCCCGACCATCGCCCTCGTCACTGGCAGCTTTGACCGGCCGAACCTTCGCGTGCTCGCCCCGGTCTCGCATTCCTACAAGGGGTCTCGCCCGCGCTGGTGGCATTTCGATATCAGCACACCGACGTCCTGAACCCTCTGAAAGCGCCGCATCGTTTTCGGCCACATCTCTTCCAACACCGAACACTGTTGACAGACCGTGTCAGGAGGATCGTGAAATCCTGTCCCGCAATCTGAATGAGGACTCCAGATGACCAACATTGTTCACGGGTCGTGTCACTGCGGTGCCTGTGCCTTTGCCGCTTCCATTGATCTTGCTCAAGGTACGACACGGTGCAACTGCACCTTCTGCCGAAAGACCCGCAACTGGAGCACCCATGCCGATCCCGCAACCTTTCGCGTGACGCAGGGCATTGAACAATTGAGCTACTATGACGTGGCAGGCGATGGCCTGAACACGCACGGGTTCTGCGCAAACTGCGGGACCCGTCTGTTTAGCCGGGGAAACATCGAAGAACTTGGGGGTGAATTCGTCAAGGTCTCGGTTGCGGTTCTTGACGACGTGCCAATCGACGCGCTTGTCGCCGCTCCGGTGACCTGGTGCGACGGATTGCACGACAACTGGTGGCAACCTCCGGCAGAGGTCCGATACCTCTAGCATGGGGGGGCTTTGGGTTGTTTGGCGTCGCACGCGCCCCAGAAAGGCTCGATTCGGAGCAAATGATCTGGAATCACGCCTCGGCCGATCCGTTTAGTTCGCCCCGGAGCTCATTTGGTTTGAAGGTCAGGCCTTAACTTCACGACCCATCGCAGACTCGGCTTCTTCCAGAACTGCGCCCAAAGCTTCTGCAATCTCCACCTTCAGCCGTTCCATCTGCGCTGGCTCGGCCCGCCGCGGAACTTCCGCGTCGAACCGCCGATACAGACAGACGCCCCGCGAAAACGGCAGCGGCACGATCATCCTGTCCCAGCTGTTCAGCCGGAACTGCCGCCGCATCGCATAGGCATAAAGCACGATGGGCCGCCCCGCGACGCGCGCCCAGTCGATCGGCGCATCCTTCATCAACCGCGCCGGCCCACGTGGCCCGTCAGCCAGCACGCCCAACGTCAGGCCCGACTGCACCAGCCGCATCACCTCGCGCGCGGCGGCAAGGTTGGACAGCTTGGTCGACATCGGGAAATAGCGCATCCCGAAATGCGTCTGCATCTCTCCGGCAAGCTTCGCCGCAGGCGACACATCCGTCAGCACGACGACCTGGCCCCAGTCACGCTGCCAGTGAACCGCCGCCATCACCAGATGCTCGTGCCACAGAACGACCTGCACCGGTCCCCCGGCAAGGGCCGACAGAACCGCGTCATCGCCGCGCCTGTCCCACCGGGTGGTGGCGTGACAGAACCGCACCCATTGCGCCACAAGCCAACCGCCCGCCTTGCGGGGCCATTCGGCCTGTTCAAACCTCCGCCGGACATCGCGCATCATCGGCCAGCGGCCTCTCGCTTCTACCTGCCACGTCATTGTGATATCCGACCAGGTCAAGGCAAGGCCCCAAACACCCGCCCCGGCCCTGCAATGCGCAAGCCAGACCAAAACGGCGGCACATCTGCACCACCCCTCTTGACCCTCCCACTGGATTCGGACTAACCGACTCAGCGTTAGGGGTATAGCTCAGTTGGTAGAGCGACGGTCTCCAAAACCGTAGGTCGCGGGTTCAAGCCCTGCTGCCCCTGCCACTTTCCACCACTATCCGGTGACGCGACGGGCCGTACAGGTCTCCCGGACCGCCCGGCTTGTAATCGGCACATATCGGTCGTATGAGACCCCCCGTCGACAGCGAAGGAACCGCCATGGCCATCACGAATCCCGTCCAGTTCATCAGCCAGGTCCGCGCCGAAGTGGCCAAGGTTGTCTGGCCGACCCGCCGCGAGGTTGCGCTAACGACTCTTATGGTCTTTATCCTGGCCTCGGTCGCCTCGGTTTTTTTCCAGCTGGTCGATCTTCTGGTCCGCTGGGGTCTGAACTGGACCCTCGCCTTCTTCGGCTCCTGACCTTGCGATAATCCCGACCAAGCCCTTGTGTTCAGGGCGGTCCGGCTGTAAGAGCGCCAGACTTCCCATGAGGGCGTGCGGCGAATCGAGTTGCGCGCCACTTTTCTTTTCTGGGATACGGGTGCGCTAAATGCCCGAGAAATATGGAACTTTTCGGCCTTTCAGGCTGGACGCGGCGAGGTTGCGGTAAACATGGCGAAGCGCTGGTATTCGGTCTCGGTCCTCTCGAACTTCGAGAAGAAGATCGCCGAACAGATCCGCACGAAAGTGGCCGAACAAGGCCTTGAAGCACAGATCGACGAAGTTCTGGTGCCCACCGAAGAGGTGATCGAGGTACGTCGTGGCAAGAAGGTCCAGTCCGAGCGCCGGTTCATGCCGGGCTATGTGCTCGTCCACATGGAAATGTCGGACGAAGGCTACCATCTGATTTCGCAGATCAACCGCGTCACCGGCTTTCTTGGCCCCCAGGGCCGCCCGATGCCGATGCGCGATGCCGAAGTGAACGCGATTCTGAACCGCGTCCAGGAAGGCGAAGAAAGCCCGCGCACCCTCATCCATTTCGAGATCGGCGAGCGGGTCAAGGTCAACGACGGCCCGTTCGAGGATTTCGACGGGATGGTCGAGGAAGTGGACGAGGACAACCAGAAACTCAAGGTTGCCGTATCGATCTTTGGCCGGGCGACACCGGTCGAACTGGATTTCACGCAGGTCTCTAAGCAGGGCTGACGTGAACGGCCCATCCGGCAACGGATGGGTCCGTGGGAGGCGAGGGGGCCGCGGAACCCGAGCCGGACCACGCAACGAAGGCTTCGTCCCGGCGCGCCGGACGAAGAGTTGGTAGGGCGGGGCTCACCCCGCCATGGAAAATAGGAGAGGCCACATGGCCAAGAAAGTCATCGGTTCGCTCAAGCTGCAGGTGAAAGCCGGGCAGGCGAACCCGTCCCCGCCCGTCGGCCCCGCTCTCGGCCAGCGCGGCATCAACATCATGGAATTCGTCAAGGCGTTCAACGCCAAGACGGCCGACCTGGAGCCGGGTGCCCCGACCCCAGTCATCATCACCTACTATCAGGACAAGTCCTTCACGATGGAGATAAAGACATCTCCGGCGTCCTATTACCTCAAGAAGGCGGCCGGCCTGAAGCCCGTCGGCAAGCGCAACCGTCCCAAGGCCGCCGTCAAGCCGGGCAAGGACGTTGCTGGTTCGGTGACGCTTGCCCAGGTGCGCGAAATTGCCGAAGCCAAGATGCGTGACCTGAATGCCGTCACGATCGAAGGCGCGATGCAGACCATCATCGGCTCTGCCAAGTCGATGGGTATCGAGGTGAAGGGGTAGTCATGGCCAAGCTTGGAAAAAGAACCCGCGCCGCCCGTGAAGCGTCCGCCGGCAAGGAGAACCTCAAGGTTGCCGACGCCGTCGCGCTGATCAAGGCAAATGCCTCGGCCAAGTTCGACGAAACTGTCGAAATTGCGCTGAACCTTGGCGTTGATCCCCGCCACGCCGACCAGATGGTCCGCGGCACGGTGAATCTGCCCAATGGCACAGGCAAAACGGTCCGCGTGGCCGTTTTCGCCCGTGGCGAAAAGGCCGAACAGGCCAAGAAGGCCGGGGCCGACATCGTCGGCGCCGAAGACCTGATGCAGGAAATCCAGGGCGGCAAGATCGACTTCGATCGTTGCATCGCCACCCCGGACATGATGCCGATCGTCGGCCGCCTGGGCAAGATTCTCGGCCCGCGGAACCTGATGCCGAACCCCAAGATCGGTACGGTGACGGTGGACGTGGCCGAAGCCGTGACCGCCGCAAAGGGCGGTCAGGTGCAGTTCAAGGCTGAAAAGGCCGGTGTAGTCCATGCTGGTGTCGGCAAGGCCTCCTTCGACGCCAAGAAGCTGGAAGAGAACATTCTGGCCTTCGTTGATGCGGTCTCCAAGGCCAAGCCGACGGGCGCAAAGGGCACCTACATGAAGAAGGTCTCCCTGTCCTCCACGATGGGCCCCGGCGTCTCCGTCGACGTGTCGAGCGCGACCGGCAACTAAGTGTCGGGTGCGCAAATTGCGCACCCGACGAATTTCCTGACACCCTCCGGGGTGCAGGGAATGGCGGGGCCGCAAGGACCCGACCTGTCCGAGACGGAGGGCCAAGGGGGAAACCCCGGATAAGTCCTTCCTGAGATGGGAAACGAGACCGTTATTACCGTTCGGACGGTGCAAACCGTTCCTTCGGGCGATCAAGGCCTCGGTCCCTGAAACGGACCCGAAGAGCCCCTCCGAGACGATCCGGGGGGACAACATGAGCCGGGGAACGAGAAATCTCGGGCCCCAAAACTTGGAGTGAAACTGTGGATAGAGCCCAGAAAGAGAAAGTGGTCGATGAACTCGGCCAGATCTTCGAAAGCTCTGGCGTCGTGGTGGTTGCCCGCTACGAAGGCATGACGGTTGCACAAATGCAGGACCTGCGCGCGAAGATGCGTGAAGCGGGCGGTTCTGTGCGCGTTGCCAAGAACAAGCTCGCCAAGATCGCCCTTGAGGGAAAGCCCTGCGCCAGCATTGCTCCTCTTCTCACGGGCATGACCGTGATTTCCTATTCCGAAGATCCCGTGGCCGCCGCCAAGGTGATCGAAGCTTACGCCAAGGCCAACGAAAAGCTGGTCATCCTTGGCGGGGCGATGGGGAACGCGGCTCTGGACCCGGCCGGTGTCAAAGCCGTCGCCTCGATGCCGTCGCGTGAGGAGCTTATCGCTTCGATCGTCGCGTGCCTCGGTGCGCCTGCCTCCGCCCTTGCCGGTGCCATTGGTGCGCCTGCCTCTAACATCGCGGGCATTCTTTCGACCATCGAAAAGAAGTTCGAAGAAGCTGCATGAGCAATCTGAACCTTCGTGGGGTTGATACCTCGTCGTTGGAACACACCTTAACTGAACGGAAAGAGTCAACAAATGGCTGATCTTAACAAACTCGCCGAAGAAATCGTGGGTCTTACCCTTCTTCAGGCACAAGAACTGAAGTCGATACTCAAGGACAAGTATGGCATCGAGCCCGCCGCCGGTGGTGCCGTCATGATGGCTGCCGGTCCCGCTGCCGCTGCTGAAGTTGTGGAAGAAAAGACCGAATTCGACGTCGTCCTCAAGGATGCCGGCGCCCAGAAGATCAACGTGATCAAAGAAGTGCGCGCGATCACCGGTCTGGGCCTGAAAGAAGCCAAGGACCTCGTGGAGGCCGGTGGCAAGGTCAAGGAAGGCGCGAACAAGGCCGACGCCGAAGCGATCAAGAAGAAGCTCGAAGAAGCTGGAGCCAAGGTCGAACTGGCCTGATGGGTGCGCCGGTTCCGGCAGGGCGGGGTTCAACCCTGCCTTTATCGGATCGGGTGGCGGGGCGGACCCCGCCCTACACCAGAAAAAAGCTGGACCTGCATCCTTGCGGGTCCAGCTTGACCCGTCTCAGAGGCCGGCCCCGTCCCGCAAGGACAACCAGGGCCAGCGTCTTGGGCAGGTTCCAAAGGTCGGGAGGTTGCCGGTGGGCCGGCAGCCATGAATAGACCGGAACTCCCGTTCTCAATGGGTGCCGCACCGAGGCCCAACGGTGTGGAGCGCTCGCAGAGATTTTGAAAGGTGACGAACCTCATGGCTCAGTCCTTCCTCGGCCAGAAACGCCTGCGCAAGTACTACGGCAAGATCCGCGAAGTTCTGGAGATGCCGAATCTCATCGAGGTGCAGAAATCCTCCTACGACCTGTTCCTCCGCTCGGGCGATGGCGCAAAGCCTGCCGATGGCGAAGGCATCATGGGAGTGTTCCAATCGGTCTTTCCGATCAAGGACTTCAACGAAACCGCCGTTCTTGAGTTCGGAAAATACGAACTCGAAAAGCCCAAGTATGACGTTGAAGAATGCCAGCAGCGCGACATGACGTATTCTGCGCCGCTCAAGGTGACGCTGCGTCTGATCGTGTTCGATGTTGACGATGATACCGGCGCCAAGTCGGTGAAGGACATAAAGGAACAGGACGTGTTCATGGGCGACATGCCGCTCATGACGCAGAACGGCACGTTCATCGTGAACGGCACCGAACGCGTGATCGTGTCCCAGATGCACCGCTCTCCGGGCGTGTTCTTTGACCACGACAAGGGCAAGACGCACTCCTCGGGCAAGCTTCTCTTCGCCTGCCGGATCATCCCCTACCGCGGCTCCTGGCTCGATTTCGAATTCGACGCCAAGGACCTCGTTTTCGCGCGCATCGACCGTCGCCGCAAGCTGCCGGTGACAACGCTGCTCTATGCCCTCGGCATGGATCAGGAAGGTATCATGAATGCCTATTACGATACCGTCGACTACGTTTACGACAAGAAGACAAAGGGTTGGGTCACCCGCTTCTTCCCGGAACGCGTCCGCGGCACCCGCCCGACGTTTGATCTGATCGACGCCGACACCGGCGAAGTCATCGCCCATGCCGGCGACAAGGTCACCCCGCGTCAGGTGAAAAAGCTGATCGACGAAGGCAAGGTCAAGTCGCTGCTTGTCCCGTTCAAGAACCTCGTGGGCAAATTCGTCGCCCGCGACATTATCAACGAAACCAACGGCGCGATCTATGTCGAGGCCGGAGATGAACTCACGCTCGAGATGGACCGCGACGGCGCCGTCATGGGCGGCTCCATCAAGGAACTGATGGACGCCGGATTCACCACGATTCCCGTGCTCGACATCGACAACATCAACGTTGGCCCCTACGTCCGCAATACAATGTCATCGGACAAGAACATGAGCCGCGAAACCGCGCTCATGGACATTTACCGCGTGATGCGCCCGGGTGAACCGCCGACGGTCGACGCCGCGAGCGCCCTGTTCGACACACTGTTCTTCGATAGCGAACGCTATGACTTGTCCGCCGTGGGCAGGGTCAAGATGAACATGCGCCTCGATCTCGATGCCGCCGACACCATGCGCACCCTCCGCAAGGAAGACATCATCGCATGCGTCAAGGCGCTGGTCGAACTCCGCGACGGCAAGGGCGACATCGACGACATTGACCACCTCGGCAACCGCCGCGTGCGGTCCGTGGGCGAACTGATGGAAAACCAGTATCGCGTCGGACTTCTCCGCATGGAGCGCGCGATCAAGGAGCGCATGTCCTCGGTCGAAATCGACACCGTCATGCCGCAAGACCTGATCAACGCGAAACCGGCCGCCGCAGCTGTTCGCGAATTCTTCGGCTCATCGCAACTGTCGCAGTTCATGGACCAGACCAACCCGCTGTCCGAGGTGACGCACAAGCGTCGTCTCTCTGCCCTCGGGCCTGGCGGTCTGACCCGGGAACGTGCCGGCTTCGAAGTTCGTGACGTCCACCCGACCCACTATGGCCGGATGTGCCCGATCGAAACGCCCGAAGGTCCGAACATCGGTCTGATCAACTCGCTGGCCACCTTCGCCCGCGTCAACAAGTACGGCTTCATCGAAACCCCCTACCGCAAGGTGGTCAATGGGGTCGTCACCGATGACGTGCAGTACATGTCCGCGACCGAGGAAATGCGTCACACCGTGGCGCAGGCCAACGCCGAACTGGACAAGGACAACCGCTTCGTCAGCGATCTGATCTCCTCGCGCCAGTCAGGCGACTACATGCTCGCCCCCAAGGAACAGGTGGACCTGATCGACGTGTCGCCGAAGCAGCTTGTTTCGGTCGCCGCCTCGCTCATCCCCTTCCTCGAAAACGACGACGCCAACCGCGCCCTCATGGGCTCGAATATGCAGCGTCAGGCCGTCCCGCTTCTTCAGGCCGAGGCTCCGCTCGTGGGCACCGGGATCGAGGAAGTCGTAGCACGTGACTCGGGTGCGTCCATCATGGCCCGCCGTGCCGGCATCATCGACCAAGTCGACGCGGCGCGTATCGTGGTGCGCGCCACCGAAGATCTGGGCCTTGGCGATGCCGGGGTCGATATCTACCGGATGCGCAAGTTCCAGCGTTCCAACCAGAACACCTGCATCAACCAGCGTCCGCTGGTCAAAGTGGGTGACATGGTCAAGAAGGGCGAAGTCATCGCCGACGGCCCCTCGACCGACATGGGCGAACTCGCCCTTGGCAAGAACGTCGTCGTCGCCTTTATGCCCTGGAACGGCTACAACTACGAAGATTCGATCCTCATCTCCGAACGCATCGTCAGTGATGACGTCTTCACCTCGATCCACATCGAGGAATTCGAAGTCGCCGCCCGCGACACCAAGCTCGGCCCCGAGGAAATCACCCGCGACATCCCAAATGTAGGTGAGGAAGCGCTCCGCAACCTCGACGAAGCAGGGATCGTCTATATCGGTGCCGAAGTCGGCCCCGGTGACATCCTTGTCGGCAAGATCACGCCAAAGGGCGAAAGCCCGATGACGCCGGAAGAAAAACTCCTCCGCGCCATCTTTGGTGAAAAGGCGTCCGACGTGCGCGACACCTCGCTGCGCCTGCCCCCCGGCGATTTCGGGACGGTCGTCGAAGTGCGCGTGTTCAACCGTCACGGCGTGGACAAGGACGAACGCGCGCTCCAGATCGAGCGTGAAGAGGTCGAACGTCTGGCCCGTGACCGGGACGACGAACTCGCCATCCTCGATCGCAACATCTATGCGCGTCTTAAGTCGATGATCCTTGGCAAGACCGCGATCCGTGGTCCCAAGGGTTTCAAATCCAACTCGGTCATCGCCGAAGAGGCTCTGGGCGATCTGTCCCGTGGCCAGTGGTGGCAACTTGTCCTTTCGGACGAAGACGATGTGAAAATCGTCGAAGCCCTGAACGAGCAGTACGAAGTGCAGAAGCGCACTCTGGATGCACGTTTCGAAGACAAGGTCGAAAAGGTCCGCCGTGGCGACGATCTGCCCCCAGGCGTGATGAAGATGGTCAAGGTGTTCGTCGCGGTAAAACGCAAGCTTCAGCCCGGCGACAAGATGGCCGGTCGTCACGGCAACAAGGGCGTCATCTCCAAGGTTGTTCCAATCGAGGACATGCCCTTCCTCGCGGACGGCACCCATGTCGACTTCTGCCTCAATCCGCTGGGCGTGCCGTCGCGCATGAACGTCGGGCAGATCCTTGAAACACACATGGGTTGGGCTGCCCGTGGTCTGGGCCTCAAGATCGACGAGGCGCTGTCGGCCTACCGCCGCTCGGGCGACCTGACCCCGGTGCGTGAAGTCATGCGTCTTGCCTATGGCGAAGACGTCTATGACGAAACGCTGCACGGCATGGACGACGACCGTCTGGTCGAGGCCGCGGATTCCGTCACGCGCGGCGTTCCCATCGCGACCCCGGTCTTCGACGGCGCAAAAGAGGCCGACGTGAACGAAAGCCTCCGCAGGGCAGGTTTCGACACCTCGGGTCAGTCGATCCTGTTCGACGGCCGCACGGGCGAACAGTTCTCGCGTCCGGTGACGGTGGGGGTCAAGTACCTGCTCAAGCTGCACCACCTTGTCGACGACAAGATCCACGCCCGTTCGACCGGCCCCTACAGTCTCGTCACCCAGCAGCCGCTGGGCGGCAAGGCCCAGTTTGGTGGTCAGCGCTTTGGCGAGATGGAGGTCTGGGCCCTAGAAGCCTACGGCGCCGCCTACACCCTGCAGGAAATGCTGACGGTGAAGTCGGACGACGTGGCAGGCCGGACCAAGGTCTACGAGAGCATCGTCAAGGGCGAAGACAACTTCGAAGCCGGAATTCCGGAATCCTTCAACGTACTCGTGAAGGAAGTCCGCGGCCTCGGTCTCAACATGGAACTCCTGGACGCGGAGGAAGAGTGAACCGGAAGGCGGGGTAACCCCCGCCCGTCGCCCGGGTAGGGCGGGGGCTACCCCGCCACACCCCGCTCCTCCCCTTCGCCCGTATTCAAGGACTGAAAATGAACCAGGAACTGACCAACAACCCGTTCAACCCGCTCACCCCGGCCAAGGCCTTTGACGAGATCAAGGTCTCTCTGGCCTCGCCCGAGCGGATTCTCTCGTGGTCCTTCGGCGAGATCAAGAAGCCGGAAACCATCAACTACCGCACGTTCAAGCCAGAACGTGACGGCCTGTTCTGCGCACGTATCTTTGGCCCGATCAAGGATTACGAATGCCTTTGCGGCAAATACAAGCGCATGAAGTATCGCGGCGTCGTCTGCGAAAAGTGCGGTGTCGAAGTGACGCTCCAGAAGGTGCGCCGCGAACGGATGGGCCATATCGAACTCGCCGCCCCCGTCGCGCACATCTGGTTCCTGAAGTCGCTCCCCTCCCGCATCGGCCTCATGCTCGACATGACGCTGCGGGATCTGGAACGCATCCTGTACTTCGAAAACTACGTCGTCATCTCGCCGGGCCTGACCGACCTTGAATACGGCAAGCTCCTGACCGAAGAGGAATTCCTCGACGCGCAGGACCAGTACGGCTCTGACGCCTTTACCGCCAACATCGGCGCCGAAGCGATCCGCGAAATGCTGGCCAACATCGACCTCGAAGCCGAGGCCGAACAGCTGCGCGCCGACCTTAAGGAAGCGACCGGCGAGCTCAAGCCCAAGAAGATCATCAAGCGGCTCAAGATCGTCGAGTCGTTTCTCGAGTCGGGCAACCGCCCCGAATGGATGATCATGACCGTCATCCCGGTCATTCCGCCGGAACTCCGCCCGCTCGTCCCCCTCGACGGCGGCCGTTTCGCCACGTCGGACCTGAACGACCTCTATCGCCGTGTGATTAACCGCAACAACCGTCTCAAGCGGCTGATCGAACTGCGCGCGCCCGACATCATCGTGCGCAACGAAAAGCGGATGCTGCAGGAATCCGTGGACGCCCTCTTTGACAACGGACGTCGTGGCCGCGTCATCACCGGCGCCAACAAGCGTCCGCTCAAATCGCTCTCGGACATGCTCAAGGGCAAGCAAGGCCGCTTCCGTCAGAATCTTCTGGGCAAGCGTGTCGACTTCTCGGGCCGTTCGGTCATCGTGACCGGGCCGGAACTCAAGCTGCACCAGTGCGGCCTGCCCAAGAAGATGGCGCTCGAACTCTTCAAGCCGTTCATCTACTCGCGGCTTGAAGCCAAGGGTCTGTCCTCGACCGTCAAGCAGGCGAAGAAGCTTGTCGAAAAGGAACGCCCCGAAGTCTGGGATATCCTGGACGAGGTCATCCGCGAACACCCCGTCATGCTGAACCGTGCGCCCACGCTGCATCGTCTTGGCATTCAGGCGTTCGAACCGGTCCTCATCGAAGGCAAGGCGATCCAGTTGCATCCGCTCGTCTGCTCGGCCTTCAACGCCGACTTCGATGGTGACCAGATGGCCGTCCACGTCCCCCTCTCGCTGGAAGCCCAGCTCGAGGCCCGTGTTCTCATGATGTCCACCAACAACGTGCTGTCCCCCGCGAACGGCTCGCCCATCATCGTTCCGTCGCAGGACATGGTGCTCGGTCTCTACTACACCACGATCGAACGTCAGGGGATGAAGGGCGAAGGCATGTCCTTCTCCTCCATCGAAGAAGTTGAACACGCCCTGACCGCCGGTGAAGTGCACATGCACGCCAAGATCACCGCCCGGATCAAGCAGATCGACAACGAAGGCAACGAGATCATCAAGCGCTACGAAACCACCCCTGGCCGCCTGCGGCTCGGTGGCCTTCTGCCGCTCAATGCCAAGGCACCCTTCGAACTGGTAAACCGCCTCCTCCGCAAGAAGGAAGTGCAGCAGGTCATCGACACCGTCTACCGCTACTGTGGGCAGAAAGAGTCGGTCATCTTCTGCGACCAGATCATGACTGCCGGCTTCCGCGAAGCGTTCCGTGCCGGGATCTCCTTCGGCAAGGACGACATGGTCGTGCCCGACAAGAAGTGGGTGCTCGTCGATGAGACCCGCGATCAGGTCAAGGACTTTGAACAGCAGTACATGGACGGCCTGATCACCCAGGGCGAAAAGTACAACAAGGTCGTCGATGCCTGGTCCAAGTGCAACGACAAGGTCACCGAAGCGATGATGAAGACGATCTCGGCCAACAAGATCAGCGCCACCGGCGCCGAGGCCGAGCCGAACTCCGTCTACATGATGGCACACTCTGGTGCCCGTGGCTCGGTCACGCAGATGAAGCAGCTCGGCGGGATGCGCGGCCTGATGGCCAAGCCCTCGGGCGAAATCATCGAAACGCCGATCATCTCGAACTTCAAGGAAGGTCTGACCGTCCTTGAATACTTCAACTCGACCCACGGCGCCCGCAAGGGTCTGTCCGACACCGCGCTAAAGACGGCGAACTCGGGTTACCTGACCCGCCGCCTTGTGGATGTGGCCCAGGACTGCATCGTCCGTCTCAAGGATTGCGGCACCTCACGCGCGATCACCGCAGAGGCTGCCGTGAACGACGGCGAAGTCGTGTCCTCGCTCTCTGAACGCGTCCTTGGCCGGGTTTCGGCGGATGACGTGCTCAAGCCGGGCACGGATGAAATCATCATCAAGGCCGGCGAACTCATCGACGAACGCCGCGCCGACATGATCTTGACGGCCGGCGTGACCAAGATGCGCATCCGGTCGCCATTGACCTGCGAAAGCGAAGATGGCGTCTGCCAGATGTGCTATGGGCGCGACCTTGCCCGCGGCACGATGGTCAACATTGGTGAAGCGGTCGGCATCATTGCCGCCCAGTCTATCGGCGAACCCGGCACCCAGCTTACGATGCGGACCTTCCACATCGGCGGCGTCGCGCAGGGCGGCCAGCAGTCGTTCCTCGAATCCTCGCAAGAGGGTGTTGTCGAATTCCGCAACGCGACCCTGCTTCTCAACAAAAACGGGGAACAGATCGTCATGGGCCGGAACATGATTCTCGCGATCATGGACGACAACGGCGAAGAACGGTCGCAGCACAAGGTTGGCTACGGCACCAAGATCTTTGTCAAGGAAGGCGCACGCGTCGTCCGGGGCGAAAAGCTCTTCGAATGGGACCCGTATACTCTGCCGATCATTGCCGAAAAGTCGGGGACGGTGAAATACGTCGACCTGATCAACGGTATCGCCGTCCGCGAGGACACCGACGATGCCACCGGCATGACCCAGCGGATCGTGTCCGACTGGCGTTCGGTTCCCAAGGGCAACGAACTCAAGCCGGAAATCATCGTGGTCGATGCTGACGGTCAGCCCGTCCGCACCGACAGCGGCAACCCCGTGACCTACCCGATGTCGGTGGATGCGATCCTCTCCGTCGAGGACGGCGAACAGGTCGCAGCCGGTGACGTCGTGGCGCGTATCCCGCGCGAAGGTGCCAAGACCAAGGACATCACCGGGGGTCTTCCCCGCGTGGCCGAACTGTTCGAAGCCCGTCGTCCCAAGGATCACGCGATCATCGCGGAAATCGATGGCTACGTTCGCTTCGGAAAGGACTACAAGAACAAGCGCCGCATCACGATCGAGCCGACCGACGACAGCCTTGAGAAGAAGGAATACATGATCCCGAAAGGGAAACACATTCCGGTTCAGGAAGGCGATTTCGTACAGAAGGGCGACTACATCATGGACGGCAACCCTGCCCCCCATGACATCCTCGCCATTCTGGGGGTCGAGGCGCTGGCCGACTACATGATCGACGAAGTGCAGGACGTCTATCGCCTGCAGGGCGTGAAGATCAACGACAAGCACATCGAGGTCATCGTCCGTCAGATGCTCCAGAAGTGGGAAATCGCCGAATCCGGTGACACGGTCCTCCTGAAGGGCGAAACGGTCGACAAGGCCGAGTTCGACGAAGCCAACGAAAAGGCCATCGCCCGCGGCGGCCGTCCGGCAACCGGCGAACCGATCCTGCTCGGAATCACCAAGGCGTCGCTGCAGACCCGCAGCTTCATCTCGGCGGCCTCGTTCCAGGAAACCACCCGCGTCCTCACCGAAGCTTCGGTGCAGGGCAAGCGTGACAAACTTGTCGGCCTCAAGGAAAACGTCATCGTCGGCCGTCTCATCCCGGCCGGCACCGGCGGCGCCACCAGCCGCGTTCGCCGCATCGCTGCCGAACGCGACAACGCCGTGATCGAGGAAAAGCGCGAAATGGCAACAACAGCCGCCGCACTTGCCGCCCCGGTTATGGAAGACGTGATCGGCGGGGACGAGTTCGATCATCTGGTCGACACGCCTGAAAGCCGCGAGTGATCGGCTGAGCCTTGAAACAATAAGGGGCCCCAGCGAAAGCGGGGGCTCTTTTCATTGGGCCACATGTCTCATGTTTGATGTTGTTCGCGCCGGCGTTTTGAGTCCATCCCATGCAGGTGCTGTCCAGCAATCTTCGCGGTGAGCATCGATGACAAACGAAGAACGAGCCGAGGCTCTTTTCCGCGACATTGCCGGCAAGTTCGGACTTTCGATCGATCTCGAAGAAGACGAATACGTCGAGTTATCGATGCTGCTTCCGGCGCAAGATGGTCTTCAGCATTCAATCTGGCTCTGTCTTCAAGATCAAGATGAGGTCTGGTTCGTTGTTGACAGGTTCCTTCACCTATTCGTCTTTCCCGTTTGCTAAGGAGGAGTGGGTGGAACAGAGCTTCCGGACCAACCTCGAAGGATTCCTGTCGGGACGTTTCCGGATCCGGGAAGGGTGGTTCTGGACGTATCTCGAGGCACCGGGCCCGGACGGCTGGGTCACGGAGTCGAGGTACACGGGAGGCTACCACCGTCGTCGCAGGGGGCACATCACTGTGAATATCCCAAGAGCCGGCCTGGTTGATGGTTGACCTTGTGTTGTGATGCATACGCTGGCAGCAGGGAGGCGGATCGTATATCTGATTCCGACCATCGGATAGACACGCCCGAAAACGGTGAGTGATCCCGGCGCAGGACCGAATCCGGTAACGCGAAAGGCCCCTGGTGCAAATTTGGGCCCTTTCAAATCCCGGGGATCGCGCGATTCCCTAATTTGGCCCTTTTTTCCGATTGCCGAAAAAGACAACGACGCGATACCGACCGGATACCGGCGCGATACCGAATCCCGCCCTCGTCGCAATGTGCCGCGTTAACCCTTGATTCGGATGGGCTTCAGGCTCCCTCGGCCGCCGCGATATGCGCCTGCCAGCGCCGATCATCCTCAGCCCGTCGCCCCTGTTTGGCACAGAGCCGGACGACATAGTCTGCGCAGCACAGGTGGTGCAGTCGCCTGACCCCCGGCAAGGCCATCGTCGCAGCATAGACGGGGGCAAAGCGGTCCCGGTAGGACAGGGCTGAAAGATCGCGTTTCTCGTTCCGGTTACGCTGGCGATAGAAGTGTTCGGTATAGCGGTCCTTCATCGCCGTCGCACTCTTCGTCCCGCGCTTGAGGTCAAAGCTCTCATCCGCGCGGATAACATAATGATTCATCTGCGCATTCTTGTGGGTGATATCTTCGGTCTCGGTGAACCGGATCGGCTGCTCATCGGTCAGGAACCGCATGATCGGCCGCCCCTCGCTGTCCACGATATTGTCTGGCAGCGCCCCCCAGGTCCCGTCGAACTCGAACGGGCTGTGGTCACTATAGCGCCTGAACCGCAGCGGCTTGTGGATCAGCGTCTTGAACATCGCATTCGGCCCGCGCTGCCCCGGCCCGCAGGTCAGGAACTGTTCGTGCACCAGACCGTCCGCATAGGTCTTGTGCCCGCCATTACCAAAGCACTTCCAGTGAAACGCCATCCCCAGAAACCCACGCCCCATCCGGTCAAGGAAACTCCCGATGGTCCCATCCCCCTGACGCAGCACAAGAAACTCATCCACATCACAAATCAGAAGCCAGTCCGTCGCCGCCACCGCCGGATGCTTCCGCATCGCCCGGTGCGCCGAAACTTTGGGCGACGATCCCACGCGCAAGTGATGTTCAAAGACCTGGCACCAGCCCTCCTCCGCCAGCCGCCTCAGCAGGGCAGGGGAGTGATCGGTGCAATCGTTGATGCCAATCAGCACCTCGAACCCCAGCATCCGGTACCAGGATACCCATTCGACGATGAACGGCCCTTCGTTCCGCATCCCCGCAAACACAAGAAATTTCTCGGCCTGTTCGGTCATGTCGGCAACCAAGCAGGGAAACACTCTGGCGTCCACCCGGATCGGCTGTTAGCCCATGCGCATGGCCCAAATGTCCGACAACATGCGCGGCGCCGCCTTGATGACCGGGGCGATGACCGCCTTCACCTTCAACGACGCCTTCATGAAGTCGCTCGGTGATGCGGTGCCCCTCTTCCAGGCCATTCTGATCCGCGGCATCGGGGCCACGCTGTTCCTTGTAATGCTCACAACCTACATGGGCCAGATGCGCCTCAACGCCTCGCGGCGCGACTGGACGCTGATGGTTGTCCGCGCCCTTGCGGAAATCGCGGGCACCTACTTCTTTCTGACCGCCTTGTTCCACTTGCCCTTTGCCAACCTCGCGGCCATCATGCAGTCCCTGCCGCTCACAGTGACACTGGTCGGCGCGGCATTCCTTGGTGAATCCGTCGGTTGGAAACGAATGGCCGCGATCCTCGTGGGCTTCCTCGGCGTCCTCCTGATCGTGAAGCCCGGCGCCGACGGCTTTACGATCGACGCTGTCTATGGCCTCGCCACCGTTGGCTGCGTGACGGTCCGGGACATTGTCTCGCGAATGATGTCCCCTTCCACGCCTAGCCTTCTCGTCGCCTCCGTCTCGGCCTTTGGCGTCACGCTTTTTGCCGCGATCGGCTCGAACTTCGTGGAATGGCAGCCCGTTACCGGCCATGTCGCCTTTCACCTTGGCGGGGCGATGCTGTTCCTGATCTTTGGCTATCTTTTCTCGGTCGCTGCCGTCCGTGTCGGCGATCTCGGCTTTGTCGCCCCGTTCCGGTATACGGGTCTGGTCGTGGCCCTCGTAGTCGGTGTCGTTGTTTTCAATACCTTTCCCGACCCAGTCACGCTCGTCGGCGCCGCCATCGTGGTGGCAACAGGCCTCTTCACCCTCTACCGTGAACGCGTGACGCGACGTGCCGCAGCGACAGCTGCGTCACAGGTCTGAAAGCCGATCTGCCCCCTGTTGACACCCCCAGCGACTCCCCATATACGCCCCCCAACCTGGAAAGGTGGCAATCTGCCGTCTGACCGGAACTCATGGGTGTCTTGGTCATGATCCGGGCTACTACTGCCCCGATCCTCTGCAGACTCACCGCTTCGTTCCGCAGGGTGCGGGAACGCAGCGGGCTTTTTGTGCTTTACGGACGCTTGCAGCGCGCCGGTTTGAAACGGCGGTCCCTTGGGTCCGCAACACATGTGGAAGAAACGGGGAACAACGCCCAATGCCTACGATCCAACAGCTGATCCGCAAGCCGCGGCAGCCCAGAATTGTGCGGTCCAAGTCGCAGCACCTTGAAGGGTGCCCTCAGAAACGTGGTGTATGCACCCGTGTCTACACGACCACACCGAAAAAGCCGAACTCGGCCATGCGTAAGGTTGCCAAGGTGCGCCTGACAAACGGTTTTGAAGTCATCAGCTATATCCCTGGCGAAAGCCACAACCTGCAGGAACACTCGGTCGTTCTGATCCGCGGGGGTCGTATCAAGGACCTTCCGGGCGTTCGCTACCACATCCTGCGCGGTGTGCTTGACACCCAGGGCGTCAAGAACCGTCGTCAGCGCCGCTCCAAGTACGGCGCGAAGCGTCCGAAGTAATTTCAAGCGGCGGGGCCCTGTCCCCGCCCGTTCCGTTTGCATGAGGGCGGGGCTCACCCCGCCATTGCCCGATAAGACAAGGAAGCCGCCATGTCGCGCCGCCACGCCGCAGAAAAACGCGAAGTCCTGCCTGACGCCAAGTATGGCGACAAGGTTGTGACCAAGTTCATGAACAACCTGATGGTTGACGGCAAGAAGTCCGTCGCCGAACGCATCGTGTATTCCGCGTTTGAACGGGTCGAAGCCAAGCTCAAGAAGTCGCCGATCGACGTCTTCCATGAATCGCTCGACAACATCAAACCGTCGATCGAAGTCCGCTCGCGCCGCGTCGGCGGAGCGACCTATCAGGTCCCCGTCGAAGTCCGCCCTGAGCGTCGCGAAGCCCTCGCCATCCGCTGGCTGATCGCCGCCTCGCTCAAGCGCAACGAACACACGATGGAAGAGCGCCTTGCAGGCGAACTCGTCGACGCGGTCAACAACCGCGGGACCGCCGTGAAAAAGCGTGAAGACACCCACAAGATGGCCGACGCGAACAAAGCGTTCAGCCACTACCGCTGGTAAGGGGTCAAGACCATGGCACGCGAATATCCGCTCGACCTGTACCGTAACTTCGGCATCATTGCGCACATCGACGCTGGCAAGACCACGACGACAGAACGCATCCTGTACTACACTGGCAAGAACCACAAGATTGGTGAAGTGCACGACGGCGCCGCCACCATGGACTGGATGGAGCAGGAGCAGGAACGCGGGATCACCATCACCTCGGCTGCGACGACCACATTCTGGGAACGCACAGAAGACGGCACCCCGATGGGCAAGAAGCACCGCTTCAACATCATCGACACCCCAGGCCACGTGGACTTCACCATCGAAGTCGAACGCAGCCTTGCCGTGCTTGATGGTGCCATCGTTCTGCTCGACGCCAACGCTGGCGTTGAACCACAGACCGAAACCGTCTGGCGTCAGGCTGACCGATACAAGGTTCCCCGCATCGTGTTTGTCAACAAGATGGACAAGATCGGCGCCGATTTCTTCAACTGCGTGAAGATGATCCGCGATCGTACTGGGGCCACCCCGATGCCGATCATGCTTCCCATCGGCAACGAGGACAAGCTTGAAGGCATCATCGACCTGATCACAATGGAAGAATGGGTCTATCAGGGAGACGACCTTGGCGCTTCCTGGATCAAGAAGCCGATCCGTGCCGATCTCAAGGACATGGCTGACGAATGGCGGTCCAAGATGATCGAAATCGCCGTCGACATGGACGACGCCGCGATGGAAGCCTACCTTGAAGGTACTGAACCCGACGAGGCCACGCTGCGCCGCATGATCCGCAAGGGCACGCTGGAACTGGCTTTCGTTCCGATCCTTGCCGGCTCGTCGTTCAAGAACAAGGGCGTGCAGCCCATGCTCAACGCCGTGATAGATTTCCTGCCGTCGCCGCTTGATGTGCCCGAATACCTCGGCTTCCTCCCGGGCGACGAAACGGAAACGCGCAACATTGCCCGTTCGGCAGAAGACAGCCAGCCGTTCTCGGCGCTGGCCTTCAAGATCATGAACGACCCGTTCGTCGGTTCGCTCACCTTCACGCGGATCTATTCGGGTCAGCTCAAGAAGGGCGACGCGATGCTCAACTCTACCAAGGGCAAGAAGGAGCGTGTTGGCCGGATGATGATGATGCACGCCATCAACCGCGAAGAAATCGAAGAAGCCTTTGCCGGCGACATTATCGCGCTGGCCGGTCTCAAGGACACGACCACGGGCGATACACTTTGCGCGGAAAAGGATCCTGTCATTCTTGAAACGATGACCTTCCCCGAGCCGGTTATCGAAATCGCGGTTGAGCCCAAGACCAAGGCAGACCAGGAAAAGATGGGTATCGCTCTCGCCCGTCTGGCTGCCGAAGACCCCTCCTTCCGCGTCGAGACCGATTACGAATCCGGTCAGACAATCATGCGTGGCATGGGCGAACTTCACCTCGACATCCTCGTCGACCGCATGCGTCGCGAGTTCAAGGTCGAGGCGAACATCGGTGCGCCCCAGGTGGCTTATCGCGAAACGATCGGCCACGAGGTCGAACACACCTATACCCACAAGAAGCAGACCGGTGGTTCGGGTCAGTTCGCCGAAGTGAAGCTCGTGATCTCGCCGACCGTTCCGGGCGAAGGCTATTCCTTCGAATCCAAGGTTGTCGGCGGCACGGTGCCCAAGGAATATGTTCCGGGCGTCGAAAAGGGGATCAAGTCGGTCATGGACTCCGGTCCGCTGGCTGGCTTCCCGGTCATCGACTTCAAGGTGGCGCTCATAGACGGCAAGTATCACGATGTTGACTCCTCGGTTCTCGCCTTCGAAATCGCCGCCCGCATGTGCATGCGCGAAGGCATGAAGAAGGCCGGGGCGAAACTGCTCGAACCGATCATGAAAGTCGAAGTGGTGACGCCCGAAGATTACACTGGTGGTGTCATCGGTGACCTGACGTCGCGCCGGGGCATGATCAACGGGCAGGACAGCCGCGGCAACGCAAACGTCATCAACGCGTTCGTGCCGCTGGCCAACATGTTCGGATATATCAACACGCTGCGGTCGATGACGTCGGGTCGGGCGAACTTCACTATGGAGTTCGACCACTACGAACCGGTTCCGCAGAACATATCGGAAGAGATACAGAAGAAATTCGCTTAACGGTGCGGCGGGGTGAACCCCGCCCTACCACATCCGTAGGGCGGGGGTGACCCCGCCGCCCCATCCGACCGCAAGGAGATCCCATCATGGGTAAGGCAAAGTTTGAACGTAACAAACCGCATGTGAACATCGGGACCATTGGTCACGTTGACCATGGCAAGACGACGCTGACGGCGGCGATCACGAAGTATTTCGGCGAATTCAAGGCCTACGATCAGATCGATGCGGCGCCC
>JAPLPE010000009.1 GCA_026400355.1 Rhodobacterales bacterium | reverse complement strand
GCCGTCTCCTCTCGACGCAGCGGCGTCAAACGGGCATTCTTGTGGATGTTCATTCGGGACGATCCTGACGGCAGGATATGTGGTAACTCCAGCCTCCTTGATCCGCCTCCAATGGACAACCTGCTGAAAGCTCACAGCTAGCGGGACCTGAGGCCCCGATCTTTGCCGGAACGTCACATGGCACCACAGTCCGAACCTGTTGTCAGCTGGGCCGGTCTCGCCTAGCGTCTGGCGCATGATCCGCTTTGCCTTGGCCCTGCTACTTGCCTGCGCGGCTGCGCCCGCCGCTGCGCACCCGCATGTTTTTGTGCAGGCCGAAATCGAAATTCTGACGAACGAGTCACGGAAGATGACGGGCGTTCGGCTGACATGGACATATGACGACTATTTCTCGCTCCTCCTTATGGCCGATCTGGGTATCGATCTGGACAGCGACATGGTCCTGACGCCCGAGGAGGAAGACATTCTTCGGGCCGGAGTCTTGGACTGGCCCGAGGATTTCGAGGGCGATCTTTACGTCACACAGGGCGATCAGCCTGTCGCACTTGGCTCGAAAGAGGAGCATACCGTCGCCTTCATCGACGGGGTGGTCAGTGAAACCCATGTGCGGCCGCTTGTTTACCCGGCAGGGAATGCTGCTCCGACTCCCTTGCAGATCTATGACCCCGATTTCTATGTCGCCTATGAAGTGATCGACATCCACGTGAGCGGCGGCGACGGATGTCAGGCCGAGCTGCAGAAGGCCGACCTCGATTCCGCCTACAAGATGGTTGAGGTTCTCTTGGGCGGGCGTGCGGCAAGTGACGTGGGCCCAAACGAAGAATTCCCGCCGGTCGGCAAGTATTTTGCCGATACTGTGGTCATAACATGCACAGGCTGATCTGGATTCCGGCCGCTGTTGCCGTTCTGACGGCGGTCTGGCTTTGGGGTTTCGGCGGAGCGGATCGGCTGGCCCTTCTGGCGGCGCACGGGCAGCGGGATGTGCAGAACGCGATGGCCCACGCGCTGCGGGCGCTGAAGGCGGGTGAACCGGGGGCGATCCTGTCGCTTTGGGCTTTGTGCTTTGGCTATGGGTTCTTTCATGCCGTGGGGCCGGGGCATGGAAAACTTGTGATCGGCGGATATGGCCTTGGCCGCCGGGTGCCGGTTGGGCGGTTGTCAGCACTGGCCGTAGCGTCGAGCCTGGCGCAGGCAGCGACGGCGGTCATTCTGGTTTATGCCGGTGTCTTCGTCTTGGGCTGGAACCGCGAGACGATGCAGGGGCTGGCCGATCAGGGGCTGAACACTCTGTCCAATGTGCTGGTCGGGGGGATCGGGGTCTGGCTTCTTTACCGAGGCGCAAGGGCTTTCTGGCGTACACGGCCGGGCGCTGACGCGATGTTGCTTGCCCCGGAAGAAGACGACAACGTGCTGGCCTCTCTCGGCAATGTGCCACTTGCCGATCATATGCATGGGGGTGGTGAGGTTTGCGAGACGTGCGGTCATGCCCATGGCCCGACGCTGGAACAGGCCGAGCATGTCCGGTCGCTGCGGGACGCGCTGGTCATCATCGGGGCGATTGCCGCGCGGCCCTGTACGGGGGCGATGTTCCTTCTGATCCTCACATGGCGTTTCGGAGTCGACCTTGCCGGGATCATCGGTGCCTTCATCATGGGAATCGGCACGGCCATGGTGACGCTGGTGGCTGCCCTTGCCTCTGTCAGCCTGAGGGAAAGCGCGCTGATGCAAGTGGCATCCGGGCCAGCCACAGCGCGAATGCTTGGCGCGCTCGAGGCGCTGGCGGGGGCAGTTGTGTTGGCAATCGCCGCGCAGTTTGTCATCCGGGGTTACTGACCGCTCTGGACCCGGACTGGCGCTTCGCCTAGAGACGAGGCATGTCTGACAATACCCTTCCTGGATCGCCCGAGTTGAGCCGGGGCGGACATGCCCGTGCCATTCTGGCGCTGGGCCTGCCCCTGATCGCATCCAATCTGGCGCAGTTTTCGATCAACCTTACTGATACGATCATGCTGGGCTGGTATGATGTGACAGCGCTGGCGGCGGCAACACTGGCCACCTCGCTCTATTTTATCATTTTTCTGATGGGGGCAGGGTTTGCCTGGGCGGTGACGCCCATTGTGGCCGCAGCCGTTGCCGCAGGCGACGAGACGCAGGTGCGGCGCGTGACGCGCATGGGCCTGTGGCTGTCGGTGATCTTTGCAGTGGCGACGGCGATCCCGCTCATGTGGTCGGAACGGTTCTTTCTGTTCATTGGACAGGACCCGGACGTTTCGGCCCTCGCGCAGGACTATATCCGCATCCTTGCGTGGTCGATGATCCCGGGCCTGATCGTGACGGTGATGCGGGCGTTCTTTTCGGCGCTCCAGCACACCTCAATCATTCTTTGGGCCACGATTGGGGCGACGCTTCTGAATGCGCTGCTGAACTATGCCCTAATCTTTGGCAACTTTGGCGCGCCGGAACTAGGCATTCAGGGGTCGGCCATCGCGTCCCTTGTTTCGGTTACGCTGTCGATGGTGATCCTGTTTGTCTATGCGCAATGGAAGGTTCCGCAGTACCGCGTCCTTTACCGGATCTGGAAACCTGATCCGTCGGCGATGAAGCGGGTCTTCTTGCTGGGCCTGCCTATCGGGTTGACCAGCCTTGCCGAAGGAGGGCTTTTCAGCGCGAGTGCGGTGATGGTGGGGTGGATAGGCCCGGTGGAGTTGGCCGCACACGGGATTGCGCTGCAATTGGCCTCCTGCGCCTTCATGCTGCACATGGGACTGAGCCAGGCTGCGACGGTACGGGCTGGCCATGCGATGGGCCTGCGGGATGAGGCGGGGCTGCGGCGGGGCGGGCTGACCGTGATCGCCATGTCGATGGGCTTTGCGGCGGTGACGATAGCGATCTTCCTGATGTTTTCGGAAACGCTGGTGTCGGCCTTCATCGACCCGGCCGAACCGGAGAGGGAGACACTTCTGTCCGTCGGCATCTCGCTTCTGGCCGTCGCAGCGCTGTTTAATCTGGTGGACGGGTTGCAAGTGGTGGCGCTCGGCCTTTTGCGCGGGGTACAGGACACGACGGTGCCGATGATCCATGCAACGATCAGCTACTGGGTGATCGGATTGCCGGTCAGCTACATCCTTGGCTTTACCCTGGGCATGGCGCAGGTTGGTGTGTGGCTTGGCCTTGTGGTGGGGCTTCTGTTTGCAGCCGGACTGCTTATGTGGCGGTTCTGGGGGCGGTCTGTTAACATCGCGCGCCCGGCCACGGTTCAACCCGTTTAAGGACGAAGCATGTTTGATATGATCACCGGATGGATCGCGGCCGGGGGCCTTTGGGCAGTGGGCGGCCTCATGCTGCTGGAAAATGTGTTTCCGCCAATCCCGTCGGAACTCGTCATGCCGCTGGCCGGGTTTTTGGCGGCGAGCGGGGAAATGACCTTTCTTGGCGTCATCGCGATGGGCACCTTAGGATCCGTCCTTGGTGCGCTTTTGTGGTATTTTGTTGGGAGGGCCTTTGGGCGCGAGCGTGTGTTCAGGCTGATCGACAGCTATGGCGTCTGGCTCGCGCTGTCGTGCGAGGAAACCGAGCGGGCCTTTGCGTGGTTCGGGCACTGGGGTTATTGGGCGGTGTTCTTCGGCCGTCTCGTGCCGGGAGTGCGGACGCTGATCTCGGTCCCTGCCGGGCTGGTGCGGATGCCGTTTCTGCCTTTCCTGCTGACAACGGCGCTGGGCAGCCTGATCTGGGTCACTGCGCTGACGCTGGCGGGTTATGTGTTGCAGGCCAACTATCATCAGGTCGAAGGCTGGGTCAGCCCGGTGACGACGTGGATCGTGATCTCGGTCGTTGCGCTATACGTTTACCGCGTCGTGCGGCAATTGCTGGCGCGCTGATCAGCGGGATTTCATTCAGGCGACAACGCGGGCCGAGCGGCGGAGTGCCGTGGAGGCGGTGCCAAGGATGAGGAGCCAGAGGACAACAGTCAGAACCACGTCCGTCCCTGCGATGGCTGGTTCCAGGGCCGCTAGGACCGCGCCTGCAGTCACTAGGGCCATGCGCTGTTGCTTGGCGAAAGGGCTGCTGAAATCGGCGGTCATGCCTTCGGCCTGGCCCAGTTCGCGGATGTAAGCCGTCAGCACGGCCAGCGCTGCGGCTGTCCAGCCAAGGGCCGGGTGACCCGTTGCAAGGCCAAACCCGTCTAGGATCAGCATGCCGGCGATGCGGTCCGGAGCCTCGTTCCAGAAGGGGCCATCCTTGGCGCGCCGACCGCCTTCGATGGCGACTATCCCGTCCAGCAGATTGCAGATGAGCCTCCCCTGGCAGCCAGGGTTGCCATGCGTTGCAGGTAATCCTGCGGCCCCGCAATGGCGGCGGCCAGTGACAGGGGCAGGTATGCATAGACGGTCAGGAAAATCGCGAAGAGGCCATGCCAATCGGCCCAGATCAAACAGGACTGGACGGGCAGGCCGACAAGGAAGAGCGAAAGGGTCGCGACCCGTTCCGGCCCGGCCTGCGGCGTGATGGCCAGAAATTCACGCAGGGCGGCAAGGGAGAGAAGGGCAAAGACCATAACAATACCCGCCTCACCAAAGGCAAAGGCCAGTCCCAGCACGCTCGCCATGACTCATCAGGCAATGATGTGGGCGTTGAGGTTGGTGATGACTTCGGTCGGACCGAACCTTTGGCGAAGGATCAGCCCGGCGATCAGGGCCACGACAAGGATGACACCCAACACGGCAAAGAGCGTCAAAAGCGCGTCGCCCCCGAACATGTCAGGCGCGGCCCCGTTCGGTCACTCCTGCGCACCGTCAAGTTCGTTCCGGTTGATCCGTTCGGCCTTTCGGCGGACGAGCATGGTGCGCAGGTCGTGCATGGCGAGGAGAAGGGTATCGGTTACCTCTTCCAGCTCGTCATCGGTCGCTCGGGCCTGCGCCCATTGCGTCGTCAGATTCAGGTGATCGACGGTGCGGAGAATATCATCCATATCCCGCCGAGCCAGAAGGGCGACACGGTCTGCCAGCCATGCGCGGATCGCGCCAAGATCGGCTTCGGTCAGCTTGTGATCGCCATGCGGCTTCGCATCACCATTCTTGACGTTGACCGTTGCAATCTGGTCCAGCTCGATCCGGCGCTGGCGGTTTTCCGTATCGACGCGGAAAACAGCTGCCCCGTTCTCGCGGACGCGAAAATAATAGTCGGGCAGCTCTTCTCCCATCATAATCCCTTTCAGGTCAGACCCTTGCAGAAGGTCTGGATACGCGCACAAGCCTCGGTCAACTGGGCATCGGAAGTAGCGTAGCTGATGCGAAAGTTCGGCGAAAGCCCGAAGGCCGCGCCGAAGACCACGGCTACGCCCGTCTCGTCCAGGAGGGCGGTGGCGAAGGCTTCGTCATCGGTGATGCGGGTGCCGCCCGCGCTGGTCTTGCCGATGCAGTCTGCGATCGAGGGGTAGACGTAGAACGCGCCTTCGGGCGTCGGGCAGACGATGCCCGGCACGGCGTTGAGCATGCTCACGACCAGATCGCGCCGACGCTGGAACAGCATGCGGTTGGGGGCCAGGAAATCCTGCGTGCCGTTCAACGCCTCGACCGCCGCATACTGACTGACCGAACAGGGGTTCGAGGTGGATTGCGACTGCACCTTGCCCATCGCCCTGATGAGCGGAACGGGTCCGGCCGCATAGCCAATCCGCCAGCCCGTCATGGCATAGGCCTTGGACACGCCGTTGACTGTCAGCGTGCGGTCATACAGGTGCGGCTCGACCTCGGCCGGGGTGCAGAACTTGAAGTCGTCAAAAACGAGGTGTTCATACATATCGTCCGTCATCACCCATACATGTGGATGACGCATCAGCACATCGGTCAGCCCTTTCAATTCGTCCCAGGAATAGCCCGCACCGGTCGGGTTGGACGGCGAGTTGAACAGGAACCACTTGGTCCTAGGCGTGATCGCCGCTTCAAGCTGATCCGGCGTGATCTTGAACGCGTTTTCGAGCGTGCCGATCACGACAACCGGCGAGCCCCCCGCGAGAAGCACCATGTCCGGGTAGCTCACCCAATAGGGGGCGGGGACAATGACCTCATCACCCGGGTTCAGCGTGGCCATGAAGGCATTGTAAAGCACCTGCTTGCCGCCGGAGCCCACCGACACCTGTGCGGGCGTGTAGGTCAGGTTGTTTTCGCGCAGGAATTTGGCGCAGATTGCCTTCTTGAGTTCGGGGATGCCATCGACGGCAGTGTACTTTGTCTTGCCCGTGTTGATCGCTGCAATCGCGGCGTGCTTGATGTTCTGCGGAGTGTCAAAATCAGGCTCGCCAGCACCCAGCCCGATCACGTCCCGACCCTCGGCCTTCAGCTCCTGCGCGCGGGTTGTCACGGCAATCGTGGGCGAGGGTTTCACACGGTCGAGCGTGGAGGACAGGAAAGGCATAGGCGGGCTCCGGGACTGGCGTTGTCAGGACGCGCGTGTCATAGGGCGGTATAGAAGGTCGTTCAAGTAACAAGGGCGGACCAGATGACCGAAGCCCGCGAAATCACTATCCGACGCCTGACGATGCGGTCGATGAGGCGCGGGATCAAGGAGATGGACCTGATCCTGCCTGCCTTTGCCAGGATGGCCCTGCCGGGCATGTCAGATGCCGATCTGACGCTCTACGAGACGCTTTTGTCCGAGAATGATCATGACCTTTACGCCTGGGTCACGGGTATGGCCGCGGCACCAAGGAAGTATGGCGTTCTGATTGAGTCGATCACCCAGACGGCCATCGGTGAGGTCGCTGGACGCTCGTCCTTTTGAGTCAAAGTCGCGGTTCTTTGCATTAGCCGCGTCCGGCGGATAACAATCTACTTAACTGTTTTTTTTGCTTTTTGTTTCAATATCCTTCCCGGGAAGGCCAACATAGAGGCAGGCATGAGTGTTCATCAAAACCTTGAAACGCCCCGTACAACCGGACGGTCAGCCGGCTTCATGTCTACCTATCTTGAGGCGCTTACGCTTGTTGAACGGTTGCATCGGCTGCTGCTGGACGTCATCAAGGACGAATTTGAACGGGTCGGCGTGCTGGAGATCAATGCCGTGCAGGCGCTGTTGCTTTTCAACATCGGAGAGCATGAGGTCACGGCGGGCGAGCTCAAGACGCGTGGTTACTATCAGGGCAGCAACGTCAGCTACAATCTCAAGAAACTGGTCGATATGGGCTATATGCACCACCAGCGGTGCGAGATAGACCGCCGATCCGTGCGGGTCCGGCTGACGGAGAAGGGGCGGCGCATCCGGGATATCGTGGCGCGGCTATTTGCAGCCCACGCCGATGGGCTGGTCACGCGGGGCGTGGTCGATCCTGCGGGGATGGACAACATTACCAATGTGCTGCGCCGGATCGAAAGATACTGGGCGGATCAGATCCGCTATATCTACTGATCGAGTTCCGCGAACTGGTGGTCGGTACCGGGCATGGGGCCAAGGCCGACGGGCACGCCCTGCAGCTCGCGGATGAGCTTGCGCGTCATGGCGTTTTCGAAATCAGCAAAGCCTAGCGCTGTTTCGACAAAGGCATCCGCGCCCCGGGCTACGTTGGTGGCGTAGTAGGTCGAGAGTTGCTTGATATCCATTAGTCGGTTGTCACCGGGCTCTGTCATGCCTCCGATGACAAGGCCGTTCACCGTCACATCGCCTGGCACGTTGACCATTTCGGGCGCAGGCCCAGTATTGGACTGTCCGTCGCCTGACAGATCGATCGTCCGTCGCCAGCAGGTGCCGGCGTCGCGGATCAGTTCAAGACCCGAGATGAGGGCCGATCCAATGGCAGTCGACGCTGCAATTTCACGTTCGCGGGGTTCGCGGACCTCATCGGCGATGTCTGCCAGGACCGATGCCGTCGTAACATCAGTCAACGGCACGATGAGTTTTGTAAATCCCGGCGGCCCGCTCCATTCAAAGATGGCAAGCCGGACCGGCGCCTCTGGCTGCATGAGAATCAGGTCGCGCAACTCTGCCGCCTCAAGCGCCGCAGCCATGCCATTGACTTGCAGCCGGTAGTCTTCGGCATCCACCGAGGCCGAGACATCCATGCCGATCACAAGGGCCTGGCGGCAATCGGCCGCGGCGGGGCCGGTCATCACCAGCCCCACCGTGATGCCGTGCAGAAGACGGGTTACCAATGCCCCGTGTTGGGCATGCTCGCCCAGGGTTCGGCGGGCGCAAGTGAGGCGCCGGCCTGCAGGATTTCGATCGAAACATTGTCGGGGGAACGTACAAAGGCCATGTGTCCGTCACGTGGAGGCCGGTTGATCAGGACGCCATTGTTCTGCAGATGCTTGCAGGTTGCGTAGATGTCGTCAACCTCATAGGCCAGATGGCCGAAGTGGCGGCTGTCGTTGGGCAGTCCGTCATCGCCGTCCCAGTTGTAGGTCAGTTCGACTGGCGCATCGTCCTGCCCCGGAGGGGCCATGAAGACGAGCGAGAAGCGGCCCTTGTCATTGTCGTAGCGGCGGATCTCACGCAGGCCGAGGAGTTCATAGAACGCTTTGGACTTATCAAGATTCTTCACGCGGACCATCGTGTGCAGGTATTTCAGCGGCATCGGTAACCCTCCTAGATGAGTGGAAACTAGCACGGACCTCGCGCCGGACCAGCTGTCAGAAACTGGACCGGATCCCGAAATCTACACTCAGATCGGCCGAGTCGAACAGGTCCGCGTTGGACTGGGTCTGTGACGCCGTCAGCGTGATCAGCGGCTCAAACCCGTAATACTGGATGTTGTTCAGACCAAGGATGACACTCACACCTGTCGTGATGTCTTCGCGCGCACCATAGGTATACGCCGAGACCGGAAAGCTTTGGTAGTCGAGGTCGGCGGAAAGCCCGATGTCGAAATTACCGACGGGTTTGTCAAAGTCATAGCTGGCGCTGACCGTAAGGCCCTGAAATCCCACATCCGCAATGTCGGTCAGGCTGTCGCGAACCGAGACGAACAACCCGACATCATCACCCTGGTCCAGTTCGTGAACCCAGCGGCCCCGGGCCCCTATGTTGGGAAAGGCATCACCCTCTTCGATCCGGTTCTGATATTCTGCAAAAAGGCCGAGATTCAGCCGGTCAAAGTCGGTGGCCCGGAATTCCCGTCCTATAGAGGCCTGAATGAAGCGCAGATACGGTTCCTGACCGTACCATGTCTGGCCGCCCGACAATGCGGCGGTCCAGGGGCCTGACGCTCCCTCGGTCAGCCAACGGTGCGTCAGCGTGCCATAGATCGAATAGTCGGCATAATCGCTGCCCTTCGCATCAGGCGCCATCTCCTTGGCCTGAGCAGAAAGTGCATATGTCCTGCCATAAAAGCGAGCGTCGACAAATGTGGCCGAGTTCTCATCGACGTGAAGCCTGTAGGTCAGGTTCACGCCACCGGAAATCTGAATGCCAGAGAGTGCGCGTGCTTCGCCATCAAGGACGAATTCGAATGGCAGGCCGGGGAGGATCAATACTTCGCTCAGGCTGCCGCCGTTGACGTTTGAAGACGGCGCGATTCCGAACGACAGCGAGATCGCCAAAGGGTTACGCCGCCGGACGATGGCGTAATCTTCGGCCACGGCCTGCCGCGCCTCGGGCGTCGGAGCGACCTGACCGGCGCGGCGGAGCCAGAACTGCGCTCGCGTGTAATGTCCTTGCTTGGCCTGCGACAGTGCGACAAGGCGCGCGGCCGCAAAACGTTCGCCATTCGTTGTGGCCGAGTTGAAGGCCCGCCCGGCAAAGCCGACGGCCGCCGGAAAGTTCTCAGTCACGACTTCAGCCTCAGCGCGCAGGAGAAGGGCTGTCACGTCATCCGCATCACGTGCGAGTAGTGCTTCTGTCAGCCCGATAGTCTGCCCCGGCTGACCGTCCACAAGATATGCGCGGGCGAGTTGCCGCATCGCATCGGGCGTAAGGACCAATCCTTCCTCTGGTACAGATGCAGTCTGGGCCATGGCAGCGGCTACAGGGAAAAGACCCAGCAACGACAGCGAAAAAAGGAGAGCACGCAAACGGTCAGCGGTACAGGATGAAACCACCAGTTTCCTGTGCGGTGACAGCACTGTAGCGCGGATCTTTGGATTCAATTACGATCACCCCGACGATCTCGCCCCCATCGGCCGGATCAGTCATGTCGCCCGCAATGATGCCGTAATAGGTGCCTGATTCATAGGGCTGGCGGTTCCCATTTGCGTCAACATAGCTGCTCGACAGGTTTCCGCTCAACTCTCCATTGCTGTCGAGCGTGGTTGCGCCTTCGACCACAGTGAAAGTCAAGGTGGGCAACTGCAACTGATCGGTCCCGCCAGTCTGGATCGGCGTGCCGTTGACAGTAAAGGCCTCGCGGTTCGTGATCGTCCCTTTGACGCCGTCATTCGCATTGAAGTCGTCAAAGTCGATGTCGATCGTCATATCTCCTGTCGTGTATTCCAAGCCGCCCTGACCGCTGAAGACCCGCACGCCTGCATAGTCACCCGAGAAGGTGGCCTGACCCGAGGTTGGAAGGACAACACTGCCATTCCGCTCATAGACGAAACCGCCAAAGCCATAGTCGACGTAGCCGCCCGTCCGAACGATGGCAAACGAAGACCGGGCCTGGCCATCAACCGCTGCTGTGCTTTCGCCCACAAGCGCACGGTAAGGTACGATCTGCCCGACAGGATCGCCCGAAATCGGGTCGATCGCCTGGACATCTGCCTCATACACGTTGAAGCCCCGCAGGGTGGGTACGCGATTGTCTCGACTGTATACGTTTTCACCGTCGAAAGCGAGGTTATCGACGGTAAAGGTATCCTCAGCTTCGTTATAGGCCACCTGATCGTTGGTGATCAGACCGCCGCCAAGGTCGTTGCGGGCTTCGTAGCGCTCGATCCCACGGCTACGTGACGGGTTCTCTGTCCCCGGCGGCAGGTCCACGGTCCGCGGCAGTTCGCCTGTTGTGCCGTCGTCGGTCGTGCCGTCGTCGAAAAGGGGCTGCCCGTCACCACAGGCCGTGACGAAACCAAGGCAGGCAAGACAAATGAAGATACGGACTGACATACTGCGCCTCAGAGTTTTTTTCGGGTTTGAACGATCATTCGCTGTCACGCCCTTTGCTGTCAACGTGGGTTGCGCAACGTCAAGGCGAATAATTCCTGAATGTCACAAAGCATCGACGGTTGTGCGGTCCTCGCTACAAGATAGAGTAGCGCCGCGAGTCTGTCCCCCAAGGAGTCACACCATGCCCCTATCCCCCGAACAAGAGGCCGAGATCGCCTCGCTCCGCACGCAGACCCGGCCCACGCTCCGCCCCGTGTCCGAGGGGGTGGAAAGGCACCTCTATCTCGCCCATCCGGTCCTCGATCACGGCTTTGTCCGGGTCATCGACTACATGGGCGACGATGCAGCCATCTGTCAGGCAGCGCGGGTGTCTTATGGCAAGGGGACGAAATCGGTCCAGAATGACGAAGCGCTGATCCGCTATCTGATGCGGCACTGGCATTCCACCCCGTTCGAGATGTGTGAACTCAAGCTGCATGTGAAACTCCCTGTCTTTGTGGCGCGCCAGTGGATCCGGCACCGGACGGCCAATGTGAACGAGTATTCGGCCCGCTATTCGATCCTAGACCGCGAGTTCTATATCCCAGAGGAATCGACGCTGGCGGCGCAGTCGGTCGTCAACAATCAGGGCCGCGGCGAAACGCTCACCCCGGCCGAGGCCGCGCGGGTGCTGCACTGGCTGAAGAGCGATGCCACGCGGGCCTATGACCACTATGAGGCGATGATTTCACAGGATGGCCAGCAGGGCCTGGCCCGCGAACTCGCCCGAATGAACCTGCCCGCCAACATCTATACGCAATGGTACTGGAAGGTTGACCTCCACAATCTGTTCCACTTCCTGCGCCTGCGCGCCGAAGCTCATGCTCAGTACGAAATCCGGGTTTATGCCGAGTTAATCTGCAAGATCGTCGCCGACTGGGTGCCGCTAGCCTATGGTGCGTTCGCGGACTACCGACTGGGCGGCGTCACCCTGTCGGGCAAGGCGGTTGAGTGCCTGAAGCGGATGCTCAAGGGGGAGGTCGTGACTCAGGAGACCTCGGGGATGAGCAAGGGCGAGTGGCGGGAATTTGAGGGGCTGATTGGGTGAAGACGACCGCAAGTCGGTGGGCGCCGTGGTTGTGAAGGAAACGCAAGGAGACGCGGTCAAAGTTGATTGGCTCATTGTTACGTCATGGCAATTTGTATTGTGCCATGAAAGGTATCTCCAACATCTGAGGAACAGAAACACGAAGTCGAAAACAACTGTGAGCGGTCAAGGAGTATGAATGAAGTGATATGGTGTAGGAAGGACCTCGCTGGAGACGGCTGGCTCAGCTCAAAGGACAGCCCGTGATCCTATACGGCCTGCCTACCTGTCCTGACTGCTCGCGCGCCCTGAAAACCCTGTCCGCTGTGGGGCATGAGGTGACGTTCCGCGATGTGCGGGCCGAACCGTTGACCGAGGCGGAGCGCAACATGCTTTTGCGGGAATTCGGGTCGACGCTGATTGACAGGAACACACCTGCGTTCCGGGGGCTTTCGGTGTTCATCCGGGAGGCCGAGGCCGATGTGCAGCTGAAGCACAATCCGGCGCTGATGGCGCGGCCGATCTTGCAGGACGGGGAGAGGTTCACCAAAGGGTGGGACCCCAAGGCGCAGGCCGTATGGACCTGACTCTGACTTCACTTTGTCTAGGTTAGGGGACAGGCCCAGTTGCAGGGAGACGATTGTTTGCAAGTTCGGCAATTCCGTAGCGGTCAAGGGTGCCGTAGTTGCCGCTCCGGGAAATTCCTCTTTAGTGATGTCTATGGCCCGAATTTAACCTTATCCGAGTCACCTAGTCTCGGTCCCCTAAAGGCGAAAAGGGCAGAGATTGCTCTCCGCCCCGGTCTTGTCAGGCAGGTTACGGGGGTCAGCCCGCGTCTCGGACAGGATTGAAGCGCGTTTCCTCGTTGACTACGAAGCGTCCGGACCCGCTTCGCATGATCCGTCCTTCGCGCAGTAAGGTCCCGAATGACCGCAATCCGTCCTCGCGGCTGAATTGTTCGGGAGCCATCTGGCTGACTTTCTGCAGCAACTGAGGGCGCGAGAAGTCCTCGCTGCCTTCAACAAATGACGTGTATGCAGCCGCTGCTTCCAACAGGTCGGCGAGGCTTGACGCGTCCATTTCTTCGGCGAAATCGGCGAATGAGGTGGCGCCTGCTCGGGAAGGTGATGTCGAGACGGGTTGTGGAACTGCCGCCAGCGCTTCGGGCTCAACTACGACGCGGCGGGGGCGGATTGGCTGAGATGCGGTTTGCGCCAAGCGCGAAGCCAGCGGTTCCTCAGGAAGATCAATGCGCTGTGATGCCACGAGCTTCAAGGGAGCCGGGCGAGGACGTTCACTTTTCACTTCGGCCACCTGGGCCTGAGGGCGGCGGGGGCGCACAACCTGCCGCAGGTCGTCACGGAAGGCATTCTCGACCGAGCCGCCTTCGGTTTCATCAGGCGCCTCACCAAGGAGGCGAGCAGCCTCGGTCGCGGCAACGGCGGCCTTGAGTTGAGCGATGGCTTCGCGCCGCATTCTGGCGTCCGGTTCAGACAGTTGGGCATCGGTTTCTGCGACGATGCGGGAAATCGCTGCCTCATCTGATTCAGGTTCGGCGCGGAGGTGAGCATGAGGCAGCTGATCCGTCGCCTCTTCGGGTTCGGATTCGAAAAGGTTTTCGGGCTCCATTTCAACTTCAGTCGCGGCGTTCATAACATCAGCGAGGAATGCGTTCTGATCCTCGCATTCAGCGGATTCGGTAACCGCAAGTCGCGCGGCTTCATCAGCAACAGTGTCCTTTGCCTGATCGTGGTCGTCAGCGTCGGGCTGGGCCACTCGTGCCATGAGGATTGCCAGGACGAGCTCAGAGGCTTTGGATGTGTCCTCGGCTGTGGAGTCCGTGGGTGGAAAATCATCGGCATCGATCTCTTCGTCGATGTCGATAGAGCCAGAGATCGAAAGATCGGCCTCGCGTTCGACTGCGTCCAGTTCAGCCAGAAGCTCAGCCTCGTCGTCGGGCGAAAGCTCGACGCGGGCGTAGGCTGGGGTAATGGCGTCCAGAGCCTCTAGATCGACGATCTCTGCTTCTTCTGTGGCATCAAGGCCGTCCGGAAGGGCGAGATCGCTTGGTGCGGCTACGTCCACTTCGGCTTCTAGGCCCCCCATTTCCTCAATTTCAGGCAAGTCCATGTCGTCTTCGAACTGTGCCTCGGCAGCGGCAAACGGGGGTGCGTTGAAGACACCGTATTCTTCAACAAGAATACCGCCAGAGACGGTGCGCTCCAGATCGGCACGACGCATCTTGATGACCCGAGCCCGGATCGGGGAGTGCGGGGCTGGCATCTCGGCAACTGGTTCAGGGAGAGTCACGGCTGCTGCCTCTTCCAAGTCGTCAGCGATCTCCTCGGACTGAGCAACGTAATCCGACTCTTCTTCCGTTGACGCCACAATGACGTCAGCAACAGGCGCGTCTGATTCCCCGGTGAACGGGGCTTTCGATTCTTCGGCCGTCTCCGTCTTGCCGGCAGGCAGGATCTTGTCCCCTGGCTCGGTGGTGGAGTTCAGATCCTCCGCTGCTTCAGACCATTCGGCAGAAGTTTGGACGACCACTTCGCCACGGACTTCGGCCATAATTGCGGCCACTGTGCCGTTCGTCTGATCAGCAGAAGGTATAGCCCGTGGCAGTTCGGTTGCATCTTCTGCGAAGTCATGCATGTCTGAGGGGCCGCTTTTGCCCACCACGGCGCGGATGCGCTGCAGCTTGGAAGCCACGCTGTCGTTATCGGGGCGGGCCGACTTCATCGGTGCTGGAGCTTCTGCCCTCACTGATTCCGGAATCCGCGCTGCCGGAGCAGGTGGTGCGACAGGCAAAGGCGGCATCCGCGGGGCGTCGGCGAGATGCTGAAGCGTCTTGAGCGGTTCCACGGGCGCAGTTGCAGCGGCGGCAGGATTTGCTGTGGCATCGGACCTTGACTCGCCCACACGCAGTACGACCCCCGAAGCCTCCATTCGCACCTCGACCCGGCGGGCGATCTCGCGTTCTGCGATTCGAGCCAACATTTCGGCATCTGGGACTGGCGGTTCGGCCCCGAAGTACCTGTCGTCTGCGGCCAGATCACGGAAATACTCCGCTATGGCCTTCATCGTCTCGAACGAATCTTCAAAACCCTCAAGGGTGCAAGAGAAGGTTCCGTATGAAACGGTAAGAATCTTGTGTGATCCAACCATGTGTCTGCTCGCTTTCTCGCATTCCACGCAACAATTGGTTTATCAGCAAATGGTTCGTAAACCGGAACGGCACAATGTCAGGGGTGGGTTCATTTTGGGGCGGTTTTGGGGCAGCTTGCCAAATTGTGGCATGATCAAGGGGCCGTTCGCATGATTGTAACGTCGTCTTTCCCCGTGACTCTTGTTGGCGGGGCCGTACTACGACAAGGTGACCTTAGCACGGCGCTAGCCTTTGCGCCTATCCTCGTTGCGGCGGATGGAGGGGCAGCGGCGGTGCTTGCGGCGGGCATGATCCCCGAAGCTGTTATTGGCGATATGGACAGTTTGCCCGATGCGGCGGCGGTGGCGTTTGCCGGGCGGCTTCACCGGATTACAGAGCAGGAGACTACAGATTTCGACAAGACCCTGCGCCATGTCACGGCACCCTTGGTGGTGGCGATCGGGGTCACCGGGGGGCGGTTCGATCATGAGTTGGCCGTCATGCATACGCTTGTCCGTTACGCAGAACTTCCCTGTGTGGTCCTTGGAGCCGAGAACATAATCTTTGTTTGTCCGCCAGTGTTCGAGGTGGATTTGCCAGCTGGATCGGTCTTTTCGTTGTTTCCGATGGGCCCGGTGCATGTCGCTTCTGAAGGATTGCGCTGGCCCACAACGGGGTTGGATTTTGCACCACAGACGCTGATCGGAACTTCAAACGAGGTAACCGGCCCGGTTCGATTGACTGCGGATGGTCCGGAAATGCTGGTGATTCTTCCACGTGTGGCGCTGGGCGCAGTTGTGCTTGCCTTGACCGGCAGCATGTCGCATTGGCCATCGCGGAAAGGGTGAGTGTACCTTTTTCTGCTTGACCACTTTCTTCGACTTCATGAGCGGACGCTTTGTGATGCCAGTCATTTGCGAAGGATGATTTTGGGTTCGGGGAGAGTACGATGGTCCGGACTCGTAACCAGTAAATGACGATGCCATCGCTGCCCTGCACGAGTTCAAGGCCCACTTGTCGCAACTCTTCCCGGCCGAACACCCCTCCATCATACAGCTTCTGGTGCGGCGCGTCACGGTCACCAACGCTGGGCTCGAGGTCGACATTCGCCGCGAGGGCATCGCGGGCGTCATCCGCGAGATGGTCGTGCCTCGCAAGATGGAGGCGGCGGAATGACAAAGCCCAACGACACGATCCGCGTGCGGATCCCCCTGAAGGTACGCAAAAAGAACGGGCGACCAAAGATTCTCCCGCCCGCCGAATACCGGCCTAGCGAGGACCAGACCCAGGACCCACATCTCCTGCGCACCATTGGCAGGGCATGGGGCTGGCGGCGGCGCATGGGACAAGAACAGTCCGAAGGATGCGCATGTTATCTTGCACATGCTGCAAATCGGCGCGGTGCAGATCTTCCATGACCCGATGGTGGCTGGCACGAACGACATTCAGGAAATGTCCAAGACCCATGATGCCGTGTCGCGGTCAAAGACCGAACTCTGGCACCGCAGCTTGACCCACTACCTGCCGCGCTACTTTCCAGAAGTCGACCGTAGACGCGCTTGTTGTTCCAAGGGTGCTGGACGAGGAAATCGGAATGTGGTTACAACGGACTCCGGTCGTTGGAACCTAGGGCATGAAGATCGATCGGATCCTCCCTGTAATTTGTCGGAATTGCTGTCTTGGACGGTATGGAAGTGTGGCCGAGTGGTTTAAGGCTCTAGTCTTGAAAACTAGCGTGCGGGGAACCGTACCGTGGGTTCGAATCCCACCGCTTCCGCCATTTATGCCACCTAAGTCGTTGATTTTTATTGATATTTGATAATCTCTTCCCCCTATCCTTCGCCCTCGGTGATGCCGGATGCCCCCGGACTTCACCGGATTGGGGGGTCATTCCAGTCGTCGTCAAGCTTGCCGTGAATCCGAATGATTTCCACGGCGGCACGGTCACGAAGGCTTTGACTACTTTCGCCATCCTGTCGATACAGCGACAAGCCGTCACCAAACTGCCCCGCAAGGATATGCACGGCGGAAAGGTCATCTGTCACTGTGCCGTCGGCCAGTTTCTTCGCAATGCTCCACAAGACGCACTTCACCCAGTCGTCACCTTGGCGGGGCTGGGCCTGTTCAAGTTTCTCGATACGGTTCTTGATAGTCATTTGTCGATCCATTCCAATGCAGCCACCCGGGCTTCTAGTTCAGTTGTTTCAAGCGTGCGCCGATAGGCTTCGACCAGTGCCATGATATGCGCCCCTTCCGTCGGGGTCAGGTCGCCATTGGCCACCGCCCCCAGCACCGCCGCCGCCGCCCCGGCTGCATCCCGTGCAGATTGCATCGGGGGCAACGTGAATGTGACAGGCGCGTCACGACGTGGCGGGGCGATGCGTTCAAGGCAAAGCCGCAAAGCCGCCCCGTCGCCTGCCAAGGCCATTTCAACCGCCTTGCGGCCTATCGCTTCGGCCTCACCGTCGAGCATTTCAAGAATGGCTTGGGTTGCCCGGTGCCTGCTTCCCTTTGGCTTGCCGGGGTTGCCTTGCCCAAAGGTGCCATCCGCATTCCGTCCGTTGTTTCGGGTCATGTCGGTTTCTCCCATTTCTTTGTGATGCCGTTCCAGTGCCGACCGTTTGGCCCGTGCCGTTCCCATTCGGTCAGGTCACGCCATGCGGCCAGCGACACGACACGTCCCGTCCAATTTCGCGGTCTGCCGTCAAACGCGAAGCCGTGTTTGAAGTCATCGGCCACGGTATCTGCACGGGGTGCAGTTTCAGGATTTCGCGCCGGGGGGCGTGCGACTTGTGCGACTTGTGCGACACGGGGCACGGTCGCTGGGTCCGACGGGGGCAACACGCCCCCCTCGATTTCGGCAAGTGCCGCTTGTGCATCAAACCACATCAAGCCCGCCCCCATATCCGATAGGCTTCTTTGCGTGCTACGCCGCGCACCACCGCGCCGACGTCGAGCGGCACAAGCCAACCCGCTTCCACCAGTATTCCGATTGCCTTCTTTACGGATGGACGGTCACGCAACGCCCGGACAGGTGCCAACCGCTGCACATCGCGCACCAGCACTTCGGGTTCCGGCCAGCTTTCCAAAAGCCATTTGCGCAAGGTTTCGGCCTTGTCGATTTCAACCGATACCGTTGCAGCGTCGGCCAACCGTGCAGCTTCGCCCAGATAGAATTGCGCCAAGGTGATGCCGTCGGCCATGTCTTGCGGCTGCACTTCGGGGGCGTGCAGGTCGCGCCACATCGTCAGCACGCCCGCGATTCGCGCCGCCTGTTCCGCCGCCTTTGACGCATAGCCCGTGTCATAGGCCAAGTCGCCACCGGGGGCTTGTGCGGCTTCTATGGCGTCAGAGAAGGCCACCAAAAGCGCCCTTGCCCCCGCCGATAGGGTCAGCGTGCGGGGCAGCAATTCCCGCGTGTCCGGATCCATTGGCATTGGCGTTTCCAGCACGTCACGCAACCGGCCCGAGAAGGCGGCAAGTCCGGTTGCATCACGCCGGGTCAGCGCGTGCATCCTTGTGCCGATTGTGCTGGGCGGTTCGCACGTTAGGCAACGGGGCAGAAAGCCGGTATCGCCTGCCGTTGGGTCAGCCATGAAAGCCCGCGCCACGACGGGTTGCACCATCAGGTGCATGGCATGCCGCCGCCCATATAGCACAAACGAGCCTTCGCCTTGCCGGGTGCGCCGTATCGGGTTGCCTTGCCAAAGGTCATTCAACGCGGCCAAGGTCTTTTGGCGGTTGTCCGATGACATGGCAAAGCCCCCCAGGAATTGCCCGCCCTCATCCGAAAAGATGCCAAGTGACGGTTGCCCGGTCGCGAAAAGCCGGGTCAGCCCTTCAAAGGTCGGTTCCGTCACCGTGCGATCAGCAGACGGCGGGGATTGCGGTTCCGGCCCGAGCGCCTCAAGGTCAGCCCGCGCCGCAGTGCGCTTGTCTGGTTTCTTTGTCTTGTCTGGTTTCTTTGTTTCGCCAAGGATGCGGTCGCGGTCACCTTTCCAGAGCGCGTGCGCGTTCCGCCAGCTTTCCATTTCGTCGCGCTGGGCTTGTGACTGTTCCTTTTCGTGGGTCCGCAACGCGGCCATCAACGGCGCGTCACAAGATGATTTCCGTTCGCCCGATTGCGCGATGGTCAGCACGTAAAGCGACAAGGGGCGATTGCCGCCCAATGTTTCCACATCGGCAAAGCCTTGCACGGCCAAGGATGCCACGGCCAGCGCCGATGCGGCTGGGATTGCCGCCGGGGCAAGGGTCATCCCCTGCACCGCTTCCACGGCCTGTTTCAACGGCCCCAGTGCGGCCACCGGATAGGCTGCACCGGGGGCGATTTCGCGCAAGAGCGGTTGCGGTTCTTCGGGGGCGAATGGGGTTTCTGCGTGCGCGTGCATCATGCCGCCACCGCCTTTCCTGTCAAAACGTCGTTCCAGTCACGGCCCTCGGGGGCAGGCAAGAGCGACACTTGCCACCCCAGCCCGTGCGCCCGTGATGCCAGCGCGTGCGCCGATTCACGGCCCGCCTTGTCTCCATCGGGGGCGATGGTCAGCCGCCCCGGTATCGGCGGCAAACGAAGCCCCCGGATACCGGAGGTTGACAGCGCGGCCATCCACAAGCTCGCGAGTGACTTCAGAGCTGTTAGGGCGATGCGTTTGCACAACGATGAAGCCGCGGGTTAGCTTAACCCATGACCACCTGCGCACGTTTGCGGGCAAGGACCGTACGCGGCTTGACGACATGATCCCCGAGGTGCCCTTCTGATGGCCGGGACATCGTATATGGCGTGTTTCGGCGCGCGGCTCGTCACCAACGGCTATGCCATTCTGCCAATCGGCCCGGGCACGAAAAAGCCCGGGCAGTTCAAGCGGGGCGCCTGGATCGATTATCCGGAATGGAACCGGCATGCAGCGCGGCCGACCACCGATGTCGAGGTGGCCACTTGGTCCGCCTGGCCAGACTGCGGCATCGGTATCCTCGGTGGTGCCGTTGCAGCGGTCGATATCGATATCGCCGGAGATGCTGATCTGGCGATGCAGATCGAGCAGCTTGCGCGCATCCGGCTTGGCGACACGCCCGCTCTGCGCATTGGCCGGGCGCCGAAGCAGATGCTGGTCTATCGAACCTCCACACCCTTCCGCGGGATCAAGCGCCATCCGCTGGAGGTACTGTGCATGGGGCAGCAGTTCGTGGCCTATGCCATCCATCCCGACACGGGCGCACCCTATGCCTGGCCCGAGGAGGGGCTCGCCGACATCGACATCACCGATCTGCCGGAAATCACGGCGGAGGCCGCTGCCGCTTTCCTCGATGAGGCCCAAGCGCTGCTGCCCGAGGCATTGCGCCAGCGCGGACTCTCAGCCGCCTCACCCGCAGCGGACCACACGCGCAGCCACAGTCAGGTGGGCACATTGACGGCCATTGCAGCGGCGCTGAAATGGCTGCCGAACGAGGACCTCGACTATGACAGCTGGATGCGGATCGGCATGGCGCTGAAAGGCGCGCTCGGTGACGTTGGCGCCGATCTCTTTGCCGAGTGGTCCGCTCAGGCCGCCAAGGACATGCCCGCGACCACGGCCAAAGCCTGGTCAAGCTTCAAGCCCGACCGGATCGGCGCGGGTATGTGACCTCGATCATGCGGCCCAACATGATGATTGGCGTCGGCTGGGGCCGCACGCTTCACGCGATGCTGCCCCATGTCGAAGGGCGCGATCTGGATGGTGTGCGGGTCGTGTCGCTGTTGGGCGGGATCGCCCAGGCGCGCCGCTTCAACCCGGCAGAGTTCGCCTGGGCCTTTGCCGAACTGTTCGGGGCCGAGGGCTTCCTGATCCCGGCCCCGGCCATCGTCGACTCGCTTCAGACGAAACACGCGCTCTTTGAACATTGCGGGCTGGAACAGATCATCGCGATGGCCGAGGCCTGCGACGTCGCTCTTTTGTCCTGCGGGGGAATCTCGTCCCTGACAACGTCCTATCGCCTTGGCCATGTGTCCGAGGCCGAGCGCCAATCGTTGATTGCGGCCGGGGCGGTCGGGGATGTGCTTTACACCTTCCTGGACCGCGACGGGCGGCCGGTGGACCACCCTGTCAACGGGCGGTCGATCTCGGTCGGGCTGGACAGGTTGGCGAGGGTGCCGGTCAAGGTCCTTGTTTCTGGCGGTCTGGACAAGACCGATATGCTGATGGCGACAATGCGCGCGCTGCAGCCCGAAGTGCTTGTCACGGACGAAGCAACTGCGGGGCGCTTGCTAGCGGTGGCCTGATCGCTGCCACGTGCTTCGGCGCCGATTTCTTCCTTCACTCTCTTGGGCAAGTGTCACGTTGATTGCCCATGGAGGGAAGCTTGCCAGTCCGCCGCCTGAGCCGCGAAGAGCTTTACACACTCGTCTGGAAAACGCCGATCAGTCGGCTTGCCCGCGACTTCGGGATCTTCGATCGCGGCCTGTCGAAGACCTGTGTCCTCGTCGAACAGGCGCCGCTCTCCGATTGGGAGGTCTGCGACGCCTGCGAATGCGGACTCCCCTGTCGGCCGATCCGGAAACCGGCACAGCGCTGGCCGTCGATGCGGTAGGGGCGGCGCGGGCGGCGATGGCGCTGCAGACCGGCTTCGACAAGAAGACCGTGCTGAACATCCGCCCCGCCTTCCTGATCGTGCCCGCCGCACTGGAACTGAAGGCGGAGCAGCTGGTGGCGCAGAACCTCGTGCCCGCCGACAGCACCAAGGTGGTCCCGCAGTCGATCCGAACCCTTTCGCCCATCAGCGAGCCGCGCCTCGATGCCGCAAGCCCCACCGCCTGGTATCTGGCGGCCAGCCCGAACCAGATCGACACCATCGAGTATGCCTATCTGGAGGGGCAGCAGGGTGCCTAGATTGAAACCCGCAGCGGCTTCGACGTCGACGGGGTGGAGATCAAGTGCCGCCTCGACTTCGGGGCCAAGGCCATCGACTGGCGCGGCCTCTACAAGAACCCGGGCGCATAACGCCCCAATCCGGAACCCTGACACGCGGGCGGTCCTTCTGGGCCGCCCTTCATCTTTGCAAAAGGATCTTCGATATGAAGAATTATGTCCAGCCCGGCAATACCATCACCCTGACCGCGCCATATGCTGTTACCTCCGGCGATGGGTTGCTCGTCGGCGCCATCTTCGGCGTTGCCGCAGGCACCGCCGCTTCCGGCGATCCGGTCGAAACCGCCCTTGAGGGCGTCTACGATCTGAAGAAGGTCGCCTCGCAGGCATGGGCTGCTGGCGACAAGATCTACTGGGACAACACGGCCAAGAATACGACCAAGACCCTGACCGCGAACACGCTGATCGGCGTGGCAACCGAAGCCGTGGCGGGCGGGGCGACCGACCTGATCGGTCGTGTTCGCCTGAACGGCGCGTTCTGATGTCTGCCTTCGCCGCCGCCGTCGGCGCGCTCTTCGCCGATCCCAACATGGGGCGGGACGCGCTCTACATCGCCGACGGCGGTGCGCCTGTGCTTGTGCGCATTGTCGCCCGGCGTGCGGACGCTATCACCGACTTTGGCGATGCGAGGCTCTGGTCGGATACCACGCGCATCGACATGCGCGTGGCCGAGGTACCCAACCCGCGCCCCGGAGACCGGGTCGAAATCGATGGCGAGGCGTTCCTCATTCAGGGCGAGCCCGTCCGTGATCGCGAGCGGCTGGTCTGGACCCTCGATCTGAGGCCCGCGTGAAACTGAAACTCGCCATCGATCCCGACATCGTCGCCCTGATGGCGGCCGAGGTCGCAGCGGGTGAACGCGCCGTTACAGCCGCGATGCGCGAGGCGGGCACCGGCCTGAAATCCGCCTGGCGCGGCCAGATCACCGGCGCGGGGTTGGGCACACGCCTCGCCAACTCTATCCGCTCGGCCAGCTTTCCGAAATCCGGCGAAAGCCTGAACGCGGCGGCGCTGGTCTGGTCGAATGCCCCGGTGATCATCGGCGCGCATGACACCGGCCCGCTGATCCGCTCGAAGAACGGGTTCTGGCTCGCTATCCCCACGCCAGCCGCGGGCAAATCCACGCGTGGCGGCCGTATCACCCCCGGCGAATGGGAACGCCGCACGGTGTTGCGCCTGCGGTTCATCTACCGCCGGAGAGGGCCAAGCCTGCTGGTGGCCGAGGGGCGGTTGAACACCAAAGGACGCGCCGTGGCGTCGCGGTCGAAAATCGGCCGGGGTGTCGTGACCGCGCCGATCTTCCTGCTGGTGCCTCAGGTCAAGCTGCCAAAGCGGCTGGATCTCGCGCGGGATGCCGAGCGGGCGGTTGACGGTGTGCCGGGGCTGATCGTGGCGAACTGGGCGGAGGGGCGGCAGTGATCTGAGTGGCCGCTATCCCAAGGATGAGGCCCAAGCCTCAAAATCTTTGAACAGCCGCCGAATCCCTTCTTCGGAAATGACCCAGTCAGCCTTGGACTCTTCGAACCAAAGCGTCTCAATGTCGAGGTGCTCATCGGACAGCAATCGCCGAGAAAAATCGCTCAGGTCGCGTACTGCTTGATCGCCATACCTCTGGCGGAAATTCGAGTAGATATAATGACGTGCGGTTGGAGATTCCGACGCCCAGTCCGGATAAACCAGATGCAAATCCTGATGGAACTGCAACGTGAAGTCATAGAAGGCTTGGGGCGGTTTCACTTTAATCGTTCCTCGGATAGGAAGTTATGATGATGAAGCCGTTCGGCATGTCCGGCGCGTACTGGATAAACGTGGCGACGCCAAATGTCTGCCGAATCACAACCGGCGCTGACTCTCTCGGTCCAGTTCGGAACGCCTCGATGCCGGTCACGGAAACAAATTCACTGGTCAGGAATGCCTCCGATCTTTGTCCGGTTGCTACCTCATTTACGATCTCTGCGTTTCGGGATAGGTTGGAATTCGTCAGGCTTTCCGCAGCTTGAAGTGAAGAAAACGATCCATGTCGTTTACGAAAGGTGCTGAAAAGCCAGCTCTGAAACTGGTCGACGCTGACCGCCCGTCGCAAGAATTCTTCACTCTTCCCGACATGGAGAGAAACAGTATGCCCACCCCCGGCCTCGTGCTCCAGAAGATCCTGTAGGGGATACCCATCTCCGGTGGGCACATAGTCGACCAGGTCGACGTCATTTCGTGCCCCCGGCGCGACGGGCTCGGCGACACACCGGCAGTTGTGGGCCTGACCCGGGTGACCGCCTGCGGGTGGCTCGTCCCAACGAAACACCTGATCATCGTGCTCTGCGTGGCTGTCGCGCACTTTCGCGTCATCTTGGGAGCGCCAGATGTAACGTTCGATGCCGAGGTCTTGCTGCCGAAGCTGGTTGATCAGGCCTGCAAAGGCCCGAAGCAGGCGCTCTTCCATGCTTGTCCGCAACGGACGCAGGCGCTGGGGGTGGGTCTGATACTCATCATAGATAGCAGCCAGGCGCGCATCCCATTGGCGCAACGCCTCCTCCTTCGCATCCGATACGTCGCGAAGGTCGGCTTCGGTCACCCATGGCACGGTGTCCGGAGGCGTCAGCGCATTCAGCAGCATACGGGTGTTGTCGGCGATCACGCGGTCCAGTTGGTCGATGAAATCGGCCCGCAACTCGGTATAGCCGGGAAAGAGCGATTTGATCGATATGGCCGCACGGTAGCCGTACACTGTCCCGTTGTGCTTTGTGACCACATACTGACCGCTTCCGCCGTGGCGGAGGAATTCCCGTAGATTGTGCTGCATGGAACCTCCCGGCGACCCTCGGGATCGGTTGTAGGGGCAGTTGGTTAAAGAGTGTTCACCTTGCCGTTCGCTGCTTCCGACGCCGCATCCTGACAGAAACGCCGTAAGGTCTGCATCAATGCCCACCCCCCGCGAAACCATCCTCGCCACGCTGCATGCGCGGCTTTCGGCGTTGCCCGCCACCGCCCTGCGCGGCGACGTGCTGCCCGAGCGCGTGCCAACTGCAGGCCTCCTGGTCCTCCGCGACGGCGAACCGGGGGAGCCCGAGGTGACGCTGTCGCCTCTGCGCTATCACTACCAGCACAGAGCGGAGATCGAGGCCGTCGTGCAGGGGGTCGCGCGTGACGGCGCTTTCGACACGCTCTGCGCCAATGTCGGCGCGGCGATTGCTGCCGACCGCACACTTGGCGGCCTCTGCGATTGGGTCGAGGCGGAAGCGCCGCGCCCGGTCGATCTGCCGGTCGAAGGTGCCGCCAGCCTGAAGGCGGCGTTGATCCTGGTCCTCCTGCACTATTCCACGGCCGACCCGCTCGGCTGACCCCACTCAGCATAGGAGAACACGATGGCACGAGCCCATGGGGCGCGGGCGCAGATGGCGCTTGCGTTCGAATCCATCTACGGCACCGCGCCCGCCACGGGCTATCGCACGGTGCCGTTTGCCAGCACCACGCTCGGCTCCGAACAACCGCTGATCGCCTCGGAGCTGCTGGGCCAGGGGCGCGACCCGCTGGCCCCGATCAAGGACGCGGTCACCGCCGACGGCGATGTCGTGGTGCCGATCGACGTCGAGAACCTTGGGCTGTGGCTGAAGGCGGCCTTCGGCGCGCCTGTCACCTCCGGCACGACGCCCAAGACCCACACCTTCCAGTCCGGCAACTGGACGCTGCCGAGCATGGCCATCGAAACGGCGATGCCCGAGGTGCCGCGTTATGCGATGTACACCGGCTGCGTCTGCGATCAGCTTTCTTGGCAGATGGCGCGGTCGGGCCTGCTGACGGCCACCGCCCGACTGGTGGCGCAGGGCGAAACCGTCGCGGCGGCCACGGCCGCTGGTACACCCACGTCGCTGGCGCTGCAGCGGTTCGGGCATTTCAACGGGGCGATCACGCGGAACGGATCGCCGCTCGGCAATGTCATCTCGGCCGAGGTGACCTATTCAAATGGTCTGGACCGGATCGAGACCATCCGCTCGGACGGCCGCATCGAAGGGGCAGACCCCGGCATGGCCGCCCTGACCGGACGAGTCGAGGTGCGATTTGCCGACACCGCGCTGATCACGCAGGCCATCGATGGCACCCCTTGCGAACTGGTCTTCGCCTGGAGCCTTGGTGCCAACGCCAGCTTCACCTTCACCGCCCATGCCGTCTATCTGCCGCGTCCCCGGATCGAAATCCCGGGCCCGCAAGGCATTCAGGCGACCTTGCGATTGGCAAGCCGCGAAGGCCGTCAGCCCCGCCCGCATGTGCACCGCCGTCCTCGTCAACACTGTTGTGAGCTATTGAACATGATCAGACTGAACCTGACTGCCGCGCCCTCCTGGCTGACCCTTGCTCCAGGCCTTCGCCTGAAGGTAGCACCCTTGACCACCGCCTTGATGGTCTCGGCCCGCGCCGATCCCGCCATCGAGGCCCTGCCGGACACCGCCACGCAGGAAGAACTGGCGCTGACCATGGCCAAGGCCGTCGCGCGCCGCGCGGTGCTGGATTGGGAGGGCGTTGGCGATGACGCGGGTGATGCCGTCCGGGTCTCGCCCGAAGGCGTCGACGCCCTGCTGGAAATCTGGCCGGTCTTCGAAGCGTTCCAGACCCAGTATGTCGCCAAGGGCCTGATCCTGGACGCGGAAAAAAACGTCTCCGCGCCCTTGCCGAATGGTCCTTCGGCGGGGGCGACCGCTACTGCGCGGCCTGCACGGGGCGCTGCCCCGACTGCCCTGCAAGACTGAACCGGCCAAAGACGGAACAGGGCTGGCAGGTCTGGGACCTCGTCGGCCGTCTTGGTGGCCAGTTGCGGGTGATCCCCGGCGCGGTACTGGGCTGGGACATGGGCGCGGCCCTCGCCATGGCCCGTGCCCTTGGCATCGACACCCTGATCGCCGCCGAACTGCTGCCCGAGATCGAGGCGGTGATGGTGCGCAAGCTGAACGAACAGATCGCCTCAGACGATGAGGGCGGGTTCAGGTCGTGATCTTCTGGACAAGAGTCACTCCGGGCAGCCCTTCGAAATGGGCGTCGCACGTCAGCAGCGTCGCATTGCGTGCCCGGGCGGTGGCAAAGATGATCGCGTCTGCCGTGGCCAGCTTGTGTGTTCGGCAAGCCTCGGCGGCGGCAAGGGCGATTTCCGTATCGAGAGGGACGACCTGACAGACCTGCGTGAAGGCGATCACTTGGTCGGCCTTGTCCTCGCCGACCTCGCGGGTCAGCCATTTCGCCAGTTCCAGCTGCACCACGGTCGGAACCATCCAATCCGCCTGTTCTGGCAGATGCGCGGCCACTGTCTCGCCGGTCGGGGAACCGATCAGCCATTCGATCCACGCCGAGCTGTCGACGAGGATCATCAGAAACGTTCGGCGCGGTCACGGTAATCCATCGCGGACGCACCGTGGGCAAACCCCTTCAGTGCCTCCCGCTTCGGGACCGGGACCAGAAGAACGCCAGTGCCCTTCGGTATGAAGGCGAAGGTCAGCCCTGCCTCCCAATGCTGGGCCGCCCGGATCGCCTTGGGGATCGAGATCTGGAATTTCGAGGACAGGGTCGCGGTCTCTGACATGATCGTACGCCTCTTAGATCGATTATCAAAACGTAAGACAAATACCCCCGAATATCAAGGATCCTGACCCATGGTCGAGAAGCGTGTCTCTGTCCGATTGGTTGCCGAGGGCGGCCGTCAGGTCCGGGCCGAGCTGGAAGGGATCGGCGAGGCTGGCACGCGCGAGTTGGTGAAGGCGAGGGCAGCAAAGAGTTTGAACTCGCAATAGCGCTGCGTCTGGATGCAAGTAACACTGCCAACAGGTTGCACAGCTACTTCCCGACATCGCTATCCGGCGAGGATGATGTCGAAGGCGCCGTGGAAGGGGAGTGCATCGAAGCTGTGAAGATCATCCCAGATCGGGGCCGGTGCGAAGTATCCTGCACGCTGTGCGGCGATGAGGACGGCACGGGGCCAGACTTCCCACTCGACAAAGGCGCGGGAGTGAAATCCGGGTTCGGCGAGCATGAGGCCCAGATCCAAGCCTCCGCCGCCTGCGCAGAGGGACAATCCGTGCCGGGGACGTGAAACCATGCCATTCACCGGATCCCCCGCTCACGCAGGCGTTCGGCGGTAACCAGCCCTCGGCCCAGCATGGCATCGCGCATGGTGTTGCTGATTGCGCTGACTGGCAGGTATCCGTCGGCGTTGACGATCTTGGCGTAGAAGGCGGGTAGGTCGGTGATCGGCTTTGCCGCCGGTGCCGGATCGGATTTGCGCTTGCGACGTTTCTGCCCGGCTGTTTCGACCTTGCGCCGGGCGGCGCGCTGCATGGTGCGGTCAAGCGCCTTTGGCCCATCGGGCGGTTCGGGGTGTCCTTGGCGGGACGCCTCGGCAGTGGCGATGATCTCCGCCTCGGTCAGGCCCAACTCGTCGCGCCAGCGCTGGACGTGCCGCCGGGGCGGCCAGCCTTGCCACCAGCCGGGCAGGGCGGCGGGGTCGAGGCCCAGCGCTGCCAGCACTTCCCCGAAAAACTGATCAGAGATCGCTGCGCAGGCTTGCGCGCCCTCCTCCTCCTTTACAGGTTTACTTAGGGAACGTCTGAAAAACCTGCCCCTTTCGGCGTGATGTGGTAGAGTTGGCGAACGCGACGAGGGAGCCCTTCCGATGCCGGAACAGCCCGCCTTTCCCGGTCTTCGCGATGCGATGAAGAAGAAGCAGACGCGTCGGGAAATGTTCCTGGCAGAGATGGATGCGGTTGTGCCGTGGGGGCGTCTTTTGGCGCTGATTGCGCCGCACTATCCGAAGGCTGGGCCGAAGGGC
>JAPLPE010000001.1 GCA_026400355.1 Rhodobacterales bacterium | reverse complement strand
CGATTTCGGTCGCCCCTCGATTGCGTCGGTACGGTTGATCCGGGCCAGCCTGATCCGGGTATTGTTCTCGATCCGCTCGGAGCGGCGATTGATGGAACAGATCGAGTGCAGGCTGCTATTCCGGTGGTTCGTCGGCCTTGGCGCCGACGATGCGGTCTGGGTGCCGACCGTCTTCACCAGGAACCGCGACCGTCTGCTGACGACCGGGATGTCACGCAGGGTGATGGCCTTCGTCGGGCAAACAGTCCACCGGACTGTTTGCTGACCCTCCTCAGTCCTGGCGCATCGCGAGGCGGCGCCGCTCTTGCGGGTCGCGCATTTCCCGGTGGACGCCACGTTGGTCAAGGCCCGGGCCTCAATGAAGAGCATCCAGCCGAAGGCAGTGGGTGCGCCACCGCATGACGATGGTCCGGGTGATCCGCCCGGACACGACACCCCCACAAAAGACCAGTCCACCCAACACGACCCCGAGACCGACGCCATGCCACGCCCCAACCACCAGAACCGCAATGCCGAGGTCGGCCTCAGGGGCGGAAAGCGATCCAGCGTCACCCAAGCCTCGACCACCGACCCGGACGTGCGGCTCTGCAAGAAGTCGCCCGGAACAGGGACGATGCTGTGCTTCATGGGCCATGCCCTGATGGAGAACCGCTGCGGCCTGATGCTGCAGTGCGACCTGATCCAGGCGGACGGCGGCGGGCAAGCGGCGGGCGGTGGACATCATCCATCGCCATTCTCCGGGATCGACCCGGTGGCTGACGCGGGCTGCGGACAAGGGCTGCGACACCGCCGGGTTCGTCACCGATCTGCGCAAGGCCTGCGTGACCGCGCATGTCGCACAGAAATCGCGCCATTCAGCGATCGACGGCCGGACCACCCGACACGAGGGCTATGCCCGGCCGATCAAGCACCGCAAGCGGATCGAAGAGGCCTTCGGCTGGGCCAAGATCATCGACGGAATGGCGCAGAGCGTCTATCCTGGTGTCGAAAAGGTGCGGTCCCGCTTCATCCTGACTATGCCTGCCAGCAAGCTCGCCCGACTGCCCCGTTTGCTCGCAGCATGAGGATGAAAACCGGCAGCGGGCAGAGCCAAACACATGGCCAGCGACAGATAACCCAACGCCCCCCAAGCCACAGAGAAGGAAACCGTTCCAGCCCGATGACTAATCCAGCACCTTGCTGAAGTGAAAGGACCGCAGACCATGGCAGAACAAGACAACCACGATGGCGGGCTGACTGCCAACATGTCTTGGATGATGACGCGGCGGCGGGTCATCACCCTGCTTGGCCTCGCCGAAGCAGGGGCCATTGGCCATGTCGCTTTGCGGGGGGCGCCGGGGACGGCCGAGGCAAACCTGACCGGCGCAGGCGCTGACGGCGCGACTTGCATCAAGTCACTTGGCGAAACCAGCGGGCCATACCCGGTTGACGGGACTAACAGCATCGACGGGCAGACCGTGAACGTGCTGCAGGAAAAGGCAAATTCCGCGAGGACTTCCGCCCCTCTTTCGGAGATATCGCGGGCGATGCGGCTGGGGTTGTGTTCGATCTGGTGGTGGCGGTAGTCGATGTGGGCAGAGGTTGCGCACCGCTCGCGGGGCGTCCATCTATCTGTGGCACTACGATGCGGCGGGGCACGATACGCTTTATGACTTGCCGGGGCAGAACTAACTGCGTGGGGTCGGCCTGAATTATGCCGCTGGGCAGATACGGTTGACGACGGTCTTTCCGTGTTGCTTTGCCGGGCGCGGGCCGCAATGCTTTTCGAGGTGCTTGACAGTCTGGATGCCGCCACGACCGGCCGTTCCTTGCGGCTGATTTCCCAGTTTGCGATGCCGGAAGATGTCTGCCGCGGCGTCAATGAAAGCGATGCATGTCATAGGCAAGGCCTTGCGAATCTTGCGCGGTCCAGCCTGTCACGGGACAATGTGTTTGGGGACAACACGGTCGGACAACTGGCCGGGCAGACGCTTGTGCTGTAGGGAAGCGTGGTCTACGGCTTTGCCACGACGGGGTCGATCCGATGGGCGCCCTGGGCGGGTTGCGGGGGGGGGGTGCGGCCCCCGACGTATCTGGTTCAGGATGAGGACTGCCAGTGTGGTGCTTGACAGAGATCACAGCCCGGGAACCTTTACCCAGCTTCCGCCGAGGGGGCGGATCCTGGCCCCGCTGCCGATCTTGAACCGGGCGAGTCCTCGGTTGGAATCGGTGTCAACCGCGCCAAGATCAAGTCGGATGTGACCCCGTTCGGCCAGCCAGTCTGCGGCACGGATGAGTACAAGCTGATGTGCGGCGGTGGCGCGGCCCTGCGATCCTGACCAGCCGAGGTGGTAGGTCGCGGTCAGACCGTGACGCAGCATCATCATGGCGGCGACGGGGGCGGCGTCCTTGATGGCGATGAACACGATGGCCTGTCCGGGGTTGGTTTGCGCATATGCGCGTATGAAGTCAAGGGGCAGGGCGCGGTAGCCCCGCGTGCTACGTTGACCGGCTTCTGCTGACAAGAGCCAGCCATGCGCCATGGAATCAAAGGCTTGAGAGACGACTGACAGCCCCGCTTGTTCGGCCTTGTGCAGGGCATTGCGCCAGTTCGGGGCGAGGGAGTGAAGGCGTGCGACCGGGTCGATTGTGAGATCGAGTTCGGCAATATGGACAGGGGTCAGGATCTGACGATAACCTGCCGGACGAAGTGCAGGGTCGGCCATGTCCGGCTCCACAAGGCGAAGGCAAAGGTGGTTCAGGGCCATTGTTCTGAGCGTTTCAGGGATGTCGGGACGCCAGACTGGGCCCCTCGTGGCCAATGTCAAAGGGACGCCGAGGATACGGCGGCGTATCTGGACGAGATTCGCGATGACCGCGCCTTCCTTTTGGACTGCGACGGCGCGGGCAGACTGACCCATTGCCAGCAGGCTGCGGGCAAAAGACGGGTGCGCCTGCAGGGGCAGGGGGTTGGCAGGTTCCTGTGGTGCGTCGGTGATCTCCATTGCCTCGGTTAAGGCACTGGAAACCTAAGTCCGGGTTAATGACAGGATGGACAAGCCACGATCAGTCGCAGGCGTGCACGCACCCGGCGTGCGGATGACGACCTTGGGCGCAGCGCTTGTGGCCTTGGTAATTGCAGTCCCGTCCGGGACCGTAATCGGGATCGTAATCTGGCTCGTTCAGTCGGCCAGTTGAACCAAAGCGTGCCGCTTCTTTCCGGCCGAAAGCTTCAGCGGCGCGGCAAGGGCGGCGCGGTCGATAATCAGACCTGTGTCGGTAAGCGCTGCATCGTTCAGCCGTGCGCCATTGTCGGCGATGAGCCGCTTGGCCTCTTTCCCGGACGCGGCAAGGCCCGCTCTGACAATGAGTTGCACGATGGAAATGCCGTCGCCCAGTTCGGCTTGCGACAGGGTCAAGGTGGGCAGGTCGTCTCCGACACCACCTTGTTCAAACACAGCCCGCGCTGTCGCCTCGGCGGCGGCGGCGGCCTCGGCACCGTGCAGGATAGTCGTCACGGAATTGGCAAGAAAGACCTTCGCCTCGTTGATTTCCGAACCACCAAGCGCACCCAGCCTGTTGCATTCATTTACAGGCGTATCACTGAACAGTTTCAGGAACTTGCCCACATCGGCGTCCGCCACGTTGCGCCACCATTGCCAGAAGTCATAGGGTGCCATCCGATCAGCGTTCAGCCAGACCGCACCATCAACGGATTTGCCCATCTTCTTGCCGTCTGCACGTGTCACAAGAGGAGTCGTTAAGCCAAAGGCATCGGTCGCCATCACGCGGCGGATCAGATCGGTCCCTGAAACGATGTTCCCCCACTGATCCGATCCGCCCATTTGCAGGATCGTGCCATAGCGGCGGTGCAGTTCGAGGAAATCATAGGCCTGTAACAGCATGTAGTTGAATTCGATGAAGCTGAGCGACTGTTCACGGTCCAGCCGTGATTTCACACTTTCAAAGGACAAGAGCCTGTTGATTGTGAAATGCGGGCCGATATCGCGCAGGAACTCAATGTAGCCGAGTTCATCCAGCCATTCGGCATTGTTCACCAACGGCGAATCCGTTGGCCCGTCACCATACGAAATGTAGCGGGAGAACACCGTCCGGATGCTATCAGCGTTTGCGCTGATCTGCTCGACCGACAGCATCTTGCGCATCTCGTCCTTGCCCGACGGATCGCCGACCTTGGTCGTACCGCCACCCATGAGGGTGATCGGACGGTTTCCGGTTTTCTGCATCCATCTCAATAGCATGATCTGAACAAGATTGCCGATGTGCAGAGAAGAGGCCGTGAGGTCAAAGCCGATGTAACCTGTGACGACTTCTTTGGCCAAACGTTCATCCAGCCCTTGATAATCCGTGCAATCCGCCAGAAAGCCGCGTTCCATCACGATGGACATGAACTCGGATTTGGGATGATAGGTCATGAGATGGTCCAGTCAGATCGGGCGGGTGGCGTGGTGGAGCTCTCTATATTGCGGGAAGTTGCCAAGGGAAAGCGGATGTTGAAGACGGGGCGGTTGCGGGTTCTTGGGGCCATGTCGGGCACGTCGCTGGACGGTGTCGATGCGGCGGTGATCGAGACGGACGGGGAGCGCGTGTTCGGTTTTGGCCCGGTGGCCTATCGGGCTTATGGAGAGGCCGAACAGGCGGTGCTGCGGGCGGCTTTGGGCCAATGGGAAGGGCCGGAGGTCGAGTCGGCGGCCAAGGTCGTGATCGAGGCGCATCGGGAGGTGCTGGCGGGGTTTGAAGGCGTGGATCTGGTCGGCTTCCATGGCCAGACGCTTGCGCACGAGCCGCGCGGCCGCGGGACACTGCAGGTGGGCGACGGGGCGGCGCTGGCTTGGGCGCTGCGGCGGCCTGTGGTGTGGGATTTCAGGTCGGCGGATGTAAGGCTTGGCGGCGAAGGTGCGCCGCTTGCGCCGTTCTACCATTTTGCACTGGCGCGGATGATGGGTGAAGTGGCCCCGGTCGCGTTCCTTAACATGGGCGGCGTTGGGAACCTGACTTGGATTGATCCGTCGAAGAAAAAGCCTGACGCTGAGGGGGCTTTGCTCGCCTTCGATACGGGGCCTGCGAATGCTCCGGTCAATGATCTGGTCTATCGTCGGCGTGGCTGGTCGCATGACGCGGGTGGCGCATTGGCGGCAGAGGGCGAGGTTGCGGCAGAGGTCGTCGAACAGCTTCTGACGCATCCCTACTTCTCGCGGATGCCACCCAAGTCGCTTGACCGGGATGCCTTCACCGGGTTGTCCATGGCTGTGGAGGGACTGTCTGACGCTGATGCTGCGGCCACTCTGACGGCCTGTGCGGCGGCCGCGGTCATGCAGGGGATGGCGCATTGTCCCGAGGTGCCGACCCGGCTGCTCGTGACCGGGGGCGGGCGGCATAATGCAACCCTTATGGCGATGATCGCCGCCGCCATCGATTGTCCGGTGGAGCCGGTCGAGGCTGCGGGCCTTGACGGCGACATGCTCGAAGCGCAGGCCTTTGCCTATTTGGCGGCCCGGGTGCTGCGGGGGCTGCCAACGTCTTGCCCCGGAACGACAGGCGTTCGGGCCGCGGTCGGTGGCGGGACGATTTCCGAAGGGTAATTTGGGCGCAGCTGTTAGAGCGTGTTGCGGTCATCGCGATTCAGGATTCCCTTGAGGCTTGATCTGTGATTCCCTGTCTGCGAGGCAGATATGGGGGTCAACGATGGGCAAGCCGCATCCTGTAGAGCTCCGGCAGCGGGTGGTGGACCATGTG
>JAPLPE010000029.1 GCA_026400355.1 Rhodobacterales bacterium | reverse complement strand
TGTGCTGACCGAGGCCAGCGGCACGGACGAGGTGCAGACATCCGCCTTTTCGCTCAACCTCACCGATGCCGCCTTTGCCGGGATCGAGAACGCCGGCCTGACCGGCGCGGGCAACTTCAACCTGACAGGCACATCCGCCGCGAATGCCCTGACCGGCAACTCCGGCACCAACACGCTGGACGGTGGCGGGGGGACAGATACGCTCAGCGGCAGCAGCGGCAACGACACCTATATCACCGACGGCAATGATACGATCACGGAAAGCGCGGGCGGCGGCACGGACACGGTGCAATCCTCGGTCACTCTTGCCCTTGGCGCGGACCTTGAAAACCTGACGCTGACCGGCAGTTCCGCGATCAGCGGCACCGGCAACACGCTGGCCAACACGATCACCGGGAACACGGGCAACAACGTCCTGAACGGCGGCGGCGGCACCGACAGCATGGGTGGGGGTGCCGGGAACGATACCTATGTGACGGATGGCGGCGACACGATCACCGAAGGCTCAGGTGAAGGCACGGATACGGTGCAGTCCTCGGTCACGCTGACACTCGGGGCGAATATCGAGAAGCTGACACTGACCGGCAGTTCCGCGATCAACGGCACCGGCAACACGCTGGCCAACACGATCACCGGGAACGGCGCGGCCAACAGTCTGAACGGTGGTCTGGGCAACGACACGCTGGCGGGCGGCAGCGGCAGCGACAACTTTGTCTTCAACACCACACTTGGCACGGGCAACATCGACAAGATCACCGACTTCAACGTGGCCGCCGACACGATCCGGCTGGAGAACGCGATCTTCACCGGTCTTGCGAACGGCGCCCTCGCAGGTTCGGCCTTTGTGTCAAACACCAGCGGCAACGCTGCCGACGCCTCGGACCGGATCATCTACGAAAGCGACACGGGCAAGTTGTTCTTCGACAAGGACGGCACGGGAGGTGCCGCCAAGGTGCAGTTCGCCACCCTTGCCACCGGCCTTGCCCTTACATCGGCGGATTTCTTCGTGTTCTAGGCAAGACCTGCCGTGCTGCCTGACCTGCGGCCTCAGACGACGACGCCAGCGATGGCATTTCCGCCGCAGAGCAGGTCCGGCTTCTTGTCCTGCGGGGCGATATCGGTCCTGTCAGTGCCGCAATCCGCTCCCGCCGGAAGGCGGCGGAGTAGCCTCGACGTGGTCGCCGGCCCACCCTGATGGCCCCCGGAGCCGCCAGGAGCCTCACTGGCGGCGAGAAGCGTCCGTGACTCACCAACGTGGCCCAGCGTTCGCCCGCGCCGTCAGCGACGCTCTCCTGGCTTCTGGTGAAACTTGATGTCTGCGCTGGTCTTGTGGGCCGAAGCTCTTTCACGATCATCGTCACTTACCTGAACGTGCTGATGCAGCACGGATCTCCAGCTTCTGAGTCCGCGTGTTCAGGTCCGCGGTCTTGAGGAATGGCTGCAGCCGCACCGGGGAACCGGCGGACGTCGGTCACTCCCATCGAGCGAAGTCTTAGGTTTTTCACGCGGATGAGATGGGGATCTCTATCGGCGCCAGAGCATCCCGGGGGCGATAAGCCTAAAATCGCCAAGATTAACGGCAATGCTTTAAGACAGTAAACTTGGACTCACTCTGCTAGCATTTAATCGCGGTCAAGTTGAACTGACTGACAGGCTCACGGTTCGAGCATTACCTTGCAAATCAAGAATGAACGCAACCAATACAACTTCATTCAAGGCCATTCAGCGCGTGTCGCCAGGGGTGTCCCAGAGGAAGGGACCAAGCTTTCCCCCAGATAAACACGCCTGTGATGACGGCGGAAGGAAAACCGATCAGGTAAACCATCAAGTTGATACGTGCCTCGGCCCAGGACGCGGGAGTCTCGAAGTTGAACAGATGGACGAGCGCGATCGTCAGCTGTCGGTCGAGAAATGCTACCAAAACCATCGGCATTCCGATGCAGATGCCAATGGAAAGGAGCCATAACACCACCATGGACATACCGACAATCCGGCCCCGGACCCAAGGACTAAAGTCCGGATGCTGCAGGGTCCAGATCGCAGGTGGCGGGAGGCTGCCGAACACTTCTTTGTATAGGGTGAGCGTGTAGCACCATTGGACGGAGGCTTCAGAAACCTGCACGGGTCGCAATGCTGGCATGTGGCCGGCGAAGTCTGCGAGATGGACCTGATAGGACGGATTGCTTGCGAACCAACCAACCAGACGCAACAGCAGCCACGGCACAATGACCGACCCGGGTGAGAGCCGAAGCAGACAGAGCATCCGCATGAACTCTCTGGCGAGCAGATTGGCGTTGTCTTGGTTGAGCAGGAACCTCCATCGCAGCATCCGGGGAAGGGACAGCCAGTCTGTCCGGCTCATTTCGGAGTCAACAAGTGCCACGAGGACCGTCCGCTGAGCCCAAAATTCGCCGTCGACTAGTGCGGCATCGAGATGCTGATATCTGATATCGGTCATTGCAGCCGCCTGTCGGCATCATGGGGGTCGAAATCGGAACTCGCGTAGGTCGTATTCGTGGGGGATGCACCGGGCATTGGCGCGTTGGCCAAGTCCACAACGGGCAATTGCGAGGCTGGCAGTGACAAAGACAAATCAGGTCGCGGGATTTCGCCGGAGTCCGTCGCGGCCACACGGTCAAGCGCCTGCAGCAGCCCCTCCAGCGAGGCGACCTCTTGGCCGATCTGCGCACCCAGTTCCTCGGGCCCGCCCATATCCTGGCCTCGTGTCATGACCAGCATCAGCTGCGACCCAACCGTCCCAACGGCCGCAACGGCATGTTCAAGCTGCAGGTATCCGCTTTCCGCAAAGCGGCGGAACCGGTCGGCGGCGTCGATCTGATGGCGCAGGCCGTTTGCCGTTTCGGAGAGCTGGCGAAGGAGTTGCGGATCTCGAGAGGATTTCTGCTGTGCCTCGATCTGGGCCAGCCGCCTGCGGCTTGTGTCGGCAAGCCCGGCCTGGAATCGCCCTTCATAGCGCAACTCACTTAGACGACTGGCAAGGCGGGCGATGCCGTCGATCCAGACGTCCAGAGCGGGAAGCGTATCACTGACCAGGGCGCGTCCGCTGTCATCAGCACGGTCCTCTGCTTCGGCCAGACGGCACCGCAGGTCGATGACAAGGTCCGTCAGGCGGGTGATCTCGGGGTCGGTTTCACCCTCCGTGGCAAAGCGTTCCTTTAGGAGCTGCCGCCAGAGGGCCGCGTCACCGGAGCGGTCCAGAAAATCGAGGAAGACCTTGCCGGCCGTCACAACAAGTCCCAGGCCGCCGATCCAGAGCCATGCGCCGGGGGCCAGCAGGCCGGTCCGTTCAGCAATGTTGGCTACCAGGGTGCCAAGACCGGTCAGACCGAGCAGGAAAGCCGTGCCAGGGGCGGTCATGACCGCCTCGGCCCGCAGCGCGCGGAAGTGTTTGGCAGGGGCACGGTAAGCCGCGCTCCCATCTTTCGGCCGGGTCACAGAGAGCGGAGCACGGGCCATGTCACTGCTCCGCCGCGAGTTTGTTGTAGGTGGCCCGGATCGACGCAGGATCAGCCGGGAAAAGGGCCCCGTTCGTCTCCTGTGCGATCCGCGCCAGAACGTCGGCCGGGGCTTCCTCGCCAAAGCGGATCGCAAAAACCTTGAAGCCTTCGGCCTCGGCGTCAGTCCGCAGGCACTCGTTGAACATCCGGGTTTCGCTGACTTCGCCGGTAGTGTCGGCGCCGTCCGACAAAAGGATGATGCCATAAACCCGGTTCTCTCCTGCGGCACGGTCGGCCTCGGCCGTCGCGCGCAGGGTTTCGGTTGCACGGCAGATCGCACCGTTCATGTTGGTTCCCCCGCCAGAAACAAGGTTCAGCACGGTTGACCGCAGGGTTTCGGCCACTACTGACATCGGGCGGATGTCCGAGATGGTGAATACCTGATCGCTAAACGTCATGAGGCCGACACGATCCTGAGGTTCGAAGCTCTCCAGAAACTCCGCAGTTGCCTCTGTGGCGGTCCGGATGCGTTCGCCGTTCATACTGCCGGATATGTCGAGCACGATCAGCGTCGTGGCCTTGCGTTTGGTGGCAAGGAATTGGTCGATGATCGCTTCCGATACTTCGGGATCAGGCAGGCTGAACGGTGGGATCGTGGCCGGCGAGGCAATAGGATCGGTGCCGTTTTCAAGGCTGAGCACCGAACCAAGGGCAACATTGTCAGACAGCGGACGGAGGTAGAATGACTCGGCCTCAGCCTGAACGGGCTCTGAGTGAAGATGATCCAGAAAGAGCTCCGCGGCCTCGGCCTGCTCGTCGCTGACCCAGCCGGAGCGGTCGAGAATACAGTAGGGATGGTCACTCCAGAAGGTGCCTTCCTCGGGAAAGACGAAGGCGAGCGGCCAGCGCAATTCGTCACCGCGTTCCACGTTGAAGCGGACTGTGCCTTCTTCGAAAGCGGCCGAAACATGCAGAAAATCAGGGCCACCTTCGGCCATCTTGTTCAGAAGGTCAGTCGTGACCATGCCATACTTGGAAGTGTTCTGAGCAAGGGTCGTCAGGGTCTGCGTCACTTCAGGGGAATAGACCTCTTCGGTAGTCAGCCCACTCGTCTTGCCCAGTTCGGAGTAGATGATCGAGGCAAGGAACAGCAGTCCGGCGCTCGAATATTGCGGATGGGTGTGGCCAAGCTTCAGCGTGCCCCACTCGGGATGACCACGGCTGGCCCAGCCTGCCGGATCGTTGGCGAGATCAACAAGTGTCTTCCACCCGATCGGCTGATCCGGCCAGCCCAGCGCCTCGGCCATCGGGCGCCAAATGGCGAAGCCGACCGGAGTAAGGATAGTTGGCTCACAGGCGGCGCTGGTGGGCGAGGTCGGATGCGAACGGCCCCAGCGGTCGTTCAACTGGTCCACCCAGGCGGTTTCGCCTGGGCTCCACACGGTCGGGTTCAGGGTGCCATCGACAATCTGCAGCATCGAGTCGCCCGACAGGACCGGCGACACGGTAATGTTGATCGGCGCACCGGAGGCAGTGCGGATGTCGTCGGCTTCAAAGCTCTGAACAGCAGCCTCGAGCCAGTTCTGTTTGGTCACCGAGCTTGCAATGGTAACCTCGACCGGAGCGGGGCCAAGGAGCGAGGCCGGGCTGAGCGGACTGTCCTTGGGGGTCGCGAAGGTATAGACCACGCCCCCGGCGGCCAACATTGCGACCGTGATGGCAAGGAAAGTGCGACGTGATTTGCGCATGATGCGTTCCTTTGTTGTATGTCACGAGGGAATGGATTTGATCGGATCGGGCAGGACGTCGGCCTGATGCCGCATATCGGGCAACGCGCGCGGACCGGGGCCGAGGAACTCGGCAAGCGCCGCATCCGCCATGGCTTGACGGACTGTGTCATTGGTCGCCTGAGACAGGGTGCCTGCCGCGCTTTGGGCGACGCGGGCGCGGGCACCGGCCTTGTCGCGCTCTTCCGTGATCATCTCTTCAAGCCGGTTGAGCGACGCCCCGCCACTGTCAAGATCACCGACCATCGCCTGCGCCATGCCTTCGAGATCGGCAATGGCGCGTTTGACCTTGAGATCTCCGATCTGGCGGCGGACCTGCTCGATCCGGGCGCGGGTTTCTGCGACAGCCGTGTCACGCCGGGCGACAAGGTTCTTGAAGGTTGTCTCTGCCTCTACCTGCTGCAGTCGGTCCTCGTCCAGTTGCGCGCGCGCATCTTTGAGCGCCAGCGCCTCGCGGGCTGCAGCATCGCGCTCGCCCGAACCCAGCAAGGCTTTGACGCGATATGTCAGCGTCTCGATCTGCTTTTCGCCCCGCGCGATCTGGCTGGTCAGTCGCTCAGACAAGGCCGCATGCTGGACCAACCCCGTATTGAACTGCGTCATCAGGCGGCGCAGGTTTTCCTTCTCATTCTCGAGAAGGGCATCAGGATTGCGCCGCTCAAACCAGAGAACGACATTGCCGATCAGGCCGCGGACGACGTTGTAGCTGCGGGTCAGGATGGACATGAATAGACAGACCTTTCTTGATCGGCCGGGGCCGGTTGTTGCTGGAATATGGGAAATGATCTGACCGGACGGTTCAGGCTGCCGGGATCAGGGCGACGGTCCTTCGGGCGGAAGGTTCAGGGTGGAAAGGGCAACATCGATCAGGCTTTCGCCCAGCCATTCACGCAAGTCCGCATAAACAGGGCGCAGCGCCGCGACCCAGGCCTCGCGTTCGGACGCGGTCAGTTCGTGAAACTCAGTTTTTCCCGCCTCTGCGATGAGCGCCAACGCCTCGGCATTCTTCTCGGCAGCGATGCCGTTGGCATAGTCGGTCGCCTCGTCAAGCGCACGGACGAGGTCTTGGCGAACATTGCCCGGGAGGGCCTCCCAGTAGGCCGAATTCACGATGACGGCGTAACCAAGATAGCCGTGAGAAGAGAGGGTGGCGTAAGGCTGAACCTCGTAGATATTCTGTGACAGCATGTTTGAGGGGGTGTTCTCGGTCCCTTCGACCCAGCCTGTCTCAAGCGCCTCACGGGTCTCGGCGAGCGTCATGACCCGGGGAACAGCGCCCAAAGCTTCCATCTGCGCCGCGATGACACGACTGGACTGAATGCGCATCGGCAGCCCCTCGAAATCGGCAGGCAACCGTAGTGGACGCGTAGCGCTCATGATCTTGAAGCCATTGTCCCAGAAGGCAAGGCCGGTAATGCCGCGCGGTTCAAGGCTGTCCATCAGCGCAAGCCCGACAGGGCCCCCCGTCAGTTTGTGCACCGCATCGATATCGGCAAAGAGGAACGGCAGGTCGAACAGCTCGAACTGGTTGATGCCGAGGGGGCCGAACTTGGCTAGTGACGGTGCCAGCATCTCGACCGACCCCAGCTGCAGCGCCTCAAGTTCGTGTCGGTCGTCGTAAAGCGTCGAATTGGGAAAGACCTGCACGTCGACCGCGCCGTCCGTATAGGCTTCGGCGAGTTCCTCGAAACGCAGCGCGCCAAGTCCCTTGGGTGTGTCTTCGGCCACGACGTGACTGAACCGCAGGATGATCGGATCGGCCCGGCCCAGATCTGGGACAGGTAGCGTCAGCGCAACGAGAATGGGCAGTATCGGACGGGACATGTCGCTTCTCCTTGCCTCGTGGGTTGCAGTTGGCTGCCAGATTGGTTCTGTGGTCACTGCCAGACTATCGGCGACGGCTGCCCTGTCGCAATTGCGGGTTTCCACAAGTTGCCGGACGGGACGGGCGCTGTATTGTTCACGCGAGACCTGATGCACGGGTCGGCAGCGGGGGCAGGCTATCATGGCCGAGACAGATGGCGATTGGACTGCGGCCACCGGCCCGGAGTCCACAGATCGCGGGCGCAGCTTTCTGACACTGATCCCGCTCGTTGCCATTGCAGCTCTGGCCATGCTGATCGCCGCTGTGATCTGGATTGCGCGCAGTGATGCACAGGACAAGACCCGGGCAGACTTAGTCTCGGATTCGCTCTGGGTCGAACAGGCACTGCGGTTTCAGCTGGCCTCACATCAGGATATGGTCCAGCGGGCCGCCTTCGAGGCGGCCAAGCCTTCCCGCGATCTTGATGCGATTGCGGCACGGGCCCGTGTCCATATCTCGGCAAACCCCGAAATGCTGCGTGTGGCATGGCTTGACGCTGCCGGGGAAACCTATCTCGCGGTCCCGCTCCTCCCCGCAGAACAGGGGCTTGCTCGCCCCCGACCTGACTCTGCGACGGTGGATCGTGACACGTCCCGTCCGGTCTACGGCACACCGTTCCAGGATCCGGTTGCGGGATTGGTGATCGACATTGCCGCTCCATTGGCAAACGGGGCAGGGTCTGTCGTGGCGACGCTGTCCCTTTCGGATCTGCTGGAACGGCATGTCCCCTGGTGGATTGCCGAGAAATACGTTGTCCAAATCATTGATGGGTCGGGACAGGTGCTGTCCGAAAAGGCTCGGATCGAACCGCGTGATCCGGCGCTCCAGCAGGTCCTGCCGCTTGATCCGCCCTTGCCGGGCCTTGCCCTACGCATAGCGCCCTATCGGTCGAACTTTGACCTTTCCGCAGTGATGCTGCCTGCCGTCATCGTGGCTGCCGCCCTCCTTGCTGCCTTGTCTCTCTTCGTCCTGCAGCGCCAGTCAACCGCGCGCAAGAGAGTTGAAACAGACCTAGCTGCCGCCGTGGCCTTCCGCCACTCCATGGAGGACAGCCTGACCGTCGGCCTGCGCGCAAAGGATCACGATGGTCGGGTGCTCTACGTGAATCAGGCCTTCTGCAGGATGGTCGGTCATGCCAGCGAGGACATCATTGGGCGTCTGTCGCCGATGCCATTCTGGCTGGAGGACATCCACAAACAGACACTGCAGCGCCAGTCAGACTCCGGCAAGAACAAGCCCGAGCCGCAGACCTTTGAAACGAGGTTTCGTCGTCCGGACGGAACTGAAGTCGATGTGCAGGTTTACGAAGCCCCCCTGATCGATGGCCAGGGACGGCACCGCGGCTGGATGGGGTCCTTCATCGACATCACAGAGCAGAAACGCGCGCACGACGTAGCCCGCATCCATTCCCAAAGCCTCCAGCGCACCGGGCGCCTTGTGACGATGGGTGAAATGGCCTCCACGCTGGCCCACGAACTGAACCAGCCGCTTTCCGCGATCGCCAGCTATGCCACCGGGTCTCTGAACCTGCTGCGCGGCGGCCGCGCAACGCCCGAGAGTCTGGCGCCAGCCATGGAAAAGCTCGCCCTGCAGGCCGACCGGGCGGGTCAGATCATCCGTCGCATTCAGGACTTTACCCGCAAACGCGATCCGCGGTTCCGACAGGTCGATCTGGCCGGCGTCGTAGTCAACAGCTGCGACTTTCTGGCGTCTGACGCCCGCTCGAACGGCATCCGGTTGGTGCACCGCTGCGAAAAGGGCCTTCCGCAAGTGACGGCCGACCCGATCCTGCTCGAGCAGGTTCTCGCTAACCTCATCCGCAACGGGATTGAGGCAATGGTGGCCAATCCGGCCCGGCTTACACCTGAACTGATTGTGACGCTGACCGGCAAGGACGAAAGCCAGATGATCGAGGTGATCGACAACGGCACGGGAATCGCGCCCGGAATTGCTGACCGCCTCTTCGATCCGTTCACCTCAACGAAAGAGGACGGCATGGGAATTGGACTGAACATCTGCCGCTCCATCGTCGAACTGCACCGGGGCCAGCTCCGCTTCAGGCCAAACCCGCAGGGGGGCACGATCTTTACGGTCGTCCTTCCAACCGATCAGCCGAAAGGAGGCCATGAATGACAGGCGTCGTGCATATCGTTGACGATGAGGAGGTGATCAGGGATTCCCTGTCCTGGCTGCTTGGATCTGTCGATATCGCTTGCCAGACCTGGTCGAGCGGAGAGGCATTCCTTGCTGCCGCCCCTGATGCCGTGCCGTCCTGCGTCATCCTTGACGTCCGGATGGAGGGGTTGAACGGCCCCGCCGTCTTCCGGCAGATGCTCGACCTCGGGCGCGACATGCCCGTCATCTTTCTGACAGGACATGCCGAGGTGCCACTTGCCGTCGAGGCCCTCAAGAACGGGGCCTTCGACTTTGTCGAAAAGCCCTTCAATGACAACCGCCTCGTCGATCTGGTCCGCAATGCCCTTTCCCATCACGCGCGCATCCGCGCGATCGCATCCAACCGCGCCGATATCGAAGCGAGGCTCGCCTCACTTTCACCACGCGAAACCGAAGTCATGGAGCTTGTGATTGCGGGCAAGATGAACAAGCAGATTGCCGGGACACTGGATCTTGCCGTGCGCACCGTCGAAGTCCACCGGGCCAGCATCCTAGAGAAGTTTGGTGTGCGGAGCGCTGTCGAGCTTGCCGGACTGCTGGCACGTCTGGACCGAAAGCTCTGACACGAAGACAGCATCGGGAAACGCTCGACGAATTGAAGGCTTCGTTAGTGAGGTGAATCAAGCTCGAAATTGAATTCACTGCAAACTTTCATCTCTTGAAGCTGCCTGGATCGCTTTTCAGAGATCCTCCAGCATATCTGTCTGTCAATTTAGTCCATTTGAAATGGCCTTGATTTCCACCAAGAATTGCGGATCGCAAATGGCAGGCGCAGTCCAAATGAGTTGATGCGCCCGACCAGAAAAACTGACCGGGCGCATCTTTACAGATATTGATTGGACAAGGTTCAGGGGCAGGAATCCAGCGTCGCGTCAGCGATGACGATACCGTCCCTCGTGATGACTCGGGCGCGATAACGCGCGCCGGTGGCAAAGTAGGGTGCAGCCGAATAACCGGCTGGGTCTGGTGTGCACATGCCCAAGGTAACGGCGTCATTGATAAATGCGTCGTATCGATCATCCATCTGCGGCATCAGACCAACTCCAAGTTCCTGTGACGTCGCGGGGACGACATAATCCTCGACGACCGTCTGACCTATGACCTGAACCGCCGTCAGGACCATGCCGCCGCCGAAGTCCATACCGATGTTCGCCTTTGATGCCGTGGCCATGTAGTTGGCTGCCGAGCAGGCCTCCCTGCTTGTGCAAGTCGTGCCGGAAGACGCCGGCACCGTGTCACATCCGGCTACCGCAAGACCGACCGCGAGAAAAAGAACGGGCAAAGGTAATTGAATTCTGGATTTATAGTTCTTTATGTTTTGCAAGGTATCCTCCATTGATATTCCTCCCAGAAAAAGCCTGCTCTTGGTTTCAGTTTTTCAAGACTTGCAATTACGCGAGGGGGTAATCAATTGTGGAAAACCACAATGATGCAGGCATCTGATATGGCAGTGGATCGAGCGGACATCCATTGTTTCGGTGCTTCGATGGTTCCAGTGTAATCGGTTTGAAGTAAGGAGCGCAGCTTAAGGAAGGTTCTTTGCAAACATTTCGGATGCTTGAAGCATCTGGGGGACGTATCATGACTCCAAGTAGTGCCGCTTGCGTTCAAAATTCAGGTTCAAAGAATCGAGACAGCTGTGTTTCGAATATGCGACCACCAACTTGTTCATAACATCAGGCGACACTAGACCTATCTCAATGAGCGTTGCGTTCTTTCATTTCCCGGCGGACACGCGAGGGCTTTGTAAGCAAGTTTATGGCTTGTGTAGCGTTGGGCAATTGCCGGGGGCTGTTCAAGCCCCGAGGACGTTCATCCTTGGCGTTGCCCTACGCTACATGCTTTCTGGATCGCAGGAGTTCTTTCTCAGGTTAGTCGAGCGCCCTTGCGGTCGAAAATGCACCCAAGGAGCCTCACCGGCTGCGAGAAAGGTCTAGAACGACCCAATGCGGGCACAGCGACTGCCGACGCCGCCAGTGAGGCGTTCCTGGGCTCTGGTGATTCTTGGTGGCTGCGCCGGTCCAGATTGCGGACGTCGTGTCATAGACGACGACGTCACTGCCATGAAACTGACCTCACACGGATCGTCATGTCCCGGATGTGCGGGCTCAGGTCCGGGGTGTAGGGGAATGGCTGCAGCCGCACCGGGGAACCGGTGAACTCGACCAATCCCATGATCGAAGCCCTAGGTTCTTCATGCGGATGAGATGGGGATCGATATCGGCACCTGAGCACCCCGTGGTCGGCAAGCCCAGAACCGCCGCCTCCAGAAAGCGCATCGCCCATCCGACTGGAAATCGGTTGATAGCGTGTCAGACTGAAGCATCAGTCACAACAGAATCACGAATCGTTGACAAGCAGCCTGCCTGAAACCTACCTCTTTGTTCAAGGAAACCTGTCGGACAGGTTCGGAGTGATTTGTGGACCAGAACAGCGCAACCTCTGGTGGTCTGGTCAGTGGCGCCATCGGTGCCATCACCCGCCACATCCGCGACCACGATCTGATGCCCGGCGACCGCCTCCCGTCCGAGGCGTCGCTGTCCAAGGAACTCCACGTCTCCCGCACCGTTGTCCGTGAAGCCTTTCGGTCGCTCGCTGCCATGCGGATCATCGAACTGGCCACCGGCAAGCGTGCCACCGTCTCCCCCATCGACAACGGGGCCATGTCGCTTATCATGGAACACGGGCTCCATACGGAGCAGATCAATATCCAGCAGATCTATGACGTCCGCCGGACGATCGAGACCCGCATCGTCACGCTGGCCGCGATCCGCCGGTCAGATACTGAGGCCGAACATCTCATCGCCACCGCCGCCGAAATGCGCACCGCCGCTGAGGCAGGCGACCTGAGCCGCCTCATGGAGCGCGACCTGAAGTTCCATGAACTTCTGGGGCCGGCGTCCCGCAACGCGGTCTTTGCGCTGATCATGGGGGCCTTTCAGGGGATCACTCGCCAGACATGGCCAATTGGCTGGCGCAGCCGCACCACCGCGCCCGCCCGCGAGAAGATGATCGCCACGCATGAAGACATTGCGGCCGCCATCGCCAAAGGCGACCCCGTCACCGCCGCCGCTGCCATGACAGTCCATTTCGACGAAAGCGTGCGCGCCCTGGTCGCGGCGGGCCTCTCTTGAAGATCACCGCCCTTGAAACCATCCGCGTCAACGAACGGCCAAACCTGATCTGGCTTCTTGTCCACACGGACGAAGGGATCACGGGCCTTGGCGAAACCTTCTTTGGCGCCACCACGGTCGAGGCCCACATCCACGACACAATCTCCCCCCGCGTGATCGGCCGCGACCCGCTGGAGATTGACCTCCTGTCCGCCGATCTCGTGGGTTATCTCGGTTTCCGTTCCACCGGGGTCGAGGTGCGGGGCAATTCCGCCTTTGACATTGCCCTATGGGACATTTTCGGCAAGACCACCGGCCTGCCCGTGGCACAGCTTCTCGGCGGCTTCACCCGCCGCGAAATCCGCACTTACAACACTTGCGCGGGCACCGATTACGTTCGCAAGACGACCGGGCAGGTCACGGCCAACTATGGCCTGACCGACAGCAGCATCTACGACGATCTGAACGGTTTCCATCACCGCGCCGACGAACTGGCCCTGTCGCTCCTCGATGAAGGCATCACGGCCATGAAGATCTGGCCCTTTGACCGTGCGGCCGAACTCTCGCGCGGCCAATACATCTCGGCTCCTGATCTTGATGCCGCCCTGATACCCTTCCGCAAGATCCGCGATGCTATCGGCAACCGGATGGATATCATGGTCGAATTCCACTCCATGTGGCAGCTTTTGCCCGCGATCCAGATCGCCCGCGAACTGGCCCCATTCAAGACGTTCTGGCACGAAGACCCGATCAGGATGGACAGCCTGTCCAGCCTGAAACGCTATGCCGAACACTCCCCCGCGCCCATCTGCGCCTCTGAAACCCTCGGTTCCCGCGCGGCCTTTCGCGACCTTCTGGAAACCGGTGTCACAGGCGTCGTCATGCTTGATCTCAGCTGGTGCGGCGGCATTTCAGAGGCGCGCAAGATCGCCGCGATGGCCGAGGCCTGGCACCTGCCCGTTGCACCCCATGACTGCACCGGGCCGGTCGTCCTGACCGCCTCTACCCACCTCTCGCTCAACGCGCCCAACGCTCTCGTGCAAGAAAGCGTCCGCGCTTTCTACCGGACATGGTATCTTGACCTTGTCACCGCCCTGCCCGAAGTGAAAAACGGCATGATCACCGTTCCGCCCGGCCCGGGTCTCGGGCTGGATCTCCACCCGGACATCGACCGGGCGTTCACCACGTCGCGACGCACATCCGACGCAACCACGGTCTGAAAACAGACCACAACACCGCTTCTTAGGGAGGAGCAAAAAAGATGACGAAACTCAGGAAACTGGCGATTGCTGCACTTCTGGCCACCGCCGCCTCTGGCGCGATGGCACAGGATCCGCTGGACATCGTCTTCACCGTCCACTCGGGCGCATCCAACACCTTCTGGCAGGCTGTCCAGAAGGGGTATGAGGACGCCTGCGCCAAGATCGGCGCGACCTGCCAGATGGTCTATGTCCAGACCGACGGCTCAATCCCCGAACAGGTGGCCAACATGGAAGCGGCGCTGGCCCGCAGCCCGGATGCGCTGATCACCTCGATCGTGGACAACACCGCCTTTGACGACGTGATCCAGCGCGCCCGCGATGCAGGTGTGATCGTCATCGCCTCGAACGTGGACGATCTGGAAGGGGCGGCCGGCAACGCCCGTCAGGCCTTTATCGGTCAGGGTTTTGAGCCCGCCGGTTACGGCCTTGCCCGCGCCCAGTGGGCCAACCTGCCCGCCGAGGGCCCGATCCACGTCCTCGTCGGCGTCTCGGGCCCCGGCCAGAACTGGTCGGAAACCCGCGCACTCGGCATCACGAACTACATCGACGAGATGATCGCGGCCAACCCCGACCGTGGCATTACCTATGAAAAGATCGACTCGGGTCTCGACCTTGCGGTCGTGGCCGACCGCGTCGGTGCCTACCTCTCAGCTAACCCGAACACGAACGCCTATTTCGACACGGGCTTCTGGCATGCAGGCGTTGCGGGCGTGCTGCGTGACCGGGGCGTGCCGCCGGGTCAGGTTCTCCTCGCAGGCTTCGACTTGGTCCCCATCGTTCTGGACGAAATGGAAGCGGGCTACATCCAGGTCCAGGTTGACCAGCAGCCGTTCATGCAGGGATTCATGCCCGTCATGGAAATCTATCAGTCCAAGACCGTGGGCCTTGCCCCCGTCGACATCAACACCGGCGAAGCACTCGTCTATCCCGCTGACGTTCCCGCGATCCGCGAAATGTCGGAAATGGGTCTTCGGTGACCTTCTGAAACCTGTCGGCGCGGGGATATCCCGCGCCGGTCCCACCCAGTCAAGGGAAGCCACGCCGCATGCGCCGCCTCTTCAAACTTGCCCTTCAGAAGCCTGAACTTGCCGGCGTCCTTCTGATGATGGTCCTGGTAATCTTCTTTCAGATCCGGTCGGACTATGTGTTCCTGTCGACAAACAACATCCGCGGTATCCTTGGCATTCTGCCGGAAACAGCCCTTGTGGCCGTCGGCGTGACCCTTCTGATGATCTGCGGAGAGTTCGATCTCTCGGTCGGATCGGTCTTTGCCCTGATGCCGATGACCATGGCCGTCCTTGTTGTGGCCGGCGTCCCCTTCTGGCTGGCCATCCTCATCGCGCTTGCAATGTGCGCGGCCATCGGGTTCATCAACGGATGGATCACGATCACCTTCGATATCCCCTCCTTCATCACGACCCTCGGCATGATGTTCATGGCCCGGTCGATGACGGTCGTGGTTTCGGGCGGCTTTCCACCCCGCATCCGCCCTGGCGAGGTGCCAAGCTGGGTATTTGTGGGCTTCATTGACGAAGGCGGGCTTATCCGCGCCTCGGTCATCTGGTTCATTGTCATCGCAGTCCTGATCGGCCTGATGCTTTCGCGCACCAACTTCGGTAACTGGGTCCGTGCCACAGGCGGCTTCATGCCTGCCGCTCAGGCGATGGGCATCCCAACGGCCAAGGTGAAGATCGCCTGTTTCATGATCTGCTCGGTCCTTGCTGGCTTTGCCGGCATGATCCAGTCGCTCCGCCTCAACTCCTTCCTGCCCTCCATCGGCGAAGGGATGGAGCTTCAGGCTGTTGCCGCCGCCGTGATCGGTGGCACGTCGCTCATGGGTGGCATCGGCTCGATCCTCGGTGGCCTGATCGGTGCCACGCTCATCCGCGTGATCGACAATGGAATGGTGATGAGCCAGGTCGACAGCAACTGGTTCAAATTCGCCGTCGGCGCGCTCACGATCTTTGCCGTGATCGGCAACTCATGGCTGCGCAAACGCGGCCGCGCCATGAAGGTGGAGACCGAAAAATGACCACACCCATCATTTCCGTCCGCAACTTGCACAAATGGTATTCTGGCGTCCACGCGCTCAAGGGCGTCAGCCTTGACGTGATGGCTGGCGAGGCTCTGGGCCTTGTAGGCGACAATGGCGCAGGCAAATCCACGCTCATAAACATTCTGTCGGGCCTGCACCGGCAGGACGAAGGCGAGATCCTTGTCGAAGGAGCGAAGACCGATATCCGCAACCCCAAGGACTCCATGCGCCTCGGAATCGAGACGATATATCAATACAACTCGATGGTTCCGATCATGTCGATCTCGCGGAACATGTTCATCGGGCGCGAGCCGCTCAAGTTCTCCATCGGCGGGATCGGCTGGCTCGATGAACGCAAGATGCGCGAGGATTCCGTGTCCGCCATCGCCGATGTGGATCTGCACCTGCGGTCCCCCGATGCACTGGTAGGCGAACTTTCGGGCGGGCAACGGCAGGGGGTCGCCATCGCGCGGGCCATGCATTTCCGGTCCAAGGTGATGATCCTCGACGAACCTACGAACCACCTGTCGGTCAAGGAAACGGCCAAGGTGATCGGTTTCGTGAAAGGGCTCAAGGCGCAGGGCGTGACCAGCATCTTTATCAGCCACAACATGCACCATGTCTTTGCCTGCTGCGACCGGATCGTGGCCATGGCGCTGGGCCAGATAGTGCTCGACAAGAAGGTGAACGAGACGTCGATCGAGGAAGTCTCCGAAATGCTCTGACAAACAGCGCGGGACGTCACTTGTCCCGCGAGAACGGGGCCATGCTTCCGGCCCGTGAGAGACGAGCCAGCGACTATGTCGGCCGCAGATGTTGCATCCAGTGCGTGACAGCAGAGATTGATCTTCAGTGATTGGGTCCTACACCTGCCGCCACCGCACTTCAAGCAAGCGACCGCCTCGTGTGAGGCACAAGTGACCTTGACGGGACGGAGAGGTGCCGACCGATGAATGACGTCCGGGTCCGATGAACTTCCCGGTCAATTGACTGCTACGGTCACACGAATCTGTAGATGTATCTACCGGCATGATAGTGATCGGAGCAGACCGGTCGCGCTGCCGAACCTCTCAACCACGCACAGAGCAAAAAGACGGTAGAACGGTTCGCCGTTGTTCTGTCCCGCGCCTGATCCAATTCATGACGGATCTTGGCCATGTAGTCCGCAGATGGCTACCTCAGTGACCTTTTGCCTAGAGCGTGTTGCGGTCATCGCGATTCAGGATTCCCTTGAGGCTTGATCTGTGATTCCCTGTCTGCGAGGCAGATATGGGGGTCAACGATGGGCAAGCCGCATCCTGTAGAGCTCCGGCAGCGGGTGGTGGACCATGTG
>JAPLPE010000014.1 GCA_026400355.1 Rhodobacterales bacterium | reverse complement strand
CGCTTTCAGGGCCAGGCACCGCATGTCTGCGCCGCCCTGTGAAGGTCGAGATAGCGAAGGCTCAGTCACCGTCAAACAGTCTCACGGTCACTTGAAAGGCACCGCGTTTTTCCGTGAGGACTGTTTCAGCAAGGCCCGCGCGAAAGGCCCGGCCGCAGTCATCAGGGTCGTCAGCCTGCCCCTGACGCGGCTTGGCCTGCGGACAGGAAGTGGACGAAATCCGCGCCCATCAGGGCGGGCGTCGCGGTGCGTGTCACGAAATGCACCTCTGCCGCGTCAGTCCCGTCCCGGCGTGTTGGAGCCTGCCCGCTTCGCCTTGACGTATGGTCCGGTCGCTGACGTCCGCTGACCAATGTTGCCGCGTCCCCTGAGACCGTAACAGCGCCTGAGGCGGTGAGCGAACCAGAAAACCTATTGTTGCCGGTGAAGGGCTGGGTGCCTGCGAGGATTCCCGAAACCGGCCTCCTCGGCGATCTCGCTCTGCTGTTGTGGTCTCATTGCCAAGACACGATTCTCGATGAAGTCGGTCAACGGTGCGAACCATAACAGGTGCGCCGCCGTCGGAGGTGTAGATCGCCTCGACGCCGATGTTCGGGTCGGCGAAGAGCACCGCGAGCGCATTTTCAAAGGCGAGTGACATCTTTACCCTTTCATGTGGAAGTTTCGTACCCTATGTTTCCATCTGACAGGAGGATGCCATGACAGACCACCGCAATATTGCTCCCGCTCCGGATCGCAATGCAGTCCTGACCAAGGCCATGCTTCGTGCCGCCGAGCGGCTGGGCCTTTCCGGACGCCAGCTTGCGGAAATTGTCGGCGTGTCTGAAGCAACCATGTCGCGCCTCAAGCGCGGCGAGGCCACGCTCGAGGCCGGGTCGAAAGCTTTTGAGCTCGCGGCACTTCTCGTTCGCGCGTTCCGCTCGCTCGATGCCATCACGGGCGGCGACGAGGCGGTAGCCCGCTTATGGATGTCGGCGGCCAACTCGGCCCTTGCCGCACCGCCACTTGAACGGATGGCGACTGTGCAGGGACTTGTCGATGTCACGACCTATCTTGACGCCCGCCGCGCTCCGGTCTGAAGCGCGGCCCTTCCGGGGTCAGGCGTGGCGCTTTGTCGAGGCCCAGCATCGGGTGTCGACCCTGAAGCTCGTCGACAGCCTCGCCGAACAGGCGGCGCTGGAGGACATTCTGGAAAAGACAAAGCCGCTGGTGCCGGACGCCTGCCGTCACCTCTACTACCTGCTGTCCACGCCGTTTCGCTATCGCCCCTATCCGCACGGTTCGCGGTTCCGACGGGCCGGATTGACGCCAGGCGTCTGGTACGGCGCCGAACAGCCCGAGACAGCGGCGGCCGAGATGGTGTTTTATCGGTTCCTGTTTTACGCCGAGAGCCCCGCGACGCCGTTCCCCGATGATGCGGCGGACTACACCGCCTTCTGCGCTGATCTGGCAACGCCGGTTTCCCTGAACCTGACAGCCGGGGCGCTTGCCGCCAATCACGGCGTCTGGGCCCATCTGACCGACTACGCGCCCTGCCAACAGCTTGCGGAAACCGCCCGCGAGATCGGGGCCGAGGTCATAAGGTACGCATCGGTCCGCGACCCCGAAGGCGGCGCAAATCTTGCAGTCCTGACCTGTCCGGCATTTGCCGCGCCTCAGCCGATGGACCGCAAGACTTGGCGCATCCGCATCGGCCAGAGCGGCGCGCAGGCCATCCGTGAACACCCGAATCTCGGCCTTGAGTTCGGGCGCGACAGCTTCGGCACTGATCCGCGCCTGGCTGGCATGAACTGGGACCGCCCGCGCGCGATTTAGCGCACGCCGGTTACGTCCGCCGCGCGGACCGCAGCACCTGCGGGCGGGTGTATGGCGCTGCTTGCGATGCACATCCCGGTCGCCGTCAAGCCAGGCGTCGATGATCCCAGTGAAGGCATCCGGCTTCGGCCGCTTCACTGCCGCTTGCCGCCGGTAGCCCGGCGGAACCGAAAAGCCATCATCTTGCTGACGCTGTCGCGCGAGATGTTGAAATGCCGCGCCGCCTCGCGTCGGCTCATGCCCTCCGAACAGGCCAGCCGAACCTTCCGATACATGTCCACGGTGATGATCCTCCCGCCCTCCCTGCAGCCCGCAGAAAAGACATAGGTGGTCGACTACTGCGCCGCCCGCAGCGGGATCATCCCGCCGATAACATGGCCGGCTTTCTCGCCGCCGTTCTAATTGGAGGAGCCTGTGCTGAAAGCCGTCCGGCCTGCGTGACCCATACTCCCTCAATGGAGGATCCTGGAAGGCTGACAAAACGGTCCTTATGGACCGGGCAGCGGATAGGCGAAGGTGATGTCTTCGGCATAGTACTGGTAGCTGTCCGCATTATCGATTGACGCAGCAATGTCGGACCGAGCCATTTCACTGCAAACGTCGCGGCCATAACAGTTGTCATCCGTCCCGCCCACGACTTCGAAATGACTCACCTCGTGGATAATCGTACCTTCGCGCGTGCCCGAGTCGAAAGCCGAAGAGGCGCGGACCACACCGATCATGCTCGGCATCCGGAAGAAGGCAGGGCAGAGGTTCACGACATAGGGGGAGTCCGGCCAGACATTGGCATAGGTGCTGACCGAGCAATCTTCCTCGCCGATCCGGGGGCAGACGGCTCTGAGCTGATCAGACCGAAGAGCCGCCCCGATCGCCTTGAGCATGGCCCGGACGTGTTCGGCGTTGCCCTTGGAGTAGCGTCCGAACCAGGTGGCATATTCCGGCGTATCACCGACGAGGGCGGCCGCACGGACAACGATTGCCTCAGCCCCCTCAAGCGCCTCTTTCGCATAGGCAATCTGGGATTTGTTGCAGTTCTCAAAGGTCTGAGCTGAGACCAGCAGGGGATGAAGAAACAACAAGAGACAACCAAGGACAAGAGACCGCATCTGAATGCCTTTGTGACAGAAACTTACCCAGTCTAGGGAGAATGGTCAGGTCAGGTCAACATGAGGGTGACGCGGCGGTTGATCCTGCCCTTCTTCTCGATCTTGCCGATCCTGACGGGGCCGATTTCGCCCGTCCGGTTGACATGGGTGCCGCCACAGGGCTGCAGGTCGATCGTTGTGTCGCCCGAGCCGATCCGGATCAGGCGGACCCGCCCTGTCCCGCGAGGCGGCTGCACGCTCAGGGTCTTGACCAGACCGGGATTGGCATCCAGATCGGCCTCGCTGATCCATTCTTCGCTGACCTGATGATTGCCCGCGATCAATCCGTTCAGTTCAGCCTCGAGCGCACCAAGATCTTGAGGCGCTTCAGACATGTCAAAATCGAGCCGCCCCTTGTCGGCGCCAATCGCGCCGCCTGTCACAGGCAGTGGGATGACGACCGAGAGTAGATGCAGGGCCGTATGCACCCGCATGTGGCGGTGTCGGCGTTCCCAGTCGATTTCTTGCCTGACCGCCTGGCCGATCTGCGGAATGGCCGCAGGCTCCGCTGGGATCAGGATGATGCTGTCTTCGGGCCCCTTGACGGCCGTCGCAATGGCCATGCGCCCCTCGGACCAGACAAGCGCGCCGCTGTCGCCCGGTTGTCCGCCGCCGGTCGGATAAAAGATCGTCCGGTCGAGGACGATCCCGCCCTCATCCGTGAGGCTGCGGACCCTGGCAGGAGCCTCACGGAGATAAGTCAGTGACCGGAAAAGCGGCATTGTCACGTCGGAATAACCTCCTTGCTTCCGTCGTCGTCCGATGCCGGGGCGACGGGAGTTGCGGGGGTCAATGCCGTTCTGCCGGGCGTCGCATTGGCACGCGCCGCACCCGCAAGCTCGATGCCTTCGTCAAAGAACCTGCGGGCAATCGTATGATTCATTTCGGACCGCACAGACAGGCCGAAATTCACGTCGCGGATGATCGCCCGGATTTCATAATTCAGCGCATCCGCCCCGAACCCGGCCAGCACGATCGATGGCGGCGGTTGCATCAGGACCAGCGGATGGGCCTCGGCAACCTCTTGGAGGATGGCGTGGACCTTGTCCACATCAGCCCCGAAGGCGACCGACACGGGCACGATCACACGGCCCACGGAATTGCCCCGCGTCCAGTTCACAACCTGCCCGGAAACAAGATCTGCGTTCGGAACGATCACGTCGGTCCGGTCGAAGGTCTCGATCCGGGTCGAACGGACGGAAATGTCGCGGACATAGCCCATGCGTCCCCCGACCTCAATCCAGTCGCCTTCACTGATCGGGCGTTCGATCAGCAGGATGATGCCCGATACAAAGTTCGACACGATGTTCTGCAAACCGAAACCGATACCGACGGACAGCGCACCGGCAACGATGGCCAGGTTCGACAGGTCAAGGCCCGTACTCGTGATGGCCAGAAGCGCCGACAGGAATATCCCGACATAGCCCAGCCCCGAAACGATGGCATTCTGCCCCCCGATATCAAGCTTGGTCTTGGGCAGGACCGAGGTGCGCAGCATGCCTTGAATACCACGGGTCAACGCATACCCGACCGCGAATATGATGGCGAAGGTCACGAAGTCTTCGGGCGAAATCCGCGTCTCGCCAAAGGTATAGCCACCCCGGAACCGGGTCCAGAGTTCCAGCAAGTCCTCGACCCGCGCCCCCCAGATCAGCGACAGGATCGGTAAAGCAATCAGCGCAAGGACAAGGCTGATCAGGACGGGGACCAGTGCCTCATTCCGCGAATCCTTGTTCCGCACAATCAGTTCATAAATGTCATAGACGAGCCATTGCAGAAGCAGGACCAGACCGATCAGGACCAGCGTCATGATCGCTGGATAAAGTATCGCGCGGCCCGCAAGACTGAACCCGATCAGGGAAAGAACCGGGGCCGCGACGGCCGCCGCCATGGCGAGCCTGCCGCCAAGCATGATCAGGCGGCGCCCCAGATGCAGCGCATCCGTTTGCACCGAAGACACGACATGGGCCGCAGGCTGCCGAACCAGATTGCGACCAAAGCGGAACAGGATCACGCCCGCTGCAATCTCGAATGGCAACAAGACAATGTTGCGGACGATCGGATCCACGTCCCCGGTATTGATGAAAGTCGCAAAGAACGCGGCGACGGCAAGGACCCAGCCCATGCGCATGACAAGTCCACGGGCCACTTGCTTCATCCCGTCACTGAAATCGAAGGGTGCCGGGTTCTTCCGATCAAGATCAAAGAAACGACGCGCCATCCAACGCGCCGAAAGAACATAAAGCCCTGCCAGAGGAAGCGTATCAATCATCCTAGTGGCCCGGTAGCCGAACAGACCCGTGGCATTCAGACCCGCCGCGATGCCTGCCAAACCAAGTAAAGGAACCAAGATCCTGGTCAGCGAAATGAAGAATTCCCAGACTTCCTCGCCCTCGGACATTCTTTGCCGCACCACCTCATCAACCGTGTTGATCCAGGCCTTGCCCCGCAACAGGAGTATGGAGGCCACGAGGAAATTGAAGACGACCGACGGCCAGTTAGCATATAGCGTTTCGCGCCGGACCTCGCTTCGCAGGGATGTCATCAGTTCCTTTGAGCCACCCACAAGGCGGGTCGAAACTCCCTGCATCACATCAGGCCAGGCTGCTGGATTCAAGGGCGAAGGCCCGCGCGACAGGATCATCTGCGCCTGTTGCGACCGCAACAACCTGTCAATTTCGCCGATCAGACCGTTGGCCTGCGCATAGGCCTCGTTTGCCAGAATGGCAGGGGCCCGCAAATCGGCCAGTTGCGTCTGAAGTTCACTTCGACGGTCCGTGATGGCTTGATTCTCTGGCGGTGCCCCGTCTGCGGGCTTGGGTCCGATGATGTCCAGTTGGGACTGGACCGTCGCCACCCGGTCACTGTTGTCGGACTGGGCCAACATGAATTGGTCCCGCCAGCCGACAAGCTCGTTTCGTAGCCGCTCCAGCGCAAATGTCGATCCGCGCTCATTCTGAACAATGGTCTCAGCACGGGTCGCCGTGTCCAGCCACTGCTGATGGTTCACGCCCGCAGGGTGCAGGATGGCATCATTGGCTGCCTCGGGCGCTGGCAGAGTATCAGCACCTGTCGCGTCCGCGCCCGGGTCCGCTATCGGGGCGACTTCTTCCCCGGCAGGAGTTGCTTGCGCATCACCCGCCTGGGCAGGCGCAGTCTGTTCTGTTGCCTGCGGTTCCGGCACCGTCTGTTCCTGTGCGAAAGCTGACGCGAACGGGCTGGCCGCAAGAATCACAAAGAGAACAAGCCTGCGGATCATGCTTCCTCGAAAACGCCGGGAATCGACGACGGCCCGCTGGCCATCCAGTCAGGATAGGGCAGGCCCTTGGCCTTGAGGAAATCCGGGTTGAACAGCTTGGACTGATACCGCGTGCCATAGTCGCACAGGATCGTCACAATCGTTTGCCCCGGCCCCATGTCGCGTGCCATCCGGATCGCGCCCGCAATGTTCACGCCTGATGACCCGCCAAGGCACAACCCCTCTTGCGACAAGAGGTCGAAGACGATCGGCAGCGCCTCGGCGTCGGGGATGTTATAGCTGAAATCCGGCGTGAACCCTTCAAGGTTCGCCGTGATCCGCCCCTGCCCGATGCCTTCGGTGATCGAGTCGCCATGCGCCTTGAGCGCGCCTTCGGTGTAGAACGAATGCAACGCCGCCCCATCCGGATCGGCCAGCCCGATCTTCACGCCCCTGGGCTGCAACGCCATCGCCACGCCCGCGATCGTCCCGCCCGACCCCACGGCGCAGATGAACCCGTTCACCTTGCCCCCTGTCTGTTCCCAGATCTCGGGCCCGGTCGTTTCGATATGCGCATGACGGTTGGCGACGTTGTCGAACTGGTTGGCCCAGATCACCCCGTTCGGGTCCGTCTTGGCCAGTTCCTCGGCCAGCCGTCCCGAATAGCGGACATAGTTGTTGGGGTTCTTGTAAGGGGCCGCCGGCACCTGGACGAGGTCGGCACCCGCCAGCCGCAGCATGTCTTTCTTTTCCTGACTCTGCGTCTCGGGGATGACGATCACAGTCTTGAACCCCATCGAAGCGCCGACCAGCGCCAGACCGATCCCCGTATTGCCCGCCGTCCCTTCCACAATCGTACCGCCCGGTTTCAGCACGCCCCGCGCCACAGCATCCTTGATGATGTAAAGCGCCGCGCGATCCTTGACGGACTGGCCGGGGTTCATGAACTCGGCCTTGCCCAGTATTTCGCATCCCGTCGCCTCGGACGCGGCCTTAAGCCTGATCAGGGGCGTGTTGCCGATGGCGGCGGCAAGGTCGGTCTTGATGGGCGAAGGGATGGTCATGACAAACGGCCTTTCCTGATGCAGACCTCTCTAGGTGGCGAAACGGGTGAACTCAAGATGCGAGCGTTCCGGCGCGTCAACGGTCGGCAAGCCGTGCCCGGTTCCGGTCCAGCCACAAGAGCATCGCCACAAGTGGCCCGGCCGTGATCTCGCCCGTCTCGATCAGGCGCAACGCATGCTCGCGGGTTACCAGATGCAGGCGGATGTCCTCGCCCTCAGCATCCAGCCCGCCGAACTGCACATGATCATCGGGCAGATCGGCCAAACCCAGAAAACAATGGAAATAGTCCGTGTTCGACCCGGGTGAGGCGTAGAAGGCAAACATCTTCTCCACGCCCTTCAGCGACAGCCCCGCCTCTTCCTCAGTCTCGCGCCGCGCCGCTGCCTCGGGCGTTTCGCCCGCATCCACGATCCCAGCTACGGGCTCCAGCGTCCAGGGATTGTTGTCCCCCCGCCGCGCCGGGGCCGTGCGGAACTGTTCGATCATCAGAACTCGGTCCCGCGCTACGTCATAAGGCAAGAGAAGTGCCGCATCGACACCCACCAGTACCTCGCGCGGCAGGTCACGGTTGAACCCGCCGTCAAACCGCCGGTGCGTCATCATCATCGCCGCCAGCTTGAAGAACCCACCGGCCAGCGGATGCAGATGTGACCAGTGATGATCCCCTGGCTTCGCATCGTGCCGAAGGGTCGCAGGCGTCACCGTCCGCCGCGCCCGCAGTCGCGAATGGGCCCGCGCCGCGATCATGTTCCACTGGCGTGCCAGTTCCGGCGCAGACAAAGGCGGATCATGCTGATCCAGTTCCTCGGCCATCACCATGGTGGCTTCCGATGACCGCTCCCGCCAGCGGTCAATTGACCACGCCTCTCCCGACGATACCGCCGCAACTGGCGGGAAATAGGCAAGCGCTCTATCCGGCCCCTGCCCTTCCACCTCGAACTTGACCGGGACCAGAACATAGTCGAACGCCAGTTCGTAGATATCCAGCCGCTTCCGCTGCGCCACTGTCAGCCCCGTCCAGACAGCCCCGCGCGCCAATCCGCTCGTGCGGCCAAGGAGCATCGGCAGTTCAGATCCCTCGATCCGATCCACGGCATGATCCTTCAGGGTCGCCCCAGACTTGACCGCTGCTCCGTCTCCCGGACCGGCGACCAGCGCGAACAACGGATCATGCAGGAGCGTGCCGTATAGAAAAAGGGGTTCAGTTGACATTCAAGGAAATCTTCGCCCGACCCATTCGGTGACGAAACCGCTCAGAATCCCTCCGCCGATCAGCGTCGCCACGACCTGCGGATTCAGAAGCAGGTTTGTGTGATCCAACATGATTGCGAAAACCCCGATCAGCGCCTCGACTGGCCCGTCATAAAGCTTGCGGAGCGCATAGGCGATCATTTCGTTCAAGGAATGCAGGAACAGGCACCAGAATACCAACGCGACCGTAGCCGTGATTCCATAACTGACCGCCTCGGACCATGTCGTCTTTGCCCGGCTTCCCGCCACGTTCCATCCGCACAACACGCCGATCGCCGCGTTGAACTCGGCAAACCAGCCTAGATTGGTGCCTTCAGGAAACAGCGGTGCCATAAGATTCGACACATACCACGCCAGCGCGCCCCAAAGGATTCCAGCGGTCAGTTTTGCTGCGGTCGGCATGAGACTGCTCCTTTTCCACTGCCTCGGTGCACTGCTTCTCTGGCAGGTCCGGTATCAGCCAGGCCGGGTTACGGTGATCTGCGTCACGTCGCAGTTTCTGCTATGGAATGTGGCCGCGCAAGAGGTGAGGTAGAAGTTCCACATCCGCCGAAACCTGTCATCAAAACCCAGGCCCGCGACCTGATCCCACTTGTCGTTGAACGTCTCATGCCAGCGGCGCAGCGTCTGGCTGTAGCTTTCCCCGAACTCGACAGACCGCGCCACGTTCATCCCCGCCTTCTCGACCTCGGCCCGAAGGACCGAAGGGCTGGGCAGCATGCCGCCTGGAAATATGTACTTCTGGATGAAATCCACGCCCCGTCTGTAAGCATCCCACCGCCGGTCAGCGACCGTGATGATCTGCAATGTCGCGTTCTTGCCGGGCTTCAGACGGTTCTTCACCGTTTCGAAATAGATCGGCCAGTATTTTTCGCCCACGGCTTCGAACATCTCGATGCTTGCGATCCCGTCATAGACGCCCTTTTCGTCGCGATAATCCTGCAACTTGAAGGTTACCTTGTCAGAAAGACCTGCCTTTTCAATTCGTTCCACGGCGTACTTGAACTGTTCTTTGCTGATGGTCAGACACGTCACCTTCAGCCCGCGCTCGCCCGCCGCATATTCGGCAAACCCGCCCCAGCCGCAGCCGATCTCCAGCACATGATCCCCGGGTTGCGCGCCCATCTCGTCCACGATGCTCTTGTATTTCAGGATCTGGGCCCGTTCGAGGCTCTCTTGCCCCGTTTCGAACTTGGCCGAGGAATAGGTCATCGTTTCGTCAAGCCAGAGGCTGTAGAAATCATTCCCCAGATCATAATGGTAACTGATGTTCTTGCGCGCCTGCGCCTTGGAATTGGACTGCCACCAGAACCGCAGCTTTTCGTAGGCCCGGACAAGCCGCTGTCCAGGGAACCCGTCATACATTTCGTCGGCATCATCATGGACCAGGTCCATGAATGCCATGAGATCGGGCGTTGACCACCAGCCTTCCAGATATGCATCGCAAAAGCCAAGATCCCCTTCACGGATCAGGCGGGCAAAGACATCGGGATTATGGATCCGCATTTCGGCAACATAGCCAGGGTCCCTGCCTTCCACCCTGAATTGCCGTCCGTCCGGCATGACAATGTCAAGACGCCCTCGCGGGATAGACTTCACCTTTTCATAGGCGGCAGCAAAATAACGGGGCAGGTCTTTCTGCCCGGTTGTCGATGTCAGGATCATCGCAACTCTCCGAAACTGTTTCCTATTGACCGGCCAAGACACGCCGTTACCATCCCCACGCAAGAAAGCTTAACGCAAGTCAGACGGAAGTCACGGATTTCGTGGCAGAAAGACCAAGATCACGGGCAACTCTGTCAAAAAGACCGCGCCCCGTAGGCCTCAAGCGCCCGCGCCCGCCCCTCTTCCAGCCCAACGATTGGGGCCGGGTAGGGGTCTGACGGCGAAAGGCTCCAACTGCGCGGAATGGCGTCGAAATAGGACAAGGCCGACTCCGAAGGCCTGTCCTGCCCCTCGGCGATCCATCGGCGCGGATAGGCCAGATCGGGATCGAACTTTACCAACTGGCTTTCCGGGTTGAAGATGCGGAAATAGGGTGCCGCATCCGGCCCCGACCCCGCCGTCCACTGCCATCCCATTGCATTGCTGGCCGGGTCCCAATCCGTAAGACTGTCCGCGAACCAATCGAGCCCGATCTTCCAGTGCGTCATCAGGTGCTTGGTAAGATAGGAGGCGACGATCATCCTTCCCCGATTGTGCATCGTCCCCGTAACATACATCTGCCGCATCGCCGCATCCACAAACGGCATCCCCGTCCGCCCCTGCTGCCAGGCCCGGACGTCTCTGGTTACTTCCGTATTCCACGGAAAGGTATTCCAGTCAGGTTTCCAGTTGGCCGAGACAATCTCGGGCGTATGGTGCACCAGATGATGCGCAAACTCGCGCCAGACCAGTTCCTTGAGGAAATGTTCCGCTCCCGCCTGCCCTTCGTGATGCGCCTTCCATCCCGCATGCCAGCAGGTCCGCGCCGAAATCTCCCCATAGGTCAGGTTTTCGGACAGCCCGGACGTCGCATCAACCGAAGGGAAATCCCGTTCCGCCTTGTAGGCCCCGATCCTGTGCGCCACGAAGGCATCGAGCCGTGCTCGCGCCTCAGCCTCACCCACGTGCTGATGCGCCGCCACAACCGCAGCGCCCCTGTTCATCGCCGCATCCATGCGCCAGTCAGCCAGCATCTCGCTGTCCGGCCAGATTTCCGGCACCGCGATGCGCGCAGGCTCGGGCAAACACGCACCAATATCCCTGTCCCGCACAGCCTTCCAAAGCGGTGTATAGACCCGGTAGAACCCGCCCGTCCCGGTCTCCACCTCCCAAGGCTCAAATAGCACGAGCCCCGGAAAGCTCCGGGCATCCAGACCCTGTGCCTTGAGCGCCGCCTTGACTCCGGTATCCCGCGCCTTGGCGTCAGGATCATAGGCCCGCGTCCACCAGACCGCCCCTGCCCCGGTCTCGGCCACCAGCCGCTCCAGCACTTCAAGCGCCCTGCCCCGGCGCAGGACCAGCTGGCTCCCCTTGACCTCCAGCAGGTTGCCGAATGACTCAACAGCCAGCCCGGTCCGGAACCTTGGAGCCGTTCCAAACCGCTCGACCACCTCGTCATGAATCCAGACCGGGATGATCGGCCGCCCCGTTGCCGCCGCTGCCGACAGCGCCGGATGGTCGGCCAGCCGCAGATCCCGCCGGAACCACAACAGGATCGGTCGTGTAGATTGGGTCATCAAAGGCTCCGAACCTCGCTTCATCAAGGTCGGAAATCTAGCCCGTCAAAGCACCCGGTCCAGCGCGCCGATCAGCTTTTCGACCTCGGCGACCGAGGTGTAGTGCACGAAACTCAGCCGCAGCACGCCCTTTTCGGTGTCGATCCCCATGCCCTGCAATGGCCGCTGGCCATAGAAATTGCCGCCCCCCGCCATGATCCCATAGGGCGCCAGGGCCACTGCTGCATCAATCCCCGGCCCCGCAAGTTCTACGGCTACCGTGGGTGCACGCTTCCCCGCGTCCTGCGGCCCGATCAGCCGCACCAAGTTCCGGTCAGCAAGATAATCCAGCAGCGGCTGCAACACCGCTACCTCCTGCGCACGCATCAGATCATGCGACAGACGCGCCGCGCCGGCCCCGACTGGCCCGCCATGATGCACCGACATCGCGTCAAAGTAGTCCGCCATCCCGGCGCTCGCCGCCACCTGCGCATGGTCCGGTCCCGCCGGGGTAAACCGCTTGTAAAGTGAACCGCCATTGAAATGGTGCCCTTGATTGGGCAGGTCGAACCCCCAGCCTTCGCGGATCACCATGATCCCCTGATGTGGGCCATAGGTCTTGTAGGCTGAAAACACATAGGCGTCGCAGCCCAGCGCCCCCACATCGGGGAAACCGTGGGGCGCATAACTTACCCCGTCGACACAGACTTTGGCCCCCGCCGCATGGGCCATCGCCGTGATTGCGGCCACATCGTTGATCTCGGCCACCACGTTGGAACAATGCGGAAAACAGACCAGCGCCACATTGCCGTCCAGCATGTCGGCCAACAAAGCAGGATCAAGGCTCCCCGTCTCGCGGTCTACCTTCCACTCGCGCACCGTCACGCCCTCTTCGGCCAGCCTCCGCCACGGACCAGAGTTCGCCTCATGGTCTTGATTGGTCACGATGATCGACTGCCCCGGCCGGATCCACTTCCGCACAGCCTGCGCCAGCACATAGGTGTTCTGCGACGTGGATGGCCCGAACGACACCTCATGCGTCGCCACGCCCAGCATCTCGGCCAGCCGCCGCCGCGCCTCGTCCATTTCCTCCCCGCCCAGACGGGACGCCTCATAAGGCGCATAGGGCTGCACCTTGCGATCATGATAGAACCGCGTCAGCCGGTCGACCACCTGACGGCACGTGAAGGACCCGCCCGCATTCTCGAAAAACGCCTGCCCCGCCAGCACCTCGGACGAAAACGCCGGGAACTGTGCCCGCACCCAGTCAAGATCAAGCGTCTGCATTCCCGGTCCCCTTTTGCCGTCTGCCCATGACGACAGGCGAGATGCACCAAGCCGCTGGCCTTGTCCATCCACGCCCCGGACCTATCCGAAAAAGGCTTCGCCCTAAACTCGGGCAAACGGCGCATGATCGCGCAATTGCCGCCCTGCTCGGACCTCAAAGTCTCGCATTTTTCCGCCATCCCCGCTTGAAGTGAAGGCTTGTCACTCCTAGCCTCTTTCCTGATCGAACCACTCAAAGAAACAATTACGGGAGAGACGGCAATGAAGATCGCCAACATCTTGGGCGCAGCTTCGCTTTGCGCCATGGCCACGGCCGCCGCAGCGCAAGATGCGGAGTTGCTGGTACTTGACTATCCGGGGTTTGAAAACCCTGCGTTCCACACCACCTACACTGCCAAACACGGCCAAAGTCCGACATTCTCTTTCTTCGGCGACGAAGAAGAGGCTTTCCAGAAACTGCGTTCCGGCTTCCGTGCCGATGTGACGCATATCTGTGGCGGCTCGGTCGCCAAGTGGATCGAAAGTGGAATCATCGAGCCATGGGATACCTCCCGTTTTCCCGAGTACGCAAACCTTGACACCAATTTGACCGGCATTTCGGTCGGCGGCGGCGATCAAGTTTTCTTTATCCCGACTGACTGGGGTTCGACAGCGATCGCATTCAACCCCGAGAAAGTCACAGCCGAAGACGTTGCCTCGCTCCAAGTTTTTGCCAATCCCGCTTTTGCTGGCCGTCTGTCAATCCCCGACAACGTCGATGACGCCTGGGCGCTGGCCTATCTCGCTACTGGTGTGTCGGATTGGTCCACTGCAACGGACGAACAGTTCGAAGCCGCTGCCGCATGGCTCCGTTCGGTGCATCCGAACCTGCGCACCTACTGGACGGATCCGGCCGAGCTGGCCCAGCTGATGTCAACGGGCGAAGTCCTCGTGTCGTGGGCCTGGAACGAAACCTATCCGACAATGAAGGACGAAGGCCGTCCGATCGGGTTCCAGCGGGAAGCGACCGAAGGTTCCTCCGTGTGGCTCTGTGGTCTGGTGAACATGGTCGACAGTCAGGGGTCCGAGGACAAGGCCTATGACTATGTCAACGCCTTCATCGACCCGTCGACCACCGTACCTCTCGTCGCAACTGGCTGGGGCCATTCCAACGCGGCCGCCATGGCAGCCCAGATCTCCGCCGAAGATCTCGAGGCATCCGGTCTTGGCCCGATCCCCGGACCGGTCTTTGCCCAGGTCGCCGTGTCGAACGCCCAGCGGGAAAAGCACGCCGAAACCTTCGAGATGATCAAGGCCGGCTTCTAGGACTTATTGACTTAAGCGGAAAAGGGGGCGGTCTACAGGCGACGCCCCCTAGCTCATTCCCCGAGAAGCTCGAAAACGAAACTCGAACCAAATGCACCCCAGGATTCGGTCTGGACATAATTGACCTCCGACCCCTGATAGTTCTGCAGCCCTTCAGTCCGCAGAACCAGCACTTCCCCGCCCTCAGGCCCGATCACCCCGGCATGAAGCGCCGCCTTGCAGATGCTGCTGTCAGCCGTGTAGGGTCCTGATCCCCAGACCTTCCCGCTTGTCGCAGCAGCGGCGTCGCAGCCGCACCGATAAACCTCAGCCTCATTCGGCAAGGTCATGCAGGCCTCGATATCCGATGCAGCCGCCGCTGAAACCGGAGAGTCAAAAATGAAACTGTTGGGATAAGGCCCCCAATCACCCGAAACGACGAAGTTCGCCTCTGACCCGACAAAGAACTCCTGCGGCCCCATTTCGAGAGCCACAACCGAACCGCCATCCAGCCCGATCACCCCCGCATGAAAGGCCGCAGTGCAGAAATTGCTGTCCGCCGTATAGGGCCCGCTGCCCCAGACGCTGCCCACCGCCGCATCGGGCGTGCAGGTGCAGGCATAGGACGACTGGCCGACCGGATATTGGCCGCAAAGTTCATCCTGCGCATTGGCCGCCGTGACCCCGAAAAGACAAGTACCGGCCAAGAAGGACACAAAAGTAAACGGAAGCGATATATGCAAGATAGTTCCTTGGTCTAAGCGCGCGCTCACGTAGCGGCGCTCATTCTTTGCCGCGCCCGTCTGATCAAGACAAGTGCGAAGTTCCCCCTTGTGACAAGACTGGCATGGCCCTATCTAAATGGTGTTCTTCGGGACTATGGGCATAAACGCGCTCGGAATAAGCGGATCGGACCCGGGGGCGGTACCCGGCGACTCCACCAAACACCCGTTCGTTGCGGGCGGAGGGGGTCGAAACAGGATCGACGAACGTGTAAAGGGGATTGCTTTGTCCCGGTGAGGTACCACCGTTATCGGTCCAAATTGTACAGTTGCCAACGACAACCGTGCTCCGGCAATGGCTCTGGCTGCGTAAGCAGTTCGAGTCGCCGAAACTAAGTCCTTAGGCTTAGCCGCTTAAGGCGGGGTCCGCAGGCACCTGGCAACAGAAGCCTGCACTTTCATATGTTTGCCGAATACCTGGTTCGGACTCGAAATTCTCATGTGTCTGAGTCATGCTTGAAAGGCCGGGGCCGTCTGAAGGGTTCCGGCCTGATAGCACGCCGCAACAACAAATCAGGACGACCCCGCATGAAATCCATTCTTCTGATCATCGCAATCATCGCAGGTATCGGCACCTCGCCGGCGGCCATGGCGGATACAGACGATGTCGTTGCGGGAGCCGCGATCCTTCTCGGGACTGCTGCCATTTTCAACCGAATTCGTAGTGGCAATGACGATGCGCCGCAGTCCCCCGACGAACGAGGGGAGTTTCAGCGCGGCTATCGCGATGGTCTGAATTATGCGGTCTTCGACGTGCGCGGCTCGACCGATGACTATCACGAAGGCTACATGTCCGGGATCGACGAACGCAACAAACGGGTCGACAACCACCGCGAGGTGCAGACGCCCAGGCTTCCGCCTGAATTCAGCAGGGCCTGCCGCGTGCGGGCCGCCGAAGCCTTTCGCGTAACGGCCGGTGATGTACAGGTGGTTCGCACGGACATACCCTCGGCCGCACGCTTCTTTGTCGAGGTACGACAAGCCCGGCTATTCGGAAATTGCCAATTGAACAGACTGGGCGATGTCGTCCGGTATAGCGAGGGTCATCTCTGAGCTGTTGCGTTGCATGCGCCACCGCCGAAAAAACGCGGCATGCGCGTTCTGCCTCTCCTAACCGGCTCTCTCATCGCGTTTGCTGCGCCGACGCTGGCCTGCGAAACCGCACTGCTCCTTGCCATCGACGTTTCGAATTCGGTAGATGAAACCGAATACCGCCTTCAAATCGACGGTCTTGCCGACGCGCTGTCAGACCCCGGGGTCGTGGAGATCATCGTCGATACCAAGGCGACACTTCTTATCATGCAATGGTCCGGCACTGACCGACAGGAGATCTCGCTCCCCTCGACGCAGCTTTCCAGCCGCACTGCCGTCGCCGATTTCGCGCGCGCCGCCAGACTCGTCCCACGCGCCTTCCGCCTTTCAGACACCGCCCGGGCCGAGGCGATCCGCTTCGGCCGCAGGCAATTTGCCAAGACCCTGAATGCAAATGCCAGGTGATTGACGTCTCGGGCGACGGCACACAAAACGCGGGCGACGATACCCGCGCCGTCCAGACCGAGGCCGAACGGCAAGGCGTTACGATCAACGGAATCGCCAGTGAATCCGTCGGCCTGGCCATCACCGGCTTCTACCAGCGCGGGATCATCACCACCGACGGCTTTGTCATCACCGCACGCAGCCACCGCGAATACCCCCGCGCAATCCGCGAAAAACTGATCCGCGAACTCGCCCGTGTCATCGGCTGAAACCGCCGCACCGGCCCCTCTTCCCTCCCTCACCAAATTCCTTATGCTGACCTTACACAGCCGGAGGATCCGACCCTTGACCCGTGCCATCGACTATGGAAACCTGATGCACAAGGCTATGCGGGGCCTCATTCAGGAGGTGCTCGCCAGCGTCGCAAAAGACGGCCTGCCCGGCCAGCACCATTTCTTCATCACCTTCGATACGATGCATCCCGATGTCGAAATTGCCGACTGGCTGTCCGACCGTTACCCCGGCGAAATGACCATCGTGCTCCAGCACTGGTTCGACAATCTCGAAGTCACCGACGAAGGTTTCGCCGTCACACTCAACTTTGGCGACAATCCCGAACCGCTCTTCATCCCCTACGATGCGATCAAGACTTTCGTGGACCCGTCCGTCGAATTCGGCCTCCGCTTTGAAACCCAGCCCGAAAAGGCCGAGGAGGAAGACGCACCCATGACCGAAATGGCCGAGCCCAAGCCCGCCCGTGGCGCCGCCGAAGTGGTCAGCCTGGACAAGTTCCGCAAATAACGGTCAACGCCCCCGTTGTGGGCGCGCCGTCCGCGCAGTAAATGGCATACAACGGTATACCGGAGGAGCGTGACATGGCAGATATACGCATCGAAACTGACAGCTTCGGCCCCATTGACGTACCGGCCGATCGCTACTGGGGCGCACAGACCCAACGGTCAATCCAGAACTTCCCGATCGGATGGGAAAAGCAGCCCATCGCCATCGTTCGCGCCCTTGGCATCATCAAGCTCGCCTGCGCCGAGGCGAACAAGGCCCGTGGCAAACTCGACCCCACCGTTGCCGACGCGATGATCGCCGCCGCGAAAGAAGTCGTGGGGGGGAAACTCGACGATCATTTCCCCCTCGTGGTCTGGCAGACCGGTTCCGGCACCCAGTCCAACATGAACGCGAACGAGGTCATCTCGAACCGAGCGATCGAAATGCTGGGCGGCGTGATGGGGTCAAAGAAGCCCGTCCACCCGAATGACCATGTCAACATGGGCCAGTCGTCCAACGACACTTTCCCCACCGCGATGCATATCGCCGCCGCAATGATAGCCCGCGACGTGACGCTTCCGGGGCTCGAAAAACTCCAAGCCGCCCTTCTCGAAAAGGTCGAGGAGTTCAACGACATCATCAAGATCGGCCGCACCCACACGATGGACGCCACGCCCCTGACCCTCGGGCAGGAGTTTTCGGGTTACGCACATCAGGTCGCCATGGGCAAACGCCGCATCAAGGCCGCCCTCCCAGCGATCCATGAACTGGCACAGGGCGGTACCGCCGTCGGTACCGGCCTGAACGCCCCCGTGGGCTGGGGCGAAACCATCGCCAACGGGGTGGCGCGACTCACCGGAATCCCCTTCGTCACCGCCCCCAACAAGTTCGAGGCGCTGGCCGCCCATGACGGCCTGGTCGAGCTTTCCGGCGCGCTGCGGACCGTCGCCTCCTCGCTCTACAAGATCGCCTGCGACATCCGCATGCTGGGCTCCGGCCCCCGCTGCGGTCTGGGCGAACTCATTCTGCCGGAAAATGAACCCGGTTCCTCGATCATGCCCGGCAAGGTCAACCCGACCCAGGTCGAAGCGATCACCCAGGTCTGCGCCCATGTCATGGGCAATGACGCGGCCGTCGGGTTCGCAGGCTCACAGGGCCATTTTGAACTGAACGTGATGAAGCCAATGATCGCCTACAACGTGTTGCAATCGCTGCAACTCATCGGTGATGCCTGCTCTGCCTTCACCGACAACTGCGTCGTCGGCATTCAGGCCGACCGCACCCGGATCGAAAAGCTGATGCGGGAATCTCTGATGCTTGTCACGGCGCTCGCCCCCACCATCGGCTATGATAACGCCACGACTGTCGCCAAGACGGCACACAAGAACGGCACGACACTCAAGGAAGAGGCGATCCGCCTCGGCTTTGTCGATGCCGAGACCTTTGAACGCGTCGTCCGGCCCGAGGATATGATCCACCCGAAATGAGCGGTCCCGAAAACGTCGTGAACCTCAGCAAGGCGCGCAAGACACGCGACCGGGCCGCTGAAAAGGCCAGGGCCGATGCCAATGCCGTCAAACATGGCCGCACGAAGGCGCAGCGCCTCTTGGAAACGGCCCAGGCAGATCAGGCCCGCAAGACGCTCGATCAGGCCAGGTTCGAAACCGAATGACGGGCGCGCCCCTCTCCGGCCGTCCCGTCAAACACTCGCTGACCCTGCACGGCCACCGCACCTCGGTCTCCCTGGAAGAGGCGTTCTGGACGGCCTTCCGCGGTCTTGCCGCGCGTCAGGGCAAGACGCTGAACGCCCTAGCTGCAGAAATCGACGACGCCCGTGGCGATATCGGCCTCGCCTCCGCAATACGCGTCCATATCCTCGCCGACGCCCTGTCGAAATCGTAGGGTGCATGCTCGCATACACTGCCCGACGAATAGCATAGGGTGCGCAACATGCGCACCCTTCGCCGTCTCTGTAAGGTGCGTAAAACCCACCTCTTTGACCAATTGCTACGCCTTCGGGAACAGATAGGTCACAACCGCCCGTGCACCCCAATCCTGCGGACCGTACTGGGGCGAATCCACCCAATACCGAATACCCGCCGTGAACGACACAGGCCGCCCGCCCACCTTGACCAACTGCGCAACAGTCAGGTTGATCGGCACAGACCACTCTTCCGAAATCCAGTTATAGGTCGATTCTGTGTTGATCCCGAAAGTCGTGGCCTTAGGCGTCGTATAGCTGATGAACGGCTGCAGGAAGCTCTGCGAAAACTCCTGCCCATTCTCGGCCCCGACCGACCAGACATGGTTGCCAAGGAACCCGATGGTCCAGCCATGCGACTGCTTCAACCCGACAACCGTCGCACCGGCACCCCATTCATCCGCACCCAGCCCTTCTTGCAATGCAGGCGTCGTAATGACCGGGCCCACACCCCAGATAAGCCCGCCGACCGTAGGCGCCTTGGGCGAAAAGAAAAAGCTTTGCGTGATCGACCCGATCCCTTGCTGATGCCCGGCCCCGGGCACCACGCCATCCTGATCAATAAACGGCACTATCGTCCGCGAAATGACGTTCCAGTCCTCACTGATCGCAAACGGAATCACGGGCTGAACGTTCAAAAGGTTCTGATATCCTTCACCATCCAGATAGCCCGTGTTGGTGTTGAACTGCAGCGGCACCGAGATCAGGTTCGCCACCGGGTTCGACAGTTGCTTGGCCAGATCCGAATCCGCACCCGAAGATTGCGCCGAGACCGACGCTGCTGCCAGAACGCCACTTACAACAGTGATCAAACCCCAACGTGCGCTCATCGTCTGATTCCTTCTCTGCCCCAGCCAGAGCTTGATCGTAGCACAACACGAAAACAGGACCACGCCGAAAGGTGCAATCCCGTCATGTCTATGTGATCTGGGAGATTTCTTTGCGCGCCCAGTCTGCGTAAAGCGCTCCGCGTAGCGCCATCAGCGACCCGTGTTCTTCCTTCTCGGTCGCTGTCGGCGGCGGTGCGACAACCGAAGTTACGATATTCGGGTCGCCCGGCATGACGCGCGGCGTCTCGCGCTGCTGCATGAGGACCGACAAGCTCTCAAGCTTGGCCATCTTGATGCGCTCGACCTTACGGCCCACCGCACGCACAACGGTTTCCGTAACTAGTCCGTACTCCACAATCGCCACGAAACACCTCCGGCAACAAGAACCCTAGTCAACGAATACCCCAGAATTGCCACAATTCAGCCCCAAATAGCACACACGCCAAAGTTGCAAATTATCAGAAATCTGTTAACGCGTTATAAATAATATGAATTTTATGCCGCGCACTTGCCCAGACTTTGCCACAATCATTGAAGTAGCCTTCACGGGGCCAGAGATCCGTTTCAGGTATGAAACCAGTTTGCCGAATCCCCGATTATTGTCCTCAAGTCAGCGACAGGCCGTCCCGCCGGACGATTCGCAGCCATATCCCGTCCCGCGATCGGACCGTCAGATGCCCAACAGGCACAGGCTCATGCTCCGCAACAACATCGAACCGGAATCGCCGCAGCAGCAGCGCAATCAGCAGCACCCCTTCTGCCATAGCAAAGCCTGCACCTGTGCAAACACGCGGCCCGCTAGAGAAAGGCAGATAGGCTTTTCGAGCGCTCACCCGCCCCGCCTCAGTTCCCCAGCGCGCCGGATCAAAGGCATCCGGCTCCGCCCACAGTCGTTCGTGCCGGTGCAGATGCCATGGCGACAACACGATCTGAGAGCCCACCCGGACAGCCCTCTCGCGGAATGTCTCAGGTAAAGTCGTCTCGCGCACCATCATCGGCACCGGCGGATAAAGCCGCAGCGTCTCGCGAAACACATCCCGTGTCACCTTCAGCTTCGACAGCGTCCCGAACTCGGGTACGATACCCTGCGCCTCTGCCGCCACCTTGTCCTGCCACGCGGGAAACAGTGCCAGCAAATACAGTGCCCAGGCCAGCGCCGAGGCGCTGGTCTCGTGCCCCGCCAGGAAGAAGATCGCGACCTGATCCACCATCTCGTCCAAGGCGAACTTTTCTCCTGTCACCGGATCGACCGTCGTCATGATCTTGGTCGCCAGATCATCCGGCGCACGACCGGCCGCAATCGCCGAGAGACGGTCTGCCGTCAGACCGCCGATCAGCGTCCGGATGGTCTTGGCCGTCTTGCGCGTCTCGCTCCGGAAGAACCGCGGCATCCAGCGCGGCCCAGGGACAAAAGCCGCAAGGTTCAGGATTGGCTGGCTCCGCTGATGCGCCTTGAACTCGCTGAACACCCGCCCCGCGGTCTCGTTCTCGATCGGGATTGAAAACAGGGTGCGAAAGATCACATCCGCCGCCGCATGGCTCGTCTCTGCCTCGATCTCGACCGGGGTCCCATCCGCAAGTCGGTCCAGCCGCGCCGCCGCCGCCTCGCCAGCCGCCCACATGGCCGGAAACGTATCCCGCATCCGCCCGCCCTCGAAGGCCGGATCAATGATCCGCCGTTGCCGCTTCCAGATCGCGCTGTTGGTCAGAAAGACAGAATTGCCCAGCAAGGGCCGCAACCCCGCCCCGATCCGCTCCGATTTGGGAAAGTTGTCGGGCCGTTCGTCAAGCACCTGCCGGATCAGCGCAGGATCATTCACCAGATAGCTGCAAAAGAATGGCGTCCGGAACTCGGCCATCCACGCCTTGTAAAGCCGCGCCGGCTGCGCCGAAAGGATATCAGCCCGGAACAGCTTTAGATACCGCCAGAGCGAGACCTTGTCGGGCCGGGACGCGGGCTTGGGCGGCAGGGTCACGCGGCCATCGACGTGTATTTCGACGCCGGCACATCAATCCGCGACTTGGATGGCGGCCTGCCAGCATAGCGCTGCGCCAGCGTCAGCGGCCCCGCCGTGATGCGGAAATAGTCATAATCCTTTGGCTGATCGAACGCGCAAAGGTACTGGAAATGCAACCGGAAAAACTGCCAGCGCAATTCCTTCCACCGCTCCTTGCTCAGCGAATGGGTAAAGGCCGCCGAAAACACCAGTGGCCATTTCTTCCCCTCGGGCGCCACACCCGAGACTGCCACAGGATCACACAGTGCAAAGGAACAGCCATCCCCCGGTGCCGTCACATCGACCCAGGTCAGGTCGTCCCGCATGGACAGAAAGGCCAGATCCGCCCGCAGCCGTTTCGCATCGGGCAGGAAAGACACCATCGGAATGACCTCGCCCACGGTCAGAAGCGACAGCGCCGGGCCGCCGGACGTCACACGCCCCGCCCGGAGCAGATCGGACAGCACATTGATCCCCAGATGCGCGCCGACCGAATGGCCCACGATCAGCACCTCGTCGTAATCCTGATTCAGCGCAGCCGCGATCGTGTCACCGAACGCCGCCAACCGCACCTCGATTTCCGGTGGATTGGCCCCTTTCTGCCAAGCCCAGTAGGCAAAATCGTGCATCAGGTAATAGGCCAGAAACCATTTGTCCTTGCCCTTGAACCATACCAGCACCGTCCGCGTCACCACGAGGATGATCCCCCAGCGCAGATAGGGCGTCACCACCCCGATAGACCAACCGGCCAGCCCCAACACCGAATTGATCCCCCGGACCACGAGCCCCGCCAGCACGGCCCCCGCAATGACGGCGACCGCAAGCTGCGCCAGCAGCATGCCCACCGGATACAACGCCGCGATCACCGGCCCCTTGCGCAGCCACATCAACCGCCGCAGCGCACCCGAGGTGATGTAGATCCAGCCGGTATAGAACAGCTGCGCGTAACTGGCCCAGACCGATTTCGTCATCGATGTTTCGACCAGATCAGACCAGACCAGCACCTCGACATCCGCCTCGGTCACTGTCCCGTCCATCCGCCCTGCGACATGCCAGCCATAGGGCCCGCCGCCGCGTTTCGGCGACAGATCAATCTCATAGCCCGACACAGCCGCCTGCGCCGCCGCCTCCTTGCGATACAACTCGCGATAGCGGCGCGGATGAAACGGGTCATAGCCGGGGATGTAGAACACCCGCCGCCGCCTGACCGGATTTGCGCTTGCCTCTGTCATCTTCTCCGCTCCCAGACTCCTGCCTAGCGGAGAACTTGGGCCAAAGTAAGCCATCACCCCAATCTGGCAAGCGCCGGGAACTTCTCCAAGAGCCAGAAGCTGAAATCCGTGAACTGCCCAGTCAGCATCATCAGCCCCACGGTCCACAGCAATAGCCCCGAAATCCGCTCAATCCGTTCCATGTGGTTATGCATGAACCGCATCAGCCCGTGCAGTCGCGGAAAGAACGCCGCGACCAGCAGAAAAGGTATTCCCAGCCCCAGCGCATAGAACGCCAGCAGTGTCATCCCCCTTGCCAGATCGCCCTCGGACGCGGCCAGCCCCAGAATCGTGCCCAGGATAGGCCCAAGGCAGGGCGTCCAGCCAAAGGCAAAGGCCAAGCCCAGCACATAGGCCCCCAGCGCCGAACCGCCCCTGTCGCCCGCATCCATCCGCGCCTCGCGCATCAGGAACGGAATGCGGAAGATGCCCAGAAAATGGGCGCCAAAGACCATGATCGTGATCCCGGCGAATATGATGAACCAGTCTTGAAACTGCAGGAACATCCGCCCCATCGCGGAAAAGGCAAAGCCCAGCAGCAGGAACACTGTCGACAGGCCAAGCACAAAGAAACAGGCCGAAAGCAACACGCGCCGCCGCGCCAGCCGTTCCTCATGCATGTCTGACACCGTCACTCCGCCCATATAGGCAAGGTAGGGCGGCACAATCGGCAACACACAGGGGCTCAGAAAGGACAATAGACCCGCCAGCATCGCGATCAGGATCGCGGGCAGCAGCGTGGCATCCAGCAGCATTTCGGCAGAAAGCATAGGTCCGTCCCCTTCAGACCACCCTCTTAGGGCCGGAAGACACCCGCGTCACGGCGCAATACGTCACATCTTGGGGATCATTTGCAAAAGGCTTGGCCTCTTTCCCGCGCTCAAGGATCAGACTAGGCAGGAGTAGTGCAAAGCCGGGATGCCCTGATGACCGATGCAATGACCCTTGCCAACATCCTGCCGATCATCGGTTTCCTGATCCTTGCCGGCGGGGTCATCGGCCTTCTGGCGGGCCTCTTCGGGATCGGTGGCGGCGCGATCTCGGTCCCGATCTTCTACGAGGTGTTCCGCATCCTCGACATTCCATACGACGTGCGGATGCCGCTCGCCGTCGGAACTTCGCTCGCCGTCATCATCCCGACCTCGATCATGTCAGCGCGGGGTCACTATGCCAAAGGCACGATGGACACCGCCCTGATCCGCCTCTGGGCCGTTCCGGTCGTACTGGGCGTCCTTCTCGGCTCCTACATCGCCCGCTTCGCCGATCCCTTCGTGTTCAAACTCGTCTTCGTCGCCGTGGCCAGTGTCAACGCCGCACGCCTGCTACTCGGCAGCCAGGGCTGGCGCGTCGCCGAAACCCTGCCCGGCAAGGGGCTGATGCGCGTCTATGGCTCCATCGTGGGGCTTCTCTCGGCACTCATGGGCATCGGCGGCGGGGCAATCACCAACCTTCTGCTAACGCTGCACGCCGTGCCTATACACCGCGCAATATCGACTGCCGCCGGTGTGGGCGTTCTGATCGCGCTCCCCGGCACTCTGGGCTATGTCTATGCGGGCTGGGGCCGCGCCGGCCTGCCGCCCGATGCGACCGGGTTTGTCAGCTGGCTCACCTTCGCCGCCACGATCCCTACCTCGATCCTGACCACCCGCTTTGGCGTCACCCTAGCTCACAAACTCCCCAAACGGACGCTCGAAACCGCCTTCGGATGCTTCCTTGTCGTCGTCTCGGCCCGGTTCCTGTTCGACCTGCTCTGATTGCAGCGAGGCGGGGGGGCGGCCCCCTCTCGAAGCACTTCTGCCAGATTGCAACCCAAACGACCTGATCAGCCCGGGACGGACACCATCGGGCCGGTCATGCCGCGCTTTGCGTCCTTTACGTAGCGGTCAAAGCCCAGATCGGTCGCATCGATAGCCGTCCGCGCGCCCGACATGATGTCGGCCAAAAGCTTGCCCGACCCCGCCGCCATGGTCCATCCCAGCGTGCCGTGGCCCGTGTTCAGATAAAGGTTCGCAATCGGCGTCTTGCCAACAACGGGCGTTCCGTCCGGCGTCATCGGCCGCAAGCCACACCAGAGGGACGCCTTGCTCTGATCGCCCGCACCGCTGAACAGGTCCTCGACCGAATACTCCAAAGTCGCCCGCCGTTTGGGCGACAGAGACATGTCGAAACCGGCCAGTTCCGCCATGCCGCCAACGCGGATGCGGTCGCCCAGACGGGTGATCGCGATCTTGTGGGTCTCGTCCATGACGGTCGAGACCGGCGCCCGGCCCTCGTCCTTGATCGGCACGGTGATCGAATAGCCCTTCACCGGGTAGACCGGCAGGTTCACCCCCAGCGGCTTGACCATCATGGGCGAGAACGACCCCAGCGCCACGACGAACCCGTCCGCTGTCACCGGCCCCTCAGCTGTGGCAACGGCCACGACGCGTCCAGCCTCAACCTGCAGTCCACGGATATCCACACCATAGCGGAAGGTCACGCCCGCCGCCGCCGCACGATCGGCCAGCCCGTTGGTGAACTTAAAGCAATCGCCCGTCTCGTCCTTGGGCAGCCGCAGCCCGCCCGTAATCTTGTCCCGCGCTGCCGCGAGGCCCGGTTCCGCTGCGGTACACTGATCCACGTCCAGCACTTCGAACGGCACGCCGCCCTCTTTCAGAACCTTGATATCCTTGTAGGCCGCATCCACCTGTGCCTGCGTCCGGAAAAGCTGCAGCGTCCCCTGCATCCGTTCGTCATAGGCCAAGCCGGTCTCGCCCCGCAAATCGGTCAGGCAGTCGCGGCTGTATTCCGCCAGCCGGACCATCCGTGCCTTGTTCACGTCATAGGAAGTCGAATTGCAGTTGGCCAGCATCCGGGCCATCCACGTCAGCTTGGTCATGTCGAACTTGGCTTGGATGATCAGAGGCGAATGCTTCATGAACATCCACTTGAGCGCCTTGACCGGAATGCCGGGCGCCGCCCAAGGGGCCGAATAGCCGGGGCTGACTTCGCCTGCATTTGCAAACGACGTCTCTCGCGCTGGGGCGGGCTGACGGTCGATCACGGTCACCTGATGCCCCGCCTGCGACAGATACCAGGCCGAGGTGACACCGATAACGCCTGCGCCAAGAATGACGATCTTCATGTGGAGCCTCTTTGAACCAGCCTGTTGCGGACAGCCAAGTTGTGCCGGAAACAGCGCGAAATGTTCTGGCAAAGTTACCGCCATGAAGAGCCGCGTTTGAAATAATCTCCGATTCAAGCGCCAAGAAACCGCTCATCCTTGCGCCAATCCATACTCAAGCAGGACAATCTTCGTCGCAGACATAAGCTTCCGCCACCGCCCCTTCCCAACCGGGGACCATCCCCCACCTTGCCGCGCGGCCCCGTCCTGCTAAGGTTCTGCTGGTCAAAGGAGGACCCCGATGGCCGTCAATACCATGCCCATTCCCGCAGGCCGCGCGCTCGAAGTGCTTTGGCAAGGCTGGCAGGCACAGGCCGCAGGCTACCTCACAGCTTCATGGATGCTCCACGGCCGCCCCGGGATCGGCAAGACGGAAATCGTGCAGACCCTTGCCACCCGCGCCGGCGCAATGCTCTTCGACCTGCGCCTGACGACCATCGAACCGCAGGACCTGCGCGGCCTGCCCTACTATGACCACGCCACGCAGAAAACCGTCTGGTACCGCCCGGAGGACCTGCCCGACGACCACGCCCGCCCTGCCGTCCTCTTCCTCGACGAACTCACCGCCGCCACCCCGGCACTGCAGCCCACCGTCTATGGTCTCCTGCAGGAACGCCGCGTCGGACGGCACCAACTGCCCCCCAACTGCTTCATCATCGCTGCCGGCAACGCGGTCGAAGACGGCGCCATCGCCTATGAGATGGGCACCGCCCTCTCCGACCGCCTCATCCACCTCAATATCCGGACCGAGGCGCAGGACTGGCTTTCTCATTTCGCCATTCCGCAGGGTCTCAACCCCGCGGTGATCACCTTCATTCGCACCCGGCCCGACCTGCTGGAGACGACCGAAGAATCCATCCGGCGCGGCCAGACCATCGCCTGCACCCCTAGGTCCTGGGCCCGCGTCAGCCAGATCATGAGCGCCATTCCCGACCGCAAGCTGCGCGACGTGATGATCGCGGGCACCGTGGGCGAGGGCCCTGCCGCAGAACTCGCCCTGATCGCCAGCGATATCGCGGCCACTGTTCAAGTGCAGGACATGCTCGATACCTCTGACAAAGAACGGGTCGAATTGTACCCAGCCACCATGCATGGTCTGACCGCGCTGACCTACGGCCTTGTCGCCGTGGCAAATGCGGTAACCCTGCCCCTCGTCATCCCCATTATGGCTGAGGTCCGCAACCTCGCCCGCCTACGTCCAGAACCCGCCTTTGCCGCCATGCCATTGGGCGAGCTTTGCACCTACGGCTTCGAACTTCTGATCGACAAGGCGCTCAAGTCCGGCTGGCAGCAGGCCTTCCTCACCTCGCCGGCCTATGCCGCCTACGCCGCCGAACGCAAGGCGGCGGGCCTGTCATGACCCGCCACACCACCCGCGCCACGACGGCGCTACGCGCGCTGAACGAAGTCGATCCGGCCATGGCCGCCCTCGGCCTTTGGTGCACCCATCGCGATGTGGACACCGGCCCGACAGCAAGCACCTACGGGCAGGAAATCCGCTACGGCCCGGCCTTCGACTCTGTCCCACGACACGAACAGATCGGCCTTGCCGCCCACCACATCCTCCACGCGGCCTTGCGCCACTCGGCCCGGCTTGATGCGATGGCCGCCCGACAGCTTGACCATTTCGACAAAGCCACATGGAACCTCGCCGCCGATGCCATTGTGAACGAGGCGCTTGTGGCCGTGGGCTACGCATTGCCACGCCCCGCCGTCCTTCTGACCGATCTTCTGGTCACCCCCAGCCAGACCATCCCGCCCGACAGGCTACTTGCCGAATGGGACGTGGACCGCCTTTACATCCACCTGATGAACGGCCCCGACGCCCGCCAGCGGACCGAGGGCATCATCAAGTCAAAGTCCTTCATCCCCGACCTCTCGCCTCAGGCCGCCCCCGACGAAGGCGGCCATGACGCCGCCGAATGGCGCGCCCATGTCACCCGCGCGATGGAGACTGGGCGTATGGCCGGGCGCGGCATGGGTCTGATCGGCCACCGCATCGCCGACTTGCCAGTCCCCGCTACGCCCTGGGAAACGATTCTGCGCCGCCTTGTCAGTCGTGCCGTGACGCAGACCCCGCAACCCACGCACCGCCGCCCCGCCCGCAACTGGATCGCCGCCGACAGCCTCGCACGCGAAACTGGCACGCCCACCCCGGCCTTCCAGCTCGGCACCACCCGACAGACCGATATCCCCCGCATCGCTGTGGGCCTTGACACGTCAAGCTCGATCGATGAGGTCCGCTGGTCCCTCTTCATGGGCGAAATCGCGGGGATCGCCCGCCGGACCGGGGCAGAAATCCACCTGTTGCCCTTCGACGAATCCGTCGAAACCGCTGTCCGCCTCGACCCCGGCCGCTGGTCCACCACGCTCGCAACACTCGACACAAAGCGCGGTGGCGGCACCGATTTCCGCCCCGTCATCGCGGCCGCCAAGCGCCTCGCCCCGTCCATCGTCATCCTGCTGACCGACCTTGAAGGAGACCCCGGCCCCGCCCCGCGCCTGCCTGTCATCTGGGCGGTGCCCGATGCCGCACGCCTGCCCGACGCCCCCTTCGGTCAGGTCATATCACTGGCCCGCTGATCCTTAGCCGGCTGACCCCATCAGCGCCGCAAGCCGCGCATGGGCTGACACCTGCGCCGGATCAAGATTCGTCATCCGGAGTGATTTGGATTGCCTCATGTTTATCCGGTACAATGCCTGCTCGTCCAGCGGGGCGGCAAGCAATTCCTGTCGGATCATCGCCATCTCAGCCTTCGACAAGTCCAGAAACACCGGCACGCCCCCCTCCGGCTCGAACTGGACCGAGACATAGGTCAGGGGTGGCAGCCGCGCCAATTCCGATTGTTCCACCACCAGATGCAGCATCCCTGATGTGATCCCCTGCCCCGCTGCAATCCGCGTGAGCATCGACACCGACCGCACCCGCAACATGTCGAGCCCCCGCTCCGCCCCCGTCTCATCGATCAGCGCCGCCCGCGCCTTGGGCGACAGCCGCAACAGCTTCATCTCGACCAGCCCGATCAACAACACCATCAGGATCGGCGCCTGTGCCAGCGCCAGCGCGGTGTTTTGCCAGATCAGCCCGATCGCCAGAATCGGCAACAGTGGCAGGATGTAGCGGAGGGCCTGCACCTCGAACAACATCCGCAGTGTCGTGCCCTGCCCCTGCCCCGCGCGCGGAAACAGGCTGACACGGTTCACGAACTTGCGCGGCACCTGCTTCATCTTGAGAGCAGCAGGCGCATTTACGGTCTTTGGCGTGACGATGAACACGTTGTGCTGTCCCGGCTTCTTGCTGCCTCAAGGTGAGGCAGTCCGCGTCCCTGTCAACCTCGCACCAGCAACCCCCTTGCCAGCGCCCCCCGCAACAGGCTAGCGATGGGTCGTCAGATCGGGAGAATCCGGCACAAGGGGGCAGCCCCGCGTAACGGTGCCGAAGGAGCAACCGCCCCGGTAAACTCTCAGGCGCAAGGGACCGTTCTGACAAAGAAACTCTGGAGAGTGGTGCCAAGGCACCCGCCGAAGGGATAACGATCTCAGGCGCCCCCAATGGGGTCAGGACAGAGGGGGCATCGCAAGGCAGGGCGCAATCCCCGCCAGAATGGTGCCCGGCCCCTTGCGGTCGGCAGTTTGGGGGAGGCGGCATTTGACCGACCTTGACGACCACGACCTCAGGCAGCTTCCGCTGCATGACCTCCATGTCAGCCTTGGCGCCCGCATGGTGCCCTTCGCAGGCTACGACATGCCGGTCCATTATCCTGCCGGCGTGATGAAGGAACACCTCCACACCCGTGCCGCAGCCGGCCTCTTCGACGTCAGCCACATGGGTCAGGTCATCCTCCGCCCACGCATCGACATGCCCACCCTCGCCCTCGCGTTCGAGGCGCTGATGCCCGTTGACGTCCTCTCCCTCCCGCAGGGCCGCCAGCGTTACGGCCTCTTCACAAACGATGCAGGCGGCATCCTGGATGACCTGATGTTCGCCAACCGGAGCGACCACTTCTTCGTCGTCGTAAACGCCGCCTGCAAATCCGCCGACATCGCCCATTTGACCACTCATCTGTCGCAGGTGGCCGAGGTGATCCCCGTCACCGACCGCGCCCTTCTGGCGCTGCAAGGCCCTGCCGCAGAATTCGTCCTTGCCGCGCTTTGCTCACCCGTGGCCAGCATGCGTTTCATGGATGTGGGCATCTTCCCGTCGGATTTCGGCGATCTCTGGGTCTCGCGCTCGGGCTACACCGGCGAAGACGGCTACGAAATCTCGGTCGCCGAAACCCATGCCCTCGCCTGCGCCCGCAGCCTCCTCGCCACCTCCGCCGTCCTGCCCATCGGCCTTGGCGCCCGCGACTCGCTCCGCCTTGAAGCGGGGCTTTGCCTCTACGGCCACGAGATCGACACCACGACCACCCCGGTCGAAGCGGGTCTGACCTGGGCCATTCAGAAATCCCGCCGTACCGGCGGCGCCCGCCAGGGCGGCTTCCCCGGCGCATCCCGCATCCTGGCCGAACTTGGCTCCGGCCCCGCCCGCACCCGCGTCGGCCTCCGCCCCGAAGGCCGCGCCCCCATGCGTGAAAACACAGCCCTTTACGACGGCGACACACCCGTAGGCACAATCACCTCCGGCGGCTTCGGCCCCTCGGTCAACGCCCCCATCGCCATGGGCTATGTCCCCGCAACCCATGCCGCCCCCGGCACCACCCTGACCGGAGAGGTGCGCGGCAAACGCTTGCCCCTCGCCGTCGCCCCCCTTCCCCTTTTTCCCACTTCCTACAAACGCTGAGGACTTCCCCATGAAATTCACCGAAGATCACGAATGGCTGCGCGTCGAAGGCGATGACACGATCGTCGTCGGCATCACCGAACACGCCGCCACCCAGCTTGGCGATGTCGTCTTCGTCGAACTGCCCGAGATCGAGGCCATGGTGGCCGAAGGCGACGAAGTCGTCGTCATCGAAAGCGTCAAGGCCGCCTCCGACATCCTCTCCCCCGTCGATGGCGAAATCATCGAGGTCAACGACAAACTCACCGACAAGCCCGGCCTCGTGAACGACGACCCCCTCGGTGCGGGCTGGTTCTTCAAGATCAAGGTAGATGATGTGTCGGTCATCGACCAGTTCATGGATGAAGACGAATATCAGGACCTGATCAGCTAGTTCAAATGGCAAAACGTGTTCACATTGGTGGCGAACGCGGCAGGTGGGTCGCGTGCGTTGAGGGGCGATGGCTAGCTGTCATCCATAATAGTTGGCGCAGGGGACCAGTTGGCTACTTCGATCCGATGAACGGGGCCAAGCTGGACGGCAAACGCTATCAAGAATTTGTCGAAGCCCTACGAAACGAACCACTCGTCGTAATGCAAAGAGACGTTCCCGGTAAATTTGATCGGGACGGTTACATCGGTGTCTTTACGTTCAAAGACCTTTCGATTGGCAAAGATGGCTCGATAGGCCTTTCGCTGGTCGAAAGGTATGCAGACCCCAAGAATTGAGGCAGCGCCATGACCTTCTCGCCCACCGACTATAACCCTTACGATTTTGCCAACCGCCGCCACATCGGCCCGTCGCCGACAGAGATGGAGGCGATGCTCAAGGCCGTCGGCGTGGCCAGTCTTGACGAGCTGATCGACCAGACTGTCCCGTCTTCGATCCGGCAGGACAAGCCGCTCGACTGGGCCCCGCTGGCCGAACACGAGCTTCTGGCGAAGATGCGCGAAGTGGGTGCCAAGAACCGGGTCATGACCTCGCTTATCGGGCAAGGCTACTACGGCACCGTCACGCCCCCCGCGATCCAGCGCAACATTCTCGAAAACCCCGCCTGGTACACGGCCTACACCCCCTACCAGCCCGAAATCGCGCAAGGCCGGCTCGAGGCTCTTCTGAACTACCAGACCATGGTCGCCGACCTGACGGGCCTCCCCGTCGCCAATGCCTCGCTTCTGGACGAGGCGACCGCAGCGGCCGAAGCCATGACCATGGCCGAACGCACTGCCAAGTCAAAGGCAAAGGGCTTCTTCGTCGACCAGGGCTGCCACCCCCAGACCATCGCCGTCATCCGGACCCGCGCCCTGCCCCTCGGGATCGAGGTCATCGTGGACGCGCCCGAGGCGCTCGACACCGCCAAGGTCTTTGGCGCCATCTTCCAGTACCCCGGCACCTTGGGCCACATCCGCGACTTCACCCCAGAGATTGAGGCGCTCCACGCCGCCAAGGCCATTGCCATCGTGGCCACCGACCTCCTTGCGTTGACCATGCTCAAGGAACCCGGCGCCATGGGCGCCGACATCGCCATCGGCTCGTCCCAGCGCTTCGGCGTGCCGATGGGCTATGGCGGCCCCCATGCCGCCTTCATGTCCTGCAAGGACGACCTTAAGCGTGCCATGCCCGGCCGGATCGTCGGCGTTTCCATCGACGCGCGCGGAAACAAGGCCTACCGCCTCTCGCTCCAGACCCGCGAACAGCACATCCGCCGCGAAAAGGCCACGTCGAACGTCTGCACCGCCCAGGCACTCCTCGCCGTCATGGCCTCGTTCTACGCGGTCTTCCACGGCCCCCGCGGCCTGCGCGCCATTGCCGAACGCGTCCATTTCCACACCGTCCGCCTCGCCAAGGCGCTCCGCGTCGCCGGGGCCAAGGTCGCACCCAAGGCCTTCTTCGACACCATCACGGTCGAGGTCGGCGTGGGTCAGGCCGGCATCCTCGCCGCCGCCCGCGCCGAAGGCGTCAACCTGCGCAAGATCGGCAATGACTGCGTCGGTATCACACTGGACGAAACGACCGATGAACAGGTCCTCCATCGGGTCCTGCGCGCCTTCGGCATCCATGTCGCGCCCCCCCACCGCGCCGACCTCGGCTTCCCCAAAGCGATGCTGCGCACCTCCGAATACCTCACCCACCCCGTATTCCACATGAACCGTGCAGAATCCGAAATGATGCGCTACATGCGCCGCCTGTCAGATCGCGATCTCGCGCTTGACCGCGCGATGATCCCGCTCGGCTCCTGCACGATGAAACTGAACGCCGCAGCCGAGATGATGCCCATCACCTGGCCTGAATTCGGCACGCTCCACCCGTTCGTCCCCCCCGATCAGGCGCTCGGCTACAAGGAAGCCATCGACGACCTCGCAGCCAAGCTCTGCACCATCACCGGCTACGACGCGATGTCCATGCAGCCGAACTCGGGCGCGCAGGGCGAATACGCGGGCCTCCTCACCATCCAGGCCTACCACCGCGCCCAGGGCAACCATGGCCGCACCGTCTGCCTTATCCCCGTCTCGGCCCATGGCACCAATCCCGCCTCGGCCCAGATGGCCGGCATGCAGGTCGTCGTCGTCAGATCCGCCTCCAACGGTGACGTCGACCTTGACGATTTTCGCGAAAAGGCCGCAGCAGCAGGCAACAGACTCGCCGCCTGCATGATCACTTACCCCTCGACCCACGGTGTGTTCGAAGAAACGGTGCGCGAAATCTGCGCCATCACCCATGACCACGGCGGTCAGGTCTATCTCGATGGGGCCAACATGAACGCTATGGTTGGCCTCGTGAAACCCGGCGAGATCGGCTCGGACGTGAGCCACCTCAACCTGCACAAGACCTTCGCTATCCCCCACGGGGGCGGCGGCCCCGGCATGGGACCCATCGGCGTCAAGGCTCACCTCGCCCCCTACCTCCCCGGCCACCCCGAAACCGGAGGAGCCGAAGGCCCCGTCTCAGCGGCCCCGTACGGCTCAGCCTCGATCCTGCTCATCTCCTGGGCCTATTGCCTCATGATGGGCGGCCGCGGCCTTACCCAGGCCACCCGCGTGGCTATCCTGAACGCCAACTACATCGCAGCGCGCCTGCGCGGCAGCTATGACGTCCTCTTCATGGGCAACCGGGGCCGCGTGGCCCATGAATGCATCCTCGACACAAGGCCCTTTGCCGAGGCCGGAGTGACCGTGGACGACATCGCCAAACGCCTGATCGACAATGGCTTCCATGCCCCCACGATGAGCTGGCCCGTCGCCGGCACGCTCATGGTCGAACCCACGGAATCCGAGACCAAGGCCGAAATCGACCGCTTCATCACCGCCCTCCTCGCCATCCGCGAAGAAATCCGGGCGGTCGAACAAGGTGACATCTCTTCCGAGGACTCCCCCCTCCGGCACGCCCCCCATACTGTCGAGGATCTGGTCGCCGACTGGACCCGCAAGTACCCTCGTGAACAAGGCTGCTTCCCCCCCGGCGCTTTTCGGGTGGACAAGTACTGGCCGCCCGTCGGCCGGGTCGACAATGTCTACGGCGACCGGAACCTGATCTGCATCTGCCCGCCGGTGGAAAGCTACATGGAGGCCGCGGAATAGATACGAGCGTTGCAGGGGGCTTTGCCCCCTGCGCGTCCCGCGCTCCCCCCAAGATATTTGGACAAGATAGAAACTGGGGGGGCGAGAGTCTGCCCCATAATTTCTTTGTCGTGCAAGCACCTCAGCCGAAGGCGCAAACCCCTGACGGGCCGCAGACCCGGAAGGGGAGAAAAACAAGTGGCACGCGTGTCGGGCACCTCAGCCGGATTACGGCTGGCCAGACAGGCCAATCATGTCCCGGATTTCTGATTCAACCGAATCGAGGATCGCGTTGATCGCCACCCCCGCGCGGTCTGGATCGACCGCGAGGATCCCTTCGGACAGATCAAGGTGCAGAGGAAAGCTCGACAGACCGAAGGCCGGGCGCGAGAACGGGCTTTCGGCGCTCCGCTCCATCATCTCGTCCAGCCTTCGCAGTATCTGTCCGAACATCGGATTCCCAGTCGCATCATAGATCGCGCCGTGAAAGGCCCAGTCTGCCTCGCGGTAGTTTTCGCCCCGCGCAATGATGCCCAGCAATTCATCGCAGAGCGTCCCGATCTCAACCCTCTGCGCCGGGGTCGCGGCGACCGCGGCTTTCCGTACCGCGTCATTCTCAAGGCTCCGCCGCACCTCTATCAGCCGCAAGAGCGCCGCCCCTTCAAGCTGAACCATCACCGGAACGGCCCCGGCCGACGTCTGCACCCTTGCCGACAGATAGGTCCCGTCGCCGCGCCGCCGCCGGATGATGCCAAGCCCTTCCCAGCGGTTCAGCGCCTCGCGCATCGTCGACCGGCCCACCCCCAGCTGTTGCGCCAGCTGGACCTCGGGCGGCAGGCGGTCGCCCACCTGCAGCCCGGCCCGTTCGATCATCCCTGCCAGCGCATCCAGCACAGCCGCGCCACGCGTGCCTGCCTCGCGGGGTTCCAGGTAAAGCAGGGCAGTGTTCGATCGCATCGGGCAAGCACCTCAGTTCAGGCCCGCCCATAGGTCAGGCTGCGCGCTCCAGCGTCAAGAGGGCGGAGAGCGCCTCCACCAGCATATCCATCTCTGCCTTGGTATTGTAGCCCTGCACCGAAACCCGCACGACCGTGTGATCTTTCCAGTCAAAACAGGGGATCTCTATCTTCCAACGCTCCATCAGCGCCACCTGCAACGCCTTGGGATCAGTCCGGGGCACCGGCATCGCGACCATCTGCGGTGCACAGAATTCGGGCGAGGAGAAGGGCGTGAGCCCCGTCAGTGCCGCCACGCGGGCTCCCGTCTCCTGTGCCAGATCGCGGCAGCGGGCCGCGACCTCGGACCAGTTTTCGTCCTTCCGGAACCGGATTGCGTCCGGCACGGTCAGCCAAGCCGCCGGATCGCGCGTCCCCTGCATCTCAATCGAATCGATGAAGGGCGTGTTGCCGAACATGCCCTTGGCACCTGATTCATGCAGATCCTCGGTCCAGCCATGCGAGATGACGAGCGGATTGATCATGGTCTGCAATTCCCGCCGGACATGCAGAAATGCCGAACCCTTCGGCGCCATCAGCCATTTGTGGCAGTTGCCTGAATAGAAATCCGCCCCCAGCGCGTCGAGGTTCAGCGGGACATGGCCCGGCACATGCGCCCCGTCGATCACAGACAAGATACCTCGCGACCGCGCCTCGGCCACCACCCGTTCGATGGGAAACAGCAACGCAGTAGCCGAAGTGATGTGGCTCAGGAACAGGACCCTGGACCGCTCCGTCATCCCGGCCAGAATGGCATCCGTGAACTGCGCCTCGGTCGACAGCGGCAAGGGGACCGTGACGAAGACGATCTTGGCGCCTGTCTTGCGGCAGACATAGGCCCATGTCTTCTCCAGCGCCGCATATTCGTGATCCGTTGTCAGGATCTCGTCCCCGGGCTGGAGGTTCAGCGACTGCGCGACGATGTTCAGCCCCACCGTCGCGTTCATCACGCCCACCAGATCGTCAGGTGCCGCCCCCAATTCCCCCGCCAGCGCTGCCCGTGCATCCCGCATCCATGCCGCATAACCGCGTATCGGATCAAGAAAGGCCACTGGCTGACGTTCAAGCTTCAACTGCCAGGCCTGATAGGCTTCGAACACAGGCTTCGGGCAGGCCCCGAAGGATCCGTGGTTCAGAAACACGACCTCGGGGTCCAGCAGGAAAAGGTCTTTGAGATTGTCGGACATGGGCGTCAGGCCCCTTTCAATGTGGGGTCAAGGGCATCGCGCAGCCCGTCCCCGAACAGGGTGGTGGCCATCACCGTGATGGCCAGCGCCGCCGTCGGGAACACAGCCATATGCCAGTAGAAATACATGAAATTCATGCCGACGTTGATCATCTGTCCCCAGCTGGGTGTCGGCGGCGGTATCCCCACGCCAAGGAAGGAAAGGGACGCCTCCAGCATCATCGCCAGCGGAATCGCTAGCACAAAGCCCACGATGATCGGCGAAATCGCATTGGGGATCAGGTGACGACGGATGATGTAGCCGGGCGAGGCCCCCAGCGCCTGCGCCGCCCGTACGAATTCCTTTTCCTTGAACGCTTTGATCTGCGCCCGGACGAGCAGACACACCTGCACCCAGCCGAACAGCGCCGCAATCACCACAATGGTCAGAAACCCGCCCTGCGTCAGAGCCCCCAGCAGCATCGCAGCCAAAAGGGGCGGCACGACCGAGAATATCTCGATCACGCGCATGATGAGCCAATCCGCCCGGCCCCCGTAATACCCCGCAATCGCACCGAGCGGGATGCCGATCAGCACCGAACAGGTTGCCGCCGCGAAGCCGATGGTCAGCGACACCCGCGCACCATAGACGATCCGCGTCCAGAAATCCCGGCCCAGATCATCCACACCGAACCAATGATCCCAGGAGGGCGGAAACAGATTCTCTGTCAGAAAGGCCTGATCGTTCGGTCCGGTCTTGGTCACCAGTGGCGCGAGGATCGCAAGAAGCGTGATCACGCCGAGAACGATCCCCCCGACGACGGCCGCCTTGTTGGCCCGGAACCGTCGCCAGGCAAACCACAGCGGGCCGCGCTGTCGCGGGGCAGGCGGCATCGGTGTGGTCAGAAGCGCGGTCATCCCTTGCGGTCTCCATACCGGATGCGTGGATTGAGCAGCGCATAGGCGACGTCGGAAATCAGATAAGCCACGCAGAACATGACCGTCAGCATCAGCATCAGCGCCATCTCAAGCGGATAATCCCGCGTTCGGATGGACGATACGAAATAGGACCCGAGCCCCGGCACCCGGAACATCGCCTCCACAAAGATGGAACCGGTCGCCGTGCCGATGAACATCGGCAGGAACACCGTCACCATCGGGATGGCCGAATTGCGCAACACATGGCCATAGATGATCTTGTTTTCCGTGAGGCCTTTGGCGCGCAGCACCGTCACGAATGGCTTGTTGAGCGTGTCGAGCATCGCGGAACGAGTATACCGCGCATAGGTTGCCATCGGGATCGTCGCATAGGCCGTAATCGGCAACACCCAGTTGATCGGCTCGCCCCAGCCGCTCGCCGGGAACCAGTTCAGCCAGACGGCAAAGATCAGGATCAGCAACATAGAGGTCACGAACACCGGAACCGTCAGCCCGATCGTCGCAACCGCCGAAGCCAGATAGTCGATCCAGGTATTGCGGTGCAGCGCCGCTGCGATCCCCAGCAGAATGCCCAAGGGCGCCCCGATCAGCACGCCAAGGCCGCCCAGCACCAGCGACGGCAACCACGCATCCGCCAGAAGTGAGAACATCGTCTCCCCCGGGCTCTGGAACGGAACGCCGAAGTCGAGCCGGATCACCCCGCTCATGTACTTCAGGTATTGAACCCAGACCGGCTGATCCAGCCCGAACTGCGCCATCATCTTTTCCCGCACAGCCGGCGGCAACGGCATCTCGCCCCCGTCAAACGGCCCGCCGGGGATGGCGTGCATCATCGTGAAGATCAGGATCGACACGATGATGAAGGTCACCGAAATCGACAGTAGCCTGCGAATGATGAAGCCCGTCATGTCAGAATGGCCTCCACAAGATGATCCCCGGCCACCCGAACCAGCCGCGCCGTCGCATCCGGGGAAAGGCCCAGCGCCGCCGCCGAAAGTCGCGGAGTCGCCGCCTCGAGCTCGGCCCGCGTCTGAAACGTTCGGTGCCGCCGGTCGCGCGGGTTCATCACCGGCACCGCGTCCAGCAAGGACCGCGTGTAAGGATGCCGCGCATCGGTGAATATCGCCTCAGTCGGAGCCTGTTCCACAATCCGCCCGTTGAACATCACTGCGACCGTATCTGCCAGCGACCGGACGACCGAAAGGTCATGCGAAATAAACAGGATCGACAGCCCCATTTCGGCCTGCAGGTCCTGCAACAGGTTGATGATCTGCGCCTTGACCGACACGTCGAGTGCCGATGTCGGCTCATCCGCGATCAGGACCGTGGGCTTCAGGATAAGCGCCCGCGCAATTGCCACGCGCTGCCGCTGCCCGCCGGAAAGCTCATGCGGATAGCGGTTCGCATAGCTCCGGTGCAGCCCCACCCGCTCCAGCCAGTGACGCGCCTGTTCCGCCTGTTCCCTCGCCGACCCGATCCCGTGGATATGCAGCGGTTCTGCCACGATCTGCGCCAGCGTCAGCATGGGGTCGAGCGCGGAATAGCTGTCCTGAAAGACCACCTGCAGCTTGCGCCGGAACGGTTTCAGCCCCGCGGCATCCAGCGTCGTGATATCCGTCCCGTCGAGCAGTATCTGCCCGCCCGTCGGCTCCGACAGCCGCAGCGCCACCATCCCGGTCGTGGTCTTGCCCGATCCGCTTTCGCCTACGAGACCCACAATCGCATTGCGCGGCAACACCAGATCAACCGCCCTGACCGCATGCACCGTCCGCGGCTTACCCCACCACCCTGAACCGGGCAGCATGAAATCCTTGGTCAGTTTGCGCAGTTCCAGCGCCGGCGCCGTCATGTCAGCCTCCAGCAAGCTGCCCGGCTCGCCTCGCCCGTCACCACAACGGGCGGAATCTCGTGCCCGCAACGCGCATCCGCCTCACTACAGCGTGGATGAAACGGGCACCCCATGGGTGGGTCCGCCGGATTGGGAGACGACCCTGGTATTTCAGTCAACCGCCGCCGCCCGCCCACCTGCCCCGGCATCGACGCCATCAGCGCCCGCGTATAGGGGTGTTTCGCCTCATCAAAGATCGCCGCGACCGGCGCCTCTTCCATAACGCGGCCGCCATACATCACGACGACCCGGTCTACCGTCTCGGCAATCACGCCCAGATCGTGCGTGACCATGACAAGACCCATGCCAAGTTCGTCCTGCAACCCCTTGATCAACTGCAATATCTGCGCCTGCACCGTCACGTCGAGTGCCGTCGTCGGCTCATCCGCGATCAGGATGCGCGGCTGGCAGGACAGCGCCATCGCGATCATCGCCCGTTGCATCATACCGCCCGACAACTGGTGCGGATAAGAGTCCAGCACCGCCGCCGGGGTCCGGATTTCCACCTTCGCCAAGAGCCCCTCGGCCTCGCGCCGGGCATCCGCCTTTGACACCTCCCGATGCGCCCGGATCGTCTCAACGATCTGCGCCCCGATCGTATAGACCGGGTCAAAGGCCGTCATCGGGTCCTGAAAAACCATCGCAGCCACCCGGCCGCGCACACCCGACAACGTCTTGCGATCTGCCGCAAGCATGTCGATCCCGTCCAGCCTCATCACCTTGGCCGCGATCTTTGCCGGGGGCTGCCGCAGCAGCCGCAGCGCCGCCATGCAGGTCACCGACTTGCCCGATCCGCTCTCGCCGACGATGCCCACGCTTTCGCCCTCGTCTACGTGGAACGACGCCCCCCGTACCGCCTGCACGACGCCGTCGGCCTGCGGAAAACTCACGGTAAGGTCGGTGATCTCCACCAGCCGCATGGCACCCTGTCATTCTGAGGGGGTAAGAGAAGCCCGCCCGGACCCATCGGTCCGGGCGGGCAGGCCGCCAATTACTCGGCGACGTTCAGATGCGCATAGAAGTAGGGTACCAGCCGGTTCAGCGGCGTCATGCCTTGCGCGTTGGGCTCGGCGCCGGGGCCCGACAGACGCTCTCCCACCACGAACTTCTGGATCGGGTGAACCACGGGGATGATCATCGCATTGTCGATCATCACCTGTTCCGCCTGACCATAAAGCTCATAGCGCTTGTTCCAGTCGGGATCGGCGTCGGCTGCGGCGACAAGGGCGTCATACTGGTCATTATGATAGTCATGACGGCCGCCGTTGTAGAAGATGCCATAGAAGTTCGACGGGTCGATATAGTCGTACTCATAGGGGGCCAGAAACAGGTTGTTCTGCTTCTCCAACAGACCGGTCATCCAGTCCTGAATCGGCATCACCTTGATATTCATGGTGATTCCTAGCACGTCCTTGAACTGTGCCTGCAGGTACTGCAGCATCGGGGCGGTGATGGCACCGTTGTAGCCGCCCTGATCACGGTACCAGATTTCCACTTCGGGGAAGCCTTCGCCGCCGGGGAAACCCGCATCGGCAAGGAACTGCTGCGCTTTGGCCGGGTCGAACACGGCCTGCGCCACGATATCGGGGTTATAGCCCGGATAAGACGGCGGCAGGATCGAACCAGCAGGGATCGCCAGATCCTTGAGCACGGTCGCCGTCAGTTCTTCCCGGTTGACTGCGTAATAGAGTGCTCTGCGCACGTTCACATCATTGAACGGCGGGGAATCCAGATCAAACGAGATATAGCTCGTCGCAAAGATCGCATTTTCGCGAATCTGATCCGGGAACCGCTGTTCGACGAATGGAATCTGCCCAGCGTTGAGGAAGGCATAATCCGTCTCGCCCGCCATGAAGGCCGGCAGACCAACTTCCGGCGCACCCAGCGACGGATCAATCTCGACCCGGTCCACTAGGCTCGGCCAGGGTCCGGTATAGGTCGGGTTTTTCACCAGAACCATGGAATTGTTGGACTTTTCCCAGCTTTCCAGCATGAACGCGCCAGACGAAACGATCGTCTCGACGTTCAATGCGTAATCGTCACCGTACTGGTCCACCATATGCTTGGGCACCGGATACCAGAGCGACACCACCGACGGCAGATAGGGCTTGGGCGTGTTCGTGGTCACCTGAATGGTCAGGTCATCCACGGCGACAAGACCAAGTGTCTCGACACCCGCAGTGCCTTCGGTGACTTCTTTCCAGCCCTTGATCGAGCCCGCGAAATCCCAGTACCAGGCAAAGTCATACCCGCTCGTCGCCGCACGCTGTAGCGCGAACACAAAGTCCCCGGCGGTCAGCGGATGCCCGTCCGAATAGACCAGCCCGGGCCGCAGCTTGAACGTCCAGGTCAGCCCGTCCTCGGACTGGCTCCAGCTTTCGGCGGCCATTCCTTCCAGTTCGAAATTATTGTCAAAGCTGGTCAGCGGCAGTTGCGTCATCTCGGGGAACCCGGCACGCGCATAGACCGTCTTCATATAGTCGAAATAGGTGCCGCTGGTGCTGTCACCCGGCGCCGAGACCGTGATTTCGGCCATCGCCGGCACCGCAAGGCTCGCGGCAACCGCGACCCCCGTGGCCCAGTTTCTGGCCCGTTTCAGGAACGACATGACTTCTTCCCTCCGTGTGCTGTGCGTCTGTGGGCTGAGAGGCCCCGGACAAGGCCGGACGCTTGACGTGCCTTCCCGGGAGACGACCGATTCTCGGGTGAAATGTGACATCTGGTTAAATGTCTGACAAATGAAATGTCTGACTTTTGCCACCAACCGTTGAAGAACCTACGTCCGGCCTCCCGTCACCTGCCTAGGAGCGCCGCGCAGCCAAAGTCAAAGATGCGCATGACGCGCACCCTTCACAACTCGCGCCCGCACATTGCCATGCCGGGCGGGGTGACCAGCATGTCAGTCCAACTGCCCCTTAGGCAGCCCCGGCACCATCGCTTCAGGACGCCCGCATTGATGGCTCAGCATGATCCGCAGTCCCGTCTCGGCAGCCTTGATGATACTCGTCATGATCTCCAGCACATGCAGGCTCAGCTCAAGGCTGGCCCGGTGCGGCCGTCCCGTCCGGATCGCCTGCGCCATGTCGGCCAGCCCCAGGATGCGATAGTTCCCATCGCCATACAGATGCGCCTGCTCCACCTCGGCCCAATCGCCGCGATGTTCGCTCGCCATGACCGCGCCCTGAAACTGGTTCGGGTCCGGCACGATCATCGACCCCTTCCGGCCATACAGCTCGATATGGTTATGCCCATGTTTCCACACATCGAAACTCGTCGTGATTGTGATCTGTGCTCCGTTCGCAAAATCTAGGATGCCCGAAATATGCGTAGGCACCTTCACCTCGACAACTTGTCCGGCTCGCGGCCCCGACCCGATGGTCCGCGTCGCATAGGCGGCCTTTGCCGACCCCGTCACAGCCGCCACAGGCCCCAGCATGTTGACAAGGCAGGTCAAGTAATAGGGCCCCATGTCGAGCATCGGCCCGCCGCCGGGCTGGTAGTAGAAATCGGGATTCGGATGCCAGATCTCATGCCCCGGCACCATCATCGCCGCCGACCCGGCGACGACTTCGCCGATCAACCCCGAATCCAGCGCCGCCCGCGCCGTTTGATGCGATCCGCCCAGGAACGTGTCAGGCGCACAGCCCGCCCTCAGCCCGGCCTTCGCAGCCGCATCAACCAGCTTCATCGCTTCGGCAAGTTCAACCGCCAAAGGCTTCTCTGAGTATACATGTTTGCCCGCCGCAATCGCCTGCAGCCCCACGCCCACATGATGCTGCGGCGTTGTCAGGTTCAGCACGATCCCCACGCGCGGATCGGCCAGAAGTGCTGCCACCTCCAGCGCCTCGATCCCATGGGCCGCAGCTTTGGCCCGTGCCGCCTCCATGTTGATATCCGCACAGGCCACAACCTTAAGGAAAGAAAACCCCGGCGCTGCCTTCAGATAGGCGTCCGAAATATTCCCCGTCCCGATGATCCCTACTCCGATCGGCTCCACATCATTCTCCGTTTGTTTGAAAGTCGAAGGGTCAGCGCCGTTCAACCGGCGCGCACCCCGTAAATCCGTTCCGCATTGAACCGCCCGACTTGCGCCGCCTCGTCCGAAGACAGGCGCGAATTCATCCAGGCCCGCGAAATGCCCAGCCACCCGGGCAGCCCGCCGCCCAGATCGACCACGGGCCAGTCGCTGCCCCAGACCATCCGCAACGGCCCAAAGGCCTCAAGCACCACGTCCAGCCAGGGCGCCAGCGTCTCGAACGTAGCCGTACCCGGCGTGGCATAGGCCGCAATTCCCGACATCTTCACCGCCGCCACATTGTCGATCTCGGCAAGTTCCTCGATCCCGGCCCGCCAGCTGTCAAAGGCACCCCCTGCAATATCCGGGGTCCCGCAATGGTCCAGCACCATCTGCGTTCCCGGACAAGCCCGCACCAGCGCCGCCGCGAGGGGCAGCGTCCGACCCAGAAAGTTCATGTCAAACGGCTTACCCGCCCGCCCGATCAGCCGGATATTCTCGCGGAACGCCTCGGGCTCTGACACATCATCCGGCACCACATGCAGGATGCGCCGGAACCCAACCACGCCCAGATCGGCACATTCCTCGACCCAGGCCGCAAACTCTGGGTCCGATTCCGGCCGGCAGGACACGATCTGCCCCAGCAGTGATCCGTCCTTGACCAGCCGCGCCACATACCGCCCCTCGGCCTTGTAGTCCGCATCATCGACGCCGACCTCCATGAAGATCGACCCTATGACTTCCCCGCCATATAGCCCCCGCGCCATGGCAAGCGAGAAGTCCCCCTCCTTCAACTTGGGAACGTCCTTCGTCCAAGAATACCCGAACCGATCCCGCCAGATCAGATGCAAATGCGTGTCAATCAGTTCCATGTGCCTTTCCTCCCTGAAAAGCTCAGATATTCGCCCAGCCCCCGTCGATTACATGGGCCACACCCGACGTATAGCTCGACTCGTCGCTCGCCAGATAGGTGACCAGCGCCGCGATCTCCTCGGGTTTGCCGATCCGCCCGATGGGCTGGCGGGCGATGAACGCCTTCTTGGCCGCCTCATAATCGCCCGTATCCCGCAGCCGCTGATCCAGCGAGGGGCTCTCCACCGTCCCCGGACAAATCGCATTCGCCCGGATACCCTTGCTGATGAAATCCGCCGCGATCGACTTCGTCAGCCCGATCACCCCGGCCTTGGTCGCCCCATAGACAAACCGGTTGGGCGCCGCGATGACCGATCCCGCAACCGAGGCCATGTTGATGATCGACCCGCCCCCGTTGGCAATCATGCCGGGCAGGAAAGCTTTGCACATCCTGTACATGGCCGTCATGTTCAGATCCATGCTGAACGCCCACTGATCCTCGTCACAGTCAAGTATCGTCCCTGCCGCAACAAAGCCCGCACAATTGAACAGCACGTCGGGCGGGCCCACCGCCGCCACTGCCGCCGCAATGCTGGCCGGTTCCCGCACGTTCAGAACCCGCGTCGCCAATCCCTCCGCCGCAAGTTCCGCCAGCGTCGCCTCGTTCACGTCCGTGGCCACAACCAGTGCCCCTTCCCGCGCCATCATCAGTGCCGAAGCCCGCCCGATCCCCTGCCCCGCCGCCGTCACCAGCGCCCTCTTGCCGTTCAGCCGTCCCATCGCTCACTCCCCTGGGGCCGCGGTTCCGGTCCCCCGTTGCTTCATTGCCAAGTGCCAGCGCTGACCTGGCTCGCACTCAGATCAGGACGGCAGACATGCAGGCCCGATCGGTTCAAAACTCTTGTAGGTCAAAATGAACTCCTGATGCCCCAATTCCTCGGACCTGCTTTTCTCTCCTGACGCCAGCCCGATAACCCTGTCGAATATCTCTTGCCCGACTTCTTCCAAAGTCGCCTCGCCAGCTAGAATACGGCCGGCGTTCACGTCCATGTCTTCGGACAGCCGCCGGTACATATGCGGATTGGCCGCAATCTTGATCACAGGCGCCAAAGCCGAACCCACGACAGACCCGCGTCCGGTCACAAACAACGTGCAATGGGCCCCCGACGCCATCATCTCGACGATTTCCGCATTGTCGCTGATGTTGGGAAAGCCAAAGCGCACTTCGCCATCCGGCACAACATCCATCAGGTAAAGTCCGCCGCGGGGCGGAATGTCACCCGGCTTGATCAGACCCGAAATCCGGCTTTGTCCCGATTTCATGTAGGCGCCAAGGGACTTTTCCTCGATCGTCGTCAAGCCACCGTCCGCATTGCCGGCGGCAAAGGACCCGTATCCCAATGTGGCATAGTAGCGGGCTGCCTTTTCGACACTGGCCCGCAGTTCGGCCGCCAGTTCGGGCGTCGCCGCGCGGTCGGCCATGATCCCTTCGCAGCCGATCAGTTCGCCCGTTTCTTCGAATATACAGGCGGCCCCGGCGGCGACGAGTTTGTCAAAGGCGATGCCGGCGGCCGGATTGCCGGTGATCCCGCTTGTTCCGTCCGACCCGCCGCAGACCGTGCCGACGATCAGTTCGCTGACCGCCATCGGAACAGAGGGCACTCTCGCAAGAGCTTCGACCTGAACCGTTACAAAGTCGCGGCCCTCGGCAATGCTGGCACGTGTGCCGCCTGCCGTCTGGATCGTGATCGTCCTGACGGGCCGCCCCGATGCACGGACCACACTTTCCAGCGTTACACGGTCAAAGCTTTCGCACCCGAGCGAGACCAGCAGCACTGCACCGACATTGGGATGCGTGCACAGCCGTTCCATCATCTTTTGTGCATAGGCATTCGGGAAACAGCCGGGAAATCCGATCACATGGGCCGCTTCGGGGTTTGCGCCTGCGATCTGGCGGGCCACATGATGCGCACATTCAACCAGATAGGCCACTGCCACGACATTGCGTATCCCCTTGCGTCCATCCGAGCGCAGCCAGCCGCGCATCATGCGTTCTCTCCTGCTGTCGCCGCGACACCGCCGCGACCGTGGGTGGCGGTGTAGTCACTCTTAAGGTTGTGAAGATGGATATGGTCGCCCGTCGCGATGGCGCGCGTTGCTGAACCGATGGGTGCGCCATACTTGATTACCTTGTCGTCATGCGCGTGGGGCAGCCGAGCAAGCTTTTGCCCCAGTCCCAGAGCCACCTGCACGCGCACCTCTGCCCCCTCGACCAAGATCAGCTCGCCTGCCGCGATCTGGTCGCGCAGGACAAAGACGGTGTCGCCGGTGGCGAGGAGGAGGAGGCGCGGGTCTGTCATCAGAACTTACCATGTTTCAGAAAGGCAACCTGCGGGTCCATCCCGTCGAGAATCGCGCGTCGCACCATGTTTTCCGTCTGCATGGCGGCAGTAGCGCCTGCGATCACTTCGTTCAGGATTTCAGCCGGGATGACCACCATTCCGTCGCGGTCGCCGTGCATCCAGTCGCCCGGGCGGATCAGGCAGTCACCCAGCATGATCGGTTGATCGACCGCCACCGGCCGCCACATGCCCACCACATCGCGCGGGCTGTGGTGGGTCCGCCAGCAAGGAAATCCCAGCCGCAGAATAAAGTTCGCATCCCGCAGCGCACCGTCCATCACCGCCCCGAGCACCCCCTTGCGGTGCAGCGTTTCGGCTGACAGTTCACCCATCTGGGACACGACATCAGTATTCGGCTGACTGACCCAGACATGCCCGGCCTTTGCCTTTGACAAGAGCCCCGTCCAGTCGAGCAGCGTCTGATGGGCTTCCGCCGTCTCGTCTATACGGCCTTCGATGGTAAAGGCGGGGCCGGTCAGCACCATGTCGGGCTGCAGCGGGGTGATGCGCGGCGGCAGGGTAAAGTTCCGCCGCCCCATGGCCCGCATGACGTCATGGATCACCGAGGTATAGATGTCTTTGAGGACAGAAACCCGGGGATCAGTCATGGTGGAATACGTCCGCCATCTCGGCCCACCATTCCCCCGGCTTCCGCGTCTCGAACGGCAACTGGCAGGGCGTGCAGACGGCCCACCAGCGCTGTGTTTCGGGGTCCGCCGCCATCTTCTCCATGTCGGCGGCATAATCAGTCCCATGATACTCGAAGTAGGAAAACATCAGGTTTTCCGGCTCTTTGAGGAAGATCGTGTAGTTCCGGATGTTGCACTCAGTGATCCTGGCCAGGACCCCCGGCCAGACCGCCGCATGCAGCCGCTTGTATTCCGCCTTCTGCTCCTCGCGCACGCCGATCACGCTGCCGTACCGCTTCATCTCAGTCTCCTCCCACCATGGAATGGCTCCCCTCGACCGTCTGCGCCCGGATCGCCGCCCAGTCCCATTCGATCCCCAGCCCCGGCCCCTCGGATGGATAGGCCCGCCCCTCGCGCAGATCAAGCCGTGAGGTCGTGATCGCGTCAAGCTGAGGGACATACTCGAGCATCCAGCCATTCGGCACCGCCGTCACAAGGCTCACATGCAGTTCCATCAGGAAATGCGGACAGACCGACAGGTTGAACGCCTCGGCCATATGCGCCACCTTGAGCCAGTGCGTGATCCCGCCGATCCGCGCCGCATCGACCTGCACGATCTGCGGCGCCCCCTGCAGCATGTAATGCTTGAACTGGCTGGCAGAATAAAGGCTCTCACCCACCGCCACGGGCACCCGGGAATGCCGCGCCAACTGCGCATGCACGCCCGCATCGTCCGCGGGCAGCGCCTGCGCGAACCAGCCCACCCGATGCCCCGCGAGCATATCCGCCCACATCATCGCCTGATGCAGCGTGAACCCCTGATTGGCATCCACGAACAGGTGGAACCGGTCCCCGACCGCCACCCGCACCGCCGCCGGCCGGGCATCATACTCTGATAGCCGGGGCTTGCCGATCTTCACCTTCGCCCCGAAAAACCCTGCCGCCTGCATCGTCAGCGCATCCGCGACAAGCGCCTCGTCTTCGATATGCAGTCAGCCGCCTTCCGTCGAATAGACCTCGACCGATCCCTTCGTCCCGCCCGCAATCCGCCATAGGGCCACCCCCGCCCGTCGGCATCGCAGATCCCGAAGCGCCGTATCGATGGCAGCAAGCGCCAGCGAGGTGATCGCCCCCACTGCCGCCGCATGGGTCGCAAACAGAAGATCGCGCCAGATCCCCTCGACATCTTCCGGCTCGCGTCCGATCAGCCTTGGTGCCAAGGTCTCGCGCAACAGCGAGATGACCGCAGGACCTCCCGTCCCGATCGTATAGGAATAGCCCGTCCCCTGCGCCCCTTCCGCATCCGTGATCGTGACGATGGGCGTCTCCTGACTTGCAAAGGACTGGATCGCATCCGTCCGCCGCACCTTGGGCACCAGATCCACCATCCGAATGTCCACACGCCGGATGATCGCCATGCCCGCCTCCCTGCAGCGCCTCAAGGATGCACAGGTTCCGCCCCGAGTCCAAAGCCCTGACATGTCAGTTCGACCGCCATTTCGGAAACCACACGCAGCGAGCTTGCGCGCTGCGCGGACGAGCGCCCCGCAAAAAGCTAGCCGACCACCACCTCCGGACGATGCCCCCCCAGAGCCTCAAACGCCATCTGTCGGCAAGTAAAGACGATCACCTGGTGTTCCGCCGCCACCCTGTGCAGCGCCGTGAACATCCGCACGATCCGCGCGTCATCCGTGTGGACCAGCGCGTCGTCCAGAATCACAGGCACCGGCCGCCCCGCCTTGGCAAACAGCCGCGCAAAAGCCAGCCGCGTCAGAATCGCGATCTGCTCCTGCGTGCCCCCGCTCAGCCGCTCCACATCCAGCGCCCCGCCATTGCGCATAAGTCGCCCGGGCAAAAGGCTCTCCGGATCAAAGGTCAGCGCCGCATCTTGCGCCAGAATCGCCAGAAGTGGTGCCAGTTCCTTCTGGACTGGCTCGAAATAGGCGTCCTGAGCCGCCGCCCGCGTGGCCTCTATCACCTCGCCCAGCCGGATCAGCGCCGCAACTTCCGCCGCATAGCGCCCGTCCCGCTCCCGCGCCGCCTCCAGCGCCCCCTGCGCCTCGGCAAGCTTTTCCTCGACTGCATCTGCTGCCTGCGACTGGATCGTGCCAGCCAGCCGCTCCCGCTCGAGCCGCAAACGCGCGACTTCCGTCTCCGCCGCCTCAATCGCCCCCCTGGCCCGGCTCAACTCGGCCCTAACAGTTGCCAGATCCGGTGCCCCGGCCACTAGCCCCGCCACAACCGCCTGTGCGCCAGCCAGTTCCGCCCCCGCCTGAGCCGCCGCAGTCTCGGTTTGGGCCTGCCGCTCAACCCGCGTCGCCAGATCACCTGCCGCCGTCTCTGCTGCATCCTTCACCGAAAGCGCCGTGCTCAACGCCACCCGCGCCCCCGCCCGCTCTGCCGTCAGACCCGCCACCGTCCGTCCCGCCGCCTCTGCCCGGACCCGCGCCTCGGCCTCCGCCCCTTCCGCCGCAACTACAGCGGATTCCAACCCTGCCAGATCCGGTTCCACGCCGTCATCTGCCGCATCCCCGGCCACCGTCGCCGTGTGTGCGACCAGCGCCCGCAATGCCTGTAAGCCCTCTGGCGCAAGCGACTTCATCACCCCCGCCGCAAGCTTTCCCGCGGCAATCGCCTCGGCCCGTTCCCGCAACGCCACCCGCGCCGCCTCAACCGTGGTCACACCACACACGGCCAGCGCCTTCGCCTCCTCAGCCTCTGCACGCGCCACGGCGCCCGCATCGCCCCGGCCCACTGCCCCCGGATCAACGGCCAGCCTCCCGATCCCAGGCAGATCAAACACCGCCCGGCCGTCCAGCGCCACAACGCCCTCCGGCACCGCCACCCCATCCCGCAGCACCCGCGCAGCCCCGGCATAGCTCACCTGAACCTTCACCGCCTGCACCGCCTGCGCATCCCGCGCCCGCTCGGCCTGCCGCAAGGCCGTCTCCAGCGCCTCGACCCGTTCGGGCGTGGCCGCAATCCCCGCAACAACCGCCTCCGCCTGCTCGGCCATTGCCCGCTGCGCCTCGGCCGCTGTCAGCCGGTCGCGCACCTGCACCAAATCGGCCCGCGCCCGCGCCGCCGCCAACCGCCGCTGCGCCCCGGCAACCGCGTCCCGCGCCGCCTTGACCCGCCCCGACGCGTCTTCAAGCGCCCTGTCACACAAAGCCTGCGCCGCCAAAGCCTCCTCAAGCCGCGCCCCGATCAGCCCGTCCGACTCAACCGCCCGCGCCGCCACCCGCGCCGCCTCTGCCGCCGCCCCATAGGCCCGCAGCAACCCGGCGAGCCGCCCCGCCAGATCGTCCCGCGTCAGGCCCGCAATCTTCACCCGGCTTTCCGCCTCGGCCACCTTGGCCGCATGGGCCTGCGCTACCCGATCTGCGGCCTCTGCCGCAGCCAGCGCCGCCGCCCGCGCCGCCCGCGCCTCGGCTGCGTCAAGCACCGCCAGCCGCGCCTCGATCACCCTCCGCCGCTCCAGCGCGCCGGAAAGCTCTGCCACCTTCCCCGACAGCACCGCCACCCGCTCGGTCAACGCCGCCACCTCGTCCCGCGCGTCCTTCCACGGGCTCCCCGCCTTGGGCTTGCCGCCCGAAGTCGCCAGCCGCTCCAGATCGGCCTTGCAGTGGTCCCGCACCCGGTCCATCCGCCGCCCGCCCGTCATCTGCGCAATCTCGCCCGCGACCGAAGACAACAGGTTCCGCCGCTCGCCGAGATGCCGCGCATTTTCGGCCTTGTCACCCGCATCCAGCGTGGTGACCCCCTGCCTCACCCACAACAGCCCGGCAGGCCCGGTCAGCCCCTGATCCGTCACCGTCCGCAGCCAGGCCTCCGCCTCGTCATCCCGCCCGACCAGCGCCCCCCGCGTCAGATCCGTGACCGTGGCCTGCGCCCGCGACATGAACCGCTTCTCGACCCGGAACAGCCCGCCTGGCAGTTCAATTTCCGCTGCAACCTCGACCGCCCCGCCCGAAGGCTCGGGCACCAGCGCCTTCACATCCCCCGCCTTCGACCCATAGTGCGAAAAGAACAACGCATGCAGCGCATCAAAGAAGGTGGATTTGCCGAACTCATTCGGCTCTGCGATCACACTGATCCCGTCGCCCAGCCCCCGGATCACCACCGTCTGCCCTGCAAACCGCCGCACATTGGTCAGACTGATGGACCGAAGTTTCATGCTTCCTCCGTCGCATAGCCGAACAGCCGCGACAGCGCCGCCGCCGCCACCGCCCGCGCCTCGGCACTCAAGGCGGGATCATCAGCCTCTGCCGCCAGCCGGTCTGCCACCTCGCGCAGGGCCCCTGCCCTGTCGATCAGGTCCAGATCGCCCGTGTCATGCACCGTCGCAACTCCCGCCCAATCTGTTGTGAGATATAGGAAATCCGGCGCCACATCCGCCACCGCCCGCGCCAGTTCCGCGCGCGCGCCCAAAGTCATCCGCCCGGTCAGATGCAAAGCCATCAGGTGATCCACCCGCGCCCCCACTCCCGGCAGGGCCGCCCGCAATCGCGCCGCCCCGTCCTCCCCCGCTTGCAGATCAAGCGCCAGTGTCACCCAGTCCAGCACCCCCGTCCGCACCGGCTCCACCACCGGCAGCGCCCCCGGGCCCGCCACCGTCACCATCAGCGCAGCGCCCGCCCCGCCATGCTTGAAACTGTCCGTCTCGGGCGTGCCCGCATACCATTGCCGCGGCCCGATCTGCATCTGCCCGTGCCAGTCGCCCAGCGCCAGATAATCAAGGCCCGACCGTGCCGCCCGGTCCGGCGGAATGATCGCCGGATCGCCATCCTCGCTCGTCCCCGTCCCGAACTCCATCACCGCCCCGTGCGCCAGCCCGATCCGCACCACTCCCGGCGGTGTGGCTGCATCCAGCACTTCGGTCAGATCCCGCCCCGGCCGCCGCACTGTACAGGGCGCAGGCAGAACCACCGCTCCCGCGCCCAGCGTCACAGGTTCCTCTGTCCGCGCCAGCACGACATTGCGTGGCGCATCCCGCGCCATCATCTGCCAAAGCTCCGACGCTGCCAGCGAATCATGGTTCCCCGGCATTACGATCCAGCGCAGCCCGGCATCCACTGCCATCGCATTCAGCGTCTGTCGCACCACTGCCGGGCTCGGCGTCTCGGCATCGAACGAATCGCCCGCCACCAGTACGGCCTCCGCCCCGCCGGCGCGCGCTGCAGCGGCCAGCCGCCCCACAACGCCCACCCGCGCCTGCTTCAGCCGCCCCCGCACATCCTCGGGAAACCGCCCAAAAGGCTTGCCCAGATGCAGGTCCGACGTATGCAGAAACCGGATCATCAATCACCCATCCCAGAGATCCCGAACCCTAGCCGCACCATCGTGATTCCCGCAACCGGGAAGCGAAAATACAGCACAGAGTCAAAGTTTGCCATGATTTCGCCACAATCAAGCCGTTTCGGCGCCGCAAACCTCAGGTAACTTTGAATGATGATCCATGAAGAGATCTGGCATTCCGTCGGATGCCGCAATAATTCGAAGTTCCGAGCAGTAACGAGGTCACATCAGATGGTATCCGCCCAACTGAACGCCCAGCAATCGGCCACCCCGCAGCAGCAGACCGGCCAGCCCGCGCAAAAGCAGCCCGTCGCGACCGTGACATCGGGCCAGCAGCAGGCACAATTCCAGACCACGCCGATCCAGTTCACCGACTTCGCCAGCATCTGACGCCGTCACACAATTCGACCCGGCGCGCCGTCCTCCCTCGGTCAGCCGGTCCTCCAGCCAGAAGGGTGCACGCCGGCTCCGTTCCTCCCCGGCGCTGTGTCCGTGCACCACTCTGGCCTTTTTCCGGCACGCCCGGCATTATCGCTTCATGACCGCGATCTCATCTGTACGTAGCCTCGGTCCCGCGACCGAAGCCCAGTTCCGCAAGGCCGGCATCACCACCGCCGAAGAACTTCGCGCGCTCGGTGCCGACGCCGCCTATGCCCGCCTGCTCGCGGCCGGCGAACGCCCCCATTTCATCGGCTACTATGTGCTGCACATGGCGCTGCAGGGCCGCCCCTGGAACGACTGCAAAGGGGCCGAGAAAGAGGCCCTCCGCACCAAGTTCGAAGCGCTCAAGGCGCAAGGCTTCGACAAAGGCCGCTCCGATCTCGAAACCTTCATGCGCGATTTCGGCCTGATCGAACGCCATCCCCGCTGACGGCCGCTGCCTGACATCCGCGAAAGCGAAGTCGTACGCTGCGCGGACAAGCGCCCCGGCCACTCCCTCATCAGCATCCCGCCGCCAAATCCCAAACCGCCCCTTCCCCGCCGTCAAACCTGCCGCTAATCAGAACGGGACCCAAAGACCGGAAGCAATTCATGCCCGCATTCTTCCAACCTGCTGCGACCCTCGCCGCACTCGCCCTTCTCGCTGCCTGCGGTCGCGGCGGAGACGAAGCCAGCCGTGACCCCTACAACCCGCCCCTCTTCCCGGGCGAAACCCCCGAAATCCGCGAGGATATCAACGAGGCTGCTGCCTACCTCGACATTCCTGCAGAGCTCATCCACCGTGTGATCCAGCGCGAAAGCGATTACAACCCCAATGCCCGCAATGGTCCTTATTTCGGCCTGATGCAGATTCTGCCACAGACCGCCCGCACCATGGGCTTCACCGGCTCGGCATCCGATCTTCTAGATCCCGAGGTTAACCTGCGCTACGGCGGCGCCTACCTGCGCGGCGCCTACATCGTCTCCGACGGTAATCAGGTTCAGGCCATCCGCTGGTATGCCAACGGCTACTATTATGAGGCCCGCGACCGCTGCCTTCTGATCGAAACCGGCCTTAACGATAACGAAACACGCGACGGATGCACCTGACGAAGATCAGCCCTTCGCAGGCCCTAGCACCGTATACCCACTGTCCGGATGCAGCAGATTGGCCATTGGCGGCTCCACCGTGAACCGTCTGAAGACCACCTCCAGCCCCGCCCGCGACGGCGAACAGGCGAGCACGCCGAGCTTCAGCGGCCCTTCCGGGAAATCGGCCAGCCGCAGGAACTGCCACTGCCCGCCCGCCGTCAGGTAATTGACGATCACTGCCCCGCCGACCAGTGTCATCCGCAGGCTCTGCGGCCCGCTGATCCCCGGCACCGACACCGATGACCAGTCCGACCGCTCTCGCGTCACCACGCATCCCCAATGCGTGGCCCCATCGGTCAGCTCGATCCCCGCCTTGATCCATTGCGCCCCGTCAATCCAGAGCATCACACCCGACTGATCAAACGCTGCCGCATAGGGCACCTCCCAGGTCGCGGTCAAAGTGAAACTCCCGCCACCTCCCGTGCCAGCACATGCCCGTTGTCATGCACGAATCCGTAATGCGTTCGCCGCCAGAAATCGGTCTCGAACCCCGTCTGCACCCGCAGCAAGGCACCAACCTTCTCCGCCACAGGCGGCAGGTTCATCCAGACCGCCTCATCCAGAAACCCGACATCGCTCATCCGTCCCTCGGATCCCTCACCTCAAAACGAAACTGCCCGCACCATTCCTGGCACGGGCGGCGATGACTTGCATTGGGCGCGCATCCTGCGCACCGCCTGTCAGCCTACGAGTTCAAGTCCCGAGAAGAAGAATGTGATTTCGTTCTTCGCCGTCTCCGGGGCGTCCGACCCGTGTACCGAGTTCTCGCCAACCGACAGCGCGAAATCCGCACGGATCGTGCCCGGAGCCGCATCCTTGGGGTTAGTCGCGCCCATCACTTCACGGTTCTTCAGCACGGCGCCTTCGCCTTCCAGAACCTGCACCACGACCGGAGCCGACGCCATGAACTCGGTCAGTTCGCCAAAGAACGGACGCGCACGGTGCACGTCATAGAACAGGCCGGCCTGCTCGATGGTCAACTGGATGCGCTTCTGTGCCACGATGCGCAGACCGGCATCCTCGAACTTGGCATTGATCTTGCCGGTCAGGTTGCGCTTCGTTGCGTCGGGTTTGATGATGGAAAGGGTGCGTTCGATTGCCATGTCATGCCTCTTTTACAATGGGGTCAGGCCCTTGCCTCCCCCCGGGGAAACGATCGGCGCTGGCCTATCACGGGGCCAGCGCAGTGAAAAGCGAGGATTGACGCCCCAACGGCCCGGAGTCGCCGACCGCAATCAAGGCCCTCTTCCTGCCGACACTCACCACCCCCCTCGCTTCTTTCGAGCTCAAGTACCTCGGGGGGAGCGAAGCGGGGGGTCGCCATTGTTGCTTCATTGGTCCGAGCGACAATGGTGACGCCCCTCCCCGCCCGGCACCACACGCCCCGCATTGACGCCCCCGCCCGCATCATGCATGGGACGCCCATGTTGCGCATTTCCGACATAAGCTACTCCGTCGAAGGACGTCTCCTGCTGGACGGCGCCTCTGCCACCATCCCCACCGGCCACAAGGTCGGCCTTGTGGGCCGCAACGGCACGGGCAAGACAACGCTCTTCAAGCTGATCCGAAACGAGCTCACGCTGGATTCGGGCAACATCGAACTCCCCCGCGGTGCCCGCATCGGCGGAGTCAGCCAGGAGGTCCCCGGCAACGAGGTCTCGCTCCTCGACACCGTTCTCGCCGCCGATATCGAACGCGCAAGCCTCCTGTCCGAAGCTGAAACGGCCAGCGACCCTCACCGCATCGCGGAAATCCAGACCCGCCTGTCGGATATCGACGCGTGGTCTGCAGAGGCCCGCGCCTCCTCGATCCTCAAGGGTCTGGGCTTCACCGACGAAGAACAGCGCATGCCCTGCTCCGCCTTCTCGGGCGGCTGGCGGATGCGCGTGGCGCTCGCCGCCGTCCTCTTCTCCCAGCCTGACTACCTCCTGCTGGACGAGCCTACCAACTACCTCGATCTCGAAGGCGCCCTCTGGCTCGAGGCCTATCTCGTGAAATATCCCCACACCGTCCTCATCGTCTCCCACGACCGCGAGCTTTTGAACCGTTCCGTGGGCGCGATCCTCCATCTCGAGGACAAGAAACTGACCTACTACACCGGCCCCTACGACCAGTTCGCCCGTCAACGCGCCGAAAAACGCGCCCTGATGGTCTCAGCCGCGAAAAAGCAGGACGCCAGACGCGCCCATCTCCAATCCTTCGTGGACCGGTTCAAGGCCAAGGCATCCAAGGCCAAACAGGCCCAGTCCCGCGTCAAGATGCTGGAAAAGATGGAAACCATCCGCGTGCCCGAGGATGCGGCCCGCACCGTCTTCACCTTCCCCACCCCCGAGGAACTCTCGCCCCCCATCATCGCGACCGAAGATGCTGCCGTGGGCTATGGCAACCACATCGTCCTGCAAGGCCTGAACCTGCGCATTGATCAGGACGACCGCATCGCGCTCCTGGGCCGCAACGGCGAAGGCAAATCGACCCTCTCTAAATTCCTCTCTGGCCGCCTGCCCGCCGCGCGCGGCAAGATGATCTCGTCCAACAAACTGCGCATCGGCTTCTTTGCCCAGCATCAGGTCGACGAACTCCGGGTCGAGGAGACGCCGCTCCAGCACCTCATGCGCGAACGCGGAGAAGAAGGTCAGGCCCGCCTCCGCGCCCGCCTCGCCGGTTTCGGCCTCATGGCCGCCCAGGCGGAAACCGAAGTCGGACGTCTCTCCGGCGGCCAGAAGGCGCGCCTGTCGTTGCTTCTTGCCACGCTGAACGCCCCCCACCTCCTGATCCTCGACGAACCCACCAACCACCTCGACATCGAAAGCCGCGAGGCGCTGGTTGAGGCGCTGACCGCCTACACCGGCGCCGTGATCCTCGTCAGCCACGATATGCACCTCCTCTCGATGGTGGCCGACCGCCTCTGGCTCGTCAAAGACGGCCACGTGAACCCCTATGACGACGATCTCGAAGCCTACCGCCGCATGCTCCTCGGCACCGATAAGCCGCCGGAAAAGCCCGCAGCAAAGCCCAAGCCGGTCAAACTCACGCGCGAAGAACTGATGGCGCTCCGCGCCGAAGTCCGCAAATGCGAAGAGCGCGTGGAAAAGATAAACGACATGCGCGACAAACTGGCCACCAAGCTTGCCGATCAGGCCCTCTACGACACCAAACGCGCGGGCGAGCTTGAGACCTGGAACAAGAAATATGCGGAGGTCATGGAGGCGCTCGACCGCGCCGAGGCCATGTGGGTCGCGGCGCTGGAGAAACTTGAGAAAGCGCAGGCCCATTGACCGCCCGGGCCAGGAGGGCGCTGCTCTCCCTCCTGGCCTTGCGGCCAGTTCACCCTCCCGGGTCTTTTGGAGCCAGAAGAAGGAACGGACCGGAGGCTTTATCTGAGCAACTGCGCTTTACGAGTAGATTTTTCGACCCAGATATCTCCGCCAAAGGCACACACCGTGCAGCCCCGGTTGACCGGCCCGGCGAATAGGGCAACGGTATAGCCATGCTGATCCGGCGCACCACGATCCTGACGACTACGTCTACCGCAGGCGGCCCCGCCTGATGGAAAACGCGGCACTCATCACCGCCTTCACCTCGCTTTTCGTCATCATCGACGCGCCGGGACTCACGCCTCTTTTTATTGCCCTGACCCAAGGCATGACCAAGGCGCACCGCCTGCGCGTGGGACTGCGGGCCTGCATCACGGCAGGCGTGCTGATGCTTGTCTTCCTTGTGCTGGGCGAACGGGTGCTGACCTTCATTGGCATAACCATGCCAGCCTTTCGCATCGCGGGCGGCATCCTTCTCTTCCTCACCGCGCTCGACATGCTCTTCGAACGCCGCCGGACCCGCCGCGAGAGCAATGCCGAGGAAGGCGCCGCCGAACACCGCGACGACCCCTCGGTTTCTCCCCTCGCCATCCCCCTGATCGTGGGCCCCGGCACGATCACCACGATCATCCTCTTGGCCAGCCAGACGACGGGCATCGGCGACTACATCGCCATCGCGATCATCCTTGCCCTCAACCTCTTCATCGTCTTTGCCTTTTTCCTTGCCGCACCTGCGATCGAACGCATGCTCGGCCGCGTCGGCATCAATGTCGTGACCCGCGTCCTCGGCATGCTTCTCGCCGCGCTGGCGATCCAGTTCATTCTTGACGGCCTCAGCACTAGCGGGATCGGCTTCTAGCCCCCATATGACTTGTCATGAGCGGTGATGACATAGTCAGATTGATCTACCTTGGCCTCATCCTGGCGTCCGTCGCCGGGTGGGTCTTCGTGCAAAGCCGCAACAATATCAGCCAAACCCTGCAGCACGCTGCAGTCTGGGGTCTGATCTTTCTTGGTGCAATTGCGGGCTACGGCCTTTGGAACGACATCCGACAGGACATTTCACCCACACAGGCGATCGTTGGCGACAGCCGGATCGAGATTCCGCGCGGCCGCAACGGCCACTACAACCTCACACTCCTCGTCAACGGCACGCCAGTGGATTTTGTCGTCGACACCGGCGCCACCGACATGGTGCTCAGCCAGCGCGACGCCGTTCGCGTGGGTCTTGCGCCCGAAACCATGTCCTACATCGGGACCGCCCAGACGGCCAACGGCACGGTCCGCACGGCGCCCGTCCGGCTGAACTCCGTTGCCCTTGGCGGGATTGTGGACAACGATGTCCGCGCCGTGGTCAACGAAGGCGAACTCGACGGCTCGCTCCTCGGGATGACCTATCTCCACCTCTACAGCCGGATCGAGATTGAGGGCGGCCAGATGATCCTCATCCGCTAGGATCAGGCGGGCGGCCAGACCTCCGTATCGTGGTCGGGATGCTGATGGTTCGTAGCCCGCGCCTTCGCCGCACCATCGGCATCGTCCACCTCGGTCACATAGCCCTCCACATGGCCCAGTTGCGCAATCTGCGGCAACCGCCCCTCGATCCCCCATTCGAATTCCAGCGGAATCGCCGCCGGATTGTCAAAGGCACCAATCGACATGGAGACATGCCCGCCCGCCTCGCGGTGAAAGAAAAGCGGTGTCCCGCAATCCCTGCAAAACCCACGCCCGATGCCGTCCGAACTGTGAAACACCGCCGCCTGCCCCCGCGTCCAGGTCAGGTCGGGCTTCTTGACCCCCACAAGTGTAGCAAAGAAATTGCCCGTGGCCTTCTGGCACATCCGGCAATGGCAGACATGCGGGTTGTCCATGAGCCTTTCGGCCCGGAACCGCAAGGCCCCGCACTGGCACCCGCCCGTCATCGTCATGCCGATCCCCCCGCCGCCCGTTCCTTCTTCATCACCCAGCGCCCGCCATCCTGCACCCAGTACTTTGCCCCGATCCCCGCTCCGGTCAAAGCCCGCCACTGGTCCCGCGCCCGCTGCACCGCGCTTTGATCATTTCCGTCAAACAGCACACAACCCCGTGCCAGCATCCCAGCCTCCACCGCCCCAAGAGCGGCCCCGTCAACCGCCATGACGCAAGCCACATCCCTCGCCGCCTCCCCCTCAACCGTCAGGATCACAGTCTGTAGCGCATCATGCGGCCCACCCGCCATCCCATGCGGCAGAAACCCCTCTTCCGGACCCAGCCACAGCGCCTCATCCAGCCGTGCCATCCGCCCCTGATCCCGCCCGCGCAGCTCAATCCGCCACCCCTGCCCCCGCGCCCGGGCAATGAGGATGGGCAGGGTCCCCTCTAGCGACCCTTCCGTCAGGTGATAGAAAAAGACGTCGCCCATAAAGCTCTTCGTTCCCAGCTTCTTCTGGTCCCAAGTATCCCGGGGGCGGCGAAGCCCGGGGGCAGAGGCCCGCTCGCCACCTGCAGAAAGGAACTACTCCTTCACTTCATATCGGTCCGCCACCATACGGTTCAGCGCCATCACACCCCAGCCCGTCGATCCCTTGGGAGCGAGCATCGTATCCCCGCTCACAAAGGCCGTCCCGGCAATGTCCAGATGCACCCATGGCTGCCCCTCCTTGATGAACCGCTGAATGAACTGCGCCGCCGTAATGGCCCCGCCGTCCCGCCCGCCGATGTTCTTCATGTCGGCGATCCGCGACTTGAGCTTTTCGTCATAGGCCGCACCCAAAGGCATCCGCCAGGCATTTTCGCCCTCGGCCTTTGCCGCCGCCATGAACCCTTCGCAGAAGGCATCATCGTTGGAAAACACGCCCGCATTCTCATGCCCCAGCGCCACAATGATCGCCCCGGTCAGAGTCGCCAGATCTACGATCCCCACCGGCTTGAAGCGCTCCTGCGTGTACCACAGCACATCGGCCAGCACCAAACGCCCCTCGGCATCGGTATTGATGACCTCGATCGTGTCGCCCTTCATGGACTTGACCACATCTCCGGGCCGTACTGCCGTGCCCGACGGCATGTTCTCGACCAGCCCGACCAGCCCCACGACATTGGCCTTCGCCTTCCGCAGGGCGAGCGTCCGCATCACGCCCGCGACTACACCTGCCCCGCCCATGTCGCCCGTCATCTCTTCCATGCCGGCCGCAGGCTTGATGGAAATGCCACCCGTGTCAAAGACCACACCCTTGCCGACGAGTGCCAGCGGTGCCTCATCGCCCCCGCCGTTCCACTGCATGACGACAATCTTCGACGGACTGGCCGATCCCTGCCCCACGCAAAGAAGCGACCCCATCCCCAGCCGCTGCAACTCCTGCTCCTCAAGGATTTCCACCTCAAGTCCCAGTTCCTGCATCGCCGCCAGCCGCGCGGCGAAATCATCCGTGGTCAGAACGTTGGCCGGCTCGTTCGTCAGATCACGCGTAAAGAAAACTCCCTCGACCAGCGCCGCCATCGGCCCCGCCGCCCTGGCCACCGCCTCCGGATCGTTCACCATCACCGTCACTGCCCCCGACCGGTCGGGCGCCGCTGTCTTGTGCGGGACAAAGCTGTAGGCCCGCAGCGCCAGACCCAGCGACAGCTCGTCGATCCGCCCCTGCGCGCCCGCGACAATCGTCATGTCTGCCGTCCCGCGCTCACGCGCAAGCGCCGCACCGGCGCGCCGCGCCTCTTCGACCGTCGGCTTTGCAGGCAGCTTCACCACCAGCACCGCCTCGGCCGCAATGCCCGCAGGCCAGCCCAGCCGAAACACATCCCCCGCCTTGCCTTTTGCCCAGCCGGGCGCGCCCACCGCTCGCTCCACTGCTTTGCGGGTCAACACATTCACCTTGCGCGCCGGGAGACCCATTTTCCCATCGGCGGACACAAAGACCACGACCAACCCCTCCACGCCCGCAAGCGTATCGGGTGCCATGTCCTTGAACTGGATATGGACGGCTTCAGTCATCGCGCACTCCTTCGGGTTCCTGATGGGCAAGACCTAGCCCCCGAACCCCCGCTTGACCAGATACCAGTTCAATCCCCCCCGCAGATACGCTAGTCCCAAGTCAGTCAGTGCAGGTGGAACAAGGGCGAAACCGTTGGGTCGATTTGACAGGTACATGCTGTCCCAGCTCATGGTCATGTTCGGCTTCTTCGCGCTCGTCCTCATCATGGTCTACTGGATCAACCGCGCGGTCGTCCTCTTTGACCAGCTCATCGCGGATGGTCAGTCAGCGGGCGTCTTCCTTGAATTCACCGCCCTGACCCTGCCCACGGTCATCAAGATAGTCCTGCCCGTCGCAGCCTTCGCCGCCAGTCTCTACGTCACCAACCGGATGAGCGCGGAATCGGAGTTGACCGTCTTGCAGGCCACCGGCCTCTCCCCCTTCCGCCTAGCCCTCCCGGTCCTCGTCTTCGGACTGATCGTGACCGTACTCATGTCAGTCCTGATCCACGGCCTGGCTCCGGCGGCGCTCACCCGGTTCAACGCCCGGCAGGCCGAGATCGCCCAGACTGCCACCACCCGCCTGCTCCGCGAGGGCCAATTCCTCACCCCGGCAGAAGGCATCACCGTCTATATCCGCGACGTCAGCCGCGCCGGAGAACTCCGCGACATCTTCCTCTCTGACAGCCGTGCCGACACCGAAACCGTCACCTACACCGCCCGCCGGGCCTATATCGTCCGCTCTGATAACGGTCCCCAGCTTGTCATGCGCGACGGCATGATCCAGACACTTGAACGCGATACGGGACGTCTCATAACGACGTCCTTTGCCGATCTGACCTATGACATCGGCAGCCTGGTACCCGCTGCCGCCGCCACGCGCCGCAGTTCCCGGGAACTCTCGACCCGTGACCTCCTTTTCCCCACCCCTGATCTCACCACGGAAACCCGCAAGTCAAAGGAATTGCTCATTTCCGAAGGACATGCGCGCTTTGCAGAAGCGGGCCTTGCCCTCGCCGCCTCACTGCTCGGATTCGCCACTCTTCTTGTCGGGGGGTTCAGCCGTTTCGGCGTCTGGAAACAGGTTCTTGCAGCGATCTTCATCATGATCCTCGTCAAGGGCATCGAAACCATCATCACCGGAATCCTCCGTGATCAGCCGGGCCTCTGGCCGCTTAGCTATATCCCCCTCGTCGTGGGCCTCTTCATCGTCTGGTTCCTGTTGTTCTTTGCCTCCCGCCCCGGCCTCTTCCGCCGCCGCCCCGTCCCGTCCGACCTGACCGCGACGGCTGCGCCATGATCCTGCACCGCTATTTCGCCCGCCGCTTCATCATGATCTTCGGTGCAGTCTTTGCGATCTTCTTCGCCATGCTCTTTCTCGTCGACATCGTCGATCAGGTCCGCCGCTTTTCAGGCGAAGAAGCAGGCTTCTCCGCACTGATCCAACTCACGCTCCTCAATATCCCTCAGGCGCTCTACCTTATCCTGCCTCTCATGGTCATCATCGCGGCCATTGCGCTCTTCCTCAGCCTCGCCCGCTCGTCCGAGCTTGTCGTGACCCGCGCCGCCGGCCGCTCGGCCCTCGTCGCCCTGATTGCTCCTGTCGCGGTCGCACTTCTCATCGGTGTGGTTGGCGTGGCCATCATGAACCCTATCGTCGCCGCCACGTCCCGCGAATATGAGGCGCGACTGGGCGACATGCAGGGCAAGAACTCGATCCTCGCCATCTCTGATGACGGCCTCTGGCTCCGGCAGGGTGATGGCGCACTGCAGACGGTCATCCATGCCGGTCGCTCCAACCTCGACGGCACCGAACTCAGTGACGTGACCTTCATCTCCTTCACCAGGGACGGCATTCCTCAGCAACGCATCCACGCCGCGACCGCCATTCTCACCGAACGCGCCTGGAACCTGAGCGAAGCCAAGGTCTGGCCGCTCGAAGGCAGCACCAACCCCGAGGCTGACTCAATTCTCCACCCCAGCCTCACCATCGCTTCCACCCTGACCGCCGATCAGATCCGCGACAGTTTCGGCACTCCTTCCTCGATTGCGATCTGGGAACTGCCACGCTTCATCCAAAGACTGCAGGACGCAGGCTTTACCGCCCGCCGCCACGAGATGTACTTGCAGTCCGAACTGGCCCTGCCCGCCTTTCTGATCGCGATGGTCCTCATCGCGGCAGGTTTCACAATGCGCCATCAGCGCAGCGGCCGGACCGGGATCATGGTCATGTTCGCGATCCTACTCAGCTTTGCCATCTACTTCCTGCGCAACCTGTCCGAAATCCTTGGCGAATCCGGCCAGCTTCCCATCGTTCTTGCCGCCTGGGCCCCACCTCTCATCGCCATCGGCCTCGCCCTCGGCCTCATCCTCCATCTCGAGGACGGCTGATGCGCCTCCTCCTCGCGTTCTTCCTCTTCCTCCTGCCCGCCCTGGCCTCGGCTCAAGCAACAGCCACCCTCGTGGCCGACTCGGTCACCGTGACCGCCGACAAGCAACTCATCGCCGAAGGCAATGTGCAGGTCTTCTACGACGGCACCCGCCTTTCAGCCTACCGCATCACATATGACCAGACCGGCGACCGGCTGACCATCGACGGCCCGATCCTGATCGTTTCACCCGAAGGCACAATCCTGTCAGCCGACCGCGCCGACCTTGATCCGCAACTGGAGAACGGCCTCCTCCGCGGTGCGCGCCTCGTTCTCGACCAGCAACTCCAACTGGCCGCCAACGATATAGAACGGGTGGACGGCCAGTATTCCGCCATGCGGCAGGTCGCCGCCACCTCCTGTCAGGTCTGCGGAAACCGCCCGCCGCTCTGGGAGATCCGTACCGCCAGCGTCATCTATGACGAGGCGGAAAAGCAGATCTACTTCAAGGACTCCACCTTCCTCATCCGCGGCGTCCCAGTCTTCTGGCTACCCCAGATGCGCCTTCCTGACCCCACACTCGAACGCGCCACAGGTTTCCTTATCCCCTCCATCGTCACCACCGACCAGCTTGGTTTCGGCGTGCGCGTCCCGTATTTCTTGACCTTCGGCCCATCGCGCGACCTCACACTCATCCCCTACGTCTCGCCTCAGACCCGCACGCTCGAATACCGCTACCGGCAGGCCTTCGCCCTCGGTGACATGAACTTCACCGGAGCCATCAGCCAGGACTCGCTCCAGCCCGGTGAAACCCGGGGCTATCTCTTTGCCGATGGCGGGGTCGATCTGGGCAACGACTACCAGCTTGGCATTCTGATCGAGGCCGTGACCGACCCCTCCTACCTTCTCGACTACAACTTCTCGGATCAGGACCGCCTGAACTCGGGCGTCAGGCTGACCCGCGTGCAAGACTTCTCGCTCCTGCGCGCCGACATCACCTACTACCAGACCCTCCGTGCCGACGAGGAAAACGAGAGACTGCCCCCGCTTGTGGGCGAATGGACCTGGGAACACCGCTACACGCCCGACCAGATCGGCGGCATCCTGACCCTCTCCTCGGGCGCGCAATCCTTCTACTCCCCCGGCGTGGCCGAAGGGCCGGACGGGCTCGACATGGTCCGCTTCGGCGGCACTGCCGATTGGCAGAACGACTGGATCCTGCCTGCAGGCTTCTTGGCTCAGGCGGCCGGCCGGCTCGACGGCTATGCCTATGCCATCGCGAACGACCCCGGATATGACAGCTTTGTCACTCAGGCCTCCCCTGCTGTTGCCGTCACCCTCCGCTGGCCTCTGATCCGCAGCAGCGACGGAGCAAGCAACGTGATCGAACCGATGGCCGCTCTTGGCTGGAATGCTGTCCTCGGCGGCGATGTCCCGAACGAGGACTCTACGCTCGTCGAATTCGATCAGGCCAACCTCTTTGCCCTCACCCGCTTTCCAGGCCTCGACGCTCATGAATTCGGCACCCGCGCCACGCTCGGCCTGAACTGGACACGCGTCGGCCGGAACGGCACCGAATCAACCATGACCTTTGGCCGGATCTGGCGCAGCACTGTGGACGACCAGTTCACTACAACCTCTGGCCTCCAGAACAAGAAATCCGACTGGCTCGTTGCCGGGCAGTTCGACCTTTCGGGCGGCTTCTCACTCAACGCCCGCACGATCCTTAACCCCGAATTCGATCTCAGCCGGACCGAAGCCCGCCTCGACTGGGCCAACCCCATCATCGCAGTGGGCGCGGCCTACATCTTTCTGCCCCCCGATGATGCCGAAGACCGCCCTGCCGCCGTTTCGGAATGGACAGTCGATGCCGCCTATGAAATAGACGAGCGCTGGGAAATCCGCGCCTCGGGCCGCTACAACGTCGCTGTCGATGAACCTGCGTATGCAGGTCTCGGCGTCGGCTGGCGTAACGAATGCGTCACGGTGGACCTTTCCCTCTTCCGCCGCTACACCTCATCAACGATTGTCGATCCCACGACAAGCCTCGGCCTGTCGGTCAATCTCAACGGCTTTTCCGCCGGCCGGTCTGATAGCGCCGCCGCCGGTACATGCCGCGGATAGGCCGATGCAACCGGGGTTCTAAAGGGCAAGAAACGCCAGAAGCGAGGCAGACACATGACACGTCGCGTTCAACTGGGCCGCATGATCCTGTTGTGCCTGGGCCTTTTGCTGCCTATAGCCGCCACGGCCCAAAGCCCGTTCTCGCCCGAAATTACCGTGAACGACGAAGTCATCACCGGATACGAACTTGAACAGCGCATCATGCTGCTGACGTTCTTCAACTCGCCCGGCGACCTTCCCGTCCTCGCCCGTAAGGCTCTGGTCGAAGACCGCCTGCGACGGCAGGAACTTGACCGGGTGGGCGTCTCCCTGACGCCCGAATCCGAAGTATCCGCCATCGAAGACTTTGCTCAACGCGGAAATCTGACAACTGAACAGCTTGTTACCGTGCTGACCCAAAATGGCATCGATGAAGAAACACTGCGGGATTTCGTCCTGACCGGTGTAGCATGGCGCGACTACGTCCGATCACTTTATCTCGACCGTGTCACGGTCACCGATCAGGAAATCAACGACGCCCTCGCCCTCAGCCAGACCCAATCGAGTTCCATTCAGGTTCTGCTGAACGAGATCATCATCGCCGCCCCCGCCAACCAGCCCGCGGTCGTTGATCAGGCCAAGCAGGCCGCGACGGAGATATCGCAGTTCACCACCACCGCCGCCTTCGAGGCTGCGGCCCGCGAAGTCTCGGCCGTGCCCTCCAAGGAACAAGGCGGCCGCCTCGACTGGACCGAGATCACTCGCTACCCACCTGTTCTCGGGCAACTGCTCCTGACGCTTGAACCAGGTCAGGTCACCCCGCCGATCGAGATCGATAACGGGATCGCTCTTCTCCAGATGCGCGGCGTTCGCGAAGGCGGCTTTACCCGTGCAACACCCGCCAGCATCGACTACGCCATCTATCACATCCCCGGCGGCCGCACGCCCGCCGCCCTTGCCATAGCGCAGGAGGTTGCCAACAGTGTCGACGACTGCGGCGACCTCTACGCCATCGCCCGGGGCCAGCCGCCCGAAATGCTCGACCGGATCGAACAGTCCCCCAGCGAAATCCCGCCAGGCATCGCGCTCGAAATTGCCAAGCTCGACCCCGGCGAAACCTCGTGGACCTTGACCTCGACGAATGGCGAAATGCTTCTGTTCCTCATGGTGTGTTCGCGGAATCAACCGCTTCCCGCAGAAACCGACATTGACGCACTCCGCCGTCAGCTTGTCGGCGAGAAGCTTGGGCAATATGCTGAAGTATTGCTGCAGCAGCTTCGCGCCAATGCGCTGATCATCGGCGAATGACAATCGCGATCAGTTGTGGCGAGCCTGCGGGCATCGGCCCGGAAATCGCCGCTCGCGCCTGGGTGGCGTTGCGCCATGATTTGCCCCTACTCTGGATCGGTGATCCCCGCCACCTGCCGCAAGGCACGCCCATCCGCGAATTGACAGACCCCTCTCAGGCATCGGGACTCTCGCCCGACGCCCTTCCCGTCCTCGCGCGCGATTTCGGCCCAGCCCTGACGCCCGGCACGGCCAACCCCGCCCATGCGCAAGGCGTCATCGAAGCCATCGCCACTGGCGTCGATCTGGCGATGAAGGGCCAGGTCCGCGCCCTTTGCACCGCGCCGATCCACAAGAAGGCCCTCATCGACGGTGCCGCTTTCGCCTTTCCCGGCCATACCGAATTTCTGGCCCATCTCGCTGGTGCCCCCTGCGTCGTAATGATGCTGGCCTCGGAAACGCTTCGCGTCGTCCCGGTCACGATCCACATTCCCATCGCAGATGTTCCCAAACACCTGACCGCAAGGCTCCTGACGGACACCATCCTCATCACCCATGCGGGCCTCCGCCGTGATTTCGGCGTCCCCCGCCCGCGCATTGCGGTAGCAGGCCTCAACCCCCATGCCGGCGAAGGTGGCAAGATGGGGATGGAGGAGATCGACCTCATCACACCCGTCCTTGACGCGCTCCGGGCGCAGGGTCTCGACATCGCAGGCCCCCTTTCTGCCGACACGATGTTCCACCCTGTTGCCCGTGCCCGCTATGACGTGGCCATCTGCATGTATCACGATCAGGCTCTCATCCCGATCAAGACGCTGGACTTCTCGGGCGGCGTGAATGTGACTCTCGGGCTGCCTTTCATCCGCACCTCGCCCGATCACGGGACGGCTTTCGACATTGCCAGTCAGGGGATCGCGGATGCCACGAGCATCATTGCCGCAATTCGGCTGGCCGACCGCATGGCGACCGCGCGGGAGGGGGGCGCTGCCCCCCGGCCTGCGGCCTCCCCCCGGGATATTTGAGGACAGAAAATGCCATGAGCGGAATCGACAGCCTGCCCCCCTTGCGCGAGGTGATCGAAACGCACGGCATCGCCGCCAAGAAGGCGCTTGGGCAGAACTTCCTGCTCGACCTCAACCTGACCGCCCGCATCGCCCGCGCGGCCGGGGACCTGAAGTCCTGTGACATTCTCGAAATCGGCCCCGGACCCGGCGGACTGACCCGTGGCCTTCTGGCCGAAGGCGCGCGCCATGTGCTTGCGATCGAGAAAGACCCCCGCTGCCTGCCCGCGCTGGCCCAGATCGCCGCCGCCTATCCCGGACGACTTACCGTGATTGAAGGCGACGCGCTCGAAACAGACCCTCTGGCCCACCTGACCCCGCCCATCCGCGTCTCGGCCAACTTGCCCTACAACATCGGGACCGAGCTTCTCGTCCGCTGGCTCACCCCTCCCGACTGGCCGCCCTTCTGGCAGTCCCTGACCCTGATGTTTCAGCGTGAAGTGGCCGACCGCATCGTGGCCCAGCCCGGTGGCAAGACCTATGGCCGCCTTGCAATCCTCGCCCAATGGCGGTGCGACGTGCGCATCGTGCTGGATCTGCCACCGCAGGCCTTCACGCCCCCGCCCAAGGTTTCCTCGGCCGTGGTCCACCTTACCGCCCTGCCCGCCCCCCGCTGGCCCGCCAATCCCACTACCTTGTCACGCGTCGCAGCCGCCGGTTTCAACCAGCGCCGCAAGATGCTGCGCGCCAGCCTCAGGGGCGTGGCCAGCGATATCGAAGGCCACCTGACTGCCGTCGGCATCCCCCCCACCGAACGCGCCGAACAGGTGGGGATCGAAGACTTCTGCGCCTTGGCCCGCAGCATCGACGCCGCCAAATGAAGAACCCCGAAAGCGGTCACGCTTTCGGGGACATCATCGTCAGAAAAGCTTTGCGCCTCACTCGGCCGCTTCGGCCTGTCCACCTTCGGCCTCATCCGCCTTCGGCTTGGGCTTGCGCCCCCGTTTGGGCTTCTCGGCCACCGGGGCCTCACCCTCTGCCACAATTGCTTCGGCAACCGGTGCTGCCTCAACGGCCACTGGCTCCGGCTTGCGCTCGGCGCGGGGCGGCCTTGGTGCCTTGCGCTCCTGCGGACGGGGACGCGCCTCGGGCGTTTCGACCAGACCGCTGTCCGCCTCTACCTCATCCTCTGTTGCAGTGAAGATGGGCTCCAGACCGCGAACAAGGAACGCCGGCAGTTCCGGCTGTTCCATCATCGCCGGATCATTGGCCGCTTCTTCCTGCGCCCGCAACCGGTTCAGTCGCTCGCGTTCGCGGTCAGCCTGCCGCTGTTCATAGCTGCGCTCCTGCCGTTCGGGCCGGTCGCGGCGCTCCTGCTGCTGCTCGGGCCGGTCCTGACGTTCCTGACGGTCGCCCCGGTCCTGCCGCTGCTCGCCATTGCCATTCCCGTTCTGCGAGCGCTCCGCCGCGCGCTCGCGGTCCCGTTCTGCCTGACGGTCACGTTCCGCCTGACGGTCACGGTTGAACTGCTCCTGCTCTTCCCGCGCCTTCTCGATCTCGCGTGTGGCCTCGGCCAGGATGCGGGTATAGTGCTCGGCATGCTGGGCAAAGTTCTCGGCATTGACCCGGTCACCAGAAAGCTGCGCATCACGGTGCAGTTGCGTATACTTTTCGATGATCTGCGCGGGCGTCCCGCGGACTTTGCCATCAGGTCCCGAACTGTCAAAAACGCGGTTGATGATGTTTCCGCCTGTCGGGCGGATGTTGCGGTTCTTGTTGCCCCGCGACCGTGATTTCGATGATCTCATGTGGCTCTTCGTGTCCGGCCCGGTTCGGGCGTTGCGCTCGGGCTGTGCAGGAGAAGAACTTTCTCCCCAATGCCACGCGATGATCTGGCGACGTATCGGCAGAGAGGGCGCCGTCCCTCATCCCGTCCGATGAACCGCTCTAATCATGACCACGCCATCAGGGCAAGGAGAATATGAGTGACGCACCGCATTCCGCCGTTTTGGCCGTGACGAGGCGGCATCACGACCACGCCAGCACCAGCACCCGGTCCCGCCCGTCCATATCCTTCACTACGGCGCGCAGCATCAGCCCCGCCCCTTCAGCCAGCGCCCCCACGGCCTCGGCCTGCGTCGGCCCGATCTCGAACAGCATCCGCCCGTCGCGCGACAGAATCGCGGGTGCCGACCGCAGGATCGCCCGGTAGGCTCCCAACCCGTCCCCCTCATCCGTGAGCGCCATGCGAGGCTCCCAGTCGCGCACTTCGGGCTCCAACCCCGCCATCTCGGACCGCGCGACATAGGGTGGGTTCGACACGATCAGATCGTACTGTTCGGTCACCCCATTCATCCAGGACCAGTCCCCCAGAAAGAACTCGGCCCGGTCCGACACCCCATTCAGTGTCGCATTCCGCGCTGCCACCGCAAGAGCCGCCGCTGAGAAATCAAGACCTGTGCCAACCGTATGCGGCACCTCGGCCAGCAGCGTCACAAGGATGCAGCCCGACCCCGTCCCAAGGTCAAGCACATGGCCGAAGGGCTGACTCAGCGCCACCTCGACCAGCACCTCGGTCTCGGGGCGCGGGTCCAGCGCCGCTGCATTGACGATGAAATCCCGGCCATAGAAGGCCCGCTTGCCCACCAGATGCGACACCGGTTCACGCCGGCAGCGCCGCCCGATCAGCCCCTCGAAACGCAGCGCCGCCTCGGGTGCGAGGTCATCCAGCAGGACCAAGGTCAACCGCCCCTGCGGCACCTCCATCGCATGCGCCAGCAGCACGCGCGCATCCCGCGCCGCGCCCGGTACGTCTGACGCCACCAGACGCCTGACACCTGCGACCAGCGCCTCCTGCGCCGTCATCCTTCGGCCATCTCGGCCAGCAGTCCCGCCTGCGCATCCGCCGTAAGCGCGTCAATGATCTCGTCCAGATCGCCCGCAAGAATCGCCTCAAGCCGGTAAAGCGTCAGGTTGATCCGGTGATCCGTCATCCGCCCTTGCGGAAAGTTATAGGTCCGGATGCGTTCCGACCGATCCCCGGTCCCCACCTGCGACTTGCGGTCCGCCGACCGTTCGCCATGAATGCGGCTCCGCTCCAGATCATAAAGCCGCGCCTTCAGAACGTTCATCGCCAGTTCCCGGTTCCGGTGCTGCGATTTCTGGGCCGAGGTCACGATGATCCCCGTTGGCAAGTGGGTGATCCGCACCGCCGAATCGGTCGTATTCACGTGCTGCCCGCCCGCACCCGAAGCGCGCATAGTGTCAATCCGGATATCTGCGGGATCGATCTTCACATCGACATCTTCCGCCTCGGGCAGCACCGCAACCGTCGCCGCCGAGGTATGGATGCGACCGCCGCTTTCCGTCTCGGGCACACGCTGGACCCGGTGCACGCCCGACTCGTACTTCAGCCTCGCAAAGGCCCCTTCGCCTTCGCACCGCGCGACCAGTTCCTTGATCCCGCCAAGTTCGGTTGTCTGTTCCTCGATGATCTCGAACTTCCAGCCCCGCGCCTCGGAATAGCGCTGATACATCCGCCCCAGATCGGCCGCAAACAATGCCGCCTCCTCGCCCCCCGTGCCCGGCCGGATTTCCAGCATCGCAGGCCGCGAATCAGCCGCATCCTTGGGCAACAGCGCCAACTGCACCGCCCGCTCGGCCACAGCCAGTTGCTCGCGCAGGCCGGGCAGTTCCTCTTCGGCCAGCGCCCGCATCTCGGGGTCGCGCAGCATCTCTTCGGCCTCGGCTAGCTGGTGCACCAGCGACCGGTAGTTGTCGGCGGTCGCAATGACGGGCCGCAGGTCAGAATATTCCCTGGACAGCGTCACCACTTCGGTCCCGCTGATCCCGGATTGAAGCTTGGCCTCCAGAAACTGAAAGCGTTGCGCCAGTTGGTCGAGTTTGTCGGTCGGTATCATGCCGCCTCCCTTCCCCCATCAGGGGATGTGGGTCAAGTGGCAGGCAGACCCAGCGCCGCAAGCCAGGCGTCAATGCGGGCCCTGTTGACCCCCCAGTCTCCGCTACCGAACCGCTGCCGCCCATACACGACCACTGCCACGCCACCTTGGACCGGCACTGTCGCCACGGTCGTATAGTCCGGATAGCCCATCAGCCACGTCCGCGTAACATAGGTGATCCGCCCTTCCTCCGGGCTTCCCGCCAGACGCATCGTCCGGGGCCAGGCCAGCGCCACAGCGTCCAGCCGAGTCAACAGCGCCACCGGGTCCTCGGCAACAACCGGAGAGACCGCATTGCCGCCCTCGGGCCGCAAGAGAAAGCCATTCATTTCGGGCAAAGGCACCGTCAGCGGATCAACGTGCCAAGCCGCCGGTTCGGAAGGTGCAAGCCGGATAAAGGTCATGACACCCGCCACGACAAGCACCAGCACCACAAGGATGATCTTCAACACGACAGGCCCCTTTGACTCGCCTTCCTGCCCTATATAGTCGGCAGTCCGGGTCTTGGCAGTGTCATGGGTCAGGAAAGTCGGGGAGGAGAAGACTATGGCCTGCCGGACCCGCAGATTGATGCCTACTCGGTACTGATCGGGATCGGCGGAGCTTACGGTGGAAGCCCCGCCCCGCTCACGCCCTATCGTTTCCACCGGCCCCAATTCCTCATGCCTCACAAAAGACCAGTCCCTGCGCCGCCGTGTCGAAAACACCGACGCGTTACAAACGGGTCACACACACGCCACCCAAAGAATATTTTAAATTCTTATCAATGACTTGAATGATCTCATCATCAGATGAATCCAAAAAAGCAAGGCCGCGTGACGCGCGGAACTGGTGCCTCACAAACTACCTCTTGTTCCAAAGACAAAGACACATCAGTTCTGTCGCCACATGCGCCCCCGCAATTGCCGTAGCCCCGGTCGTGTCATAGGGCGGCGACACTTCGACCACATCGCCCCCCACCATATTGATCCCCGCCAGATCGCGCAGGATCGCCGCCGCCTGCCAGCTTGCCAACCCGCCCCAAACCGGCGTCCCCGTGCCGGGCGCAAAGGCCGGATCCAGCGCGTCGATGTCAAAGGTCACATAGACCGGCCGCACCCCCACGATCGCCTTTACGCGGTCCGCGACCCAGGCCACACCCCTCTCATGCACCGTCCGCGCATCGATCACATTGAAGCCCAGATAGTCCTCGGTGACCGTACGGATCCCAATCTGCACCGAGGATGCAACATCGACCAGCCCGGTCTTGACCGCCTTGTACATCATCGTCCCGTGGTCGATCCGGGTCAGGTCGTCATCTTCCCACAGGTCGGAGTGTGCATCGAAATGGATGACAGAGACTGGCCCAAACCTCTCTGCATAGGCCCGCAGGATCGGGAATGTGATGTAATGATCCCCGCCCAGCACCACCGTCCCCGGTCCCGCCGTCAGTATCCCCGCGATATGCGCCGTCAGCGCCCCCGGAAAGGCCGATGTCTGGGCATAGTCAAAGGCCAGATCGCCATAATCCGCCACAGCAAACTCGGCCAAGGGATTGAAAGGCCAGCCAAACGGCGGATCATAGGGCTGCAGGGTCGATGCCTCGCGGATAGCCCGCGGCCCGAACCGCGTGCCGGGCCGGTGCGTCACCGCCTGATCGAACGGCACGCCCGTGATCGCCAGGTCAACGCCCGTCAGATCCTTCGTATAGCGCCGCCGCAGGAAGGATGTCGCCCCCCCGAACGCATTCTCGAACGAATTTCCCTTCAGATCATCGCGGGTAAACGCCTGATCAACCTGGTTTTTCGCATCCTCAAGACCCATTTTCAGTCCCTTTCGTCACAAGTGGCTGCGCGCGTTCCACCAGCCGCGCAAAAAAGGATGCCCCCACCGGTGCCGCGGCATCGTCAAAGTCAAAGGCCGGGTGATGCCACGTCGCCGTGTCACCATTCCCGATGAAGAGATACGCCCCCGGCCGTTCTGCCAACATGTAAGAAAAATCCTCAGCCCCCATCTCTCGTGGCGCATTCGCGTCCACATGCCCGCCAACCTCGGCGGCAACTCCGGCGGCAAAAGCGGCCTTCTCGGGGTCATTCACCGTCGGCGGATAGAACATCTCGTAATCCAGCCGCGCCGTGACCCCATAGGCCATTGCCTGCCCTGCCACGATCTCTTCCATCCGGCCCTTCACCATCGCCTGCACACGCGTATCAAAGGTCCGCACCGTGCCGTTGATCCAAGCCGTCTCGGGGATGATGTTGTCGGCACTTCCCGTGTGGATCTGGGTGACTGACACGACAAGATCGTCCAGCGTGAAATGGTTCCGGCTCACGATCGTCTGGATCGCCGTCACGATTCCACAGGCCGCGACGACTGGGTCGCGCGTCTCCTGCGGCATGGCCCCATGCCCGCCGCGCCCCTGCACATGGATCGTGAACGTGTCCACCGCCGCCATGATTGGCCCCGGCGCGGTATAGAAATCACCCACCGGCACCCCCGGCGCGCAATGCAGCGCAAAGACTTGCCCGATCGCGAACCGGTCCATGATGCCTTCCTGCACCATGACCCCCGCCCCGCCGCCATGCTCCTCGGCGGGCTGAAAAATCAGCACAACAGTCCCCGCAAAGTTCCGAGTCTCGGCGAGGTACTTCGCCGCGCCCAGCAGCATCGTCGTATGCCCGTCATGCCCGCAGGCATGCATCTTGCCGGGCGTCAGTGACGCATATTCTTTGCCGGTTTCCTCCAGAATCGGCAGCGCGTCCATATCCGCCCGCAACCCGATCACCGGCCCCGAAGCCGGACCCCGGATCAGCGCCACAACACCTGTCTTGGCGATTCCCTCATGAATCTCATCGACGCCGAACGACCGAAGTTTCTCCACCACAAAAGCCGACGTCTCGTGACAATCAAAGGCCAGTTCCGGACGCTGATGCAGATGCTGCCGCCATTCCTTCAGTTCGGGCGCCATGGCGGCAATGCTGTTGATGACGGGCACGGGTGGACTCCGTTGCGGACAAGACTAGGCTCCGGGGTAACGCCACAAGGGTTCCCCCGCAATGCCTGACGCACCGTCCCTTTCCAACTCTGACTCGCTTGTCCGTGACCGCACCGATGACGCCACCCGGCAGATGGCCCGCCTTCTGGAGATCATGCGCCGTCTGCGCGATCCCGTTACCGGCTGCCCCTGGGACATCGAACAAGACTTCTCAACCATCGCCCCCTATACCATTGAAGAGGCCTACGAGGTTGCCGACGCTATCGCCCGGAACGAGATGGGGGAACTCGAAGGCGAGTTGGGCGATCTTCTCCTCCAGACCGTCTATCACACCCAGATGGGCAGTGAGGCCGGTCACTTCACCTTTGCCACCGTCGCCCGCTCGATCAGTGACAAGATGTTGGCCCGCCACCCGCATGTCTTTGGCGACGAGAGCCGCGACAAGACCGCCGACCAGCAGACCGCCGACTGGGAAAAGATCAAGGCTGCCGAACGCAGCGAAAAGGCCCAGTCCCGCACGCTTGATGGCGTCGCCATCGGCCTGCCCGCCCTCCTCCGCGCCGTGAAACTCCAGAAACGTGCGGCCCGCATGGGATTTGACTGGCCCGATGTCTCCAATGTCCTCGACAAACTCGTCGAAGAGGCGCGCGAGGTAACCGAGGCCCGGAACCAGCTCTCCCAGTCCGATCTGGAAGAGGAAATCGGCGATCTTCTTTTCGTCATGGCCAACCTCGCCCGGCATCTGAAGGTAGACCCCGAAGCTGCCCTGCGCGCCGCCAATGCCAAGTTCACGCGGCGCTTCAATGCGATAGAGAACGAACTTCAAGTACGCGGCAAGACGCCCGCACAGTCTGATCTGGCCGAAATGGACGCGATCTGGAACACGATCCGCGCCGCTGATCGTGAGGCGAAAAACACCTGACAGAATATATCAGGTATTGACCCGAGTAAAACACTCAGCTTTACAGACGCCAGTCAGTCATACTGGAGTCTCCCATGACCCTGCGTTCCCTTCTTCTGGCCACTGTGGCCTGCGCCGTGGCACTGCCCGCACTCGCCGATGTCAACATTTATACCACCCGCGAACCGGGCCTGATCCAGCCAGTCATGGATGCCTTCACCGCCGCAACGGGAGTCACCGTCAACCTGGCCTTTCTTGAGGAAGGAATCGTTGAACGCCTTGCTGCAGAAGGCGACCGTTCGCCCGCCGACCTCGTGATGACCGTGGATATCGCCAACCTCCAGCAGATTGTGGACGCGGGCGTGATCCAGCCCGTCGACAGTGCCGTCATGACCGCCGCGATCCCCGCCGAACTCCGCAGCCCTGATAATCTCTGGTTCGGCCTCACCACCCGCGCTCGCATCGTCTACGCCTCTAAGGACCGCGTGGCCGATGGCGAAGTGACGACCTACGAAGAACTCGCATCGCCCCGATGGGAGGGACGGGTCTGCACCCGCCCCGGCACGCATAACTACAACTTGGCGCTCTTGTCGGCCTATATCACCCACCACGGCGAGGACGCCGCCCGCGAATGGGCCGCAGGGGTCAAGACCAACCTTGCGCGCAAACCCGAAGGTAACGACCGTGCCCAGGTCCGGGCCATCTGGGCCGGGGAATGCGACATTTCGCTGGGGAATACCTATTACATGGGCCAAATGCTGGCCGATCCCGAACAGGTCGAATGGGCCAATTCCGTCCGCATCATCTTCCCGACCTTCGAAGACGGCGGAACCCACGTGAACGTCTCAGGCGTTGCCATGACCAAGGCCGCCCCGAACCACGACGAAGCCCTTCAGTTGATGGAATTCCTCGTCTCGCCTGAAGCGCAGGCCATCTACGCCGAAGCCAACCACGAATACCCGGTCCTGGTCGGCGCCAAGGTCTCTGACCTGGTGGCAAGTTGGGGGCCCTTCACGCCTGACACCATCGACCTGACCGAGATCGCCAAGAACCGCCCGCTGGCGCTCCAGATCATGGAAGAGGTGAACTTCGACGGCTGAACGAGTTTCCCAGAACCAACGTCGATCCGGCGGAGAGGCGCGGCATTGCCGCGCCTCTCCGATTTGCCAAAGGGGTGGGACTGCCCCCTTGTCCGCAAGGGTGGGAAGACATCCCCCGAGTGCTTCGGCCGAGAAAAGGACCCGAAGAACTGTCAGGAACCGGGACAACCCGTCTCAGTTGTCCTGCCGCTCTCCGACAATTCTAAGCGGAAGCTGAGATTCCCGCCCCCCGTCCACCCCGCCCTTCCGTTCTGTGCCCGGCTGTTTCTTGCGATCCTGCTTCTGGGCTGGCTTCCCCGCGATATGACCGTCGGTGACAAGGACAACACCTGTTTTGCTCGCGACGGTGTGGATCCTCGCGATCCTCACCGGGGGCTATCCGGCCTTTATCATTCCCTTTCTGGCCGCCGTCCCGTCTGGTTCTTTCTCATCATCATGAACTCGCGCCCCTGACGCAGACTGCGCCGTTGCCCCAAGGCCGCGGCTCTGCCACTCTCGCGTCATGCAATGAAGGAGAGTTCATGCGACCCTTGCACCTTGCCGCCCTGATCACGGCCATCGGCCTGCCCGCTGCGGCCCAATCGCTCCGCGAATCCATGCTAACCGATGCGCCGTTCTGCTTTGCGCGGACCTACGACAAGGCCCATCTCGCCGCCCATCCCGACCAGACCGTCACAACCTTCCGAATCAGCCCTCATTCCGAGGTGCCCCAGAACGTGGCCAATGGCGTGGTCCTTCTGGTGCAGGTAGAACGCCGGGGCAGCGCTGAGGTGCTGACGGGGGCAGGCTATTGCACCGTGGGGAAGATCGCTGATTGCGGGATGGAGGGTGACGCCGGATCCTTCACGATCGAACCACGCGACAGGGAATCGCTTCTCCTCCGCGTCGGCCAATTCGGCATCACCTTTGAAGGCCAACGCGACTTTGTCACGCTCGAGGGAGACCGGGGCGATGACAGGGAATTCCTGCTTCATCGCGCCGATCCCGCCGTCTGTGACTAGTCGCGCGGCTCGAAGGCCAGCGACACACCGTTCATGCAATAGCGCAGCCCGGTCGGTGCCGGTCCGTCCGGAAACACGTGGCCCAGATGCCCGTCACAACGGGCGCAATGCACCTCGGTCCGCTTCATGAACAGACTGCGGTCCACCGTTTCACCCACCACCTCGGCGCTCAAGGGCGCATAAAAGGATGGCCAACCCGTCCCGCTGTCGAACTTGGTCGCAGCATCAAACAGGGGTTGCCGGCATCCGGCACAAAAGAACGTCCCCGGCTCTTTCGGGAAGTTATCGTTAGTGAAGGCCCGCTCCGTCCCATGCTTGCGCAGGACCTTGTAGGCTATCTCGGAAAGCTGGGCGCGCCATTCGGCATCGGATTTGATGACTTTCTCCATCGACCGTGTATCCTCTGTCATGATGACACTGTATCTAGTGTCCGGAACCCTTCCCGCCAAGTGAGGCCCGCGATGACCCTGTCCCTTGCCAAGGGAAACCATCAGGCCCGGATCGCGACCTCGCCCGATGATCTGACAGCGGCCCAGCGTCTTCGCCATCTGTGTTTCGTCGAACTTCCAGGCGGCACACCCCGCCCGGACGGGCTTGACCGGGATGCATTCGATGCGCTCTGCCAGCATGTGCTGGTCGAAGAGACGGCAACGGGGCGGCTTGTCTGCTGCTTCCGTCTTCTGCCGCTCGGCGGTGGGTCCGAAATAGGGCGCAGCTATTCTGCCCAATACTACGAGTTGAGCGCCTTGCGGGATTTTCAGGGGCCAATGGTCGAAATGGGCCGTTTTTGCATCCATCCCGATGTGCATGACGCCGATGTGTTGCGCGTGGCCTGGGGGGCGATGACACGCTTTGTCGACGGGCGCGGTGTCGAAATGCTGTTCGGCTGCTCTTCTTTCACAGGGACCGAGGCTGACCGCTATCTCGACGCCTTCGCCCTCCTCTCGGCAAGCCATCTGGCGCCCAAGCGCTGGCTGCCCCGCGTCAAGGCACCCAAGGTCTTCCGATTCGCCGAACGTCTGCGCCGCGCGGTCTTTGACCGCAAGCGGGCTCTGCTGGCGATGCCGCCACTGCTCCGGTCCTATCTCGCGATGGGCGGCTGGGTCAGCGACCATGCCGTCATTGATACCGATCTCAACACGCTCCACGTCTTTACCGGGCTCGAAATCCGCGCCATTCCTGCGGCCCGCGCCCGGGCTCTGCGCACCATGGCCAGTTAGCGCCCCGTCCAAGAATCCTTCAGGAGATTTGGCAATGATTTACTAAAATCATTGCGCAGGCCCTACCGTTGCGGCCAAAGGATCAAGCGCACCCTTGATCCTGCCGACCTACCCCTCTAGCTGACCGCTATGGCACGCGCACCCCTTCTCCAGTTATCCGACATCGCCCTCACCTTTGGCGGCAATCCAGTCTTTGACGGGCTCTCCCTCAACATTCAGCCCGGCGACCGGGTGGCTCTTGTTGGCCGCAACGGCTCGGGCAAGTCCACCATGATGAAGGTGATGGCAGGTCTTGTTGAACCCGACCGCGGGCTGCGCGTTGCGGCCCCTGGCGTCACGGTGGGCTACATGGAACAGGACCCCGGGATGGAGGGATTTGCTACACTGGGCGACTATGCCGCTTCCGGCCTCGACCCCAGCGAATCCTACAAAGTCGCCGTCGTGGCCGAAGGGCTCAAGTTCGACCCCGACCGAGATGTAAATGTCGCCTCGGGCGGGGAACGCCGCCGCGCCGCCCTGGCCAAACTCATGGCCGAAGCGCCCGAACTCATGCTGCTGGACGAGCCTACCAACCACCTTGATATCGAGGCCATCGCCTGGCTCGAAAACGAACTCAAGGAAACCCGCGCCGGTTTCGTCCTGATCAGCCACGACCGCGCCTTTCTCCGCGAACTCACCCGCGCGACGCTCTGGATCGACCGGGGTGTCGTGCGACGGCTCGAATCGGGCTTTGATGGGTTTGAGGCATGGCGCGACAAGGTCTGGGAGGACGAGGATCTCGCCCGGCACAAGATGGACCGCAAGATCAGGGCTGAAGGTCGCTGGGCCGTCGAAGGCATTTCGGCCCGGCGCAAGCGGAACATGGGCCGCGTACGTGCGCTGCAAGACCTGCGCGCAGAACGCGCATCCCTGATCCGCCGTCAGGGCACGGCCGCGCTGGCGTTTGAAGCCGGCACGACCTCGGGCAAGAAGGTGATTGAGGCTGTCGGCCTGAGCAAATCCTACGGCGAAAAGACCCTGGTGAAGAACTTCGCTCTGACCGTCCAGCGCGGCGACCGGATTGCCTTTGTCGGCCCCAATGGCGTCGGCAAGACCACGCTCATCAAGATTTTGCTGGGCGAAGTTGAACCCGACGCAGGCTCAGTCAAACACGGAACAAACCTTGATATTGCGGTCTTTGATCAGGCCCGCGCCGCGCTCGACCCGGAAATGTCTCTCTGGGACAGCCTGACGGGCGACCCGACCATGCGGGTCTCAGGCCGGGCCGATCAGGTGATGGTGCGAGGTACGCCCAAGCATGTGGTGGGATATCTCAAGGACTTTCTCTTTGACGAAAGTCAGGCCCGCGCCCCGGTCAAGTCGCTCTCGGGCGGTGAAAAGGCACGGCTCCTTCTCGCCAAGCTCATGGCCCAGGAAAGCAATGTCCTGATCCTCGACGAGCCGACGAACGACCTCGACATCGAAACACTTGACCTCTTGCAGGATATCCTTGGCGACTATGACGGCACGGTTCTCATGGTCAGCCACGACCGCGATTTCCTTGACCGCACCGCTTCGACCACCATCGCCATGGAGGGCGACGGGCGCGCAACCGTCTATGCCGGCGGCTGGTCCGACTACCGCAGCCAGCGCGGCACGATCGAGATGGAGGTCGCCGCTGAAAGGACCCTCGCCCCAAAAGAGGACCGCCCCCGCGAGGCAGCGCGCAAGTCGGGCCTCACCTTCACGGAAAAGCACAGACTCGAGGCGCTGCCGGAGATGATGGCGAAACTGGAAGTCGAGATTACCAAACTGACCGACGTGCTTGCCGACCCGCAGTTGTTCTCGCGGGACTACGCGAAGTTCAAGAAGGCGACGGACGCGCTGACGGATCGGCAGGCAGCATTGGCCAAGGCCGAAGAGGAATGGCTGATTCTGGCGGAGAAGGCCGAGGCCTGAGGGCTCGACGACCGCCCGCCTTGACCTAGCAGCCGATCCCAAGAATGAGATGACCAAAGCCAACAGCTTGACCATCCCACGCTAGAGACGCCCTTCAACAGGGTCCCTTTGCGACACGGCCATCGCCCACCCCCGCCTGAACCAACGCTCGGCCCTTGAAACGATCATTTTACTGATCTTCCAGGTTGATGAGCTTCGCCCCGTCAAAGTTGCCAACGTTGGCGAACAGTTGCCTCAGGAAGGTCGTATCCGTCAGGCCATCGTCCGTGACCCGCCGCGACAGCGCAACCACCATCCCGTCCTCAAGGCCGAACCGTTCGATATTGATCACGACGCCGTTCGAATCAAAACTGATCCGAAGGATTTGCCGGTCGATCTCTTGCGATTCCTGAAAGGCGAAGTCGCGGAACTGGCTCTGGATATAGTAGTAGCCCGTATCGTTCATCACGCCTTCGATCGACGGACGACCGATCTCGGTCAGCACCGTCTCGCGCGTGTCCACACCAACCTGCACAAGGGCCAGTTGCTCTTCGGGCGGGATATAGCCGTGGAAACTGTAGACCGGGGAACATGCGGTCAATGCAGCAAGCGTCAGGACCATCACAGCCCTGCGGACGCCCTTTCCGGCCACCAACCGGATCGTGCCGTCCTGCCTGCCCATACATGCCCCCTTGTCTTGGTGCTTTCTGCCTTCTATCCGGCTTACATCATCGACCGCCCCCTGTTCAAGAAAGGATCAGCCGATGTCCGTTCGCCCCGACGCGGCCCTTCCCACCGAACCCGTCCGCCTTGCCGATCAGCGCAGCCGGGGCGACCGTGATTTCACGCTTGAACCCGATGCCACTGCACGTGCCGTGATCGCTGCCCATCTTGATATCGCCGCCGTCCGCAAGCTTCGCTTTGTCGGCTGTTTGGTCCCTGCGGGCAAACGCGACTGGGAACTCCACGCCACCTTAGGTGCGACCGTCGTGCAGGACTGCGTCGTCACGCTTGACCCCGTCACCACCCGCATCGACGAACCCGTACTGCGCCGCTATCTGGCCGAGCTTCCCGAACCCACCCCGGGCGAAGTTGAAATGCCCGAGGATGACACGATCGAAGACCTTCCGGCCGTGCTCGATCTGGCCCAGGTGATGATCGAGGCGCTGACGCTCGCCTTGCCCCCATTCCCCCGATCACCCGGGGCAAGCCTAGGCGAAGTCACCGTCACCGAACCCGGAAAAGCCCCCCTGACCGGCGATGCAGCCCGCCCATTTTCCGGCCTTGCCGCTCTGCGCGATGCCCTTCCTGACAAGGAAAAAGACGCCTCTGACGACACCGGGTAACCGGCCCACAGACGCCGCCAAAGGGGCTTGCACTCGGACGCAATCACAGTATGTTCTCGGCCTTCATCCGATCGCGGCTCGACAGGGTCAGGCTTAACCGCTAAGACCCGCGCAACGTCGCGAAGACGAGACACGAAATCAGGGCCATGCGCCCCATTTATCCGAGGTTGTGACATGGCTGTCCCACAGAATAAGATCTCCAAATCCCGCACCGGGCAGCGTCGCTCGCACGATTTCCTCGTGGCGGCGAACCCCAATGAATGCGCCAACTGCGGCGAACTCAAGCGCCCACATCACGTCTGCCCCTCGTGCGGCTTCTATGCCGCCAAGGAAGTGGTTGCCATGGCGACCGAGGTCGATCTGGACGAAGAGGCGGCCTGAGGCCGCCCTCCGACGGACGCGCCATGACTGGACCCCATCCGGACGACGTGTCCCAAAAGGGCGGAAGTGGCTCTACAATAATTTCGGTCGACGCGATGGGCGGCGACAAGGGGCCTGCAGCCGTGGTTGCGGGCCTTGTGCGTTTCTTGGAAGAAGAACCGCAGGCCCATGTCCTGCTGACCGGGCCCGAACCCGAACTCCGCCCCCTCCTCGCCAAGAAAAAGATCACTGCCCGCGTGACCGTCGTCCACGCTGCTGAAACCGTCGCGATGTCGGATAAGCCCAGCCACGTCATGCGGCACGGCAAGGAAACCTCGATGTGGGCCGCCATCGATCAGGTCCGCTCGGGCGCTGCCGCCGCGTGCGTTTCCTGTGGCAACACCGGCGCCCTCATGGCCGTTTCAATGCTCCGCTTGCGCAAGGCCGAAGGTGTCAACCGCCCGGCCATTGCCTGCCTCTGGCCCTCGCGCAACCCCGCCGGGTTCAACGTCATGCTCGACGCCGGGGCTGACATCAAGGCAGATGCCGATGACCTTGTGACATATGCCCTGATGGGCACATCCTACGCCCGCAACGGTCTGGGAATCGCCCGCCCCCGCGTCGGCCTGCTGAATGTGGGGGTCGAGGAGCACAAGGGCCGAGCCGAGCTCAAGGCGGCCCACGACCTCATTATCCGCGCCGCCCCTGCAGGCGAATTCGACTACGTAGGATTTGTTGAAGGCGGTGACATGCCCTCCGACCGCGTCGACGTGATCGTGACCGACGGCTTTACCGGCAACGTCGCGCTCAAGACTGGCGAAGGCACCGCGCGGCTCATCTCCGAACTCCTGCGCGAAGCGTTCAACAAGACGCCCATGTCCAAGATCGCGGCTCTGCTGGCCATGACCTCGCTCAAGCGCCTGCAGGTCCGCATCGACCCCCGACGCGTCAATGGCGGCGTCTTCCTTGGCCTGAACGGCACCGTCATCAAGAGCCACGGCTCAGCCGACGAAACCGGCGTCGCCGCAGCGCTTCATCTGGCCTACAAACTCGCCCGCATGGGCTTTTCCGATAAACTGGCGGCGCGGGTTGCAACTGCAACCGCTCTTGCCCAAACTGTCGGCCAAAACGGAACGGGCACGGCAGCGCCGTCCGGGGCGGGGGACGCAGGATAAGATGACAATACGGGCCGTGGTCAAGGGCGTCGGGCATTATCTGCCCGAACGGGTGGTGCCCAACTGTGAATTCGAAAAGACCCTCGACACATCGGATGAATGGATTCGCTCGCGCTCGGGAATCGAACGCCGCCACTTTGCCGCCCCCGATCAGACGACATCTGACCTTGCGACCCGCGCCGCCGAAAAGGCGCTCGAATCGGCTGGCCTGACCGGGGCCGACATGGATGCGATCATCCTCGCCACCTCGACCGCCGACTTCACCTTCCCCTCGGCCGCCACGATGGTGCAGAACGCCATCGGCATGACATCGGGCTTTGCGTTCGACGTGCAGGCCGTGTGTGCGGGCTTTGTGTATGCCCTGTCGAACGCCAATGCGCTCATCGTCTCGGGTCAGGCGCGCCGCGTCCTTGTCATCGGGGCCGAAACCTTCTCGCGCCTTATGGACTGGACCGACCGTTCCACCTGCGTTCTCTTTGGTGACGGCGCAGGCGCTGTGGTACTTGAAGCCGAGATCGGTGGAGGCACCAGCACCGACCGGGGTATCCTCTCTACCGACCTCCATTCCGACGGCCGCTACCGAGATCTTCTCTATGTTGACGGCGGCGTCTCGACCGGCACAACGGGCGTTCTGCGCATGCACGGGAAAGAGGTGTTCCGTCATGCCGTTGAAAAGCTTGCCGAAACCGCCCACGCGGCGCTCGACAAGGCGGGCCTGACCAGCGACGACGTTGACTGGATTGTTCCCCATCAGGCCAATCTCCGCATTATCACCGCGACCGCCCAGCGGATGAAGGTCCCGATGGAGCGGGTTGTGGTGACTGTCCAGGATCATGGCAATACCTCTGCCGCGTCGATCCCGTTGGCCCTGTCCATCGGGGTCCGGCGCGGCCAGATCGGCAAGGGCGATCTCATCGTGACCGAGGCCATTGGCGGCGGTCTGGCATGGGGATCGGTCGTTCTGCGCTGGTAATTGCGAACCTGTCTCAGGTTGGCTCTCCAAGCCCTTGATATTGACTCTAAAATACCCCTCGGCCTAAGGTTACTGAAACATGGGGGGATGATTATGTCGGAAAAGACCTTGACCCGAATGGACCTTGCAGATGCGGTCCATGCCGAAGTCGGCCTTTCGCGCAATGACAGCGCCGAATTGGTCGAGGCGGTCCTCCAGCATATATCCGATGCCCTCGTCCAGGGCGAGACGGTCAAGATCTCTTCCTTCGGCACCTTCTCGGTCCGCGAAAAGGCCGCCCGCGTCGGTCGCAACCCCAAGACCGGTGAAGAAGTCCCTATCCATCCCCGCCGCGTCCTGACGTTTCGCTCCTCGCATCTGATGAAAGACCGCGTGAGCCACGGGAACAAGGACTAACCGCAGGATCAGGGGTAAGCGATGGCCAAATCCCCCGACGCCTTCCGCACGATCAGTGAAGTGGCCGACTGGCTTGATGCCCCGGCGCATGTATTGCGCTTCTGGGAGAGCAAGTTCACGCAGATCAAGCCAGTGAAACGTGCCGGTGGCCGCCGCTATTACCGGCCTGAGGATATGGCGCTTCTGGGCGGGATAAAGACGCTGCTTCATGAACAGGGCATGACGATCAAGGGCGTGCAGAAACTCCTGCGCGAACAGGGTGCCAAACATGTGGCGTCGCTCGGGCCCCAGCCAATCAACGACGACGGCGCAGCTGTGGAAACGGTTTTCCCCGAACCCGCGCAAGTCATCGTCGCGCCGATCAAACCACGCCCCATTCCAGATCAGCCCGTCCTGGCCCCGGCGACCCAACCCGCCGCTGTCGTGCCACCGCCTGCCCCGGCCCACCCGCCACCCACTCCGGCCACACCTGTCCCCGAACCTGTGACCAGTGGCGCAACCGGTCTCCTGACGATCCTCGCCGGTGCCGACAAAGACCGCCTTCAGGCCCGCCGCGCCCGCATCCAGCCACTTGTCCAGCGCCTGATCCGCCTTCAGGACCGTCTCTTTCAGGACCGTGCCTGACGCGGCGCAGGCCACAAATTTCCAGCTTGCCCTTTCCCGCGAAAGCAGTCACACGTCACCTCAGTCGGGCTATAGCGCAGCCTGGTAGCGCGTCTGTCTGGGGGACAGAAGGTCGTAGGTTCAAGTCCTGCTAGCCCGACCAAAAACTGCCCGTCGCACCGTGCGGCGGGCGTTTTGGTTTGCAACCGTCCTCCAAGGTTTCAAAGGGGATCACGATGACCGGCGTTCTGCCCAGCCAGCGCATCCGCGCGATGATCGCCGCAGGCGAAATCGCGGTCATCCCCGCCGTCATCCCGGCCCAGATCCAGCCGGCCAGCCTCGACCTCCGCCTTGGCACGGTCGCCTACCGCGTCCGGGCCTCATTCCTCGCGGGCACAGGGCGCACCGTCGCCGAACGCATCGTCGAATTCGAAATGCACCGCGTCGATCTCACTGCCGGGGCTGTGCTTGAAAAGGGCTGCGTCTATGTAGTCCCGCTCATGGAATCATTGGCCCTGCCCGCCACGGTGCAGGCCGTGGCGAATGCCAAGTCCTCGACCGGTCGGCTTGACCTTCTGACGCGCACTATCACCGATGGCGGCACCGAGTTCGACCGCATCCCTGCAGGTTATAATGGCCCGCTCTGGGCCGAAATCTGCCCCCGCTCCTTCTCGGTCCTCGCCAGGTCCGGCATGCGCCTCAACCAGATCCGCTTCCGCGAAGGCCACGCCGTCCTCTCTGACGACGCTCTTCGCGCCCTCCATGCCTCCCAACCACTCGTATCGGGTCAGGCGGTGATCGCCGACGGCCTCGGTTTCTCTGTCGATCTCTCCCCCGCTACCGGCGACCTCGTCGGCTACCGGGCCAAGCCGCATACCGGCGTCATCGACCTTGACCGGATCGGCCACTATGCCCCAACGGAATACTGGGAGACGGTCCACACAAACGAAGGCCGCATCATCCTCGACCCCGGTGCCTTCTACATCCTCGTCAGCCGCGAATCTGTGACCATCCCTGCCGACCATGCCGCCGAAATGGCCCCCTATCTTGCGATGGTCGGCGAATTCCGCGTTCACTATGCAGGCTTCTTCGACCCCGGCTTCGGCCTCGCCGACGCAGGCGGCCAAGGCTCACGCGGTGTTCTCGAAGTCCGCTGCCACGAAGCCCCGTTCGTCCTTGAACACGGGCAGATCGTCGGCCGCCTTGTCTATGAAATGATGACCGAAGTCCCCGACCAACTCTACGGCCGCGACATCGCGTCAAACTATCAGGGCCAGGGCCTCAAACTCTCCAAACATTTCAAACAAGCGTAGGGCGGGGTCACCCCGCCCTGCCTGAAGGCACTCCGGGCGGGACCGGCGGGGGCTTCTGCCGCCCCCTCGGCTTGCGCTCAGAGTTCGTGCCCCCGGGGCTTGCCCGGGCGCAACGCCTGGCCCGCGGTCCCCGCGACCGTCTCATCCATGCCCCCTTACGGCAGGCTATGCCGGAACCAGATCCTGCGCGGGATAGCGCAGCCCCCTAGAGCGTGTTGCGGTCATCGCGATTCAGGATTCCCTTGAGGCTTGATCTGTGATTCCCTGTCTGCGAGGCAGATATGGGGGTCAACGATGGGCAAGCCGCATCCTGTAGAGCTCCGGCAGCGGGTGGTGGACCATGTG
>JAPLPE010000018.1 GCA_026400355.1 Rhodobacterales bacterium | reverse complement strand
TGTCGTTCACGAACCGCGGCGAAACCCGAAAGTGACGCGCCGCCTCGCGGTGCCCGTTCCCTTCCTCGACAAACGCGATGACCCGGCTACGAAGCTCTATAAGATGTGGCTTGCCCATTCAGACCCCTCCATATCTGGCAGGATCACAGAATCACGATCCTCTCAACTTTGGAATCCTCAACCGGAACACTGGCGACGCGCTCTACGTGACCGGGTGAATTGCCGAGGCCACCATGACTACATTGGCCAAACCGTCGACAGGCGACAGGACACGCGACTGCTTTGTGACGCCGCCTCATGTATTGGCCATCCGCACAAAATCTCTGGGAAATCGACCACTGGATTGGTCGTGTCCGCTCGTTCCCCGGTGGGGCTGCAGCCATTCCTTGCGACCGCTGATCTGAGCCCAAACACCCGGCGTTGTTGCACAACTCTGACCGGATGGATTCACATTGTGAATCCATCCGGTTAGACAGGACCTATGAGCAAGCCGCTACCTATCCGCTACCGCACGAGGAACTGGTCCAGCTACACGGCTTCGCTGCGCAAGCGCGGGTCGCTGTTGATCTGGCTGGACATCCGAAGCCGCATCGAGGCGAAGATGCACTGCCTCAAAGCCTTCGGCGAACGCATCATGGCAATATACCCCGAAAGATAGACCGCCGAAATCCAGATCCGCATCGCACTCATGAAACGCTTCTCGGCCCTCGGAACGCCCGAGATCATTCGTGTGGCATGTTGCTCGAGGGGAAAAGGGCTCTCACGCCTCAGGCCTGAGTTACACAACAACGCCGCTCAAGTGACATAAACATGCAATGCGCAATCCAACAATCAGGAGCAGATTATGTGCTTGCTGCGATGAGTTTCCTGGGATGCTTCTGATCCGTTGTAGGTCCCAGGCGAGCCGAGTGTATATGGTTTGTTCCTTCTGCTAAAACCTGGCATGGCTGATTGCAATGCGGGCTTTGTAGCATTCATGGAAAGCTTCGCCCCTTTCATGAGTTGCAGCTTTCCGCCACCACGCTGCAACTGCGAGCGAAAGCCACGCAACGACTGCGAAGGTGCACTTTGTCCAGCTAGCCGACCTTCGTTCTTGCTGGCACCGTGCGCACGGAAACGCTCCGTCCGACCATGGCCCTTAGCCGACCGGCGCCACATCCAGCCCCATACCCCGCAATCGCGGCGCCTCGATCGCGGGGCAGCGGTTCGAGATAACCGTGACCCCCTGCGCTGCCGCCTTGGCCTCGGCCTCGGGGTGCGTGATGCCAAGCTGGAGCCAGAGCGTGGGCAGATTCGGGAAGCGGGCCAGAGCCTCGTCCAACACGGGGGGGACCTGGGCCGGGATGCGGAACACGTCGACCATGTCCACGTCATGCGGGATCTCGGCAAGGGTCGCAAAGACGGGGACGCCCGCCACCACCTGCCCGCCCAGCCTCGGATTCACGCCCACCACGTCATAGCCTTGCCGCACAAGGAACCGCGTCACGCCGTGGCTTGGCCGTTCCTCATTGGCCGACAGCCCCACGACGGCAATCCGCCGGGTCCGGCGCAGCACATCCGCGATCACGTCATCGGTCTGGGTCATCATCGTCTCCGGCCGGTCCTGACCGACAAAAAAGCGCCCGGAACGGATCCGGGCGCAAGGTGTGGAACGAGGGACAGTGGATCAAGGAACCAGTGTTCCAGACCGGCACCTCCATGATTAGACATAGGAACCACAGTGTCCCCGCAAAAGAGCAGGTCAGCTAGTTGTGAAGAGCCGGCTAATTCTCGTGTTAATTTGCGCGGTTCACCGGCCAGTTCCTTTCGGCCAACATGATGTAACGGTCGAGGATGGCCAGCCAGAGGCGCCGCACTTGCAGCGAATAGTTCAGGTAGATCCGCCCCTGATGCACGGTAAAGGCGGCGGGATCGGATGTGCCGATCTGGCTTTCGGCCAACGCATAGGCGCAATAGCCGCCGAATTCCGGGCAGTAGCTGCGGGGGTTCATTTCGAACGCATCGCGGTTGGCCGGAGTTGCGAAATGCCACCGAACGCCCCGCCACATGAGCGCGATGGCCGGATCGCCTGGCTGGAACTGTCCGGCGCAAAAGTAGCTGACAACATCCGCCCCCAGTATAGCGAGGCCGTTCCGGTTGTACATCTCGGGTGCTAGGGCGAGCCCTTTCAGGATCGTGCGACGGCTGTGCATGATCTCTCCCCGAAGATTCCCGCAAGCATCAGGATGCGCCACAATGCGCCTTGCCGCCAGCCCTAACGCGGCGTGCCACGCACCGCGTAAAGCGCAACCGCCGCCGCGTTCGAGACGTTAAGCGACCCGAAGGCCCCGGCCGCGTCGATTCGCACCAGCGCATCGCAGGTGTCGCGCGTCCGGTCACGCAGCCCCGGCCCCTCGGCCCCCATAACCAGTGCGATAGCCCTGTCCCTGCGGCCTTCGACTGCGGCGTCGATAGAGATCTCTGCCTCGCCGTCCAGCCCAAGGGTCAGGTAGCCCATGCGCTTCAGCTCTTCCATGGAATCCGCCAGATTGCGGACGCGCAAATAGGGCTGCCGCTCCAGGGCACCGCTCGCCGTCTTGGCCAGCGACCCGGTTTCGGGCGCGGAATGCCGCTGCACGCCTATCACGGCCCGGGCACCAAAGACCTCGGCCGACCGCAGGATCGCGCCGACATTATGCGGATCGGTGATCCGGTCGAGCAGAACGAGCCGCGGCGGGGACACCCCCTCGCCCAGCGCCACGTCCTGCAACGAGCCCCAGTCGAGCGGTTTGACTTCAAGAGCAGCGCCCTGATGCACCGACTCCGGATCGAGCGGTGCCGCAAACTTGCGAGGATCTGACAGCTCAGGCTCCATCCCGCTTTCCGCCACCGCATCAGCCAGCTTGTCGAGCGCGTTCTGCGTCACGATCAGCCGCAGTCTCTTGCGCCGGGGATTGAGCAGCGCGTCCCGCACCGCATGCAGGCCGAACAGCCAGACGGTCTCGGCCTCGGACATGCGGCGGGCCTGTTCCTTCTCGATCACCCACTTTGGTTTCCTCATTCTCGGCCCTCCGGCATCATTCGCCCCACTTGGCGCAGCCTCCCGCTGCCCCGCAAGACCAAATCGACCGCAGTTTCCGCCCTGTACCTCTTGACGCCCCAAGGGGTCCTCTGTATCGCACGAACCCATGTGTGGGCGACGAGCTGCAAGGTGCGGCAGCGGACTGTAACTCCGCCGGGGAGACCTGCGCCTGGTTCGATTCCAGGGTCGCCCACCATAGCAATCATAAAGCGTCGATTTTCGTGAAGTATTCCGAATTGAAGACCAAGCTTTGCGGGATCTTGGTCCACATTTGTTTCGAAGAGGTCCACCGAGCCCATGAAGTCCCTGCGTTGATAGCATCGGGAATCGCTCGATCTTACCTCGTTGTGGTGGTTAAGCCGAAGACCGATACCATGACCTTGCTAGACTTTCCGCCAGGCTTTGCTGCATCCTTGCGGCAGGCATGGCATCGTCAGCCCCCATTGCCAACGTGTCGGAATGGAGTGATCCTCGGCGGAATAGCGGGGAATACGATCGGTCTGGACGTGCTGTGGCCGTCCTTCGGGATGAATCCTTGGTCTGCACTGGCACGCTGAAGGCGAAGATCGGCGGCGGGCTCAATCCAGAACAGGACGGGTTTTCTGACTTTGCCGCAAGAAGTTGACTGAGCAGACGTCTTGGGGTCCGCTGCTGCGCTGCAGCAAGCGTCAGGCGCGCATCGAAATAAGACGATTGGACTTGTTGAGAGCAGCGCCCCTCAGCGCGTCACTTCGAAATTCTCCCTGCGTTCGCGGGCGCTTGAGGCTTTGTTGCCACTGAAGACCACCATCATCAGCAACGTCTACAATCGGGCCGCGATGATTGGCCCGGCCATAGAAAGTGTGGCGCAGCAAACAGGTGCAGAGATCGAACAACTGGTGATCAAAGGCGCATCAAGTGATGCGACGCTGACCAAAGCGAAGGCGAAACGTTATCCGGGCCTCGTGGTCTACATCGACCCTGAAAAGGCGATCTACAACGCGCTGAACAAGGGCATCTCCCGGGCCAGCGTGGATGTTGTCGGGCTCCTTCTTTCAGATGACTACTTTGCGCTTGACGATGTACTGAACCTGGTCATGGACCAATTCAGCAAGGCAGATGCAGAGGCTGTGCATGGCGAGCTCCACCATAGTGCGACCGAGGATAATCCGAAAATCATCCGGCATCCGAAAGCCCGTGCTTATGATCCGGCAAAGCAGCGGCATGGCTGGTTGCCGCCGCAACCGACGCTCTTTTTGTACGGCGCGAGGTGTTCGGGATGCACGGGGCCTACGATACGTCCTGCCGGATCTTGGCCGACTGCGAGGCCGGTCTGCGCTGGTTCGGGAAAGCACGCATCACGTTGGCCTATATTCCAAGAGTGCCCGTAAAGATGCGCGACGGCGGGGAAAGCAACAAGTCGTTGTCCCGTATCATGCGCAAGAGCCGCGAAGATTACCGGGCGCTGTGCACCAACGGGATCGCCGGGTTATCGGCACTTGCGATGAAGATTGCGTCCAGGATCCCTCAGTTCTTCCGGAAGCAGGTTTGGGGCCAAGTCGAGGTCCCCGGTTGTCAACCCGACTCCAAACCGGAACCTTGGCACGGACGCGGCGATCAACGCCCATACAGCTTTTCGGCATTGACGGCCTGTTGGTGCTGGCCTATTGGACGCCGACCTTGGCGAGGTAGCTCAGCTGGTTAGAGCACGCGACTCATAATCGCGGGGTCGGGGGTTCGAGTCCCCCCCTCGCCACCAAATCACAAAGACCATTGATTTTCTTTGGTTTTTCCTCGCCCGACACGTCGGGAGTTTACCACACCTGTTGCCACTCATGAAAGAACATAATCGACAACCCTTCACGCACACCGACTCACTTTCTCGGTTCCAGCGCGACTAGTCATTATTCCTTTCGGACCCGGTAGACACTCGCCCGACCGATCCCGAGGCGTTTGGCGATCTCGGTTGCACCCAAGCCTTCGGACATCAGACGCGTGATCTCGTCTGACTTGGCCTGTGCCGTGGGCTTGCGGCCCTTATACTTGCCTTCTGCCTTGGCCTTGGCGATCCCCTCACGCTGCCGTTCCAGCATGATCTCTCGCTCGAACTCAGCGATCCCACTCAAGACCGTCAGCATCAGCTTGCCCGTAGCAGTTCCAGTGTCGATCCCGAGGTTCAAGATCAGCAGTTCAGCCCCCTTCCCCCGGATCACCGCAAGCAACTTCATCAGGTGTTCCGTGGACCGCGCAAGCCGGTCGAGCTTGGTCACCACCAGAGTGTCGCCATCGCGCAGGTAGTCCAGTGCTGCGTCGAGTTGATCCCTCTTGGTAACGTCGACGGACGACACTTGCTCGATGAAGAACTTGGTGCAGCCCGCACTTCGCAGTTCACATTCTTGGGCTTCAAGGCCCGCCTTCTGGTCGAGGGTCGATGTTCTCGCGTAACCGATCTTCGTTGTTGTCATAGTCGCTCCGTGTCTCATTGAAATCCAAGACATCGTAAATCAAACGTCTCACAACTTTCAACACCATTTCAGTGAGACACAACAAACCATCAATTGAGACGTCTCACACGATCAAGGCTCTCATGGTCGACCCACCCCGTAACCCCCTAACCTAACGTACCCGGTCAAGCCTCTTGATGGTCCACCTCAACCCGATTCCGTTAGCAATTCCCTCAAAGTCCCATTCCATGGTAGCCCCCCAAGTCCCGATCGTCCTTCATCAGTCCCACCCCCTCAAAACCGCAGCGACAAGCATGACATGCCGCCGTCGATCAGCGCGCATTCCGAGTTCGGCACTTCCCGAACCCCATAGCCCAGGCCCCGTAACAGCGCTGTCGTCCGGGGAAAGCCCCCGGCCATAAGGATCAGTGCATTGACCCTGATGAGGTTTGCTGCAGCCTCCTCGCCCTCTGGGACAACGACCACGTCATAGCCCGTGAAACAGCCCGAAGCGGCGAGGCGCGATGTGGACAGGATCGTGCCCGTGCCCAGAAGCGAACAATCCGTCTTGAAATGCAGCACGCCCGGCGGCGTCTGCACCACTCGCAACCGGTGCCCCCAGCCTGCAACGATCTGCTCAAGTTCCGCGACCCCCGCCGCGTCGGTGCGGGCCGACAGACCAACAAGGATCTCGCGCCCGGTGAACAGGATATCTCCGGCTTCGACATGGCCGGGGCCGGTGATCTGCCGGACCTCCTTGAACAACGGGGCGAGCGCGGGTACCATCGATCCGACTTCGCCCAACCGGCTGGGAGCGCCGGGGCGCATCATGATGACGCCTTCGGGCAAGGACAGGGCCGTATCCTCGACAAACTGCGCATCGGCAAAGCCTTTCAGCGGCGGGAGTTCCGTGACCGTGACACCTGCCTCGCGCAGTGTGGCGACATAGATTGCATGTTGGGCCCGCATCCGTTCAGGATCGGGGTTGCCGGTATCCACGGCCCGCAGCCCGGTCGCGGCCTCGGGACCCGGTCTGCGCGTGACGGCCTGTGTGAATTCCCAGCTTCTGTCGGTCATTTCTGCCCCCTATGCAACCGCGATCTCGATGATGCGTGGTCCAGCTGTTTGCCCTGCAAGAGCCGATCTGACCGCCCATGGATCTTCCGAAACCCGCGTGAAGGACATGCCGACCGCCTGTGCCAAAGCCGCAAAATCGGGTGGTGACGGGTCGCAGCCGATCACTTCAGTCTGTGCGGCGACCATGCTGTCAGCAATTTCCTGATAGCCGTGGTTGTTCCATATGACAAAGCTCACGGGCAGCCGCATCTGCGCAGCCACCATCAACTCGCCCAGCGAAAACTGAGCGCCACCATCGCCGGTCAGACAGATGACCGGCACGTCCGGCTGTCCGATGGCCGCGCCAATCGCAGCCGGAATCCCGTATCCCAAAGCGCCATAGCCGGTTGCCGCATTGAACCATCCACCGGCCCGGTCGTGGTCGTAGTAGAGGTTGCCAGCATAGACGGGTTGGGTCGAATCCCCCACGATCAACGCACCGGGACAGGCGTCCTGCATGGCTTCGACGACGGCCAGTTGCGCCCGCATGACCGGGCCGATCTCTTCCAGTGCCGCCGTCCGGGCGACACGGGCACGGGCCACACCGTCACCCGTCCGCAAAGGCAAAGCGCCCAGAAGGGCTTCACAAACGGCCCTAGCATCACCGACGATCCCCAGCGCGCAGTCCCTTGCAGCCACTGCATCACCAGAGATATCGACCCTGATCAGCCCCGGCATCACGGGCATGGACACCGTCGCATACATGTCGAAATCGGTCTGGCCGATCTCGGTCCCCACGGCGAACACGCAATCAGCCTTGGCCAGCAGGGCACGCACCGCTTGCAATGACGGACTTGCCGGCACGCACAGCCCGCGACCGTGCATCAGCCCGCGACCGTTCACCGTCAGCACGACCGGCGCATCCAGCCGTTCCGCCAGCTGCCCCAGCACCGCCCCAGCCTGCACCGCCCCGCCACCGGCGATGATGACAACGCGCCCGGCTTGTCCGAGCCTCTCAGCCGCCCCGGCCAGCGCCGCAGGATCGAAAACCGGCGGTTCAGTGAAAACCGGCGCAGCAAGCGCCGCCCCCGCCGTACTCAACAGATCACGCGGCACTTCGATATGCACCGGGCCGGGCCGCCCGCCCGTAAACACCGCCCAAGCCGAATCAAGCGCGGGGCCAACCTCATCCGCGGACGCAACCCGGATCGACCGCACGGCCACGGTTGCGGCCATTGCCTGCTGGTCGGGCAGTTCATGCAGATAGCCATGCCCCAGACCAAAGGTCGCCACGGGATTGACCGAGGACACCACCAGCATCGGAATCGAATCGGCCCGTGCCTGCGCCATCGGCGTCAGCACATTGGTAAGGCCTGGTCCGGTGATGACAAAGGCCACCCCCGGACGGCCCGTCGCCCGGGCATAGCCATCGGCCATGAACCCTGCGCCCATTTCATGGCGCGGGGTGACATGCCTGATCCCCGACCCCGAAAGCCCGCGATACAACTCGATCGTATGAACGCCGGGGATGCCGAAAACCACATCGACACCGCGCGCCTCGAGTCCCGCGACCAGCGCCTGACCCAACGTCAACATGTGCAAGATCCTTCTGCCTGCCGGGGCAGAGCCTTGCCAACCGGAAACCGACTTGCACATTCGCGATGAATCGGGGTTACTTCAACAGTCAAAATCGTATGAGGGACCTGCCACCCGCGATAATGGCCACGAACCGGGCCGCAAAGTGCCTCGGACAACTGGGAGTATGAAAAATGAGATTAACCCGCAGGGCCACCCTTGCTGCGGCTGCGCTTACCCTTCTTGCTGGCTTCGCGCAGGCGCAGGATCAGGTCCGCATCGGAATCGCTGCCGAACCCTATCCCCCCTTTGCGTCTCCGGATGCGGCCGGCAACTGGGTGGGCTGGGAAATCGAGATCATCAACGCGATCTGCGCCGCAGGGAACCTGAACTGCGTCATCACGCCTGTCGCATGGGATGGCATCATCCCCTCGCTGACCGGCAACCAGATCGATGTGATCATGGCCTCGATGTCCATCACCGAAGACCGGATGCAGACGATCGACTTCTCTGACAAGTATTACAAGACGCCCGCGAGCATCGTTGCGGCCATCGGTTCGGACGTGACACCCGATGCTGGCGGTCTTGAAGGAATGATCCTCGGGGTTCAGGCCTCGACCACGCACCAAGACTATGCCCAGACCCATTTCGCAGGGTCAGACATTCGCATCTACCAGACCCAGGACGAAGCCAATCAGGATCTCGTCGCAGGTCGCCTTGATGCGATGCAGCTCGACAGCACCGCCGCAGCCGATTTCGTCGCGACCGAAGCCGGTGCCGCCTGCTGTGAAATCGTGGGCAATGTCGAAGATGACCCCGCCATCCTTGGCATGGGCGTTGGTGCCGGTGTGCGAAAAGGCGAAGACGCCCTGCGCGAGGCTCTGAATGCGGCCATCGCACAGATCATCGCCGACGGTACCCATGCCGAGATCACGTCCCGCTACTTCTCTGCCCCGATCCTCTAGGGTCCGGTCTTGCTGGACTGGCTCCACGGGCTTTTCGGCCCGAGCCTCGAGCTTCTGGCTCTGTCCCCTCCCGGTTGGGGGGGGAACCTACTGCGGGGACTGGTCAACTCGCTTCAGATCGCTGCTGGGGCCTTCGGCTTTGGCCTTGTGATCGGCCTGCTGGGGGCCAGCGGGAAGCTTTACGGCGGGCCTGTGACCCGCGATCTGCTTGAAGTCTACACGACCGTCGTGCGCGCCGTCCCCGAACTCGTCCTCATCCTGATCCTCTATTTCATCGGCACCGACCTTTTGAACCGGGCCACCGCCACCATGGGCTATGGCTCGGTCGAGATTTCGGGGGTCGCAGCCGGGATCTGGGTGCTGGGCGTGGTCCAGGGCGCCTATGCGACCGAGGTCTTGCGGGGTGCCATCCGCGCGGTCCCCCCTGGCCAGTTTGACGCAGGCCGCGCCTATGGGATGGGGGGCGTCATGCTCATGCGGCGGGTAACCATTCCTGCCATGCTGCCATATGCCATTCCCGGGCTCGCCAACCTCTGGCTCATCGCGACCAAGGACACGGCGCTTCTCGCCATTGTGGGCTTTGCCGAACTGACGCTTGAAACCAAACAGGCGGCAGGCAGTACCAAGGCCTATTTCACCTTCTATCTTGCTGCAGGCCTCCTCTATCTCATTGTCACGCTCGTTTCGACCTTCCTGTTCCACCGACTTGAAAACCGGTCGAGACGCGGACTGCCCGGCGCGATGGGGGTCGGAAGATGCGTGAATTCCTGAAGCCCCGCCGCATCGTTCTTTTGGCAATCGCCGCAGCCCTCGTCCTCTGGTGCGCCACTGCGCTCCGCTGGGACTGGCTGCCCGAATATGCGCCACTGCTTGCCGAAGGCATCTGGACTACGATCTGGCTTCTTGTCGTCACAGCGGCTCTTGGCTTTGCCCTCGCTGTTCCCCTTGGCCTCGCTCAGGTCACTGGCCCGTGGTGGCTCTCCACCCCTGCGCGCGTCTTCTGCACGATCATCCGTGGCACGCCACTGCTCCTGCAGATCTGGCTCCTCTATTACGGCCTCGGATCGCTTTTCCCGCAGATCCCCGGCATCCGGCAAACCTGGCTCTGGCCATACCTTCGCGAAGCCTGGCCCTATGCCGTGTTGGCCCTCTCGCTCTCCTTCGCGGGCTACGAAGGCGAGGTTATGCGCGGCGCCTTCGCCGGTGTCCCGCGCAGCCAGCTTGAAACCGGCCAGTCCTTTGGCATGGGCCGCTTCACCCTATTCCGTCGGATCTGGCTGCCCCAGGCCGTCCGCTCTGCCCTGCCAACGCTGGCAGGCGAGACGATCCTGCAGATGAAGGCCACGCCACTGGTCGCCACGATCACGATCATGGACACCTACGCTGTCGCCGCGCGCGTCCGTCAGGACCTTCTGATCACTTATGAGCCGCTTCTGCTGCTCGCCGTCTGCTACCTTGTCATGGCCAGCATCATCGCACTGATCTTTAGTCGCGTCGAACGCTCAGGGGCGGGCCGCGCCGCCCGCTGAACCCTCGTCGCGCACCCCCGCCTCTGGCGAGGACGCCCGACGGGCCGACAGTTGCCGTATGATGAACGCCAGCACAAAGGCAATCGACAGCAATAGGATGATCGTCGGCGCCGGCGCACTGTCCAACCAGAACGACAGATAGACTCCCCCCGTCATCAACACTACCGTGACTGCCACGGCGACCATCAGCATATGCCGGAATTCCCGCGTCAGCAGGAACGCGATGGCCCCGGGCGCGATCAGAAGCCCGATGGCAAGGATCAGCCCCACCGCTTTGAGCGTCGCCACTATGGTCAGCGAAATCACCGTCAGCAGCCCGTAATGCAGCCACCCCACCCGCAACCCGATGGCCCGCGCATGCGCGGGGTCAAAGGCGTGCATCAGCAGGTCTTTCCACTTGGCAAGCAGCAGCACCGACACGAACAGCGCCACAATCCCCGCCGTCCACAGATCCTCGAGGCCTACGCCAAGCATGTTGCCGAACAGGATATGGTCCAGATGCACATCTGACTGGATCTTGGTGTAAAGCACAATGCCAAAGCCGAACATACCCGAGAAGACCACCCCCATCACCGTATCCCGCTTGATCCGGCTGTTATCGCCCAGAAACCCCACCGCGAGCGCACAGAAGATCCCCGCCACAAAGGCCCCAATGACCAGCGGGATGTTCAGCACATAGGCAACCACGATCCCCGGCAGCGTTGCATGGCTGATCGCATCCCCCATCAGCGACCAGCCCTTGAGCACCATGAAACACGACAGCATCGCCGTCGCGGGCGCGATCATCAGCGTCACCAGAAAGGCGTTCTGCATGAACGGAAACTGGAACGGGATGAGCCAGTCCATCATGCGCCTTCCCGCAGGCTTGCCGCAGCCCTGCGGCGCGCGGCCAGCATCCCATGCTTGGGCGCAAAGGCAAAGGCCAGCAGGAACAGCGCCGTCTGCAAGCAGATGATCACGCCGCCCGTCGCCCCGTCGAGGAAGAAGGACAGGTACGCCCCCAGAAAACTCGTCCCTGCCCCGATGGCCACCGAAAGGGCAATCAGGCGCGGAAACCGGTCCGTCAACAGATAGGCCGTAGCCCCTGGCGTCACGACCATTGCCACCACCAGAAACGCGCCGACCGTCTGCAAAGCCGCCACACTGCAGGCCGACAGCAGCACAAAGAACACGAACCGCAGCCGTTCCGGCCGCAACCCGATGGACCGCGCATGGTTCTCGTCAAAGAAGGCGGCCATCAGGTCCTTCCATTTGGCCAGCAGCACCGCGAGCGAGACAAACCCGATGATGGCCAGTTGCAGTGTGTCCGACGGCGAAATGGCAAGAATATTGCCCATGATGATCGTCTTGACGTCGACCGGCGTGGGCGAAACCGAAATCATGAACAGCCCGAGCCCGAAGAACGAGGTAAAGATGATCCCGATTATCGTATCTTCCTTGAGCTCCGTCCGCTGGTTCAGAAACAGCATCGCCCCCGCCGCCAGCCCCCCCGACAGGAAGGCCCCCAGCGCGAAAGGCAGGCCCAGCATATAGGCCCCGGCCACCCCTGGCACGATCGCGTGGCTCAGCGCATCCCCGATCAGCGACCATCCCTTGAGCATCAGATAGGCCGAAATAAACGCGCATACCCCGCCGACCAGCGCCGAAACCCACATGGCGTTGGTCATGTAGCCATAGTCGAAGGGTTCCAGCAGGACGTTCATACCTGTTCCTTCTGCGTCCGCGTCCGTTCGTCGTAAATCACCATCGGGCGTTCGTCGTCGGTCAGGATTGTGACATTCCGGCTGTCCGCATCATCATGCAGATCGCCCCCGCCCAGCACGAAATGCCGCAGCACGCCGCCAAAGGCGGCTTCAAGGTTCTCGCGGGTAAAGGTCGTTTCTGTGGGGCCGTAGTTCAGCACCGTCCCCTTCACGAGAACGACCTGATCGCAGAACTCGGGCACGGAGCCCAGATTGTGCGTCGCCACCAGCATCACCCGCCCCTCATCCCGCAATTCGCGCAGCAGACGGATGATCGCCTCCTCGGTCTTTACATCCACGCCCGTGAACGGTTCGTCGAGCAGGATGACCCAGCCGTCCTGCGCCAGTGCGCGCGCCAGAAACACGCGTTTGCGCTGCCCGCCCGACAATTCACCGATCTGCCGCTTGCGGAATTCGCTCATCCCGACGCGGGCGAGCGCATTGGTCACCACCGCATGATCTGCCGCCTTGGCGATCCGCAGCATGCCCATATGGCCATAGCGGCCCATCATCACCACGTCTTCGACCAGCACCGGAAAGGTCCAGTCAACTTCTTCGGACTGCGGGACATAGGCCACGATCCCAGCCTTGAGCGCGGATTGCACCGGCTGGCCCAGAATTCCGATCTCGCCTCCGGAAAGCGGCAGGAAACCCATTAGTGCCTTGAACAGCGTTGATTTCCCCGCCCCGTTCACGCCCACCAAAGCCGCAATGGACCCGCGCGGAATGGCAAAGCTCGCCTCCTTGAGAGCGGTCAGCCCGGTCCGGTAAGTCACGCTTACCCCCCGGGCCCAGATCCCGGCGGCGGTAACATCATCCATACCGATGCGCTCACTCACCGCTCAGTTCCCCGCCTGATGCGCCAGCCCGGTGGCGATGGTTTCCGTCGTGACGCGCAACAGATCAAGGTAGGTCGGTACCGGCCCGTCCGCCTCAGACAGGCTGTCGACATAAAGGACCCCGCCATAGGCCGCGCCGGTTTCACGGGCGACCTGTTCCGCCGGGTCCTGATTGACCGTGCTTTCACAGAAGACGACCGGAATGGCGTGCTCCTTCACCGTGTCGATCACGCCCCGCACCTGCTGCGGCGTGCCTGTCGCATCAGCGTTGATAGGCCAAAGATACGCCTCCTTCAGCCCCAGATCACGCGCGAGATAGCTGAACGCGCCTTCGCAGGTGACAAGCCAGCGATGTTCCTCGGGGATCGCCGCAATCTCGGCCTGCAGGGGCGCCAGCGCCTCGGTCAGTTGCGCCTTGTATGCCTCGGCATTGGCAAGATAGTCGGCGGCATTGCCAGGGTCAGCGGCAGACAGGGCCTTGGCGATGTTGTCGACATAGATCTGCGCCGACACCGGCGACATCCAGGCGTGCGGGTTCGGCTTGCCCTCATGCGACCCTTCACTGATCGGGATCGGCACCACCCCGTCCGACAGGACGGCCGACGGAATATCGCCCAGATTCCCAAGGAACTGTTCGAACCAGCGTTCCAGATTCATCCCGTTCCAAAGGATCAGATCCGCATCCACCGCCCCGACCAGATCACCCGGCGTGGGTTCGTATCCGTGAATCTCGGCCCCCGGCTTGGTCACGGAAACCACCGTCGCATGATCCCTCGCCACATTGCGGGTCATGTCGGCGATGACAGTGAAGGTAGTCACAACCTTGAGTTCGTCAGCAGACGCGGGCGCTGCAGCCAGCACCGACAACATGATGGCCAAAGAAAGTTGCCGCATCCGCACACCCCTTGCTCAAGTCCCATGGATCGAGAATGACAATGCGAACGATTTGCAACTTGTCAAGAAGAATGAGAATGCCTCTCAATCTTGATTGATCAATCCTTCATGTGGTAGGGTTTAGTCATGAGCAGTCCGACCCAGTACAGTGAATCCGAACTGCGCGCCGAAGGCGTCCGTATCACCCGTCAGCGGCTTGCCATCCTGCATGTTCTGCGCGAAGCGAACGACCACCCACGCGCCGAAGACATCCTCGCCCGCGCCCGTCTGCAGGATCAATCGGTGTCGCAGGCAACGGTCTACCGGACGCTCGCTGTGCTGGAAAAGGCCGGCACCGTGCTCCGCAACGAATTCGACGGCACGGGCGCACGGTTCGAACTCGCCGACCGGACGCACCACGACCACCTGATTGATCTGGATACGGGGGCAGTGATCGAATTCCACTCGGCCCGGATCGAACGGCTTCAGGCCGAAATCGCAGCCGAACTGGGCTATGACATCGAATGGCACCGGCTCGAACTGTACGGGCGCAAGACGCCTGACTGATCCGGTCCTATTTGAACTCTTCGCTGGCGATCATCCGCGAAATCTCTCGCCGGACCAGTTTGCGCACATTGCGCGTGATCCGTTCGCCAAGTGAACCCTGCAATTCCTGTTGCACGATCTCGACGATGAGCCGGCGCAGCGCCTCTTCGTCCATCACATAACCCTCGGCAAGGTACGCTGACAGCTCGTCGTCCGGCTCTTCCCCGCTCTCGGCTTCGAAGGCAGAAACACCGTCATGGTCGTCAGCCTCATCTACGGAGTGGAACCGCGCCGCATGGCGGAATGTCGGTTCCACAACCGCCTGCTCAAGCAGGAACGGCGCCGCGTTGCGCGACCGGAACACAGGCGCATCTTCGGGCCCGGCTTGCGACCAGTCCATCACCGGAACCTCTTCGCTGCCATCGGGTTCCCATTCATCGGGCTGCGCGGTCACAGCAGCTTCAAGCCCTGCCACGGTCGCCGACAGGCGCAACCGCCCGTCAATCGGGGCGGCAACACCCACGTCGTCGCTTAAGTCGGGCACGGGAGCAGGTTTTGCAGTCGGCGACACACTGAAATCAAAACCGACGGCGAGGGGCTTGCCGTCAAGCGCACGCAGGGCTTCTTCCCGGGGCATGATGCGCGCTGCGACAGTCAGATCGTCCACCGGCACCTTGGCCGCGGTCGGCACATCGGCCACACGAAACGCAGGGGTCAGAACGAAGCGCGCCTCCGGCCTAGCAGCCCCGGGCGCAGGATGCGGCGTCGTCGCGGCCCCCCGTAATGCCGAAACCAATGGGTCGGGGTTCGTCCGTGCCGTTGCAGGACTTCCACCCTCGGTCACAAGTCGGCGGATGGATGAAAGGACGTCCTCGATATCTACGTTGGTTACCGGGTCGGACATATTTGTTCCTGCATGGCTACACAAAGGATTTTAACGCGAAATCCCCCGTGAAACAATCGATCGGGCGGATTTGAATCAATCACCTATAGCTTGCAGCACACGGTCCAGCGCACGGCCCTGCTCTGACGTCACCGTGGGCGCATCATCGACAAGGTTGTAATAGGCCGTCGGATCATAGATCTGCACGTTCAGGCTCAGTGCCTGCGCGGTCAGAAGGCCCATCGTGGCAAGCAGGGAATAGCTGGCCAGCACTTCCTCGATCTGCGCAGAAATCTGGTTTGTGCGGGCGTCCAGCAGTTCCTGTTCCGCGTCCAGCACGTCAAGCGTCGTCCGCGCGCCCAGAGTCGCTTCTTCCCGCACACCTTCAAAAGCCACTGTCGCCGCGCGGACCTGACGGTCCGACGCATCAAGCCGCGCCTTGGACGCATCAAGATAGGAATAGGCATTGCCTACATTCTGTTCGATCTGACGTGCCGTGGTAAGCAGGTCACCGCGCGCCGCATCACGATAGGCTATGAACTGCCGCACCTGGCTCGACAGGCGCCCGCCCTGATAGATCGGGCCGGTCACCTGCACCCCCAGCGTCGCCACCTGGTCGAACACCTCGTCCACCCCGGCCCGCGCCGTCAGGCTGACGGTCGGGTTCATTGCAGCCTGCGCGCGCAGGATGTTGATTTCGGCCGCGCTGACCTGATGCTGCGCCTGCAAAAGCGCCGGATGGCTTTGCAGCGCAATCGATTTGGCCTCTGCGACCGACTGCCTGATGTTGGCCACAGCCACCGGTTGCAGATTCCTTGGCTCACGGCCCACAGCAGCCTTGAATGCCTCAATCGCCCTCACAAGCGCACCCTGTTCAAACGCCAGATCGCTCCGTGCTCCGGCCAGTTGCGCCTCGGCCTGCGCCACGTCGGTCCGCGTCACCTCGCCAACTTCGAAACGGTCCCGTGCAGCGCGCAGTTCCTGCGTGATCAGCCGCACGTTGGCCTCACGCACATTCACCAGTTCATAGGATTGCAGCACATCCATATAGGCCTGCACGATGGCCAACAGTACCTGCTGTTCTATCTGAAGCAGCCCAAACCGCGTGGCAAGAACGGTTTCCTTTTGGGAATCAATGCCATAGCGCGTCAATCCGCCATCATAGAGCGTCAGCGACGCGGACAGGAAGAGGTTGGCCGTCAGGTTCTTGTTGCCGACGCTTATATTGGCGAACGGGCTTTCTGGGTAATCAAACTGTGCCTGCGCCTGCCAGTTGAGCACCGGCATGAGCGCGCCTACTGCCTGCGCCACATCCTCGTCAGCCGCCCGCAGAAGCGCGCGGTTCTGGTCAAGCAGCCCGCTGTTCTCATACCCATAAGCCATCGCATCGGCGAGCGTTTCAGCCTGCAGTGCCGGCACCGCGATGCCCGTCATCAGAACGGTCGCCGCGACCGCGCTGCGCAAGCGGAAACCAAGGTTCTTTCTCATTGCTCTGCCCTGCCTCTTTCACCGGCACCAAACGATGCGCCTGACTCGATACGCCGCTGCCCGGCCATCGAATGATGGACGGGGACGCGGGCGGTCACAATACAAATGCGGGTTGCTGGCCAAAACCGGGCAAAACTGGTGCGCCCGCATTGAACGCGAAACGCCATGTGACCCGGCCATCGGTTTTCAGGCCGATCCGCGCCACGCCCAGCGCACCTTCGGCGAACAGGCAACCGATCCGGCCACCTTCGCGCAACTGGGCAAGGATCGCCTGCGGCATAACCTCGACCGCGCCCTGCAACAGGACCACGTCATAGGGCCCGCTTTTCGCGGCCCCTGTAGCCAGTGGTCCGGTTATCACGGCGGCATTGTCGACACCCTGATCCGAAAGCGTCGCCTGCGCCGCATCGGCGCGGGCCGGGTCATCCTCGACCGCGACCACGAATTCCGCCAGTCGCGCCAGAACCGCCGTGGAATAGCCCAGACCACAGCCGATATCGAGAACCACATCCCCCCGCTGGACATCCAGCGAGTCGATCAGCTTGGCCAGCGTACGCGGCTCCATCACCACACGCCCGCCGCCCAGATCAAGATTCTCGCCCATATAGGCCGCTTCGCGCCGCGCGACAGGCACGTAAAGCTCACGCGGGATATGAAGCATTGCTTCGATGATGGGGAATTTCGTCACGTCCGAAGGCCGCACTTGCGTGTCAACCATCATGATCCGGCGGGTCTCGTAGTCGGCCACGGGCTAAACTCTTTCGTTCAGAACTCTCCTATAGTTTTGCCATATCCGGCTCCGCGGGGCAACGGGAGACTGCTTCTGACACAGAGTGACAAAACCGCTTTCCGCCGGTCGCTCTGCCCCCGGTAATGCCTTGTCTTAAACCACAGGGGCAAAGGCCCGGCCACTTCAGGCAGTAGCTCGCAGCCGACCGGCAAGCCTGTCCACGCGCGACCTCAGTTCCGCGCCGATGGCCCCACCTCGGGCCGGATCGCGCAGCGTCGTAACCCAGTTTTCCGGTGCCACCCGGAAATGCCGCTGCCCATGCCACGTCAGCGCCCGTAGCACAGCCTGTGCCGGTTCTGGCAGACTCTCCGGGACCTCATGTCCGTTCAGCGTGCCCCAGACCCCGGTCCACAGCCGAGCGACCGACCAAGGGTTATACCCGCCCCCGCCCAGCACAAGGAAACGCGGCGTCAGCATCCGCAGGGCCACAACGACTGACCAATGCGTATTGTTGGACAGCGCCATCTTGGACTGCGGATCTTCAAGGACCCCGTCGGCCCCGCATTGCAGCACGACCACGTCAGGCCGGAACGCCAGAACTGCGGGCAGGATCACCTCATCCCGCGCCAGCGCCATCTCGTCATCATGAAAACCCCGCGGCACGGGCAGGTTGAACACATTTCCCACACCCTCCTCCCCGATCAACCCGGTTCGAGGCCAGCGGTTCTCTTCGTGAACCGAGATCAACAACACTTCGGGATCGTCCCGAAACGCCGCTTCAACCCCGTCCGGGTGATGCGCGTCAATGTCCACATAGGCCACCCGCCGCACGCCGTTCCGCCGCAGCGACAGGATCGCCAGCGCCGGATCGTTCAAATAACAAAACCCGTTGGCCCGGTCCGGCATCCCGTGATGCGTCCCGCTGGCTGGCGTGTAGACAACCCCGCCCTGCGCCAGCATCTCGCCCGCAAGGATCGCCGCCCCGGCCGAAGTTGCGGGCCGCCGGAACATTTCGGGAAACACCGGTTCCGACGACGTGCCGATATGGTGCCGCGCCCGCACCGCTTCGCTCACCGCCTGATCCCGCTCGGCCTGCTGCAGCGCCGCGATATAGCCCGCCGTGTGAAACGCAGTAAGTGCCGCAGGCTTGGCCCGGGGGCTTTGCACATATTGATGCGCGGGCAGCCAGCCCAGCGCCCAGCTCAGATCAATGACGGTCGATACGCGCGGGATGCGCAGCGGGTGCAATCCGCCGTAAGTCGAATGCCGGTAGATGCCCGATCCGATGAACAGGGGTATCCCGTCAAAGGCCAAGCGCCCTCTCCACCGCCGCCGTGATAGCCGGCCCCATCGGCCGCGCCGCCGAACCCCATGTCCCCAGGATGGACCCGTCCGCCCCGATCAGCACCTTGTTGAAGTTCCATTCCGGCTCGAACCCTGCCGTTTCGCGCACCCACTGATAGAACGGAATCGCATCGGCCCCGCGCACATGGGAAATCTTGCTCATCGGCATGGTCAGGCCAAAGGTCATCGCGCAGTAATCCTTGACCTCGGTATCACTGGCCAGTTCCTGCCGGAAGTCATCCGAAGGGATCGCCAGAACGATCAGCCCTGCCGCGCTGTAACGGTCAAAAAGCTCCTGCAATCCCGAATACTGCGGGGCAAAGGCACAAAGCGACGCCGTATTTGCCACCAGTACCGGATGCCCGGCCCAATCGGCAAAGCCGATCTCGCCCCCGTCAATTGACGGAAATGTGAACGATTGCACCACCGGCTCTCCGTTTCCGGCAGCCACAGCCCCCGCCAGTGCAATAGCAACCGCAGTCAGTATTCCTTTCAACATTGCAAACCCTCCGCCCATTGCAGCCTCTTCCAAACCACCTAGATCGCGCCGCACATCCGCCAAGGGGACCGCGCGGCCACAGACCACCCATTTCCATTCTGCCCCATTGCCCGCGCCGCAGGGATGTCTATCTTCCCCTAATGGTCTGTCGGGCGGGCCGAAACACTCCGGGGTCCACCAGACGATGATCCGATACAGTCTGACCTGCAAGGACGGACATTCCTTTGACAGCTGGTTTCAGTCTGCCGATGCCTTTGATACACTTGCCGCCCGCAATCTTGTCACCTGCACCCATTGCGGCGCGACCGACGTGGCCAAGGCGCTCATGGCCCCCTCCGTCCGGACCGACAACACTCCGGCCCTTGCCGCCGTAACCCCCGAATCCGACATTGAAACGAAGCTGGCGGAAATGCGCCGCCAGATCGAAGAGAACGCCGATTACGTCGGCCTCTCCTTCGCCGCCGAGGCGCGCGCCATGCACGACGGCGACAAACCCGAACGCGCGATCTATGGCGAGGCGCGGCTGGACGAGGCGCGCAAGCTGATCGAAGATGGCATTCCGGTGGCCCCGCTGCCGTTTGTGCCCAAACGTCATGCCAATTGACCGCCCCCTCTCTGTCCTTATCACCGGGGCCAATCGCGGGATCGGTGCGGCCATTGCGGAACAATACCGCAGCGCAGGGGCCGAGGTCATTGGCACAGCACGGAACCCCGATGCGCCGGACCTGTACCCACTCGATGTTACCGAAACGGACAGCGTAGCTGCATTGGCGGCACAACTTGCCGACAGGCCCATCGACATCCTGATCTGCAATGCCGGGGTCTATCCTGATCAGGGCCGTTCGCTGCGCGAATTGCCTGACCCGGCACTCTGGGCGCTAGGATTCGCGACCAATGTGACGGGCGTCTTTCTGACGGTGCATGCACTGTTGCCCAACCTGCGTCGAGGAAAAGACGCGCGGATCGCAATCATCTCGTCCCAGATGGGGTCGAGCACGCGCGCTTCGGGTGGCAGCTACATCTACCGTGCGTCCAAGGCGGCCGCCGTCAACCTTGGCCGCAATCTGGCCCGCGATCTTGTGTCGGAACAGATTGTCCTTGGAGTATATCATCCGGGCTGGGTGCAGACGGATATGGGCGGGTCCGGGGCCGATATCGCGCCCGCCGCATCGGCACACGGTCTTGTCACCCGCATCGCGGCACTGACGCCGGAGACAACCGGCTGCTTTGAGACATGGGATGGTCGTCTGCATCCTTTCTGACGGGGCCAACCGTGTCAGGTTGCGGCCCCATTGCTCTCATCCCTATTGACGACTAAGACAGCGTCGAATTTTCGGCAGGAATTTCTGATGTCCCTCCTCGTGATGAAATTCGGCGGCACATCGGTCGCCAACATCGACCGGATCCACCGCGCAGCCAAGCGTGTCGGGCTCGAGGTCGCCAATGGCCATGACGTGATTGTCATCGTCTCGGCCATGTCCGGCGAAACGAACAAGCTGGTGGGCTGGGTGCAAGAAACCTCCCCCCTCTACGACGCCCGCGAATACGACGCTGTCACCTCCTCGGGCGAAAACGTAACCGCTGGTCTCATGGCGCTCCGCCTGCAGGAAATGGATATCCCCGCCCGGTCCTGGCAGGGCTGGCAGGTGCCGCTCAATACCACCTCGGCCCATGGTACGGCGCGCATTGAAGCGATCCCCACCGACAACATCACGCGCAAGTTCGGCGAGGGCATGAAGGTCGCCGTCGTCGCGGGCTTTCAGGGCATCAGCCCCGAAGGCCGTGTCACCACGCTGGGCCGGGGCGGGTCCGACACGACCGCCGTCGCCTTTGCCGCCGCGTTCGACGCTATCCGCTGCGACATCTATACCGACGTAGACGGCGTCTATACGACCGACCCCCGCATCTGCGACAAGGCCCGCAAGCTCGACCGCATCGCGTTCGAGGAAATGCTCGAACTTGCCTCTCTCGGTGCCAAGGTGCTTCAGACACGTTCGGTCGAACTCGCCATGCGCTACAAGGTCAGGCTCCGCGTGCTGTCGAGCTTTGAAGAAGCATCCGAGACCGCCGGAACGCTGGTCTGCGACGAGGAGGACATCATGGAAAGCAACGTGGTCGCTGGTGTGGCCTTTTCCCGTGACGAGGCAAAGATGACCCTTGTCTCGGTCGCCGACAAACCGGGCATCGCCGCCGCCATCTTCGGCCCCCTGTCCGAAGCGGGGGTCAACGTCGACATGATCGTCCAGAACATCTCCGAAGACGGCCGCACCGACATGACCTTCTCCTGCCCCAACGATCAGGTGCTAAGGGCGGAAAAAGCAATGAACGACGCCAAGGCCCGCGGCGATTTCGCCTTTGCCGATCTGGTCGTCGATCAGGGCGTGGCCAAGGTCTCGGTCGTGGGTATCGGCATGCGCAGCCATGCAGGCGTTGCCGCCCAGATGTTCAAGGCGCTGGCCGACGAAGGCATCAACATCAAGGTCATCACCACCTCCGAGATCAAGATCTCGGTCCTGATTGACCGCAAGTACATGGAATTAGCCGTGCAGGCGCTCCATGACACTTTCGGGTTGGGGGAAGAGTTGGGAAGAGTCTGAAGAACTTGACCGCCCGAGGTTGATGACACTCCTCCGCCGCTCGATCCACCCGCATCCCGGCAATCATGGGGCCGAGGGGCGGCCCAGGACGCACGAGGCACTTGATATGCGGGCGCGATGGGGCCGACGCAGGCTTAAAGCCACGTGACCTGGGAATATTGGTTGGGGAATAGAAGATGAGGGGAAACGTCCTTGCGCTGCTCTTGGCAACTCTATCGGAGCAGGCCGTGGCGCAGAGCGGCCCGCGGGTGGACCTAGAGCTCGTCATGGCAGCGCATGCTGACCAGGTGACGACCATTACCGCCGCTGACGGCACATGGCGAGAACGGCTCGGCTTGGGGGAAGGTGTGGTGATCTTGCACGCCCTGGTCGAAATGCTCGTCGGCCCTACGCTGATTGCGACAGCCTTGTTAGCCCCATCGCTGGTCACGGAAGACCAGGGGTTCTTCGTCGCGAGCGGTATCGCGATTTGCGCCGTTTGGTTGCTCAGCGACTATGCGTCGGCGACACAGTCCGCCCCTAGGCAGTGACTGCTTCACGCAATCGCGCCCCGGCGTTAATCTATCTCTTTTGGACGGACACGCGCTAGAGAGTTGCAGGGATCAACCACATTCAGCCCGACAAGGTACGTGAACTCAACCGAGACGGGTGAAATCGGCGGGTCTCCGCGACTTTCCCGATTTCTGGACCATGGCCGACATGGCGATGATCGTCGCGGCGGGCGCTTATGTCATGCGCAGCACGAGCAGTTGACGGGTCATTTGAAGCGGATCTCGGCCGTCGCGCAGGCCGTGCCGGCCGGCACCTCAAGGGCCGCGTCGTCAAAGGCCGGCGGCCCGAAGATCGAGGCTTCCGCACCCGTCGAGAAGGCGACGGGCTCGCTCGGAATGCCGAGGAAGTTCACGTCGACCTTGCCGTTCTTGTTCTCGTCGATCCCCGCCGCAAGTGAATAGCGACCGGCCGGAACATCGTCGAAGCGCATCGTTGCGCCACCGTTCGCGAGGACCGCCTTGCTGGCGACGAGATGTTCGCCCGGCTTGGGAAAGGGATTCTCGGTTCCATAAACGCCGACGAGCACGGTGCCCTCGCGGCCCTGTGCCGCGACGGTCACGTCGAGGCACGCGGCCATTGCCGGACCGGAGATGCAAGAGAGCAGAAAGGAGGAGAAAAACAAATGTTTGGCCATGGTTCAATCCTCGTGCTTGCGCTGATGAATGCGCTCTACTAACGGTGATAACAGAAGGACGAATTAACACTGTTAACATCGGCTTTCAACGGGGAATTGCCCATGGGTTTGCGGGAAAGGCTGATTGCCACGGCCCTCGCCGAAATCGAGGAGAGCGGCAGCGGGGCCGTCTCCCTGCGTGGCTTTGCCCGCAAGGTCGGCGTCAGCGAGGCGGCGCCCTATCGCCATTTCGCCCGCAAGGGCGAATTGCTTGGCGCGGTCGCCGCCGAAGGCTTTCGGATGATCCGCAAGAAACTTGAGCCCTTGCTCGCCTCACCGGCCTCGACAAAGGCCGACACCTTTGCCGTCTTCCGCGCCTTCGCGGATGGACACGCCATTCTCTACGACCTGATGCACCGGCTCGATCCCGGCGAGAGCACGCCCGTGACCGATCATCTGGTCGAGGCGCTGGCGGCCTTCGAGGTCCTCGTTGGCATCGTCGCACGCACCCTGCCGATCGGCGATCAAAAGGAGGCCGCGCGCACTGCCTTCGCCTGGTGGAGCGAGTTCCACGGGCACGTCATTATCAGCCGCGCGGGTCTGGTCCCGCCTGAGCTCCAGGGCGTGGTCTAGCAGGCTGTTGAAGAACTCACCATCGTTCGCAGTCGAAGGGCGATTCCTTGCCCCTCGAGTGCAGCGGCGTCGGTGCCACCCACGGATGCGATGCAAATGAATCAAGTGACGTTCGGGAGATTGGCTGCTTCTTTCTGATGGTTGCTCAGGCCGAGCGCGTAGCCAGCACCTGCAAGGAACTGACGACGCAAGAAGAACGCGATGCTCTGGCCGCAGTCCTTGACCGGTTCGCCAAATTCGTAGCCACAAATGCCGTCCCAGCCCGCTCGCCGGAGGTGGCCCTGCAGGAAGCTGGCGCCTACATCTCGCCTGTGCCGACTGCGGCAGAATGCGCCGCGCGTCTGCCGCAGTTTACCCAGTGGCTGCCTTTAGCCGAGCAAATCCTGTCAGTGGAGGGCTTTGGTGAGATCGACCGGGCGCTCGCAAAGCCGCGCTTGCCGCTGTAAGACATGTGTTTCTAAGCTAACCTTGGGTAGGGAAAGCCGTAAAGACCTGTCACTTTCGGGCTGAACTGGAGTGCTTTTGCATCACTGCAAGGAGCCCCGCTGATGCCGAAGCGGCCCGCCATTCCCGGTCTTCGCGATGCGATGAAGAAAATGCAGACGCGACGGGAACTGTTGCTGGCGGAGATGAATGCAGTGGTGCCCTGGGGCCGTATTCTGGCGCTGATCGCGCCGCACTATCCCAAAGCCCGGCCGAAGGCGAGCGTCCGCCGATGTGGCTGGAGACGATGCTGCGGGTCGTTTACGTGAAAACGCGCTTTCAGGGGCTGGCCAAGAACCGCGCTCAACTCTTCACGCTATCCGCGCTCGGCAACCCGTTCCTGGTGCGACGAAGGCTGATGACATGAGGACAAGTCTGCCCGACCACCTCCAAACCGCACCTGCAGCGGGCCTGAAAGGGCGAAAACAGCCGAAGAATGAACGCCTTCCGGCAGCGCAACGGGTCAGGCAGACATCTCGGAGAAGCCGAAGCCGTCGATCAGACGCTCCTTGACATGGCTGTCTTCCTTTGCGTTTGGCAGTGACGGTGCCGGAACTCGAAGAATATGCGTTGTTCATTGAAGGACCGTTCGGCAAAGGCCGCGTCACGCCCCAGGATGGTCGAGCCAGTCCGGCAGGTCCGCAATCGTCCCCAGCACTACATCCGCCGACTGATCCAGCGTCGCCTCGTCCGCCATCCCGGTCAGGACGCCCACCGCCACCATTCCTGCCGCCCGTGCAGCGTGCAGGTCATGCAAGCTGTCGCCCACCATCGCGCAGTCCAATGGGTCCAGCCCGACGGCGCTCGCAAAGGCGAACAACTGCCCCGGCGCGGGCTTCCCGCCCCAGCCCGAATCGAACCCCGCGATGAAGTCGAACAGATGCGTGATCCCCGACGCCGCCAGATGCGCCCGCGCAGGCGCCTCGGTGTCGTTCGTGGCTATGCCAAGCTTCAACCCCCGCGCCTTCAGTGCCGTGAACAGGTCCAGAAGCGGTGCCGCCTCGACATTCTTCAGCGACATCGCCCGTGCATCCATCCGCGCCCGTAGCGTCCGCAAATCATACTGCGGCAGGAACGGCAGCACCATTTCCGCGACCTCTGCCGTGGTGGCCGAAATCACCGGGCTTTCCTGGTGAAACGCGCTGCGGCGCAGATCAAACCCCAGCGCATCGGCCAAACTGTCCTGCAAGATCGGATCGCCCGCCGCCTCATCAAGGATAAAGCCCCGCGTCCAGACGCCCCATGTCGCCTGAAAGTCGAATAATGTGCCGTCCTTGTCGAAAACGATGCCCTCAATTGTCCGCATGTCCACTCCTGTCTTGCCGTCTCATTCGTGGTGAACGGGTCCTCATTAAGATGACCACGCCGTTCACATTACATTCAGGTCCACTCGATCTGCCCCTGCCCCGGCAGCGCATAGCGCGCGCGCAATGGCTGGTCATAGCCCAGGTTCGCCGCATCGCAAAAAGTGATGATCCATGCGTCATCCATGGTCAGAAACGACAGCACCGCCACCAGAAAGGAAGGGTCCATCGCCCTCTCCCGCAGATCATCTGGGCTCGCACCCGTGGAACCAAGGAAGACCGGGCGCAATTCCTCGTTGGCAACCAACCAGCCCAGAGCCTGCAAGGCAATCGTCTCAGCGCGTTCAGGAGTCATTCAGGTCCCTTACGTATCCGGCAACCGTTTCTTAACCATTCCGGCCCAGAGTCCCATGCAGGGAACAGGGTGGAAAGCCCAATCAAGGAAAGTTTCATGTCAGGCCGGATCGTCATTGTCGATAGTATAGCCACGAACAGGATCATGTTGCGCGCTACACTCAAATCCGCTCACCACGACGTGATCACCTGCGCCACTCTGGCCGAAGCTGAAGCCCTGCTGGCTTCGGGCAATACCGACGTAGCTCTGTTCGATCTGGCCCTCAATCCGAATGAAGCGCTCGACTTCTGCCAGCGGGTCAAGGCTGATCCCGCCACTTCGCCCGTCCGGCTTATCGCCCTTGCCACTCGGATCAGACCAGACCGTGACGAAGGGGCCGCAAACCCCTGGCGCCAGAACGGCTCTGACCGGATCGCAGCGCTGCGTGCCGGGGCCGACGATGTCCTCGACAAGGGTATTTCCCCCGATCTTTTGCTGGCCTCGATCCGGGCCGCCTTGCGGGCCCGCAACAAGTCACGTGAACTCGCTTTCCGTGATGGTCCCGAACGGGTCCACGGCTTTGCCGAGGCGACCGAAGGTTTCGTCCGCGCTGCCCGGATCGCCCTCATCACGGCCCGCCCCGACGCTCTTCACCCCGCCATCGTCAAAGTCATGTCCCGCCAACCCGGACCGTCCAGCATCCACGGATTGGGAGAGGTTGTGACCAATACCGGCAACGCCCCGCCCGTCGATCTCTACATCGTCGACGCCGTCACGCCCGACGGCGCAGCATGCCCCGACCTTGTGCGCAGCATCTCCGATCTCCGCGCCGATGCCACATCCCGCCATGCGGCCAGCCTCGTCATACTGCCCAAGGGGGCCGACAATGACGCCGCCATCGCGCTTGATCTTGGTGCAAACACCCAGGTCACCGATGAAATCAACGTCGATGAACTCGCCCACCGCGTCCGCAGCCTGATCCGCCGCAAACAGCGCGACGACCGGCAGCGCGACAACATTCGCCACGAACTGCACGAGGCGACCATCGATTCCAAGACCGGCCTCTACAACGAAAGGCACGCCCGCCGGAAACTGGAACGCATGGCCGATCATGCCCTGACAAGCGGCGCGGGCTTTGGCGTGATGATGCTCGACATCGACCACTTCAAGACGATCAACGATACCTGGGGACATCCGGTCGGCGACCGCGTGCTGGCCGAGGTCGCGCGCCGCCTCCGCGACAATCTCCGCGCCGTCGACCTTGTGGCGCGGGTAGGTGGTGAGGAGTTTCTTGTCGTGATCCCCGAAAACACCGCCGAAAACGTCCTGATCGCCGCCGAACGCCTCCGCCACGTCATCGACCGCGCCCCTTTTGACGCGTCATCCGCCTCAAACCGGCCGGGCATCCCGGTCACTCTGTCCATCGGCGTGGCGATCATCCCGGGACTCGCGCCGGGCAGCCCGTCCTCCGATCAGATCGTGGCCAGCATGCTCGTGGCCGCCGACGATGCGCTCTACAAGGCAAAAAAGACCGGACGGAACCGTGTCGTCCTTGCCACTTATGTCCCGGTCATAACCGCCGTTCAATCCGGCGGCGGCTGATCGTCGGGCATACGCCCGATCCCACGGCCAAGTCTGTCGGCAAAGGCGAGCCGCGCTTCGGGCGCCATAGCATTGATCCGCTCCAGCACCGCTTCCTGCGCCGCAGTCTGCACCTGCTGGACCCAACTGCTCTGGCTCTCGACAATCGCTTTCACGTCATCGGGCGAATAGGGGGCGGCCTTCAGCGCCGAGACCAACTGCTCCATCTGATACGCCCGTTCGGCTCGTGACGGCGGACGCATCCCGTCCCGCATCATCAGATCCCGCGCAATTGCGCGCCGGTCACCTTCGTCCAGCGCCCGCGCAAACGGCCCCAGCGCCAGTTCTATCGACCGCGGCCTGTGCATGTCATGACCACCAATCGCCGCGCCAATAGCCAGACCCACCACCAGAAAATTCGCGGTCAGAGAGGCAACTACGATCCACCGCATGATGGACCGCTTCATCGGCGCCACCGGCACCGTCGGCGGGGTCGTCGTCATGTTATCCACCATCTCTCAACCCTCCAGAAGCCCGAGCAGATCATCATCCGCATAAAGCTCGACAGTCACCGTCTCGCCCCAGACTCCGCTTGCCAGCGTCGCCAATCCCGTGGGCGCGGCCACGCCGATCCAGACGCCCGCCACAGTCGCCAGCGCAATACCGCCCGCCGCGGGCCATCCGCCAATCGCGGCCAGCCAATTGCGCCAGCCCCCCATCGAAACCAGAACCGGAGCGACCGCCTCAGGCCGCGCCTGCACTCGCGCCGCATCGGCCAGGATGCGCACCATCAGGTCTTCCCCGGGCTCTGCTGCAACGCCCCGTGCCTCGGCAAACAGGTCGTAGAACGCGAAGTTGTCTTTGTCCTTTTCAGTCATCCTCGTACCCCAGTTCCGCCTTGCGCCCGGCCAGTATCGTCGCGAGCGCCCTTCTACCACGGGCGGTCAGACTCTCCACCGCCTCGGTCGTGATGTCCATGATCACGGCAATCTCCGGATTGCCGAGACCTTCCAGATGCCGCAGCGCCACCGCCTGCGCTTGCCGCTCGGGCAGTTGCGCTAAAGCGTCCGACAGGGCCTGCAAGCGCGTCCGTTCCTGCATCGCGGCCGCGGCCGACTGCGCCGGATCTTCCGGCTCAGTCACATCGTCCAATGCCATACCCCGGCCACGGTGCCGCAGCCGGTCCGTGCAAAGATTCACTGTCACCCGGTAAAGCCAGGTCGAGACCTTGGCCTCGCCCTGCCGCCAGCCCGCAGCAGATCGCCACAGGCGCAACATCGCCTCCTGCGTCACATCCTCGGCCTCGGCCCGGTCGGCCAGCATCCGCACCGCCTGCAACAGAACCCTTGGCGCAAGCCGCGCCGTCAGGTCCCGCGCCGCAAGCGGATCGCCATTGGCATATGCCAAAAGAAGCGCACCATCGGGATCATGACTCGGCACTGCGTTAATCCTGAATTGCCTGCGCCATGTTCATCCGTGCAGTCCTCAAAAAACCGGCCCGGTGCCGTCCATGCAGACAGTTCCGGGCTGGTACTCGTCACATTGCACCTCAGCCGCCGTGCATGCCTTGGGTATGGTTCCAGAAACCCCAGCCCCGGCTGCCGCGCTCACCGCGCTGTTCGCCAAGACGCTCGCCACAGGGGCCACGATTGTCAAAGCGTTCATGGGCCGTATCGAACTCGGCCTGCGTGATGGCGCCGTCATTATCGGCATCCAGCACAGAGATCGTCATCATAGGGTTCGGCATCCGCGCCGTCATTTCTTCGGCCTGCACCTGACCGTCGCTATTGTCGTCGATCCGGGCCACACGCTCGGTCATCGCCGCTGCCAGCAGCTCATGGCGCGCCCTCTCGGCCATGGCAACCATTTCCTCGGCACTCAAACCACCGCTGCCATCGGCATCAGCCGTCGCAAACCAGGCCGCCTGCCGGGCCTCAATCTCCTCGACGGTGACCTGACCATCGCCATTGGTGTCAAGCAATGTAAAGGACATGCCCATGCCCGACCCCATGCGACCGCCAATGGCCGGGTCCATGCCAACCATGCCCATCATGCCTTCAGGCCCCATGCCCATCTCCTGCCCCGCATCGGCGGGGGCAGCGGGCGCAGCCGCATTCTGTGCAAGAGCGGCGCTGCCAAGCAGGGCCGCCATCAGACCGGCCATAACAATCGTCTTTCTCATCCTCACCACTCTCCAGAGGTTCTCATGTCCTAAGCTCCGGGCTCATCCGCCGAACTCACAAGTAGAACGCCCTATGCCGCAACTTCCGTCGCAGTCCGGTGAAGGAATCTCTCCGCCCCATTCACAAGCCAGCGACATCGCGCCACAAGGGCGCTTTGCCCCCTTTCCAAAGTGCCGCGACAGGCGCATTGGCTTCCCGGTCAAGGAGCATCGCGATGACGGACCAGACCGTGACTATGGAAGATGATCGGCCCACCTGGCCCGCGATCCGGCGTGGCCTGAACCAGCGCTGCCCGAACTGCGGGCAGGGCCACTTGTTCAACGGCTATCTCAAGGTCAAGGACACTTGCCCGGTGTGCAGGCAGGAACTGTTCCACCACCGCGCCGATGACGGCCCCGCCTATCTGACCATCTTGATCGTGGGTCATCTCATGGCGCCGCTGATCCTGATGTTCTTTGTCCGCTTCCGGCCCGAGCCTCTGGTGACCTTCACCGTCTTTGCCGTTGGCTGCGTGGCCCTTTCCCTCTATCTTCTGCCCAGGCTTAAGGGCGCCATCGTGGCGATCCAATGGGCGCGGCGGATGCACGGGTTTGGCGACACCGCCTGACGGTGGGGACAGAATGACCGACAAGACCGCGATCCGCGACGCTGCCACCGTGATCGTAGTCCGCAACCGCACAACCCGCCCGTCCATCCTGATGGGCCAGCGCGGCCAGACTGCCGCCTTCATGCCGATGAAATTCGTCTTTCCCGGCGGCGCCGTTGACGATGCAGACGCGCATATCCCCCTTCACGCGCCCCTGCCCGCGCTCTGTGCTGGCCGTCTGGCCCAGGACAGCCCCCGCGCGCCCCACGCGCTCGCCACCGCCGCAATCCGCGAATTGTGGGAGGAAACAGGCCAGATCCTCGGCCAGCCCGCCACCTGGTACGACGCGCCGCCCGACTGGTCAGGCTTTGCCGCCACCGGCCACCGCCCCGACGCCAGCGCGCTGCAATTCGTCTTCCGCGCCGTAACACCCTCCGGCCGGCCCCGCCGCTTTGACGCGCGCTTCTTTCTCGCCGACGCGGCCCACCTCGCCACCGACCCAGACGATTTCTCCCGCGCCGCCGACGAGTTGAGCCTTCTCCAATGGGTCCTCCTTGATCAGGCCCGCAGCTTCGACCTGCCCTTCATCACCCAGGTCGTCCTTGCCGAACTCACCGCCCGTCTCCACGACCCCGCCCCGCCCGAAACCGTCCCTTACTTCAAGAACGCCGATGACGAAGCCCGTATCGTCATGCGACTGGGGTTGCAGGGGCATCCGGACCTCGATTGATCGGGCTTGATTGGTTGCCCGAAGGTGCCATTCCACCGTGCGGGATCGGCGGGGGCTCGGGTGGAGCCACCGCCGCGCTCATCCCCCGCCTTCTCCATCGGCCTCGGTCCAGTTAGTCTCACAGAAGGATGGCACCTGCCCCGCCGGGGGAAGGCCCCTGCCCTTCGGGGGGCAAAGGCTGGCCGAACGCCAAGACGTCCGGCCGCACGACATCACCCGCACCGCGTGACAAAGGCGATGGCCTTGGTCAATTCAAGGTAGGGTGCGCTTCGGTGCACCACCCCCACGCGACAACCCGCACCTGGGGCGGGTGCACCCCCTTACGTCACCAGCACGAGCCCCAGAATACTCGCCGTCAGCACCGCCAGCCCCTGCCATTCCCGGGCCGAGACCTTCTCGCCGAACACGAACACCGACGCCGTCAGCGCAAAGATCAACTCGACCTGCCCCAGCGCATTCACATAGGCCACCGTCTGTAAGGTGAACGCCCAGAACCAGCAGGTCGACCCGACCAAGGACGCAAGCCCCACCACCGACGCCATTCGCCACGCCTTCAGCACGCGCAAAATCTCGCCCGCCTCGCGCCAGGACAGCCACAGCACCATCGCCAGCACCTGCACTGCCGTGACACAGGCCAGTGTCACCACCGCCCGCTGAAACGGATCACCGCTCCCCAGTGACAGCGACGCCGCCCGATACCCCACCCCCGACACGGCAAAAAACGCCCCCGACAAAAGACCCAGCCCCGCCGCCCGGTTCCAGATCCGGTGATACCACCGCCCCGTCCCACCCGGCGGGTCCGACAACAGGAACACGCCCACCAGACCCAGACAGATCGCTGCAAAGCCCCAGGCCGTCACGCCCTCGCCCAGCACCAGAATCCCGACGAGGACACTCATGAGCACTTCGGTCTTCTTGAACGTCAGCCCGACGGCAAAGTTGCGCTCCCGGAACAGCGCCACCAAGGCGTTCGTCGCAATGATCTGCGCCGCCCCCCCGGTCAGCGCATAAGCCCAGAACACCGGCGGGATCGCGGGCAAAGGCTGCCCCGACTGCTGCGAATACAAAAGCGCCATCACCGCCGCGATCGGCGCCGAATATGCAAAGCGCGCAAACGTGGCCCCGGCCGTCGACAGCTTGGTCGACGACAGCTTCTTCTGCAGCACGAACCGCAGGGTCTGGGCCGCGGCAGCGGTCAGCGTGACAGGTATCCACAAATCCATCGCCCCGTTCTGTCACCGGGCCACGGGAACAACAATGCGCCGCCCGCTATTTCCGCCACAACGGATGCGGAACCGGGTCTTTCGCTTTCCATAAATAGGACCGGAACACCTCGGCATAGCTGCGATACCGGTAGCCGTCGTTCCGCGACAGATAGTGCTCCGACCGCGCCGCATAGATTCCCGGCAGGCGATACCACGCCACCTTGGGATGCATGTGATGCACGACATGGAAGTTATTGTTCAGAAACAGCACCGAAAGCGGCCCGCGATCCTCGATCACCACCGTCCGCCCACGCGCCTTCTCATGCGCCCGGTGTTCCAGAAACGTCCGGATCTTGAGCAGCCCCAGCCCGAAATGGACCGCCAGAAGATAGGCCCAGACTGGCATCGGCGACAGCGCCACGATCCAGAGCGTGACGGCCAGCGGCCCCAGATGCAAAAGCCAACCCTTCAGAACCCGCGGGTCCCCCGCCCGGATCAGGGCCAGATCGCCCCGCAAGAAAAAGAACAGACCCACCAGCGGCCCGATCACGATCCGCCCGGCCAGCGTATTGTTGACCCGTAGGATCATCTGCGCCCAGCCCGGCAACCGGTCCCAGATGGCAGGGTCCATATAGTTGGACTCCGGATCGTCATAGGGATCGGTCAGGATTTCATCATGGTGATGCGCCAGATGCTGATCCTTGAACCTGAGATAGGGAACCCACAGGGTCAGCGGCAGGATCAGCAGCAGCGCATTGACCGCCTCATACCGCGTCGGATGCCCGTGGATCGCCTCATGCGTCAACGACGAATGCTGCGCGACCGCCATCGCAACCAACGGCACGGCCAGCCACAGCGACCACTCTGCCAGCACGAAGATACCGAAAATCCAGACCCCGTAACACGCTGCCAGCAACGCCACCGTCGGCCATTCCACGGCCAGGGTCACATTGCGCGCATCCACCGCGCCCGCATGCTCATTGCCCGCCATTGTCCCGCCGTTCCCTGCCCGCCTTCCCCGGCGGAACTGGCAAGAACGCTAACACTTGCCCAGTCGCTGCGGCACGGCGTATCTAGGCAACATAAATCCACCATCGTTGATAAAAATCACCAATGCAGCCCAAAACTGACAAACGCGACCGCGCCCTCATCTTCCGCACCCGCCTTTCGGCAGCCATGGCGCAAAGCGGCCTGTCGCAGGCCGATGTCGCCCGCCATATCGGCGCTGACCGCTCCACCGTCTCCCAACTCCTTGCCACCGACAGTGCCCGCCTGCCTAACGCCCAGATCGTCGGTGAATGCGCCTCGGCCCTCGGAGTCTCCTCAGACTGGCTCCTCGGTCTCTCCGCCCGCCCCGAACGCGCCGCCGACCTCATCGCCGCCGCCATGTCGATGACCGAGGCCCCCCGCGCCCTCGTCGACGAACAGATCTTTGCCTGGCACCAAGAGGCCGCCGGCTACAAGATCCGCCACGTCCCTGCCGCCCTGCCCGACATGCTCAAGACGCCGGAAATGCTCCGCTGGGAATACGAACCCTCGCTCGGCCGCACCACCGAACAGGCGATGAACGCCAGCCACGACCGCCTCACCTGGATGCGGCAGGGCCGGTCAGATTATGAAATGGCGATGCCCGTACATGAACTGGGCAGCTTCGCTCGCGCCGAAGGCTACTATGCGGGTCTCTCAGCCGACATCCGCCTGAGGCAGATCGACTTCTTCCTCGCGCTCCACGACCAACTTTACCCCACGCTCCGCGTGGTCCTCTTCGACGCCCGTCGCCTCTATTCGGCCCCCGTCACCGTTTTCGGCCCGCTCCTCGCCGTGCTCTACCTCGGCCGCAACTACCTCGCCTTCCGCGACACCGAACGCATCCAGGCCATCCGCCGCCATTTCGACAACCTTGTCCGCGAAGCTGATATCTCGGCCCGCGCCTTCCCGGCCCATCTCGAAAAACTACGGCAAGAGATCCGGTGAAACCGCCCGCGTCACCGCCCCGCGCTCACCCCCCGCGCGTCAGCCGCTTCACATTCGCCCGCGTTTTGCGCCCCAACGGCCGCATCGCCGCCATGGCGACTCGGTCCGGGCTCTCCCCGCGCATCGCAGCCATCGACCCCGCCATCATCGCGCGGGCAAAGGCCGGCCCCTTCTCGGCCACCATACGTTCATTCTCGTCCGGATGCACCGGCCAAAGCCCCGCCATCCCCATGATCCGCAGAGTCATGACCGTCTGAGTCTCGGCCATCAGCGTCCAGAAGGCCATCGTGCTCCGCAGTAAGGAAGTCGTCATCATCGCTCGGGTCCGATTCATTTCAGGAGCTTCACCTGTCACCTTGCGCCGCTTTGCAGCACATGCCTAGTAAAATCACGCTGCAACGCAGCGTAGACCGGGATCAAAGCCCGCCCATGACCTTCCCGTTAAACCCGTAAACCGTCCGCTCCCCGCTCAGCGGGATCAGCTTCACCTCCCGCCGCTGGCCTGGCTCGAACCGCACCGCAGTTCCGGCAGCTATATCCAGCCGCATCCCCCGCGTCGCCGCCCGGTCAAAGTCCAGCGCCGGATTGGTTTCCGCGAAATGGTAATGCGATCCCACCTGCACCGGCCGGTCGCCCGTATTGGCCACCATGACCACCACCTGCGTCCGCCCCTTGTTCAACTCGATCTGGCCCTCAGCCACGATCACTTCACCTGGAATCATTGCCATCCCTCCCGCTCAGCGTATCGGCTCGTGCACCGTGACAAGCTTCGTCCCGTCCGGGAACGTCGCCTCGACCTGCACGTCATGGATCATCTCGGGCACGCCCTCCATGCACATTGCCCGCGTCACCACATGGGCGCCCGCCTCCATCATGTCGGCCACCGACCGCCCGTCGCGCGCGCCTTCGACCACGAAATCGGTGATCAATGCGATCGCCTCGGGGTAATTCAGCTTCACGCCACGCGCCAACCGCTTACGGGCCACCTCGGCGGCCATCGCGATCAACAGCTTGTCCTTTTCGCGGGGGGTCAGTTGCATCGGTTCACAGTCTCCAGACTTTGGGAAGTGCAGCGCCCGACAGGCGCTCGATCACGGGAATAAGCGACTGGCGCAGCACAAACCCGTCCTGCGCCAGAATCCGCACGAAAAGAATGCCCTCGCGCACAAGGCTCGCACCGGCGGTCGAAGGCAGCAAGGCCCGCACCGGGTCCAGAAAGCCCGCCGTATCCGGCCCGGCAAAGATCAGCCCGGCCCAGGCTCGTGCCCCACTGCCGATGCCCGGCCATGCCATCAGCGCCGCCGCATCGCCGCCGAACCGCAGCGCATCGGCAAAGACGATCCGCCCCGCCTGCCGGATTTCCCACCGGTCCGACAGGCGCAATTGCCGCACCGTCTCGCCCATCGCCTCGCGGCCCAGAATGGCCGACTCCACGATCAGCGCCCGTGCACCCGTCCCCAGATCCACCACCAACCGCCGTTCCAGCGCTGCCCCGTCAAACAGGATCGTCTCCTGCGGCAGCCAGTCCACCCGGCCCCCTGCCGCCACATCCAGCGTCACCTGCACCCGCGCCGGCACCGGCCCCCGTGCCCGGTAGGCCCGCTCCGCCGCCTGGGACGAAATCACAACCCGTGCCCCCGGCCCCACCTCGGCAGCGATCCGCATCCGGTCGCCCCCGGTCAGCCCGCCCGCCGTGTTCAGAAACACGGCCTCAAGCGCGGGCCCCGCCCCATGCGGGAACAATGCCTTGAGCGATCCCTGCTGCCGCAAGCCTGAAATCCGCGTGGCCCCGTCGCGCACCGCAACCTTCAGCCGCAACTCCCCCACAGCCCGTGGCTGGGCGGGTTCGGTCTGCCCCTCAGGGATCGTCTGCAGCGTTATGGCCCGTACTCCCGGAAAACTCCGCTCCCATCATGCAAAGACTGCCCTGGACAATGCCACAGGTGACCGCATCCTCGGCCGCTTTCCCGTCCGGGAGAACGCGGGTCTGCCCAAAACTAAGGCAATCACCAAGCGCCCCAACGCAAAAGGGCACCCGCAAGTGCCCTTTTGTCCAAAGTGTCCCAGCCAGATCAGACCGGATTATCCATCCGCACCGCCGCCAGCACCGTCCCCGACACGGCCGTGCCGAAAACCATGCGGAACTGCGTCCGGGACGACCCCAGCTCGGTCTCGGTATAGGGTGCCTCATAGACCGCCGCATTCGACGCATTCACCAGTTTTCCATCCGGCGTGACACTTTCGACAAACCGCGCCCAGCCTCCGAACGGCAGCTTTCCCGATGTGGCCGCCGTCCATGTCTTGCTTTCAGTCGCCTGCACATGCTGCACATACAGCGGATTGCTTGTTTCCGTGTCGATCCCGTTAAAGGTATTCCCGGCAAAGGTGATGTTGCGCATCCGGCTGTAATCCAGATCCGCAAAGGTCGTGTCCACCTTCTCGACCCGGCTGATGTTGCCGTTGACCGTCCGGAACACATTGCCCGTCGCACTGAACCCGTTGATGAAATGCCCAGTCCCATAGGGCTTGACCACAATCCACGTGAACCATGGGGCCACGTCATTGGCGGTAAAGACATTCCCCGTGATCGTCAGCGCACCGAAACTGAACTGCGAAGACATGTTGGGCGTCGCGTCATGCTCGTTTGTCCATTCGATGAAATTGTTGTCGATGTAGTTGCCGGTGATGATAGTCTTGGGATTAGGCGATGTGATGACCAGCCCCCCCTTGCGCACCCCATCAGTGCTGCTGTCGCCCAGAAACCAGTGATTGCCCGTCAGGACCGTCCCACCCCCGCCCAGCACCGCAAAATGCTTGAACATCACGATCCGGCTGTTGCGGATCTTCACATCATTGGCGTTGGCATTGATCGCAATGGTCTTGCGGTCCTCGACATTCACCGACTGCTCGTTCGACAGGAACTGGCAGCGGTCGATCATCATCCCCTGACAACCCCCTCCGATCGAGGTGATCCCCCGGTCCTTGGGCTTTGTGAAATAGCAGTCCCGGAACTGGATGATCGACCCTGAAGGCGGCAGCATCACACAACTGGCGACGCCATTTCCCTGAAACTCGATCTCCGACATGGAAATCTGCGACAGGTCGTCGTAGCCCGAGAAATCCAGCATGTATTTGAACCGCCGGAAGGTGTAGGTCTGCGTGCCTGCCGCATCATAAAGCTCGGCGCTCAGCGTGAGGCGTTGCTGCGCCACATTCACCTCCTGGACATAGATCTCGCGGCCCACGCCATTTCCCGTGACAAGACTGCCGACCTTGATGTTGGCGATGTTGGCCACATTGGTCAGTGTCGTTGGCGAACTCGTGGAATAGGTGCCTGCACTGGTGACAACCGCATCGCTCCAGGCGGTCCCGTCAATCGGCTGGAACTGCCCGTTCCGGATGATCCGCCTTGTGGCAAAGGTCGTCTTGCCTGGGTCCGCCGCCTGCATGTCGACCGGCGCCGACAGTCCGATACGCCGCCCCGACAGATCCAGACTGTCGTGGTCGGAAAAGTTCAACAGCGCCTGCCAGGCCTTCTTGAACGCCGTCTCCTCGTTGCCAAAGGCATCGATATAGGTGGCAAGGTCAAAGTTCTTCTGCAGGATGAACCGCTTGTCCGTGGGCACGTCAACCGTCCCCTCGAACCGCACCCGGTTGGTAAAGGTCACATCGCCGTTCAGGTAATAGGTGCCTTTCGACACCAGAACCTCGCGCCCGTTCGCCGCCGCATCCGCCGCCACGAAGGCCGCCGCATCATTGGTGGTACCGTTACCCTTTGCGCCGTAATCGCGCACATCCACCTGCGCCATCATATCCCGGATGAACACGCTCGTGACATCCTCGATCCGGATGTCATCAATCCTCACCAGCCCGCCATTCGGCCCGGTAAGGTCCAGCCCCAGATGGCCATAGATCGCCCCGTTCCAGACCATGTTGACCCCGGTCCGCTGTCCGGTGCCGATGATCGCCGTCACCTCGACAACCTGTCCATAGGTGGTCAGTTGCTTCGACGGCCCGACCGTGGTCAACCCGCCCACCTGCGCGCCCGCCGAATTGGCCGGATAACCGGCGATCCGCACCGCAGGCAGTGCGCCTGCAATCGCCTTCACCCGCGCCGTCACCTGCAGATAACAGCCCGGCAGGATCGTCGTCTCGCCCATATAGCGCAGCTTCTGGGTGCTTGCGGATTTCAGGATCTCCAGACAGCCTGCAAAGTCCTGATCGGCCGGGACGTAAACGCCGCCGCCAGCACCAGCATAGGTATCCGATCCCGGCGTTCCGTCGCCGCTCGACCAGACTGAAAGCCCGCTCGCAAAGGGCGGCGGCATCAGGACCAGCCCGTCAGTGATTGCCTTGTTCATGAAATCCCCTTTCCGCAAGGCGGACGGGGCTTGGCGCGCCAAAGCGCCGCCCGACCCACACCCCGCCCGCCACATCCACGCGCGCCCCGGCAGTCACCCGCCCGGCAGCGCCCAGACCTAGGCGTCAGGAATGAACAAGGATTTGGCCCACCGTCACGGAGCGACCCGCCCTCGCGCAACAGCGGGACTTGACAGAAAGACCAATAGCACCATCTTTCCTGACGAATGTTGACTGAAGCCCGCTATTTCAAACGAGAGAACATCTCGCTTTACGTCGATGTGGGCGCAAACATCGGACAAACTGGCTATTATCTCCGCCAGGTTGGTTACAATGGCCGCATCGAGTCTTTTGAACCGATATCGGATGTATACGAAAAGCTGACCGCCACTGCGGCCAATTATGAAGGCTGGAATACCCATCGCGCTGCAATCGGCGACACGGATGGCCAGACGGTCATCAAGGTCTCACAGGACCGCGTCTCCTCGTCCATCCGAAAGGCGACACCGGTTTTCGAACGCATTCACCCCAAGGTCGGAACCGTTCACGAAGAAACCGTTGACGTCTTAACGCTCGACACGATCCTGCCCCGCATTGCCGGTCCCGACGACAGAATCTTCCTCAAGCTCGACTGTCAGGGCTATGAGCGCAACGTTATGGCAGGCATCACTGCCTGGCTGCCTCGGATCAGGGCCGTTCGCATGGAGGTCGCGGTAACCGCCGTTTACGAAGGCGAATGGACTGTGCCCGACGCGATCCTCTGGATGCGAAAACGGCGCTTTGTGTTGGCAGAGGTAGAGTCAGGATGGCGCCATCCCAAGGAAAGGCGGGCGATGCACTTTGATCTTCTATTCCTCAACCGACGACCCAAGACCGGTAAACCGGCCGCACACAAAGACAGTTCTGCCGACAATTCGGCAGAGTGACCTCACGCTCCCACATCCGGCATCGGCACCACCGAGACGCCGTTGATCTGCCAGCCTTCCGCTGTCTCGATCATGTAGTAATCCAGCGCGTACCGCACGCCATCGGCATCCCGCAGCGTCAGCCGCTGCACCAACTGCCCGCCGACATCCTCAAGCTCTTTGAACTGCACATCCCGGTTGTCCCAGACCATGGGATATCCGTTCTGCACCATCATGCCAAAGTTAGTCGCATTCCCGAACAGCCCCTTGATCGCCGGGCTCGCAAAGGTGAACGCGGTCACTGCATCGCGGTCATTGAAGGCCTCCAACTGCTCGGCGATGACCCCCCGGATCGCCTCGGCATCCTGCGCCCGCGCAGGCAAGGCGGCGATCAGCAGACTTGCCACAACGATGAAAACTCTCAGCATCCCGGTCCTCCTGTTTCCCTGTTCCTGTCCAAGATACGGAATTCCACGCGGGATAGTTTCAAAAAACTGCGGAAATCGATTCATTTCCTGCGCAATCGTCCTGCAATACCACCCGCAGCACCAATACCACCCAAAGGAACGGCCCGGCACTGCACCGCAGCCCGGGCCGTCCCCATCCCCTCGGCCAAGACCCGAGCTGTTCGGTCCCGGCATCTGGCGGATCGGGTCGAGGATGAATCGATCTGGCTCTGATGTGGCGTTGTTGCTTAACTCACGCCTGAGGCGTGAGAGCCCCTTTCCCATCGAGCATGATGCCACGCGGACGATCTCGGCCGTTCCGAGGGCTAAGAAGCGGTTCATGAGGGCGACGCGTATCTGGATTTCGGCGGTCTGGCAGTCGGGGTCTCTTGCGGCGATGCGCTCACCGAAGGCTTTGAGGCAGCGCATCTTCGCCTCGATCCGGCTTCGGACGTGGTGTCCGGTCCAGCGCTTCCAGAATGCCCTGCCACAGTACCGGGTGGCACGCAGGGTTTCGTTTCTGGCGATTGCCGCCGGGCAGTCCTCTTTCCACGGCCGCCCGTTCTTGCGGATCGGGATGATCGCAGTGGCCTGCCGGTCAATGATGGCCGTGTGGCAACGGCGGGTGTCTTGGCGTCGCGCTGCAGCTTCACCTTGAGCTCGAGAATCGCCGCCGACCGGGAAAACTTCTTGATCTCGTTCGCCTCCTTGGTCAGCGCCTTGATCTGCAGATCGTATGACAGGAGAGGAACTTCTCCGGCGGATCAAAGCCGCACCAATCCCGACTGATCTGCCGAGGATGCCCGTTCATCATTCTCGAGTTCGTTGTCCTGCCATGCTTCGATGGCCTGCCAAATAGACTGCTCGTCGTGCGCGTCGTTGGCCTGGACGTTCTTCTGCATCTTCCACGAAGGGAGCCCGTCGCCAGCGTGGACGTTCAGGTCCTTCTCGAGCCTCTCGTGCGACTGGTTGAGAAGATTTGACGCGCGGCGCGGGGCAGAGTCAGGGGGCATCTGTTCATTAGGGCAATCGTCAGCTTCACGGGCGCAGAGAGATTGCTGCACTCCGCCCGAGTTTTCAACGCCACACCCTCAGAACCTGCTCTTGCAGTACAAGGCGCGTTGAAACGGCATGGTCAGGCAAAGGTAAGGCGGTCTATGGTTCGGCGATTTCATCAATGGCAGATCCCGACATGTCGGTTTCCCTCATCATCTTTGACTGTGACGGCGTTCTTATCGACTCGGAGGTGCTGTCCGCCCGCATCCTGATCGAGGAAGCGGCGGCGCAGGGCGTGAACATCGACCTTGATTATGTGCGCGACAACTTTCTCGGGCGCAGTTTTCCGACCGTGGCGCAGGTGATCCGCGACAGCTTCAAGGTCACCCTGCCTGCTGATTTCGAAGCCCGCTACCGGGCCCGGCTGCTGGAACGTTTCGAAATCGACTTGCGCCCAACCCCAGGCATTCATGATCTTCTGGGTCGGCTGACCGTATCTAGCTGTGTTGCCACCAGTTCCAGTCCGCCACGCGCGGCCCGGTCGCTTGCGATCGCGCGGCTAGATACGCTGTTCCCGCGGGTCTTTACGGCAAGCCTTGTGGCCCGCGGCAAACCCGCGCCCGACCTCTTCCTTCATGCCGCCTCCGAGCTGGGGGCCGACCCCGCCGAATGCCTCGTGATCGAGGACAGCCGCCCTGGAATCCTTGCCGCCCGCGCCGCCGGAATGCAGGTGGTTCTCTTCACTGGTGGCAGTCACATGCAGAGCAGGGTGTTTGACATCGACCCTCCGTTGCGGGCAATTGACTCTTGGGCCGCCTTTGCGACCCTTTATCCCGACCTACTCAGGGACGATCCCTCGCCGTGACCATCGGACGCTTCTCCTCGGAAACTACGCGCCTGGACGACGCCGCACGCGCAGGGTGGCTCTATTATGTTGCAGGCAATACGCAGGACGAAATCGCCCGCAAGCTTGGTATCTCGCGCCAGACGGCCCAGCGTCTTGTCGCGATGGCTGTCAGTGAACGGTTGGTCAAGGTCCGTATCGACCACCCCATCGGCCGCTGCATGGACCTGTCGCGCGGCCTGATCGAAACCTTCGGCCTCCGCACAGCCGAGGTCGTCCCGTCCGACCCCGAAGCGCCGGACCTGCTCACCGGGGTCGCCATTGCAGCTGCCGCCGAGCTTGATCTAATCCTCAAATCGCCAGAGCCCCGCATCATCGCGCTGGGCACGGGCCGCGCGCTCAAGGCGACGGTGGAGCAACTCCCTGCGATGGACTGCCCGCAGCATCGCGTCGTCTCGCTTCTTGGCAACATGATGTCCGACGGCTCGGCCACCCCATACAACGCCGTCATCCGCATGGCCGACCGGATCGGTGCCCGCCATTATCCCTATCCGCTGCCGGTTCTTGCCAAGGATGCCGAAGAACTCCGCATCCTTCACGGGCAGGAGCCCGTCCGCAATACGATGGCCCTCTGTGCCGAGGCTGACTTTACCCTTGTCGGCATCGGTCAGATGAGCCGTCAGGCCCCGCTGATGGTGGACGGCTTCCTGTCGGACGCCGATCTGGCCGAACTCCTTGCCGCCGGTGCGGCGGGCGAGATCACAAGTTGGATCTATGACAGCGCTGGACACCTGATGGATTGCGACTTCAACACCCGCGTCGCCTCTGCCCCGATCCCCCGTGCGGCGGACCGTCCGGTCACTGCCGTCGCCGTCGGCGAAGGCAAGGTACAGGCAATCCGCGCCGCTCTGCGCGGCCACCTTATCAACGGCCTCATCACGAACGAGGCGACAGCAGAGCGTCTGATCGCCGTGGGTGCAGCAGACAAATCCAAGGCTTGATTCAAGTCCTGTCCTTGTCCAACCATGCGTCCATTCAATAATCCCGACAGGAGCAATGGGATGGCGTGGTCAGACAAGGACAAGCGGCTGGGTATGGATCGGCCAATCAGCAGACGCGATTTTCTTGACGGCGTGGCTCTCACCATCGGCGGTGCGGCCCTTGGCGGGTTCAGCTTTGGGGCAACCCCTGCCGCGGCTCAGGACACGACCTATCCGCCAGCGCTGACCGGGCTTCGTGGTCAGACGGATTCCACATCCAACGTCATGCACGCGATCCGCGACGGAAGCTTCTGGGCCTCGAATCCGACTATCACAGACTCGGGTCAGGATTATGATCTTGTGGTTGTCGGTGGCGGTATCTCCGGCCTTGCGGCAGCATTTCTGTTTCTCCAGCAGCGCCCGGATGCAAAGGTCCTTGTCATCGACCCGCTCGATGATTTCGGTGGTCATGCCAAGCGCAACGCGTTCACTGCGTCCAATGGCAAACTTCTGATCGGCTATGGCGGTTCGCAATCCATGCAGACGCCCAGCTATTTCAGCCCGGCCGTGAACCAGCTTCTGTCTGATGTGGGCATCGTCCCCGCAAGGTTCGAAGAGTTTTATGATCAGGCCTGGTCAGAAGATCGTGGCCTCTCGGGCGCTGTCTTTTTCGACAAGGCCCAGTGGGGCGTGGACAAACTGGTCATCCGCACGGACGATACCGCCGAATGGGTCGCTCAGACCCCTATGAACGAACAGGCCAAGGCCGATATCATCGCTCTCATCGATGCGCCCGGCGATTACCTTCCCGGCATGACGCCGGAAGAACGGCTCGATAAGCTTAGCCAGATCACCTACAAGGAGTTCCTCCTCGACTACGTCAAGGCTGACCCGCAGGTGGTCGATTACTTCCAGAATTCGACAGCAGGCTATTTCGGTGTCGGCATCGATGCGGCAACGGCGCTTGATGCAAGGGGCAACTGGAATCCGGGCTTTGACGGCATGGACCTTGGCGAAGCCGTTCACCCTGCTCACAGCCCTTCGGGCCGTCTCGCCTTTACCGACCCGGATTACTACATCTACCACTTCCCCGATGGGAACGCCGGAATTGCCCGGGCCCTTGTACGTGCGATGCTTCCCAACGCGCTTGCAGGCACGACGATGGAAGACCTCGCGACCGAAAGCGTCGATTACAGCCAGCTTGACCTGCCCGACAATCCTGTCCGCATCCGGCTCAATTCAACGGTCGTCAAGGTCGCCCATGACGGCGACCCTGCGACAGCCGAATCCGTCACGGTCACTTACGCCGGGACGGATGGACTTCAGACGGTCAAGGCCGGGAATGTCGTCCTTGCCTGCTGGCATCGGGTCATCCCCTATCTGACGGACGAGATCAGCGCAGAACAGATCACCGCCCTGAATGACCAGCAGAAGGTGCCGCTCATCTACACCAACGTCCAGCTTCGCAACTGGGAGGCACTCGACGAACTCAAGATCGACGGTGCCCGCGCCCGCGGCAACTTCTGGAGCGGCTTTGAAATCGACTTCCCCGTCTCCATGGGGGACTACAAGTTTGCCGATGTGCCGTCTGATCCGGTCATCCTGCACCTGTCCAAGGTGCTGGTCGAACCGGGTCTCTCATCCCGCGAACAGGCGCTGTCGGGCCGGCGGCAACTCGTCACACTCACGTTCGAGGATATGGAACGTTCGATCCGGGATCTCCTGTCCCGCGCGCTGGCCGGGACGAGCTTTGATCCTTCGACCGACATCGAAGGCATCACTTGCAACCGCTGGAGCCACGGCTACGCCTACGAATACATGCGCCCGTGGGATACTTTCTGGCCCGACGGTCCGCTGCCTATCTTTGAGGCGCGCAAACCCTGGGGCCGGATCAGTGTCGCCAACGCGGATTCCGGCGCTTATGCCTATGCCCATTCTGCCATCGATCAGGCGGTGCGGGCCGTCCGCGAATTGATCGGTGAACCTGATGGAGCGCCCGCCTTCAGCACATTCCCGGGCCCGCCGCGCGACAAGCTCGGGCTCTGACCATTGGTAATCGCCCGAGTGTTCTCGACGAATATTGATGGGCTCCACGCTTTGACAGATGATGACGACTGCTTGACCCACGCCGCACCGCGGCGTGTAACCCCCATTGACACGAATCGGTCTTCAAGTGAGTATTTGCCCTCTAGTTAAGCATTTGCCCAAAAAGGGCAATGAGGGAGGAATACCATGAAACCGACTTTCAGCGCCCTTCTGGGCGCAACCGGCTTGTGCGCCCTTTCGACGGGCGCCTTTGCCGAGACCCTGACCATCGCCACCGTCAACAACGGCGACATGATCCGGATGCAGGGCCTGACCGCCGACTTCAACGCCAAGTACCCCGACATCGAGCTTGAATGGGTCACTCTGGAAGAGAACGTCCTGCGCCAGAACGTGACCACCGACATCGCCACGCAGGGCGGCCAGTATGACGTGCTGACCATCGGCACCTACGAAGTTCCCATCTGGGGCAAGCAGGGCTGGCTCGCTTCGCTCAACGATCTGCCCGCTGAATGGGATATCGACGACCTTCTGCCTGCCATCCGTGGCGGCCTGACCGTGGACGACAATCTCTACGCCGCCCCGTTCTATGGCGAATCCTCGATGGTCATGTATCGCACTGACCTGATGGCCGCTGCCGGGCTTGAAATGCCCGAGGCCCCCACTTGGGGCTTTATCCGTCAGGCCGCCGAAGCGATGACCGACAAGGACAATGAGATCTACGGCATCTGCCTGCGCGGCAAGGCAGGCTGGGGCGAAAACATGGCTTTCCTGACCGCCATGTCCAACTCGTTCGGCGCACGTTGGTTCGATATGGACTGGAATCCCCAGTTTGATGGCGAAGCCTGGGCCACCACTCTCGACTTCTACCTCGACCTGATGAACAACTTCGGCCCGCCGGGTGCATCGAACAACGGCTTCAACGAAAACCTGACGCTGTTCCAGCAGGGCAAGTGCGGCATGTGGATCGACGCCACCGTCGCCGCGTCCTTCGTGACCGGTGCCGACTCGACAGTCGCTGACAAGGTGGGCTTCGCGCTTGCCCCCGATAACGGCCTTGGCCGTCGCGGCAACTGGCTCTGGGCATGGTCGCTGGCCATCCCCGCCTCGACCGACTCCATGGATGCAGCCAAGGCTTTCGTCGCCTGGGCAACCTCCAAGGAATACACTGCCCTTGTTGCCGCCAATGAAGGCTGGGCCAACGTTCCCCCGGGCACCCGGACGTCGCTTTATGCGAACCCCGAGTATCAGGCGGTTCCTTTTGCCCAGATGACGCTGGACTCGATCAACTCGGCTGACCCGACCAACCCGACCGTTGATCCGGTCCCCTATGTCGGTGTGCAGTTTGTCGCCATCCCTGAATTCCAGGGTATCGGCACCTCGGTCGGTCAGGAATTCTCGGCCGCTCTTGCCGGTCAGAAATCTGCGGCCGACGCACTGGCTGCCGCGCAAACCCTGACAGTTCAGGCCATGACTGACGCGGGTTACATTCAGTAATCTGCTAGACCTGCGGGGCCGGTTCCCTCCCGGACCGGCCCCGTCCCTCCTGGGCCCCTATCGGCCCTGGCCGCCGCCTCTCCTACACTTCGGGAAGGGCGGCACCCGCCCCCTTCATCGCCGACAGCCAGTGGAGCGACAAATGTCCACGCAAGCCTCGCGGTCCGCCGCACGGGTCATGCTCTCGCCCGCCGTCATCTCGCTTCTGATCTGGATGATCGTGCCGCTTGTGCTAACGCTTTGGTTTTCGTTCCAGCGTTACAACCTGTTATATCCCGACCGCGCAGGTTTTGTCGGCTTCTACAACTACACGACATTTGTCGCCTCGCCCGACTTCATTCAGGCCATCATCAACACGCTTCTCCTTGTGGCCGGTGTGCTGCTCATCACTGTGATCGGCGGTATCCTTCTGGCGCTTCTGATCGACCAGCCGATCTGGGGTCAGGGCTATGTCCGCATCCTCGTGATCGCGCCGTTCTTCATCATGCCGCCCGTCGCCGCGCTGGTGTGGAAGAACATGTTCATGAACCCTACGAACGGCCTCTTTGCCGAGGCGTTCAAGGCGCTGGGCCTCACACCATTCGATTTTCTGGGTGACGCACCCCTCATCTCGATCATCATCATCGTCGCCTGGCAGTGGCTGCCCTTTGCGACCCTGATCCTGCTCACCGCACTGCAATCACTCTCGTCCGAAGAGATTGAGGCCGCCGAAATGGACGGTGCCCCGGCGCACAAGCGGTTCTGGTTCATTATCCTGCCACACCTGTCCCGCGCCATCACTGTGGTCATTCTGATCCAGACGATCTTTCTTCTGGGCGTGCTCGTCGAGATCCTCGTCACCACCAACGGCGGGCCCGGCACGGCCTCCACCACGCTGACCTTCCTTGTCTACAAGCAGTCGATCCTGAACTCGGACGTCGGCAAAGCCGCCGCCGGGGGTGTTGTCGCCGTCATCCTTGCCAATATCGTCGCTGTCTTCCTGATGCGCGCGATCGGCAAGAACCTTGACGCGTGAGGGAGGACAGACATGGCCCGCGCCGTCACAACCCGCCGCAAGACGCTCACCACCCTCGCCGCCTGGGGCATCGCGCTTCTGATCTTCTTCCCGATCCTCTGGATGATCCTGACCAGTTTCAAGACCGAACAGGACGCCGTCCTGTCACCCCCCGTCTGGTTCTGGTTCGACTGGACGACCGAAAATTATGTCACCGTCATGGACCGGGCCAATTATTTCCGCTTCTTCATGAACTCGGTCATCATCGCCATCGGCTCCACCGCGCTCGGCCTTCTCATCGCCATTCCCGCCGCATGGTCCATGGCCTTTGTCCCCGGGGCCAAGACCAAAGACCTGCTGATGTGGATGCTTTCGACCAAGATGATGCCGGGCGTGGCCGTGCTTGTGCCCATCTACCTCATCTTCATCAAACTCAAACTGCTCGATACCCATTTCGGCCTGATCATTGTGATCATGCTCATCAACTTGCCGATCATCATCTGGATGCTTTATACCTACTTCAAGGAAATCCCCGGCGAAATCCTCGAAGCCGCGCGCATGGACGGCGCGACGCTCCGCTCGGAAATCCTTTATGTGCTTCTGCCCATGGCGATCCCCGGCATCGCCTCGACTGTCCTTCTCAACATCATCCTCGCCTGGAACGAGGCTTTCTGGACCATCACGCTGACTACGGTGGATGCAGCCCCACTGACCAAGTTCATCTCCAGCTTCTCCAGCCCGCAGGGCCTTTTCTACGCCAAGCTCAGCGCAGCCAGCACCATGGCCATCGCGCCCATCCTGATCATGGGCTGGTTCAGCCAGAAACAACTCGTTCGCGGCCTGACCTTTGGCGCCGTGAAGTAAGGGACCATCATGGGACAGATCACTCTTTCCAAAGTGACCAAGCGGTTCGGTGACGTCGAGGTCATCCCGCCTCTGGACCTGCGCATCGAAGACGGTGAATTCGTCGTCTTCGTTGGTCCTTCGGGCTGTGGGAAATCCACCCTGCTCCGGCTTATCGCAGGGCTCGAGGATGTGTCAGACGGTCAGATCAGCATTGACGGCAAGGATGCGACCAGCGTCCCGCCTGCCAAGCGCGGTCTGGCCATGGTGTTCCAGTCCTATGCCCTTTACCCCCATATGACGGTGCGCAAGAACATCGCCTTCCCCCTCCGCATGGCCGGCCTATCCGCCGCCGAGCAGGAGAAAAAAGTCATGGCCGCGGCCGAGGTCCTCAACCTCACCTCTTTCCTCGACCGCCGCCCTGGCCAGCTTTCGGGTGGTCAGCGCCAGCGCGTCGCCATCGGCCGCGCCATCGTCCGCGAACCGGAGGCTTTCCTTTTCGACGAACCGCTGTCTAACCTCGACGCGGCTCTGCGCGTCAACATGCGGCTTGAAATCAGTGAACTGCATGCAAGCCTCAAGACGACGATGATCTATGTCACCCACGATCAGGTCGAAGCCATGACCATGGCCGACAAGATCGTCGTGCTGAACGCGGGCCGCGTCGAACAGGTGGGCAGCCCCCTCCACCTGTACCAGAACCCGCAGAACACCTTTGTCGCGGGCTTCATCGGCAGCCCCAAGATGAACCTGTTGACTGGCCCCGAGGCGACCAAGCACAGCGCCACCACCATCGGCGTCCGCCCCGAACACATCGCCACCTCCACGACCGAAGGTCTGTGGAAGGGCACTGTCGGCGTCTCGGAACACCTCGGCTCTGACACGTTCTTTCGGGTCAACAACACGGGTCTGGGCGAAACCATCATGGTCCGCGCGGGCGGAGAAGTCGCCATCCGCCACGGCGAAACGATTTACCTCACTCCCGACCCGACCAAGATCCATCGCTTCGACGACAAAGGACAACGCCTGTGACACGCCTTGCCGGAAAGACTGCACTCATCACCGGGGCCGCGCGCGGGATCGGTCTGGCCTTTGCTCAGGCCTACCTCCACGAAGGGGCCAAGGTCGTCATCGCCGACATTGCAGGTGCGGAACAGGCGGCAGAAGGCCTTGGCACCAATGCGCTGGGCATCAGGATGGACGTGACCGATCAGGCCAGCATCGACGTCGGGATCGCTCGTGCCGCCGAATGGGGCGGCGGCATCGACGTCCTTCTCAACAACGCCGCCATCTTTGACCTTGCCCCCATCGTTGACATCACCCGCGAAAGCTATGCCCGTGTCTTCGACATCAATGTCGCTGGCACGCTCTTTCCGCTTCAGGCCGTCGCCCGCGTGATGATCGCGCAGGGCCGCGGCGGCAAGATCATCAATATGGCCTCTCAGGCGGGCCGGAGGGGCGAGGCGCTGGTCGGCGTCTACTGCGCCTCCAAGGCTGCCGTGATCAGCCTGACCCAATCCGCCGGGCTCGACCTCATCAGGCACCGGATCAACGTGAACGGCATCGCACCCGGCGTCATCGACACGCCCATGTGGGATCAGGTCGACTCGCTTTTCGCCCGCTACGAAGACAAGCCACTTGGCCAGAAGAAGAAAGAGGTGGGCCTCGCCGTCCCCCTTGGCCGCATGGGCCGCCCCGAAGACATAACCGGTATGGCCGTCTTCCTCGCCTCTGCCGACTCCGACTATATCGTCGCCCAGACCTACAACGTCGACGGCGGAAACTGGATGAGCTGATGACACTCCCCCTGAACGCCAAGGCCCTCGCGGCCCTTCCCACCAATGTCTCCGGTCCGGCCTATGACCGGGCCAGCCTTTCGCCCGGTTTCCTTCACATCGGTGTGGGCAACTTTCACCGCGCCCATATGGCCATCTACCTCGACCGTCTCTTTGCGCTGGGGCAGGACCACGATTGGGCCATCGTCGGCGCGGGCGTGCGGGCCACGGATACTGCAATGCGCGACCGGCTTGCAGCGCAGGACTGGCTGACGACGGTCGTGGAACTCGATCCCTCCGGGCTGACTGCGCGGGTCACAGGCTCCATGATCGACTTCGTCCCCGTCGATCCCGCCGCGCTCATCACAGCGATGTCCGATCCCGCAATCCGCATCGTGTCGCTCACGGTCACCGAAGGCGGTTACTTCATCGACGCGCTGACCGACGGATTCGACACGAAACATACCGAAATCGTCCATGATGCCGCCCACCCCGACGCACCCCGGACTGCCTTTGGCATGATCCTCGCCGCCCTTCGCGCTCGTCGCGCCGCCGGCACCCCGCCTTTCACCGTCATGTCCTGCGACAACCTTCCCGAAAACGGCCATGTCGCCCAACGCACCATTACGGGCCTTGCCCGCCTGTCCGACCCCGCCTTTGCCGACTGGGTCGCGGCCAATGTGGCCTTCCCCAACTCCATGGTCGATTGCATTACGCCCGCCACGTCCGACCGTGAACGCAAGATGGTCGCCGACCGCTTCGGCCTGACCGACGCCGCCCCTGTCGCCTGCGAACCCTTCCGCCAATGGGTGCTCGAGGATAACTTCCCCCAAGGCCGTCCCGCGCTGGAAAAGGTCGGGGCCGAGTTCGTCACCGACGTGGCCAAGTATGAGTTGATGAAGCTCCGCATCCTCAACGGAGGCCACGCAGCCATCGCCTATCCCGGCGCGCTCCTTGGCCACCACTTCGTCCACGACGCGATGGCCGACCCGCGCATCGTCGCCTGGCTTGACGCCCTGACCCAGCGCGAGATCGTGCCGACCCTCACCCCGATCCCCGGTGTGAGCTACGACACCTACCGCGAAAAGATCGCCGAACGGTTTTCCAACCCCGAAGTCTGCGATACCATCCCCCGCCTCTGCCTCGACGGTTCCAACCGACAGCCCAAGTTCATCCTGCCCGCCCTGCGGCAGGCGCTGGCTGAAAACAGGCCTCATTCCGGCCTCGCACTCGAAGTCGCCCTCTGGTGCCGCTACTGCGCCGGCACGACCGAAGCAGGCGAGGCGATCCCCCCGAACGACGACCACGCCGCCGAACTCAAGACCCGGGCACTCGCCGCAAAGGATGATCCCGCAGCCTTCCTCTCCTACACCCGCGTCTTTGGCGACCTAGGTCAAGACCCCGACCTACGCGCCGCTTTCGGCATCCAGCTCAAGAGCCTCTGGACAAGCGGAGTCGCTGCCACGATGGCCGCCTACACCGCAGCCGCCTGACACGAATTGCCTAGGGTTCAGTTTGCAACGATCGGCACGAACCTCGCGTTGACCAGCGCGGACTTCTTCGTGATCTAGGTGCAACCTCAGGGTGTGTCGGGGGTCGTTAGGCACACACGGAGAACCGATGGCCTCAGGGGTTGTGGCGGGGAAGCGGTGGTTGAAGGGGGCGGCGGGTCAGCAGGCGGGTCATGTGCGACGGGGCGGCTGGCGGTCTGTCAGTGGTCGGAAAGGGGCGGCAGTCATTTGGCTAGCGGCGGGGAGCGATCGTAGCAGGGCGGTGGCGGGACAGCGGCGGGGCGCGGCAGCAGCGGTAAGGCGGCGGGAAGGCGGTTGGGGCCGAGGCTGGGATGTTAGCGGGCCTTGGCCATACCCCTCCAGTCGGCCACCGGCGACTCCCGACGTTCCCGAACTGCCTTGGAAACTGCCCTAAATCCCTCCGCTGGTTCTCGTTCTCGAGTCTTTTCTTCAAAGAGCTAGGAATCCTACCGCCCCAGCCAGTACTCTTCCGGATAACTGTGACCTTGTTTCCTTACCGTCGGGGTGGGGAAAATGCCATGAGAAATGCCTCGGGACTCTTGGGAGTCCGGTGAGCTGAAGCGGTGTGGCATAGCCACGGGCTAGCCAGTGCCTTGTATTCGCCTAAGCTAGAGTCGTTAATGTGCTCGTGCCCGCGTGTTTCATTGGTGGAGTTTGAAATGATGATTCTTCCGCGTATCAAGAAAGCTCTCGGAACTTTCTTGATGTTGGTGTGTCTCGCGGCGTCTTGGCCCGCGTCGACCACGGCGCAGGAGGCCCTGCCCGACTACAAGGCCAGCGCCGGGATGCTGCCGGTCGGGGCCGATCCGGAGCGGCCGGACGCCGAATTGTTCCATGTCGACTATATCGTCGAAGGCGCGGACCCGGCGACGCGGCCGGTGACCTTTGTCTGGAACGGCGGGCCTGGTGGCGCCTCGATCTTTCTGCATCTGGCAGCCATCGGGCCGATGACCATCGCCACGGCGGGGGACGGCAGCTTTCCCCCGGTCCCGGCCCGGCTGGAGCCGAACCCGGACAGCTGGATCAGTTTTACCGATCTGGTCTTCATCGATCCCGTGGGAACCGGATACAGCCGGACACTTCCCGGCGCTGATGGCGCCTTGGGCGATCCGATGCCCTATTACACCACGATGGGGGATCTGGATTCCCTTGCGCAGTTCATCCGGCAATGGCTGACGGTCAACAATCGCTGGGGTTCACCCAAGGCGATTGCCGGGGAAAGCTATGGCGGGATGCGGGTGGCGGCGCTGACGCGCATTCTTGCCGAGCAGTATTCGATCAACCTGAACCGCGCGGTCATGATCTCGCCCGAACTCAACGTCGATGCGAGCTTTGACAGCTATTCGCTCATGTTCCCCATGACCCAGATCCCCACGCAGGCCGCCGTCGCATCCTCTCACGGGCGGGGCGGATTCGGGACCGATGCTGCGGCACAGGCAGCGACTGAAGATTACGCGCTGAACGAGTATCTGACGGGGCTTGCCTCACTGGGCCGCATGACCCCCGAAGAACAGACGGCCTTCTTCGCCCGGCTGAGCGAGGTCATCGGCATCGAACCTGCCCTTCTGGCGCGCAACAACGGGCGGATCGATCAGTTGCTCTATGCGGGCAGTCTGCTTGCCGTCGAGGGGCTTGTGCTTGACCGTTACGACGGTGGGCAGGCCAGCGACAATCCGCGGCCGCAGGACCCGGGGATCGGGGTACTGGACCGCAGCCTGACCGTGCTGACAGGGATCCTGCTGTCGCCCTTCATGGACTATGTCCGGACCGATCTGGGCTATGTCACCGACCGGGCCTATTACCCGCTGAACCTTGCCGTGAATGCGGCGTTTGACCGGGCTTCGACCGTGGGCACGCCAGATGACGTGGGCATCGCTTTGGCGCAGAACACCGACCTCAAGGTGCTGGTCGTGCACGGGACTTATGACATGGTCACGCCCTACTTCATGTCGCGCTATGTGCTGGAACAGGCGACGCGGGCCGAGGGTGCGCGGGAACGGCTTTACTTCGGCGTCTATCCCGGCGGGCACATGTTCTATCTGCGCAAGGCCAGTCGCGCCGAGTTCGCCGCCGATGTGCGCGGGTTCTTTGAGATGACGCCTTGAACTGGCAGGGAGGGTGGCCAACCCGGCGCGTCGCGCCTTCATGTTCAGGGGCTGCTTTCCGTGATGACCAGATCGTCAAGATAGTCTCCTCTCAGTAAGGCGTCATTCCTCAAGCAACCTGCCGATTGACGGAAAGGTCGCCTGAGACAGCTTGCGGATCAAGTTCTAATCGCTTCGAGCGACAATGGTGGTCGCGGGAACGTGAAGGGACGGGCAGACCGGACGGCGGCCGACCTGTGCCTGTCAGCGTCCCCTCAGGGCAAGAGGTTGCCTCCACCACCTGAGCGAAGAGGCGAAAGCCGAAAGCGTCCAAAGTCCGCTGTGCTGCTGCTGTTCTGCGCATGGGAGTCCTCTGGATCAGGTCAGTCACCCCGTCTCACGGAGATGACCCGGAGCCGACAAGCACGGCACCCGGGTCACCCGCTCAGGATATGTCCGCCGGAAGTTACTGTCCGACACGGTTTGTTCCGGGCCGCTCAGAACTCGATCGTCACACCGGCAACAAGCCCGCTCAGGCCGGTGTCAAGCACGTCGCCACCGATGTCCTTGACGAAGTTCATGTATCGATAGCCGACCTGGGTCGACCAGCGTTCATTGAACCGATAGCCCAGCCCCGCATAGATCTGCCAGGTCTCGGTATCGTCACCGGCCATGCCCCAGTCGGCCGTGCCATCGACAAACCACTTGTCGTTCAGCTGCGTATAGAACTGGCCCGCAATCACCGGAACCGTCCAGCTTTCGTCGAAGCTGCTGCTGACATCGCCAAGCGCGCCACCAGACAGGCTGGTGCTGAACCCCAGATTGAAATACCGCGCACCGGCCCCCAGCGCGACAACCGTCGTGGGTGAGGGTGCGACGTCATACAGCACATAGGATGTCACAGTGGTCAGCGTCTGGCCGATTTCGGCGTCGGTCCAGAGAACGCCATCGGGGGTCGGCTTACTCGCTGCGAGATCGCTGTAAACCAGATCACCCCAGATGATCCAGTTGTTGTTCTGCGCCGCTACCGTTCCCATGAACCCCATCTCAAGGCTCTGCAACGCATCGCTTGCGCTGACTTCACCTTCGATGGTTCCGTTAGGGGTCTCGACGCTTGCCGTCGTGCCAGGAAACCAGAGATACAAGGTTGACCGATACTGCCAGCCCGCATCCTGGGCCGAAGCGGAGCCGGCAATGAAAACGGCTGCAACTGAAGTCATGAGTCTCATTTCGGGATCCTCCGGTTCAACATGATTCCCTCATGTAGCAAAAATCTCAGACTATATTGATCCTGATCAAGTGAACTGGATGAAGGAGAGTTCATCGCGAGTTCGTTGCAAGAATCTCGGCCTGTCGGTGACGAACGCAGGCAAAGTGGCATGACCCTTGCTAACGTCGAACGTCGGTCTTTACTCCATGCTGTTCGCTCAGAGTCATCGCAAAACGCTGGACCGCTTCCAGCTCGGCATTCAGCAATCGAACAAAAAATGGCATCAGCCTCTGCTCCGATCAGGGCATCCGGCTAATGTATCTCGACAGCTGCATCGCTGCACGGATTCTCGACGTCTACACCGCCGCGAACATCCCCGTTCTCTGCGTCCACGACAGCTTCATCGTGGCCTATGATGAGGTGGAACGGCTAACCCGGATGCTGGCCAACGTCTCCCGTGGACAGCTGGGCTACCCCCTTCGCGTTGAAGCCTCAGGCCCCGGCCTCGACTCCATGGGGCAGCACTCCCGCGAGGTGCAGTTGGACTTCATCAACTGGAGGCAGACTGCCCGGTCCGGCGGGTATCTTCAGCGGCTGGAGGCGCATGAGCGGGCTCTTCGGGCTGCTTCGGGGGGTTCTGTCTAGGGGGAACGGGAAGATCGGCTGGGCCTCCTTAGAGCCGCCGGATGCATTACTTATACCCATTATACAGAGGGTTAGCGCCCCCCAGTTCCAGTTCTTCCCCCACCCGAACCCCTACCCGAACCTGAGGCATTTCTCAGGGCATTTTCCCCACCCTCAGGGTAAGGAAACAAGGTCACAGCTATCCGGAAGAGTACTGGCTGGGGCGGTAGGATTCCCAGCTCTTTGAAGAAAAGACTCGAGAACGAGAACCGAAGACACCGTTTAGGGCAGTTCCTGAGGCAGTTCGGGAACTTCGGGAGGGTTCGCTGGCCTACAGCCACGACCCGCTAACATCCCACCCCAGACCCCAGCGTGCAGACCACGCCCAGCGCCACGTTAGGCTTGCTCTGTCGCTCCAGCCACGGACCCGCCCAGCGCCTCCAGCGACCTGCCCAGCGCCCTGCAAGGCGAGCCCCTGCCAGCGTCTCAGAGAGGCCCAGAGAGGGCTGCTCCGTGCCAGCATTAGCAGAGGATGCCCAAGGGCCTCAGGGGCTCCAGCGGGCTGCTGTGGGGGTGGCCTCGGCTGTTGTTGAGTAGGTGGCCCAATCTCATTTGCTGGAGTCCGCGTAAGAGGGTGCTAGGAAGCGCTGCTGACGCCCACCGAACCAAACAATCCGGGCAGGCAAGCCATAAGCCGGGTAGTCAATTAGGTCAGGCCAATCCGGATGTGGGCGTTTCCTACGAGGTGTCTCGTAGTCGACCTTGAACCATCTGTTTAGCACAGTCACGCTGCGTGGTGGGAGTGCCTTTGTCTTCTTCTCATTCAGCGGCAGCTTAAGGAACCGAGCGTGTAGCCATTCCGCATAATCCAGTGTTGCTTTGGTTACTTTCAACTTCTTGCCGGATGGCTCTGCCGTCTCAATCTCACCAAGCCAAATCTGGCGCTCACGCGTTACATCCTGAAGCTTGTGGTGGCCCTCCGTAAGGCGCGTATGCACCTTGCTGCCAATGCCGATATACTGGAGCGCTCGATCGCGTTCGTGCTTCTTCTTCCCCAAACACATGTACAGCGCGTGTTGATAGTCTTTGCGGGCCGCCTCGTTTGCGCTGTCCAGATCATAGGGGCCAAACCAGTTTACTGCGATCATCAGGTGCTTGGGCACAGGCTATCCTCACATGGCAGCGTCAAAGCAACGCGCGACTGCCTTAACTCTACTTTTGAAAGCTGATCCAGCAAGTAGCTTTTGGTAGAGCAGAAAACTGAGGAACTTCAGGCATCTAATAAAGATGCAACCCATGGAGTTACCTCATGTTTTTACACCTTCTCGCGTGGCTCTTCCGCGTGCCAGTTGGCAAGCGCCGTTCCACCAATGATCCCGCTGTCGGCTTAGGGATCACGATCCTCGTTCTCGTGCTGAAGGCCTATCGCAATGGCCGATCCTGACTATTGCCCCGGCGAGGTCGTGGTAATCGCCGCCTTCGATGACGTGCCGGAACACCTCTTCCAGATCGACTCTGTGGAAGAGGACTGTGTCACCGGCTTCGCACTCACCGGCCCCCTTCAGGGGTCCTATGGCGAGCCTGCACTCGACCTGATCGTCGGTCGCCTTCGCCCAGCGCTGGGCTGAACTCAAACCCCTCAACCCGAAACACCCGCAACTGCGGAAGGATGAATCATGTCCATAAGGATCAAGTACGCCTATCTCAGCGGTCAGGTCTGGCTGTACCGCCGCAACTACCCCGAAGACGTTCAGCTTGCTCTCGGATCGCAGGCCCTGAAGCAAAGCCTGAAGACCGGAGATGCGAAGCTGGCCCGCCAGCGTTCTCTGGAGGTCAACGCCCGCTACGAAGACCTCGTGGCCAAGACACGGGCCGGGGTCGAGGCTGCTCTGCCCAGCGCGCCCCAGAGAAGCACAGAGTCGGCACCCGCCACACCCGCATGGGGGGAGGATTGCCACGCCGCCATCGGTCGCCTCCGGGCCGCTCTGGTGGACTCTGGGATAGACTTCTCCACCACGACGAAAAGGCCCAAGACGCGGGTCGATGCCGCTGCCAAGGTCTACCTCCGGCGACGGGGGAACGAACTGCGACCCGGCGGCTATAAGAGTGTTCGGTATTCCGTTGAACTATTCGCTTCGAAGTTCGGGGAACGGCCCCTTTCCACCCTGAACCGGGAAGACGGGCGGCTATTTCTCTCCCTGCTGCCCCAGCTTTCCAAGGTGCTGGGCAAGTCGCATCGCACCTACCGGATGACCCTCGACCAGTCGTTGACCTTCTCGCAGGGGCGCAACGATCGGATCACGGTGCGCACCCAGAAGCGTATCTGGTCGCAGGTCAATCACTTCCTCGACTGGGCCGTATACGAGGGGGAAATCGCGACTAACCCCTTCAGAACAGTTCGATTCGAGGGGAAAGTTCGGCCAGAACCCTACGCTGTGCTGACCGATGAAGAAGTGGTTGCACTGCTCAAAGCAAAGGACAGGTGGATGCATGTTCTTCTGCTGATCTGTCTGTTCACTGGGATGCGTGCCGGGGAAGCAGCGGGGCTGGTCAGGGACGACATCGTCAAGAAGGGCAACCTTGGGTCCTTCGTGATGATCCGGCCTAACTGGGTGCGCCAACTGAAGACCGATGCTGCCGAGCGGGTCGTTCCAGTTCATCCTGTTCTGGAAGGGGTTCTTCGCAGGCTCCCAGCCAAAGGGAAACTGTTCCCTGATCTGACAGTGAACAACGTCACCAAGCGGTTCACCAGCCTGCGCGACCGTCTCGGGTTGAACCGTCCAGGGCTATGCTTCCACTCCACCCGCAAGTGGTTCATCACCCAGTGCGAGCGAACGGGTGTGCCGGAACACTTCACCGCGTCTCTGGTGGGGCATAAGTCGGCCCGATCCGAGAACCAGCTGACCTACGGGATTTATTCCGCCGGGATCAGTGACGACCAGAAGCGGGCGATCATCGACCAGATCCGCCTGCCAGCGGGGGCCGAACCGTGAGAATCCCCGACATCGCGGAGTTCGAGGAGCGAGCGGCCATCGTGGAGTACGACGGTCAACTGACGAGAAGGAAGGCAGAGGACGTGGCGGCCCGAGGTCAGGGCTTTCCCGATGCGGCGGCTTACTGGCAGTGGCTGGCGGAATACGTCCTAAAACAGGGGCTACCCTGATAGAAACCCCCGGCGGCTCCTAACGGGGCTGTCGGGTGTCCACTTTTCTTTTTTCTTCAGAGCGTTAACATCGATATAACTTCGTTGATTCACTTCAGTTCCGGTAACTCGAAGGCTTATCGCCACGCGCTTGAACCCTCGCATCCGCCCCCCCGGCTCTCTTCAGCGGTTGCAGGTGTAGCGGCAAGCGAGACTTCCGACACAGCCGTCCATCATGAGCTTAAGTCACCTGCAGGATGACTTTCCGAACCTTTCGCGTCACATCGTCGAGGGTGTTGAACAGATCGGGCAGATCGCTCAGTTCGCTTTCTCGCTCAGGCCCGTAGCGGACCAAAAGGTACTCGCGCGACTTCTCAAGCTTCGTCAGGCTTTCATGAGTCTCTGGCGCAAGCTCCAGACCAAGTTTCTGGGCGGCGATTACCCGGTCGTTAAGCAAGTGCCGAAATGTGCGGATATCCTTAGGAGTCATGCCGCAAAACAGAAGGTACGAATTCAAGTAGACTTCGATTGCCTGCAGCACGCAGAGTCGGGCAGGAGCGAACAATGACGGGCTATGTGCTTTATGTCGGATCAAGAGTATCGAGGCCGAGTAGTATTCGTCGGCAAGGCTAAGCATCTGCATCACGGTCGATCCCTCGCCCGGATACTTGCTCACTTGGTTGGTCAAGTTTGGTTCTTCCTCAAATCCATTCAAGACGATAGCCGCAACGGCAAGTCATGACAGCCACGGCATGGGAGCAAGCGAAGTCCCATGATGAACGTGCCAGAGACCGCCAGCAAGTAAGGTTACGGGGTAACCACCGTTGCCCCTGCTACTTGCGACGCCCAACTAGGTTGTCAGGTATCCCCTCTTCTTCCACTTCACTGAGTTCGTCCCATTTCAGATGGGTGGTAGGAAAGAGCATACCCAAGGAGCGGCCTGAAGCCGTTAGTGAACCATTCGGCAAGGAAACGTCTTCATTGCTGGCGGAACTGGATTGGCACCGAGGGGGTATTGGTTCAAAGAGGGTAGTCATGCCAGGTTCTTCTTATGTCACTGCGCGGGGATGCTGACGTTGTAATAGGGGTCCTCGCTGGGCAACGAGCTGGGGCTGAAACGCACAGGGGGAGCGCCGGCGGTCAATGACGTCAGGGCTGCTTCGAGCTCGCCCACAGGTGCACGCGAGGCAAAGACCATCGAACAGTCGCCGTTGATCAGCTTGACGGAGAGATTGTCGCGCGGATGGTAATAGGTCCCGTAGGTCGTGTTCTTAACAAAGCCGTCTGCTGCGGCGGCAGCCTCAGTACCGGCGGGCGAGCCACGTTGGTCAACGCAGAGGGCCGAGAAGACTGCGCGGGCGCGTTCGGCACTGATCGGGTTCGTTCCGGGACCGGCATCTGCTGAGGCACGGATGGTTTGATCGGTGGGCGGTGCAGCGACTTCGACAGGCGCCTGGCAGGCGGCAAGAGCCGCGATCGCAGCCCCCGTGAGTGTTAGCACCCTGAACTTGCGGTGCATCGCGGCAAAGGCTCTTCCCGGCGCATCCGACGAAGAGGGCTGGTGCATCCGGGCTTTACGAGAAGGTTTACCTAAAAGGATGGTCATCTGTTCAAGCTCCCGTTCAGAATGGTTTTCTCAGCAGAAAGATGATCAAGGCCATCGAACCACCGGCGATGAATGAGAGGCCGATGTCCCGACATTCCCCAATTGGCCTGCCGCTTGACGGCAAGATCGCGTGACTTCGGCCGCTAGACAAGTGTTTTTCGCCCCGAGCGGTGTCTGCGGTCGCGCAAACACCTGGATCTGGTCAGATCGCATCCGCAAGACCCATTCAAATAATCAACCACAGGGTGTGTCGGGGGTCGGTAGAACCACACGGAGGACCGATGGCCTCAGGGGCGCTGGGCGGGTAGCGGGGGAGCGATCGGCGGGGGCGGCTTGCGGTGTGTCAGCAGTCGGAAAGGGGCGGCAGTCATTCGGCTAGCGGCGGGGAGCGATCGTAGCTGGGCGGTGGCGGGTCAGCGGCGGGGGCAGCGGTAGCGGTGAGGCGGCTGGCCAAAGGGCGGCAGGGGCAGCCAGAGGTGAGGCGACGGGCTAGCGGCTGGGGCCGGGGCTGGGATGTTAGCGGGCTGTGGCCATGCCCCTTCAGTCGGCCACCAGCGACTCCCGACGGTCCCGAACTGCCTCAGGAACTGCCCTAAACGGTGTCTTCGGTTCTAGTTCTCGAGTCTTTTCTTCGAAGAGCTGGGAATCCGGAAGAAGCTCCATAAGGGCTATCCGCAGGACAACATCATCTTCGAGAACTCCCACACCGCCGTGCTCTACCAGAACCGCCATGAGGTGATGCGTTGCGGCATGACCGACACCGTGGCACTGGGCAAGCTGCTGAACCTGTTCTTCAGCTACGAACGCCCCGAGATTGCTGAGTTCCGCCGGGCCGTCCAGCAGTTCAAGACCGATCTTCCCGCCGTGCTGGAAGGGCTGCGGGAACGGATCAACGAAGCCTATGAAACCAATGCAGGATTCCGTGACACAGCAAAGAAGTTCCTCGTCCATGCACAGGACACGATCAACCCTTCTCTGACCGAGGCCGATATCCGGGAGATGCTGATCCAGCACATCCTGACCGAGGAAATCTTCACTCAGGTCTTTGACGGGGGCCAGTTCCATCAGGAAAACAACATCGCGCAGGAACTGTTCAAGCTGGAGAAGGCGTTCTTCACTGGGGCGGTCAAGAAAGACACCCTCAAGGCGATGCAGCCCTACTACACAGCCATCAAGACTAACGCGTCCCAGATCACCAGCCATTCCGAGAAGCAGACCTTCCTGAAGGTGATCTACGAGAGCTTCTACAAGGTCTATAACCCCAAGGCAGCCGACCGGCTGGGCGTGGTCTATACGCCGAACGAGATCGTGCGCTTCATGATCGAAGGGGCCGACTGGCTCTGCCACAAACACTTCGGGAAGAACCTGATCGACAGCGGCGTGGACATCCTGGACCCGGCCACCGGAACGGGCACGTTCATCTGCGAACTTATCGAGTCCTTCCGGGGGCGGCCGGACCGGCTGCACCAGAAATACAAGGAGGAATTGCACGCCAACGAGGTGGCGATCCTGCCCTACTACGTGGCGAACCTGAACATCGAGGCAACCTATGCGGCGGTGTCTGGCCAGTATGCCGAGTTCCTGAATCTCTGCTTCGTGGACACTCTGGATAACGTGGCGGGGCTGGGGATCAAAGCAGGCTATCAGGCCGACCTGTTCGGGGCCGTGACCGAGGAAAACGTGGAACGGGTCAAGCGGCAGAACACGCGGAAGATCTCGGTCGTGATCGGCAACCCGCCCTATAACGCCAACCAGCAGAATGAGAACGATAACAACAAGAACCGCGAGTATAAGCGGATCGACGACCTGATCCGGCGCAGCTTCGTCAAGCTTTCCACCGCGCAAAAGACCAAGGTTTACGACATGTATGCCCGGTTCTTCCGCTGGGCTTCGGACAGGCTACACGACGAGGGGATCATCGCCTTCATCACGAACCGCAGCTTCATCGACAGCCGCACCTTCGATGGGTTCAGGAAGTTCGTGGGGCAGGAGTTCAACGAGGTCTATGTCGTTGATCTGGGAGGGGATGTTCGGGCGAACCCCAAGCTCTCGGGGACCAAGAACAACGTCTTCGGCATCCAGACCGGGGTGGCGATCTCCTTTATGGTACGAAATCCCAAGCTTAAAGGATGCACCATTCACTATGCCAGAAGGCCCGAGTTCGACACTGCAGAGGACAAGCTTGCATGGCTAGGTCAGACCAAGGCGTCCCAGATTGCTTATGATTGGGTTGAGCCGGATGCGGCCTCGAACTGGATCAACCACAGCAAAAACTCGTGGGACGTCTTCATATCTATCGGAGATAAAGCAACGAAGGCAGCCAAGGTTGTCAGACAAGATCGATCAATCTTCAAGCAGTTCAGCTTCGGGCTTGTCACGAACCGTGATGACTGGGTTTACGACCTTGATGAAAGGGACCTTCGCAAGAAGGTGGCCTATCTGGTCAAGCACTATGAAGCACAGCGGCGTGCCCAGCGCGGCAAACTTCTGGAAGAACGCCAAGAGACAGAGCGTGACGAACAGATAAAATGGACAAGAGCGGTCAAACGAAGCCTGATATCGGGGGTCCCAATGAAGATCACCGACGAGCAAGTACTAGATTGCCAGTACAGGCCGTTCGATCGGCGCAAGTTGATGTTCTTTCCGCCCCTCATTGAGATGCTGAACCAAACACGTACTTTCTTCGGAGCGGACGGCGATCTAGACAACCGCCTGATTGCTTTCACCGATCCAACTTCGCAGAAGCCCTTTATGGTCATGGCAGCAAACGTCGTCGTTGATATGCACCTCGTCGGTGCTGCTTCCGGGGCGTCTTGCCTTCCATTATACCGCTACACCCCATCGGGCGAACGGATCGACAACATCACAGATTGGGCGCTGGGCCAGTTCACCGCCCACTATGGTCCGTTCGTGCCGATTACCAAGGACGATATCTTCCACTACACCTATGCCGTCCTGCACGACCCGATCTACCGGGAAACCTATGCACTGAACCTGCGGCGAGAGTTCCCGCGTCTGCCCTTCTACCCCGACTTTCCGCAATGGACCGCGTGGGGCAAGCACTTGATGGACCTGCACATTGGCTATGAAACAGTGGCACCATGGCCCCTTCACCGCCATGACACGCCCGACCGCAAGGCAAAGGCAGCAGGGCTGAAGCCCAAGGCAGCCCTGAAGGCCGATCAGTCGAAGGGGATGATCACGCTGGACAGCGAAACGACCCTATCCGGTATCCCCGCGTCGGCTTGGGCCTATCGCCTTGGCAACCGCTCCGGCCTTGAATGGGTGCTGGAACAGTACAAAGAGAAGACGCCCAAGGACAAAACGATCCGGGAGAAGTTCAACACCTATCGGTTCGCCGACTACAAGGAGCAGCTCGCCGATCTGCTGGCCCGTGTGACCCGCGTTTCCGTCGAGACGATTGAAGTGGTTGAGGCTATGAAGGACGCGAAACGATAACCCGGAACACAGTCGCTGGAACAGGAGCGCAGCATGACCGGTCCTGACGCAGCGCCCGAACCGGCACCCAAGCCCAAGGCCATCGCGAACCCGTGGCACTCCCGTCCCATTGATGTTCATCGTTGGTCTGACCATCCGACGGCGATCGCACTGGCTATCCGCATCTGGGAGACCTACTTGCGCGATCTGGCCGAGAAGGAATCCCGCCCCGGTCCCAAGCCGAAGACCAGCTATCTCAATCAGTTAAAGGTTCTCGTGCTGGACCTTTACGTTGCATGGCTGGAGGACCCCGAGCTTTCAATCGGTCTTCCGATGTCATCAAACGGCTGGGACGGGAACTCCCGCTATAATGCCCTTCATCTGACCCGGAAGATCACCGAACTGGTCCGGCGCTTGCATGCCCTCGAACTCATCGACCTTGCACCGGGAAGCTATGGCGGCCCGTTTGCGACCACCAATCGCAACACCCGCATCCGTGCAGCGGCCCCCCTTGCTGACCTGTTCCGGGATCACGAGCTAAGCCTGAGCGACATTCGGCATCACCCCGATCAGGAGTGCCTTATCCTCAAAGAAGCGGATGCTGAGGAAGAGGGCACGAAGCTCGTCGAGTACACCGATACCGATGCAACCAACGAGATGCGGCGACGGCTCCGGGCCTATAACGCCCTGCTTTCTCGTACCTTTATCGACATTCCGGAACTGGAAGAAGGGTTTGTGGAACGGGTCATCACCACCGGGAAGGATGCGGGCCGCACGATCCGGATTCCGACTGGATCATCAAGGACCTTCGTTCGTCGCATCTTCAGCCGGGGGTCCTGGAACAAGAACGGGCGGTTCTATGGGGGATGGTGGCAGCAGGTCGGCAAGCAGTACCGGTCCAAGATCTTCATCAACGATAAGCCAACCGTTGAGATCGACTTCAAGGGCATGCATGTCTCGATGCTGAGCCTTGAACAGGGGGTCGAACTCCAAGGTGATCCATACGAGCTGCCTGCTGGCCTTGTTCCCGGTGCTCCCGATGTGCTGCAACGGGCGCTGATCAAGCAACTGGTGCTCACGGCGATCAATGCCCGCGACCGGAAGTCTGCCTTCTCAGCGTTTCGCAACGGCTGGCCCACAGGTCATATGGCGAAGAACCTCGTGAACACCGATCTGGAACGGCTGCTTGACGCCTTCATCGCCAAGCACCCCCACCTTGCAGACAGACTCTGCTCCGATCAGGGCATCCGCTTGATGTACCTCGACAGCTGCATCGCCGCACGGATTCTCGACGATTACACCGCCGCAGGAATCCCCGTTCTCTGTGTCCACGACAGCTTCATCGTGGCCTATGATGAGGTAGAACGGCTGACTCGGATGCTGGCCGACGTCTCCCGTCAACAGCTGGGCTACCCACTTCGCGTTGAAGCCTCAGGCCCCAGCCTCGACACCATGGGTCAGCACTCCCGCGAAGTTCAGCTGGACTTCATCATCTGGAGGCAGACAGCCCGGTCTGAAGGGTATCTTCAGCGGCTGGAGGCTCATGAGAGGGCTCTTCAGGCTGCTTCGGGGGGTTCTGTCTAGGGGGAACGGGAAGATCGGCTGGACCTCCTGAGAGCCGCCGGATGCATTACTTATACCAATTATACAGAGGGTTAGCGACACCCAGTTCCAGTTCTTCCCCCACCCGAACCCCTACCCGAACCTGAGGCATTTCTCAGGGCACTTTCCCCACCCTCAGGGTAAGGAAACAAGGTCACAGCTATCCGGAAGAGTACTGGCTGGGGCGGTAGGATTCGAACCTACGGTACACGGTACCAAAAACCGATGCCTTACCACTTGGCCACGCCCCAGCAGTGGGGGGCTGTCTACTTGGGTTGGGCGGGGTGTTCAACCCCTGTAGGGCAGGTTTTTGCCGGGTTTTTCGGGGGTGGTCTCACAGCCGGATCGGGTCGGTTTTGGCGAGGCGGTCGAAGGCCATGATGCTGTTTACGAGGGCGTCCATCTGGTGGAGCGGGATCATGTTGGGGCCGTCAGAGGGGGCTTGGTCGGGGACCTCGTGGGTCTCGATGAACACCGCTGCGATGCCGAGGCTGACGGCGGCGCGGGCCATGACGGGGGCGAATTCGCGCTGGCCGCCGGAGGAGCCGCCCTGACCGCCGGGTTGCTGGACGGAGTGGGTTGCATCCATCACGACGGGATAACCCGTTCGTGCCATGATGGGGAGCGAACGCATGTCGGTGACCAGCGTGTTATAGCCGAAGGAGACGCCGCGTTCGGTCAGCAGGATGCGGCGGTTGCCGGTGCTTTCGATCTTGGCCACGACATTGGGCATGTCCCAGGGGGCAAGGAATTGGCCCTTCTTGATGTTGATGGCCGCCCCGGTTTCGCCAGCGGCAAGGAGCAGGTCGGTCTGGCGGGAGAGGAAGGCGGGGATCTGAAGCACGTCGCAGACTGAGGCCACGACGGCGCATTGGTCAACCCCGTGGACATCGGTCAGGACGGGGCAACCGGTGGCCTGTTTCACCGCCTGCAGGACCTTGAGCCCTTCGTCGATGCCGAGACCGCGTTTGCCGGCGAGAGAGGTTCGGTTTGCCTTGTCGTAACTTGCCTTGAAGATGAACTGTGCACCCTCGCGGGCGCAGATCTCGGCCATCCGACCTGCGATCATCTGGGCATGGTCGCGCGTTTCTAGCTGGCAGGGGCCGGCGATGACCAAAAGCGGGCGGTCGTTGCTCGCGGTCACGGGGCCGATGGTGACGTCGATCATCTGGGGGCGCTCCTGGGGGGTATGGCAGGGGCGTCATAGCGGGGATCGGGCGGGCCGTCACCTGTGGTGATGGCCCGACGCCGGTGTCAGCCTGAGACCTGTTCGCGCAGGATCGAGGCGGTGAGCGATATCATGAGGTAAAGGCCTGCGAAGACCAGAAAGGCCAGGATCGTGTTCTCGAACGCCTGAGGATAGGTCGCCTCGTCCGGGGCGACGGGTTCGACGCCCATGGAGAGATAGCGGACCTGACGGTTCGCCTCGACCTGGGCCACCTCCATCTGGGTGAGGGCCTGCTGCACGATGAGAGTCTGGAAGGTGTAGTTTTCCTCGGCCGTGCGGAGTTCGGTGTTCTGGGAGGCGAGCGAAGTTGCCCCGGCCGAATCTTGTGTCATCTCGGACCGCAACTGGGCAATCAGGGATTCGATGTCGTTGATCTGGCCCTTGAGCGCATTGACCTGTGCCTCATTCGGGCGGGGCACCGCAAGTTTGGATTGCAGGTCCAGTTCAAGCTGCTGACGTTGGGATTCGAGGGCCGATATCTGGGCGGTCTTGGCGGCGGTTTCGCCGATCGGATCGATCTGCTGGACAGATTCCTGCACGCGGAGCCATTCGGCTAATGCTTCGGCCCGGCGTTCTTCGGCGTCCTCGTAACTCGCGCGGGCGCCAGCCATCTGGTCTTCGCGCAGGCGCTGGGTCAGGTGGTCGACCTGTTCTTCGGCATAATGGATGAGGGCTTCGGAGAAGGCCTGACTGGTTTGCGGATTGGGAGCGATGACCTCCATCCGGATGATGCCTTCGGTCGGGTCATAACCGATGCGGACGTGGTTCTGGTAAATCCTGAACGCGTCTTCGCTGGAGGCGTCTTCGGGCAAGCGTTGGATCGGGTCGATTGCAGGGTCGCTGAAGACCTGCTTGAACCCTTCTTCTTCGTCGAGGCGGACCATCGCGGCGCGAGAGGTCAGGTAGGACTGGACGGTGATGCTGTCCTGTTGGGTGGCCATCGACGTGCCCTGGAACAGACCGCCAAGGCCCGCGCCACCAACGGGCGAGGCCTGCTGGATCACGAATTCGGTCTTGGTGGCGTACATCGGCGTGGCGATCATATAGAAATACCAGCCGACGAGGAGGGTCGGCAGGCCGACGAAGACTGCGAGGCGGGCCATCAGCATCATCACGTTCCGGCGGCGCCGGGCAGCGATATCCTGCTGGATCTTCATGATTTCCTGAACGCGCCGGTCTGCCGGGGCGATGCTTTCGGTCGAGGGCAGGTTCTGGGTGCCGCCCGGCACGGTCTGGGGCAGCTGGATGCGGCCTTCCATCGTCATGATGGTGCGGGGCATATCGTCAGGCGGGTTCCCTTGATCGGCAGGGCGAATGGCCGTCGAGGTGACGAGTTCGAGGATGTTCGAGGGCTTGAACGGGTCGATCCCAAGCGCGCGCAGCTGGCGCACTGCGTCGAAATCCGACGTCACGGCGAGGCCGTTTTTCTGGGCCACCCGGCGGGCCATGCGAAGCTGGCGTCCGGTCAGGCCTTCGCGCCGGATCTGGTCCATATCCTGTTCGGCAGTGACGAGAGCCCTGCTGTCGATGTCCTGCCCGTCGTCGGGCATGATGCTGATCTGTTCGTTCTGAAGTGCCGCCAGCAGTTGTTCATTCGTCATCCGGGGACCGGTCGACCGGGGCAGAACGGCCGTGGGTGCCGCAGATTCGGCCGAAGGGGGCGTCAGCCCTTCGGTCAGGGGGGTGAGGCGACGTATCCTGAATTTGCGCACCTTAGGCTTGGTAGTCATAGAGCTGTTTCGCTTCTTCCAGGGTGTCGAACATGTGGAGCTGGCCGTCGCGCAGCACAGCCGCCGATCGGGCGAACCGTTCGAGGATGTGAGGCTGATGCGAAACGATCACGACGGTGGTGTTTTCCAGCCGTTCGCGGAGGATTCCGCCTGCCTTGCGGTTGAATTCTACATCGGTGGTTTGGGGCATGCCTTCGTCGATGAGGTATATGTCGAAATCGAGGGCGAGCATGAGAGAAAAGGTGAACCGGGCGCGCATGCCCTGAGAATAGGTCCCGATCGGCATGTCGAAGTATTCGGCGATGCCACAGAGCCAGCGGCTGAACGCCTCGACGTAATCTGGATCAAGGCCATAGAGACGGGCGATGAATCGGCAGTTTTCCTTGCCGGTGTGGCGGTTGACGACCCCGCCCATGAAGCCGAGCGGGAATGAGATGCGGCAGGCACGGGTGATCTTGCCTTCGTCGGGTTTTTCGATGCCTGCCATCATGTTGATGATCGTGGTCTTGCCCGTGCCGTTCTTGGCCAGGATGCCGAGCGAATTGCCAAGTTCCACACGGAAAGAGGCGCGTTCAAGGATCACCTTGCGACGCGTTCCCGTCCAGAAGGACTTGCTGACGTTGGCAAACTCAAGCATCCGATGCGGATCCTGTATCGGTCCTCCCCTTCCCTTGTCGGAGGTAAGGGTTAATCTCTGGTAAGGCACGTTCTAGTCCGGAATTGCGGCGAAAGGGTGCCCCCGCGTCGTCCGAATGTGGTTGGCTCAAGCGAAAGTTACAATGGCGGCGCGCGAGACGGATCGCAACTGCGCCAAATGACAAGCGATGACTCGGCCAGACACCACAGAGGACGCGGGACGGATCGCGGCGGAGATCGCCGGGTGCAGGTTGTGTGCCGGGCGGTTTGCCGTGACGGCGACGGCGCATGAACCACAGCCGGTCGTATGGTTCCGGCCGAGGGCGCGGCTTTTGCTGGCGGGGCAGGCGCCGGGGGCGCGAGTGCATGCAAGCGGCCGGCCGTTCACCGATCGGTCGGGCGACAGGCTGCGGGAGTGGCTGGGGCTGGATGAGGCGGCATTCCATGACCGGGACCGGGTGGCGATCGTGCCGATGGCTTTCTGCTTTCCTGGCTATGATGCCAAGGGCGCCGATCTGCCGCCGCCGCCAATTTGTGCTGAAACATGGAGAGCGCGGGTGCTGGCGGCACTGCCTGGTGTGCAACTGACGGTGCTGATCGGGGGGACGGCGCAGCGGTGGCATCTGGGCACACGGGACGTGAAGGCGACCGTGGCCGCATGGCGGGACCATGCGCCCTCTGTGTTCCCCTTGCCTCATCCGTCGTGGCGGAATACCGGCTGGCTGAAGGCGAACCCCTGGTTTGCCGCCGAGGTGCTGCCCGCCTTGCGGGCCGAAGTGCGCAGGGTGATGAATGACCGAGCTTGATCAGGCCCATGCGGCAATGGAGGCCGCGCCCGAGGATGAACTCGCGCGGTTGCGGTTTCATGAAAGGCTGGCGGACGGGGAGTTGTTCCTGCTGCTGGATGAGGAGCCGGTCGGGGACCGGGTGAACCCCAGCACATTTGAGGTCGAGGGGCAGGTATTCGTGCTGGTCTTTGACCGCGAGGAGCGGTTGTCGGCCTTTGTGGGTACGGTCGCGCCAGTGGTATCCTTGTCAGGCCGTTCCTTGGTCGCGATGCTGGCCCGGCAGGGGATCGGGATGGCGCTGAACCCCGAGGTGGCACCATCGTCGATGCTGATCGGGGCCGAAGCGGTGGACTGGCTGGCCGATGTTCTGGCGCAGGGCCCGGTCGAGGCTGCGGCGCGGCCGGTGGAACTGACGGCGCCCAAGGGGGTGCCGGATGCACTGCTGACCGGGCTGGACCGGAAACTTGCCGGCGCAGCGGGGCTGGCGCAGGCGGCTTGGCTGGCGGGGGTGACCTATGCCGACGGCCGCCGGGGGCACATGATCGCCTTTGTAGGTGCGGTGCCGGGGGCCGAGCAGGCGATGGCGACCGCCGTGGCCGAGGCGCTGATATTTTCGGGGATCGAGGCCGGTGCGCTCGACGTGACATTCCTTGTGGCAGAGGACCCGGTGATCGGGCAGTTGTCCCGGGTGGGGCTGCGGTTTGACCTGCCGGTGCTGGTCGTGCCGCAGATGCCGGGGCAGGCGCCGGGGACCGATCCGGCAAAACCGCCCAGGTTGCGCCGGGTTTTCGGGGGTGGGTCCGAAGATTGATGGTTAAGATAATGATTTTAAATAGTAAAATGCATACCGCAAAACGTCGGTATTGCGTCGGTATTACGTCGGTATCACGTCGGTATTTTTCGGGCATCGATGAACAACTGGTTAAGGGATCGGGGCTGACGGGGAGAGTGCGAAGCATGCGCGCCCCGGGTTAAGGCCGGGTTTCCGGGCCGGGCGACTGCAGGGTCAGACCGTTTCGCCGGCATCCATGCGGACAAGGAAGGCCGCGGCCTCGGCCCGGATCACAGCCTTGCGGTCCTTCTCCATCCGGTCCCAGGACCTTACGATCTGGGCCATGCGGGGGTTGGTGCGGAAACGGTCCGCGTGGCGGGCGACGAAATCCCAGTAGAGCAGGTTGAACGGGCAGGCCGTGGCGCCGGTCCTGGCCTTCACGTCATGGGCACAGCCGCCGCAGTAATCCGACATGCGGTCGATGTAAGCCCCTGACGAGACATAGGGTTTTGACGCGACGATGCCGCCGTCTGCAAATTGGCTCATCCCGATGACATTGGGGGTTTCCACCCATTCATAGGCATCGGCATAGACCGAGAGATACCATTCATGGACGGGAAAAGGGTCGATCCCGGCCAGCAGGGCAAAGTTGCCGGTGACCATGAGGCGCTGGATATGATGGGCATAGGCCTGTTCCCGCGTCTGCCGGACGGCAGCGCCGACACAAGCCATGCGGGTCGGCGCGCCCCAGAAGAAGGCGGGCAGGGGGCGGGTGTGGTTCAGCGCATTGCGCCGGGCATAATCGGGGCCTTCGTGGTGCCAGATGCCGCGCATGTATTCGCGCCAGCCGATGATCTGGCGGATGAAGCCTTCGGCGGCATTGATGGCCACGCGGCCCGCGCGATATTCGGCATCGACGGCCTGACAGACGGCCAGCGGGTCAAGAAGCCCAGCGTTCAGGTAAAGGCCGATCACGGCGTGGTTCATGAATCCGTTCCCGGCCAGCATGGCGTCTTGCGTATCGCCAAAGCCAGGCAGGCCGTGGGTCAGCCAATGGTCGAAATGGGCCTGCGCCTGAACCGGGTCGGTCGCGAACCAGAATGGGTGGAGGTCGCCGAAGGCTTCGGCAAAGCGGGAGCCTATCAGCGACAACACGTCGGTGACGATTTCGTCCGGGGTGAAATGCAGCGGGCCGGGATAGTCTATAATGGCAGGCGGCGGCTTGCGGTTGTCGGCGTCGTGGTTCCATTTGCCCCCGGCGGGCTTTTCGCCCTCCATCAAAAGCCCGGTCAGGCGGCGCATGTCGCGGTAGAAATACTCCATCCGCAGTTGCCCGCGCCCGGCGGCCCAGGTTTCGAACAGGCCCGGCGGCGCGATGAAGCGGCGGTCGGCGAACTGGTGGACAGGCAGGGGCATGTCCTCGAGCGCCTGAATGAGGCGCCATTCGCCGGGCTGGGTGGCGATAACCTCGGTCGGCCCATGTTCGGCGGCGCGGCGGAGGAGTTCGCCGGGGATGGTCTGCGTGTTGGCAGGGTCGTCGAGCTTTGTGTAGGCGACCCGCCAGCCCTGCATCCTCAGGCGTGCCGCATGTTTGCGCATGGCGGAAAAGAGGAAGGCGATCTTCTTGGGGTGATGGGGGACTGATGCGGCCTCGCCCATGACCTCGGCCATGACGACGGTGTCGCGGGCGGGGTTTGCTTCGGTCAGGGCAGAGAGCGTGTCGGTCAACTGATCGCCCAGCACAAGGACCAACCTTACCACGGAACAGTGGCCCCGCTGTAGTCGAAGAAACCGCCGGACTGGGCGGGGGTGAGGTCAGTGATCAAATTGAGCAGGTTGGCCGCCGCCTTGTCCGACGGGACGGTCGCGTGGCGCCCCGCATAGTCGGCGGTAAAGGGCGTGGCGACCGTGCCGGGGTGAAGCGCGACGCAGACGGACTGGCGGTGGCTGCGCGACAGTTCAATCGCGGCGCCGTGGACGATCTGGTTCAGCGCCGCCTTCGAGGCGCGGTAGCTGTGCCAGCCCCCGATCCGGTTGTCGCCGATGGAGCCCACCCGGGCCGACAAAACTGCCAGAACGGCGCGCCTGTCCCGGGGCATCAGCCGGGTGGCATGGCGCAGGATCAGGGCCGGGCCGATCGTGTTGACGGCAAGGACATGCGCCATGGCGGCGGCGTCGATGGCGGCCAGCGTCTTTTCCGGCGCGCCGCCCGGCGGAGCAAGGATGCCGAGTGCCACGAAGATCAGGTCGAACGGCCCCGCGACCCCGCCAAGGATACGCTCGACCGAGGTTGGGTCGGTCACGTCAAACCCGTCATCAGACCGGCTGAGCCCGGTCACATCAGCCCCCTGCGCCCGCAGACGGGCCGATACCGCCTGCCCGATGCCGCCCGACGCGCCGATGACCAATGCCCTGTCCATGGACCTGACCTAGTGGGACAGACCCTTTCGACCAGACCGCTCTTTGGTTTCTTTGTTGTCCAAATACCCCCTTGGGGCCGAAGGCAGGGGCAGAGCCCCGTCCACATCGGCCCCCCGAGAATCTGCTTTTCATCCGGGGAAAGCCGGGTATAAATCCGCATCATGTCTTTCAGCGCTCCTCATATGTCCTTTGTGGCCCTGCCGGGTCTGAGCCTGATCGTGCTTCTTCTCCTTAGCCGCCTCTGAGCGTGCCCTTCGGCGCGGCCGCTCAGAGGGAACCGGCGCCGGACAAAGGGACCAGAGGACAGGAGATATCCGGAAATGATCGACAAAGACCGCGTGCTGATATTTGACACCACGCTGCGTGACGGCGAACAGTCGCCCGGCGCCACGATGACCCATGACGAAAAGATCGAGATTGCGGGTCTGTTGGACGAGATGGGTGTAGACATCATCGAGGCGGGGTTTCCCATCGCCTCGGAAGGCGATTTCAAGGCGGTATCCGAGATCGCGAAGCTGACCGGGCGGGCCACGATCTGTGGTCTGGCAAGGGCCAATTACAAGGACATCGACCGCTGCTGGGAGGCCGTGCGCCACGCCAAGAGCCCGCGTATCCATACGTTCATCGGCACCTCGCCGCTGCACCGGGCGATCCCCAATCTGGACATGGACCAGATGGCCGGGCGCATCCATGATACGGTCAGCCATGCACGCAACCTGTGTGACAATGTCCAGTGGTCGCCGATGGATGCGACGCGGACGGAACATGATTACCTTTGCCGGGTGGTCGAAATCGCGATCAAGGCCGGGGCCACGACGATCAACATTCCCGATACCGTGGGCTATACGGCGCCGCGCGAAAGCTCTGACCTGATACGGATGCTGCTGGAGCGGGTGCCCGGGGCGGATACGATCATCTTCGCAACCCACTGCCACAATGACCTTGGGATGGCGACGGCGAACGCGCTTGCGGCGGTCGAGGCCGGTGCCCGGCAGATCGAATGCACGATCAACGGGCTGGGCGAGCGGGCAGGGAATACCGCGCTCGAGGAGGTCGTGATGGCGCTGAAGGTGCGGCATGACATCATGCCCTACCGGACGGGGGTGGATTCGACCAGGATCATGAACATCTCGCGCCGGGTGGCCACGGTCAGCGGGTTCCCGGTCCAGTTCAACAAGGCCATTGTGGGCAAGAATGCCTTTGCGCATGAAAGCGGCATCCATCAGGACGGGATGCTGAAGAACGCCGAGACGTTCGAAATCATGCGGCCGACGGATATCGGGCTGTCCGAGACGAACCTTGTCATGGGCAAGCATTCCGGGCGCGCGGCCCTGCGGTCCAAGCTCAGGGACCTGGGGTTCGAGTTGGCGGACAACCAGCTGAACGACGTGTTCGTGCGGTTCAAAGACCTCGCCGACCGCAAGAAGGAAGTCTATGACGACGACCTGATCGCGCTGGTCCGGCAGAACGATGCGGCCGAGGACCGGCTGAAGATCAAGACCCTGCGCGTGGTCTGCGGGACCGAGGGGCCGCAGACGGCGGACCTGACGATGGAGATCGACGGGGAAGAAAAGACGGTTCACATGACGGGCGACGGGCCGGTCGATGCGACGTTCAAGGCCGTAAAGGCTTTGTTCCCGATCAAGGCGCGGCTGCAACTTTATCAGGTGAATGCCGTCACCGAGGGCACGGACGCACAGGCGACCGTGTCGGTCCGGCTGGAAGAGGACGGGCGGATTGCGACGGGGCAGTCGGCGGATACGGATACGGTGTTGGCGAGCGCCAAGGCCTATGTGAACGCGATCAACCGTCTTCTTGTGCGGCGCGAGAAATCGGCGCCAGGGGCGGATACGAAGGGCGTGAGCTACAAGGACGCCGGCTGAAAGGGGGGCGGACCCAAGATTCCTTCGGGAATAATCCTGGGTGGCGCTTCGGAGCGGCTGTTCCGTTTTGGCGGTTCAGGTTGGACAAGGGGCCGTGCGCAAGATGCGTACGGCCCCCTTGCCTTTTGGCATTGCTGGACAGGGTGGGGCTGAGTTTCTAGGGTGATCCCGGGCCAGGGGAGGACGCGGGATGGGACGGTATCTGTCGGGGCAGGTTCATGTTTTCGGTGGTGCGGAGCATCCTCATGCGCTGCGGCGGCTGAGGGCGTCCTTTCCAGAGATTGACTGGGTCCCGGGACCGGGGGATGGGCCGGCTCTGACCTTGATCACCGATCCGGACAGCAAAGAGGGCAGCTATCGGGTCGTCCGGGACGGGGTCAATGTGACCGTGACGGGCGGTCCGTTTTCGGGGGTGATATTCGGGGTCGAGGACCTGATCGGCCGGGGTGGGCATCATCCGGGGCGGATGGTTCTGCCCGAGGCGGATATCGACGAGACGCCGGGACTGACCTATCGCACGTTCTGGACATGGGATCATTCGACGAACTGGGAACTGTCGCAGATCGGCCAACAGGAGATCGGCGTCTTCAACCCCTATGGCAAGCCACCGGACGGGTTTCTGCGCGACTACAAGCGGGTCGTTGATTTCTGTTCGAAGAACCGGATTGCGGCGGTCGTCATCTATGGGTTCCTGCGCGATCCGCATGGCGGGGTCGAGGCGGCGCAGGACCTGTGCCGCTATGCGACCGAACGCGGAGTGCGCATCCTGCCGGGTATCGCCATCGGCAGTTATGGTGGGGTCTATTGGGAGGGGAACAGCCAGTGGAACCTTGCCAACTGGCTGCGGGCCAACCCGCAGCACGCGGCAACGCTGGAAAAGGGTGTGGGGTTCCAGATTTCCGATCTGGCCTTTCCGCTGAACTTTCCAAAGTCGGATTACACCCTGTCGGCCTGCCCTTCGGCACCCGAGACGATCCGGTGGATGGAGGACGGGGTTCAGTGGCTGACCGAGACCTTTGATATCGGCGGGATCAATATCGAGGCAGGTGATTACGGCGTCTGCGGGTGTGAGCGGTGCCAGTTGCGGCGCGACAACCCGGCCGAGGCGGCGCGGCGGCGGGATACCTACGGGGATTACTGGTCGCATACGGATATGGCCGAAAACTTTCCGCGGCTTTATGCACGGGCCAAGTCGATCAAACCGGATCTCTGGATCTACTCGGAGATCCAGTGGGATAATCTGTTGGACCCTGTGGCCCATGCGGCGCAGCGCAAGTTGCCGAAGGGCGGCATCTATCAGCACACGACGAACCGGACTTATTGGGGGCGTATCCAGCAGGGTCTGACCCGGGATTATGTGGCAACCCTGCCGACGCAGCCCAATGTGCTGCGTTGCCAGTTTGCCTGCCAATGGAACGGGGACGACCGGACAGAACGCTATGCGCTGAACGCGCGGGTGTTTGGGGATATGGCGCGGGTCTGTGACCGGACGGGGATGGACGGGCTCACGATCTGGGGAGAGCCGTCGCCCTATCATGCGACGGTGGAGCTGTCCTATCTGGGCTTTGCGCAGTTTTCATGGAACCCCCGGCTACTGTGGGAGGATTTTGTGGACCAGACGGCAGCACCTTTGTTGGGGGGTGTTGAGGCGGCTAAAGACTTCGTGGCGATTGCCGAGGAACTGGACGCGCAGCAGGCGATGGACCCGGAGCGCCTGCGGGCGCTTCAGGGGCGGGCGGCGGCGCACCGGGCGGATGACGAGGCCGGGCGACGGTGGCTGAGCCTTGAGGATCAGATCGCGCGGCGGCGGTATATGGGGGCCTGATCCTTCAGGCTGTTGGTCGCGCGGGTCGGAATCGTGGCCGAGGGCCGTGCCAAGGGCAAGGTCCACGACCACCGAGAGGATCTTTCCGGGAGGCAGCAGCCAAGTGGGGGCAGTCCAGGGGCGTTGGACCCGACGGCCGTTTCAGATGATGTCGAGATAGGCGTCCAGCTGACTCAGATTGGTATAGTGGTCGATGGTAAGCTTTTCGCCGTTGGAAAAGGTCAGCACCAGATTGTCACCCAAGACCTTGCCATAGGTATCGACAACCTGTTCGGCCGTGAGGGTTCCTGTCCAGAGTGTCTTGCTGAGCGCGATGCGGTCGCCCTGATATTCGTTGAAATCCATGATCACGTCCTGTGATCCGCCTTTGCTGAAGAGAAAGATGTCGCCGCTGTTCCCGCCATAGAGCGTGTCCTTGCCGGCGCCGCCGTCGATGCTGTCGTTGCCGCTTTCGCCATAGATGAGATCGACACCGTCATCGCCCCGCAGGTTGTCGGCACCTGTCCCGCCGTAAAGCGCATCGTTGTTCGACCCGCCCCAGACCGCGTCGTTGCCGTCGCTGCCGTAAAGCAGATCGTTTCCGCTGTCGCCAGCGATGGTGTCGTCGTTTTCTTCGCCAAGCAGCTTGTCATTGCCGCTGCCGCCATAAAGCGTGTCGTTGTTCACATCGCCATAGACGCGGTCATTTCCGGCCCCCGCCTCGACATAGTCATTGCCGGTCTGGCCAAAGACCTTGTCATCGCCGTTGCCGCCGAAAAGTCGGTCGTTGTCAGACCCTCCATCCAGCCGGTCGTTGCCGTCACCGCCAGTGATTACATCGGCGCCTGTGCCGCCGTAGAGGGAATCGTTGCCCGCCTCGCCCAGAAGCTGGTCGTTGCCCGCATCGCCGTAGAGTTTGTCGAGGCCATTGCCGCCGTAGAACGTATCCCGCGAATCGCCGCCGTAGAGCAGGTCATTGCCCTCTTCGCCAAAGAGGAAGTCGAGACCGACCCCGCCAAAGCCGCGGTCGTCGCCGTCGCCGGAATAGATCTTGTCGTCGCCGTTGCCGCCAAAGACCGTATCCCGGTCAGCGCCCGCATAGATCAGGTCGTTTCCGTCGCCACCGTCGATGTTGTCCTGACCAAGATCGCCCATGATCACATTGCCAAGCGTATCCCCGAAAAGATGGTCATTTCCGGGTCCGCCCAGAAGGGTTCCGTTGATCCAGGTCCCGATATTCGTGCCTGCTGAAGTCAGGGTTGTTGATCGCATTTCTTCTTTGCCCGGTTTCTTTGTTTCCGGAACGTATCCAATGTGTTTCTGGCAAAATTTGGGCACGCTTTTCGCAGCGTTGAGATTACTTCCGCGAGAGCAGGGTGTTTATTGGCTGCGCGGGTCGAAATCGGGGACGGGCTGGTTGCGGCGGAGGAAGCGCAGAAGGAGGCCGAGGGCCACGCCGGTGCCGATGGCGACCGTGAGATCGACGACCACGGTCAGCACGAAGGTCAGGAGCAGCAGGAGGCGGTCGGGCCACGGGGCGGACATGTAGCCGCGCCATTTGTGCGGCTCGGCCATGTTCCAGGCTGTGAGGATCAGAAGTCCCGCGAGGGCGGGCATGGCGAGGTGGCCGGCGAGCGGGGCGGCCAGCATCATGACGAGGAGGACGACCAGGGCGTGGACAAGGCCCGCCACGGGGGTGCGGCCCCCGGCGCGGACGTTTGTGGCAGTGCGGGCGATGGCCCCTGTTGCGGGCAGACCGCCAAGAAGGGAAGAGCCGATGTTGGCGATGCCCTGGGCCAGAACCTCGGCATTCGGGCGGTGTTTGGCGCCGGGGACCATACGGTCGGCGACCATGGCCGAGAGGAGCGATTCGATGCCCGCAAGGAAGGCAATGACGAAGGCCGAGGGGAGGAGTTCCTGCATGCGGGCCCATGTGAAGGCGGGCAGGGCTGGCATTGGCAGGCGGTCAGGCAGTGCGCCGAAGCGGGAGCCGATGGTTTCCACGCCCGGCAAGAGCAGGGCGAGGGCTGAAGTGAGCGAGACGGCGACGATCAGGCCGGGCCAGCGGGGGACGGCTTTGCGCAGGATGATGATGAGGGCCATCGTTGCGAGCCCGATCAGGAGGGCCGCGGGGTCGAGCGTGGCGCGAGCCGCCCAGAGCGCCGGGAGTTTTTCGAGGAACCTGGCCGGTTCATGGGCGATGGTAATGCCCATCAGGTCTTTGATCTGGCTCGAGGCGATGATGGCAGCGATGCCGATGGTGAAGCCGTTCACCACGGCCTCGGGGACGAGGGCCACGAGGTTCCCGGCGCGGAAGACCCCGGCAAGGACAAGGATGACCCCGGCCATGAAGGTGGCGGCGACAAGGCCGTCATAGCCGTGGGCAGCAATGACTCCTGCCACGACGACGATGAAGGCCCCGGTCGGGCCGCCGATCTGGACCCGGCTTCCGCCAAGGGCGGAGATGAGGAAGCCTGCCACGATGGCCGTGACAAGGCCTTGCGCGGGGGTTGCGCCCGAGGCGATGGCGATGGCGAGTGACAGGGGAATGGCCACCATGGCGACGGTGATCCCGGCCAGCACATCGGCGCGGGCCTGACCCAAGTCATAGGTTTTCAGGGTGGAGACGATCTTCGGTTGCAGCATGGCCGCCTTGGCCTTGGATCAGGGCGGTCGTCAGACGGGCCGTCACGCGAAGGTGACCTGACGCCTTTCGAGCCATGCAGTCAACAGGCCATGATCGCGCACCCACGCATGCTGCGATGCGGCGGGAATGTGCCGAAACGTGAGGTCATCGGGCCTTTCACCCCTCTGCCATGACCCCTATAAGGGCATCTGGTCCGGACTTGAGCAGAGTCGCGGGCCCAGCGGGATATTGGAACGGGATAACTGCAGCATGGCTTGGCTTGGGGGCTTGTTTTCGTCGGACATGGCGATCGACCTCGGAACAGCGAATACGCTCGTCTACGTGAAGGGGCGTGGCATTGTCCTGTCCGAGCCTTCCGTGGTGGCCTATCACGTCAAGGATGGCGTCAAGAAGGTTCTGGCCGTGGGTGAGGATGCCAAGCTGATGCTTGGCCGCACGCCCGGCAGCATCGAGGCGATCCGCCCGATGCGTGACGGCGTGATTGCCGATTTCGACGTGGCCGAAGAGATGATCAAGTATTTCATCCGCAAGGTGGCCAAGCGGGCTACGTTTTCAAAGCCCAAGATCATCGTCTGTGTGCCGCATGGCGCGACCCCGGTGGAAAAGCGGGCGATCCGGCAGTCAGTGCTGTCTGCGGGCGCGCGGCGCGCGGGGCTGATTGCCGAGCCGATCGCAGCGGCGATCGGCGCGGGGATGCCGATCACGGACCCGACGGGGAACATGGTTGTGGATATTGGTGGTGGCACGACCGAAGTGGCGGTACTTTCGCTGGGTGATATCGTCTATGCCCGGTCGGTGCGTGTCGGCGGCGACCGGATGGATGAGGCGATCATCAACTATCTGCGGCGACAGCATAACCTGCTGGTCGGCGAATCGACGGCCGAGCGGATCAAGACATCCATTGGGACGGCGCGGATGCCGGATGACGGGCGCGGACAGTCGATGATGATCCGGGGGCGTGACCTGTTGAACGGTGTGCCCAAGGAGACTGAGATCAGTCAGGCTCAGGTGGCCGAGGCTTTGGCGGAGCCCGTGCAGCAGATCTGCGAGGCTGTGATGACGGCTTTGGAAGCGACGCCGCCGGACCTTGCTGCGGATATTGTGGACCGGGGTGTGATGCTGACCGGGGGCGGGGCGCTTCTGGGGCAGCTTGACCTTGCGCTGCGCGAGCAGACGGGGCTAGCGATTTCTGTGGCGGACGAGTCGCTGAACTGCGTGGCTTTGGGCACGGGCAAGGCACTTGAATACGAAAAGCAGCTTCGCCACGTCATCGACTACGACAGCTAGGCGGTAAGGGGCCGGTGGGCGGCCCCGGCTGACAGGGGACAGGACCACCCTTGGCCAGGAACGGGAACAACGGCGAGGATTTCATCGCACCGATCCGCAGGCTGCTGATCGGGTTGCTTGTTCTTGTGCTTGTAGCGATCTTTGTGGCCTGGCGGATCGACAATCCCCGGATGGAGCGGGTCCGGGCGGCCGTGATCGATACGGTCGTGCCGCCGATGGACTGGGCGATGACGCCGTTGACGGCGACGGCGAACCTGATCGCGGACTTCCAGAGCTATCAGCGGATACACGAACAGAACCGCGATCTGCGGCGCGAGTTGCAGCAGATGCGGAGGTGGCGCGAGGCGGCGCTGCAGCTTGAGCAGGAGAATGCCAAGCTGCTGGACCTGAACAACGTACGGCTGGATCCGGAGCTGACCTTTGTGACGGGCGTGGTGATGGCGGATTCTGGGTCGCCGTTCCGGCAGTCGGTGCTGCTGAACGTGGGCGCGCGGGACGGGATCTTGGACGGCTGGCCGGTGATGGACGGGATCGGGCTGGTGGGGCGGATTTCCGGTGTGGGGGAAAAGACGTCGCGGGTGATTTTACTGACCGACACGTCGAGCCGGATTCCGGTGATCATCCTGCGGTCGGGGCAGCGCGCGATTGTGGCGGGGGACAACACGATCTATCCGCCGATCGATTTTCTGGAGAACCCGGATGTGGTGCGGCCGGGCGACCGGGTTGTTTCGTCGGGAGATGGCGGGCTGTTTCCGCCGGACCTTTTGGTGGGGCAGGTGGCGCTGGGAAATGACCGGCGGCTGCGAGTGCGGCTCGCAGCGGATTACGAGCGGCTCGAGTTCCTGCGCGTGCTGCGCAGCCCGCCGACCGAACAGATCAGTGATCCGGGCAATCTGATCATTCCCGAGCCGGAGGCGGAGCTTGTGCCCTTTGGTCCTGAGCTGCCGGCAATCGGGGACGAAACCAATGGCTGAGGCGGCGTCGGCCCGGATCTGGAGCAAGCGGCTGACCTTTGGCCTGATCGCCTTTGGGATCGTCTTCATGCAGCTTTTGCCGCTGAACACGGTGCCTATGCTGTGGGCGATGCCCGATCTGCTGCTTGTGTTCACGATGGTCTGGGTCGCACGGCGGCCGGATTTCGTGCCGGTGCTGGTCATCGCAATCGTGTTCCTCATGGCAGACCTGCTGTTCCAGCGGCCGCCGGGGCTGATGACCGCGATGGTCGTGCTGGCGACCGAGACGGTGCGGGCGCGGGCGATCAGGCTGCGCAATGCGCCGTTCAGTCTGGAATGGTTCACGGTGGCGCTGGCGATTGCGGGGATCACGGTGGGTAACCGGCTTGTTCTCGCGGTCGTGATGACGCCGCAAGCGCCGCTTGGCCTGACGCTTATCCAGATGTTAATGACGATTCTGGCCTACCCGCTGATCGTGGCGCTGGCCCATCTGGTCTTTGGCGTCAGCCGCCCGGCCCCGGGCGAGGTGAATGCGCTGGGGCAGAGGTTGTGAGGATGCACGCATGAAACGCCCGCAGAACGACACGGCAGGGACCGCCCGCACATTCACGCGGCGGGCCTTTGTCGTAGGCGGCGTGCAGGTGGGCGTGATTGGCGTTCTGGGCTGGCGCATGCATCAGATGCAGATCGAGCGCGCCGACGAGTACCGGTTTCTTGCCGAGGAAAACCGTATCAACATTCGGCTGATCCCGCCTGCGCGGGGGCTGATCTTTGACGTGAACGGCGTGCCTCTGGCTATCAACGAGCAGGTCTATCGCATCGTCATGGTCAAGGAGGACGCGGGCGACGTCGAGGCGGCCTTGGCGCGGTTGCAGAACCTTGTGGCGCTGGACCGCGTAACGATTGAACGCGCGTTGGAAGAACTGGACCGCCGGTCGCCGTTCGTGCCGGTGACGATTGTGGAACGGGTGTCCTGGGACGATATTGCCAAGGTGGCGGTGAACGCCCCTGCCCTGCCCGGGATCACAGCCGAGGTGGGCCTGTCGCGCAGGTATCCGATGGGATCGGACACGGCGCATATCGTGGGCTATGTGGGCCCGGTCAGCGACTATGACCTGAGCCAGATCGATGCCCCCGATCCGCTTTTGCAGATTCCCAAGTTCCAGATCGGCAAGTCCGGGGTCGAGGCCAAGCTTGAGCCGACGCTGCGCGGAACGGCAGGGACCAAGCGGATCGAAGTCAATGCGCTGGGCCGTGTGATGCGGGAACTGGACCGGGAAGAGGGGATTTCCGGCGCGGATGTGCAGCTGACCATCGATTCCCGTCTGCAGGCCTATGTCGAGGCCCGGCTTGAGGGCGAAAGTGCTGCTGCGATCGTCATCGATCTGGAGAATGGCGATCTGGTGGCGGTGGGCAATGCGCCGTCCTTTGACCCGAACCTGTTTGTGCGGGGGATCTCGGTCGATGACTGGACTTCGCTGAACGAGAACAAGTATCGGCCGCTGGCGGCCAAGTCGGTGCAGGGCACCTATCCACCCGGGTCGACGTTCAAGATGGTGACGGCGCTGGCCTCTCTGGCCGCCGGTGTCGTGGATGCGGAGGAGTCGATCTATTGCGGCGGTTCGACCGAGGTTTCGGGCACCCGTTTCCACTGCTGGCGCGGCGGTGGCCACGGCAACATCACGTTGCACGAAAGCCTGAAGCAAAGCTGTGACTGCTATTACTATGAACTGGCGCAGCGGGTTGGCATCGATGCCATTGCAGAGATGGCCAAATTGCTGGGAGTCGGCGTGAGGCCCGAAATCCCGATGTCGGCTGTCGCACAGGGGCTCGCCCCCAACAAGGCGTGGAAGACCGAGACGCGGGGCGAGGACTGGCGGATCGGGGATACGGTCAACGCCAGCATCGGGCAAGGCTATGTTCTGGCCTCGCCGTTGCAGCTTGCCATCATGACGGCGCGGATCGCGACCGGGCGGAACGTCACGCCAAGGCTCGTCCGGTCGATTGACGGGGTGGAGCAGCCGACTGGCTTGGGCGAGACCCTTGGGCTGAACGAGAATGATCTGCGGCGCATCCGGGCGTCTATGTACGACGTGGTCAACCACGAACGCGGCACGGCCTATGGGTCGCGGATCATCGACGATTCTGCGCGGATGGCAGGCAAGACCGGGACAAGCCAGGTGCGCCGGATCACGATGGAAGAACGCGAGCGCGGGGTGACCAGAAACGCGGACCTGCCGTGGGAACGGCGGGACCATGCGCTGTGGGTGAATTACGCGCCCTTCGACAACCCGCGCTATGCGGTGTCGGTGGTGGTGGAACATGGCGGCGGGGGATCGGCTGCGGCTGCGCCCATCGGCCGGGACATCACGCTGCAGGCGATGTTCAAGGGGACGCCGCCGCTTGAAGCCTATCCGTCGAATGTGCGGGGTCGGATCGCCGAGCAGCAGGAACGCATCCAGCAGCATGTCCCGGCCGGAGGCATGACAAATGACCGGGCCTGACGGGAAAGCGGTGGCATGAGCTATCTTGAATACAACGTCAAATATGTGCCCTCGGGGATCAGAAAACTTCTGTACCTTAACTGGCCGCTGATCCTTTTGGTGACTGCGGTGTGCGGGCTGGGCTTTCTGATGCTTTATTCGATCGCGGGCGGGTCGGCTGATCCGTGGATGCGGCCGCAGTTGCAGCGGTTCGGAGCGGGCTTCGCCTTGATGATGATCGTGGCGCTGGTGCCGATCTGGTTCTGGCGGAACATGTCGGTGTTGGCCTATCTGATTTCGCTCGCCCTGCTGGTGGCGGTGGAGTTCTTTGGCGAAGTCGGGATGGGTGCGCAGCGTTGGCTGAACCTTGGGTTCATCACGATCCAGCCTTCGGAAGTTGCAAAGATCACCCTGGTGATGGTGCTTGCGGCCTATTACGACTGGCTGCCCGGGCGGAAGGTGTCGCATCCGTTCTGGATGCTGCCACCGATCCTTTTGATCGTACTGCCGACGGTTCTTGTGCTGGCGCAGCCAAACCTCGGGACTTCGGTACTGATCCTTGTGACCGGGGCGACTGTGATGTTTTGTGCAGGGGTCCACTGGCTTTACTTCGCGACGGTGATCGGGTCGGTGGCCGGGGCGGTGACGGCGGTAATGCAGTCGCGCGGGACAACGTGGCAATTGCTGCATGATTATCAGTACCGTCGTATTGATACGTTCCTTGATCCCACGTCGGACCCGATGGGGGCGGGATACAACATCACGCAGGCGACAATTGCACTGGGGTCCGGCGGGTGGACCGGGCGGGGGTTCATGCAGGGGACGCAGTCGCGGCTGAACTTTCTGCCGGAAAAGCAGACGGACTTTATCTTCAACACCCTGGCCGAAGAGTTCGGGTTCATCGGGTCGATGACGCTTCTTGTGCTGTATGCGCTGATCCTGATCTTCTGCTTCACGGCGGCGATCCAGCAGAAGGACAAGTATTCCGCGCTCTTGATCAGCGGGATTTCGATGAGTTTTTTCATGCTGTTTGCGGTCAACATGCTGATGGTGATGGGGTTGGCCCCGGTCGTGGGTGTGCCTTTGCCGCTGGTGAGTTACGGCGGGTCGGCGCTGATGGTGCTGCTGGTGGGTTTTGGCCTGATCCAGAGCGCGCATGTGCATCGGCCGAGGTAGGCTATGACCGTCAGGGCTTTGTTTGCGGCGACCGAGGGCGACTGGGCGGACTATCAGGTCTGCATGCCTGCGGCCTTTGCGGCGGCGGGGCTGGATGTGGACCTGTCGCCCGGTCATGCGCCGGGGGATGTGGATTACATCGTCTTTGCGCCGAACGGGCCGGTGAAGGATTTCACGCCTTACGCGAAGGCCAAGGCTGTGCTGAGCCTGTGGGCCGGGGTCGAGCGGATCGTGGGAAACGCGACGCTGACCATGCCCTTGTGCCGGATGGTGGATGCGGGGCTGACGCAGGCGATGGTCGAATGGGTGGTGGCGCAGGTGATGCGGCATCATCTGGAACTTGACGACCAGATCCTGCGGCAGGATGGTATCTGGCGGCAGAAGCGGCCCCGGATGGCGCAGGCGCGGCCGGTGACGGTGCTGGGGCTGGGCGCGTTGGGCGCGGCCTGTGTAAAGGCGCTGGCGGCGCTGGGGTTTCCGGTGACGGGGTGGAGCCGGACGCCGAAAGAGGTGCCCGGGCTTGTGCGGTCCTGTTCAGGGCCTGCGGGGCTGGCGGATGCGCTGCGCGGGGCCGAGATCGTGGTACTCCTCTTGCCGCTGACGGCGGAGACCGAGAACCTGATGAATGCGGAGCGGCTGGCACTGCTCGCACCGGGGGCGGTGGTGCTGAACCCCGGGCGCGGGCCGCTGATCGACGATGACGCGCTGATTGCGGCGCTTGACGCGGGGAGAGTAGGGCATGCGACGCTGGATGTCTTCCGGGTCGAGCCGCTGCCTTCGGAGCATCAGTTCTGGGCGCATCCGAAGGTGACGGTCAGCCCGCATGTCGCGGCCTTTACCCCGCCCGAGACAGCCTCGGAAGTCATCGCCGAGAACATCCGGCGGGGCGAGGCGGGCCTGCCGTTCCTGCATCTGGTGGACCGCAAACGGGGCTATTGAGCCCTGCGTGGCCCGCATGACGGGGTTGCAGGTGGCGGGGGTGGCGGCGGCGGGGCCAAACGTGCATCTGTCAGCCGTCAATACTGACAAGATGAAAAGAGACCAATCATGACCGCCCTGAAGAGTAGCATCCGCCTTATGGGTGATGCGCTGGGGGTGGTGGGGGCCGCCATTTCTTCGGCAGCCGCACTGCGCATTACACAATGGCCCCTCGGGGCTGGCCGCTTTCCGGAAACGGACCGCATCGTCCGCGTCTGACCCATCCACCAACTGCCCGCTTGACGGGGCAAGGGCAACGAAGACCCTTGCCCCGTTGGCGTTTCAGGGCAGGAGTTTTGCCTCTTGTTCCGTTGTCAGGCCGCATTGCTGAACCAGAGTTGGCGGAAACGTTGAGCGTGAGCGGGGCGGTGCTTGCACTGGAAGCCCTGCTGATCCCGGTCAGGGAGAGGTGATCGTTGCCGGGAGGACCGCAGGTGTTGAAGGACGTCTGTATTGGGTATTTCGGTGGTAAGGCGGGGTCAACCCCGCCCTACGCAAGGGGATGGTGGGTGCGGGCACGCACCCTGCGCGGGCAATTGTGCCGGGGCCTCAGTTGCCGGTGTCGGAGGCGGGCGGGGTGGTTTCCTCGGCGGTCGGGACCGAGTCGATAGCGGCTTCGGCCGGCGGCGTGTCGGTGGTGGTGGCGCCATCCGTCGTTGTCGCGTCGGTGGTGCCATCGGTGGCGGGCGCTTCGACCGGGGTGGCCAACGCGCCGTCGCGCCATTCACCGGTTTCCGTCTGGCCGGTGGCATAGCGCATCGTGCCTTCGCCCTGACGGCGGCCGTTCAGGAAGGTGCCTTCGTAGACGTCGCCATTGGCATAGGTGGCCACGCCCTTGCCCGAAATCTCGCCGTTCGACCATTCGCCTTCGTAGGTGAAGCCGTCAGGCATGGTGATCTTGCCCTGACCGTCGCGCTGGCCACCGACAAAGTTGCCGACATAGATGGTGCCGTCGGCATAGGTCGCGGTGCCAAGGCCGTTGCGCTGGCCGTCCGCCCACTGGCCGTCATAGACATAGCCGTCGGCATAGGTCATCCGGCCCTGGCCGTCGTTCTTGGCGTTCTTGAATTCGCCCACATATACAAGGCCGTTGGCATAGGTGGCGGTCCCGGTGCCTTCGATGACACCCGCGCGCCAGCCGCCTTCGTAGGTCGAGCCGTCGGGATAGGTGATCTTGCCCTGACCGTCAGCCAGATCGGCCTTGAAGTTGCCGACGTAGACAGAGCCATCGGGATAGGAGACCTCGCCCTGGCCTTCGATCCTGCCGGCAACCCAGGCGCCCACGTATTTGTAGCCGTCGGTGCCGGTAAAGGTGCCCTGACCGTCGCGCAGGTCGTCCTTGAACGTGCCAACGTAGATATCGCCGTTGGCATAGGTCACGGTGCCTTCGCCCTGGCGTTTCCCGGCGACGAGCGTGCCGTCGTAGATATCGCCGTTGGGCTGGAGGAGCCGCCCCTGGCCCTCGATCTGGCCGTTGACCCAGGCGCCTGTGTAGGTGAGCCCGTCGGGCATGGTGAGCGTGCCGGTGCCGTCGCGTTCGCCGTTGCCGAGCGTGCCTTCATAGACCGAGCCGTCGGGATAGGTGATCTTGCCCTGGCCTTCCTTGACACCGTTGACCCACTGGCCGGTGTAGATATAACCGTTGGGCGATGTCATCGTGCCCTGACCGTGGTGCATGGCGTTCTGGAATTCGCCCTCATAGCGGACGCCGTTGGCATAGACCGCGATACCGCGCCCGGTGATCTTGCCGTCGAGCCAGTCGCCTTCGTAGGTGCCGCCGTCGGCAAAGGTGATCTTGCCCGTGCCTTCGGGTTTGCCGCGGGCGAAGGTACCGACATAGACCGAGCCGTTGGGGAAGGTGGCCGTGCCGCTACCGCGGATTTCGCCTTCGAACCATTCGCCGGTGTAGGAATAGCCGTTGGGCAGCGTATAGGTGCCCTGGCCATGCTGGCGGCCGTTCAGGAAGGTGCCTTCGTAGATGCCGCCATCGTCATATTGCTTTGTCTCGACTGTCTGGGCGAAGAGCGGGGAGCCAAGGCCGAGGGACAGGGCCAGCAGCACCGGCCCGAAGGCCCGGAAGGATAGAGTTCTTGATGACATGCGGCCTGCTCCCCGTAGATCTGGCTTTATCGCTTGGTCCTGCCTTGCGGCGCTGTTCGGACCTGCGGCGTTTGCGGCAGACTATCCAAGGGGCGGCCCGGTGACAACGGCTGACGGGCGCAGATGATGGGCGCAGATGATGGGCGCAGATGATGGGCGGGTGAGGTGACCTTGCGGCTTTCCCTTGGTCCGTGATCTGCTACACCAGGTCCGACGCTGCGAAGGGGTGCCCGATGTCCGATCATTTCCGCCTGACGATGGCTCAGCTGAACCCGGTGGTGGGCGATCTGGCGGGCAATGCCGCCAAGGCGAAGGCCGTCTGGGAACAGGGCAAGGCTGCCGGGGCGAATATGGTGGCGCTGCCCGAGATGTTCATCACCGGCTATCAGACGCAGGATCTGGTAATGAAACCCGCCTTTCACCGCGATGCGGTGGGGGCGGTTCTGAAGCTCGCGCAGGATTGTGCCGACGGGCCGATCCTTGGCATTGGCGGGCCGTGGTTCGAGGACGGGCATCTGTACAACGCCTATCACATCCTGCGGGGCGGACGGGTGATTTCGCGGACGCTCAAGCACGAACTGCCCAATTACAACGTATTCGACGAGGTGCGGCATTTCTCGGACGGGCCGATCCACGGGCCGTTTGATGCAGGTCCGCTGCGGGTCGGGACGCCGATCTGCGAGGATGCGTGGTTCCCGGACGTGTCCGAGGCGATGGTCGAGAGCGGGGCCGAGGTGCTGGTCGTCGCGAACGGCAGCCCCTATTTCCGCAACAAGTTTCCGATCCGGATGAATCAGATGGTGGCCCGGGTGACGGAGAACGACGTGCCGCTGGTCTATCTGAACATGGTGGGCGCGCAGGACGATCAGGTGTTTGACGGCGGGTCGTTCGTGCTGAACCGGGGGGCGCAGCTGGCGGTACAACTGCCGGTGTTCGAGGAAGCGGTGGCCCATGTCGATTTCCGCCGGGGCGAGGATGGCTGGGAGGCGGATACCGGCCAGCGCGAGATCGCGCCCGAGACGGTCGAGCAGGATTATCACGCGATGGTTCTGTCGCTGCGGGATTATCTGGGGAAATCAGGTTTTTCCCATGTGATTCTGGGCTTGTCTGGGGGGATCGATTCCGCGCTGGTGGCCACGATCGCATCTGATGCGATCGGGCCGGCGAACGTGCATTGCGTCATGTTGCCGTCGGAATACACCTCCGCGACAAGCCTCGAGGATGCGGCGGCGGTGGCCGGGGCTTTGGGTTGCCGTCTGGACGAGGTGCGGATCGACGGCGCTCGGGCGGCTGTGTCGGAGGCTCTGGCGCCGCTTTTTGCAGGGCGGAAGGCGGACCTGACCGAGGAGAACATCCAGTCGCGGCTGCGCGGGCTGCTGCTCATGGCGCAGTCGAACAAGTTCGGCGAGATGCTGCTGACGACGGGGAACAAGTCCGAGGTCGCGGTGGGCTATGCCACGATCTATGGCGACATGGCGGGCGGGTACAATCCGATCAAGGACCTGTACAAGACGCGGGTGTTTCAGACCTGCCGCTGGCGGAACACGAACCACCGGGCGTGGATGATGGGGCCGGACGGCGTCGTGATCCCGGCGCGGGTGATCGAAAAGCCGCCTTCGGCCGAGTTGCGGCCCGATCAGAAGGACGAGGATTCGCTGCCACCCTATGAGATCCTCGACGGGATCCTCGAGATGCTGGTGGATGGCGATGCGTCCGTCGCGGAATGTGTGGCGGCAGGGTATGACCGGGCGACGGTGAAGAAGGTCGAGCATCTGGTCTATGTCAGTGAATGGAAGCGGCATCAGTCCGCGCCGGGGACGCGGTTGACGCGGAAAGCGTTCTGGCTCGACCGGCGGTATCCGATCGTGAACCGGTGGCGGGACGGGTCGTAGGCGGCGGGGTGAACCCCGCCCTGCACAACAAAGCGGTCGTCAGTTTGCTGAGATTTCCGGAGCATTGACCAAGGCCAGCGCCTTGGTCACGCGACGCGAGTGAGGCTTTCCGGCCGGATGCCCCGCGTTCGGCCAGCCCTTGCCCCCTCCAAGGGCAGAGGCTTTGCCCCCGCCGGGGCAGGGACTGGCCTTCTGTGAGGTTGGTGGAACGGGGGCCGGTGGAAACGGTCTCAGTGAGCGGGGCGGTGGCTCCACCGGAGCCCCCGCTCAGACGAGCGGAGGTGCTGACCAGTTCCTAGAACGGCCAGCCCATCATCAGGGCGATGAGCCCCGCAGTGGCAAGCGCGACCCAGACGGCGACGGCGCCCGTCAGCAAAGCGGCAATACGGGAGACGGGCCAGCAGCGGACGGCGGCCCAGAGAGCGACGGCGATGGTGAAGAGGTTGCCGAGGATCGGGATGATCGGCGCAGCGGCGGCCCAGGCGAGGATGGGATAGACGACACAAAGACCCAGGAGGCACAGAACGGCCCAACCAGCGCCGCCTGGTGCGGGGCGGCCTGCGGCCACGAGCCAGAAGGAAGCGCCGAGACCTGCAAAGAGGCCGACCCAGACGAAGGGGACGATATCCGAGATCAGCGCGCCGAGCGGGCCGGTCTTGGGCAGGGTTTCATCCACGCTGCCCGCCCCGCCGGGGAGGAGAAGGACGAGGATGATGCTGACCAGCGAGGCGGCGACCGCTCCGCTAAAGATGCTGAGAAGCAGGCCGGACAGCCGCCGCTGCGGCATGGGAAGGGTTTTCATGCGGGCACCATCATGTGTTGACGGGGCATTGGGATGCTCCTTTACGGGCAGGATCGCGGGCCATTCCCGCATGATCCGGCAAGGTTACGCTTGGGCAAGGCCGGGCGGATCAAAGACTGCAAGACCGGTGCCGGATCTGTTACCATGCACCATCGGTGTGAGAGGAGTGGGGTGATGGCCGAGAACAAGACCAAGGCGACCGAAGTGAGCGTGGCGGATTTCATCGCGGCGGTGGAGCCGGAGGGCAAGAGGGCGGATGCCGAGGCACTGGACGCGCTGTTCCGCCGGGTGACGGGGTTCACGCCGCGGATGTGGGGGCCGACGATCATCGGCTACGGGCGCTACGACTATGTCTACGAGTCTGGTCACGGCGGATCGTCGCTTGCCACGGGGTTCAGCCCGCGCAAGGCCGAGTTTTCGATCTATGGCGTATCGGGCGAAGGTGCAGCCGAGGGGCTGGTGCGGCTCGGCAAGCACAAGATGGGCAAGGGGTGCCTTTACGTGAAGCGGCTGTCGGATATCAACATGGGCGTCCTGGAAGAACTGATCCGGGGCGGGCTGGCGCATCTGGCGACGCGCTGGGCGGTGCAGGCGGCGTGAGTTGGCGGTGGGTGATTCTGGGTTGCACCAACCCTGCGCATTAGAAGGCGCGATGCCTTCCTGGGGGTCGGGTTGACGGGTGGGGTTCACCCCGTCCGTTCACCTAGAGCGCGTCGCCAGTGTTCCGGTTCAGGATTCCCAGATTGGGCGGACTGTGATTGGAAAGTTCTGCCAGATATGGAGGGGTCTGAATGGGCAAGCCACATCTTATAGAGCTTCGTAGCCGGGTCATCGCGTTTGTCGAGGAAGGGAACGGGCACCGCGAGGCGGCGCGTCACTTTCGGGTTTCGCCGCGGTTCGTGAACGACA
>JAPLPE010000023.1 GCA_026400355.1 Rhodobacterales bacterium | reverse complement strand
CTGACCGAGGCCAGCGGCACGGACGAGGTGCGGACATCCGCCTTTTCGCTCAACCTCACCGATGCCGCATTTGCCGGGATCGAGAATGCCGGCCTGACCGGCGCGGGCAACTTCAATCTGACCGGCACGGGCGGCGCGAACGCCCTGACCGGGAACGCGGGCGACAACACGCTGAGCGGCGGGGATGGCAATGACCTGCTCGACGGTGGCACGGGCAACGATTCCCTCTTTGGCGGGTCGGGCAACGACATCTTTGTCATCGACAGGTGCAGACATCCGCCTTCTCGCTCAACCTCACCGATGCCGCCTTTGCCGGGATCGAGAACGCCGGCCTGACCGGCGCGGGCAACTTCAACCTGACCGGCACGGGCGGCGCGAATGCCCTGACCGGCAACTCCGGCACCAATACGCTGAACGGTGGCGGGGGGACAGATACGCTCAGCGGCAGCAGCGGCAACGATACCTATATCACCGACGGCAATGATACGATCACCGAAGGATCAGATGCCGGGACGGATACGGTGCAGTCCTCGGTCACGCTGACGCTTGGTGCGAACCTTGAAAACCTGACGCTGACCGGATCGACCGCGATCAACGGCACCGGCAACACGCTGGCCAACACGATCACCGGGAACACGGGCAACAACATCCTGAACGGCGGCGGCGGCACCGACAGCATGGGCGGGGGTGCGGGTAACGACACCTATGTCACCGATGGCGGCGACACGATCACCGAAGGCTCAGGTGCCGGGACGGATACGGTGCAGTCCTCGGTGACGCTGACGCTTGGTGCGAACGTCGAGAAGCTGACACTGACCGGCAGTTCCGCGATCAACGGCACCGGCAACACGCTGGCCAACACGATCACCGGGAACGGCGCGGCCAACAGTCTGAACGGTGGTCTGGGCAACGACACGCTGACGGGCGGCAGCGGCAGCGACAACTTTGTCTTCAACACCACCCTTGGCACGGGCAACATCGACAAGATCACCGACTTCAACGTGGCCGCCGACACGATCCGGCTGGAGAACGCGATCTTCACCGGTCTTGCGAACGGCGCCCTTGCAGGTTCGGCCTTTGTGTCAAACACCAGCGGCAACGCTGCCGACGCGTCGGACCGGATCATCTACGAAAGCGACACGGGCAAGCTGTTCTTCGACAAGGACGGCACAGGTGGAGCGGCCAAGGTGCAGTTCGCCACCCTTGCCACCGGCCTTGCCCTTACATCGGCGGATTTCTTCGTGTTCTGAGGACCTGCGCATCAGGAACCGATCGGGATCCACCTGGGCTTCTGGTCTGATTGTTCGGGACCAGGCCCAGGACCGGGACACTGGTCCAGGGCGTCAGACACAACAGGAGGGTCGAAGAAAACGAATTCAGGCAGGATGCCGCGCGACAGGCACTTCATTCAAGCTGTGACAGGCAGAGAGTGGGCGAGGTGATGGCGGGCCGGCAGGGCCGTCAAGCGTTCGTCTTCACCACACCTGAGCGATTGCCCTGCCCAAGGATTGTGACCGGCCGTTCCCAGATGCGTCAACCGTTACTGTAAGTGTGTCGACGGAACAGGACCCGTCGCTCGATCCACATTGCGACCGCGTAAAGGCCGACAGACACCAGCACGCTCGTCACGGCGACCGCCCAGATCATTCCGAAATCCATATAGCCGCGCGACTGATTGAGGAGATTGCCCAGCCCTTTACCCGTGGCCAGCCATTCTGCGATCATCACGCCCAGCAGCGCGCGCGGCGCCGTGGTGCGGATCGCGGCAAAAAGCCAGGGAAGCGAAGCCGGTATCGCCACGAGGCGCAACTGCTGCAATGGCCGCGCACCATAGGCCCGCGGCAGGTCGAGTGCTGATTGCGGCACCTGGGAAAGTCCTTGGACGATAAGGACATAGGCCGGAAAGAAGGTTACCGAAATCGTGATCCAAAGCGTCACCGCATTGCCCCGGCCCAGCATGAGCACCAGCAAAGGCGTCAGTGCGACGAGTGGCATTGTCTGGGTGACGAGTGCCACGGGCAGAAACGCCCGGGTGAAGCCCGGCGAAAGCTGCGATGTGATGGCAAGGGCAAAGGCAATGAGGGTGCCCGCCGCCATGCCGATGAGAGTGATTGGCAGGGTCTCGGCCAAGGCCGCGAGCAGTTTGGCACGCGCTGCGGCAGAACCATCGGCCAGAAACAGGTAGTCAAACACTGCGGCGGGAGTCTTGCCCAGCATGTCCGGCACCTGCAGCAGGACGAGCACGCCCCACCAGACACCAAAGGGCAAGAGCAGCGAAGCGAGGCTGACCCAGGCACCATCACCCCCACCAGAAGCAGCGGGCGAAGCGTTGGGGTTGAGTGTGACGTCCCGCGTTGCCCCCAACATGCGGGACGAGATCACTGCAAAGACCGCATAGGACGCCCCCGCGATCAGCGTGGCAATCAGGCCGATCCCCCACAGCCGGTCCGGCTCTGCCCGGCCAAGCGAGCCAAGAAGGTAAGTGCCAAGGCCCCAGCGCCCGCCGCCGCCGAACTCGGCCAGGATCGCACCCAGCACCGCATTTGGCGCGGCTACGCGAAACCCCGACAGGATCGCCGGAATCGCGCCGCGCAACTGTACAATCCGCAACACCGCACCTGGGCCCCCGCCATAGGCGCGCACTACGTCGGCCGCTCGCGTGTCATACTGGGAGAGGCCGGTGACCGTGGCCGTCATGGTCACGAAATAGACACCGATCGCCGCAAGCGCGATCCGGGGGGCCATCCCTTCAAGCGTGAGCGCAAGGATCGGCGCGATTGCGATCGGCGGCAGGGCAAAGATGGCAATGTTCAGCCCCCGCGCGACGCGGCCCGATACCGGGCTCAGAACGAACAGGAGCCCCGCAAGAACAGCAATTGTATTGCCGATCACGAATCCTGCTGCGGAGGCATATACCGTGGCGCCCACATGCAGCGGATAGTCCGCGCGGTCGATCCACAGGCGCGTTAGGATCTCCGATGGCGCAGGCAGCGCTCCGCTGGCGACAAGATCGAGCTGACCCGCGATCTCCCACAGGGCCAGAAGGATCAGCCAACGTGCGCTTTGTCGCAGCTTACCCGCCATGCAGCACCACGGCGATCTTGTCGCACAGGTGGTGAAAGGCAGGATCCGAGAAGAGGGTCGGATCGCGCGGGCGGGCAGAGGGCACGTCGATGATCTCGACGATCCGCCCCGGTGCGGCGCGCATCACTGCTACGCGGTCGGCCAGAAAGACAGCCTCGTCAATGCCGTGAGTCACAAGCAAGGTAGTGACACCTGTTTCGGCCCAGATCCGCTGGAGTTCGATATTCATCTGGCGGCGCAGGATCTGATCAAGCGCGCCAAAAGGTTCATCCAAGAACAGCACGCGCGGTTCGGTGACCAGCGCGCGGGCAATCGCTACCCGCTGCCGCATGCCACCAGACAATTCGCCCGGCAGCGCATCCTCGCGGTCCTTCAGCCCGACCAGCGCGATCAGGTCCCGGATGCGCCCCTGCGCGGCCCCCACCGGCCGTCCCAGCACTTCCAGCGGCAGGGCAATGTTCTGCGACACGGACCGCCAAGGGAGCAGCGCCGCATCCTGAAAAGCTACACCTGTCAGGCCACCGCGCGTCGCTTCTGCCGGGGTCTGCCCGCCGATGGTCACCCTTCCACGGTCAAGCGGTTCAAGGCCAAGGGCCGCCCGTAACACGGTCGATTTGCCACATCCCGATGGGCCGATCAGTGCCGTGAAACTGCCCGGGCCGCAGGTCAGCGATACATCCCGCAGGGCTTCTACGGCCTGTCCGCGACCGGCAAAAGTCTTGGACAGACCGTCGAGCACGATCCCCGCAGGTACGGTCATCAGATTTCTTCAAGCAGCGTTGTGTCGAACATGTCGCGCGTGCCGCTGATCCCGACCTTGGCCAGCGCCTCAAGGTTCGCAGCGATCCCTTCTTCCGTCATCGCGAAAACTCCGGCCGGATTAGCGATCAGGGGCATCTGCGCGGTGTTGAAGAAGATCTCGTTGGCAATCGTGCGCCCGGTTCCTGCGAAATGCGTGGTTTCCCACTTAGGGGGCCAGGCGGCGGGATCGACAAAGTTCTCGTCCCAACCCTTGCGGCTCGCCCGCAGCCAGGCGACGAGTTCGGCGCGCTTGGTGGCCAGCGTTTCTTCGGTTACGACGACGGTGTCGTTATAGGTGGTAAACCCGAAATCGTAGAGCAGGAAGGACACTGCCTCTTCGCCAGCCTGGGCGATCGTGTAGGGGACGTTGGTCGTGAAATCGAGGCTCGCGTCAATCTCGCCCTTGATAAGCGGCGTGGGGTCATAGGCGTAGGGCACGATATTGACAGATGCGCGGTCGATCCCGTTGATCGCCAACATCGCCTCGACGCTGATCGTGTTCACCGGCGGCACGGCGATGGTCTTGCCCACCATGTCGGCAGGCGACAGGATCGGGGCCTTGGCAAGGCTCACGATGCCAATCGGGTTCTTCTGATACTGTGCGCCGATGATCTTGAACTTGGCACCCTGATCTAGGATCGCCTTGATCGTCGTGTCTGGCGTGGTCAGCGCCACATCTGCCCGCCCTGCGACCAGCGTGGCTTCGGGGATCACGTCCGGACCGCCCGACAGATACGTCAGGTCGAGCCCCTCGGCCGTGAAATATCCCTGATCAATGGCAACAAAGTAGCCGGCGAACTCTGCGTCATTAATCCAGGCGGCCTGCATCGCAAAGGGCGTGGCGGCGCTCGCAATGCGCGGCATGAGAGGCAGGGCAGCGGTGGCTGTCGCGGCAGACAGAAAGGCGCGGCGGTTCAGCGAAACTTTCATCACAGTGGTCCTTTGCGGTTCTGGGTTAGAGGTTATCAGGCAATCCCCTGGATGCGCTGCAGTTCTTGCAGCGGGGGGGTGTCAGCGATTTGCTTTGGGTCGAGCAGGTCCCACTTGACCCCGTGTGGGCGTTTGGCGCGGCGTTCGACGTGGTGCATGCGCGTGGGTGTGGCGATGTCATCGACCAGAATGTCGGTTTCCGACGGGGTCAGCTTTTCCGCGACGATCTGACAGTCATGAACGACGGCGACGACGGGTGTCTTCTGGTCCACAAGCCCCAGATCAGTGAACATACCCCATTCAAGATCGAAAAAGCCGTGACCCTTGCCAAAACGGACGCCATCAACCGAAACTGCCGATGCGCCCGTCACCATGAAATCAAAGCGGCCCCGCATGGCGATGCCCTCAAGACTGACAGGGCGGCCGAAATGCTCCATCCCATCCAGCCATGCCGCATAAAGCTCGGCCCCCTCGGGCACCATGCCGGGCTCGATCAACAGGAACCCGCGATAGATGCCGTAGGTGGACATGACAAAGGGTTTGCCTTCCGCGATCATACGACGGCGCAGGTCCACAAGGCAGTTGTCAGGCGTGATGAACGCAAACTGGCTGTTCTTATAGGCAGGCATGGCCACGACATGGTCGGTCGCGGCTTCAGAGCCTTCGAAATCGGGAATCACCTCGGCGAAGTTCAGGTGAAACCGCGTGTCGGGCTTGGCGACGTCGATCAGCCGACCCCAAATCTGCTGGCGGATGATGCGTGATTTCGACATGCTTTGCCCCGGCGCCGTTTCGGTGTTTCATGAATATGAAACGAATGTTTCATCCTGACAAGCAGCGGAAACGGGAAAACACGCGACCATGGCAACACGCTTAACCCTCAGACTTCAAGAGAGAATCGCCCGGCTGACCAATTCCGAGCAAAAACTTGCGGCGCTGTTGCTCGAGAATCAGGCGCTTATTGAAACGCATTCAGCGACTGAACTATCCGCGCTTGCCGGAGTGTCCAAGGCCACGACGGCGCGGTTCTTTCAGAACCTCGGATATGCCGATTTCGACGAGGCCCGGACCCAGGCCCGCGAAGAGCGCAACCGGACCCAGCCCTATGCCTATTCCCGCATCGATCAGGACAAGGCAGTTCTTGGCCGCTCAATCGGAGATCATCTTGCACTTGAACTGCTAAACCTGACCCGCACGTTCGAAGAGATGCGACCCGATCTTCTGTCACAGGCGGCGCGGCTGATCCTTGATGCGCCGCGCCTGTGGTGCATGGGTTTTGGTGCCGAAGACGGCCTCGCCCGTCTGACACGGCTGACCTTTGCCCGGCTGCGGCCCGATGTGCATCTGTTGGGTGCAAGTCCGGGTGCCTGGGCCGAAGATCTGGCAATGACCGGCCCGCGTGACGCGCTCATCCTTCTCACGTTCGAACCGCGGCCAAAGCTCCAGGCCGCGCTGACGTCCTATGCGTGGACAACCCGGATGAACGTGATCACCTTGACCGACCACCGCTTCCTGGCATCGGCGCAGCGTTTCTCGAAACTCGTCATCGGTTGCCATGCGGCCACCTATGGTACTGTCCCAAGCCATGCGACGCTGGCCAGTGTGATCCGAATGCTGGCTATCACCTGTATCGGGCAGGCGGGCAAGACCATCACCCAACGCATGAATCTGATTGAGGAAATCAACGTAGAAGTCGACCTTTTCGAGTAACGGCCCTGCGCTACCCCTCAAACCGTGGAATCAAACTCCAAGTTGTCCCGGAACACGTATCGGGCGGCCAATGCCAAAGCATCGAGCCAGAGAAGCCAACGATATTGCGACTTGGCAATACGATGCGATAAATGTTTCCGTTCAAGTTCTGCAATCATGCCAGCATGATCATGTCGCCCATAAGTCGGATTTCATCGGTCATTCATCCAGTACAATTGAACCTTGGGTCGATCTGCGCAAAACAGCCAGTTGCCGTTCCTGACAGACCCACATTTCAAGGGCTCTGCGCCGCCCCGGCCATCACCGATCTTGGCAGGGTCCTGAAGGGTCAGGGATACCCCGCCGCAGCAAAGGCCTCTTCGGCGCCGGGGTGCAGTGGCGCGGTCAGCCCGACCACCCGCATCTCAGCCGGGGTCAGCCCCTCAAGGACCCGGGCCTTTAGCGCCAAAATGTCGATATTGGTCAACGTATTTCGCACAAGACTTGCCACAATGTCGGGGTCCACGTCGTCCCGTGTCACAACGGTGGCCGTCACCGCAACACTGGCAATGCCGGTGGCCATTTCGGGATAGCTGTCCCGCGCGATGATCGTCCGTTTCAGGTCTGGCATGGCCGCGATAATCTCGCTCGCCTCATCGCTGCTGAGCGGCACAAGGACGGCGTCACAGTCCCGCAAGACCCGACCCACACCAGCATTGGGATGACCCACGATCAGCAGCGTCGCGTCGATCTCATTCGCGCAGACGGCCGCAAGTGCAGTTCCAACCGGGAATTCTGCCACCTGCGCAAAATCGGCATAGGTCAGCCCCAGGACGTCAAGGACCTGATCAAGAGTTGCGCGACGGCCAGACGCCGGATGCCCCACATCAACCCGTTTGCCTGCCAGATCGGCAAAACTGGCGACCCCGGCATCGCGGCGTGCCAGAATCGTCAGGCTTTCGCCATAGAGGCCCATCACGCTGCGCAGGTCCTCCATCGGGCCAGACCGGGCATATTGCCCGATTCCCTCATAAGCGCGGCGGTGCCAGTCGGACTGGACCAGCGCGAAATCGAGTTCGCCGCTGCGCAGGGCATCAAGGTTGTAGATCGACCCCGAGGTCGGATCGGGGCTGCACCGCAACGTGCCGTGTTCATTGCGGTTGACCATGTCGCAGATCGCGGCCGCAGTGGCATAATAGCCCCCGGTCACATCGCCTGCACCAAAGGTGAAAAGCCGCATCTCGTGGTCCTGCGCTCCGGCACCGGCGGCCGCGACGATCAGGATACAACTGGCAACGATGCTGCGGAACACGGCAACTCCTGCAGGATGAATGGGTTCGCGCACCGTTTAGATCATCTTGCAAAACTTCCGCCAAGTGGATTCTGCACCATTGCGAACCGGCGCGTTAAGCGGCAACGTAGGTTTGCCCGCCAACTGTGCCGGGCCCTTTGTCGCCGGTGGGAGCGCGCGAGATGCCTGACTTTGTATTCGACATTCCGACGCGCGAACTTGCCATCTATATCTCGCTCATCACCATCGGGGCGATGTTCATCGGCCTGATCATCTTCAAGCCGATCCTTCGCCTTCTGTTTGGCGCCGGACCTGAATTCAACCAGACGCTCAACTACGCCACTTCGGGTTTTGCGCTGTTTTACGGCCTTTTGCTGGGTCTGCTCACAGTGTCGGCCTACCAGAACAACGAACGGATCAAAGAAGGGATCATGTCAGAAGCTTCCACTCTTGGTGCGCTTTATGCAGACATGAACGCCTATCCTGAACCCATGCGGTCCGAGATGAAGACGATGATGCGCGACTATGTGCAGTTCACCATCAACAAGGACTGGGACGCGCACCGTCAGGGCGAGATCCTGAACGGCGGTTTCACCAGGACCGATGCGATGCGGCAGAAACTTGCCTCCTTCGAGCCCGAGACAAAGGGACAGGAAATCGTTCATGCCCAGGTCGTGAGCGGTTTTCAAGCCTTTTCCGAGGCCCGCCAGCTTCGCCTGACCGGCACGATCACCCAACTGCCCGATGTCCTTTGGTATGCGGTGCTGGTCGGAGCGGCGGTGAACATCCTGCTTATTGTCCTTTTGCGCATGCCACCCTTCCAGCAATTCTTCCTTGGGTCGATCAGCGCCTTCTTTCTGGGTGTCATGCTGTTTGTTATTGTCGTGCTTGACCGTCCCCTGCGGGGCGAGGCAGGCTTGGACCCGGTACCGTTCCAGCTTTTGTGGGAACGGTCGATGGTCTGGGACGAGCCGCTGAGCTAGGGGAATATCATGGCCGACTTTACCATCCGTGACATCGAAGGCATGCGGCAGGTCCAGATCGAGATTCGGGACGAAACCGTGCGTGCCCGCAAGGGTGCCATGTCCAACATGCGTGGCAAGATCAAGCTGACGCCCCGCTTGCCCGGCGGCGGTGATGTGATTCGGGCGTTGTTCGTGCGCGAACCGGCGATACGGCCCTATTACACCGGGACCGGTTCGATCCTGCTGCAACCCTCGCACGGCGGGTATCACGTCCTTGACGTGGTCGAGGGTGACCAATGGATACTTGAACCCGGCGTCTTCTGGGCCTGCGAAGGAGACGTGCGGCTTGGGATGAAGAAGGAACGCTTCTGGCCAAGTTTCTGGTCGGGCGACGGCTTCTTCCCGTGGAAGACCGTCCTGACAGGTCAAGGTCGCGCAGTTATCAACGCTCCTGGACCGGTCGAGACGGTCGATTTGGAAGACGAAACTCTCAACGTGCAGGGCCGTCTGATCCTTGGGCGCACGTCTGGCCTCAGGTTCACAGCCCGACGGCCATCGACGTTCTTCCGCAGCATGATTTCGGGCCAGCAGTTGTTGCGCAGCTATTCGGGCAAGGGCAAGGCACTGGTCTGCTGGACGCCCTACTGGAACGAGCGCCTGCTCAAGTCGCTGGAGAGTCTGGACGACGACGGTTCAATGTTTGTCTGACCTCCCTAGAAGCCGTGCAGCCAGGCGATCCGGGCTGACAGGTCCGGCGCGCTAAAGGCCAGTGATCCCAGAACGACGGTTTCAGCCCCGGCAGCGCGCAGGACAGGCACCGTATTGTCCCGTATACCCCCATCAGCGGCAAGCACGATGCGGCGTTCGGTCGGGGCAATGATTGCCTTGGCCTGCCCAAGACGTGCACTCGCCGAGGGGTCAAGCCCCTGCCCCTTGACCCCTATCGCTGTGCCCAGAAGCGTCAGAAAATCCAGCTGGTCGATCCATGGGGCCGCCCGTTCCACCGGCGTCTCCAAACGCAAAACCATGCCGGTCGCGACGCCGCGGCTTGCGATCCGGTCCAGTCCGGCACCGGCATTGGCGTTCTCGGCATGCAGACTGATCAGGTCAGCCCCGGCCTCGGCAAACTGGTCGATCTGGGACAGAAGAACGTCATCGGCCACCATAAGATGCACATGGATGGGGATCACCGTTTCAGCCCTGATCCGGGCCACAAGATCAGGAAAGAACAAGAGCGCAGGCGCGAAATGGCCATCTGCCACGTCAATATGCAGGATATCTGCAACTGGTGTGATCCGCGCCAGATCATCGGCAAGGCGGATCAGGTTTGCCGACCACATCGAGAATTCGCCGATCAGGCGGCCGGTGGGCAGGCGGGCAATCCAATCCGTGGCGGGGCGGGGCATGTCAGAACTCCTTAAGGAAATCGGTGATGGCGACATGGAGCGTCGCCAGATGGGCAGGCTTGTCGCGGCCTTTGGGGGCGACTTCGACAAACCTTGCACCGGGGATCATTGCGGCCAGTTCGCGGGCAAGGGTCAACGGATGAATCGCGTCGTCTGCACAGCCGCAAACCAGCGTCGGGACGCGCAGGGCAGCGACCTGTGCCACAGTCACCCCCGGACCGTCGGCCGCGATGAGCGTCAACAGGGCCGATGTCACTTCAAGAGGTTGACGGTCAAAAAAGCCCATGAGCGAGGCGAAATTGTCGGGCGCCTCCAAGGCCAGCCTTTTCGCCGTGGCACCTGCCGCAAAACCATCCTTGTCCTTGGCCGCAATGGCGCGCCCGACCTCGGCATTCGGGGCCATGTTGGCGGGCCCGTCGCCGGTCAGCCACGCCGGGCGGACAAGCCAGAGGCCACGCACCAGATCAGGCCGCATAACTGCAAGACGCAGCGAAATGGCCGCCCCCATGGAAATCCCGCCAAGCACGACGGGCCCCGGCAGTGTGGCGATCAGGGCCGCCACGTCATCGGCAAAGGTCCGGATGGCATAGGGCCCGCCCGCCTCGGACTGCCCGTGCCCTCGGCAATCGAGTGTCACAAGGTGCACATCGGGAAGGTCAGGAAAGGCTTCAAACGTCTGCCGGGCATCGCCGCAAAGACCGTGCTGGAACACCACGGGCATCCCTGCCCCGCGTTCATGCGCAGCCAAAGCCAGCCCATCCCGCTCAAGCACTCTCACCCCGTGACTCCGCGCAGGAAACGCGCCACGCCCGGCGCCTCGGCCGCGGTCAGGCCATGGGTGACCAGATCACCGACAAAACCCGCCGCGCGCAGGCAACCGACGAAATGCGCAAAGTCGATGACGCCAGACCCCGCCGCGACAAAGGCCCCGTCCGGGCCACGGTCCTTGGCATGGGCCATCACGATGCGCCCCTCGACCAGATCGATCGACCGTGCGATCAGGTCGCGCCGCTCGGACTCGCCCGCCATTTCGAACAGGTTGGCGGGGTCAAGAACGACAACCAGCGCCTCGCTCTGCATCTCGTCGACCAGCGCCCGCGCCTTGGCGGCGCTGTCCACGACATTAGCAAGCTCGGGCTCGATCCCCAATTGGATTCCCGCCCCTTCGGCAAGGGTTAGCGCCTTGCCCATCTCTTCGCTCAGATCGGCCCAGGCCTCGGGCAAGGCATTGTCCGGGTGACCGCGCCACTGATCCGCCGCATCCCGCGTCCCGGTGCAGAGCGTGACCATGTCTGTCCCCATCGCCTCGGCTACAGCAATCAGGACGCCCAGCCGCCGCAGACCGTTGGCCCGCACTGCAGCGTCGGGATGGATCATGTTGTAGGTTCCCGAAACAGCAGCCAGCGACACGCCCGTCGCGTCACTCGCCGTCCGGATTTCAGCGATCACGTCATCGCTGATCGCATCTGGCATGGCGGGAAGGCCGGAACAGGCCATGTTGTACTGCACGCGGTCAAACCCGGCCGCACGCGCTGCCGCAAAGACGGTCAGCGGATCAGGACCCGCAAAGGTCTTGGCAAAGATCCCAAGCCGCATCAGAGCCGCCCAGCAACGTCAGCCAGCCGTACCGGCCGCCTTGTGCGCGCCGATTGCGCGATGGCGACCATGGCCCGGACCGATGCGATACCGTCCTCCAACCCCGCACCGCCCGTTGACCGGCCCGTCAAGACAGCTTCAGCAAATCCTTCCAACTGCCGCCGGTAGAAATGCCCGTCCGCGCCCAGAACCCGATGCGTGCTGCCGTCAGATTCGTGGAAAATGTCCACTTCAGACGTCTTGTGGTACCAGGGGTTATAGGTCTTCCCCAGACAGGACCCGTTTTCGCCGTAGATCTGGAACCCTTCGTGCCAGTCCATCCGCACCGCGACTGTCAGGTCAAGATGCCCAAGCACACCATTCGCAAACTCCACATCCACGAACCAGCATCGGATCCCGGCCCGATTCAGAAGCCGCGCATCAACGGCCACGATCTCGCCCGCGAAGTAGCGGGCGGTGTCGACCAGATGGCTCCCGTGGGCCAACATATAGTAGCGGTCCAGATCGGCCTTGGGGTTCTCAGATGGTTTGCGGGCCTTGGCAGAGGTGACCATGAGAGGTTGAACGGCATCGGTCATCGGGTAGCGGTGCGTCGAGTCGCAATACCAGGCCTTGAGCGCCACCATCGCGCCCATCCCATTGTCGATAAAGGATTTTGCCGCCTGCAGTCCGGCGTCATAGCGCTTCATGTGACCCACCTGCAGGACCAGATCACCTGCCGCGCCACGCAACGACTCGGCCTCTTCCACGCTCGTGGCCAAGGGCTTTTCGCACAACACATGCTTGCCAGCCTCAAGCGCCTTCAGGGCGGCAGGCACATGAAAGGCGTCCGAAGTCGCAATGATCACGGCCTCGAGATCGGGGTCGGCCAGCATGGCTCCATAGTCACTGAACTGCTTTTGCGGCGCATGGGTCGCGGCCATCCGTTCTCGGAGGTCATCAGCCACGTCGCAGATGGCGTAAAGCGTGGCATTCCGCGCCTTATTGCAGCTTTCAAAATGCGCCGCCTGCGCGATCGGGCCGCAGCCCAGCACGCCCACGCGGAGCAGACGATCTTGCTTGGCAGGCATTCAGGTGAACCTCACAGTTTGCTTGGGCGGCCGACGTGGCAGGGGGCGCTGCCCCCATCGATATTTGGGCCCAGAAGAAGACGGGATCATGAAGGGGTGACTGAGGTCAGGAAGGCTTCGATCTGGGCCAGCGTACTGTTGCCTTCCATCGGGCCAAGGGCCGAAACGGCAAGTGCGCCTGCGGCATTGGCGTGGGTCAGGGCAAAGGTCAGGTCGTGATCGCGGCTGTGCAAGGCGACGAAGGTGGCACAGAAACAGTCGCCCGCACCGGTCGGGTCCACCACCTGGACAGCATGAGCAGGCAGAGCAAGCATTTCATCTCCAACCTGGCCGATGCAGCCCTGATCGCCGCGTTTGAGCACGACCGCCCGCGCGCCTTCGCGGATCAGCGCACTGGCCCAGTCGTCAAACGCCTGCCCGGGCCAGAGTAGTTCAGCATCCGCGTCGCTCGGAAGCACATATTCCGCCATCGCCACGATCCGCCGGACCGTGTCGAGGTAGCCGCCGTCCCGCATCAGTTCGGCGCGGATATTGGGGTCGATGGATATGGCAACCCCGGCCGCATGAAGCCGTTCGCAAAGCGCAAAGGCTGTATCCCGCATCGCGGCGTCGCCGAGCGTAGAGCCGGAAATGTGGAGGACGCGGATACCCGCCGCAAGAAACCCAATTGCCGCCCCTTCGACTTCCGGCAGGTGTCCGGCCGCGGAGAGGGCGATGTTGAAGACGAACTCCCGGCTGCCGTCCGTGTTATAGGCCACATGGGCCGTGCCCGTCGGCTCCCCCGTCACGACGTTGATCAGCCTGTTATCCACGCCGACCGCCTTGAACCGGTCAAGGATCACGCGCCCGAAGGCATCATCGCCCACAGCCCCGGCGAACACGGCCTGCCCTGCGATCCGCGCCGCCTGATCGATGAAGATCCCCGGTGCGCCGCTGGCAAAGGGGCCCACATAGGGCGCGGGCGCGGCATGGTGGGTGTCGCGCGCAGTGCAAACGAATTCCACGAGCAACTCGCCCACCGATCCGATCATCGGCCTAGCCGCCGATCATCAGCTTGACGACCTCGTCATGCGTGGTGTCGGCGATACGCCGTTCGCCCGCCTGCACCCCGCGCCGCAGCACGACGATGCGGTCGGACACGGCAAAGATGTCCTGCAGATTGTGGCTGATAAAGACCACGCCGCGCCCCTGCGTCTTGAGCTGATGGATAAGCGAGATCACTTTGCGCTGTTCCGGCACGCCAAGGGCGGCAGTCGGTTCGTCCATGATCAGGATCTGCGCGTTCCAGTAGACGGCCCGGCCAATGGCCACTGCCTGTCGCTGCCCTCCCGAGAAGTTGGACACAGGCGCGTCCATCCGGCTGACGTGGAAATCAAGAAGCGCCATCGTGTCCTTGGCTGCATCCGCCATCTTCTTGCGGTCCAGCACCGGCAGGAAACCGAAAGCCTTGCGGATCGGTTCGCGGCCCAGAAAGATGTTGCCGCCGATCGACAGGTTATCGGCCAGTGCCAGATCCTGATAGATCGTCTCGATCCCCTTTTCCCGCGCCTCTTGCGGGCTGGCAAAGGTCACGGTCTCGCCCTTCAGCAGGATTTCCCCGCCAGTGGGGCGGTATACGCCGGAAATCGCTTTGATCAGCGTCGTCTTGCCGGCACCGTTGTCCCCGGCCAGCGCCACGACCTCGCCCGCCCTGACCTGCATCGACAGCGCCTTGAGCGCCTGCACGGCCCCGAAATTCTTGGAAAGATTGCGTACTTCGAGAAGCGGAGTGTCACTCACTTTGCCGCCCTCCCCCATATTGCCGCTGGGCCTGATCGATCAGGACCGAGATGATGATGACCACGCCAACCGAGATGAACTGCCAGAAGGGTTTGACGTTGATGAAGACCAGCCCATACTGGATCACCGCGATGACAAGAGCGCCTGCGACAGTGCCCAAGATCGTGCCGGAACCGCCGAACAGGCTTGCCCCGCCGATCACGACGGCCGCCACTGAATCCAAGAGCAGTGGCTCACCCGCCTGCGCCGCCCCGGCGCTGAACCGGGCGGAATAGATGAACCCGGCCAGACCGGCACAGGCGCCTGACAGCACGTAAAGGCGCAGGATATGCGATCTGATATTGATCCCCGCCCGCCGGGCGGCCTGTTCGTTGGCGCCAATGGCATAGTTGTGCTGGCCAAACTTGGTCTGGCTGAGAAGGTAGTGCATCAGCAGCACGAAGACGGCCGCGATGATGACGATATAGGGAACATTCCAGATCTTGCCGTTGCCCAGCGCCGAAAAGAAGCTGTTCTGCACCGGCACCGTCGTTCCACCCGCCAGCAAAAAGGCCACCCCGCGTGCTACCCCGAACATGCCCAGCGTGCCGATGAACGGCGGAACCCGCAGACGTGAGATCAGGAGGCCGTTCACATAGCCGGGGATCATTGCAACAAGGACAGCGGCAAACAGGCCCAGAAGGACGGCGAAAGGCAGGCTCATCGTCTCGCCCGCCCAGTTGATCGTATGGGCCGCGACCACAGCGGCAAGCCCCATGATGAAGCCCATCGACAGGTCGATCCCGCCGGAGATGATGACGAAGGTCTGCCCGGTGGCGATGATCAGCGGCACGACCGCAAAGATGGCGATCGACTGAAGGTTGTAGGGATTGATGATGAAGGACCCGCCAAAGTCGATCCGGCTCCAGGCCTCGAATCCGATGATCAGGAAGGCAAGAAAAAGCCAGGCCCGCAAATTGGCGATCCGCTGCAGCGTCGTCAGCCGCACGTCACCGTGGTCCGCAGGGGGCGCGATATGCACGGGGGCATTGGTCATGGGTTCGTCCTGAATCCTTTGGCAAAAAGCCCCGGCCAAACCGCTTGACGGCCCGCCGGGGTCAGTTGTCTGGGTTCGAAGAACCCCCGGCCCTTGGGGACCAGGGGATGGGGGTCTTAGTCGGAGTAAATGTACTTCGCGACTTCAGGATCAGACACATTGTCCTTGGTGATGATGGTAAAGCCGGTACCGATGCTGACCGGGATCGAATTGCCGGTCAGGTGGGCATAGGCGGAAACCACACCGTAGTAGCCGATTTCAGCGGGGTGCTGGGCGATGGCCACGTCAACAAGGCCGGTGCTCAGATTGTCCACGATGCTGGTCGGTGCGTCGAAGGCCACCACGCGGATGATCCCCGACTGACCCGCCTGCTGAACGCCGTTCGCGGCACCAAGGGCCGAGAACAGGTTGGCCCCGAACACGCCCTTGAGATCAGGGTTCCGTGCGAATACGGCCTGAAGCTGCGAGGCGGCATTGTTGGCGTCGTTTTCGTTGAACTGGGTTTCCAGCACTTCAACGCCCGGGAAGAATTCGGCCATTTCAGCCTTGAAGCCTTCTTCGCGCTGGTCGGTGGTCGAAATGCCCGGGTTCACGTTGGACACATAGACCTTGCCTTCACCGCCGATGGCCGCAGCCAGGGCGCGTGCAGCAATGCGGCCACCAAGGACGTTGTCGGACGCAATGTAGGCCAGCGGGAAGTCCGCATCGCCTGCGCCAGTCTGATAGACGCCCGAACCAATGAACGTGTCGACGGTGATGACGGGTATACCGGCATCATGCGCCTTGCGCAGCGGTTCGATCAGCTGGGTCGTGTCGGTCGGCGCAATCAGGATCGCGTCGGGCGCGCGGGCAATCACGGCATCAAGCACGGGCACCTGCGTGACCGGGTTGAAGTCGGGCGCACCCTGGAACACCAGTTCCACGCCAAGCGCATCGGCTGCTGCCTGCGCGCCCTTCTGCATGGTGATGTAAAAGGCGTCGGTGGTCAGCCCCGGAATGAGGGCGATAGTCAGTTTATCCTGCGCGTATGCAGCCAGCGGGCTGAACGCGGTCGACAGGGCAACCAGTGCGGCGGCCCCGAAAAGTGAACGGCGCTTCATGTCTTATCCTCCCAAAGAATAACGTTCCGGCATCCTGACGCAGACCACCCTGGGGCGAACCCGCGCCTCCTCCATTGTCGGCTTGGTGATGAAACTGCCACCCGACGCTTCCGTCAAGTGCAATTCGTTGCTGCAAGAGATTTCCTGTGATGCGAGATTATGCCTCACGTCCAGCCCCCGGACTTGCAGCCCCGGGTTCTCATACGCCGCCCGCCTGAGCCGTTGCAGGGGTTACGACCTGGATAAAGCCCAGCCCCTGCTGCAGGTGGTCGGTCATGAAAAACTGATAGGCCAGCCGGTCGCCTGTCGTCAGCGCCCGGATGATTTCCTCGTGGCTCTTGTGCGCCAATGTGCGGCCCCGTGTGGCCTTGCCTGTCTCCATAAGCTTGAGAATCACAGGTTCCATGATGCGATAGACGTCGCGCAAGGTGGCATTGCCGGCGGTGGAAATCAGCCGCAGATGAAAGGCATAATCTGCCGCCGCCGACTGTTCGACAGTCGCGGCGTTCAGCATGTCTGCGTTATGGGCAGCCAGCTCGACAAGGTCCGCCGGGGTCACGCGGGCAAACAGAGCGTCGAACAGCGTAACTTCGATCAGACGGCGAAATCCCTGAATATCGCTGAAGGTTTCAGGCGAAATAGTCAACTGGAACGAGAAGACATCAAGCGCAGCCGCGACATGGCGGTTGATCAGGACCGCGCCGACCTTTGGCCGCACTTCGACCACGCCATAGGCGCGCAGGACGCCGATCGCCTCGCGCACGGTGTTGCGGGCTACGCCAAAACGGTCGGACAATTCGCGCTCGGTGGGCAGGCTGTCGCCCGTCACCAACCCTTCGGCAGCGATCATGTCGCGCAACTGACCGACAAGCACATGCACCGCGCCCTGACGGCGCACCTGCACTTGCGGATCGGTTGAAGGCGGCGGCAGCGCGTTCATGAACCCCAAATTCATTGGACCAGAGAAGACATAAGGCCCGACCAGATTCGCCACAATCCCCCATTTTGCGATTTACACCGTACTTGGCTGTGCTTTTGTTGGTCCTGACATGGCCTTTGGCCCAATCTTTGATTCGGAGTGAATGACACCATGGAACAGACCTGGCGATGGTTCGGCCCGCGTGACCCGGTCACTCTGTCCCATGTCCGGCAGGCCGGGGCGACGGGCATCGTGTCAGCGCTCCACCAGCACTACACCGGCGAGGTCTGGCCCACCGACGTCATCGCCGCCCGCAAGGCCGAGATCGAGGCGGCGGGCCTGCGCTGGTCCGTGGTGGAAAGCATCCCTGTCCCGAACGAGATCAAGCTGGGCGGTCCTGTCGCTGAGTCCCATATCGCCGCCTACAAGGAAACCATGCGCCGTCTCGCGGCGGCGGGGGTCCATACGATCTGCTATAACTTCATGCCCGTCGTGGACTGGACGCGCACGGAACTGCGCCATCCTATGCCCTCAGGTGGCCTCGCGCTGCGGTTCGAGATGGTGGGGTTCGTGGCCTATGACGTCTTTGTCATGGAACGGCCCCATGCGGAAAAGGACTACCCGGCGGCACTCGTCGCCCGCGCGGAAAGCTGGCTCAAGGGGCTGACGGCTGACCACATCGAGCGGCTGGAAAAGACGATCATCGCGGGGCTGCCTGGGTCTGAGGCGACTCATGACCGCAAGGGCATCAGCGCGGTCATCGCCCGCTATGGCGATACTTCGCCCGATGATCTGCAGGCCAACCTGACAGCGTTTCAAAAGGAAATCATCCCTCTCGCCCGCGATCTTGGCCTGCGTATGTGCATACACCCCGACGACCCGCCCTTCCCCCTCTTCGGCCTGCCGCGTGTTGTCTCTACAGCCACCGATTATCAAGCGCTGTTCGACGCGGTGCCCGAACGCGAAAACGGGATCACCTTCTGCACCGGATCTCTCGGCGCGCGGCGCGACAATGACCTGCCCGCGTTCCTGCGCCGCTTTGCCGACCGCGTGCATTTCGTGCACCTGCGCAATGTCACGACCGAGGATGACGGGTCCTTTACCGAGGATGACCACCTTGCCGGTGACACCGACATGGTCGTGATGCTGCAAATCCTTCTGGCTGAAGAGAAACGCCGCAAGGCCGAAGGGCGGGCCGATCACCTGATCCCCTTCCGGCCCGATCACGGCCATCTTCTGCTCGACGATCAGGACAAGGTCACCCAGCCCGGCTACTCCGCCGTAGGGCGGCTCAAGGGGCTGGCCGAATTGCGCGGCATCATCACTGCACTTGAACATCCCGCACGGCAAGGGGCCTGACCATGGATTTCACCGGACAAACTGCTCTCATCACAGGCACCAGCGGTATGGGCCTTGCAGCCGGCCTTCTTCTTGCCCGCAAAGGGGCCGCAGTCCATCTGGCGGGGATCGACGCAAAGGCCAATGCGGCAGCCGAAACGGTAACGCAAGGACTGCCCGTAACCGTGCATCAGGTCAACGTGGCCGACGATGCGCAGGTCGCAGGCTGGGTCGCCAAGGTCATGGAAGCCGCGCCGGGGATCGACATTCTGGTCAACGCGGCGGGTATCCAGACCTATGGCGATCTCGACTCCACAACGATTGCCGATTTCGACAAGGTGATGAACGTCAACATGCGCGCCTGTTTCCTGACGGCACATTTCGCCTGGCCGCATATGAAGACGCGGGGCAAAGGGGCGATCATCCATATCTCCTCGGTTCAGGGGCATACCAACCAGTATGGAGTTCTGGGCTATGCAACGACCAAGGGGGCCGTTCATGCGATGACGCGGGCAATGGCGGTGGACTGTGCCAAGTTCGGCATCCGGGTCAATTCGATCAGCCCCGGGTCGATCCGGACGCCACTTCTGGAATACGGCGCGGCCCAACTGACCAAACCGGGCGAATCAATGGAAGACATGATCGCGACTTTTGGCAAGGCGCACCCGGTTGGCCGTGTCGGCACGGTCGAGGAAGTGGCCGAGATGGTGGCCTATCTCTGCTCTGACGCAGCGGCTTTTGTGACCGGATCCGATTTCCGGATCGACGGCGGGCTCACGGCATATATCGGCGTCTAGAGAGGGGCTCTGCCCCCCGCCTTCGGCTCTCCATGGGTATTTGTAGCCGGAAGAAGCTGGAACAGCCAGGTTTGGGGAAAGGCCTGCGCCAGCCAATTGCCGATTTCTTCGAGATTGATCGGGGTCGTTGTGTCGATCCGGAGAAGCGGGCCGCGTCCTGTCGGCGTGGCGCGTTCGGCAAGTGCGACAAGTTCGGGTACATAATCAAGGCCGGGGTGGCCGGGGGTGCGGTTTGCCACACGGTCAGCATAGCGCTGGCCGATGACGTGCGGGGGCGCGTGGCACCAGAGTTCAGCAAGTTCAGTGACCCCAGCCTGTTCGAGGCCAGCTGCCAGGATTTCGGCGGGCTGGAAGCCGAACCATGCGTCCATTACAAAACAGGACCCGGCGGGGGCATCACGGATCAAGTCAAATATCGCATTGTAGCTGGCCCGCCCCAGTGTCCGGTTCATCAGCCGGTCAACCGGGGCGAGTTCCGTAAGGAACGGCGTCTTGACCGTGTCGAGAGCCAGAAGCGGCCAGCCCAGCGCATCAGACAATGTGCGGGCGACGCCGCTCTTGCCGCTGGCAGGAACGCCGTTCACCATCACGAGCCGTTTGCCGCTGCCCCGAGCCACCCTCAATCCGGCCAGCGCAGCCCCGATTACGCCGGCATCATCGCCCAGTGCGGCGCCGACAACATCAGCGTCGAACCATGACGGCGCAGCCGGAATGCGTGCGAGGGCTGCGACCATGCCCGGGCCTGCCCCGCCACCGATGATGACCCGATCCGGGTTCACCATCGTGATCAGGCTGTCGACTGCCGCTCGCAGTGGCCGCGCCCAGCGGTCAAGAACTTGAAGTGCCGGGCCATCGCTGCGGGCCAGCAAGTCTTGTGCCTGAAGGTCGGGTGACAATCCCGCCTCGGCCAGATGGATGCCAAAGGCCGTGCCCGCGCTGACCGTTTCAACGCAACCCCTGCGCCCGCAGACGCAAGGACGGCCCATGGGATCGACCACGATATGCCCGAGTTGCCCCGCCGTGGCCCGGCCCCTGACGACCCGGCCATCTTCGATGATCGCCCCACCGATCCCGGTGCCGATGGTCAGCATAACAGCTGTCCTGAACCCCTTGGCCGCACCAAAGGCCGCTTCGGCCAGCAAGGCCATTGTCGCATCATTCTCGACCGCCAAAGGCAGGCCCGCGCCCTGTTCCACCAGATCGGCGAAGGGCAAAGAGGACAGGTCTACATAGCCCCCCGACAGCACCTTGCGGGCCAGCGCGTCCACCTGCCCAGGGACGCCGATTCCGATAGACCGGACGCCGGGCAGATTGATTTCCGCGATCAGGTCAAGACAGCGGGCCAGAACGGACTGCGGATTGGGCGAACTGGCGCGGCGGGCGCGGGCCAGGATCCGGCCATCGTCCGACACGACGGCCGCGCGCAGATGCGTGCCGCCGATATCGATCCCGATGGAAAGCCGCTCCATGCTCAGCCGGGGAAATGCTTTGCGATGACGGCCTGAATCTCGCGCAGGCGCGGTACGGCGATAGTTTCAAGCTGGTCCTTCGTGACCGCCCGGTCAAGCGAGATGCAGTCCTTCCACAAAGACCGCCCCGCTATCACGCCAGACGCACCCGCCGCCATGGCCGTTTCAACCTGTCCGAGGAATGTCGCATGGTCGACCCCGGCCGATAGCACCGCCCAGGGAACATCGCCACACATGGCGGTGACGGCGGCGCAGGATTCTGCTGTGCCGGGGAACGGGATCTTGAGCAGCTTGGCACCCAGATCAAGGCAGACCTGCGACCCGCCTTCGATCAGGACGGGGGTCCTGGCCTTGTAGTCCTCGGGTGTTTCGCCCGAGAGGGCGTAGGTCAGGAATTCGACGACTAGCAGCAGATCCTCGGCAGCGAAATCTGCGATGACCTCTTTCAGGAGCGCGATGTTGTGGTCATCTGCACCCGGCGTGTCGGACCGAAGATAGACCATGACCTTGCCGCCCGTGCCACCCAACTCTCGCACTCGCCGCGCCGTGATGCCGGGCACCATATTCGACAGGCGATAGCCTTCGGGGGTGAGATCAAACCCCGAGGCATCAAGCCCGATAAGCAGCGCGGTTGTACGGTCGAGCACGCCTGTGTCGACGATGGCAGGCACAGCGCAAAGCGGGTCGACCAGAACGCAACCAGCGTGAAAGGCGAGATGCTTGGCGATGTCCATCTTGGTCTCACCCAACATGGCGTTGGTGATGGCAGCCCGCGCCTCGGGTGTCCTGGCCAGAACGTCGCGCATGCCGCCGCGCTGGTCACAGGCGATGACCATCATCGCCCCGTCCGCCCCACAGATCTGCTGATAGCCACGCCGTTCCGCCGTCGTCATCGGTGCCATCTGCACATCCCCTGTCCCGAAGCCCGCCCATTGCCACAGGATCGCGTTTCGGCGATAACCCACAAGGCCCCTCGATGTAACACGTTGCAGAAAGGAATTGCAACCTGACCTCCGCGCCCGGACCAGACGCCAGCGAAAGCCGCGCCATGCTCTACACAGTGGCGCGGTTGCATTACGTGGCCGACCTGTCTCAGGTCAAGATCGCGCGGCAGCTTGGCCTGTCGACGGCGACGATCTCGCGCATTCTGGCCCGCGCCCGTGCCGAAGGGATCGTAAGGATCGAGGTGCGTGACCCGGTTGAACCGGATGCGCTGGGCGAACGACTGGCACAACGGCTCGGGCTAAAATCGGTGAGTGTGAGTGACTTGCCCGCATCGTCCCTTCCCGCTGCGCTGGCTACGCCTCTGGGCCAGATTCTATTGACGGCCGCGCCGCAACCGGGCGCGGTGATCGCCATCGGCTGGGGCCGGGCGATCCGGGCCGTCCTGGAGACCGGACTGCCAACGCTGTCAGCGGTCCATGTTGTGCCGGCAACCGGTGGGTTGCAACAGCAGGCCGAGCATTTTCAGATCAACGAATTCATCCGCCATGCCGCGGCGCAACTGGGCGGCAAGCCGCATTTCATCCATGCGCCTTATCTGCCGTCTGCAGAAACGCGGGCGTCATTTCTGTCCGACCCGGCCATTCAGAAGCCGGTCGCGCTGTGGGACCGGATCGACATTGCCATCATGGGCGTGGGCCTGCCCCCTGCCCTGAACCCGCCAGAGGCGAGCGTCGCCACCGCCTGCGAAAGGTCCCTGCCCGAAGTCGCAGGCGACGTGATCCGCCACTACTATGACGCGCAGGGCAACCTGATTGATTGGGAAGGAGCGGCCCGGCTGATTGCTGCTTCGCCCGACCAGCTGCGCGCGGCCCGGCTTTGCATCGGTGTGGCCGCAGGCCCGGCAAAGGCGCAGGCCATCGTCGGCGCGGCCCGGGCCCGGCTGATCTCGGCGCTGGTGACAGATGTCGCCACCGCCGAGGCCATTCTCGCCAGCCTTGCTGTCTCAGACTGACGCCTTCGCCCACTCCCACGGGCGGGTATAGGCACCGAGCGCCTTGACCACATCTTCGTCTGTCGATGTGCCCGTCTTGGCGATCCGGGCAACAAGGCCACGCTTCTTGTCCTCGATTACCTCGACGACCTCGGCCGCGACGTCGGCATTCGCCAAAGCGGCGTTGTAGACCCGCTTGATCGCCATCCGCCGCAGGTCTGGTTTGAAGATCTTGCCAACGGCTGTCTTGGGCAGGTCGGCCATGATCTCCAGATGCTTGGGATGTGCGGCGCGTTCTTGGATTTGCTCCTTGGCGAACTGCATCAGTTCGGCGTCCGATATAGTCACCCCCTTGACCAGTTCGACATAGACGCAAGCAACCTCGCCCGAATGGGCGTCAGGCTGGCCTATAGCCCCGGCAAAGGCCACTGCCGGATGGGCGGCCATCGCCTCTTCGATCTCGGCGGGGTCGATGTTGTGGCCGCCACGGATAATCAGATCCTTAGCCCGCCCGGTGATCCAAAGATACCCGTCACCGTCGATCCGGCCCAGATCGCCCGTCCGCAGGAAATGCGCCTCGTTCTCGGGCCAGCGGTAGAAGAGGTCCGCGTTCTTGTCGGCCTCGGTATAGGTCCGGCCGCCATAGACGCCAGGCGACGAAATACAGATTTCGCCCACCTCATCCGTGGCACAGTCCATCTTGGTATTCGGATTGATGATCCGCACCCTGGTATAGGGGAAGGGCAGGCCGACAGACCCGATCTTCTTTTCCCCGTCGGGCGGGTTGATCGACACAAGGCAGGTCGCTTCGGTCAGGCCATAGCCTTCGCAGATCGTGACGCCTGCAGCCTTTTCGAACCGCTTGTAAAGCTCGACCGGCAAGGGCGCCGAGCCGCAGAACGCCAGCTTGAGCGTGGAGATATCGGCATTCACCGGCCGCTGCATGAGCGCCGACATGGCCGTGGGGACTGTGATCAGGAAGGTGACCTTGTAGCGCTCAATCAGTTTCCAGAAGTTGTCCATTACCCCGTCGCCGCGATAGCCCTGCGGCGTAGGAAACACGATATGCGCACCGGAGGAGATGGATGCCCCCATGCAGACGATCGCCGCAAAGACGTGGAACATCGGCAGCGGACAGATCATCGTGTCCTTTTCGGTGAACAGCAGACGGTGCCCCAGCCAGCCATTGTAGATGATCCCGGAATACAGATGCTGCGCGACCTTGGGCATTCCCGTCGTGCCGCCGGTGTGGAAATAGCAGGCAACCCGGTCGCCTTTGCTGTCCGCAAAGCCAAGCGTCTTGGGCTGCTTGGCAATTTCAGCATTGAAGTTGATGACGCGGGCCTGATGGGTAATCGGATTCTTGGGCCGGATCAGCGGCACGATCAGTGACTTGACCCCGGACATGTAGCGCAGCAGGTCAACCTCGACGACGGTCTTGACCTCAGGCGCAAGTGCCACCGCCTTGGCCGCCTTCTGCGACACGTCCGTCTTGGGGAAGGCTCTCAGTGTGACCAGAACCTTGGCTTTGGTCTCGCGCAGGATCGATGCGATCTGTTCGGCCTCAAGCAGAGGGTTGATCGGGTTGACGATCCCCGCGATCTGCCCGCCCAGATACGTCAAGACGGTTTCATTGCAGTTGGGCAGCATGTAGGCCACCACATCGCCTTCACCGACGCCAAGCGAACGGAACAGATTTGCTGTCTGGCATGTCTTTGCCAACAGCTCTGACCAGGTCAGCGTTTCCTTCTTGGAGGTCGGGGCAGCCAGAAGCTGAAAACTCACTGCGTCGCGACTGCCGAACTTGCCGGCCGTAAGTGACAAGAGTCCGAAAGTTGTCTTGGGCAAGTCACGTTCGGCCCAGGGCAATTCGTGTTCGATCGCATCCCGATCTGCGGCAGTTGCATAAATCATGCCGGTCTCGTCCCCTTTTTGTAGCCCGCCCCCCGATATGTCGGTGGTCCTCCGTCAGATTTCCGTTTCGGGCAAGATGGAAGGTAGGATCAGTCTGTTCAATGCTGACGCAGCGAAATAACCCACCGTTGCAGCAGTTTTCCATGAAACTGCTGCAAAACCATTAAGTCAGCAACGCCTATTCGGCCGCCAACCCTTCGGTGAACTGCAACCGCGCCAGACGCGCATAAAGCCCGCCTTCCGCGACCAACTGGTCATGCGTGCCCTGTGCCACGATCTGCCCACGTTCAAAGACGAGGATGCGGTCCGCTTGCTTCACCGTGGCCAGACGGTGCGCAACGATCAGCGTCGTGCGGTCGCGCGCTAGCCGTTCGACTGCGTTCTGCACGGCTCGCTCGCTTTCGGCGTCCAGCGCCGATGTCGCCTCGTCCAGCAACAGCACCGGTGCATCCCGCAGGATCGCCCGTGCAATGGCGATCCGCTGTTTCTGCCCTCCCGACAGCATCACGCCACGTTCGCCCACGTAGGAATCAAAACCCTCGGGCAGTGCCATCAGAAAATCATGTGCCGCCGCCGCGCGTGCCGCTGCCTCGACCTCGGAATCGGTTGCATCGGGTCGGCCAAAGCGGATGTTTTCGCGGGCGGTTGCAGCAAAGATCACCGGGTCCTGCGGCACTATGGCCACCAGACGCCGGAAATCCGAGCGTTTCATCTCGCGCAGGTCCACGCCGCCCAGCCGGATTGCACCGGACTGCGGATCGTAGAACCGCAGAAGAAGCTGGATGACCGTCGTCTTGCCCGCACCGGAGGGGCCGACCAGCGCAACCGTCTCGCCAGGCTTGATCGTCAGGCTTACATGATCGAGCGCCGAAATGCCGGGACGCGATGGGTACTGAAACACGACATCGTCAAACACGATCTCGCCTTCCCGCATGTTGGGCACAGGCTGGCCCTGGACAGGATCTGAGACCGCATCTTCGGCATTCAGCAATTCGACCAGGCGCTCGGTCGCGCCTGCCGCTCGTTGCAATTCACCCCAAACCTCGGTCAGTGCACCTACGCCACCCGCGACCATGACGGAATAGATGACAAACTGCACCAGTTCGCCCGCCGTCATCGTCCCGGCCCGCACGTCATGCGCGCCGATCCACAGGACGCCCACAATCCCCGAAAAGATCAGGAATATGACAATCGCCGTCATTACGGCCCGAACGCCGATGCGCTTGCGGGCCGAGACATAGCTCTTCTCGGTCACATCCGAAAACGCGGCACGGCTTGGTGTTTCATGCGTAAAGGCCTGCACCGTCTGCGCTGACAAAAGCGATTCCGATGCCGAACCCGATGACGACGCGATCCAGTCCTGATTCTCGCGGCTCAGTTCCCGCAGCCGCCTCCCCATCACGACGATCGGCACGATCACCAGCGGTACAATCAGAAGGACCAGCCCGGTCAGCTTGGGCGAGGTGACAAACAGCAGGATCAGACCGCCCGCCAGCATCAGCACGTTGCGCAGCGCGACCGAGACCGAAGACCCGATCACAGACAGGATCAGCGTCGTGTCAGTCGTGATCCGGCTGAGCACCTCGCCCGTCATGATCCGCTCATAAAAAGCGGGCGACATGCCTATCATCCGGTCAAACACCGCCTTGCGGATATCCGCCACAACCCGTTCACCCAACTGCGTGACCAGATAATACCGCAGCGCCGTCCCAACCGCGAGAAGGGCAGCAATCACGATGGCCGCAAGGAAATACCTATCCAGGAGAAATGTCTCGGGCGACCCGAAATTGTCCACGACCCGCCGCGCCGCCAGAGGCAGCACAAGAGAGACCATGGCTGTCAGCGTCAGGGCTACCACAGCCAGCACCAGAATGGCCCGGTATGGCCACATGAACGGCCACAACGCCCGCAGCGCCCCGATCCGTTTGGATTTCGGGCGCTCTTGTTCCGCTTGCATCGGGGGTTCGGCCATGAGGTTCTGTCCGGCTGTGTCAAGCGCGACATAAAGTGCGCAGGGCCGCTCTACAAGGCGGCCCGGATCTCAAGCGGGCCTGTCACTGATGAGTTATTTTGGAGCGGGTAGCGGGAATCGAACCCGCGCCTTAAGCTTGGAAGGCTCTTATGATACCATTTCACCATACCCGCGCAGGCTTGGGATATACGGCCCCGACGTGGTGAAGTTCAAGCGGTTTCAAATCACCCCCGCAGCACGTCGACAAGGTGGCCGAGACTGGTTGCAAACCCGCCCGGGGGCGAAGTCGACAGGCCACACAAGCCCTTCGGTCCATTGCTGACGCAGAGTCATCGGGTCCCGGAAAACCGTGAAAAAGCAGTAAGATAGACCCTGCGCCCCGAAGGATTGGTTCCCGTTGGGCATGCGGCAAGGGGTCGCACAAAGTATAGTGTCAATTCCGCATGACACTTGCGTTTGTCAATCAAGAGTGACATAATGATTCTGCGTCAATGGGTCTTCAAACTCCCCATTCGCGCGTGGTTTCCGGCGCTAAGGGTCACTCCGGACCGCCGCATGCCAAGAAGCTCTAGCGGACACGGAGGAATATGAATGTCCGACAATGATCTCGACAAAGTCTGGCCTACTGGCCTGACACTGAAAGAAGCTGAAGAGGTCCACAGCTATCTGATCGACGGCACCCGTGTCTTTGGTGTCATCGCTCTGCTTGCTCACATCCTCGTCGCCGTTTCCACGCCTTGGCTCGGATAAGGGGACAGATATGAACAACGCAAAGATGTGGCTGGTGGTGAAACCCACTGTTGGTATTCCGCTGTTCCTGTCTGCGGTCGCGGTTGGCTCATTTGCGGTCCATGTGGCCGTGCTGAGCAACACGACCTGGGTGGCGGATTTCCTCTCCGGCCAGGTGCTTGGTTCTGGTGTACATACCGCCATGCTCCTTGACGAGGCTGTGACCGGCCCGCAGAACGCAGCATATGCTGTCCCGTCGCCCGACGGACAGTCCGTGCTGATGATCATGCCGGACGGCACCTGGACGCGCGCGACGCTTGGCAGCGGCGCCACCGATGTGGCATACACCGCCCAGACGCCGCTCGTTCTGGAACAGTAGACCGAACCACCAGTTCGGCCTTCTGGCGAGAAGAGGCCGCCGCGCCGCGCTAGTGTCGCGGTGGTCTCCAGATGGAGTGCGTGTCTCCGGTTGCCCGGAGACACGCAACTTTGGGGCAATGGTCCATGTCAAGAATTCGGCGCTTCTCGGTAAACAAGATCGCGGGCATGGGAACAAGGTTCCTGCCCTTTGCCGATGTCGCATCCGAAAATGTCCCGCTCTCGCGCCTGCTGCGATTGTCGATGTTTCAGGTAACGGTCGGGATGGCGCTGGTTCTTCTGGTCGGCACGCTGAACCGTGTCATGATTGTGGAACTCAAGGTTTCTGCCACTCTCGTCGGGGTGATGATCTCTCTGCCGCTCGTATTCGCCCCACTACGAATGTTGATCGGTTTCAAGTCAGACACCCACCGATCCGCTCTGGGCCTCCGCCGGGTTCCCTACATCATCAAAGGCACGATGTTGCAGTTCGGCGGCTTTGCCGTCATGCCTTTCGCCTTGCTGGTGCTGTCGGGCTACGGTGAATCCTATGACGCGCCAATCTGGCTCGGGCATGGCTCGGCCGCGCTGGCCTTCCTCCTTGTCGGGGCCGGGCTGCACATGGTTCAGACCGTGGGCCTTGCGCTCGCAACCGATCTTGTCCCCGAAGAAGACCACCCTAACGTGGTGGGCCTGATGTATGTCATGTTGCTGGTAGGCATGATCGTCAGCGCCGTCGTCTTCGGCAAGCTACTTGATAACTACAGCCCCGGCCGCCTGATCCAGTGCATCCAGGGTGCCGCCGTTATCACAATCGTTCTGAACGGCATCGCCTTGTGGAAACAGGAAGCAATGGACCGAGTGCGCGCTTGTACAGTTGTCAAGCAACCGAAGTTCGGGGAATCAATCGCAAAGCTGATGCAAGGCAACGGCACAATCCGCCTTCTGGTCCTTATCGGCCTTGGCACTGCAGGTTTCGGCATGTCGGATGTCGTGCTTGAACCCTATGGTGGACAGGTCCTTGCCATGACGGTTGGCGAAACGACCTGGTTGACCGCGATCATGGCGGGCGGTGGCCTGTTCGGATTTGCCCTTGCCTCCTACACGCTCAGCCGCGGGGCAAGCCCGGTCCGGCTGGCCACCTTTGGCGTGATTTGCGGTGTGGTTGCCTTCCTGTCGATCATCTGGTCAGCGCATCTGCTGGCCGCAGGCCTGTTCATGGTGGCCGTCCTGCTCGCAGGTTTTGGCGGCGGGCTGTTCTCTCATGGCACCCTGACGGCCACGATGCGTTCGGCTCCACGTGATCAGATTGGTCTGTCTTTGGGCGCGTGGGGCGCCGTGCAGGCCACCTCGGCCGGGCTTGCTGTCGTGATCGGCGGCATCATCCGCGACGTCTTCAACGGCGCCTCTGCGGCTGGCCTTTCAGCGGCATCACTACCCTATGTGCCGGTCTTCGCGCTCGAAGTAGCCCTTCTGCTGGCCGCTTTGATCGCTGTTTTGCCACTTCTCAAAGAAAAAACTCGACCTGATGCTCCGGAAATCTATGCTGGAGAGTAACTTTTCCATCACCTTCTTGCCCGGCCAGATGATCCGGGACTTATGATCATCTCTGGAAACGACGATCCAAGACTACTGGAGGATACATGACAACGATCATCACGCGGCTCTATGACTCGGCCGAAACGGCCCATGCCGCTGCGACGGCCCTGACCGATCTGGGCGTTCCCACAAGCCTTATCGACGTGGTAGGCGAAGGCGCAGGTGCCGCCGCCAAGATTGCGGACGCCCGCGTCAGCAAAGGCTCGGCCGGTGCGCTTGCCGCCCAACTCAAGGGCGGACGGACCCTTGTTGTGGTGCGGGCCCCGTTCTCGCCCATCGGCATGGCAAGAACCGCGTTGGAAGTGACCGACAGCTTTCACCCGATTGCCGTGGCCGGGGTGAAATCCAGCGAATATGTCCGTGAAAAGCCCAAGGGGGACTTGTTCCTCAGCATCCTCAGGGATCATCCCCGCTTTCTCAGCAGCGACATGAACCCGGGCCAGAACCGCAAGCGCGGCACGATATCGTCGGCCTTCGGCATGCGGACCCTGTCCAAGCACAAGGAACGCAACTCCGCCATTTCGGGCGGTGCCTTCATGTCGACCAAGTTCCTGCCCTTCCCGCTCTTGTCACGGTCCAAGACCAGGACATCGGCCGGTCCGGGCCGCACGATCTCTTCGATGCTCGGCCTTGCTACGGTCTCGCGCCGGGACTGATATGGCCGCAAGCCCCTGATTGGCATCGGCCCGACCGGCAACGGTCGGGCCTGTGTCGTCACAAGGCGTTCCATGGCGCGATCAGACCCGGCCCCCGCGCCCGGTTCGAATTGACCTCAGTGCCAACGCGCTGAAACCGCAGCGTCTCTTCGCCCGCGGCTTGCATCAGCGTCGCCGCCCCATGCCCCGCCTCGCCCAACCAGAGCGACCAGTCCGCAGGCTCCAGAATGACCGGCAGCCTGTCATGGATCCGCCCCATCGCCGCATTGGCCCCGCAGGTCACCACCGCCATCCCGGTCAGTGCCTGTCCGTCCTTCTCCCAGTGCTGCCAGATCCCGGCCATGACCAAAGGCGTGCCATCGGCCCGCGTCACATACCACGGCAGGGGATTCTTGGGGTCAGTCCGTTCCCATTCGTAGAACCCCGCGCACGCCACAAGACAACGCCGTTCCCGCACCGCTGCACGAAAGGCAGGCTTCTTTGCCACCGTCTCGGCCCGCGCATTGATCAGAAGCGGCCCGTCATTCGGCGCCTTGTACCAGGCCGGCACAAACCCCCAGCGCAGCGGACGGTACTGCCGACCAGTTGCACCCAATGTCACCACCGCCACCATGGTCGTCGGGCAAACGTTATAGTTCGGAACCTCCGGCAAATCATTTGCCAGGGTCGCGACAAACAGCTGGCTCATGGCGTCATGAGGCAGCGTAATGGCCATACGTCCGCACATGGCCCAAGGCTAACGGGCAAGGACCTCCTGCGAAAGCCCCGTCACCCGCATCGCAGCGACATCGCGGGCACGAGCGCCCTTTCAGGCCGCCTTGGTCGCCCCGAACCGCCCATAGAAGCTTTGCCCCTTGTCCGCCATCTCGCGCAGCAGCCTCGGGCAGGCAAACCGCAGGCCATAGGCTTTTTCAAGCTCGTCACACCGTTCCGCCGCATAGGGCGCACCAAGCATGTCAAGCCAGCCGAACGGACCGCCCGACCAGGGCGCAAAACCCCAACCCAGGATCGCGCCGACATCGCCTTCACGAATGTCGGTCAGCACGCCATCCTCCAGCGCCCGGACCGCCTCCAGCACCTGCACGAACAACAGGCGATGCTCTACATCGACAAGGTCCGGCTGCTCTGCTGCACGGGCGTAACGGCTTTCCAGCCCGCCCCACAGCCCCAGCCGGTTGCCCTTGTCGTCGTAGGCGTAGAACCCCGCATTCGACTTGCGCCCCAGCCTCCCGGCCTCGGCCATCGGGAACAGGACGGCATCAACCGCCTTATCCGGATAGGCCTTGCCCATCGCAGCCTTGGTCGCCTTGGCAATCTTGACGCCCAGATCGATCGACGTCTCGTCCACCAGTTGCAGCGGACCCAAGGGCATGCCCACCAGCTTGGCCGCATTCTCGATCAGCGCAGGCGCAACGCCTTCGGCGACCATCCGGATGCCTTCATTGATGTAGGGAATGATGCAACGATTGGCATAGAAGAAACGCGCATCTTTCACCACGATAGGCGTTTTGCGGATCTGCCGCACAAAGTCGAGCGCTTTGGCCACCGCCACATCGCCGGTTTCCCTGCCCCGGATGATCTCAACCAGCAGCATCTTGTCGACCGGGCTGAAGAAATGGATGCCGATGAACTGCGCAGGTCGCGCGCTGGCCAGCGCCAGTTCGCTGATCGGCAGGGTCGACGTATTGGTGGCAAAGATGCAGCCCGGCCCGGCAACCGCCTCGGCCTTTGCAGTCACCTCGGCCTTGACCTTCTGGTCCTCGAATACCGCCTCTACGATCAGGTCCACCCCGGCAAGGGCCGCATAATCCGTCGTGGCATTGATCCGCGCCAGCACCTCTGCCTTCTTTTCGGCCGTGTCCTGCTTGCGCCCGATCCGCTTGTCATAATAGGCGGCCGTATGGGTCTTGCCCTTTTCCGCTGCTTCTTGCGTCGCGTCGATCAGCACGACCTCGATCCCGGCATTGGCCGACACAAGCGCGATCCCCGCGCCCATCATGCCCGCCCCCAGAACACCCAGCTTCTTCACCTTCTGATCCGCCACCGCAGGCCGGTTGGCCCCCTTCTCCAGCGCCTCCTTGTTGATGAACAGCGACCGGATCATCGCCGTCGACGACGGGTTGAGAAGGACCGACGTGAACCACCGCGCCTCGATCTTCAGCGCAACGTCAAACGGCACGAGCGCCCCTTCATAGACCGCCGACAACAGCGCCTTGGCCGCCGGATAGACGCCCATCGTCTTGCCGTTGACCATCGCGGACGCGCCGACAAAGGTCATATAGCCCGCCGGGTTGTAAGGTGTGCCCCCCGGCATCTTGTAGTCCTTCCGGTCCCAGGGCTTCACTATATCCTCGGGCTTTGCCGCCAGAGCCCAGGCCTTGGCCCGCGCCAGCAACTCGCCAGCAGGGACCACCTCGTCGATCACCCCAGCGGCCATCGCCTTTTGCGGATCATTCAGCTTGCCTTCAAGAAGCAGGGGCGACGCCCCCAGCGCCCCAAGCTTGCGCACCAGCCGTGTCGTGCCCCCGGCACCGGGGAAGATGCCCACCTGAATCTCGGGCAGGCCAATCTTGGCCTTCGGATTGTCCGCCGCAAAGATCCTGTGACAGGCCAAAGGAATCTCAAGCCCGATACCCAGCCCCGTCCCCGGCAGTGCCGCCGCAATCGGCTTGCCACCCTTCAGAGTCTTGGGGTCCATCCCCGCCCGTTCGATCCGGCGCAGAATGCCGTGGATCTGCATGATCCCGTCAAACACGCCCCGCGCGGGATCGTCGCCCGCCTCGTCTTTCATCCGCGCGATGATGTTCAGGTCCATGCCACCCGCAAAGCTGTCCTTGCCGCTGGTGATGACGATCCCCTTCACCTCAGGGTCAGCCAGCGCCTGCCCGACCTGCGTATCCAGATCGGCAAAGCCCTGCGTGCTCATCACGTTCATGGACCGCCCCGGCACGTCCCAGGTGATGACAGCTACGCCGTCGGCATCCTTGGTCAGGGTAAAATCGCTCATCTCGGGCTCCTTGGTTCATGGTGGTTGCAGACAGTATCCTGCCGTCCGGTCGCGCTGCGACGGACCGGTCCTGCCTTCCGGAATGGAAGAATGCCTGCCCCGTTCAGGCCATCCGGGCCTTCTGGGCGGCGGTGGCAGCCAGAAAGGCCAACCGCACGCAATGGATCAGTTCGATGCGGAACCCCGCGCCCTCTTGCCGGCAATACAGGATAATCTGATCGGCCCCCTGCGTGACGCCCTCGGGCCGCAGATGATCCATCTCGGCCCAAAGCCGGAACCGCCCCTTGCGCGGCAATTCGATGGCCGTTTGCCGGACGGCGATCTCCGTCACGCCGATCTCGGTCAGACCCTCGCAATAGATCGTCATCACCTCGGCAAAGGAAGCAGGCGTCGGGATTGCGGTCATGTCTCCGTCGACCTGAATGGCCAGCGGAAGGTCGATATGCTTCAGCATCCCGTGGAAACGACGCTGAAACAACAGCCCCACCAGATTTTCCAGCAAGTCGCGAATGCCGTCCGACAACAGCCACGGCCCTCCATGCATGCCTCTGGCACCAAGCTGTAGAATCAGAAACGGCTGAATGCGACCGAAATGTCATACAAATGCCCATCTGGCAGGCATCTGCCGAGATCTGTTGCAACCATGGTGCGCAGCAGCCCTGCCCATTTCAGCCCTCACCGACCACAAAGGGACGCCCGTCCCTGAAGGTGAAGACCGCCCTGCCGTCACTCTGATGCACCACAAGATCCACGTCGGAATAAGTCGCAACTTCGGATCTGGCCTTGGTCCCGACAACAACGAACCTTGCCTCGACCTCGGTTTGGTTGATGAAATGGTGCCCGTCCGGCAAACCCGCCGGGAAAGCCGCACAGTCCCCCGGCCGCATCACGACCGGCCCGGCATCCTGCACCAGCGTGCATTCGCCCTGCGTCACCATGACGAACTCATCCTCGTTCTGATGCCAATGGCGCAAGGACGATATCGCCCCCGGTGCCAGTATCACCAGATTGACGCCGAACTGCGTCAGCCCGCCCAGATCGCCCAGCCGCAAAGACGACCGCCCGGCCATCTGCGCCGCATAGGGCGCGGGATAGATCGACCCGGTCTTGACCGGCGCCTTGGACAGATCAAGCTTTGGCATCACACCCTCTCGATGATCGTGGCCGCCCCCATCCCGCTCGCGATGCAGAGCGTGGCAAGGCCCACTTCTTTGTCCGACCGTTCAAGCTCATCCAGCAACGTGCCGATGATGATCGCCCCGGTCGCCCCCAGCGGGTGACCCATCGCGATCGACCCGCCATTGACGTTGACAAGGCCGGGATCGACATCAAACGCCTGCATGAACCGCAGCACGACCGAGGCAAAGGCCTCGTTCACCTCGAACAGGTCGATATCCTTGATCGACATGCCATGATCCTTGAGGATCTTGTGCGTCACGGGAACCGGCCCCGTCAGCATGATCGTAGGATCGGTCCCGATCTTGGCCGTGGCGCGGATGCGCGCACGTGGCTTCAGTCCGAACGCCTTGCCGAACGCCTTGGACCCGATCAGCACGCCCGCCGCACCATCGACGATCCCGCTGGAGTTACCCGCATGGTGGATGTGATTGATCCGCTCAAGATGCGGGTACTTGATCATCGCGATCCTGTCGAAACCGGGCATGACCTCGCCCATCGCCCTGAAGGACGGCTCAAGCGCGCCCAGTGCCTGCATGTCAGTCTGCGGCCGCATGAATTCGTCATGCGCAAGGATCGTCAGCCCATTCTGGTCCGTCACCGGCACGACAGACCGCGAAAACCGCCCTGCATCCCAGGCCGCCTTGGCCCGGCGCTGGGACTCCACAGCCAGCGCATCGGCCTGATCCCGCGTGAACCCGTATTCGGTCGCGATGATATCCGCCGAAATGCCCTGCGGCACGAAATAGGTCTCCATCGCCAACGTCGGGTCCACGGCAATCGCCGCTCCATCGCTGCCCATGGCCACGCGCCCCATCATCTCGACCCCGCCCGCGATATAGGCCTCGCCCGCGCCCGCCTTGACCTGATTGGCGGCAAGGTTGACCGCCTCCATGCCCGAGGCACAGAACCGGTTGATGGCCAGCCCCGGGATCGACTGGTCAAGGTCTGACGCCAGCACCGCCGACCGCGCCAGACAGCCGCCCTGTTCGCCCACCTGGGTGACGTTGCCCCAGATCACATCCTCAACCGCATGCCCGTCCAGATCATTGCGGGCCTTCAGCGCGTTCAGCACATGGGCAGAAAGACGCACGCTCGTCACCTCGTGCAAAGACCCGTCGGCGCGGCCCTTGCCGCGCGGAGTCCGGATGGCATCGTAGATATAGGCGTCAGACATCATGGTCTCCTTCAGGCGCGATCCGCAGGGGAACCGGGCATCAGATCATAGGGATATTTCCAACCCGGCAGGGCCGCAATCCGGTCCAGCCAGCGGTCGATATGGGGGAATTGCTTGCGGTCAAAACCAAAGGGTTCGGGATAATAAAGATACCCGCAGCAGGCCAGATCCGCGATCGTTGGCGCATCCGTGGCCAGCCATTCTTTCCCGACAAGTGCCGCATCGAGCACCTTGAGCGCCGAGGTCAGGCGCATCAGGTAGTAGGCGTTCACATCCGCATTACGTTTGGTCTCGGGCAGGAAATTCATATTGTAGCGCAGCGTGCCCGCCTGTCCCGAGACCTTGTGGTTGTCAAAGAACACCCAGCGCAGCACCTCGCGACGTTCTGCCGCTGATTTGCCGCCCAGCTTGCCGGTCTTGGAACTTACATAGTCCTGAATGACGCCCGACTGGGACAGCACCAGATCGCCATCCACCAGCACCGGGACCTCGCCCATGACGTTCAGAGCCCGAAAGGCCGGGCTGCGCGTCTCGCCGTTGAACAAATCGACATAGACCGGCTCCCACTCGGCCCCTGACAGGGCCAGCGTCAGCGCCGCCTTGTAGGCATTCCCGCTTTCGCCAAAACAATAGAGCTTCATCACCGTCCTCCTCCTTGCCATCCGCAGCCACCTGCTGCCGCCGTCGCAAGAGGGCTCCGCCCCCTCGCCCCCTCGCGTATGTTCACCAAGAAGAGAAACACTTGATTAACCACGATTTGCCATCGTTACCTTACGGTAAAGTAAAGCGGGTTCTTGGCGAAAGCGGCAGGGTGGCTAATGGCGCGCATCCTGTAACGCCCTTCACTTCTTCCGCTCTTCGAGTTCCGCATTGAACAGCCGCAACCGGTGGCCCAGGTTTTCCTCATGTGTGACGGAATCGAAGTTCTCGAACAGGAAGGACAGCGCCTCGCCTTCGTCGAGCCCCGCCTCGGTCGCAAAGCGGCGCAGGCGGCGATACCCGTCTTCGGACATCGCAATCGGAAACCGCCGTGTCAGGCGCAGCCGCTTTGGCATTCCTCACCCCCCCGCATTGAACGTGCAAACCACCCGTAGGGTGCGTTCTTTCACGCACCGCCACCGTCAGAAATTGGCCGCGTCCAGCACCATCACAAACTCTGCCCCTGTCTGGATCCGCGCCAGATGCATCGCCGTCGCGGGCAACTGCCGCGCCATGTAATAGAGTCCCGTCGCGATCTTCGTCTCGTAGAACGCCTTGTCCGCGGCCCCCGCAGCCAGTGCCTCGCCCGCGGCCTTGGCCATCTTAGCCCACATCAGCCCCAGACAGACATGCCCCATCATGTGCATGAAGTCATAAGACCCGGCCAGCGCGTTGTTGGGATCCTTGGCTCCGTTGGCCATGAAGTACATGACCGCGTCCTGCAGATCCTTGGACGCCGCCTTGAGCGGATCAAGGAAACCGGCCTTAAGCGAGGCCTCTCCTTCGTTCTCCTTTATGAAGCTCTTCACAAGGTCAAAGAAACCCATGATGTGCCGCCCGCCATCCAGCGCCAGTTTGCGTCCGACCAGATCAAGCGCCTGAATCCCGTTCGCGCCTTCATAGATCATGGCGATCCGGGCATCCCGTGCGAACTGGGACATGCCCCATTCCTCGATATACCCGTGTCCGCCATAGACCTGTTGCGCGGCCACGGAATATTCGAATCCCTTGTCCGTCTGGAACCCCTTGATGATTGGGGTCAGCAGAGAGATCAGCCCGTCCGCATCCTTGTCGCCGTTCTTGTGCGCCCGGTCGATCAGCGTTGCGCCCCAATAGGTCAGTGCCCGCGCCCCTTCGACGAACGACTTCTGGTCCATCAGATTCCGGCGGATGTCGGGATGGACAATGATCGGATCGGCCGCCTTTTCCGGCGCCTTGGCCCCGGTGATATCGCGGCCCTGCAGCCGGTCCTTGGCATAGGCGACCGCGTTCTGATAGGCTGCCTCGGCCTGAGCATAGCCCTGAAGGCCCACGCCCAGCCGCGCCTCGTTCATCATGGTGAACATGGCGCGCATCCCCTTGTGCGCCTCGCCGATCAGATAACCCTCGGCCCCGTCATAGTTCATGACGCAGGTCGAATTGCCGTGGATACCCATCTTCTCCTCGACCTTGCCAACCATCACCGGATTGCGGGCACCCAGCGACCCATCCGCATTCACCAGGAACTTCGGTACGATGAAAAGCGACACGCCCTTGATCCCCTCAGGCCCGCCCGGGATCTTGGCAAGCACAAGGTGGATGATGTTTTCGGCCATGTCGTGATCGCCAGCCGAGATGAAGATCTTCTGCCCCGTGATCCTGTATGTGCCATCCGCATGCAGTTCGGCCCGCGTGCGCATGAGGCCCAGATCCGTGCCGCAATGCGGCTCAGTCAGGTTCATGGTGCCCGTCCATTCACAGGTCGTTAGCTTGGGCAGATAGGTCGCCTTCTGCGCCTCGCTCCCGTGGAACAGGATCGCGGAATAGGCGCCGTGCGTCAGGCCCTGATACATGTTGAACGCCATGTTCGCCGAAACGAACGGCTCCTGCGCCGCCGTGTGCAACACGTAAGGAAGTCCCTGCCCGCCGAATTCCGGCGAACAGTCGATTGATGTCCAGCCTCCGTCGCGGATCGCGTCGAAGGCCGCCTTGAAACCGGTGGGCGTGCGTACCACTCCATTTTCGAGCACGCAGCCCTCGGTATCGCCCACCGCATTCAGCGGCTGGAGGATTTCGGATGCCACCTTGCCTGACTCTTCCAGCACGGCGGCTGTAAAGTCGCGGTCCAGATCAGCAAAGCCCGGTATGTCTTGTTCGCTGACCTTCAACAGGTCATGCAGCACGAATTGCATGTCGCGCAGGGGGGCGGTGTAGCTGGGCATCCTTGATTCCCTCTCTATCGGTTTGGCGTCGTCGGGGGTGGCGGCCGTCAGGCCGCCGCAGGGGTCCGCATCGTTAGACGGTGTAACTGTTCCTCGCCCCAGATCATCTCGGCCTTCAGTTCGGCAATCGCCTCGTCAAGTTCTGCGCGCTGCGCCTCCATCCCGGCCAGATGCTTCTGGGCCAGTTCATGCGTCCGGGCCAGTTGCGTGGCCTGCTGGTCACCCATGTCATAGAGGTCGAGCAACTGGCGGATCTCTTCAAGGCTGAACCCGAAACGCTTGCCCCGCAGGATCAGCTTCAGGCGGGCGCGGCACTGTTTGGTGAACAGGCGGCGTGTGCCCTGACGGATCGGGAACAAGAGTTCCTTGGCCTCGTAAAAGCGCAGCGTGCGCGGAGTGACATCGAATGATTCACACATCTCGCGGATGGTCATCTTGGTGGAGTTGGTCATGTCCTTTCGCCCTTTCATGCGTTCTCTGTGATCCGCATTTGATGGCTTGGCATACCCATACAAGGAAAGGTGACGTTTACGTAAATGTAACGCCGCGTCATCATCCGCCTGACGAAAGGTCAGCAAAGATGACGCAGGGTCAGTTGAAACAACCTGTCGTGCCCAGGTGGCAACGCGAGGGGAACAAGAAACGACGTTTTCCCCTTGAATAACCGTGGATTGCTGCGAGCAGCTGACCCGGGGTCGAGACCTGTCAAGGTTGCAGGAAATCTGCCCGAACATCAGCCAATCGTTGTGGCTGTTTCATCACGCAGGCGTTTGAGCTCGGCCATCGTCTCATCCAGATGCCGTCGCTGTTCAGCCAGTTCGAGCATCTGGCGGTCCGCCATCTCGATCCAGGTCCGCATCTGCTGATCCGTGCCTTCCTTCTCGTAGATAAGAAGCCACTGCCGGATATCTTCGAGAGAGAAGCCAAACCGCCGTCCCCGCAGGATCAGCGTCATCCGCGCCAGTTCGCGCGGACCATAGAACCGGGCGCGCCCTTCCTTCTCGGGCGAGAGGAGTTCAATGTATTCGTAATACCGCAACGTCCGGGGCGTTACGTCAAAACGTGCGCACATTTCCTTGAAGGACAGGCGGACTTCAGACATCGGCATTCTCCCTTGGCATATTTCTAGACGGTCCCTTCCGTTGCGGCAACCGGATTGGCGCAGATCTGCATCGCCTCTTGCGGCCGCGGCAAGTGCTGCCAAGGTGGGCGGGCCGAAAGGATACTTCCCATGACCGACACCCCCGAAGACCTCAAAGCCCGCCGCGAACGCATCGCTCGCGCCTTCATCGAAGCGATCCCCCATGCACGGGCGCTGGGGATGCAACTCGGCTCCATCGGCGACGGCGCGGCCGAGATCACGATGCCCTATGATCCCCGCTTCGTGGGCGACCCCGAGACGGGGGTGCTGCACGGCGGGGCGGTCTCGGCGCTCATGGACACCTGCGGCGGAGCGTCGGTCATGGCCCATTCCGCCGCCCCCATTGCGACAGCAACGCTTGACCTGCGGATCGACTACATGCGCCCAGCAACGCCGGGGCAGGCCATCACGGCACGGGCCAAATGTTATCACGTGACCCGCTCGGTGGCCTTCGTCAGGGCCGTAGCGCTTGATGAGGACACGGAACGGCCCGTTGCAACCGCAACCGGCGCCTTCACGGTGGAGATGGGAACATGATCAATCCTGAATCCGGCTGGCGTTCAGTCGGGGCAAGGCCCCGATCCTCATTCGTCTTGAAGCGCTGACACAATGCCCCGCCCAGAACCCGTCCAGATCATCAAGCAACGCCGCGACGGCGCGCTCCAGCGTCTTGTCGGCGGCGTCCCGTATATCGGTTTCCTTGGCATCCGCTTTGACCGGCGCGGCGACGAACTCACCGCCGTCCTGCCCTATGACGACAAGCTGATCGGCAACCCGATGATCCCCGCCCTCCACGGTGGCGTCACGGCGGCCTTCCTTGAGGTGACAGCCATCATCGAACTCAGTTGGGCCGTCCTTTGGGAAGGCATGGAAAAGACCGGCGGCACCGACGTGCCCGCCCCTCTTCACCTGCCCAAGACCATCGACTTCACCGTTGACTATCTCCGGTCAGGCCTGCCCCGTGATGCCTATGCCCGTGCCCGCATCAACCGGTCGGGCCGCCGCTATGCCTCGGTCCATGTCGAAGCATGGCAAGACAACCGCGCACGGCTGTTCGCACAGGCCACGGGCCATTTCCTCATGCCCGAGGTCACGCCTTCCGATGACGGCTGACTCCCGCACCCTGACACATTCCCGCGTCCTCAGGATTGCCCTGCCCATCGTCCTTTCAAACGCCACCATCCCCCTGCTCGGTGCCGTCGACACGGGTGTGATCGGCCAGATGGGCGATGCGGCAGCCATCGGTGCCGTGGGGATAGGCGCAATCATTCTGACAGCCTTCTACTGGGTCTTCGGCTTTCTGCGCATGGGCACCACTGGCCTTGCCTCACAGGCCTACGGAGCGGGCCACAAGGCCGAGGTCGCAGCGCTCCTCTCCCGCGCTCTCCTGATCGGTGGCACGGCAGGACTCGCCCTCATCGCGCTTCAGATTCCCCTGTTCCATGCCGGTTTCTACGTCTCCCCGGCAAGTCCCGAGGTCGAATCCCTCGCCCGCGATTACCTTTCCATCCGCATCTGGTCGGCGCCCGCCGCCATCGCGACCTTTGGGATCAACGGCTGGCTGATCGCGCAGGAACGCACGCGGTCTGTCCTGATGATCCAGCTCTGGACGAACGGGCTGAACGTCATCCTTTCGGTCACCTTCGTCCTTGGCCTGGGCTGGGGCATCCCCGGCGTGGCCTTCGCAACCTTTCTTGCCGAATGGGCGGGTTTTGCCCTTGGCCTCTATCTCTGCCGCGCCGCCTTTCGCGGCACCGCTTGGCGCGACACGGCCCGTGTGTTCGACCGCGCCCGCCTGGGCAACATGGCGACCGTCAATGGCGACATCTTGATCCGCTCCGTCCTGCTCGAAGCGATCTTTGTCAGCTTCCTGTTCTGGGGCGCGGGCCTTGGCGACGTGCAACTCGCCGCAAACCAGATCCTGCTACAGTTCCTCAACATCACCGCCTACGCGCTCGACGGCTTTGCCTTTGCGGCCGAGGCGCTCGTCGGTCAGGCCGTCGGCGCTCGCGCCCGCCCCGCGCTTCGCCGCGCCGCAATCCTGTCAAGCCTCTGGGGCGTCGGCGTTTCCGCCCTGCTGGCACTAGCTTTCCTCGCCTTCGGCGGGGCCATCATTGACACGATGACCACCGCACCCAACGTGCAGGATGCGGCCCGCAGCTACCTGCCCTGGATGGTGCTGGCCCCGCTTCTGGGCATCGCCGCCTGGATGCTGGACGGCATCTTCATCGGCGCGACCCGCACGCGCGATATGCGCAACATGATGGCCGTTTCCGCCGGGATCTATTTCCTGATCGCCCTTCCGCTCATGTCCCTCTTCGGCAACCATGGCCTTTGGATGGCCATGCTGATCAGCTTTGTCGTGCGCGGCATCACACTTGGTTTGCGTTACCCCTCACTGGAACGAACCGCTGGCTAAAGCCAGTCGCCCCGACCCGTCCCCACGGCATCCCGCACGTTCGCAAACCCGTCCCGCGCCAGAAGTGCATCAAGACCCCGCGCAAGATCGCCCACCAAAGACAACCCGCCATAAACCAGCGCGGTATAAAGCTGAAATGCCGATGCACCCGCCCGGATCTTGGCATAGGCTTGCTGAGCCGACCCGATCCCGCCCACACCGATCAGTGGCAATCGTGTCATGCCCGCCATTTGAGCCAGAACTCGTGTAGACTTTTCAAACAATGGCTGCCCAGAAAGCCCACCTTTCTCGCTCTTGGTTACACTTTTCAAACCTTGACGGTCCAAAGTCGTATTTGTGGCTATGATCCCTGCCAGCCCCGCCGCCGTCGCCACCTCGGCGATATCCGCCAGTTCATCTAACACCAGATCCGGCGCAATCTTGAGGAACACTGCCACCGGACGTGCCAGCGACTCATTCGCCTCCATCACCCCGGATAGAAGCGAGGCCAATGCCGCCTTGCCCTGCAAGTCCCTCAACTTTTCAGTATTGGGCGACGAAACATTGACCGTCGCGAAGTCCAGATGCGCCCCGCAATGCCGCAGCACGCTGGCGAAATCCGCCGCCCGGTCCGCGCTGTCCTTGTTCGCCCCAAGGTTCAACCCCAGGACAACACCCGCAGGCCTCCCGGCCAGCCGTTCCCCCATGACCTCCATCCCCTCGTTGTTGAACCCGAACCTGTTGATCGCCGCCTGATCCTCGGTCAGGCGGAACAGGCGCGGCTTGGGATTGCCCTCCTGCGGCCGAGGGGTGGCCGCTCCAACCTCGAGAAACCCGAACCCGGCCCGGGAAGCGGCAACAATTGCCACGGCGTTCTTGTCGAACCCTGCCGCCAGCCCTACCGGATTTGGCAACTTGAGCCCAGCCACCGTCACCGCCAGCCGGGAAGAGGTCACCGGCCCGCCCTGCGGCCCGAACCCCAAGTTCAGCGCCTTGAGGGCGAGCCCATGCGCCGTTTCCGGGTCCACCTGCCGCAGCGCTGCAAGGCCTGCCTGCTCCAGAACCCGCCTCACAGCACGGGAAACCGGTGTTGCCCGTCCACGAGGGGCAGGGGCACGGTCCAGACCACATCGGTCATCTGCAAGACTCTGTAAAGATGCGGGAAAAGCGCCCCGCCCCGCGAAGGCTCCCACTTCAGGTCTGCACCCAAGGTGTCGGTCTCGACCGCAACCAGAACCAACCCCTCGACGCCAGCAAAATACTTCGCCGCCGTCTCGCCCGCCTGTTCAGCGGTCGAAAAATGCACATAGCCATCCGCCAGATCAATTGGCGCCCCCGCCGTCGCGCCCGCAGACTCCAGAACCGCCCATTCCGGCCCCCGGAATATCTTGTAGATCAGCATGCCTGCCCCCGCCCAAATCTCCGGCCCGCGTCATACCCCTGTCACGGCCCCGATGATAGACGCCTTTCACCGAGTTTGACGTCCTGCACCCACAGGTTGACCATCGCCGGTTTGATTGAATCAGGAGAATTGACATGACACGTTCCATGACCCGCCTCGGCACACTCCTTCTGACCGCCTCCTCGCTTGCAACCATTGCCCAGGCCGAAACCGTCAAGATCACGCTCCTTGGTGTCGGGGACGTGTACGAATTCGACGCCGAAGACGGACGCGGCGGCTTTGCCCGGCTGAACACTGTGGCCCTGAACGAACGCGCAGCAAACGCTAACACGATTTATGTGATGGACGGCGACATGCTCTCGCCCTCGCTCCTGTCGGGCTTTGACAAGGGGCAGAACACGATCGACCTGACGAACCTCGTGCCCTTCGACCTGGCCGTACCGGGCAACCACGAATTCGACTTCGGCCCAGAAAACTTCCTCGAAAAGGTTGCCACTTCGGCCTATCCTTGGGCCGCCGTCAACATCACCAATGCCGATGGTTCGCCTGTGCCGGGCCTTGGCGGCACGATGATCAAGGAAATGGCGGGCCTCAAGATCGCCCTCATCCCCGTAGCGCAGGACACAACCCCCGAAGTCTCCCGCCCCGGCGACCTCGTCTTCCTCCCCACCGTTGAAACCGGCATCGCCGCCGCCCAGGCCGCCCGCGAAGAAGGGGCCGATCTCGTCGTCGGCGTCGTGCAGACTCCCTCCACAAACGACCGCGAACTGATCCTGAGCGGCGCTTTCGACGTGATCCTCTCGGGCGATGACCACATCTACGGCACCTCCTATGACGGCCGCACGGCTTATGTCGAAACGTCCATCGACGGACGTTTCCTCGCTCCGCTCGACCTGACCGTCGAAATCGGGGCCGATGACGAAGGCAAACGCACAATCGACTGGGTCCCGAACTTCCGCTTCATCGACACAGCCTCCGTCACACCCGACCCTGCCTCGCAGGCGCTGGTCGACAAGTTCAACGCGCAACTGGACGAAGACCTGAACGTCGAACTCGGTGCTACGACCAGCCCGCTCGACAGCCGCCGCAATGTCGTCCGGGGCGAGGAATCGACAATGGGCAACCTGATTGCCGACGCGCTGCGGGCGCAGACCGGGGCCGATATCGCCATCACCAACGGCGGCGGTATCCGGGCGGACCGGACCTATGACGCAGGCACCGTCCTCACCCGCCGCGATATCCTGACCGAATTGCCCTTCGGGAACGTCGCCGTCCTGACCGAAGTCACCGGCCAGCAGGTGCTCGACGCGCTCGAAAACGGCTTCTCCAAGGTCGAGGATGTCGCGGGCCGTTTCCCGCAGGTCTCGGGACTGACTGTCATCTATGACCCGACCGCACCGGCGGGAGCCCGAGTCGCATCGGTCAAGTTGGGGGATGCCGATCTTGACGTGAACGCTGTCTACAAGCTTGCGACCAACGACTACATGCTCGCCGGCGGTGACGGCTTTGGTGCGCTAGTCGGTGGTAACGTTTTGATCAATCAGGGAAATGGTGTCCTGATGGCAACCGTGGTGATGGACTACATCGCCGCCCAGGGCGGCGTGAACGCAACCATCGAAGGCCGCATCACCAAGGTCGGCGACAACTGATGCAGAGGCGTCAGTTCCCTCGAACGTGTAGCGAATCTTCGAGGTCAGCCCGGTTGACTTTGGGCTGACCCGGAATGACTCTGGCCGTAAGAGTTCCTGAAACAGAAAGCTGATCATGTCCCACCGCGTTGCTCTCGTCGCTGCCCTCCTCGCCACTGCCGGCGCCGCTCAGGCCCAGGACGCCACCCGGTCCGTCGACGGCACGATCAGCTATCTCCAGCGCATCGCTCTCCCCCCCGGGGCCGAAGTGGTAGTCGAGGCGCGCGGCCTCCGCGATGCCCTGCTGGGCGAGTCCCGGTTCAAGACCGAAGGCGCGCAAGTGCCTCTGCCCTTCTCTATTGCCTTGCCCTCCGGGCCATCCGCCACGCTCCATGCCGCTATCAACATCGAAGGTCAGGCCTCTTGGCTCGCCGATCCCGTCGCCATCTCGGGCGGATCCGATGCCGTCACCGTGCCCGATATCCTCATGGTACAGGCGTCGGCCATGCCTGTCCCCGCATGGTACAAGTGTGGCGATCAAGCGATTTCGGCCACCTACGACGGCGCCGCAACCACCGTGGCCGTGAACGGCGAAACCCTCCGCCTTGTACCCGTCGTCTCGGCGAGTGGCGCGAAATTTGCCGAGGAGTGGGATGAAACCACTTATTTCTGGTCCAAGGGTGACGGCGCACTGTTCAGCCTGCGCGGCACCGAATACCCGGCCTGCGTGGCAACCGAAGCGCCTGCGCCCGTGTACCGCGCCGGCGGCAACGAGCCCGGCTGGTCCTTTCGCGTGACGGGCGACGCCTTCGAATTCAGCCGAATGGGCGAAGATGCCATCACCGGCACCGGCACCGTCGCCGTCTGGCGTGACGGGGCCGCCGTCTGGGAACTTCCCGGCGCCGGCCTGACCGTCCGGATGTCTGAATCGATCTGCCGTGACACCATGTCCGGCATGCCCTTCCCCGAAACCGTCGCCGTCGATACCACCGACGGTCCTCTGACCGGATGCGGTGGCGAACCGGCCTCGCTCCTCCAGGGCGGCACATGGGTGGTCGAAGATGTCGGCGGCAACGGCATCATCGACGACGCGATGGTCACGATGACCTTTGGCACCGATGGCCGCGTCTCGGGCCGTGGCGGCTGCAACCAGTTCAACGGCGGCTACACGCTGACCGGTGAGGGACTAAACTTCGGGCCCGCCGCATCCACGATGATGGCCTGTCCCGAGGCGGTGATGAACCTTGAACAGTCCTTCTTCCAGACGCTCACCGCCGTGATCCGCTTCGACATCGCCGACACCGGCGCGCTGATGCTTTACGGTGCTGATGGCAACCCCGTCATACGCGCCTTCCGCGAATGAGGACAACTCCGGCGGCCCTGCGGGGTCGCCACACTATCCCTGCATGCCCTCCAGCATGATGCGGGCCACGTCGATCGACACTGGTTCATAGGCCCCGGACGGCAGAGACGGGTTCAAGAGGTTCTGCCGTTCGGGGCACAGGAACAAGGCGCCGAAGTTGGCAAAGATCACCTGCTCCCGGGCAAAGGACAGTATCACCACATCGATATGCCGTGCCGCAAGGTGCCGCTGAATCCCCCGGAACCCGGCCAGCGCCGCTGCAGGAATTGTTACAAAGGGCTCGCCGAACATCTTCTCGGCCACATCGCTTTCAATAATGACGGCCTGTCCAGGCAGGATTGTCATCTGTTTGCGATTGCCCAGCACCCCTTCCGGCACCAGCAGGGGCCAGTCTGCCGGATTGCCCATGGCACCCGACCACATCACCTGCCGCGTCACGTCCGTCACCCGCTGCATCCCGTGGTCAAAGGTCAGTACCATGTCACCGACCGCCACGGCCTCTACCGGACGCCAGCCATAGACCGTGGCGACACGCATCCCCGCAGCCATTCCCCAAACACCGCGCGTGACCGCCGCATCCCGCCATTCTCCTGACATGACCTTTTCAGAGCTTGCCCAGAACGACTCCTCGAACCAAACCATCTTGATCCCCTGCTCGCCTTTCTGGCGTTATACCGAACGGTCTGCCAAACGCTGGGGGCGATCACTGCGGATTCTCACGCTGCAGTTAGGGACTCTTTCGGGCCATTTCATGGCATTGAGGACGAATGCGAACCAAATGCCAGGAAATCCGCCGACGCTCAACAAAACCGAAAACAGTCATCCGAAGGTCCGGATACAACCTCAGGCGGATTACGCCGCTGGCGAACCCGATCGCATCGCAATGATGATCCCAGCCACCGTGATCAGCGCAAGCCCGAGCAGACCCAGCGCATCAGGCGCCTGGCCCCACAGGACAAAGGCCCAGAAGGTCGCAAAGACAAGCAGCGTATTCTCGAACACCGCAACCATCGTCGCATCGGCTAGTTGATAGGCCTTGATAGACATGCCCACCCCGATCAGCGATCCGATGGCCTGCACAATAATCATGGTCAGGAAGATCCCCTCGGGCGGCACCCAGCCCCGCGTGATGAACCCGTCGCCACCTTCGGGCACTGGCAGAGGATGCATGAAAAGGAACAGCGACCCCAGCGCACCCCAAATCATCATCATCCCAAAGAAGCCGACCAATATCGTCATCGTGTCCTCATCGGCACACCAACGTCGCGTCACAAGGTTTCCCAGACCGTACAGCGCGCCTGACACGACAGGCACGACGGTCCAGACCGACAGGTCCCCGGCCTCGGGCCGCAGGGCAAGGATGATCCCGACAAAGCCCAGAATCACCGCAAACACCCGGCGCGGCCCGACCTTTTCGCCGAACAGGACCATGGAAAAGATCACCACAAAGATCGGAGCCGTGAACAGGCCGGCCACGACCTGCGCAATCGGCATGAAGCCCAAACAGCCGAAATAGATCACTATCGCGATGGAATTCAGCACCGACCGCATCGCCACCCGCGACGGCCGCATCGGACTCAGACTGATCCCCGCAATCCAGGCCAGCGGAAAGAGGACCGTCAGCGCAATCACCGACCGCAGAAGGTGGAACTGCCATAGCCCGCCCGTTTCTGCGGCCAGTCGCATGAAGTTATCGATCAGCCCGAACAGCCCCATCCCACCCAGAACGAGTGCCGCCGCCGAATACGGCCGGTTCGCCGTGCTCCGCATAGTCTGTCTGCCTCCTCACCCCAGAAGCACATGGCCCAGATGGCGCAGACACCACGCCTTTGGCAAGCCCTTGCTGTGCGCCCTACCCATTGTCGTGCCACCCCGCTACAATGACTCAATGCGGAGGCAGGGCAGGCCCCAGACAGAAACCGGCGGGACATGACGGCGCTCAAGGAATACATGCGGCTGGAAACTTCCGGCCTCTGGCGTCCCTCACCCGACGCCCAACGGCGTGAGGTGGGCGTTTCCTTTGGCGATGCTACGCTTGTCATCTCGGACGGCGCGGGCCGCCCGCTGACCCATTGGTCGCTGCCCGCCGTCACCCGAACCAATACCGGCAACATTCCCGCGATCTACTGCCCCGATTCCGACGCGACCGAAACGCTCGAAATCGACGATGATCTGATGATCAACGCCATCGAACGCGTCCGTCAAAGTGTCGCCCGGAAAACACCGCGTCCCGGCTGGGTACGTCAGATCAGCATCGGCTTGACGCTGCTGGTATGCCTCGGGCTCTCAGTTTTCTGGCTGCCCGGCGCGCTCACCCAGCAAACACTCAAGGTCGTTCCCGCCTCCAAACGCACGGAAATCGGTGCCACACTTCTGGGCCATATCCAGAGGATCGCCGGCTCAACCTGCCGCGACCCCGTCGGCACCCAGGCTCTTGCCGTACTGGAAACCCGCCTTTTCGGAAATGGCAGCAACGGCCAGATCGTCGTCGTCCCGGGCGACCTGCCCGAGGCGCTCGATCTCCCTGGCGGGATCGTCGTGATCAGCCGCCGCATGGTCGAAGACGCCACCGATCCTGCTGTCGTTGCTGGCTACATCCTTGCGGCCATCGCTGGTCAATCCGACCCGGACCCCCTCGCACCCATCCTGAATGGCGCGGGTTTCGGCAGCACATTCCATCTGCTGACCACCGGCAATCTTCCCGACGAAGAACTTCAGGCCTATGCGGAAGGCCTGCTCACCACGCCTGCGCACATCCCCCCGGCCGAAACCCTGTTCGCCCTCTCCACCAAGGCACAGGTCCCCGTCGCGCCCTGGGCCTATGCCGTCGACCCGACAGGCGAAACCCTCCGCACATTGATCGAAAGCGACCCGCTCAAGGGAAACGAAGCCGTGCCGTTCCTGACTGACGACAATTGGGTCAGCCTGCAAGGCATTTGCCGGACCTGACAGCCCAAGAAAAAGGCCGCCTTTGCGATAAGAGCAGCCCGCATTCAGTACTCAGCCGGTGCCTCAGTTACGGGTAAACGCGTCCCGGTAACCGGCACCGCGCGCTACCCGCAGCGCCGCCTGCAATTCTGCGTCCGAGGCGAACGGCCCCGCCGCAACAACCTGCAAAGCAGCACCGTTCCGCGTCATCGTGCCTATATCCACTGGCAGACCCAGCCCCTGCAACGTGGCAACCGCCCGCTGGGCATTGGCGGGATTGCCAAAGGTGCCCACTTGCACGAACAGATCGCCCGTGCTTGGCATCACTTCACCCGGCGGGACGCCCTGCGTAGACATGCGCGCAATCACCCCGTTCTGTGACTCGGCCAGGCGGGCCTGCATCTGCATGGCTGAAAGTGGTGGAAACCCGCGATCTATGTTAATCTGGCCATCCGTCCAGACCGCCTCATATCCTGGCGGCGGCCCGGAATAGGCCTGCACGATGCCGGTCGGGTTTGAAACAGGTATCCGCGCGCCAAACGGATTGCTGAATGACCAATAGGACCGGGCAATGGCCGACGGGGCAACGACCTGCGTATTGAACCCCGGACTGACGGTCATGTCGGGGCAGACGATCAAATCACCCGTCGCCGCGTTGCGATACCGAAGGCCCGTCTGCACGCTCAGCGCACAAACATCCGCCAGCGTCAGCCGCAACGGTTCCGCCGTCGCGGTCGCAGGGGCCGAAGCGGCCACAACGGCCCGAGAGGTCGCACAAACCACCGGTTGTCCCGTCGCTTGGTTGATGAAGATCTGACCCGTCGCCGCCGTCTCGGCACAGATCTGGGCCAATGTCATGCGGCGCGGTTCAGGCGGTGCAACTGTCGCCGCCGCAACTGCCGGTGCCGCAGCACGAGGCGTCGCAGGGCGCGGGTCCGCCGGGGCCGTCCGCGCCGCGGGCGTGGTCAGTGTCGCCACTGTGTTGATCGGGGGCTCGGTCTCTGGCGCGGGTGCGGTCGGTTCGGTCATCACCACAGGCGCTGTCGTTGCGGCAACCACAGTCCCGCCTAGGGTAGGGTCCATTCCGCAGATCGGCAGGCGGTTCTCGTCAACACGCGGCACCCAGACGGTGGAGCCCGAAATGTCCGCACGCATAAAGGCACAGCCTTCGCTGTCAACGAACTGCGTCCCATCAAAGCCGGACGGCGGCGATTCCGACGGCCCGACCGGGCTATCGGCCAGAACCACCATCCCCGACATAAATGACGCAGCAACGACCGCCACAAGCACACGTAGATCAACCATGATATCCCCCGCAGAATATGGTGGAAGACTGCCCGAAAGGCCTTCGTGTGTAAAGGGAAGAACCCCTTATTTTGTGCCGAACATGCGGTCGCCCGCATCCCCTAGGCCAGGAACGATATATCCGTGATCATTCAGATGGCTATCGATCGCGGCCGTCACGATGGACACATCCGGATGCGCCCCCTGCATCCGCTTAATCCCTTCCGGTGCCGCCAAAAGGCACATGAACCGGATATCCCTTGCCCCCGACTTCTTGAGAAGATCAACCGCCGCGACCGACGAATTGCCGGTGGCGAGCATCGGATCGACCACAATCGTCACCCGATCCTCAAGCTGGGTTGGCACTTTGAAATAATACTGCACCGGCTGCAGCGTTTCTGGGTCACGGTAAAGTCCAACAAATCCCACCCGCGCCGCCGGGATCAGTTCCAGTATCCCGTCCAGCAGACCGTTGCCCGCCCGCAGGATCGAAATCAAGGCCAGCTTCTTGCCCTCGATCATCGGTGCGTCCATCTCGCACAACGGCGTTTCGATCCGCTTGGTCGTCATCGGCAAGGTACGCGTGACCTCATAGGCCATCAGGTGGCTGATCTCGCGCAGCAACTGCCGGAAGGATTTGGAGGACGTGTCCTTTTCCCGCATGATCGTCAGCTTGTGCTGCACCAGCGGGTGAGTAACGACGGTGACGTTGTTGGTCATGCGGCCTCCAGCAGTTCGGCAATTCTTTTCTTGGTCGCGGCATCGCAGAACGCGGCATCCAGCGCCGTCTTGTTCAGCGTCCGGAATACCCCGTCGTCCCAGTCAAAGGTGCGGTGGAGCATGTCGAATTCCTTGGTCATCGTCGTCCTAAAGAAGGGCGGATCATCCGTTGACACCGTGACCTTTACTCCCCGCTCCATCAGAGGGGAAATCGGATGGTCCTTCCAGCTTTTCACCGCGTTCAGAAACACGTTCGACCCCGGGCAGACCTCAAGCACGATCCCCTGTTCCGCGATCCGGTCGACCAACGCCAGATCTTTGTAGGCATTGATCCCGTGACCGATCCGTTCTGGCCGGATATCGCGGATCGTATCCGCCACCATTTCCGGCCCACCCCATTCGCCCGCATGACAGGTGATCCGCAACCCTGCTTCGCGCGCCATGTCGAAACTGTAGGCATAATCACCCGGTCGCCCCACCAGTTCCGCTCCGGCCATCCCGAACCCGGTGATGAAATCGCCCTTGGTTTCTGCCGCACAGCGCGCTGCCGTTTTCGCCTGTTCGGGTCCAAAATGCCGGATGCAGGTAATGATCCCTTTGAGCGTGATGTCCATCTTGCGCTGCGCCTCATCCGCCGCATCGGTGATCGCTGCCAGATAATCGCTCCAGGCCGCCACATCGCCGCCACCACAGAATTCCGGCGACAGGAAGGTTTCGGAATAGACCACCCCGTTCTCGGCACTCTCCTCAAGCACCGCCAGAACCAGCCGCCTGAAATCCTCAGGCCCTTGTAGCGTCGTGCAGGCCGCCTCATAGACCTTCAGGAAATGGTCGAAATCCCGATAGATGTAATTTCCGCGCTCATCGAAAATCTTTGCGATATCAATGTGCTTTTCCCGTGCCAGCCCGGCGATAAAGGCTGGCGGTGCGCCCCCTTCCAGATGCAGATGCAACTCGACCTTGGGGAATGACTTGTAGCTCACAGAAAACTCCGTCCCGGCCCCTGCGGGGGCACGCCCAGATGCACAGCCACCGAGGCCGCGACATCGACAAAGCCCACAAGGCCCAATTCCCGCGCCCCGATCCCGTGCACCAGTACCGGCACCCTTTCGCGCGTATGATCGGTCCCGTCCCATGTCGGGTCATTTCCGTGATCCGCCGTCACGATCAGCAGATCTCCGTCACACAGGCGCGGAAGCAAGGCACCCAGTTCTGTATCGAACCATTCCAGATGCCGCGCATAGCCTTCGACATTCCGCCGGTGCCCGAATTCGCTGTCGAACTCGACGAAATTGGCAAAGGTCAAAGACCCGACTTCAGCCGTGTCCACCAGATCACCCAGATGCCCCATCAGCGTGGCATCCCGGCCCTTGCGCACCTCGTCGATGCCCCGCATCGAAAAGATATCACCTATCTTGCCGACGCCATGAACTCTGCGCCCCGCCGCATGGACCCAGTCGCACAACGTCGGCGCAGGCGGCTCGATCGCATAGTCATGCCGGTTCACCGTCCGGGTAAAGCCCGTCTCGGGTGTTCCCACAAACGGTCGCGCAATTACGCGGCCCACCTTTATCGCATGCAGGCGCGGCGCAATCGCCTCGCAGAGGGCCAGCAGACGATGCAGCCCGAACGTCGCCTCATGCGCCGCGATCTGCAGCACCGAATCCGCCGAGGTATAGATGATCGGCCAGCCCGTCTTCATGTGCCGGGCGCCCTCCTCGTCAAGAATGACCGTGCCTGAGGAATGCCTGTTCCCCAACGTCCCGCCCGCGCCAGCGAGCGAGGCGATCTCTTTCAGCAGGTCCAACGGAAAGGCCGGGTCCGCATCCGGAAACACCGTCCAGTCGAAAGGCACCGGAACCCCTGCCAGTTCCCAATGTCCCGACGGCGTATCCTTTCCCCGCGACACTTCGGTCGCCGCGCCCCAGGCCCCGGTTGGCACCGCATCAAGCCCCCGCACCGATACGCCCGACGCCAGCCGAACCGCCGCCCCAAGGCCCATCGCATCCATCACCGGCAAATGCAGCGGCACCTGTCCGGCGATATGCGCCAACGTATTCGCCCCGGTATCCGGCACGGTCCCGTTGAAGAACGCCGCCGCATCCGGCGCCCCGCCGATCCCCACGGAATCGATAACCACCAGAAAGGCACGGCCCCTCATCAGCCGACTCGCGCCCGCACCAAAGGCCCGATACGGGGCGCCTCACCGATCCGGATTGCCCCCAGCACGCCCTGCGCCGCTGCCTCGGCACTCGCCGCGTCCCGCGCGTGGATTGTGGCCAAAGGCTGCCCCTTTTCGACGTAAGCCCCAAGCGCCACCACATCCGTCAGCCCGACTGCCGGATCAATCCTGTCAGTCTCGACCCGCCGCCCGCCACCCATCGCGACGACCGTCAGCCCCAGCGCCTCGCCATCGAACGCGGCCACATTTCCCGCTTCGCGCGCCAGCACATCGCCCACCAGCGCCGCCTGTGGCAGATGGGTCCGCCAGTCCTCTTCCATATCCGGCGGCCCGCCCAGTTCTGCTACCATCCGCGCGAATCGCTCCAGAGCGCCACCACCGGAAATGGCCGCTGCAATCTTCTCCTCACCCTCGCCTTCGGCCCCGCCTGCCAACGCCAGAAGCCGTCCGCCCAAAGCCACCGTAAGATCATGCAGGCGCGGTGCAGCCAGCCGGTTCCCGGCCATAACCTCCATGCACACCGCCACTTCGACAGCGTTGCCCAGCGCTGGGCACAAAGGTTCATCCATATCCGTGATCAGCGCCGCCGTCGGACACCCCGCCCCGTTCGCCGCAGACACCAGCGCCTCGGCCAGCGCCCGCGCCTCGGCGTCGGTCTTCATGAACGCCCCAGACCCGGCCTTGACGTCGAGAACGAGCCCCTCGAGCCCCGCCGCCAGCTTCTTGGACAGGATCGACGCGGTGATCAGGTCAACGCTCTCTACTGTCCCTGTCACATCCCGGATTGCATAAAGCCGCCGGTCCGCAGGCGCGATCCGCCCCGTTGCGCCCACGACCGCACAGCCGACCTTGCCCACGACCTCGCGCAACTTGGCCTCGGTGATCTGGGCCTTCAGGCCCGGGATTGCCTCCATCTTGTCCAGCGTCCCGCCCGTATGGCCGAGGCCCCGGCCCGAAATCATCGGCACATAGACCCCGCAGGCCGCCAGAGCGGGTGCAAGGATCAGCGACACCGCATCGCCCAATCCCCCGGTCGAATGCTTGTCAAGCACCGGCGCATCCAGATTCCAGTGCAGCACATCACCCGAATCCCGCATCGCCCTCGTCAGCCCGACCCGACCCGCCTCGCCCAAACCGCGCACGCACACGCCCATCGCAAAGGCCCCGGCCTGCGCATCGCTGACCTGACCATTGGCCAGCCCTGCCGCGAACCATTGCAATTCCTCGGTCGTCGGCACCTCACCGCGCCGGAGTTTCGCAATGATTCCACGCGCTTCCATCAATGCTCGCCCATATGGTCCTGATGAAATGCACCAGGCAAGAGCTCGGCGAGCGTCATCACCCGCTCATCCCCCACCATATTGGCCATCGTCACCCTGACAGAAGCATCCCCGAATTCCGCCAGCTTTTGCCGGCATCCACCGCAAGGGCTCACCGGAACGGTCGAACCCGCAATCACAGCCACCTCAGCAATCTTCGTGTCACCGGCCAGAACCATCGCGGCAATTGCCCCGGCTTCGGCACATGTGCCCTCGGGATAGGCCGCATTCTCGACATTCACCCCGGCATATACCGCGCCCGACGCCGCCCGGATCGCCGCACCGACCTTGAACTTTGAATAGGGCGCATAGGCCATCTCCCGTGCGGTGCGGGCGGTATCAAGCAGCGACATCTCTCTCTCCTTTAATCTTGGGCGCAGCATCCGACGTGCCGCGCCCTATTGCAAGCGGGGTCAGGGGCGCGCTGCCCCCCGCGCGTTCCGCGCCCCCCGGGATATTTGTCGACAGAGAATGGATCAGTCGGGAATTGTCGTGAACGGGCCCGGCAGGGCAACCTCAAGGATTTCAAGTTCCTCGGAAGGATCGGCCCATCGCGTCCGCAGCCCCGGCGGAATGACAAAGGCATCGCCGGCAGCAAGTGCAAAGGGCTTCTTCCCTTCACCTTCAAGCGTCAGGCCTCCGGCCATCACAAAACCAAAGAGGATATCTGCATCATGCCGCGCCCACACCGGCGCGCCCGGCCCGCGCCGCACGACCTGTACCGCCGCGACACCCTTTGTGTTCGCATTGATCGTCGTGTCCCGCGCCACGTAACCTGGCAGGCGGAACGGCTCCCACACCCCGTCGCGGCCCGGATTGTGGACGAACCGCTGCCCTTGCCATTCCCGGTCAGGCCGCAGATGCGGCGTGGGCAGCGTCATCTCGTGATCGATTTCGGTCACATGTTCCGCAGGCACCCCGATCTCGATCACCTCGATCCCGTCGGACGCCTCCATCACCCTGTGCCGGATTTCGGGCGGCTGGATAAAGCAATCGCCTGCCGTCAGTCGCAGCAGGCCTCCCTGATCCTCATAAAGCACATCGACCCAGCCCCGGATGCAAAAGATCAGCTGAAACCCGATCTTGTGGAAATGCACCATGTCCGGCACCGGACCGCCGTCGGGGATGCGGATATGGCTCGCGATGATCGCCCCGCCCAGACGAGAGGGCACCAGATCGCGGTACTGCATCCCAGCCCGTCCGATGACCCAAGGCGCTTGATCGGCCAACCGTCTGACAACAAAAGCATGTTCTGTCGGCGGCAGCACGAGCGGCGGGTTCAGTTCATCGACCTCGACCCGCGTGCCGCCCGGCGCGGTCAGGCTGCGCTCCCCCCCGGCAAAGCCCGCATCATCCGTCAGGATGCGCAACAGGCCCGGCGCGTCACTCAGACCTTCCATCAGCCGCACCCGCAGCCCATGCCCGGAAAACACCGCAACCGACGGGTTGTCGGCAGGATAGATCATGTCCATTCGCATACCCAGAACCTTGCCAAAGAACAGCAGATCAGCACGCAGATCGGTGGTGGGCAGGCGCACTTCGGCGCGGATGTCAGGGCTCTGTGTCATGCCCCTGACCCTGTCCGCACCGCCCGCGATTTGCAAGAGGGGCACATTCATGCTCTACCAAGCCGACCGCTCGCGCAAACTGATAGTTTAACGTTAAACAATTCCTTGGAGAGGCACCGCGTCATGGCCGACAACACCACGGATCCAAATCTCCGGCAGGCCGCGCTGGACTATCACCGCTACCCCAAACCTGGTAAGCTCGAGATCCGGGCGACCAAACCCCTTGCCAACGGTCGCGACCTTGCCCGCGCCTATTCCCCTGGCGTGGCCGAGGCCTGCCTCGAGATCAAAGCCAACCCCGCAACCGCCCGCGATTACACATCGCGCGGAAATCTGGTCGGCGTCGTCACCAATGGGACTGCCGTCCTTGGCCTAGGCAACATCGGCGGCCTTGCGTCAAAACCGGTGATGGAGGGCAAGGCAGTTCTCTTCAAGAAATTTGCCAATATCGATTGTTTCGATATCGAACTCAACGAGCCTGACCCCGAGAAACTCGCCGCCATCATCTGCGCACTCGAACCGACCTTTGGCGCGATCAATCTCGAAGACATCAAGGCCCCCGAATGCTTCACCGTCGAACGGCTTTGCCGCGAACGAATGAAGATACCGGTCTTTCACGACGACCAGCACGGGACCGCCATCGTTGTGGGTGCGGCGACAACTAATGCGCTCCTCGTTGCTGGCAAGACATTCGAAAACGTCAAGATTGTTTCAACCGGCGGCGGCGCGGCAGGAATCGCCTGCCTCAATATGTTACTGAAACTCGGCGCAAAACGGGAAAACGTCTGGCTTTGTGATCTGAACGGAATTGTCCATCATGGTCGCGAAAGTGACATGACGCCCCAAAAGGCCGCCTATGCCCAAGGCTCCACGCCCGCCACTCTTTCAGACGTGATCGACGGTGCTGACCTGTTCCTCGGCCTCTCCGGCCCCGGCGTTCTGACGCCCGCGATGGTGCAGAAAATGGCCCCCCGCCCGATCATCTTCGCCCTCGCCAACCCCTCACCAGAGATTGACCCGGCCGCCGCCCGCGCCGTGGCCCCCGATGCGATCATCGCCACCGGCCGCAGCGATTATCCCAATCAGGTCAACAATGTCCTCTGCTTCCCCTTTATCTTCCGCGGCGCACTTGACGTCGGCGCGACCCAGATAAATGATCAGATGGAACTGGCCTGCATCTCCGGCATTGCCGAACTCGCCCGCACCACGACAAGCGCCGAAGCCGCCGCCGCCTATCGCGGTGAACAGATGACCTTCGGCCCAGATTACCTGATCCCAAAGCCGTTTGACCCCCGCCTGATCGGCGTCGTCGCCTCTGCTGTGGCCCAAGCCGCGATGGACACCGGTGTTGCCACCAGGCCCATCGACGACATGAAATCCTACCGTGAAAAGCTGAACGGTTCGGTTTTCAAATCCGCCCTCATCATGCGCCCCGTGTTCGAGGCCGCCCGTGCCTCGCACCAAAAGATCGTCTTTGCCGAAGGCGAGGACGAACGCATCCTGCGTGCGTCGCAAGCGGTTCTTGAGGAATTCGGTGACACCCCGATCCTTGTCGGCCGCCCAGACGTCATCGCCCAGCGCTGCGAACGCTATGGCCTGACGATCCGTCCCGGCGTCGATTTCAATGTCGTGAACCCGGAAAACGACCCGCGCTACCGCGACTATTGGGGCACCTATCACGAGATCATGGCGCGTCGTGGCGTCACCCCCGACCTTGCCCGCGCTGTCATGCGGACGAACTCGACTGCGATCGCTGCTGTCATGGTTCACCGAGGCGAGGCGGACAGCATGATCTGCGGCACTTTCGGGCAATTCCTCTGGCATCTCAACTACATCCAGCAGGTGCTGGGCACTGCGCGGCTGCGCCCTACAGCGGCGCTATCCCTGATGATCCTTGAAGACGGACCGCTCTTTATCGCTGATACACAGGTCCATCCCGAACCGACGCCGCAGCAGATCGCCGAAACCGTCATCGGCTGCGCCCGCCATGTCCGCCGCTTTGGCGTGGAACCCCGGATCGCGCTCTGCTCGCATTCGCAGTTCGGCAACCTCGACTGCGATACCGGCCGCCGCATGCGCGGGGCGCTGGCCATCCTCGACTCGGCCCCGCGCGATTTCGTCTATGAGGGCGAGATGCATGTCGACGCTGCCCTCGACACGGAACTCCGCGACCGCATCTTCCCCGGATCCCGCCTCACCGGCCCCGCCAACGCGCTGGTCTTCGCGAACACGGATGCGGCTTCGGGCGTGCGCAACATCCTCAAGATGAAGGGCGGCGGGCTAGAAGTCGGCCCCATCCTGATGGGCATGGGCAACCGCGCGCATATCGTCACCCCGTCGATCACCGCGCGCGGCCTGCTCAACATCTCGGCCCTCGCCGGCACCCCGGTCGAGCACTACGGCTGAGTGACAGTGCACGGATAGTCCCGCCCCTCGGCCGTCACCCGCATCAGCACGTCAAAGGCACTCCCGCCAAGGGCGCCTGACCCCAGCAACAAGACCTCACCCGGCCGGGCTGCAAACTCACCCGACTGGTCGATGGACACACCCCCGGAACTAAGGCGTATCGCATAGTCTCCCGCCACAGTCTCGCGGGCTGTCAGGCGGCCTTCAAAACCCGTCCCGTCCACAACCAGCGCGCAACTCAACGCGCCGCGCGGGTCACCGGCTGGGCGCGGCACGACGCCCGACAGCGCACATGCGGCAAGGAACAGGGCCGTCAGGACAATCAGCAACGGCGAACGCAGGACCATCTCACACCTCCATCATTTCAATGAGTTGGCCTTCACCGGGATGCTGAAGCCACACCCCGGTGACAGGCCGGATCAGTCCTGAACGATCACCTGCACATTGCCGGTGCCGTATTGATGGGTCGAGACAGAATTCCCATTGCCCACCTGAATGACGGACAGCGCATTGCACCCGCCCGTCTGCGCCACATCGGCCGTGTTGCCTGTCCCGAACTGCGCCACGCCCAGCACGTTGCACCGCCCCTGCTGTGACGTCGTCGCCGAATTGCGATAGCCCTGCTGCCCCACCACCGTGCGGTTGCGGGCCCCGTCCTGGGTCGAAATCGTGGTGTTCTGCCAGCCCTGCTGCGTCACCGTCATCTGGTTGCGCCAGCCGTACTGCGCGATCCCCACGCCATTCTGCCAGCCTGACTGGGTCAGTGCGGCGCGGTTCCCGTCCGCCGTCACGGGGGCCGCCCCCAGCACAAGGGCCGCCGCCAGCGTTACCAAAACAGTCATCGTCTTTATCGTCATGTCATCCACTCCGGGTCTGTTGCCACCGGTCCGGGGCAACAATCGCCCCGACCGACAGGTTCAGAACGGCACGACTGGCCGCAGCAACCTATATCGCCGCCCCGCTATCGGCCCGGCACCCGGCTGCTATCGCCTATCTCTCTTTGTTATCGTGATGACGGTTCAATCCTGCGGGCATCAGGGCTAGGCTCATCAGAGGTAGCCAAAGGACCGGCCCATGCTCCGCCTTGCCCTCCTCCTCGTTCTGTGGACCGCTCCGCTCAAAGCCGCCTGCACGCCGCGCGACTTCCTCACGATCCCACTCCCGGCGGGGGGCGACCCCGTCGCCACCGCGCTCGAAATCGCCTACCCCGGCAGCACGGTGAACGGCGCAGCTATCGTTACGCCAGACGGAGCCGCGATCCCCTTCGCCCCCGCGCGGGACATCTCGGCACAAGACCGCCTCGACGGCGCGACCATCGGCGACATGTTCGTCTACGCCTACCCGATCGCCTTTGACCTCGACGCCCGGATGCAACCCTATTTCGACCCCGGCCGCGTCCGGAACGAGGTCTTCTTTCGCGCCCTCTATGCCGACAGAGAATCCGCCGCTCGGGCAACGCTTGTGGCTGTCGCCTACGATGGTCAAACCGTGCAGACAGGGTTCAACGTAACGACACGGAACTGTGTCGACACGCAACTCGCCGCCGCCCTGACGGCGCTTGCCCTGTCCTCCCCGCTCTATGATGTCTTTTTCGATCAGTCCGGCGGCAGCTTCAACTGGCGCGTCATCGCGGGCACCGACCGCCAGTCATCGCACAGCTTTGGTGCCGCCATTGACCTGAACACCGAACTCGGCGGCTACTGGCGCTGGTCCGGCCGGCCCGAAGGCGATGCCGGCCCCTATGACAACAAGATGCCGACCGAACTGGTCGCAGCCTTTGAACGCTACGGATTCATCTGGGGCGGCAAGTGGCATCACTACGACGGGATGCACTTCGAATACAGACCCGAACTGATCCTCTATGCACGTCTGACCAGACAGTAGTCTCCGCAAGACCACCCCTCAGATCGACCTCCCAGTCGATGGGATGCGTCAGTGACAAACGGCGAGTTCAGCGGCTCACGCAAACTGTTCCCGGATCAACCGCTCCTCAAGCCCATGCCCCGGATCGAAAAGGATGCGGTGCCGGATGCCCGGCTCACTCTGCACCTCGACCGAAACCACATCCCGGACGGGCCGCGAATCGGCATCGGCCATCACGGGACGCTTGTCCGGGTCGATCACATCAAACCGCACCACCGCCCGCATCGGCAAAAGCGCCCCGCGCCAGCGCCGGGGACGGAATGGCGCAATGGCGGTCAGCGCCAGAACCTCAGACCCGATGGGCAGGACAGGCCCGTGGGCGGAATAGTTATAGGCTGTTGACCCCGCAGGCGTGGCCACCAAGGCCCCGTCGCAAACCAGTTCCTCCATCCGGAGCTTGCCATCGACCGTGATCCGCAATTTGGCTGCCTGCGGCCCGGCGCGGAGCAGGCTCACCTCGTTGATCGCAAGCGCCTCTTCGACTGCGCCTGAAACAGTCTTGGCCTTCATCGAAAGCGGGTTGATCACCGCCTCCTCGGCGGCCAGAAGCCGCGCAGGAAGGTCTTCCTCGGCATATGCGTTCATCAGGAACCCGACCGTGCCCCGGTTCATCCCATAGACGCGCACATCCAACCGCTCCGTCGCATGGAGCGTCTGGAGCATGAAGCCATCACCCCCCAACGCGACGACTGCATCCGCCTCGCCGATCGGGACGTCACCGTAAAGCCCAACCAGGCGCTCACGCGCCTCCTGCGCAAGCGGCGCCTCGCTGGCCGTGAACGCGATCCGCAACGAACTCATCCGCCCTGCCTTCCGGTTGTTCCCTGTCTTGTCCGGCACCCTGCCCCGAAAGGCAAGCGCGGCCCGATGCCGTTCCTTGCCCGTCCACGGTCGTTTTGTCCCTTTTGGCACTGGTCCCGGTCGGGTATAGAACCATATCCCCCAAAGCCCGCCTTTCAGACACAGGACGTGACCGCATGAATATCACCGCCCGCGACTCCGGCTTTTTCACCGAATCCCTCGCCACGCGCGACCCGGCGCTTGCCGCCGCGATCCGCTCTGAACTTGGCCGCCAGCGGCACGAGATCGAGCTGATCGCCTCCGAGAACATCGTCTCCGCCGCCGTGATGGAAGCGCAGGGTTCGGTCATGACGAACAAATATGCCGAAGGGTACCCGGGCAAGCGCTATTATGGCGGCTGCCAGTATGTCGATATCGCGGAAAACCTTGCCATCGAACGGGCGACGCAACTGTTCGGCTGCACCTATGCGAACGTTCAGCCGAACTCGGGCTCTCAGGCCAACCAGGGCGTGTTTCAGGCGCTGATCCAGCCCGGTGACACGATCCTTGGCATGTCGCTCGATGCTGGCGGCCACCTGACCCACGGGGCCAAGCCCAACCAGTCGGGCAAGTGGTTCAACTCGGTCCAGTATGGGGTGCGCAAACAGGACAGCCAGATCGACTATGACCAGATCGCGGCGCTGGCACTGGAACACAAGCCCAAGATGCTGATTGCCGGCGGATCGGCCATTCCCCGGATCATTGACTTTGCGATAATGCGCAAGATTGCGGATTCGGTTGGGGCCTACCTCCTCGTCGATATGGCTCACTTTGCGGGGCTAGTCGCTGCGGGCCTCTATCCCTCGCCCTTCCCCCATGCCCATGTCGCCACCACGACCACGCACAAGACGCTGCGCGGCCCGCGCGGGGGCATGATCCTGACCAATGACGAGGCGATTGCGAAGAAGGTCAATTCGGCCGTCTTCCCCGGCATCCAGGGCGGGCCCCTGATGCATGTCATCGCCGCCAAGGCCGTCGCCTTTGGCGAAGCGCTGCGCCCCGAGTTCAAGACCTACCAGACACAGGTCATCAAGAACGCGCAGGCGCTGGCGGGTGAGCTGATGAAAGGTGGCCTCGATATCGTCACCGGCGGCACCGACACGCACCTGATGCTCGTCGATCTGCGGCCCAAGGGCGTCAAGGGCAATGCGACCGAAAAGGCACTCGGCCGCGCCCATATTACCTGCAACAAGAACGGCATCCCCTTTGATCCGGAAAAGCCGACCGTGACCTCGGGCGTCCGCCTCGGCTCCCCCGCCGCCACGACGCGCGGCTTTGCCGAGGAAGAGTTCCGCCAGATCGGTCGCTGGATCGTCCGCGTTACTGACGGGCTCGCCGCGCATGGCGAGGACGGCAACGGCGCCGTCGAGGACGCCGTAAAGGCCGAGGTCGAAACGCTCTGCCTGCGCTTCCCGATCTACCCGAACCTCTGACGGCGGCGCCGGGCCAAGACCCGGGACAGGCTGACCGATTGCTATGGTCACGGCCCGGGCTGCTTGATAGTTTGCCGAAACGTGCAGTAGTCGTCGGCACGTTTCGGCATTTGGTTTCGTCTTCAACGGGTCCGCAGCCATCCGTCGCAACATGGCAAGGGGTCAGACATATGTCGAAGCCGGTCTTTGAAGACCTCTTCACCTTTTCGGGTCGGCGCAACAGGCTGAGCTACCTGCTCTACTCGCTCGCAGTAACTGGCCTGGGCGGATTCATTTATTACGTACTTGCCGACATGATCGGGCTGATCGCATTCGTTCTCATGATCCCGCTGATCATTTCCTCCTGGGCCGTCGGTGGACAGCGGTGCCGTGACTTCGGCTGGAGCGGATGGGCCGTGCTCATCATCCTGATCCCCTACATCGGTGGCATTCTTGGATTTGTCAGCGGGATCTTTCCACATGTCGGTGGCATCTTTGCGATACTGATCATGTTCATTCCCGGCATCCGGGCCGAGAACAGATATGGCCCTGACCCGCTCGCCAGCCTGCCCTGACCGGGCGTGGGTCCTGAACCCTCAGGGTCCGGCCACAGCCCCCGGCGTCCGGGGTGCCGGCCGTTGACCACAGGAACCAAGGACACAGGCACCCGCACCATCGAACGCGCGCTGGGCGACCGGGCGCGCGCGACCCTGCCGCCGGGCATCGCGGAATTCGTGATGTTCGTGCTGAAACAGGGCTGGGCCTGCCTGTTCAGCGGCCTCCTCCTCATCGCGATCCTTGTGACCAAGGCCGTCTGGCAGGATGACTGGCCCGTCCACCGCTATGACGCGCTGTTCCTCTTTGCGGTGACAACCCAAGCCGCCTTCCTCTGGTTCCGGCTCGAGACATGGGAGGAAGCGCGCGTCATCCTCCTCTTCCACCTCACCGGCACGGCGATGGAATGGTTCAAGGTCAGCGCCGGGTCATGGACCTACCCCGAGCCCGGGGTGTTCACCGTCCTGAACGTGCCGCTCTTTTCCGGCTTCATGTATGCGAGCGTGGGGAGCTACATGGCCCGCGTCATCCGCATCTTTGACATGCGCTTTACCCCCTACCCGCCGTTCTGGGTGACGGTCGTGCTGGCTCTGGCGATCTATGTCAATTTCTTCGCCCACCATTTCCTGCCCGATATCCGCTGGGCGCTCTTCGCCGCCACGCTGGGGGTCTATGGCCGCACGCGCATCTGGTTCACGATCCACGCGCACGACTGGTGGATGCCCCTCCCCCTCGCCGCGTTCCTGTCGGCGCTCATGCTCTGGGTGGCCGAAAACATCGGCACCGCCACCGGCACCTGGGTCTATACGGGCCAGATCCCGGGGCAGATCGTCAGCTTTTCCAAGCTGGGAAGCTGGTATCTGCTGCTCTACGTGGCCTTTGTCACCGTGACTCTGGTGGTGAGGGGGCCGCTCGGGGATGGCCGGGCGTGGAATGGGCGGACGGACTAGGATGCGGTCACGGTGCGCTGAAGCGCACTCTACAGGTAGGGCGGGGTTCACCCCGCCACAGTGTTGACCGTTCGGTATTGCGGGGATCGCTCCGCCGCGCTGGTCAACCTCTCGCTCACCGCCCGACTGGCACTCAAGTGAAGGTTCTTGGGGCGATCAGGGCACTATGATCCAGCCGACCTTTATCAGGCAAACCACTGTCAACACTAAGTGACGATACATGGGGCAGTTGGCTCTTGAAGGCCAAGGATCCATTGAGAAACCGTCGCGCCCTCATAGGTTCTCGAATCCCAATCTTGATAAATGACCCGGATATAGCCGGGCACGCCGTCCACTACATAGCGATGGACCTGGTCACCCCAGAAGTTCCATTCCTCTGGATCGATTGACGCATCAGGGGGTACGTCCGGCGGCAAGCAATGGCCCATCGAAATCAGACCCCTGATCTCGGCATTTGACATCGGGGGCCCAAGGATAGCGACAACCTCTGCGTGGCTCATGCCATTCCGAAGTTCGCCCGACCGGTTCGGCACGTCGGCCAGCATGACTGGCGCGGCGCGGGACTCAGAGGCTGTCGCCTCTGTGGGGGGCTCAGCGACTATTGGCTCCGCGACAGGTGTCTCAATTGGCAACTCGGGCACCGGTTCGCACGCTGCAAGAAGAAAAGCCGATACCACGACTCCGGCCATCACACCGTGCCTTACCCCGCTTGGACCACGTCCCTCACTTCTGTCTGTCAACTACACGCTCTCTAATTGCGCGCCGCGCCACATCTGCCATAAACGGCAGTTCAACTTAACTTCCGTGCCTGATGATGGCATCCTCGACCCATAGCCGCAATCGCAATCTGCGGCTGCATATTGCCTATGCCTCGCTTCGTCGACCCAGCCTGGGCCCCGATGGGGTCGTTCGTCGCGGGAAAGGGACACTTTCTCGACGGGTGGCTAAACGCCATGGGATGTGCCAATGTGCGCAGATCCCTCAACTATCCATCTTCAACGCCGAGATGAACGCCTCCTGCGGAATCTCAACCTTCCCGAACTGCCGCATCCGCTTCTTCCCGGCCTTCTGCTTGTCCAAGAGCTTCCGCTTCCGCGTCGCGTCGCCGCCATAACACTTGGCCGTCACGTCCTTGCGCAGCGCCGACAGGGTCTCGCGCGCGATGACCTTGCCCCCAATCGCCGCCTGGATGGGGATCTTGAACATGTGGCGGGGGATCAGGTCTTTGAGCTTTTCGACCATCGCCCGGCCCCGCATCTCGGCCCGGTCGCGGTGGACCATCATGGACAGCGCGTCGACCGGTTCGTCGTTCACAAGGATCGACATCTTGACCAGCGCATCCTCCTGATAACCCGACAGGTTGTAATCGAACGACGCATAGCCCTTCGTCACCGATTTCAGCCGATCGTAGAAATCGAACACCACCTCGTTCAGCGGCAGGTCATAGACCACCATCGCGCGTGACCCGGCATAGGTCAGGTCCATCTGCACCCCGCGCCGGTCCTGACAGAGCTTGAGGATATCGCCGAGGTAATCGTCGGGGACAAGGATCGTGGCCTTGATCCTGGGCTCCTCGATATGGTCGACCAGGGTCAGGTCGGGCATGTCGGCGGGGTTGTGCAGATCGCGCATCGTCCCGTCCTTCATGTAGAGGTGATAGACCACCGAAGGCGCTGTCGTGATCAGGTCGATATCATATTCCCGCTCGATCCGGTCGCGGATCACCTCAAGGTGCAGGAGCCCGAGGAACCCGCAGCGGAATCCGAACCCCAACGCCGCCGACGTCTCCATCTCGTAGGAAAAAGACGCGTCGTTCAGCGCCAGTTTCTCGATGGAATCCCGCAGATCCTCGAACTGGGCCGCGTCCACCGGGAACAGTCCACAGAACACCACAGGTTGCGCGGGTTTGAAGCCCGGCAGCGCCACCTCGCAGCCCTTGCGTTCACTGGTGATCGTGTCGCCCACGCGCGTATCGCGCACCTGCTTGATTGATGCCGTAAGCACCCCGATCTCGCCCGGCCCCAGTTCCGCAATCGGCACCATCTGGGGTTTCAGCACCGCCAAGGTGTCGATCCCATAGACCGCATTGGTCTGCATCATGCGGATCGAGTCACCCTTCCTGATTACCCCGTCCATGACCCGGATCATGACGACGACGCCCAGATAGCTGTCATACCACGAATCCACGAGCATGGCTTTCAGTGGCGCAGTGCGGTCGCCCTTGGGCGCGGGCAGGCGCGTCACGATGGCCTCGAGCACATCGGGAATCCCGATCCCTGACTTGGCCGAAATCAGCACCGCGTCCGAGGCATCCAGCCCGATCACATCCTCGATCTGTTCGCGCACCCGGTCAGGTTCGGCGGCGGGCAGATCGATCTTGTTCAGGACCGGCACGATCTCATGGCCGGCATCGAGCGCCTGATACACGTTGGCGAGCGTCTGCGCCTCGACCCCCTGAGACGCGTCCACGACCAGAAGTGATCCCTCGACAGCGCGCATGGAGCGTGACACTTCATAGGCAAAGTCGACATGCCCCGGCGTGTCGATCAGGTTCAGGATATAATCCTGCCCGTCCTTGGCCTTGTATTCCAGGCGCACGGTGTTCGCCTTGATCGTGATCCCCCGCTCGCGTTCGATATCCATCGAGTCGAGCATCTGTTCCTTCATGTCCCGGTCGGCGACCGTCCCCGTGGACTGGATCAGCCGGTCGGCCAGCGTGGATTTGCCGTGGTCGATGTGCGCCACGATCGAGAAATTGCGGATATGGGCGAGGTCGGTCATGAGGGTGCGGCCTGTCGGGGAAACAAACCGCGACATGGCCCAAGGGGGGCCGTTTGGCAAGGGGTTTCGCGGCAGTACGGGTGAGGTGACAGGGGGCCAAGCGCCGCGTTTTTGGGGCTTGGACTGAAAACGCCAAGGCCACCTTTCCGTATTGATCCGGTCAGGTTGTTCTGCCCGATTGGTCGTCAGGTGGCGATTCCGTTCTTCCGAACTGCAGAAGCCAACCCAAAACTGCCCGTTCTGATGACAAATCGGTCAATGATTTTGACAATTCTGTCACATAGACCCCCAAGAATGACGTTCTCCCTTGATTCCTCTCCGTTCTTCGTCGCGTCATCTCCCGTAAGGTCAATTCATCCGCGAAAGCCCGTCCTCCCCGGATCGCAAGTTGATCATTCAAGGAGCCTCATTACAGAAAGCAGTTTTGGCCGCGTCATCGCGGCCAGTTTCTGTCTCAGGAACCGGGTTTCAGGCGCCGACGGGGTCCGGCGCGTCAAGAAAGGCGCGCACCGCCCCTTCAAACTCGCGCGGCTTTTCGGCGTGGAGCCAGTGGCCCGCATCAAGGATCTTGGCAAAGCGCGCGCGGGGGAACAACTCCTTGATCCGCGCCCGGTGTTCGGGCCGGACATAGTGCGAATTGGCCCCCGACAGGAACATGACCGCCCCGTCAAATCGCCCGACTGCTTCGGGGAAACCGACAATCCCCGGCATCTCGCGTTCCAGTACGTCGAGGTTCAGCCGCCAGCGCCGCGCCTCAAGGTCAAGGCTTTGCAGCAGAAAGGCCGCGACGCCTGCGTCTTCGAGCCCCAGTTGAACGCCCGCCTCGGCCCGGTTGCGCACATGGGCCAGGTCCACCCGACGCATCGCGTCGATCTGCGGCAGCTGGGTGTGGGTGTAGGTGACCGGCGCAATATCCGCCACGACCAACCGCCGGACCAGATCGGGCTGCGTCAGCGCCAGCATCATCGCCGCCTTGCCGCCCATCGAATGACCGAGCACATCGGCGGGCCCCAGAAACGTCTCCAACACTGTGGCCAGATCGCCCGCCAGATCGGCATAGCTGTGGCTGTCCGACCAGAAACTGCCTGCATGGTTGCGCATGTCGACCGCGATCACCTGCCGCTTATCGGACAGGCGCTTCGCGATGACACCCCAGTTCCGCCCCGACCCGAAGAGGCCGTGGGCGATCAGCAAGGTGGGCCGGTCGGTGGGCTGGCCATGCAGGATCGTGTTCAACATGCATCTACCCTAACCGCCCCGCCCGCACCTGTTCCAGAGCCATTGAGGCCGCCCCGGAGGCCCGGTAGGTTCGCACCATGGACAACGATCAATTCGCCGCACAGATTTCCGAGGTCAGCACGCTCCTGTCCGAAAAGCTCAAGGTCCACGAGGCCACGCTTGACCGTCAGGTAGACAAGGCCGGCCGGATGCTGCCGCGCAAAGTCCGGGCCGAGGCGATCTATCTGGCCCATGCCGCATCGCTGGCCGAAAACCCCAAGCTCATGCGCATGATCGACTTGCCCAAAGTGGACAAGGCGCATTTGGCGGTGACCACATGGCTAAGGACCATCGATCCTTTGGAACGGCGCTGGACCCGGGCGCTGAATTTCCTGGCCGTCATCATGTTCAACATCCTCCTGATTGGCGGAGTGGTGATCTGGTGGCTATGGTATCAGGGCAAGGTCTGAACCGTCTCAAGCTGCCGCGCCGCGCATTCATAAAGCAGGTTTCGGGGCTCAAACATCATACCTTGTGACGCCCCGTCGCCGTTCGTCCACCGGCTGAGTCAGGATCGCGGCATGATGCGCCCGCTGGTCGCAATTCGCCCGGGGGCAAATGCGGCAGTTGATGCCGACCGGGGTCATCCGCGCGCCCGTGACCGAGAAGGCCTCGGCATAACCGATCTTGCCTGAGAATTCGATCCCGCAGCCCATCGCGACGGCCAGCCGGTTGTCCTGCGCATGGCGGGCCCAGGTGGGGCGGTCGACGGTCCGGGAAAAAACGAAGAACTGACTGCGGTCAGGCATTTCCACGAACTGCGGCACGATCCGGCCCGGTGTGCGGAACGAAGTATGCACGTCAAGCCGCGGACACGCGCCCCCATGTTCGGCCAAATGGAACCCCGTCGCGTTAAACCGCTTGGTCACATTCCCGCCCTTGTCGATCCGCAGAAAGAAGAACGGGACGCCCTGCGCCCCGTCGCGCTGCAGCGTGGTCGCTCGGTGGCAGGCCTGTTCGAAGCTCACCCCAAACCGTGTCGCGATATGGTCAAGGTCGTATTTCGTGGCCTGCGCCTCGGCCAGATAGGCGTCATAGGGCATCAGTACGGCGGCGGCGAAATAGTTGGCAAGCTCCACCCGCAGGCGCGCCCTGCCCTGCGCCTCGGCAATTCCCGCCTTTTCAATCAGCCCGTCCAGAAGGCTGCGCTGTTCGACCAGCCCCGCCATATGCACCAGTTGAAAGATCCGGTTCGTGTGGTCCAAGGCCTCGGACAGCAGGATCTCGCGCGCCTCTTCGTCATAGCGGCGCAGCGTCCCCGGCAGATCCTCGACCCGGACAAGCCGCACGGAAATCCCGTTCCGCTCGCGCAACCGCCGCTTGATCGCACCATAGACCTCGTCCCGTTCCACGGCGACCGGCCCCCAGAACCCCTCGGCTGCTTCCTCCACCTCCTTGAAATGGTTCCGCTGCCGCCGGAAATAGTTGTGCACTGCCGCCTCGGGCGATGCCGTGATGAGCGGCGTATCCCCCTCAGCCAGACTCAGAAGTTGATCCGTTGCCGCCTGATAGGCGCGGTGCAGCGTCAGAAACGACTGCACAAGCCCCGGCGAATGGACCAAAGCTGCCCGCATCTGTGACAGATCGGTCTGCGCATTTGTAAATAACGGGTCCTGCATCACCGCCCGCAGATCGGCAAGCTGGCTCGCCCCGTCATCCTCGGCTATGTCGCGCCAGTCGACGCCATAGACCTCGAACATCCGCATAAGGACCGAGACCGAGACCGATCTTTCGTTGTTTTCCAGCAGGTTGACATAGGAGGGCGAAATGCTGAGTGCCTTGGCCATCTGCCCCTGCGTTTCGCCCCGTTCCAGCCGTAACCGCCGCAGATGCGGCCCGATGAAGGTCTTCTGCATACAATAGCATCCTGTATTGTCATCTTTACACTATTACAAATTTTATGGTTTGTCAATTTTCGCGTTCACAACACAACCCGCTTTCATTTTGCATATTCCGGCGCAGGTGGCATCTGACCGCCAACCGCACAACGGAAGGACGCATGTCATGAAGACCGGCTTGAACCACCTCTACATCCCCGGCCCCACCAATGTTCCCGATGTCGTCCGCATGGCGATGAACGTGCCGATGCAGGACCAGCGCGCCCCCGATTTCGGCGGGCTGACGATCGGGATCATCAAGGATCTGATGCCGATCTTCGGCACCACCAAGGGCCGCGTCATGCTCTTCCCCGGCTCGGGCACCGGCGCATGGGAAGCGGCGATCACCAACACCCTGTCGCCCGGCGACAAGGTTCTGATGGCCCGCCACGGCCAGTTTTCGACACTCTGGGTCGACATGGCCCAGCGCCTTGGCCTTGATGTGGATGTGGTCGATGTCGAATGGGGTCAGGGCGTGCCCGTCGTAGCCTTTGCCGAGAAACTGGCTGCCGACAAGGACCGCGCTTACAAGGCAGTCTTCGTCACGCACAACGAAACCGCCACTGGCGTCACCTCGGACGTGGCTGATGTGCGCCGTGTGATGGATGTGGTTGGTCACGACGCGCTCCTCTTCGTGGACGGCGTCTCCTCCATCGGCTCCATCCCTTTCGAAATGGACGCATGGCGTGTCGATCTTGCCATCACCGGCAGCCAGAAGGGCCTGATGTGCCCGGCAGGCCTTGGCATCCTTGCAGCCTCCGACCGGGCGATTGCCGCCTCCAAGGCCAACACCTCGCGCCGCTGCTATTTCGACTTTGGCGACATGCTCAAGATGTCCGAAGGCGGCTATTTCCCCTACACCCCGCCGACGCAGATCCTGCACGGCCTGCGCCGCGCGCTCGACCGGATGCACGCCGAGGGGCTCGATATGGTCTATGCCCGCCACGCTCGCCTCGCCGAAGGCGTCCGTCGCGGTGTCGCTGCATGGGGCCTGTCGCTCTGCGCCGATCACCCGTCGAACTACTCCGACACAGTCACCGCGATCCGCGTCCCCGACAGCATCGACGCCCGCGACGTCATCCGCATCGGCTACGACCGCTACAACACCTCCTTCGGCTCGGGCCTGTCCCGTCTGGCCGGCAAGGCGTTCCGTATCGGCCATCTGGGCGACCTGAACGAAGGCATGACGCTGACCGCGCTCGCCATCGCCGAACTCTCGCTGGCCGAGGCTGGCGCCAAGATCGCCTTCGGCTCCGGCGTGGCCGCAGCCCAGTTCTGGTATGCCGAGGCGAATGCGACCGTGGCCAGACTCGCCGCCGAATAAGGAAGACCTTCATGAGCCACACGCTCCACCCGCTGCGCCGCCAGCGCCTTCAGCGGTCCGAACTTGCTGTGCCGTCGTCCAACCCGACGATGATCGACAAGGCTGCTGCAGGGCCCGCCGACTATGTCTTCCTCGACCTCGAGGATGCCGTGGCCCCACCCGAAAAGGAACAGGCCCGCAAGAACTGCATCCAAGCCCTGAACGACATCGACTGGGCCGCCAGGGGCAAGACCGTGTCCGTCCGGATCAACGGGCTCGACACCCATTACATGTACCGCGACGTGGTGGATGTGATGGAACAGGCGGGCGACCGTCTGCACACGATCCTTGTGCCCAAGGTGGGCGTGCCGTCCGACCTTTACATGGTCGAGGCGATGGTGAACCAGATCGAACAGGCCAAGGGCTATTCCACCCGCGTCGGGCTCGAGGCGCTGATCGAAACCGCCCTTGGCATGGCCAATGTCGAAGCCATCGCCCAGTTCGGCGGAAGGCTCGAGGCTATGCATTTCGGCGTGGCCGACTATGCCGCGTCGATGCGCGCCAGGACGACGAACATCGGCGGCCTCAACCCGCATTACCCCGGCGACCAGTGGCATGCCGCGATTTCCCGCATGGTCATCGCCTGCCGCGCCTATGGCCTGCGTGCTATCGACGGGCCGTTCGGCGATTTCTCGGATCCCGAGGGCTACAAGGAAGGCGCGCGACGTGCCGCAGCCCTTGGTTGCGAAGGCAAATGGGCGATCCATCCGTCGCAGGTCACGCTGGCGAACGAAGTCTTCTCACCATTGGAAACCGAGGTGACCAAGGCCCGCCGCATCATCGAAGAACTGCGCAAGGCCGAATCCGAAGGGCGCGGGGCAGCAGCCCTTGACGGCAAGATGATCGACGCTGCGTCCGAAAAGATGGCGCGCAACGTGCTCGTGCTGGCCGAGGCCATAGCAGGAAGATAGCCGCCGTCCCTTTGTCGGGACGTTGATGACGCAGACCCCGCCTGTACCTTGCGGCTTTCCGGAGGAACGCCGCGCAGGCGGTCGCCCGAAGGCGCAAGCCGCAGGGCGAATGGGATGACGCAAGGCAGACGGTGCCAGATCTGGCGGCGTCCGCCAAGGTGGGTGCGTCGCAGACGCGCCTGCCGCCCGATGGGCGGGGGCGGCTTCAGCGGACCGTTCAGACGACCAGAGACAGAATTGGGAGGAACCTAAATGGACATCCACGAATACCAGGCCAAGGAAATCCTTGCCCGCTTTGGCGTCCCCGTCCCGCGCGGCGGGCTGGCCTACAGCCCTGAACAGGCGGCCTACCGGGCACGTGAACTCGGCGGCAACGCCTGGGTCGTCAAGGCGCAGGTCCATGCCGGGGGCCGGGGTGCAGCAGGCGGCGTAAAGGTCTGCAAGACCGTGGACGAAGTGCAGGCCTTTGCCGCCTCCCTCTTCGGCAAACAGCTTGTGACCAAACAGACGGACGCCAACGGCAAGGGCGTCTATCGCCTCTGGGTCGAAGGCGCGTCCGACATCGCCAAGGAACTATACCTCGGCTTCGTGCTCGACAGGAAATCCGAACGCATCATGATCGTGGCCTCGGCCCACGGTGGTATGGAGATCGAGGATCTGGCCCATGACGACCCGGACTCGCTTCGCCGCATGACGATCGACCCCGCCGTCGGCCTCACCGAGTTTCAGGCCCGCGAACTGGCCTTTGTGCTTGGCCTCAAGGGCGGCCAGATCGCCCAGATGGTCACGATCCTCAAGGCCTGCTACCGCGCCTACCGCGACCTCGACGCGATGATGGTGGAAATCAACCCGCTCGTCATTACCGGCAACGGCGACCTCGTGGCGCTTGACGCCAAGATGTCGTTCGACACGAACGCCCTGTTCCGCCGCCCGATGATCGCCGAACTGCGCGACCGCAGCCAGGAAGACCCGCGCGAAAGCACCGCAGGCGACCACGGCCTGTCCTATGTCGGCCTTGAAGGCGATATCGGCTGCATCATCAACGGCGCGGGCCTTGCGATGGCCACGATGGACATGATCCACCTTGCGGGCGGCGAGCCGGCCAACTTCCTTGATATCGGCGGCGGTGCAAGCCCCGAACGCGTCGTCCGCGCTTTCCGCACGGTGCTGGCCGATGGCAAGGTTTCGGTCATCCTTGTGAACATCTTCGCAGGCATCAACCGCTGTGACTGGGTCGCGCAGGGGGTTGTGCAGGCCTATAAGGAGGTTGGCCTGACCATCCCCGTCATCGTCCGCCTTGCCGGAACCAATGTCGAGGAAGGCAACCAGATTATTCAGGACTCGGGCCTGCCGCTCATCACCGCCGACACGCTTGCCGACGCCGCCGCCAAGGCCGTCGCCGCTCGCCCCCGTCTTGCAGCCTGAAGGAACACGCATATGGCTATCCTCATCAAGAAAGACACCCGCGTCATCGTTCAGGGCATGTCGGGCCGGATCGGATCATTCCACGCCGCCGACATGATCAAGCACGGCACCAACGTCGTGGGCGGCGTGACGCCGGGCAAGGGCGGCGAAACCCACCACGACCGCCCGCTTTTCAACACGGTGCGTGAGGCTGTCGAGGCGACGGGGGCCGAAGCCTCTCTCGTCTTCGTCCCGCCCCCGTTCGCGGCCGACGCGATCATGGAAGCGGCAGATGCGGGCATCCGCACCGCCGTCTGCGTGACGGACGGCATCCCGAGCCAAGACATGATGAAGGTCAAACGCTTTCTCCGCCGCTATCCCGAGGCCAAGAAGATGCGCCTCATCGGGCCGAACTGCGCGGGCATCATCTCGCCGGGTCAGGGCTTCATGGGCATCATGCCGCCGCATATCTACATGCCGGGCCGCGTGGGCATCGTGGGCCGTTCCGGCACGCTCGGGTATGAGGCCGCAAGCCAGATGAAGGCGCTTGGCATCGGCGTCTCGACCTCGGTCGGGATCGGCGGCGACCCGATCAACGGATCAAGCTTCAAGGACATCCTGCAACTGTTCGAAGCCGACCCCGAAACCGACGCCGTCATGCTCATCGGTGAAATCGGCGGTCCGCAAGAGGCCGAGGCCGCAGCCTATGCCTGCGACCACATGACCAAGCCGGTCGTGGCCTATATCGCGGGCCTCTCGGCCCCCAAGGGCCGCAAGATGGGCCATGCCGGTGCTATCATCAGCGCCTTTGGCGAAAGCGCACAGGAAAAGGTGGAAATCCTCTCTGCCGCAGGCATCACCGTGGCTCCCAACCCGTCCTCGATGGGCACAACGATGGCCAGCGTCCTGCAACAGCGCAGAGCCGCCTGAAACCAGACCCGGCCCGCCCCGCAAGGCGGGCCGCTTCCTGACGCAGGTTAACGCCGCCGCCGCACATGCGGTCCATGCCTACTGCCATGGATCATCACCCCTAAAATGCAGCACGGCCTCCTCCCCGCTCTGACCCTGCTTGCACTGTCCGCCTGCATCGATCGCGGCCACCTGACCTTTGCGCCCGAGCCCGCCAACGCCGCAACCACGACGGAAGCAATTTACTTCTCCACGTCGCGCGGTGTGAATGCCGACACCCAGGATCTCAACGGATCGCGCGAAGTCACCAAAAGCTACGGCCGCATCGTCGTATCAGTCCCCGACAACCGCCAGTCAGGCGAAATCAACTGGCCCCCGATCCCGCCCGCGATTTCCTGACGATACGCGACGACAGCTTTGCCGACGACATGGCCTTTCGCGGGGCGCTGCACGATGCCTTGAAGGCACAACCGGGCTCGGGCCGTGCCGCAGTGATCTTTGTGCACGGTTTCAACACCAACTTTTCCGAAGGCCTCTACCGCATCGCCCAGATCAGCCATGACGTGGACCTGCCAGGCGTCATCATCCACTACTCCTGGCACTCGGCCGCCAATCCGATGGCCTATCTCTACGATCAGGACTCGATACTCTTCGCCCGCGACGGCCTTGAACGGCTGATCGAAGATGTTGCCGCCGCCGGGGCAGACCGCATCCTGATCGTCGCCCATTCAATTGGCGCGTCACTGGCAATGGAAGGCATGCGCCAGATAGCCCTCCGTCAGGACCGCCGCACACTCGACAAGATTTCAGGCGTCATTCTGATCTCGCCCGATATCGACGTGGACCTGTTCATCACACAGGCCCGCGCCATTGGCCGCCTGCCACAGCCCTTCATCATCTTTACCTCGAACGAGGACCGCGCTCTGGGGCTGTCAGCGAGCATCAGCGGCGAACGGGCCCGCCTTGGCAATCTTCAGGACGCCAGCCGCCTTGGTGATCTTGATGTCACCCTCCTTGAGGTCGGGGCCTTTGCAACAGGACTCGGCCACATGACGGCAACCATAGCACCCGAACTGACGCAGCTCCTGTCCGATGCCGCCAATGTCGATGCTGCCTTCAGTCAGGACGGCAACGCCCGCGTCGGTCTGTTGCAAGGCGCCGTTCTCACAGTCCAGAACGCGACGCAGATCATCCTGACGCCGCTGGCAGCCGCAGGCCAGAACTGATCCCCGCCCTGTCGCCGCCGTCTGGATTATCCGCGTCCGTTGTGCGAGAGTCTCCCTTCATCAGACCGGCGGAACTCATGCAACGCATAGCAGCCTCTCTCTTCGTACTCCTCGCACTTATGTCCTGCGCCCAGCGCGGCACACTGACGATTGCGGCTGATCCGATGGGTGTCGGTTCCTCCGAAACCATCTTCGTCGCCACCTCGCGCGGAATCGACCCTGAAACGCAGACACTCGGCGGCGAACGGGCTGTCAATGAATCCTTCGCTGTGTTCAACGTTTCGATCCCGCCAAACCGTGAAGAGGGCGAAATCAACTGGCCCCCGCGCGGCGAAGTGGCCGACCCTGCCACCGATTTCGTGACAACCCGCGCTGAGACTTTGCCGGATACGGCCAGTTTCCGGCGCGAACTCCGGGAACAAATCGCCGCCGCGCCAGAGGCGGATGGCGGTGTCGTGATCTTCATTCACGGCTTCAACACCAACTTCTCCGAAGGTCTCTACCGCCTTGCCCAGATCAAGCATGACCTTGATGTGGACGGAGTCGTGGTCCACTACTCCTGGCCATCCAAGGCCAGCCCCTTCGGCTATCTCTATGACCATGACAGCGCAAATTTTGCCCGTGACGGGCTCGAGGAGTTGATCCGTCTGGTGCACAAGGCCGGTGCCAAGCGCATCACGCTCTTCGCCCATTCCATGGGGTCCTACCTCACCATGGAAACGCTCCGGCAGATGGCTATCCGCGACGGCAATGTCAATCTTGTCGATGTCGTGATCCTCATGTCGCCAGATATCGACGTGGACCTCTTCAAATCACAGGCTGCAGCGATCGGCCGCCTGCCCCAGCCGTTCCTGATCTTCACCTCGGACAAGGACCGCGCCCTGGGCCTGTCCTCTCGCCTTAGCGGCGACGGAACCCGGCTTGGCAACCTGCAGGACCCTGCTGAACTGGGTGATCTCAAGGTTACGCTGGTCGAGGTCGGGGCCTATTCCACCGGATCGGGCCATTCGACGCCCGTGTCCTCGCCCGAACTGATCGCACTTCTGGACAAGATCAATGATGTGGACGGGTTCCTGCACACCGACGAACTGTCGCGCGTCGGGCTCCTTGAAGGTGCCGTTCTGTCAGTGCAAAACGCCACGCAGATCATTGTGGAGCCGATGGAAGAGGCCGCCCAGTAACAGGGCGGCCTAGGCGCGGCCCATCTGCCGTTCGATTTGCGCTCGCATCGTTGCGGCATCAGCCGCATCAAGGCTGCCCGTCCGCATCCATGCGGACCAGACCCCCTTGGGCGGCACAACCGTCACCCGGCCTGCAGCCTTTTCCGCCGTATACCCTTCAACGCCTGAGGTTGACGGCAGCGCCAGCCCCAGCCCCTGCTGATCAGACGTGCGGCAGATCCAACGGATCGCCATTGGCAGCGTATCGGTGCGGTAGCTGATGAAATCCCCTTGACCGTCGGGATGCACCTGCATCGCATGGGCCAGCCCATCAGCATCGGATTCCATCGTGACAGAGAAGACGACTTCCGGCTCGAACGGCAGGTCTGCCATCAGAACGTGATGCAACGCGGGATCCGATGCCAAACGGTCCACAAACCCGGCATAGCCCGGCGGTGGCATGATGTGCGCGGGCACCGATTTGCGTACGGCCACATGTTCCGGATCGTAATGCGCGGAATAGATCAATTCGCCATTCAGGACGGGTTTGAAATTCGCATGGCCTAGATACATAAGGTCCATCGGTGCTTCACGGTTGTTCTGCACCGTGATCCCAAAGTCGAGCGCGGTCGCCTCGCTCCCCAGCTTGATCGTCGTCGACACGGTATAGTTTGTCGAAAACGCGACCCTGTGCCGATAGGACCCTTCCAGAACCACCGTCCCCGTCGCCTCGTCCAGCACCAACACCGCCGTCTCGAACCGCGCCAAAGGCAGTTCGCCGTGCAGCGGATGCTTGTCTTGCAACCCCGGCGCACCGATGGCCGTGACTCCGCAATGGATGAAGAACGCCCCATAAGTCTTCAGATAATCCGGCGTAGCGACAGGTTCTTCGAACATCGACCCCATCGAAATGTCACGCCCGTCAAACACCGCCCGCCAGACCTGCTGCCCCAAGAAGGGCAGGACGATCACATCCGCCCGCCCGGTCGTCATCCGCAGCGCCTCGATCCCGCTGGCATAGCGAAAGCTGCTCGCCGTGACCTTTCCCATGCGGGCAATCTCGGTCAGGCCAGGCCCGAACTGTGACGGGATCAGGGGGATACGGACAGACATGGTACCTCTTGGGTCTTCGGGACTCGGGCAATTAGGCATCGGGGGCCTGCCGCCTTAGTGCAGAAACACCCTGTCGGGGTCCACCGGATTGCGCAAGCCAATCGCCATTCCCCAGCAAAGCATCACCAGACCGCCACGTTCCTGAATCCCGGCAAACACAGTCCCTTGATGATGATTGCACAAAGCGTGCATTCGTTAACTAAAATTCAACCTGTGGATGCAGAAAAACGATGGGGTACAAGAATCGTCCGGGCGCGACTCAGTCCCGTCCAAACAGGCCAGATCGCGTAAGGCTGATCTTGCAGGGCAAGGCTGAACGGGACGTGGACACAGGCGACGCCGGCAACAACACAAACGTCGAACGGCTGCGGCTGACCGACCTGCTTGGCTACAACCGGGTCATCGTTCCAATCCTCAACCGCCTGAACCGTTCACCCGTGGCCACTGCCGACGCAGCCATCGACGCGGCACTGGCCGACCTTGGCATGGCAAGGGGGTTCGACAGGACCTATGTCTTCTGCCTCCGCGACGACGTCATTCTCGACAACACTCATGAATGGACAGCCCCAAGCGTCCATCCGATGCGATCCACGCTCCAGGGGGTGCCCGCCGAAATCGTCGCCCACTGGCAGGCAGATTTCGAACAGGACCGCTCGGTCATCATCCCCAGCGTGCAGGATCTCCCGCCTGACCGCCCGGAACGCCAGTTCCTGCTGGAACAGGATATCAGATCCATCCTCGTCGTCCCGATGCTCGATCAGGGTCGCTGGATCGGATTTGTTGGCTATGATGCCGTCCGCCAATCGGCAACGCTGCGCGAAGACCATGTTCTTCTGCTGCAATCCGTCGCCGACGGCATCGCGGCACTGCTTCTGCGTGGCCGTGCCGAACGCGCCCTCCAGCAAAGCCGCAGTCAGCTTTCGGCCACCCTCGCCGCCATCCCCTATCTTGTAATCGAGTTCGACCGCGAAGGCCGCTACCGTGCCGTCCATTCCGACCGCCACGGACTGCTGGCACAGGCACCCGACACGTTCATCGGCAGGCCCACGGAAGAGGTGATCACCCCAGAACTGGCCACCCTGCAACGCGCCATGATGGCCGAAGCCGACCGTTCCGGGGGCACTCTGCCGCAAAGCTATGCCTATCCGCTTGGCGATACTTTCCGCTGGTTTGAAGTGATCGCCGCGCCCCGGTCCGATCCGTCCGGCGCGCAAAATGACGGTAACGTATTTCTCGTCCGCGACTTGACCAGCCGCATGAACGCCGAAACCGCGCTCCGCTCGCGCGAGGCTTTACTGGCCGACTTGTTCCATCAGGCCCCTATCGGTATCCTCCTAAACGACGGGAAATCGGGCAGGCTCCTTGACGTGAACCCTGCCTTTCTGGCGGCTTCAGGGCGCAACCGCGATGATCTCGACAATCGGCTCGTCGTTGATCTGATGCCTCCCGGTCAAAAGCGTTTCTCCACCGGTGCCGTCAATGCCCTAGATCAGACGGGACGCTACGGCCCTTTTGAAACTGCCTTCTACCGCCATGACGGCACACCCTACCCGGTCTCGGTCAGCGGTGTCACCACGACCAGCGCCGACCAGCGCCGCCTTGTGTGGAGTTTCGTGGTCGATCTGACCGAACAGCGCAGCAATGAGGCGGCACTTCGCGCCCGTACGCGCGAGGCGCTTGAAACACGTCAGCAACTCGAAGCGGCCCTTGCCGCCTTTCCCGATGCCTTCGTCCTCTTCGACGCCAAGGACCACCTCGTCCTCTACAACCAGCAACACCCCGCTCTCTACCCCGCCATCGCCGACACCATCCGGCCGGGCGCACGTCTGGCCGACATCATCCAGGCCGGCCTCGACTGCGGCATGTACGCAAGCGTCGACGGCAAGTTCGCGCCCACACTCGCCGAACTCCTCGATCACGATCCTGTCAACCGTCAGGATAGCGAACTCGAACTCTCGGACGGCCGCATCATCCGCATCATTGAAAAAAACGACGCCCAACGGTGCTCGGATCGGCCTGCGCGCTGATATGACGGCGGCGCGCCGTGCCGAATGGCACCTCTCCAATGTGGTCGAAGGCGCACAGGTCGGAACGTGGGAATGAGATCTCTCTTCGGGTACCAATGTCGTCAATGACCGTTGGGTCGAAATGATCGGCTACAGCCTGGCCGACATTTCCCCTGTCACGATCGATAACTGGCACCAGCTGGGCCAGCCCGACGACATGGCCCTCGTCCAGTCCGAAATCGACCGGGTCGTCAAAGGGGACATCACCCAGTTCGAAAATGAATCCCGCCTCCGCCACCGCAAGGGTCATTGGGTCTGGATCCTCTCGTGCGGCCGCGTCGTCCGACGTGGGCCTGACGACCTGCCGCGCGTCATGGCCGGAGTTCACATCGACATCACGGCCCTGAAAGAGGCCGAGCATCGCCTTGAATCCATAATCGCCGGGGCCGAAGCCGGGACATGGCAGCACGACGTCGGCACCGACGCCAAGAAGATTGACGCGCGTTGGGCCGCAATGATCGGTCATTCCGTTGCCGAACTCGCCCCCCTTGATCTGGCACGCTGGCAAGAGCTCATCCACCCCGAGGATCTGGCCCGCCTTGGCAGCACCCTTGCGCATCCCGCAAACCTGCCTGACGGGGGTTTCCGTCATGATTTCCGGCTGCGACACAAGGCGGGCCATTGGGTCTGGGTCCAGTCGCGCGGCCGCGTCACCCGGCGTAGCGCCACCGGCGCGCCCGAGGTTCAGTCAGGTATCCAGATCGACGTCACCGGACAGGTCCGCCGCGAAGATGCCCTCCGCGCCGCCCGCGACGCCCTTGAACTGGCCATGTCCGAACGTGACGATGCCAAGAAGTGCTTTTTCGACGTTGCCGAAATCAGCGCTGACTGGTTCTGGGAAACCGATGGCGACCTGCGCTTCACCTTCATCTCGGAAAGCTTCGAACGCACCACCGGTGGCTACCGCATCCATATCGGCAAGACACTGGAAGAGCTGACAAAGTCCAACCTACGCGTCCTCCGCAGCGCCAACTGGGGCTGGCTTGCGACCCGTATGGCCGCCCGCGAACTCTTCCGCGATTTCGTCTTCGTCTCGTTCGGGAAAGAGGAATCCGATGTCTGGGTCCGCATCAGCGGCACTCCCCAGTTCAACAATGACGGCCTTTTCGCAGGCTATCGCGGCGTGGGCTCGGATATCACTGCGCTTTATCAGGCCAAGGAACGCGCCGAACATCTGGCCACCCGCGACCCGCTCACCGGTCTTGCCAACCGCGCCGTCTTTCAGGACCGCCTCCGCCGGGCGCCTAAACAGGGTGGCTGCGGCGGCGCCGTCTTCATGCTTGACCTCGACAACTTCAAGACCGTCAATGACAGTTTTGGCCATGATGCGGGCGATGCACTGGTTTGTCAGGTGTCCGAGCGGCTGTCTTCAGTCATCCGCGCAGACGACATGATCGCCCGTCTTGGTGGCGACGAATTCACCATTCTCCTCCCTGGCGCCTACGCAGAAGAGGCGATGGACGTCGCCTGGCGCCTGATCGAGACGCTGGCCCACCCCCTCACCATCGCCGGCCAAAGCCTTTTTGTCTCCGTTTCCATCGGCATCACCCTCTATCCTGACGACGGCACCACGCCTGTCGACCTGATGCAGAATGCCGATATTGCCATGTACCGTGCCAAATCCGCCGGGCGCAGCCAGTTCGCGGTCTATAGATCCGTCCTGCGAGAAGAACAGACCCGCCGCAGCGACATCATCCAGGCCATGCACCGTGGCCTGCGCGAGGGACGGTTTCGCCTTGTCGTACAGCCCAAGTTCGATTCTTCCGCCCCCGCCCGCGTCGTCGGGGCCGAGGCGCTCCTGCGTTGGCGCGACCCCGAATTTGGCGAGGTTTCTCCGGCCCAGTTCATCCCCCTCGCGGAAAGCACGGGCCTCATCTTTGAAATCGACCTCATGGTCATCACCCTTGCCGCGCGCGTCCTCGCCCACTGGCAATCTCTCGGGCTTGCCTTCCCTGTCGCCGTCAACGTCTAGGCCCATAGCTTCCAGCAGCCGAACATCGCCAACGACATCCTCTCGCGCCTGGCCGCCGAAGGTGTTCTGCCCGCGCTCCTGCAACTCGAAATAACCGAAACTGCATTGATGACCCGAAAGGATATCACCTTCCGCAACATCCGCCGGCTCGAGGCCGAGGGGATCGGCGTCGTCATCGACGATTTCGGCACCGGCTATTCCTCGCTCGGCTACCTGCAGGGTCTGCCTTTGGCTGCACTCAAGATCGACCAGAGCTTCACCAGCAAACTCGCCAGGGGCGAGACGGGAACCGAGGCCATCGTGAAGGCTATCCTCGCGATGGCCAAAGCACTTGGCATGCAGTCCGTCGCCGAAGGGGTCGAGACCGAGGAACAACGCCTCTGGCTGCGGGAACACGGCTGCGACATCGTGCAGGGCTACCTGCTCGGCCGCCCGCTCGAAATCCGCGATTTCGAGGCAACCCACCTTCCGCTGGCATCGGATCCGGCGCTGACCTCGGCCCTATGACCTTGACATCGGTCCCGTCTTGCCCGGCTTATGACAGGGTTGATCCCGAGGGGCCCCATGCAGATCACCGTTTTCAGTGCCAAACCCTATGACCGCCAATCGCTTGACGCTGCGAATGCGGGCCACGGGCACCGCCTGACCTATCTCGACCTTCGGCTGACCGCCGAGACGGCCGAACTGGCCCACAGGGCCGATGTGGTTTGCGCCTTTGTGAACGACGACATGTCGGCACCTGTTCTGGCCATCCTCGCCCGCTGCGGGGTCCGGCTGATCGCGCTCCGCTCAGCCGGTTTCAACCATGTCGACCTTGACGCCGCCAAGGCAGCCGGCATCGCCGTGGCCCGCGTCCCCGCCTATTCGCCCAACGCCGTGGCCGAACATGCCGTGGCCCTGATCCTCACGCTGAACCGCAAGACTCACCGCGCCTACAACCGTGTCCGCGACGGCAATTTCGCGCTGGACGGCCTCCTCGGCTTTGACCTCGTGGGCAAGACCGTGGGGATCGTCGGCACCGGGCAGATCGGGCAGGTCATGGCCCGGATCATGCTGGGCTTCGGCTGCCACGTCACCGCCGCTGACCCCTATCCGAACGACGACCTGTCGGCGCTCGGGGTGGCCTACCTGCCCGCTGCCGACCTCCTGCGCCAGTCCGACATCATCGCGCTCCAGTGCCCGCTCACCCCCGAGACGCATCACCTCATCAACGACCAGACCATTGCCACGATGAAGCCGGGCGTCATGATCGCGAACACCAGCCGCGGTGCCGTCATAGACACCCGCGCCGTCATACGCGGCCTCAAGACCGGCCATATCGGCGCGCTGGGGCTGGATGTGTACGAGGAAGAGGCCGACCTTTTCTTCGAGGACAAATCGCAGACGGCCATCCCCGATGACGTCTTTGCCCGCCTGCTGACCTTTCCTAATGTCCTCATCACCGGCCATCAGGGCTTCTTCACGACCGAGGCGCTCTCGGCCATCGCCCAAACGACCATCGCCAACGTGACCAGTTTTCAGGACACGGGCCAGCCCGTCCATCCGGTCAGCCCCAAGGCCCGCTAAGGTGCCAAAGCCTCAGCGCCGGTTGTTCAACAGCCGATGCACCCTAAGGTCGTTGACAATAGGCTCGGCCACCGGCCCTTGGGCCCGCTTCATCACCCACCGCGCCAGCGACCAGCTGCCCAGCGCAAAGAATGCCCCACCCACAGCCTGCCCGATCAGCACACCCGACGCCCCATACCACATGGCAAAGACCATGACGAAGGGCACCGTCCCCACCGTATGCCGCCCCCAATTCACCACCGTCGAATAGAACGGATGGCCCAGATTGTTATAGGCCGCATTGGCGACAAAGATCACCCCGTTGAAGAACCACAAAAGGCTTATCGGCCCGGCGAACAGCATCACCAGCGTCAGCGCCTCGCCCTGCAACTGGAACAGCGCCTGCAACGGCCCGCGCAACACGAACAGCAGCCCTGACACCGCGACCGAAACGATGGCCGTAAAGATGATCCCGTCCCGGAACGCACCCCGCACGCGGTCATGCTGCCCTGCACCGAAGTTCTGCCCCATGATCGGCCCGACCGCCCCCGACAGGGCAAAGATCACGCAGAACGCCACCGGCGTCAGGCGCGAAATGATGGCCATGCCCGCCACAGCCTCTTCGCCATAGGCTGACATGGACCGCGTGACAAAGGCCTGCCCCATCGGCGTGGCCAGTTGGGTCAGGATTGCGGGTACCGCGATGCCCAGCACCGGCATGAAATCCATCCGCACCGTCCCCGCATTCGGCCGCCCGAACCCGCCATAGATCCGCACCAGCGGGACCAGCGCGATGCCAGCCAAAGCCAGACGCGCAAAGTTCGTTGAAATCGCCGCCCCGGTCAGTTCCATCCGGAAGCCAAAGATCAGGATCGGATCAAGGATCGCATTGACAACGGCCCCGCCGATGGTCGCCCACATCGACCGCGCCGCATCCCCATGCGCCCGCAGAATCGCCCCCGCGACCATCCCGATGAGAAGGAGCGGCAGCGACGGCACCACAATCTGCAGATAATGCACCGTCAGATCGAGCGTCGTCCCCTGCGCCCCCAGTAACACCGAGAAGGGCCGCACAAAGGCCCAGATCAGCGCCGCAAATGCCGCCCCGAAAATGGCCCCGAAAATCAGTGAACTGGTCGCCCGCCGCCGCGCCGTCTCGCGTTCGCCCGCGCCCAGCGCCCGGGCGACAAGCGCCCCCGCCGCAATCGACATGCCGATCCCAAAGGACGAAGTAAAGAACAGGATCGCCCCGGCATAGCCGATGGCCGCCGCAAGCTCGGCCTTCCCCAGCATGGAGATGAAGATCATGTTGATGAAGTCGACTGCGAACACGGCCATAAGGCCGACGGACGAAGTCAACGACATGACCGTAATGTGCCGCAGAAGGCTCCCCGTCAGAAACCTCGCCTGCGCGCCTGACGGGGCTGCCATCCTTTACCCCCGCTTGGGCTTCTGCCGAAGGAGTGGCATCACCTCGGCCATCTCGGGCCCGCGCTCGCGCCCGGTCACCAGATGGCGCAGCGGCATGAACAGCCCCTTGCCCTTGCGCCCTGTGGCCTCCTTGACCGCAGTGGTCCAATTGGCCCAGGTCGTGGCGTCATAGGGCGGCTCGCCCAGCAGGGCCAGCGCCTGATCGACAAAGCCCGCGTCCTCGTCAGCGACCATCGGCAGGGCACCTTCGGAAAACAGCGTCCACCAGCCCTTCAGATCGTCCAGCGTCCCGATATTGTCATGCACCACCGCCCAGAAGGCAGGCGCCACATCATCCGGCGCCCCTGCCACGCGGATGGCATCGGCCACCGCCGCATAGGGCCGCCCGGCGATCACCCGCGCCGTCAGCGGCCACAGATCCTCGGCATCGAACTTGGTCGGTGCAGAGCCAAAGGACGACAGGTTGAACCCCGCCACGACCTCTTCGACCGACCCGCGCAATTCGATGGGCTCCGACGACCCCAGCCGCGCCATAAGCGACAGCACCGCCATCGGCTCCAGCCCCTTGGCCCGCAGATCGCGCAACGACAGGGTCCCAAGCCGCTTGGACAGCCCCTCTCCCTGTGGCCCGGTCAGCAGCGAATGGTGCGCAAAGCGCGGCGGCGTGCCGCCCAGCGCCTTGATGATCTGGATCTGGGTCGCCGTGTTCGTCACATGGTCGGCCCCCCGCACGATGTCGGTGATCCCCATCTCGGTATCGTCGACCGGCGAGGCAAAGGTATACAGGATCTGCCCGTCATTCTTGATGATGACCGGATCGCTGACCGACGCCGCATCGATCGAAATCGGGCCAAGGATGCCGTCAACCCATTCGATCCGTTCGAGATCGAGCTTGAAGCGCCAATGGCTCCCCTGCTCAGCCCGCAACCTGTCCTTTTCGGTCTCAGACAGGCTCAGCGCTGCCCGGTCATAAACCGGCGGCTTGCCCATGTTCAGTTGCTTCTTCCGCTTCAGGTCCAGTTCGACGGGCGTCTCGAAACACTCGTAAATCCGGCCCATCGCCAGCAACCGCTCCTTGGCCGCCATGTACTGCGCCAGCCGCAAGGACTGCCGCTCCTCGTGATCCCACATGAGACCAAGCCAGGTCAGGTCCTCCTTCAGACCGACGACATATTCCTCCTTGGATCGCTCCGGATCGGTATCATCGATCCTCAAGATGAAAGTGCCCCCGTTCTGTCGCGCAATCGCATAGTTGAAGAGTGCTGCACGCAGGTTCCCGATATGGATCCAGCCAGTGGGCGAAGGGGCGAAACGGGTCGTTGTCATGAGGGCGTCCTTTGCGCCGGGTTCTTGCCACGGCGATCAACATTGATCGCCCAGCCTCTTTCACAGCACGCCCGTTTTGTCCATATGAGGGCACCATGGACCATATTGCCCCCACGCTCGACGAAATCGAGGAACTCGCCCGCGAAACCATCGCCAACCTGCCGCTCGCCTTCCGCGAGACGGCCCAGCAGGTTGTCATCATCGTCGCCGACTTTGCCGACGAAGACGTCCTCAAGGAACTCGAAATGGACGCCTTCGACCTCACCGGCCTTTATGACGGTGTCCCCCTGACCGAGAAATCGAACTGGGACGTGCCGCAAGGCCCCGATACCGTCTGGCTCTTCCGCCGCCCGATCCTTGACGAATGGGCCGAACGCGGCAACGTCACCATCGCCGACCTTGTGGCCCATGTGACCATCCACGAATTCGCCCACCACTTCGGCTGGTCCGACGACGACATCGCCGCCATCGACCAGTGGTGGCACTGAACATCGGCGTAGGGCGGGGTTCACCCCGCCACTCCTTCCGCTCACCCGTCATGGCAAACGAAAATGGGGCGCAGGTTTCCCTGCGCCCCGAAAGCAGCCGTGCATCGGCTCAGTTATGTGCCCGTGCCGCCGCGATCTGTCCTTCGATCTGTTCCTTCACGGCCGACATATTGAAGCTCGCCCCGGCCTGCATCGGCGGGAATGAGACAAAGGTCTGCGCGTATTTGGCGACTTCCTGCTGGACAAAGACAAAGCGCCAGAACTCGTTGATGTACCAGTTGTAGAAGGCCAGCGAGCCATTAGCCCCAGCCGGCAGACCGGTCCGTTCAAACGGGTCCAGCCGCAGGTTGACAAGGATCGGCCAGTCCACCTTGACCGTCCCGCCCAGCCAGCCGGTCGGCTGATCGGTAAACCGGTACTTGTAGTCGTCGATCCGCACTGCGCCCAGCGTACTTTCGGTGAAGTAGAACACTTCATGCCGTGCCGACGCGCCGTTGTTGGTCAGCATGTCCAACTGGTTGTACCCGTCAAGATAGTTCTTGTAGGTCGTCCCACCCAGATCGACCCCGGCCTGAAGCTGGGTCCCGATGTCAGGATTGCCCGCCGCCGCCACCAGTGTCGGGAACCAGTCGAGGCCCGAAATGATCCCGTTTTGGACAACGCCCGGAGGCACATGCCCCGGCCATTGCACCATCATCGGCACCCAGAACCCGCCCTCAAGCGCCGTCCACCAGCGCGCGCTCGCCCAGATGCATGGCGAAGGGATCGTCACCTCGGCTTATGGCAAAATGCATATCACCGACCGGGATCGCCTGACTGCGCTTGCCGACATGACCTGATGGCAGGCTTTGACCGACGGCCCCGGGCGGACTGCTACCGCTAACATTTTCATTGCATCCCCGCCCGACCCGTGTCTCTGTCTCTCTCCGACCAGAACGCGAGTCCCGCCATGCGCGATATCCTTACCGTGACCCTCAATCCCGCGCTCGACCTCGCGACCGAGGTGGACCGGATCATCCCGGACATGAAGCTGCGCTGTGCCCCCGCCCAGCTTGATCCCGGCGGCGGCGGCATCAACGTGAGCCGCGCCATCGCGATCCTTGGCGGCGCCTCGCGTACCTTTGTCGTGCTCGGTGGCCACAACGGCGACCATATGGCCAAGCTGATGACCGAGGCCGGACTGAACCTCATCGTCCACCCGGCGCGGGGGGAAACCCGGTCATCGCTCTCGGTCTATGACAGCACCACGCATGAACAATTCCGCTTCATGCTCCCCGGCCCCGAATGGTCCGAACTTGACGTGGCCGCCGTGACCGCCTCGGTCAGCTACGCCGCCCAACCCGGTGGCCTTGCCGTCATCTCGGGCAGCATCCCGCCTGGCGTACCCATGTCGATCCCGATCGACCTCGCCCGCTCCATGGCCGCGCGCGGCGTCGATGTGGTCGTCGATACCTCGGGCCCCGCGCTCAGGATCGCGGGCGCCGCCACGGACAAGCTCATCCACGTGCTACGCATGAACCATAACGAGGCCAACGACCTCGCCGGCCGCAAGCTGCGCGACCTCTACGACAGCGCGGATTTCGCGCAAGGTCTCGTCGCGCAGGGTGCCGCCCGCATCGTCATCGTCGCCCGCGACCACGAAGGCTCGGTACTCGCCACCGACGGCCTGCGCCTGCACGCCCCCGCGGCCGATGTTGTCGTGAAAAGCAAGGTCGGCGCAGGCGACACCTTTGTCGGCGCCTTCACGATGAGCCTTGCGATGGGCGAAGACCTTGCTTCAGCCCTTACCCGCGGGGTGGCCGGGGCCTCTGCCGCCGTGATGACCGACGCCACCCGTCTTTGCCGCCGCGAGGATGCCGAACGTCTCATGGCCGAATGTCAGGCCCGCCCGATCTAGAGCGTGTCGCCTTCAATTGGGGCCATATCCTGCGGCAATGAAGTTGTTTCGGCACTCCTGCGGGTGGAATAGGGCGCAGACGGCGCCGACTTGTCTGCACAGGGCCTGGTTGGTTCTGGCAGCGGCTTTTCAGATCAGGGTCTTGAGCTTTGAGAACGCCATTTCGATCGGGTTCAGGTCCGGCGAGTATGGCGGCAAGAAGATCAGGTCGTTGCCTTGGGCCCGCAGCAGGTCGACAGCCCTGGCCGACTTGTGGGATGACAGATTGTCGGCCACGACGATCTGTCCGGGCCGTAGCGCCGGGGCGAGTTGGCCCTGGATGTAAGTATCGAAGCTGTCGCGGTTCATCGCGCCGTCCAGCACCCATGGCGCGATCAGCCCCTTCTGAGCCAACCCGGCGACAAAGGTCTGGGT
>JAPLPE010000037.1 GCA_026400355.1 Rhodobacterales bacterium | reverse complement strand
GGGCGCCGCATCGATCTGATCGTAGGCCTTGAATTCGCCGAAATACTTCGTGATCGCCGCCGTCAGCGTCGTCTTGCCATGGTCAACGTGACCAATGGTCCCGATGTTCACATGCGGTTTGTTACGTTCAAACTTTGCCTTCGCCATGATGACGCCATCCCGAGATCAGGGGGGCCAGATGTGCCCCGATTCACAACGCGGGCCGTCTAGCGGGTGAAAGACAAAGAATCAAGCTGCCCCGGTGGCGTGGTTCTTGACCTGCCTTCGGTCGGCGCGCAGCAAGGGTGAAAGGGTCAGGTTTTCCGGATTCTATGGACGAATTCGTAGTGGCATGCCGTGGCGACGCAGTTCCGGTCACTTCAACAGAGCCCATGGCAGAGCTAGAGTTATTGTTGAGTAAAATTATCGGATAATCCTTGACCGAGGAAAACGGCGATACTATGCAAATGGATAGTTAAACCGTCAGGAATACCCCCATGTCCGTGAAAACCCCCCGCCCCGCCGCTCCACGCTTGTGGACCAATGCCGCCCTGATGGGTGCTGCAACCGGTCTGGCCGTGTCGGTGCCGCTGACCGCGCTGGCCCATGTGAACACGATCCCCACGGCACCGGTCGAGCGGCTTTGGCCGGCCCAGGCGGATGGCGGCGAGGCGGGCGAGGCCGGGGCTGTGGAAGGGGTCGATCCGGATGTGGCCTATCTTGTCCGGTTGCGGATCGTGGAGGGGCATCTGGTTGCCGCAGCGCACTTGTACAGGGACGGGCTGACCATGGAGGGCGTCGCCCTTTCGGGCCATCCCGAGGCCGAGATGATGGACGAGGTGCGTGAGTCGCTTGAGGAACATGGCGCAGCGGATTTCACCGATGCGATGGATGCCTTCACGATGGTGATGGCGGATGGCGCGCCGCAGACGGCTGTGGATGCGGCGCTGGCAAATGCTGTGGCGGGTATCGACACGGCGGCGGCCAAGGCAGGGCACGGGCCACGGGTCGAGTTCGATGCGCTGATCGCGCTGACGCGGGCGGCGGCGAATGAATATGCCGGTGCGCTGGAGAACGGCCAGATCGTGGAGATCACTGGGTTCTTTGAGGCAGACGGGTTCCTTGAGGTTGCCAAGAGACAGGCTGCGGCGCTGGCCGCCTCCGCTGACCCGGTCGTGGCAGCAGCAGGGGCCAAAGCGGTCGCGGCCCTGGCCGATACGGAAATGGCCTTTCCGATGATCGACAGCGGCACACCGCGGCCGTCTGACCCGGCGATTCTGGTTGCTGCAGCGTCGGCCATAGAATTCGTCTCTTATCCGGTGAAGTGAAGATGATGCTGGCCATCGAGAACATCCTGACCGACGACGACGTCGGGATGGTCGTGAAGGCGGCGGAAGGGCTGACGTTCAACGACGGCAGGAAGACGGCGGGGCGGATTGCCGTCGCCGTCAAGGCTATTGATCAGGCTGCGCCGGGGCCAGAACTTGAGGCGATCCAGGCGCTTGTGACGCAGGCGCTGAGCAGGAATGCGGTGTTCAATTCGGCCGCGCGGCCACGGCAGATGTCAAAGCTGATCCTGTCGCGGTATCGGGCCGGGCAGACCTATGGTCTGCATGTGGATGACGCGATGATGACGGGGATGCGTTCGGACCTGTCCTTTACCCTGTTCCTGCGCGAGCCCGAGACCTATGAGGGCGGCGCGCTGATCATCGAGGACACGTTTGAAGCGCGGGCGGTAAAGCTGAAGGCGGGGGATCTGTTCCTGTACCCGTCGACCACATTGCACCGGGTCGAGCCGGTGGTTTCGGGCGAAAGGCTGGCCGTTGTCGGCTGGGCGCAGAGCCTGATCCGGCGGGCGGATCAGCGGGAAGTGCTGTTTGATCTGGACGGGGTGGTGAATGCGGTGCTGGCGCGCGACGGCAAAACGGAACTGCTGGACACGCTGACCAAGACGCGCTCGAACCTGACACGGATGTGGGCGGAGTAGGCAGAAGCTTTTCCCGACTTTTCAGGTTGCTGTAGTGTCGGGGGTGGATAAGTCCTATCCGGTCGTTGTCACCCTGTTCTGGAGTCGAGTAATGCGCGTTGTCCTGATCCTAGTTGCAGTTGCTGCCGTGCTGGGGGCCGCATACTATTTCCTTTACTCGACCCCGACGATAGAGGTCGTGCTGGCGACGACGGACGGTCAGGGAACGCTGACCTATCTCTGCTTGAACGAAAAGGGCGAGGCAGAGGCCGCAGGTCGGGCCGAGGCGGCGCATGTGTTTTTTCAGGAGCAACTGGCCGTGGTGTCCGAGGCAGCGGCGAAGAGCATGCAGGAGGCGAAGGACATGGCCAACGCGGCCGGGACGGTGCCGGATTTCACTGCTATCGAAGAGGTCCGGGCGGATCTGATGGCGGCGACGGTTTCGGTCGTGCAGGATTTGTATGGCTGCGCGGTCAGCGATCCGCCGGCGGCGGAATGATCGGACAAGACTGGCGGAGTCCCGTGCGCTGATCCGCTGCCGCGCGCGGGATGGTTTCCGATGGGCATGTCCTTGTTCGAAAGAAGCTTCGGACTTCTGGGCCGGTCTTTGTCATGATGGAGTTGCGTGGTGGAGTTCAGCAGTCTGGCGCACCGTGTTGTAGAGGGATGGCTTGAGGAGGGCCGCAGGATGAGTCTGGTTGGAACATTGGCAAAGGTGGCGATAGGCGTCGCGATTGCAAAGGGCGTAGGGTCGATGATGCAGGGTTCTGGTGATGCCGGTCCTGCGGCCTCGGGGAGTGTGGCTGCGGATGGCAGGTACGGTGCCAAGAACTCGCCACACAGGGCCGATGAAGGGGCCGGCGGGCTGGAAGACATGATGAAGTCGCTTCTGGGCGGTGACGGCGCGGCACCAAGCGGCGCGGCAGCGCTTGGCGGAGCCGGCGGTCTTGGTGGTTTGCTGGAGCAGCTTGCCGGGGGCCAGGGCGGTGCGGCGCAGGGTGGAATAGGTGATCTGCTGCAGGGACTGACCGGCGGTCAGGGTGGTGCGGGGGGTCTTGGGGATCTTCTGGGCCAGTTGACCGGGCAGAGCGGCGCCCCGGGCGGGGCGGGCATGGGTGATCTGGGTGGTCTGCTGGGCGGGCTTCTGGGAGGGGCTGCAGCTGGCAATGTCGCGTCGAACAACCACAGCTTTGGCGATGTCCTGAATGCGTCGCTGAAAAGCGGGGGTGAGCCGCCGGTGAAGCCGACCCCGCATCAGGAAGCGGCGGCGGCACTGCTGCTGCGCGCGATGGTGCAAGCGGCGAAATCCGACGGGGCTATCGACGCGGCCGAGAAAGCCAAGATTTCCGAGAGCCTGAAGGGTGCGTCACCGGACGAGGTCAAGTTTGTCAAGGCTCTGATCGCAGCGCCGGTAGATGTCCAGGCGCTGGTCCGCGATACGCCCAAGGGGCTTGAGGCGCAGGTCTATGCCATGTCGGTCATGGCCATCGCGATCGACAACAGAAATGAGGTCAACTACCTGCGGTTGCTTGCCAGCGGGCTGGGACTTCCTGCACAGGAATTGCAGTACATTCATACGCAACTGGGCGTCAAGGCGGTCTAGGCCGAAAGCGTCCCTCTCAGTTGAACCGGTTGTCGCGCGGGAAACCGCGCGGCGCCATCCGGCCTGCGGTGGCGCGTTTGGCGGTCCATTCGGCAAGGTCAGTTTCGGTCCGTGTGCGGCCGCCGGATTCCTTCCATGACAGACCCTGTGCGATGTACAGGGTCGTTATGTCAGACAGACCGCCGTCTTTGTATTTCTGCAGCTTGACCCCCTTGCCGCGCCCCATTTCGGGGAGTTCGTCGAGGGGGAAGACCAGCATTTTCCGGTTGTCGCCCACGACAGCGGCATGATCGCCGTTGACCGGGTGGCAGATGCGGGCCTTGACGCCGTCGGCAAGATTCAGGACCTGCTTGCCCGCGCGGGTCTGGGCCACCACTTCGTCTTCGGGCACGACAAAGCCGTCGCCGGCGTCGGAGGCGACGATGAGTTTGCGGCCCGGTTTGTGGACGAACATCGTAACGATAGCGGCGTCATTGGGGAGGTCGATCATCAGGCGGAGGGGTTCGCCCATGCCACGCCCGCCGGGGAGGTTGGCGGCCGAGATGGTATAGAAACGGCCGTTCGAACCGAAGACGATGATGCGGTCGGTCGTTTCGGTCGGGATCAGGAAGCGGCCCTTGTCACCGTCCTTGAACTTGAGGTCGGCGCCTTCGGCCAGATGACCCTTCATCCCGCGCACCCAGCCCATTTCGGAACAGATGACGGTGATCGGTTCACGGTCGATCATCGCTTCGAAGGGCACGTCGGGGATATCCTTGGCCTCGCCCAGAGACGTGCGGCGGGCGCCGCCTTTGCTGTCTTTGCCAAAGAGCTTGCGGGTTTCCTTGAGCTGGTCGGCGATGGCGCGCCACTGGACGGATTCGCTTTCCAAGAGGTCTTCGAGCGCGGCGCGTTCCTTCATCAGCTCGTCCTGTTCACGCAGAAGCTCAAGCTCCTCAAGCCGGCGGAGAGAGCGGAGGCGCATGTTCAGGATGGCTTCGGTCTGAATGTCGGTTAGGCCCAGAGTCTCTCCCGGATCAACGGCTTCGCCTGAAGCAGCCTTTAGGGTCAGCGGCGAGACATAGTCCCTTTCGTTCGTCGCGCGTTTCTGTTTGCGTGACCAATCCTCGGCCATCAGGGCGGCTTTGGGATCGTCGTCATAGCGGATGATGTCGATCACGCGGTCGAGGTTGAGAAAGGCGGTGATGAAGCCTTCGAGCACCTCGAGCCGGTGGTCGATCTTTGCCATTCGGTGGCGCGAGCGGCGCAGCAACACGTCGCGGCGGTGGTCGAGGAAGGCGCGCAGCACCTCTTTCAGCGAGCAGACCTTGGGCGTGAGGCCGTCGATCAGCACATTCATGTTGAGCGCGAAACGAATCTCGAGGTCCGAGTTGCGGAAGAGCATGCCCATCAGCATGTCGGGGTCCACGTTGCGGGCGCGGGGTTCGAAGATGAGGCGGACGTCTTCGGTCGATTCGTCGCGGACATCGGCGAGGATCGGGATCTTCTTGGTCTGGATGATCTCGGCCAGTTTTTCGATCAGCTTAGATTTCTGGATCTGATAGGGGATCTCGGTCACGACGATCTGCCATTGGCCACGACTCAGGTCTTCGACCTGCCAGCGGGCGCGCAGGCGGAAGGAGCCGCGGCCGGTCAGATAGGATTCGACGATGCTTTCTTTGGGTTCGACAATAACGCCGCCGGTGGGGAAATCGGGGCCGGGGATATGGTCAAGCAGGGACGCATCAGTGGCGTTCGGATGCTTGATCAGGTGGAGGCAGGCACCAAGCAGTTCATCCAGATTGTGCGGCGGGATGTTGGTGGCCATACCGACGGCGATGCCGGATGACCCGTTGGCCAGAAGGTTCGGGAAGGCAGCGGGCATCACGACCGGCTCTTCGAGCGTGCCGTCATAGTTGGGGCGGAAGTCGACGGCGTTTTCGGTCAGCCCGTCCATCAGGGTTTCGGCAATCGCGGTCAGCCGCGCCTCGGTATAGCGGCTGGCGGCGGGGTTATCGCCGTCGATGTTGCCGAAGTTGCCTTGCCCGTCGACAAGAGGATAGCGGACGTTGAAATCCTGCGCGAGGCGGGCCATCGCGTCATAGATCGCGGCATCGCCGTGGGGGTGGTAGTTGCCCATCACGTCGCCGGCAATCTTGGCCGACTTGCGGAAGGCGCTGGTGGCCGAGAGGCGCAGTTCGCGCATGGCGTAAAGGATGCGGCGGTGGACCGGTTTCAGGCCATCGCGGGCATCTGGCAGCGCCCGGTGCATGATCGTCGAGAGCGCATAGGTCAGATACCGTTCACCGATGGCCCGCCGGAGCGGTTCGGTTACGTCGAGGGGGCCGGGGGTGGGGCCCGATTCAAAGCCGGACAGCGGTTCGTCGATGGGATCGGTCATGCGCCGTGGTTTAACGGTGTGGGACTCTTACGGCAAGCCGCAGGGAAAAGTTGGAAGAAGTAAACTTTGCATGAAGCGTGACAGGCGATTTCGTGTACTGTATGGGCAAGTCGCCGAATGCGTGACGAATCCTTGAGGTCATCGACGTGAACCGTTTCATCGTGCTGTCTTTCCTTGTGATGGCCTGGGGCTATTACGAGATGTCGGGCGGATCCGACTTTGTGCCGGAAACCCGCCCCGTTATTCTTGCCGAGGTCGAGGCGACGACCGAGGTCTTGGAAGTCGTGGCCGAGGATACGACGCTGGACGCGGTCGAGGTGGTGACGCGGGCCGATACAGAATCGCTCGACGCGATTGATGCGGTGGAACGTCCGACGCCGGATGCGATTTCAGTGGATACGGCGACGATCGTCGAGGCGATTCCCGAGCCGGTGGAACTGCCGGTATCGGTCGAAGACGCGCTGCGGGATATCGTGGGCACCGATCTGCGCGAAGTCACGGGCGATCTGGTGAACATGCGCGACGGGCCGGGGACGGATTTCAGCGTCATCGACAAGCTGTCGCGCGGCAGCATCGTGAACGTACTTGAAGCCGGGAACGATGGCTGGGTGCGGGTCGAGGTCGAGACGACGGGGCTGAGCGGCTGGATGTCGGATCAGTTTCTTGTGGCGGTCAACGGCTGACAAATCTTCAGATGACGGGTGAGGACGTGCGGTCTGTTCTGATTACGGGCTGTTCGTCAGGCATTGGCTATGACGCGGCACATGGGTTGCGGGCGCGGGGGTGGCGGGTCTTTGCGTCCTGCAGGCAGGCGAAGGATTGCGACAGGCTGCGGGCCGATGGCTTTGCAAGCCCGCTGATCGACTATGCCGATACGGCGACTGTGGAAAGTGGGCTGGCCGAGGTGCTGGCGGCGACGGGCGGGACGCTGGACGCTGTGTTCAACAACGGGGCCTTTGCGATTCCTGCCGCCGTCGAGGATGTGCCGCGCGATGCGCTGCGGGCGATCTTTGAGGTCAATCTGTTCGGCTATCACGACCTGACGCGACGGGTGATCCCGGTGATGCGGAAACAGGGGCACGGGCGGATCGTGAATTGTTCGTCGATCCTTGGCCTTGTGGGCGCCAAATGGCGCGGGGCCTATGTATCGACAAAGTTTGCGATGGAAGGGCTGTCGGACGTGCTGCGGATCGAGATGCGGGGCACGGGGATCGAAATCATCCTGATCGAACCGGGGCCGATCACTTCGCGCATCCGGGCGAATGCGATCCCGCATTTCGAAAGGTGGATCGACTGGCAGGTGTCGGCGCGGGCGGGGCAATATGCGTCGCTTCTTCACCGCCTGTATGAGGCAAAGGGACCGGACCGTTTCGAGCTTCCTGCAAGTGCGGTGACGGCAGTTCTGGTGAAGGCGCTGGAATCGAAGCGGCCCAAGGCGCGTTATTTTGTCACGACGCCGACATGGGTGATGGGTTTCGCGCGGCGCGTCCTTCCGACGCGGGCGCTGGACTGGGTGATTTCCAAGGGGTGAAGCCCCATTTGGCGCATTGCCTGAAAGAAAGTCCAAAGACGAAATGACCACTCGGGACCCGCGTATTTCCCTGGGGTTTGCAGATGTGTCGCGGCGGTGCCAGATTGATTGACGTCCCTGGACGTTGTTGCACAACTCTGTCTGCCTAGAGCGTGTTGCGGTCATCGCGATTTAGGATCCCTTGAGGCTTGATCCGTGATTCCCTGTCTGCGAGGCAGATATGGGGGTCAACGATGGGCAAGCCGCATCCTGTAGAGCTCCGGCAGCGGGTGGTGGACCATGTGGCGGAGGAGAACACGCACCGGTCGACGGCAGCGCGGTTCAGGGTCTCGGTCAAGTTTGTCAACGACATGGTCCAGTTGATGAAAGAAACCGGGGGCCTCGCGTCAAAGGCTCAGGGCAATGGCGGCGGGCATGGCAAGCTGTCCTCCCTGAAGGACTGGGTGGCCCGCCGGATCGCGGAGAAGCGGGAAATGACGGCAGCCGGATTGGCCGGCGAGATCGCCGCGACGCATGGCATGCTCAAGGACATCGGCTGCTGGTTCCCGAGGGCGAGAAGGTCTTTATGGGGCAGAGCCGTGATGCATGGTCACCGGGTTCTGGTGGCAGGCAATGGTGTGCGTCGAACGGTAGTTTTGTCGTCGAGGTTGGCCCGCTGACACTGATCTTTCCACGGCAGGAACTGTCGTGCCCCGGCAGGATGCCCCATACCTGCATGTGGTGAGGCGGGTGTCCGGAGGGGCAAACGGGGCGGGCTGCCCTGACTGCAAATCTGTGCGGCCTTCCCTTTGCCGCCTGCCCTGCTACATCCGGCAGACATGACCGCCAAAGGAGTAAGCCATGCTTAAAGATCCGCTGTTCCTGCTGGTTGCCCTTTCCGTGGTTGTGGTGTTGGGCATCCTGCTGTTCGGGATCGGCACCTTTGGCAAGGGCGGGGCCTATAATGCGCGCAATGCCAACAAGATCATGCGTTACCGGATCATTGCGCAGTTCGTCGCGATCCTTGTGATTCTGCTTTACGTTTTGGTGAGAAGGAGCTGAGCTGATGGTTGTCCTGAACCGTATCTATACGAAAACCGGCGATGACGGGGAAACCGCGCTGGGCAACGGGAGCCGGGTGGCCAAGCATTCGCTGCGGGTCAGCGCCTATGGCACGGTGGACGAGACGAATGCCACGCTGGGCCTTGCGCGGCTTCATGCGACGGGAGAGATGGACCGGCTGCTCGCCTTGATCCAAAACGACCTGTTCGATCTGGGGGCGGACCTGTGCCGCCCGGATATGGAGAAGGACGCCGAGGCGCCCTACCCCGTCCTGCGGATGGTCGAGGCGCAGGTGCTGCGGCTGGAGGGTGAGATCGACACGATGAACGCCAAGCTGCTGCCCCTGCGCAGCTTTGTCCTGCCGGGCGGGACGGCCCTGTCGGCGCATCTGCACCTTTGCCGCACCGTCTCGCGCCGGGCCGAGCGGCTGGTGGTGGAACTGGCGTCAGTGGAGTCGGTGAATGCGGCGGCGGTGAAGTATATGAACCGGCTGTCGGACTGGTTCTTTGTCGCGGCGCGGATTGCCAATGAGGACGGCAGGGCCGATGTGCTGTGGGTGCCGGGGGCGAACCGGTAGGGATGGGGGGCGGGGAGGGGGACAGTTGGGCGGGTTGGAGCCCGGACCAGACGGTCAGACATATCGCAGCGGGCTAGCGATGACACTGGCGGTCTACTCAAGAAGTGCGCAATCTCGTCGGGATTGAACGACTGAACTGATCGCGGATTACCCTATGGCTGACAGACCTGATGACCTTGCTCGGCTAATGCACGAAGCTTTGGAAACCCTAGGTTGGGGTGCCGGGCAAGAGAATATCGCGGAGCAGGTTAGGCGACTGGATGTCGGACTTCCGGCGGAGGACGAGTTTTCTGTAATCTGTGCTTGGCTGGGAAAGTGCGAACTGATCCACAAGCTCGACCAACACCAGATGCCACTGCTCTCCAAAGGCAAATACCAAGTGCCCGATCTACTTGCTCGGTTCACGACCCAGTCAAACGACCGTCCAGTCCTAATTGAGGTGAAATCGAAAGCTGAAAAGACACTTTCGTTCAAGCCTGATTACCTGAAACGGCTGCAGGACTACGCTGACCTGATGGGGATGCCGCTCTTGATAGCGTGGAAGTATCACGCACTCTGGATATTGTTCGAGCCGAAGCACTTCCGCAAGTCGGTCAAGAATTTTAACATCTCCATCGGAGACGCAATGCGTGAGAGCCTGATGGGCATCTTGGTGGGGGACATCGCGTACAAGATCGGCGAGGGTGCGGGCGTTCATCTTCAATGCGAAAAGGTCGCACTAATAGCCGAGGAAAAGGTGGAGAATGGTGTACAGCAAAGTTGGAAAACGACCATAAAAGGGGTCGAGTTCACCGATAGGAACGGGGAACTGATGGAGGCACCTTCACTAGAAACCCAGACCTTGTTCAAGATATGGGACCTTGAAGAGTTGCGCGTGGATCACGCCGATCACATCCGCATGAGCTACACTGCCCCCGGTGACGGCATGCGGTTTGCTCACATGTCTCTGGTCGATCTGTTAAGGCTTTGGGCACCAGATCAGGAGAAGATGTCGTGGAGGCGCGTAGCGCGCCAGGACAGGTTCACGAGCATTGAGGATTTCAGAGGAGCGGTCGAGAAAGCTATGGATGAGAAGGTGGTCCATCTCATCTTGAACACGCTACCTCAGTCCATTCCGAACTTCGTAAACGAACCCGATGCGCAGGGGAATCTCAGGATCGGTCGCTAATTGCGATTGGTTTGACCCCTCTGCCTCGAAACAATAGATCAAGGCGAAAGGAAAGCCTTCAATACATCGAAGGCATTTTCTTGCAGCAATCCAATGCCAGCTCGTGCCGCATAGCGGACGGTCGTGATTGATATGTACCCGGGCACACAGGCAACGACTCACCGTTAAAGATGTTTAGCGGGTGCCGTGTTCGCGCAGGATATCGCTTGAGATCGAGCGGAATTCGCGGGACCAGAGGATGAAGGTCACGACGAGGGTCGAGGCGATAAGGGCCCAGGGACCGAAGAGCCAGCCCATCGAGGCCAGCGCGAAATGCATCGACCGGAGGCCCCGGTTGAAGTTGAAGGCGGCGCGGATGTTCAACTCGCCCGCCCGTGTGGCGCGAGGGGCCGAGGCGAGGTCGCCGGGGTCGTCGGGGACGGCGGCCATCATGACCGAGCAGTAGCCGAAGATCCGGTGCGACCAGACGAATTTCAGGAAGGCGTGGGTCAGGAACAGGGCCACGACAAGAAGCTTGATCTGCCAGAGGAGCGTGGGTTCGTCCTGCCGGATGATCTCTTCCGCCGGGCCTTCGAGGGGGGCGGTGTTCCCGGCCAGAGCCAGCACGCCGCCGATGGCGATGAGCATGGTGGAGGCAAAGAAGCTGGCGCCCTGCCGCAGGCTGGTGACGATCTGGGCGTCAAAGATGCGGTTGGAGCGGTGGACATACTGCCGCATCCATTCGCGCCGGTATTCGGCCATGAGGACCGAGACCGAGGGGTTGGGCACGTTCTCGCGGTCGATGAACCAGCCGATGCCGAGCCACGCCAGCACGAGGAAAGCCACGGCGATGGCGTCGGTCAGGTGCAGGGCAGCGATGATATCATTGGGCGACATGGTCTTACCTTAAGGCGGCAGGGCGCGGACGGGAACCCGTCTCGGGCGACAGCGGGTTGCCTTGTCAGGGGCGGCGAAGGGCCTTAGCGTCAACTTGTTCGTGAGGAGTGACCCCCGATGGAAATGCCCCGCCCCGATCCGAAGATTCTGGCCCGCAAGGGGTCTATCGTGGCGCAGTTGCAGGGTGTGCTGCCGAAGGGGGCGGTGATCCATGATCCGGCCGAGACGCGGGCCTATGAGTGTGATGCGCTAACGGCCTATCGCTGTGCGCCGCTGTGCGTCGTGCTGCCGTCCACGACCGAGGAGGTTGCGGCGATCATGCGGATCTGTCATGCGGAACGGGTGCCGGTCGTGCCGCGCGGGTCGGGCACTTCGCTGGCCGGAGGAGCCTTTCCGACCGAGGATTGCGTCATTCTGGGCGTGGCGCGGATGACGCGGGTGATCGAGACGGACTACGACAACCGGTTCATCCGGGTGCAGACGGGGCGGACGAACCTATCGGTTACGGGCGCGGTCGAGGCGGAGGGATTTTTCTATGCGCCTGACCCGTCAAGCCAGCTTGCCTGTGCGATTGCGGGCAATATCGGGATGAATTCGGGCGGGGCGCATTGCCTGAAATACGGGGTGACGACGAACAACCTTCTGGGCGTGACCATCGTGCAGATGGACGGGACGGTGCTGCGCATCGGGGGCGGGCATCTGGATGCGCCGGGGCTGGACCTGTTGGGGGTGATCTGCGGGTCGGAGGGGCAGTTGGGCGTGGTGACGGAAGCCAGCTTGCGCATCCTTCCAAAGCCCGACGGAGCGAGGCCAATCCTGATGGGTTTTGATGCAAATGAGGTCGCTGGGGCCTGCGTGTCGGACATCATCAAGGCGGGTATCCTGCCGGTCGCCATCGAGTTCATGGACCGGCCTTGCATCGTGGCCTGCGAGGCCTTTGCCCATGCGGGATACCCCGATTGCGAGGCTTTGCTGATCGTGGAGGTCGAGGGATCGCCGGCCGAGATCAACGAGCAACTGTCCCGGATCAAGGAGATTGCGGCGCGACACAATCCGGTGGCTTTGCGCGAGGCGAAGGATGCGGGCGAGGCGGCGCGAATCTGGCTCGGGCGGAAATCTGCCTTTGGGGCGATGGGGCAGATCAACGATTATCTGTGCCTCGACGGGACGATCCCGGTGTCGCGGCTGTCCTATGTGCTGGGCCGGATCGGTGAGATGAGCCGGGCTGCGGGGCTGGATGTAGCGAATGTATTCCATGCGGGGGACGGGAACATGCATCCGCTGATCCTGTATAATGCGAACCAGCCGGGGCAACTGGAGACGGCCGAGAAGCTGGGGGCGGATATCCTGCGGCTTTGTGTCGAGGTGGGCGGGTGCCTGACCGGAGAGCATGGGGTGGGGATCGAGAAACGCGATCTGATGGACGTGCAGTTTTCGGCGGCGGATCTGGAGGCACAGATGCGGGTCAAGGATGTGTTTGATCCGGACTGGCTTTTGAACCCGGCCAAGGTGTTTCCGCTGAAGGCGAGTGCCACGAGACGCGCTGTGTAGCAGGGGGCGGCGTAAGGGGGGCTGTGTGCCCCAATGCGGACTCTGCCCGCACCCCCAGAGGATGTTTGAAGACAGAAGATGCAGGATTTGGGTTCTTGATACCGCAGGATGACACCGAATTGGCGGAGCTGCTGCGGGCGGCGCGGGGGCCGCTGCGGGTGCGCGGCGGGGGCACGCGGGATATCGGGCGGCCTGTGGCGGGTGAAGTGCTGTCCACGGCGGAGTTGCGGGGGGTGACGCTTTATGAGCCGGGGGCGCTGACCTTGGTCGTGCGGGCCGGGACGCCTTTGGCCGAGGTCGCGGCGGTGCTGGCTGGTGAGCGGCAGCGGCTGGCTTTTGAGCCGATGGATCACCGGGTGCTGCTGGGGACCACGGGGGAGCCTACGATCGGCGGGGTGGTGGCGGGGAATTTCGCGGGGCCACGGCGGGTTCAGGGGGGTGCGGCGCGCGACCATCTGCTGGGCGTGCGGTTTGTCGACGGTACGGGGATGGTGGTGAGCAATGGCGGGCGGGTGATGAAGAATGTCACCGGTTATGACATTGTGAAGCTGATGGCGGGGAGCTGGGGAACGCTGGGCGTACTGACCGAGCTGTCGTTCAAGGTGCAGGCCATGCCTGAGGCCGAGGCGACCGTAGTGCTGCCGGGGCTGAACGATGTGGCAGGGGTGGCGAAGCTGACGCTGGCGCTGGGTTCGCCCTATGACGTGACAGGGGCGGCGCATCTGCCGGGGCGGACGATGGTGCGGGTCGAGGGGATGGCGGGATCGGTCAGCTACCGGGCGGGGCAGTTGCGGGCGCTGCTGGGTGGCGGCGAGGTGCTGACCGGGGCGGAGAGTGCCGCCCTCTGGCGTGCAGTGCGGGATGTGACGGCCTTTGCGGGGCGCGACGGGGCGGTCTGGCGGGTGTCGGTGAAGCCGTCGGACGGGCCGGGAATTGCTGCGGCTGCACCGGGGGCCGAGGTCATCTATGACTGGGGCGGGGGGCTTGTGTGGCTTCTGTTGCCCGAGAATAGTGAAGGCGGGGCAGGAGACGGCGGGGCGTCGGTTGTGCGAGCTGCTGTTGACCAGGTGGGCGGCCATGCGACGCTGATCCGGGGGTCGGCGACCCTGCGCAGGCGGGTGCCGGTGTTTCACCCTGCGCCAGCGGCGCAGGCGGCGATCGCCCGGGGGCTGCGGGCGAAGTTCGATCCGCGGCACATATTGAACCCCGGTCTCATGGACTAGAGGACAGCGACGTCGCACGGAAAGGCAGCATGCAGACAACCTTCACGCCACAACAGCTGAACGATCCGGGCACGGCGCGGGCGAACGAGATCCTGCGGGCCTGTGTGCATTGCGGGTTCTGCACGGCGACCTGCCCGACCTATCAGGTGCTGAATGACGAGTTGGACAGCCCACGCGGGCGCATCTACCTGATCAAGGACATGCTGGAGAACGAGCGTGTGCCAGATGCCAAGACCGTCCAGCATATTGACCGCTGCCTGTCCTGTCTGGCCTGCATGACGACCTGCCCGTCCAGTGTGCATTACATGCATCTGGTCGACCATGCGCGGGACTATATCGAGAAGCGCTTTGACCGGCCCTGGTCAGACCGGGCGCTGCGGTGGCTTCTGGCCCGGACCTTGCCCTATCCCATGCGGTTACGGCTGGCGCTGCTGGGGGCCAAGGTGGCACGGCCTTTTGCCGGGCTTTTGCCCGATGCACGGCTGCAGGCTATGGTACGGATGGCGCCGCGGCAGATCCCGCCGGTCAGCCGGAATGACGATCCGCAGACCTTTGCCGCCAAGCGCCCGCGCCGGATGCGGGTGGCGCTGATGACGGGTTGTGCGCAGCGGGCGCTGAACACGGATATCAATGACGCGACGATCCGTCTTTTGACCCGGCTGGGCTGCGAGGTGGTGGTGGCCAGGGGGCAGGGCTGCTGCGGGGCGCTAACGCATCACATGGGAAAAGAGGCCGAGTCGCATGCAGCGGCGGCGGCCAATATCCGCGCCTTTGTGGCCGAGATCGACGGGGCGGGTCTGGACGCTATCGTGATCAATACGAGCGGCTGCGGGACGACGGTGAAGGATTACGGGCATATGTTCCGGATGGCCCCGCTCGCCGCAGATGCGGCGCGGGTGGCGGGGCTGGCGCGGGATGTGTCCGAGGTTTTGATGGAGCTTGACCTGCCGAAAGGGGCGGACCGGGGGATCAGGGTGGCCTATCACGCGGCCTGTTCGCTGCAGCATGGGCAGAAGATCAGGACCTTCCCCAAGGACTTGTTGAAACAGGCGGGGTTCAGGGTGTCGGAGCCTGCGGACAGTCATCTGTGCTGCGGATCGGCGGGGACCTACAATCTGATGCAGCCCGAGATTTCAGGGCAATTGCGAGACCGCAAGGTCGCCACGCTGGCGGCAATGCGGCCGGACGTGATCGCGGCGGGCAACATCGGGTGCATGTTGCAGATCGGTGGTGCGATGGATGTGCCTGTCGTGCATACCGTCGAGCTTCTGGATTGGGCGACGGGGGGGCCGGTGCCGCCGGCAGTGCAACGGTCGGGGAAAAGCATGATGCTGACCCCTGCCCTGCCCTAATCTTGCCGCAGAGCGGTTGTTGTTGACCAGCAGATCACAGGCGGAACGGACGAAATGATGCCATTTAAGACCCTGCCTTTCTTTGTTCTGGCCACCTTGGCTTTCGGCACTGTGGCAGTGGCCGACGATGCGGCGCTGACCGGCCTACAGACGGGCGATGATGCGGCGGGATGGGAGGCTGTGGGCAAGATCGATATCGGCGGGCGGGGGTTCTGCACCGGGGCGCTGATCGCGCCGGATCTGGTCCTGACGGCGGCGCATTGCCTGTATGACCATGATACCGGCGAACGGCTCGCCGATGAGAGCATGCAGTTTCTGGCCGGGTGGCGGAATGGACGGGCGCTGGCCTATCGGCAGGTGAAACAGGCCGTGGCGCATCCCGACTATGTGCATGTGGGCCAGCCACAGGGCGAGAACAGCCGATATGATCTGGCGCTGATGCAACTGGTGCAGCCGATCCGGTCGACGCAGATCACGCCCTTTCCCATTGGGGGGCATGATGATCTGGGGCCGGAGGTGGCGATCGTGTCTTACGCGTTTGACCGGGCGGATGTGCCGTCGCTCCAGCAGGTTTGCGGGGTGCTGGGCGAGCAGGACGGCGTGATCGTCATGTCCTGCAATGTGGATTTCGGTTCATCCGGCGCGCCGATCTTTGCCCTTCGAAACGGGGTAGCCGAGATTCTGTCGGTCGTGTCGGCCAAGGCCGATCTGAATGGTGAGCCGGTGTCGATCGGAGTGCTGCTGGACGGGCCGCTGGCGCTGTTGCTGGCGAGCATGGATACGGCGGACGGGCTTTTCCTGGATGGTGCGCCCAGTGCGGCGCGTGTCATCGTCGGGGGCGAGCGGGCCGAGACTGGGGCGAAATTCGTCCGGCCCTAACTGTTCTCCGGGGTCTTGAAACCCGGAAATCCTCTTCCCAGATAAAAATGCACCGGGGGGCCACTGACGGACCCCGGTACCTGAACCGCCTGTCCCCAAGGGAAGGCCAATAGATTGTTATCGCTCATCGGAGGATGACCCATGCGTACTTTTGATCTCGCCCCGCTCTATCGCGCCACTGTCGGTTTCGACCAGATTGCCGACTTGATGGACCGCGTGCTGACCAATGACGTCAGCCAGACCAATTACCCCCCATACAACATCGAAAAACTGGCGGATGATGCATGGCGGATTTCGATTGCGGTCGCCGGCTTCTCGGATGTCGATCTGAACGTCGAAGTGCGTGAAAACGCGCTGATCGTGTCGGCCCGCAAGGCCGAAGAGGACGACTCGCGCCGTTACCTGCACCGTGGCATCGCGACCCGCGCGTTTGACCGTCGCTTTCACCTTGCCGATCATGTGCGGGTGACCAGGGCGACCCATGTGGACGGCATGCTCCACATCGACCTGACCCGTGAAGTGCCCGAGGCCCTGCGCCCGCGCCGGATTGAGATTGCGAAGACGGGCACCCCCGCGACGCAGCTTGTCGAAGTGCAGACGGTGAACTAGAGGACGGGGTTCTTCGCGGACCCTGACCGGACACGCTGAACGGCATGAAGGCGCGGCTCACTCCGGGGGCCGCGCCTTTTCCGTTTCCGTTGCTGCGGCAAGTCGTCCCTCTGGCGGCCGGGTGCGGGAAAGATTCACCTGTCGGTGCGATTGACCATTGGAGGCGGGGTCGGGCGTGGTCATATGTGGACAATGCTTTCGCGTCCCATCACGTCGGTCTGGCAACACCTGCGTTATCTGCCGCTTTGGTCTGCCCTGACGTTGCACCGGTTCCGGCGCTTCGACCGGCGGTCAAAGGCGCTAGGTTCGGCTGTGGGCTTTGTCATGCGCTGGTTTCCCCCCGCGCGGAACCGCTGCACGCATGAATTGACACGGGTCTGGCCCGACATGCCACGCGCCGAACAACTGGCGCTGACGCGCGAGATCGGGCGAAACATGGGGCGGACCCTGTTCGAGATCTACCATGCGGTGGAGTTCCAGAGGCGGCCCGAGCGGTTCAAAGTGTCGGGCCCCGGTCTTGCCGCACTTGAGGCGGCGAGGACCGAGGGCAAGGGAGCGATCATTGTTTCGGGCCATTTCGGCCAGTGGGATGCGGTGCGGGCCGTGCTGAAGGCGCGGGGAATGGAGACGGGGGCGGTCTATCGACCACAGAAGAACCGGCATTATCAGCGGCGTTTGCTCGCGGGGATCGAGGCGGGGGGCATGCCCATTCTGCCGACGGGGCGGCACGGGACGGGGCTTTTGCTGCGGCATCTGGCAAAGGGCGGATTCGTGGCGATCTTGCTGGACGAAAAGCATGTAGATGGGGAGCGGATGGAGTTTCTGGGTCAGCCTGCCCTGACATCGGTCGCGGCGGCGCGGCTGGCGGCAAAATACGGCGTGCCGATGATCCCGGCCTATGGGACACGGATAGGGGACGGATCGACCTTTCACGTGGAGTTCGAGGAACCGATTGCGCCGGGCACGCCCGAGGCGATGACGATGGCGGCGAACGACAGTCTTGCGGCGCGTGTCAAGGCGCGGCCCGAGCAGTGGTACTGGATGCTGCGGCGGTGGGACGAGGCGTAGGCGCTGGTTCCAGGGGTGGGTTGCACCCACCTTACGTAACCTGATGTCACGACCGAACTCTAACGCGGCCTTGTCCGGATCGCATCGTCCAAGAGATCGGCGATGGCCCAGCAGGCCAGCGCGACGGGCAGGAAAAGCACCTGTTCCCTGTCGGGGCCTTCGATGATTTCCCCCTGAACCATACGCCTGACCGACTTTGCTAGATACATTGGCGGTGTACGTACATCTTTCACGCAAAGTCTGGCGTGTTGCATGATCTTGTTTTGCTGACCGTCCTGCCCCTTTCTTGCGATCTTCCAGGCCTTGTCGAGCAAAGGCTCAAGCGTCGCGAGTGAGGTCATCGTCTTGTCAAGCCAGACGGCGAGATGCTGCGTTTCCTGTTGAAGTGAGGCGAGGTCCTTGCCATCAGTGATCGTGGTCAGGCCCTTGTTGTCGGTCAGGTACATGTTGCCAAGCCGGGCCTTGGTCTCGTTCAGCTAGCCTTTGGCGTAGAGGATCGTCGGCTGGCGCAGTTCCGGCTCCATGCTGCGTTTTCCGTATTCGGCCATGAAGACAACCCGCCGGGCTTTTGCCGGCATCATGGGCCACGCTGCAATAACTGCAGGTTCAATGGCGGCAGGCCAGCATGGCCCCCAGGCGAACCGACAACGGTTCAGTGGGCGGCGGCCCAGTTTGCGCCCTGCCCCGCTTCGACCGTCAGATGCACGTCGAGTTTGACGGCTGGCATCGCGGCCCCTTCCATCACGTCCTTGGCGACCTTGATGAGTGCTGCGGCATCGCCTTCGTCAACCTCAAACAGCAATTCGTCATGGACTTGCAGGAGCATGCGGGCCGAGGTCTTGGCGATGGCATCGTCCATGCGGATCATGGCGCGGCGGATCACGTCAGCGGCGGTCCCCTGGATCGGAGCGTTGATCGCGGCGCGTCGGGCGAAGCCGGCGGTAGGGCCCTTAGCGTTGATCTCGGGTGTGTTGATCCTGCGGCCAAAGAGGGTCTGCACGTAGCCCTTGTCCTTGGCAAATTTCACCGTGTCATCCATGTAGGCGCGGATGCCGGGGAATCGTTCGAAGTAGCGGTCGATGAAACCCTGCGCCTGATCCCGCGGGATGCGCAGGTTGCGGGCAAGGCCAAAGCCGGAAATGCCGTAGATGACACCGAAGTTGATCGCCTTGGCCTGACGGCGGATGTCGGACGTCATCTGGTCGAGCGGCACATTGAACATTTCGGACGCGGTCATGGTATGGATGTCAAGGCCGTCGCGGAAGGCGCGCTTGAGCGCGTCGATCCCGGCGACATGGGCCAGGATGCGGAGTTCGATCTGGGAATAGTCGAGGCTGACCAGAACCTTGCCCTTGTCGGCGACGAAAGCCTCGCGGATGCGGCGGCCTTCTTCGGTGCGGACGGGGATGTTCTGCAGGTTGGGGTCGGTCGAGGCAAGGCGGCCGGTGACGGCTCCGGTGATTGAGTAGGAGGTATGGACGCGGCCGGTCTCAGAGTTGATGTGGTCCTGCAGTGCGTCGGTATAGGTAGATTTCAGTTTCGACAGTTGCCGCCAGTCGAGGATCAGGCCGGGGAGTTTGTGTTCTGTGGCGAGGTCTTCAAGGATGTCGGCGCCAGTGCCATAGGCCCCGGTCTTGCCCTTGATCCCGCCGGGGAGTTTCAGGTCGTCAAACAGGATTTCTCCCAGTTGCTTGGGCGAGCCGACATTGAAGGGACGGCCCGCAACTTCCTGAATCTCGGCCTCGAGCCCCGCCATCTTTTGCGCGAAGGCGTTGGACATGCGCGAGAGCGTGTCGCGGTCGACCTTGATACCTGCCATTTCCATCCGGGCGAGGACGGGGACCAGCGGGCGTTCGAGGGTTTCATAGACGGTGGTGACCCGGGCGCGGTGGAGTTGCGGTTTGAATGCCTCCCACAGGCGGAGGGTCACGTCGGCGTCTTCTGCCGCGTATTTCACGGCGTCGGCGAGGGACACGCGGTCAAATGTAATCGCCGTCTTGCCCGAGCCGAGCAGATCCTTGATCGGGATCGGGATATGGCCGAGATAGCGTTCGGACAGTTCGTCCATGCCGTGATTGTGGAGACCTGCGTTCATTGCGCCGGACATGAGCATCGTGTCGTCGATGGGGGCGACCATGATGCCGTGACGCGCAAAGATCTTGGCGTCGTATTTCATGTTCTGGCCGATCTTGAGGATGCTTTCGTCCTGGAGCACGGGTTTCAGCGCGTCAAGCACGTCGTCGAGCGCCATCTGGCCCACAGCGAACACGTCTGAGCCGAAAAGGTCGCCCGAGGTGGCAGCGCGGTGGCCGACCGGAATATAGCAGGCTGTGCCCGCATCGACGCAGAGCGAGATGCCAACGAGTTCCGCCCGCATTTCGTCAAGCGCGGTGGTTTCGGTATCGACGGCGACATATCCGCGTTCGCGGATGCGGTCGATCCAGCGAGACAGGGCAGCGGCATCGCCCACGCATTCATAAGCGGCATGGTCAAAGGGGATGGTCTTTGGCGCCCTAATCTCGGGGGTGGTGCCGCCGGGGTTTTCGTGAAGGGTCGCGGGCTGGGCGATGCCGAGCCTGTCTGCGATCCGTTTGGCCATGGTGCGAAATTCCATGCGGGCGAGGAATTCCATAAGGACTGCTGGATCGGGGGCAAGGACTTCGAGATCTTCAAGCGTGAAGTCGAGCGGTGTGTGCCGATCAAGCTGGACAAGGGTACGCGACAGACGGATCTGGTCGGCCTGGTCGGTCAGGGACTCGCGCCGTTTGGGCTGTTTGATCTCGTGCGCGCGGGACAGGAGCGTGTCGAGATCGCCGTATTCCTGAATTAGCTGGGCTGCGGTCTTGAGCCCGATGCCTGGGGCGCCGGGGACGTTGTCGACGGAATCACCCGCCAGCGCCTGCACATCGACCACCCGTTCGGGACCGACGCCGAATTTCTCGATCACGGCGTCACGGTCGATCCGTTTGGATTTCATCGGGTCGAACATCTCGACCCCGTCGCCGACCAGTTGCATCAGATCCTTGTCGGAACTGATGATTGTCACGCGACCCCCGGCATCGCGGGCCATATGGGCCAGCGTGGCGATGATGTCATCGGCCTCGTAGCCTTCGACCTCCTTGCAAGCAATATTGAAGGCGCGGGTCGCTTCGCGCGTCAGGGGGAACTGGGGGATCAAGTCCTCGGGCGCAGGGGGGCGCTGGGCCTTGTAGAGGGGGTAGAGTTCATTGCGGAAGGACTTGCCGGAATAGTCGAAGATCACGGCAACATGGGTCGGTGCATCCTTGGACCGGGCACCCGCAATCTCGTTCCAGATGAGGTTGCAGAAGCCCGCCACGGCACCCACGGGCAGGCCGTCGGATTTGCGGGTGAGCGGGGGCAGCGCGTGATAGGCGCGGAAAATGAAGGCCGAGCCGTCGATCAGATGCAGATGGCATCCATTGCCGAAACTCATCCCTCAGCCCTCCTTGCCATGCGCATGCTGACAGGCTGACATGGCCGAGGCGGGTTTGCCAGACCCCTGCTCTCTTGTTCCTATCAAAACAGGCCTGCGGCGGGTGCCAGCCTTAGGCAACCTTGCCGCGGAACTCTTCGTTCACGAAACGGGCGTCGCAATAGGGGCATTCGATCCAGCCGCGTTCGTGCGGTATCGACAGATAGACGCGCGGATGGCCCAGTGCGCCCACGCCACCGTCACAGGCAACGCGCCAGTCGGCCACATATTTGGTCTCGGGGGCGGGAATGGTCATCACGGGAACCCTGGTTTGAGTGCGGTCGGAGCATAGCGACCCGGCCGCCGGGGGCAAGGTCGCAATGGTGGTTGGCAGGGACCAAAACTCTTGCAAGGGTCTTGGCAAGATTGCTCGAGTAATTCTGGACCTTGTCCCGTCAGCGGGGGAGCATGATGCCCAGTTGCGTCCCGCCCAGGATATGCAGGTGGAAATGTGGCACTTCCTGCCGGCCATGTTCGCGGGAATTGGCGATGGCGCGAAACCCGTCCCCGACATTCACGATCCGGCAGACCTCGGCCACGGCAGCAAAGAAGCCGACCTGTTCGGCGGGGGTGGCGTCTCGTGCGAAATGGTCAAGGCTGACATAGGACCCCCTGGGGATCACGAGGACATGGACAGGCGCCTGCGGATGGATGTCATGGAAGGCCAGAGCATGTTCGCTTTCGAACACGGTCTTGTTCGGGATTTCGCCGCGCAGGATGCGGGCAAAGATGTTCTGGGGATCATAGTCAAAGGTCATGGTGTCCTCGGGTCGGGCAGGGCCGGGTCAGTCGGCGAACAGATAGGGCGTGTCGGCAATAGCACGGGCCGCGTCTTCGGACACGGCCAGAAATGCGGCCACCTCGCGCGCGTTTTCGGCAAGGGGGGCGGACTGGCGGATGCGCTGGAACAGGGGGAAGCCGGCGTCGCGGATGCGGTCGCTTTCGTGCATCACGTCATAGCGGATGGTGGGCAGGAGTTGCGCCATCGCCTCGGGCGAGGTCTGTTCCCCGGCAAAGCCCACGCGGCGGGCATGGCCGATCAGATAGTCTTCGGTGAAATCGCAGTCGATTTCGAGAAGGCGGGTGGTGGATCGGTCGGAATAGAAATCCTGCATGAGATCGAGACTGCCTGTGTCGAGACAGATGAGAAGACGGTTCGTCTGGTAATAGTCGAACAGCATCCGCATCAGCGCACGGCGGTGCCGCGTCCGCTTGGACAAGGTCGCCTGGATGCCACCCAGATCGGGCAAGGGCGTCGACTCTTCGTTGAAGAGATAGTCGATGCAGGGAATGTCTGTGTGCGCGCGGATCGAAGCGACAAGCCGCTTGGCGACGTGCCATTTCTTGGCCGTCACGATGAGTAATTCGCGTTCCCGGCCAACCGACGCCTCGCTTTCCCAGAAGCGGGGCGCAAAACGGCGACCGATCCGGCCCCGGCCCGTGAGGAATTCGAACAGGCGGCGGCCTTCGTTGGAGATCTTGAAATCGTTGCGGTCGGAGGCATAAAGCACCCCAAGCCGGGATTTGAGTTCCAGCGCCTCAGGGCTGATCTTGCGAGCAAAGAGGTAGTCTTGCCCCAGCAGCAGATCATAGTGGTCGTTATGGAATGTGACCGGTATGCCATAGTCGGTAAACATCAGGAAAGTGAGCGTCCGCGACCGGATCTGCATCTCGGGGACAAGGTGGCGGACGAGGGTCTGGAAGAAGGTTTCGTCCGGAATCCATGTCGTGCGGAAGAAGCGCATCACATCGGGCCGTTTGACGGTGAACTCCATCACCGCCTCGATCGTGCGGCGGCGCAGGCACCACCACTGGCTGCCGATCATCATCTGCAGATCGGCGGGGATTTCGCGTCTGAGGCCCAGACGGCGCTGAGTCCAGAGGCTCCAATGATAGAGCGACTTCTGAGTGCGCTCGTTGAACCAGTAACGATAGATCAGCCGCTCTTCGGTCATGCCGGTCTTGATCCAACCGCTTTCAAAGAAGTCCACACTTTCAATATAGTCGACATCGTTGGCATCAAGGAAGTCATGGGCATAGACGGCGGATTTGACCGCCATACAGTCGCCCGAGAGCAAGTAAAAGTGAGTGGCCTGCGGAAAGGCGTCGAGGGCTGCCTGCACGGCCTGCAATGTGGCTTTCACAAGACTCCATTCGCCCCAGCCGCACTTAATGCGGCGGCCGGCGAAGGTGACGTTGGGGTTCGTGGCCAGAGCCTCGCGGATCTGCTGATAGGCGGCGGCGGGCACGCGGCCGTCGAAATGGATCGAGATGAAATCCCCGGCGGCAGTCAGTTGGCCCGCCTGCCGGATGATGGCCTCGGGGTCCTTGTGGCACAGAAGGATGAAGGCGATCTTTGCCATTTGCGAAAACAGACTGCCTCGGTATCAGGTATTGTTTTCCCCTGATACCGTGAACCGGCCTTGAAGAAACAGGGTGTCTTTGCTTTTTTCCTGTCTTGGTTCTGCCCAGATCGTGATTTAGCTGGAGGAGACGATACGGCAGGATGGCAAGGATCGATGGGTTTTCCCGGCACATGGATGACGGAAAGCGAGAGCATGGTCTATCGGGTCGTGCCGAAATGCGCCTGTTCGACGATCGGCCAGATCATGTACTATTCGGATCAGGGCCGGTTCTATGACGGTGACATCCATGACGCGACCGACGGGATGCACAAATGGGCGCTTGATCACAGCCAGAAGTTGATCGAGACCAATGTCAGGTCACATAGAAGCTATGCCTTCACATGCGTGCGAAATCCCTATACCCGCATCTTGTCTTCCTTCTTTGACAAGATCTGCGGTATCCAGCGGAACGGGCGGCGCTATCGCGGCAACCTTGTGCCGATGCTGATCCAGAAATACGGGATCGAAGTGGGATCGCCTGAGAACGGGTTCGAATTCGACCAGATCAAGTCTTTTCGCCGCTTCCTTCTGTTTGCGCGTGACACCATCCGCTGGCGCAAGCCCATGGATCCTGACATTCACTGGTCATCGATGACGGGCCATACATCGACTTTTGTGGTGAATGGCGGGAGATATGATCATATCATCTGGACCGAAAAGTTCAACGAAGGGATGCAGGTTGTCCTGGACCACGTGACGACGAAGCATCCGGTCGTGCTGAAGAACGTGCCGCGGTTCAATGAAAGCGAAGGGCACGGGCCTGCACGAACGCATCCGGTCGAGGACTACTTTGACGACCTTTCGATGCATCTCATGTACGAGATCTACAAGAAGGACTTCCTTCTCTTCCGTTATGATTTCGAGAACCCGGGCAACAAGATGCCGCTGGGCGAGATCGATCTGGCTGAGGTTCACGCAAAACTGGCCGAGTGACCGGGTTGGGCGTTGAGGGGGCTCTGCCCCGGCTTCTGCGGAGCCCCACGAGGTAATTCAACGACAAAGACATCATGGGTACGGTGCGTTCCCCCGGACAGGGCGCGGGCGCCCGGCCTCGGAAGAATGGCTTCTTCGCCAGCGGTCATCGGCTACTCAGCCTGCACCGCAACCTGAACATGACAACTAAAGATTACCGCGCCCCTAACAGACCAGGCGCTCTTCATGTTTCCTTGTCGGCCAAATGCCTTCGCCTGAGGCGCAATACAGCACCTCTGGGCTTCCGCCAGGGCCTTCAGATCAGCCCTTCCTTGTGGAAAAGCGCCTTAAGATCGGCTTCGGGTCTTGCGCCGAAATGGCTGATGACTTCGGCGGCAGCGATGCAGCCCATGCGACCGCAGATGGCCAGCGACTGGCCCGTCGCCATGCCATAGAGGAAGCCTGCCGCGAACTGGTCACCTGCGCCGGTGGCATCGACGGGTACCACGCGGTGGACCGGAACGATCGCCTCTTCCTCGCCGCGCACGATGACCACGTCGTGACCCGACCGGGTGCAGACGACCACTTCGGCATCGCGGGCCGCGTTTTCGAGGGCGGAGGAAAGGTCGGTCTGGTAAAGCGATTCCCACTCGTGCTGATTTCCGATCACATAGTCAAGATCGCGGACGAGGCGGCGGAAGCTGTCACGGTGGCGGTCGACGCAGAAGGGGTCGGACAATGCGATTCCGGCCTTGCCACCATTGTCCTGACAGAGCTTTGCGGCGCGTTCGAAGGCAGCCTTGCCCTTGGGCTTGTCGTAGAGATAGCCCTCGAGAAAGAGGAAGCTGCCCTTGCCTGCCACGTCGTCGGACACATCCTCGGGGCCGAGTTCGGAGGAAATGCCGAGGTAGGTGTTCATCGACCGCTCACCATCGGGCGAGACGAAGATCATCGATCGGGAGGTAGGAAGTTCGCCGCCGGGGACGGGCGGGTTGACGAAATCGGTGCCGTTGTCCTCCATTGAGCGGGCATAGAAGTGACCCAGCGCGTCGTCATGGACGCGGCCGATGAAGGCGGTCTTAAGGCCAAGGTTGCCCAGGCCGGCCAGCGTGTTGGCAACCGATCCGCCGGGGGCCTGCACGCGGTCCTTCATGGCACCATAGAGCACCTCGCCGCGGTCGCGTTCGACGAGTTGCATGATGCCCTTTTCGATCCCCATGAGTTCGATGAACGTGTCGTCGGCCAGAGTGAACACATCGACGATGGCATTGCCGATGCCGACAACGTGGTATGATTTCATGGGGTCTTGTCCTCGGAAAGGCAGATGTCGCGGATCAGGCAAAGCGAGCATCGGGGTTTGCGAGCCACACAAGTGTAGCGCCCGTGCAGGATGAGCCAGTGATGGGCATGGGTCTGGAAATCGGCGGGGGTGTTGTCCTCAACGGCGCGTTCGACGGCATCGACATCACGGCCCGGGGCGATGCCTGTGCGGTTGCCGACTCGGAAGATGTGGGTGTCGACGGCCTGTGCAGGCAGATGCCACCACATGTTGAGCACGACATTCGCCGTCTTGCGGCCGACGCCCGGCAAGGACTGGAGCGCGGCGCGGGAGTTGGGGACTTCGCCGCCATAGTCGTCCACAAGGATCTGGCTGAGGCGGATGACGTTTTTCGCCTTGTTGCGGTAGAGGCCGATCGTCTTGATGTGCTGGATCAGGCCTTCTTCGCCGAGTGCCAGCATTTTCTGCGGCGTGTCGGCGATTGCGAAGAGCGCACGGGTGGCTTTGTTGACGCCTAGGTCGGTCGCCTGAGCCGAGAGGGCGACGGCGACGAGAAGGGTGAAGGCATTGGTATGCTCAAGCTCGCCTTCCGGGGCCGGGGAGGCCTCCTGAAAGCGGGTGAACACCTCGCGCATCTCGTGATAGTTCAACTGGCGGACCATGTGTTCCCTATGCCCGGACAGGGTGCCGTGGGCAAGCGTCGGGATGCGCAAAATCCGGGTCGCGGGGCAAGTGAGGACGCGATAGATCAGCTTCATGGAACAAATTCAGTCATATCACTACCACGTCATGCGCCGCGCCATCGATCTGATCGACGGAAGCGACGTTCCCCTGACCCTGGAAGAACTGGCGGCGAAAATGGACATGTCGCCCGCCCACTTCCAGCGGTTGTTTTCGCAATGGGTCGGTGTTTCGCCCAAGCGGTATCAGCAGTATCTGGCTTTGGGTCAGGCGAAGCTGTTGCTGCGTGACCGGCAGACGATGCTGGAGACCTCGGATGCCGTGGGGCTGTCGGGGTCGGGGCGGTTGCATGACCTGTTTCTGCGCTGGGAGGCAATGAGCCCCGGTGAGTTTGCGCGAGAAGGCGACGGGCTCGGGATTCGCTGGGGCTGGTTCGAGAGCCCTTTTGGACCGGCGCTGGTCATGGGGACCGAGAAGGGTATCTGCGGGATCGCATTTGCAGGTGAGACGGGCGAGGAGGAGGCGATGCGCGACCTGACCGGGCGCTGGCCCCGGGCGCAGTTTGTGGAAGACCCGATGATGCTGCGGCCCTGGGTGCTGCGTGCCTTTGGGGCGGCAGAGGCGGGGCTTGATCCGGCGCCGCTGTTCCTGATTGGGGCGCCGTTCCAGATCAAGGTGTGGGAGGCGCTGCTTGCCATCCCGTCGGGCCACGTGACGACCTATTCCGATATTGCGGGGGCCATCGGCCATCCCAAGGCGGTGCGGGCGGTGGGCACGGCTGTGGGGCGGAACCCGATCAGTTGGCTGATCCCGTGCCACAGAGCGCTAAGGAAGTCGGGCGCCTTGGGCGGGTATCATTGGGGACTACCGGTGAAGCGGGCGATTCTGGCCTGGGAATCGGCGCGGGCGGAGGCCTGAGCAGGGCTACGTGGGGCCCGGGCAGCGCAATTTGGGCAAAACTCTGCCCAACTGAATTGTGATATTGGATAGCATTGCGTTTTAGGCAATATGAGGCAACAGGGGCACAGGTCGTGCCCCGTCAGTCATGGAAGTTTGCCAGATGTCTTTTGCGAAGATCCCCGTTGTTGTCGCCGCCGTGTCGGTACTTGGTCTGACGGCCTGCCAGCCGCCGGTGGAAGGTCAGGGCACACGCAATTCCCAGATCGGTGCTTTGACGGGCGCGGCCGTAGGTCTGGCAGTGGGCGCGGCTTCGGGCGCCAACGCGACCGAGTCGATCCGCAATGCGGCGCTGGGTGCTGCCGTGCTTGGCACCGTGGGTGCTTTGGCGGGGAATACGATGGACCAGCAAGAGGCCGAACTGCGCAATGAGATGGGCGCGGGCGTCGGCATTGTGAACACGGGCACGTCGCTGATCGTGACGATGCCGCAGGATATCCTGTTTGCCACCGGATCAGCCACGCTTACGCCGACGCTGCAGGGTGACCTGCGCGATGTGGCTGCGAACCTGAACCGCTATCCGAACTCGACCATTACGGTGCTGGGCCATACCGATAACACCGGGACGGCTGAGTATAACCTTGACCTGTCGCAGCGGCGTGCGCAGGCGGTGGCATCGGTCCTGATCAGTTCGGGCGTGGCGGCGAACCGCATTCGCGTGACCGGCATGGGTGAAAACCAGCCCATCGCCACAAACCAGACGGCCGAGGGCCGGGCGCAGAACCGGCGCGTGGAGATCGTGATCACACCGACCCAGTAAGGGGTTCGGGACAGATCAGAAGGCGTCGCCTTCAGGCGGCCCATCTTTCGTTTCAGGACTTGAGGAGAAAGTCGCCGCGGAGCACATGCGCTTGGCCAGAATTGGCCATTGCCGCGTCGCTTTGGCGGTCGAGGCGCTGGATCACATCGCGCACAATCGCCAACCGTTCGACGGGGTCGTCCGTCTGGTCAGCAAGGGCGCGGGTCTATGCAAGGCTCATCGCCCCGGCGTAGAGAGTGAGCGATATCCATGTGTGTCGGATCGTCCTCAGGCAGGGTGTCTTCGGCCAGTGCAGTTGCGACGTCGGTCCAGAGCGCCCAGTCGAAATCATCTGTCAGCAAGGCGGGCCGCGTGGGTATCGACGTATCGTCCAGAGGGTCGCCTTCGGCGCGGTCGGCAACGACCGTCCCGTCCTGAGAGGGCGGACGGGGGAGGATGCCGGTATCCTCCTTGATCGTGGCGAGGTTGAATGTGTACCGGTTCCCGACCGGATCGGCGTTGAACGCAGGATCGGACTGATGAGCGGTCGTCAGCGTCGTGAAGGCCGCGCGGTCCGACATCGGAGCGTCAAGAGTCGCAGCGGGCATGAGGAAGCTGGCGGCCCTGGCGGATTTCGACAGTGCAAGAAGCGTCGCATCGGGCTGTGGGATCGGTCACCTGCGCAAGGAGAACAGTTCCAAGGGGCGCGTTCGGTGGAAGCAGTGGCGCCAAAACAGGGTTGGCCAGTGCCTGAACCAGAAGCGGGAAGCAGGATGCGCCATTGTCGGCCCGAAGGATCGCCCGTTCGATGGACGAACCCGACATTGCAAAGGCGCGGACGGGATCTGGGTCGAGCGTGGCAAGACCTTTCGTAATTTCGTCTCGGGTGACAGCAAGCGCGCCCATCAGATCGGCGGCTTCGACGCACCGTCGAGTGAGGCGAGAAGGGCTGCCGTCTGATCTGCGTCAGTCATGCCGTAATGCAGCATGAGATAGACCGGCTCGGCCCCGAAACGTCAGCGTTGGAGGTCGGGCAGGTCAGCGCGTCCGGTCAGGATCTTCTGGGCGAGGGAGAGGATATCGGGCACAGTCGTGTAGTCCGACCGGGCCAGCGTCATGGTCGGGGAACAGAAGATGGCGGCGAGAAGGGCACGGGCAATTCGCATGGCAATGATCAGGTCTGAAATGAAGGGCGCAATGCTGCCGGAGATTGCTGAGTCCGCCAAACGTTTCGCTTGTCGGGGCTTGTTCTGACAGGTGGGGAAGTCCAAGCTGCCGGGATCATAGGGCCAGATACCATGATTTCGATTGACAGTTTCATTCTTGACAGGGCGGCCCCCGGGACATTGCAGGCGCAGATCCAGCAGATGGTCGCGCAGGGCATCCTGACTGGCCGGATGCGGCGGGGCGAGAAGCTGCCGTCGTCGCGTGCGATGGCGGTGCATCTGGGGGTGAGCCGGATCACGGTGACGCTGGCCTATAACGAGCTGGTGGCGGATGACTATCTGACGGCGAAGGGGCGGTCAGGGTATTTCGTGTCCGAGAACGCGCCCGAGCCGCCGGCCTTTCCGGCGCGGGCGGCGGTCGAGGGGAGCGTGGACTGGGGGCGGCTCCTTGGCCACCGTCTGCCGTCGCTGGGGCTGGATAAGCCGAAGGACTGGGCGCGCTACAGGTATAACTTCATCTACGGGCAGGCCGATCCGACGCTGTTTGACAGTGCAAACTGGCGGTTTTGTGCGCTGCGGGCGCTGGGGCGGCGGGATTTCGAGAGCTTGTCTGCGGACCAGTTCGATCAGGATGATCCGCTACTGATCGATTTCATCGTGCGCCAGACCCTGCCCCGGCGGGGGATTCTGGTGAACCCGGATGAGATCCTGCTCACGCTGGGGGCGCAGAATGCGCTGTGGCTGACGGCGCAGGTGTTGCTGGGGCCGCACCGGCCAGCGGTGATCGAAGACCCCGGCTATCCGTCGCTGCGGGCGATTCTGCAGCAGGTGGGGTGCCCGCTGACTGCCGTGCCGATCGACGGGGCGGGGCTGGACCCTGACAGCCTGCCGCGCGACACGCAGGTGGTGTTCACGACGCCGAGCCACCAGTGCCCAACGACGGTGACGATGCCCGTGGCGCGGCGGCAGTTGCTCCTGGACCGGGCCGGGGCCGAGGATTTCATCGTGGTCGAGGATGACTATGAGTTCGAGATGTCCTTCCTCAAGCCGCCTTCGCCGGCGCTTAAGTCGCTCGACCGGGAAGGCAGGGTGATTCATGTGGGCAGCTTCTCCAAGTCGATCTTTCCGGGGCTGCGGCTGGGCTGGCTGGCGGGGCCGGCGCCGTTCATCGCTCAGGCGCGAGCCTTGCGCGCGTCGGTCCTGCGGCATCCGCCGGGGCATGTGATGCGGACGACGGCCTATTTCCTGTCGCTCGGGCATTATGATGCGCTGATCCGGCGGATGGGGCGGGCGTATCACGAAAGGCGGCGGATCATGGATACGGCGCTGGAGGCCGAGGGGCTGGTGGTGGCAGGACAGGGCACGTCGGGCGGGTCGAGCGTGTGGATGCGGGCGCCTGACAGGATGGACATGGAGCGGGTCGCGGCGGGTCTGCGGGACAAGGGCGTGCTGATCGAGCCGGGGGCGCCGTTCTTTGCGGCGGAACGGCCGCCGATAGAGTTTTTCCGGCTGGCCTATTCATCAATCCCGGCGGCGCGGATTGCCGAAGGGGTGGCGCTGATCGGAGAGGCGATGCGCGGGGCGGCGTTAACCAAGGGTTAGGGTTTCGGGATGCGCGGGGGGTGAGCCTGTGAAACCCCTGCATCCTATTGTTTTCAATTTATTTTCGGTGTCGGTGGACTGTCGGTATTGCGTCGGTATCACGTCGGTATTGCGTCGGTATGTTTTGCGCGGTCGGGTAACGGGCTGTTCATTGGTTTGTATAGGGCGCACTGGTTGATGCGGGGTTTTCGGGGCGGACGTTGCGTGTGGCGCGGGCCGCGCGTCCGCGCGACCTCGCTTTGGGTGGTGGGTTTTCCCCACCCTACGTGTGATTGCGGGGGGTTGGGGGGGCGTATAGGGTGGGGTGGTTGACGGCAGAACGGGAAGATGGACGTGACGGGCGCACTTGACGGGATCACCATTCTTGATCTGACGCGGATTCTGGCGGGGCCGACATGCACGCAGCTGCTGGGTGATCTGGGGGCTGACGTCATCAAGATCGAGAACCCGGCGGGGGGCGGTGACGATACGCGGGCCTGGGGACCGCCCTACGTGATGGGGTCGGACGGGGAACCGACGGACCTGTCGGCCTATTTCATGTCGTCCAACCGGAACAAGCGGTCTGTCGCGGTCGATATTGCATCCGCCGAGGGGCAAGCGACGATTCGGGCGCTGGCGACAAAGGCAGATGTGGTCATCGAGAACTTCAAGCCCGGAGGGCTGGCCAAGTACGGGCTGGACCATGAGTCGATGCTGAAGGCGCAGCCGGGGTTGGTCTATTGTTCGATCTCGGGGTTCGGACAGACGGGGCCGCATGCGGCCAAGCCCGGCTATGACCTGATGGCGCAGGGGTTCGGGGGGATCATGTCCTTGACCGGCGAGCCGGAGGGGATGCCGATGAAGGTCGGGGTCGCCGTGGCGGATGTGGTCTGCGGGATGTATGCGACCGTCGGTATCCTTGCGGCCCTGCGGCATCGTGAGCGGACCGGCGAGGGCCAGTACATCGACGTGGCGCTGGTCGATACGCAGATTGCCTGGCTGATCAATGAGGGGGCAAACTATCTTGCGTCCGGCAAGGTGCCGGTGCGGCGGGGGAACGGGCATCCGAATATCGTACCCTATCAGGTGTTTGCGGCCCTGGACGGGCATGTGATCGTGGCGGTGGGCAACGACGGGCAGTTCCGGCGGTGCTGCGAAGCGCTGGGGGTGGGCGGGTTGGCGGATGTGCCGGACTATGCGACGAACCCGGCGCGGGCGGTGAACCGGGAGGCGTTGCTGGCCACGCTGACGCCGCTGTTCCGGGCCCGGCCGATGGCAGAGGTGATTGCCGTCATGGAGGCGGCGGGGGTGCCGGTGGGGCCGGTGAACCGGATCGATCAGGCTCTGGCGTCGGATCAGGTGGCGGCACGGGAGATGGTGATCGAGATGGCGCGGCCAGATGTGGCGGGCGGCGTCGTGCGGCTGCTGGGCAATCCGCTGAAGCTGACACGGACGCCGGTAAGTTACCGGCGGGCGCCGCCAAGGTGCGGGGAGGATACGGTCGAGGTGCTGGGGGCGCTCGCTCTGCTTGGGCCACGCGACTTCGCTTGACCGGGGGTGGGGCGGAGTGAACCCCAACCAGCGCACAGGCCTTGGTTCTCCATGACGATCTTTGCAACGTCGATGCGACCGTCGAAAGGGTCCGGCAGCCACTCTCCGAGGACATCCGAGACAACCCCCGCGCGACTGAATGGGGTGACGGCCCAGATGGAAAATGAGGCTTCAGAGGTCAGGCCATGCGGTCAAAGTGTGGACAAGTGGACAGGAATGAATCAGTTCCCGTGCGCCGTGCGAAGACACCGCACGGTCCGTTCTAAACACCATTGAAATCATTGGCTTATGTTTCTTGCGACTTGGCCCTGCTTTGGTCGTTCTGTCCCAAGTCCGCACGATCCAGGTCAAACCGAGTGCAAGAGAACTTTTGCAAAACGTTGAAAAACAGATCCTCTTCATTCCAGATCAATCTGGGTGAAGAACGTCAGGGTGCAGGATGACGGAGGCAGGGACAAAATCTTGCCACGGTTCTACGGTGGATGTGTGTGGGGCAGTCAGTCAAGGTGGCGGGACGGATGGACGGGGTGGTGGCCTATCTGACGGGGGAGTACCCCAAGGTTTCGCACACGTTCATCCAGCGCGAGATTGCGGCACTGCGGGCGCAGGGGGTGAAGGTTGTCACCTGCACGATCCGGCGGGCGCGGCCCAAGGATGTGCTGGCTGATCAGAAGGATGAGGAGGCGGCGACCTTTGCCGTGCTGGGGGCGGCGAAGAACCCTGTGACGCTGATCCGGGCGCATTGGGGCGTGTTGAGGCACCGGCCGGGGGCGTGGTTTGCGGCGCTAAGACTGGCGCTGACGACGGGGTCGCCGGGTGTCCGGGCGTTTCTGTGGCAGCTGTTCTATTTCCTGGAGTCGGCGGTGCTGGCCGAGCATCTGCGGGCGCAGGGCGTCACGCATCTGCACAACCATTTTTCGGATTCCAGTTGTTCGGTGGCGATGCTTGCATCGGAGATGTCCGGGATTGCGTTCAGTTTCACGATGCACGGGCCGGATATCTTCTATCAGCCCTTCCGGTGGCGGATCGACGCCAAGATCGCGCGGGCGCGGTTTGTGGCCTGTATCAGCCATTTCTGCCGGTCGCAGGCGATGCTGTTTTCGGATCAGCGGCACTGGGGCAAGCTGCATGTCGTGCACTGCGGGATTGACCCGGCGAAGTATGATGCGCCTTCGACCGCCAACGGGGGGCATCTGCTGTTTGTGGGGCGCCTTGCGGCGGTGAAGGGGGTGCCGGTGCTGTTTGCGGCGCTTGCGAAGTCGCGTGCGCAAGGGGCCGATCTGCGGCTGACGCTAATCGGGGACGGGGCGGAGCGGCAGGCTTTGGAGGCGGCGGCGCTGGGGTTGGGAGATCGTGTGACGTTCGCCGGATACCGGACGCAGGCCGAGGTGGCGGCTGCATTGCAAGGGGCGGATGCGCTGGTCTTGCCGAGCTTTGCCGAGGGGTTGCCGGTGGTGCTGATGGAGGCGCTGGCGGCGCGGGTGCCGGTCGTGACGACGCGGATCGCGGGGGTGCCGGAGCTGGTCGAGGACGGGGTGAACGGGATGCTGGTCGCGCCGGGAGATGTGGACGGTTTGGCGGAGGCGCTGGTCGCGGTGATGGCCGATCCGGCGCGGCGACGGGCGATGGGCGAGGCCGGCCGGGCCAAGGTGATGGCGGAGTTTGACGGGGCCGCCGAGGCCGCGTGGCTGGCGCGGTTGTTCGCGGGGTCCGATGGACTTCCGGTGAGGCCGAAATGACGCTGACGGTGGGGGCCGTGGCGATCGGGCGGAACGAGGGGGACCGGCTGAAGCGCTGCCTCACGAGCCTGACAGCGCAGGGGGTGCGGGTCGTCTATGTCGATTCAGGGTCGACGGACGGGAGTGTGGCCTTTGCGGAGTCGCTGGGGGTGGCGGTCGTGCAGCTGGATACTTCGGTGCCGTTCACAGCGGCGCGGGCGCGGAATGCGGGGTTTGCGGCGCTGGAGGCGGGCGGGTTGCCCGATCTTGTGCAGTTCGTGGACGGGGATTGCGGGGTCGCGCCGGGGTGGATCGGGGCGGCGCGGGCGTTCATGGAGGCCACGCCGGAAGTGAGGCTGGTGACAGGGTGGAGGACCGAGTTGCATCCGGAAGCCAGTGTGTTCAACGCGATGGCCGAGGTGGAGTGGCACCGGCCTGCAGGAGAGATTGCCGCCTGTGGCGGCGATCTGATGGTGCGGTCGGACATCTTCCGGGAGGTCGGCGGGTTCAATCCCCGGCTGATCTGTTCGGAGGACGAGGATTTTGTCATCCGGGTGCGGCGGACGGGTGCCAAGGCCTGGCGGCTGCCCGAAGTGATGACGTTGCACGATCTGGCGATGACGGAGTTTTCGGCTTGGTGGAAGAGGACGGTGCGGACGGGGCACGGGTTTGCCGAGGTGGGACGGATGAACCCGCCGCATTTCCGGCGGGAGTTGCAGCGGGCCTGGGTCTATGGCGCGGTGTTTCCGGTGCTGGCCATCGTCGGGATCGTGTCCGGGTGGTGGTGGCTGGCGGGACTGGTCGTGCTGGGGTATGGCGTCAATTGGCTGCAGACGGCGCGGGGGCTGATGCGCGACGGGATGGAGCGCGCGATGGCGTTGCATCAGGCGTTCTATTTGACGCTGTCGAAGATCGCGAATGTACAGGGGATGCTGACCTATCATCTGCGCCGCTGGCGCGGAGCGGATATGGTGCTGATCGAGTACAAGTGATCGCCTGTCAGTTTCCGAAGGATGAAAACCGAAGAGCGTGGGGACCAATGGCTTAATTCTGCCAAGATTGTCCCACACGAGATGTCGAGGGCCCAAAGGGCCGCGACAGGACCCGTCTGATGATTGACGACACCGCACCGCGTGGACGCAAGACCCGGCTTGACCCGGCGGCGCGGGTGCGGCTGCTGGAGGAGATTGCGCGGCTGGATGCGGCGGCGGGCGTGGTGAAACCGCACCCGGCCCCCTTGCCTGTGCCCGAGCGCGAAGATGTGCCGCGCGAATTCCTTCAGAAGCGGGATGTGTGGAAGAACCTTGAGACCTTTGCTGTCGATGAGGCGCTGCTGAACCGGAATCTGGTGATCACGGCAAGCCGCGAGAACCTGGCCCATGCGGCCTTTGACGTGTTGCGGACGCGGTTGTTGCAGGCGCTGAAGGATAACGGCTGGTCACGGGTGGCCATAACCTCGCCCACGCAGGGATGCGGAAAGTCGTTTTCGACGGTCAATCTTGCGCTCGCGCTGTCGCGCTATGAACGCTTTCGGACAGTGGTGATGGACATGGATATGCGCCACCCGTCAATGGCGCGCTATATGGGTGTCAAGGGCACTCCGCCCATGGGTGATTTCCTGCGTGGCGCAGTTCCCGTTGAACAGTTCCTGCGCAAGCCGGGACAGAACATGCTGAACATCGGGGACAATATCGCCTTTGGATTCAACGGGCGGACCGAAGGCTATGTGTCAGAGTTGTTCCATGACCCGGTCACTGCGGCGGTGATCGAACAGATGATCGCAGATGTGGAGCCGGACATCACGATCTATGACATGCCACCGGTTCTGGCGCAGGATGACGTGATCGCGTTCAAGCCGTTCTTTGACTGTATCATGCTGGTGACTGCGGGTGGACTTACCACGCCACGACACATGAAGGAAACTGTGCGGCGGCTGGGCGAGGACAAGCCGGTGGTCGGCGTGATCCTCAACAAGGCTGAAGGCGCCGATATCTTCGATTATCAGTACTGACAGCCTTTTCGCGCGCCGTCAGGCGCGACGGGGCACCTTTACCAGTGTCGGACCCGTCTTGCGCGGGATGAGACCCATGGCTGGTTCAATCAGACCGAACCGGATCGCGGACCAGATCGCGGCAGCAAGCGCAAAGACAGCCGCCAAAGCACCAACCGAGAGCCCGGGCCAGCGCCGCCGTTTCGAGGCGTGCAGATGCGGAATCACGACGACCGGCACTACCCCGATCTGACGCTCCATCTGCGCGGCAGAGCGGATCGCCGGGTTCAGCAGTTCGAGAACAAGAGCCAGACCAAAAGCCAGACCTACAGTCAGCACACCACACATCAACGCGAGTTTCTTGCGGCTGGTGGAAATCGGGAATTCCGGAACGAGCGCAGTTTCGAGCACTTCGAAACGGGTCGACTGATCGCGGCTTTCCAGGAGTTGGTTCATGGCAGCATCAGTGCGTCGGGTCGTTATGACCTCGTATTCTGTTTCAAGTTGGTTCAGGTCGCGGTTCATTGCGCCAAGTTGGCTTTCCACCGTCGGCGTAGCGGCGATGGCAGCCTGCACATTTTCGATGTTTGCCGTGATCAATGCGCGCTGCTGGTTGAGCAGATCGGTCTGGCGGGTCACTTCTTCGGCACGAAGACGGTCGCTTGTGCTTTGCAGGGCAAGGAACTGGTTGTCGATGGCGATCTGCTGCTCGGTAAGGTCGGTGAGGCGTTCGCGCTGGGCGGTCAGACCTTCGGGAAGGGAGGCCAGATGTTCACCCCGGAATGTTGCGATGCGGTTTTCGATTTCGGCGATCTGGGCGACGACCCGCGCCTCCTCGGCCACAAGAAATTCCAGTGTGCCGGCGGCGCGCTGGTCGGCGCGGGCCTTGGCTTCGGTGATGATGGAGTTGAGCATGGCGTTGGCCACGTCGGCGGCCTGTTGTGACACATCCATACGGACTGTTATGGAGAGGCCATTGGGCTGTGCGGCAGGGTTGAAGGCCTGAGAGGGGTCGACCAGCCGCGTCAGAATGATCGACGACCGCAACTGGCCAATCTTTTCTGTCAGGGTCGGAAGGCCGGGATATAGGTCGAATTCGTCGATCAGTGTGACGATCCGGTCGCGTGACATGAGTTGCTGCTGGATCAGATCAAGCTGGTTTGTAGCGGACATGTCCTGGGCGCCCGTAACGCTCTGGGCGATGCGGGGTGCTTCAATCTGGACGACGGCGGTTGCCTCGTATTCGCGGGGCTGGGACAGGGCGAACAAGACGGAAAGGGGAAGACCGATCAGGATGACAAGCGTGATGAGACCGGCGCGGCGTTTCAGCGCGCTGATCAGATCCTGAACGGATGCGATCGGGCCCATCTGGCTTCTCCTTTACCGGCCAACATGGCCTTGGTGATGCGAATCCTTCGGGCGGTCAGATGTCTGCCGGAAAGATGCCATCTTCTTGCCATAGTGTACCCTTGATCGCGCATGAACGCGACCCGTTTGGTCTGGCATTCATGGAAACGTGCTGTTTCTGTTAGGGAAAACGGGAACACAATCCCGCCACAATTCAGAAGCCGGGGCGGAGGTGGACGACCGAGAGAAGGAGGCCGTCAGCCACGCCCTGATGGCCGTCAAGCACAGTTCCGGCCGGGAACGGGCCGAGGTGACGGAGGGTGGTGACCTGAAAGCGGGTGCGGTCAGTTGAGAGCGTCACGTCGAAGGCGTCGAAATCAAGAAGGATTCCGGCCAGGGGGTAGATGGCTTTGTAGCCCGCTTCTTTCGCGCAGAAGATGCGGAGAGGGAGGTCGCCGGCGTCGGGTTGGTTATGGAAACGAGCGGCCTCGGACTTGGTGCAGACCTCGGCGGCGACGTCGGGTGAGAGGGGATGGAAGGGTTCGAGATCGAGGCCAAGGGCGCGGGCCTGTGAGGCCGGCGCGGCGGCGGCGATGCAGAAGCCGCCGCCGTGGCTGATGCTGCCGGTGATGCCGGCTGGCCAGAGGGGTTCGCCGCCGGGGCCTTTGAGGATCGCGGAGGCCGGATGGCCAAGGTCAGTCAGGGCCATGCGGGCGGCAGTGCGGCCTGCGGTGAATTCGGCAAGGCGGGACGGGACGGCGCGGGCGACGACGGAGGGTTCGCCGGGCCAGAGCCGTGACTGAAAGTCAGCGATCAGGCCACCCGCGACGGTGACATGCGGGTCGAGGAAGGACCGGGCGAGGTAGAGGACGCTCACCCCTGCCCTGCGCGGCGGGCGCGCATTTCGCGGCGGCGCGAAATGGCATCATTGCGGGCCGAGGCGCGGTCATCGTCGTGCGGCCCGGGCGATGCGGGTTCGGGCGTTGCGGGTTCGGGTGTGCGCAACTCGTCCACCCGGGCGGCGAGAGCGCCGAGGGTCGGAAAGCGGAAGATGTCGGTGATGCCGAGTTGCGGGACCGCGAGCTTGTCGCGGATTTCGCGGTGGGCCTGCACCGCGAGGAGCGAATGGCCGCCGAGATCGAAGAAGCTGTCGCGGAGGCTGATCTGGGACACGCCAAGGATGCGGGTCCAGATGGCGGCGATGGTGCCAGCCGAACCTTCGACCGTGGCGGTGTAAACGGCGGTAAGAATGCGTTCGACGGGGGCGGGTAGAGCTTTGCGGTCAACCTTCTTGTTCGGGGTCAGCGGGAAGCTGTCGAGCCGGACAAAGCGGGCGGGGATCATGTGTTCGGGCATGGCCGCAGAAAGCCGGGCACGGAGGGCGATTTCATCCACGGGGCCGGTTGCGGTGAAGTAGGCGACAAGCTGGACAAGGCCGGGGGTGTCTTCACGTGCCGTGACGACGGATTGGGTCACGTTACGGAAGGTGTCGATGGCGGCTTCGATTTCGCCAAGTTCGATGCGGTAGCCGCGCAGTTTGACCTGATGGTCAGCGCGGCCGAGGAAATCGAGCGTGCCGTCAGCAGCCCAGCGCACCAGGTCGCCGGTGCGGTACATGCGGTTACCGAGACGGAACGGATCGGGAAGGAAGCGTTCCGCGGTCAAGTCGGGGCGCTGCCAGTAGCCGCGCGCGACGCCATCCCCGCCGATGTAGAGTTCGCCGGGTTGGCCCACGGGGACGGGTTCGCGGGCGTCGTTCAGGACATAGACCTGAGTGTTGGCGATGGGGCGGCCAATGCCGATGACGCCTTCGGTCGATCTGGCGGGCTGGGTGGTGGACCAGATCGTGGTTTCGGTTGGGCCGTACATATTGGTGATGGTGGCCGGGGTCGCCTTGTTGAGGTCGGCGACGAGGGCTCCGGGAAGTGCTTCGCCCCCGATCATCAGGTGCCTGACACAGGACAGGGCGGTGCGGCTGTCGTCATTGGTGACGAGCATGCGGGCCATCGAGGGCGTGCATTGCAGGTGGGTGACCTTACGGCGCACGATCTTGGCCGCGAGCGAGAAGTCATCCGCGGGCAGTTGTTCAGCGATGTTGGCGCGGTGACGGACTTCGGCAAGGGGTTTCAGGGCTTCGAGGACCTGGGCGGTGGGGATGCCGTAGTCAATCAGGCAGGCGATTTCATCGACGCCGATGCGTTTGAGTTCCTCGACCCGGTCCAGAGCATCATTTATCGTACCAAACAGGCCTGAATCATCAAAATAGCGCATAAATGCGAAATCGAGGATGCCTTCGAGTTCGGCAGGTTCAAGGGAGCCGAGGTCAAGCTGCATCGGGTTCGACACACCCAACGGTTTCTTGAAGGCGGGGAAGGCCCAAGCGTATTGCTTGATGAGGGCGGCGGCAGAGCGGAGGTAGTCCTTCATCGGTTCGCGGGCGATTTCGCGGGCCTTGTCGCGGGTTTCGGCGATGAAGGTGTGCAGCATCAGCGTGACCTTGTGGTCCGCCGGGTCGTGGCCTGCGGCGCGCAGGGCGTCGTGGTAGATCGTGATCTTGCCCGCGACTTCGTCGATGGACTGGCCGAGAAGGTGGGTGAGGACGTTGGCGCCGATGCTGCCCGCCTCTTTCCACGTGTCGGGGTTGCCGGCGGTGGTGACCCAGATCGGCAGGGTTTTCGACACGGGGCGGGGTTGGGTCAGGACGGGAAAGGAGCCACCGTTGGCCGTTGGGAAATCAACGGGCATACCGGACCAGAGGGCGCGGAGTTTGGTGATGGCGTCAAACATCGCCGGTTTGTTGGCGGGCGGAGTGTTTTCAGGGCGCAGGACGAAATCGTCGGGCTGCCAGCCTGAAGCGATGGCAAGGCCCGCGCGGCCATTGGTGAGGTTGTCGATGACGGCCCATTCTTCGGCAATGCGGGCCGTGTGGTGGAGGGGCGCGACGCAGGACCCGGCACGAACCGAGAGGTTGCGGGTCACGGCAGCGACAGCGGCACCCGTGACGGAGGGGTTGGGATAGGGGCCGCCGAAAGCGTGGAAGTGGCGTTCGGGCGTCCAAACAGCGACAAAGCCGTTGGCATCGGCGAATTTGGCCCCTTCGAGGAGGAGGCGGTACTTGTCGCGGCCGACGCCGTCGTCATTGCCCCAGTAGAAGAGGCTGAACTCCATCCCGCGATCGATGAGGGCCATGTGGCCCGAGGAGACGAGGCGGCGGTCGTCGTCTGAGGAGATGACGACGGTGAAGCCGTGCGAGAGTGTCCAGAAGAGTTCGAGGACGGAGATATCGAAGGAGAGGCTTGTGACAGCCATCCAGACGCCGGGCGGGTCGTGGGGGATACGTGCGTCCATGCCGGTGAAGAAGTTCACGACGTTGCGGTGGGCGATCATCACGCCCTTGGGGCGGCCGGTCGAGCCCGAGGTGTAGATCAGGTAGGCGAGGTCTTCGGCAGTTGCGCTGCTGTCGGGGTTGGTGTCGGGGGCGGAATCGATGTCGGCGTCCGTGTCGATGACCAGCACCTGCGCGGCGTGGGCGGGAAGCGTTTCGACGAGGCCGGAATGGGTGATGATGACGGGGGCGCCCGAGTCTTCGACATAGAGCGCGATGCGGTCGGCGGGATAGCCGGGGTCGAGGGGCACGTAGGCGGCACCGGCCTTGTGGATGGCAAGCGCGCCGATGAGCAGGTCAATGGAACGGCGGAGGTGGAGGCCCACGAGCGTTCCGGGTTTGACGCCAAGGGCGATAAGGCGGTGGGCCACGCGGTTAGCCTGACGGTTCATGGCGTCATAGGTCACGGCCCGGCCTTCGAAGACGATTGCTTCGGTGCGCGGTGTCTTTGCGGCCTGCGCCTCGATCCGGCGGGGGATGGTGGTGGTGCGGTCATAATCTGCACCGGTGGCGTTCCAGCCGTTCAGGACAAGGTCGCGTTCTGAGGCCGGGAAGGCTGTGGGCGCGGCGGGGTCGAGGATCAGCGCGGTCAGGCGAGCGGCGATCAGGGCGAAGGCAGCGGGCGAGATCCGAGCGGGATCGGCGTGGAGGGTGGCCGTCTGGCCGTGGGCCGACAGGGTGAGGATGGCGCCATGAATCAGGCCGGTGGCGGGATCGTCGGACAGGCCGATTTCCGCGCCAGCGGGGGCCTTGGTGCCGAGGCGGAGCGGCAGATCCGTGGCGAACGGGGTGCGGGAGCGGGCTTCGGACAGGGAGGCGCGGAACGCTTCAGGTGTTGAGTAGCGCACGGGGACGCAGGGGCTGACGATGCCGGGGTGCGGTGTGGGCCGAGCGAAGGAGATGTCGGCGGTCCCGGTTTCCGCCATGAGGGCGGTCAGGCGGGCCATCGCGGTGAGCGCATCGTCGGGGGTGACGTCTGCGGGGAGCGCGATGGTTTGCGACAGGGGCGCGGTGCCGAGCGGGCCGCCGAGATTGGGGAGTGTGGCGGGCTGGAGCGTTTCCAGATGAGCGCGCCAGTGTGGTTCGTCGTTGACAGTCGCCTTCAGAGCCTCGGTCAGGCCGGCGGGCGGCGAGGGGAGAATGTCGCCAACAAGAGCGAGGCCGATGGGGGAGGCGCTGGTCCCGGTCATGTGGCGCAGGGCGGAGAGGCGGATTGCGCCTTCGGCGGTGGCGATGGTGATAGAGTCGGGGAGGACCGAAAGGACCGTGCCGGCGGTGGCGGAACCATAGGCGACCTCGGCCTGGCCCGCGGCGAGGGTGTGGGCGCCAAGGAGGAGTTTGGCGCAGGTGAGAGGGTTGCGGTAATCACCGTGGTCGAGGGCGCGGACGAGCGTGGCGATTTCGGTCGCCTTGGCGGCGATGTCGATGACGCCACCATGGGCCGGGCGGGCGGCGCGGGGGTAGTAGCTGCGAAGGGAGAGGTCCTGTTGGGTGCGGTCGAGGATGCCCTTGGTGAGTTGGCCGATTACGGCCGGGAAGCTGTCGATCGCGGCGGCGTAGCATTTGGTGTTGAGCGTGAGGGCGGTTTCGTTGGGTGCAATGTCGAACAGGCGTTGTTCGAGGATGTCACCTTCGTCCACGCCGCCCGCGATGAGGTGCCACGTGATGCCGTGGCGGGGTTCGTTGTTCAGGATCGCCCAGACGGGGGCATTGAGGCCCGCGTAGCGCGGCAGAGGGCCATCGTGGAAGTTGATCGCGCCGCGCCCGGCCATCGACAGGACATCTGCGGGGATGATGTCGAGGTTGGCGATGCTGAAGAGCCAGTCGAAGGAGAGGCCGTTCAGGCGTCGGGCAAGGCCGGCGCCGGGGGCAACGGTCATCAGGCCATGCTTTTCGGCCCAGCGGTGAACGTCGGGGTGGCGGGTGACAACGGCCCGGACAGGGTGGCCCGCGTCAAGGAGCATCTGACCGCACTGGATGGCGAGGGATTCGTGACCGATGAGGAGGGAGGTGAAGGCGGGCATCAGGCGGCCTTTGTCGGTTGGGGTGCTGCGGCCGGAAAGCGCTGCGGGCGGATCAGTTGAGTCCAGGCGTGCGAGGCCATGGTGCGCAGGAAATGGGGCGGTTCGGCGCGGCGGGCGCCGGTCAGCTTGCAACGGAGCCAGTGCAGCGAGCCGCCCTTGAGGTGCGAGAGCGTGGCGAGGGTGGCATAGGTGCGGCCGTGGTTCTTGGTGAAGTAGTGGAGGCGAGAGTCGAACCAGTAGGTGGGCACCTTGGTCCAGCGTTTGCTGCCGGTGGTTTCGCCGCCGATGTGGTTCACGCTGCTTTCGGGGACAAAATCGGTGGCGATCCCGGCGCGGGCGGCGCGCAGGCAGAGGTCGGTTTCCTCGAAGTAGAGGAAGAAGGTTTCGTCAAAGAGACCGATCCGGTCCAGCGCGGACTGGCGGATCATCAAGGAGCATCCGGCGAGCCAGTCGACCCGGGTTGTGACTGTGGGCGGCGTCATCGGGACGCGGTGGTTCTTCAACAGGCGAGTGACGGGGCCGAAGCGGATGGAACCTTCGAATTCGGAGAGGATGGAGGGGAAGCGGAAGGTGGTGTTGTGGGTGTCGCCGTCGGGGCCGTGGATGTAGCTGCCGGCAAAGCCGGCAACCGGGTGGGTTTCCAGATGGTCGAGCAGGGCGCGGATGGCGCCGGGATCGGGGAAGGCGTCAGAGTTCAGGATGTAGATGTAATCGGGGCGCGTGCCGTCGGAGAGGCCGGCGCGGATGCCGAAGTTGTTGCCCGCGCCGAAGCCACCGTTTCTGTCAGACCGGAGAACGCGGACGCGGGACCAGCCCTTGTCGGTGACGGCCCTGGTCATCGCTTCGAAGGAACCGTCGCCCGAGTCATTGTCAACGATTGTGATTTCGCCGGTGATCCCCTCCATCTCGCGCAGGGCAGACCCGGCTGACTCGATCGTCAGGGCCGGGGTGCGCCAGTTCAGAATGATGGCGAGGACCGAGGCAGTCATTCGGCGGCCTGCCGTTGCCAGAGTTGCGGGCGGGCCCGTTCGGCGGCGTCAAGGACGCGCCTCATCCGGGCGGCAAGGACGCGGACGTTGGGTTCAAGGACCATGGAGTCGTGGTTGCCCGGGACCTCGAACACTTCGATCCGGGGGGCGGACGGGGTCCAGTCGTTGTCGGCCAGCACATAGGCGCGTTCGGAGGAGACCCAGCGGCCGGGACCGACCTGCCATTTGCCGACGAGCGGCGGACGGAACAGGGTAAGGGGGCCGGACCACGGTTTCACCTGATAGCGGGTGATGGCGTCATAGAAGGCGGCCTCGATCGCGGCGTTGTGGAACTGGGGTGCTTCGGATTCGGGGTCGGTCTTTGTCCGGCGCTTTTCGAACTCCCACTTCACGCGGTTGGTGGCCCAGCGGAGGGGGTAGCCGAACCCGCCTTCCTTGAGGTTGAGCCACTGGATCGTCATGCGGTCGGCCCGGGTCAGGGGGCCACGCTGTGGGAGCGGCGTGTCGAGCATGACAAGGGCCGCGACTTCTTCGCCTCCTGCCGTGAGTTGCTGGGCGATTTCGTAGGCGGTGATGCCGCCGCCGGAGAAGCCGCCGACCATATAGGGGCCGTGCGGCTGGACCAGACGCATTTCGGCGATGTAGTCGCGGGCGGCCTCGGTCAGGTCGCGGTGGGGTTCGGCGTCGCCATAAAGACCGCGGGCCTGCAGGCCATAGAAGGGCCGGTCGGTACCGAGGAGGTGAGCGAGGTGGCGCAGGTTCAGCACGTTGCCGAACATGCCCGCGACAAGGAAGAAGGGCGTGCGCGGGCCGCCGTCGCCCTGATGCATGGGGACGAGGTGCGTGAAGCGGCGCTGCTGTTTGACGGGCAGCAGGGTGGGCGGATTGGCGGTGGCGGCAAAGTCGGTGGCGACCCCCTGCCCCGCGATCAGCGCGGCGCACTTGCGGATCGTCGGAGCCTCGAACAGGACCGAGATCGGGAAATCGACGTGGAACGACTTCTTCACCATCGCAAAGAGGCGGACAGCGATGAGGGAGTGGCCGCCAAGATCGAAGAAGGAGTCTTCGACGCCGACCTTGGATACGCCGAGAAGTTCCTGCCAGAACCCGGCAAGGCGGCGTTCGATATCGTTCGCCGGTTCGACGAAATCGCTGTCGAGCTGCGGGCGGTCGAAGGTCTGGTCGGCGGCATGGGCGGTCTGATCAGCGCTGGCCTGCGTGATGAGCGCGTTGAGGTCGAGTGAGGTGACGACGACCTGGGACAGGCCAAGGCCGAGGGCGCGGAAGAAGACATCGGCGCCTTCGGCGGATTTGATGCCCTGGGTCAGATTGTGGCGCAGGCGTTCTTCGGCCGGGGAGAGGGGCCGGGGGCCTTCGCCGCGTGGGGCGACGGGTGCGGCGAAGCGGAGGGCAGCGTCCATGCGGCGGATCGAGAAGCCTTCGATGGCGACGCAAACGGTGCCATCGGGGGCGGCGAGGATGATGTCGAAAGTGGCCGTCCGGCGGTCGGCGCGGTTGTCGGCGGCATTGCGGATGTGGCTGACCACTTCGGCCGGGAGCGGGTGACAGACACGGACGGAGCCGTAGGAAACCGGAACCCAGAGGTGATCGGGGGTGTAGCCCGCGATGAGGTCCATCGCCCAGCCGGTCGCAAGGTCTGTGAGACCTGGGTGGAGCGTCATGCCTTCGGCACCTTGCGGGGGGAGGCGGAGGCGGGCCAGGCCTTCGCCGTCTCCTATGGTCATTTCAGTCAGGACGCGCCAGCGGGGGCCGAAACGGAGATGTGCTTCTTGCGGGGAACGGAGGTCGCCCTTTTTCGGCAGGGGCAGGCGGGCGGCAAGGGTTTCGATGTCAAGCGGGCGCGGTGTGGGAAGGGGAAGAAGGGCAATCTCGGCCTCTGCGTTCAACTCGAAGGCCGCACCTTCGACAGAGCTTTCCACGCGGAAACCATAGCCCGCATCGGTGTGGGGCAGCGTGAGGCGCATGGTGATCGTCTTGTCATCCGGTGCTGCGAGCGGGCGGAGAAAGGTCAGGTTGCGAAGTTCCCACGGGCCGGTTTCGCCTTGGGCGGCCAGCGCCTCGGCCGCGAGTTCGAGGTAGCCGGTGCCGGGGAGGAGCGCGTCCCCTGCAGCGGTGCGGTGTTCGTCGAGCACCCAGCGGTCAGCGCTGCGCCATGAGGACGTGAAGATGCGGTTGCCATCCACGTCGAACCCGGACTGATCAAGAAGCGGTTGCGTCACGGGTTCGAGCGGACCGGGACGGCGGCCAGTGCGGGTCTCCATGGCTTCGGCGGCCATGCCGACGTCGGACCAGATGCCCCAGTCGATCGCGGTGACGCGGGTCTTGCGCCCGGCACGGGCCTTGGCGAAGGCGTTCAGGTATTCGTTGGCGGCGACATAATCCACCTGACCCGCCGGGGCGGTGACGGTGGAAGAGGAGGAGAAGAGCACGATCCAGTCGAGTCTGCCATCGGGGAAAAGCGCGTCGATGACATGCGTGCCGTGGATTTTCGGGGTGAACACATCCTCGATCCCGATCGGGGATTTGGTGAGGATCGGGGCGTCGTCGATGACGCCTGCGCCATGCACGATGCCTTTGATTGGGCCAAGTTCAGCCTCGGCCTGTGCGACAACTGCGCGCATGTCTTCGACGTTGCTCACGTCCGCGGTCAGGCAGAGGACGCGGCCACCGGCAGATTCGAGATGGCGGACGGCACGAATGCGGCGGGCGGTCGCGTCGGCGGCAGAGCGAAGGTAGCTGTCCCATTCTTGGCGCGGCGGGAGGGCGGTGCGGCCGATGAGGACGATGGGCGTGGCGTGGCGGCGGATCAGCGCCTCGGCCACGGTCAGGCCGATGCCGCCGAAGCCGCCGGTGATGAGGATCGGGGCGCCGTGGGTGATGGGAACGTCGGCGGCGGGGTCGAGCCGCACGGTCCTGAAGGACTGTTCATAGCGGCGGTCGTCGCGGAGGGCGGCGGTCAGGTTGGCGGGGGGTGACAGGAGGTCTTCGAGGACGATCTGGGCGAGGTTCGGGCGTTTGGAGAGCGTGATGTCGAGGACAGCGCAGGTCGTGCCCGGGAATTCGCGGGGGATGACGCGGGCCGGGCCCATGACGGTGGCTTTGTCGGGGTAGCGCAGCGTTTCGCTGCGGACCTGCATCGCGTCCGAGGTGATGACGTTGATGTGGAGCGGGGGAGAGCCTTCCTCGGCCAATGCCTGCGCGAGGTAAAGGAGGCTCCAGAACCCCTGTTCCTGCGTGCGGTGGAAGAAGGAGGAGCCGGGGCGGTGGCGTTCGTCGGCGGTGACGAGCCAGAAATGGGCGATGCGCGTGGGCGTGCGGCCGCGCGCGGCGAGGTCGCGGATCAGGAGGTCATAGCTTTCGCGGCCGCGTTCTGGGGCGATGACATAGGCATCGTTTCCGGCGCGGGAGAAAGCGTCGCCGGGACGGACGAGGGTCACGGTCTGACCCGCTTTGCGGAGGCGCGTGGCGATTTCGGCGGCAAGCCCGGCCTCATCGGCGAAGATGAGCCATGTTTCACGGGGGGAGTCGGAGAGATCGCCCGTCACGTCCACGTCGCAGGCGGCGTAGCGGGGCGTCCAGACGGGGCGCCAGCCCCAGTCGGCGGGGTCTTCTGTCCGGATGAGCGAGGGTTCGGCGGCCGTCGTCTGCGCCTTGCCCGGGGCGATGAAATAGGGCGCGCGCTGGAAGGCATAGGTGGGAAGCGGCACGCGGTTGCGGCGGGCATCACCCCAGATCTGATCCCAGTCGAATTGCCCGCCAGCAGCCCAGAGGCGGCCGAGCATGGCCATGAAATAGGTGTCGTCGGCGATGGTGTCGTTGGGGTGGCGGAGGGTGCCGATGACCTGATTGGCGGTCACGGTGCCGTGCTGGCCCGCGAGGGAGGAAAGGGCCTTGCCCGGCCCGACTTCGATATAGATGCGGTTCGGGGTGGCGCCGAGTGTGGTCAGGCCATCGGCGAAAAGGACCGTGCCGCGCAGGTGGCCGACCCAATAGGCGGGGTCGGTGGCCTGTTCGGCCGTGATGAATTGCCCGGTGCGGTTGGAGATGAAGGGGATCTTTGGCGCAAGGAGCCGGATCGATCGGAGATAGGTGCCGAACCGGTCGAGGATCGGGTCGAGCATCCGGCTGTGGGCGGCGATGTTGATGGGGATACGCTGGCAATCCACGTCGCGGGCGCGGAGTCGTTCGGCCAGCGCGACGAGTGCTGCATCGGGGCCGGTGGCGACCGAGAGGCCGGGGGCGTTGACGGCGGCGATGTCAAGATCGGGGCCGAGCAGGGTCTGCAGCTCGGCGGAGGGAAGGGCGACCGAGAGCATCCCGCCGGCGGGGACAGTGTCAAACAGTTGACCGCGCAGGTGGACGAGGCCGATGCAGTCGGCCAAGGACATGACGCCAGCGAGGCAGGCGGCGGTGTTTTCGCCCATCGAATGGCCGATCAGGGCTGTGGGTTTGACGCCCCAGCTGATCCAGAGCTGGGCCAGCGCGTATTCGACGATCATGATGAGCGGGAGCTGCACCGAGGGAGTGCGGAGGCGGGCGTCGGCGGCCTCCTCATTTCCGGCGGCGGGAAGCCAGATGTCGCGGACGTCGTAGTCGAGTTTCGGCTGAAGGATGTCGAGGCCCTGGTCCATCCAGTCGCGGAAGACGGGTTCAGTTTCGTAGAGGTCGCGGGCCATCCCGGCGTATTGCGCACCGCCGCCGGGGAACATGAAGATACTCTCGGGGCGGTCGCCGACGGTCGTGTGGGTGAATACGCGGCGGGGATCGTTTTCGGTGAGGAGGCGGGCGGCCTCTTCATGCGTTTCGGCAACGATCACACGGCGTTTGTCAAAGGCGCGGCGGCCTTTCTTGAGGGTAAATGCGATATCGGCCAAGGGCTGTTCTGGGTGCAGGCGGAGATGCGCGGCAAGGTGGGCGGCATTGGCGTCGAGCGCGGCTTTGGTGCGGCCCGAGAGGGTGAGGATCTGGAAGGGGAAATCGCTTTCGTCGGACGCCGCGCGGGCGGGCGCCTCTTCCAGCACGGCATGGGCGTTTGTGCCACCGACGCCAAGCGAGTTCACACCGGCGCGGCGGGGGCCTTCCGGAGAAGTCCAGTTGCGAAGGCGTTCGTTGACCTGGAAGGCCGAGCCCGCAAAGTCGATCGCGGGGTTGGGTTTTTCGTAGCCGATGGAGGGCGGGAGTTGCTTGTGATGGAGGGCGAGCGAGGTCTTTATCAGGCTTGCCACGCCGGCAGCGGTGTCGAGGTGGCCGATGTTGGTCTTGACCGAGCCGATGCGGCAGAAGCGGACATCCTTGGTCGTACGGCGGAAGGCGTCGGTGAGGGCTGCAACCTCGATCGGGTCGCCGAGATAGGTGCCGGTGCCGTGGCATTCGACGTAGGAGACGGTGTCGGCGGTGATCCCGGCGACGGCTTGTGCTTCGGCAATCGCGGCGGCCTGACCGTCGACGGAGGGGGCGAGGTAGCCTGCCTTGGCGGCGCCGTCGTTGTTGATCGCGGTGCCCTTGATGACGGCCCAGATGTGGTCGCCGTCGGCGATGGCGTCCTTGAGGCGACGAAGGACGACAGCGCCCGCGCCGGAGCCGAAGACGGTACCCTGCGCGCGATGGTCAAAGGCGTGGCAATGGCCATCGGGGGAAAGGATTTCGCCTTCCTTGTAGAGGTAGCCGCGTGCATGGGGGAGTTCGACGGTCACCCCGCCCGCGATGGCCATGTCGCATTCGCCGTTCAGGAGCGACTGGCAAGCCATGTGGGTGGCGACGAGCGAGGTTGAGCAGGCGGTCTGGACGTTGACCGAGGGCCCCTTGAGATCAAGGATGTGGGACAGGCGGGTGGAGAGGAAATCCTTGTCGTTGCCGGTATGGCGCAAGAGGAACATGCCGGTTGCATCGACGAGGTCCGGGTTCGAACAGATGTTGAAGTAGAAATAGCTGCCCATGCCGCAGCCCGCGAAGACGCCGATGGGGCCGTCGAAGTTTTCTGGCGGGTGGCCTGCGTTTTCGAGAGCTTCCCACGAAACCTCGAGAAACTGGCGGTGCTGGGGGTCCATGATCGCGGCTTCCTTGGGCGAGAAGCCGAAGAAATCCGCGTCGAAGGTTTCAAAGCCGTCGAGGGGGGCGGCATATGGGACGTAGTCAGGGCGGTTGATGAGGTAGGGGGCTTCGCCTGCGGCGATCAGTTCGTCGCGCGAGAGGCGGCGGATGGATTCCACGCCATCGCGGAGGTTCGTCCAATAGGTCTCAATCGACGGCGCGCCCGGCAGGTGGGCGGCCATGCCGACGATGGCGATGTCCGTCTCGCTTATGTTCTTGGGGTCAAATGAACCGTCCATGGAAGCTATCCGGTGATCCCATTCTACAGGATTTTGCATTGCCCGGGCATTGCGGAGAAATTGAGGCGCGATTCACAGAATGACCGCATTACATCAGCCCGATAGACGCCAATGCGGCGATTGCGTCGGCATTGAGCCACCAGCCGAAAACAAAGATCACCGCACCGATACCCAGATAGAACGCGTCGTGGAGCGGGTCCCAGGCGCCATACGGGCGGACAAGCCAGACCAGCACGGGATAGACGACGAGGTTGGCGAGCCCTTGGCCAAGAATGGCACCGATCAGGCCGAAATACCACAGTCCCGCGAGCATGAGGATCACGACAAGCGCGGCGCGGGCGGCGGTGAGGACAAAGAAGCGTTTGGAATCGCCGTTGGCAAGTGCCGCCTGATCGCAGGCCATGATGATGAGGTTGGGCATGAGCGAGATGGCGATGAGAACGACGATGCCGCCCGCGCTGGCATAGCGGGGGTCATACATCAGGTCGATCAGCCACACGCCGCCGAAGGCCAGCATGGCGACCATCACCGTCAGTGCACCGGTCATGGCAAAGCGCATCTGGCGCAGGCGGGCGTAGTTTTGAGGCGAGGCGAGCGGGGGGCTTTGGCGGTAGACGGGGATCAGGACGCGGCCGATCACCATGTGGCCCATCAGGAAGGGAAAAGAGGCGAGGAAGAAGGCGATGTTGTAGAGACCGAAGACCTCAAGGGGGATAAGCTTGGCAAGGATGATCTTGTCGGCCTGCAGAGTGACGAAGCCTGCGATGGTGGAGATGAGAATCCAGCGGCCGAAATGGACGAGTTCGGTGACCGAGGACTTGTCCCAGTGGAGGCTGTTCTTATGGCCCGGCAGGGACATGTTGTAGATGATGAGGCCTGCAACGGCCGATAAGGGGCCAGCGACGACAAGTGCCCAGACCGAGTTGAGCAGCAGGGCCAGCACGACGCCGATGACGATGCCGATGACCTGCGTGGCAAGGTCGGCCACGGTGATGCGCCATGCCTCGAGGTGGCGGTGGGCCTGCTGGATCCGCGTCGGGTTGAAGCCGGTCACGACAAGGGCCAAAGCCGCGACCGGCATGTACCAGGCCAGCATCGGTTCATTGTAGAACAGGGCCAACGGGTAGGCGAGGAGCGTGGCGGTCAGCCAGAGGATGCCGCCGCGCATGGCCTGGATCGTCCAAGCTGTATCGAGGAAGCCGGGATCATCGCCGCGTTTGCTTTGCATGATCGAGGCGTTGAGGCCCACGTCCGAGAACATCTGCAGGCCGATCATTACCATGAGGACGATGCCCATGGTCCCGAACGCTTCGGGGTAGAGGAGGCGGGTGAGGATGAGGTTGGAGGCGAGGCGAACGACCTGGCCCATGATGTAGCCGCCCAGTGTGATGAGCGTGACGCGCGCGGCGCGTTCGGTCAGGCTGCGGCCTTTGGTCAGGCGGGTCAGGACGGCGGTCATCTGCTGCGGCTCCAATCGGGCGTTGTCGCTGGGGTGGCCCGGACGGCAAGGGCGACTGCCGTATAGACTGCGAACCCAGTGGGGTCTGTGGCTGCGAGGCGAAGCTTGCCGGAAAGGCCAAGCGGAAGCTTGTCTTCGTTGGCGAGGAGGGCGGGGTATCTTTCGTTGATCTCGGAGACGCCGCGGTCCTGACGACGTCGGACGCGGACGAGCGCCTTGAAGCCGGAGGCGACGGGCCAGTCGTATGAGGCAGGGACGCTGTAGCGTTCGTTGGGCGCAAAGTGGAGGCGCACAAAGGTATCGTCGGCGATGATGGCGGGGAAGGTATCCCAGCGGGCGCGGCCGGCGCTGTTGACGGCAAAGAGACCGCAGCCTGGCACGCCGTTGGCCATGAAGGGCACGCGGGACCAGAGTCGGGCATAGGCGCGGCTGACGCCGCATTGGGGGGCGGTGATGTTGAGACGGCCGCTTGCATAGGCGGCGTCGGGGCGGCCGAGGGCGTGGCAGAGCTGCGCCAGCAGCGGGGGGCTGACGGTAACGTCGGCATCAAGATAGGCGCGGTGGGCGCCATGGGCGGCGGCGTCGCCGTGATTCAGGGCGTTGAGCTTGCCGCCTTGGGGCAGGTTGATGACGGTGAGGGTCCAGCCGCGGGCCTTGGCTTCGGGGATATGGGCAGAAGCGGCGGCGACGGTAGCGTCGCGGCAGCCGTTGGCCACCACGATCACCTCGATCGCGCGTTTGGTCGGTTCCGAGGCGAGCAGCGCGGCGAGGTTGGGGCCGATGAGGCGTTCTTCGTTGCTGGCCGGGATGATGATGGTCATCATGTCGTCCCGCAGGGGCGGCCCGCTGTTCCCGTGTGGCTGGGTCATTGCTGCACGATCGTTCCGGCAAATGTGCCGGGGATGCGGGTTTCCCATGTGACGGGGGTATCGGCATTGTGACGGGCGATGCTCGACCAGCGGGGGTTCATGTCGTCCAGGTGGCGCAGTGCGCCCCAGCTGCCCCATTTCGAGGCCGGGGCGACATCAACAAAGCCCATGAAAAGGGTGCCGCCCGCCTCCTGCCAGCCGGCGAAGAGATCGTCATAGAGGGCGGCCATATCCTTGCTGTAGTTGTAGTCGGTCAGGAAGGCGGTGATGGCGGCGTCGTCCACGACGGGGCCGATGCCGGTCAGGTGGGTGCCGCCTTCGTACATGACAAGTTGCAGGTTGTGATCGGCGGCGACGTCGGCGTGATAGGGGAAGAGGTCGTGTACCAGATCATCGAATGAGCCGTCGCGAAGGGCGTCGGTGACCCTTTCGGTGGCGTCGCCTTCGGCAATCCAGTCGCGGAGTCTGTCGGCCATTTCTTCGGAGCCGAGATCGTAGCCGAAATAGCCGGTGACGGCGTAGGCGTCGAACGACTCGAACGGGGCGGGCAGGCCTTCGGCCTGAGCGAGGGGGGCGTTGAGGAGGGGGTCTTCGAGACCCTTCCAGCCGGTCTGGGTCGCGATGACGCGGACAAGGCGGACGTCGGCCTGATCGGCAAAGACGGTTGACCAGATATCGGCGACCTGTGCTGCGCGGAAGCCCGCGAATTGCATCCAGCCTCCGTTATCGGCCGCGACATCGCCCCATCGCGAGATGGCCTGCTGCTGCGTCCAATGGGTTTGCGGGAAGATGAAGTTCCAGACTTCGTTCGACCATTCGGCATAGACCTTGAGCCGGGGGTCGAGGTTGTCGCGGACATAGGTGGCGAAGGCGGTGACGTAGGCGTCATCGGCCATGTGGGGGAGTGTGAACCACGGGTCGGCGCCGATGGTGTTTGCAAGGTCCACCATCACCTCGACCGGGACACCGCGCCAGCCGTAGCTGTAGTCATCGGGCTGCGGGCGGTCGGCCCATGTGACCTGTGGCGAGCCGTTGGTGGTCATCCAGTCCATGAAGCGGACAGCGCGCATGTCACCCACCACGCGGAGCCAGTCGTGGTTGAAGCGCTGGCCTTCGTCGTAGAGGGGGATCAGGTCTTCGCGGATGACCTTGATGTTGCGGACGGGGTCGGCAGGATCGGTCGCGCTGATCCCGACCCAGACGACACCAGGGCCGGGGGTGTAGCTGAACCAGATTTCGTTGGGTGCGCTGGTGGCGTCGCGGGCAAGGCCGCCGACGTAAACGGTCCCCTGCCCTTCCCACGTCACCCTGTAGCGCCCCGCAAGTGAGTGGAAGGCGGCGGGCTGTTCGTTGAGGAACAGCGCCTCGACCCGATCGAGTTCGGGTGGGATGGCGCGGAGCCAGCCGTTTTCGTCAAGGTAGCCTTCGTCAGCGAGGCGGACGGCATCCCACGCGCCCCACTGGTCGGTGGTGTGGCCGACCCAGGGGCGGGCGGTCTTCATCACGTCGATGAAGGGCTGTTGGGTTGCATAGTCGGCGATGCCGCTCAGGCCCATGCCGAGCCAGGGATCGGCCAGTGCCCCGGCGGGGCGGAGGGTGGCTGCGTCCTGTGGCATGGCGCTGCCGTTCAGTCCGGCCCAGATGGCAGCCGAGGCCAGCGCGTAATTGTCGCGCAGGATCGGGTGGATCGTGTCGGGCAGGTCGATGGCTGGGGCGGGCGCGTTGTAGAGGACGCTATAGGTGACCATCGCGGCCAGCAGGTATTTGGTGGCCGTCCCGTGGGGGGAGATGTCGGAATAGATTTCCTCGACCGGGATATCGGAGAGGCTGGTTTCGGTCAGGACGCGGGCGAGGACCGAGGCTACGGGGATCGGGCGGATCGGCAGATCGGGGAGTTCACGTTCGACGGCGTCGAGGTATTCGACGTTCCAGTCGTGATATTCGCCCATGTTGAATGCGAAGTAGCGGGCCAAGCCGCGCCTGCCGGGGGGATAGTCAGCGATATCCTCCATGTTCGACCAGCCTTCGTAGAGGTAGAACTGCATCCCTTCGGACTGGTTCGAGGCCCAGTCAAAGATGCGTTTGGTCAGCTCAACCGCGCTGGGGCCGCGCAGTTCGTTGTCGGGCGGATCGTAGTGGATGAAGTTGGCGGGGTTCAGGATGATCGTGTTGAACCCGGCGCGGCGGAAAGCAAAGGATTCGGTATCCCAGACCGGGGTGACGCCTTCGATCTTCCATTCGGGATGCGGCGGGAGGTTGACCGCCCATTCGTCGAGAAAGCCCCAGGTCCCGTCGGAGGCAAAGCCCTGTTCGCCTGCGTCGGCGAGTTTGGCCAGCCAGTAGGGGACGGTGGTTTCGTCCGTGTCGGTCAGGTGATGGATCAGGCTGTTGCCAAAGAAGAAGGCGCGCACGTCACGGTCGGCCTGTGCGGCTGTTGCAGAGACGAGCAGGGCAAGTGACAGGGCGAGGGATGGAAGTTCAATGCGCATGGGCGGCAACCTTTGGTCCGGCGGGCAGGGATGGCGCGGCAGAGATGGGGCGCGGGGCGTCAAAACGGCACACGGGTGCGGCATCGCGGCGGCCCAGCGCCAAGTCATGGACCTGTGCGATCTGCGCAGCCTTGGCGGCGCTTGTGCAATGGGAATCAACGCGGGCGCGGGCACCGGTGGCTGCGATGGCGGCACGGTTGTGTTGGCGCGCGTCGGGTTGGTTGCGGAAGGCGGCGATGACGCGCAAGCGGGGTTTGCGGGGGATGGTCATTGTCAGATGACCGTCCTGAACACGGGTGCCCGGCGTATTTCCGTGGCCGTCTCGAGAGATTCGGCATAACCCATGATTGCCCCCGCAAAGAGCCAGGTGAGCGGGGTCAGGGTGGCATTCGGAATCAGGTCGAGAACGTTCAGGCCAAGGATCAGGCAAGCCGGGCCGATGAAGGGCGACAGCGGTTTGTCGGGCGATCTGCGTTTGAGCCAGATGGCGAAGACGGGCAGAGTCAGAAGGCCGAATTCGGCGAGGAAGCCAAGCCATCCGAACATGCCGATCGAAATGATCCAGCGGCCGTCGGTAACGGTCATGATCTCTCCGTTTTGCGTGGAAAGGACGTGGTTGCGGCCCCAGAGGCCCCAGCCGAACAGAGGCTTTTCCGAGGCCCGTTCAAGCAGGATGGTTTCGTTGTGGAAACGGTAGGCCAGCGAAGCGGAGCGATCCTGTTCGTAGCTGGCCGACAGATCCAGAATGCGTTCCTGCGGTACAAGGTCGAGCCCCTTGGCAGCCGGATAGGCAAGCGCGAGTGTTGCCAGAACCACTGCGACGCGGACTTGGATGCGCTGGCCGAACAGAAGGACAAGCGGCACCGCAAAGAGTGCGTAGAGGAGCGAGGCCGCGGACTTGCACAGGACAAGGACGATGAAGAGATAAACTGCACAGAGCGCGTAAGTGATGAGGCGGAGCCCGGGATCGCCCCGCAAGAGCGCCACGGAGGCCACGACCGACATCATCGCAAAAAGCGCGACCCAGAGGCCGTGGTAGAGGAACACGAAGGGGCGGAATCCGCCATTCCGCATCGCCTGGATGAAATCGTGCTGAAAGAAGCCGTAGATCCAGACGTTGAGTTGAGGGCTGAGGCGCACTTCGAGCAGCATCGGGATCGAATAGACCAGACCGCCTATCAGGAAGGCTAACATGAGATCGCGCAGATCATCCGCTGTACGCAGGAAGTTGTAGGCGAGGATGAAAGGCATGAGCAGGATGGCCTGCTGCGCGAAGGTGCCGAGGCATTCCTTGAGCGTCAGACCAGGAAGTCCGAAGCTGCCGAAATAGATGGGTTCGCTGTTGGTCATTATGGTGAACAGCGGACCGAACAGGAACATGGCCATCAGCACGCGGGCAACAGAGGACCGGGGCATCAGATCCATCCGGTCGCGATAAAGGACAAGGCAGATCAGGAAGGCCACCACGCTTGCGATGGTTTCCTTGGTGAAGGCGGGCAGCAGGGGGAAGTTGAACATCGCCGGGGACGGCGGCAGGAACAGATAGGCGATCAGGATGCTGGCCAGCAGGGCGCGGCCGACAGGGAGCCGGTTGAACAGGACTGCGCCGACAACGGGCCAGAGGGCCAGCGCGACATAGGCCAGTAGGTTTGGCATCCGTTCATACCCAACTATTTGCTGTTAACATACCGGCACGATTACTGAGGTTGGCGAGAGCGCGTAGTGACTTCCTGTGGCAAAATCATGGCCTTGCCTTGCCGGATGGACCGATCGGTTCGGGTCGGCCATGTTCCTAATAGCCCGTTCCCTTGACCACGACGCGCACGGTTCTGACCATGACCCAGAAGTCCGTGACGAAGGACAGGTTGCGGAAATAGGCGCGGTCAAAGGCTGCACGTTCGGCAAAGCTGCTGTCGTTGCGGACGGAAATCTGCCAGAAGCCGGTGATGCCGGGACGCATCGCGTAGTATTCGACACCCGGGTAGAGGTCCTGCTGGGAGAGCATCATCGGGCGCGGGCCAACGATGGACATGTCACCGATCAGAACGTTCCAGAGCTGTGGCACTTCGTCGAGCGAGGTCTTGCGCAGGATGCATCCGACAAAGGTGACACGCGGATCATTGCGCAGTTTCTGGGTCCGGTCCCATTCAGCACGGGCGACGGGATTGCTGTCCAGATAGTCCTCGAGCACGCGGTCCGCGTCATAGACCATTGTCCGCAACTTGATCATTCGGAAGGTGCGGCCATTCTTGCCGATGCGTTCCTGCATGTAGAAGGGCGAATGGCCATCCAGCGCGACGACAAGCGCCAGGGGCAGCACCATGACAAGGACCGGGATCGCCGCCAGCAAGACGAGGACGATATCGAACAGAGGCTTGAAGAAACGGCCGTAGAGGCCCGCCGCCGGGATGGCATAGGGTGCCACGGGGCTTGCTGAGGCCAGTTCGGCGGCGAATGGCATTCGGGTCTGGTACGTCACGTTGCCCCCTTGGACAAAACTCGGTTGGTCCGGCAACAAGGCCGGGTCACGTCCCGCGGGTCTGCGGTCCCTTGGTTATGGTCCTTGTTGCCTGCGAAGGCAGTCTGTCCGGCCTGTTCTGCCGATGTTATGGCTAGAGCAAAGGTTGAACCATGTACCCGTCACCCTTGGGGCGCAGGCCGAAAACCTCCGCCATTCCGAACCCTCATCTTTCGACAAACGTAATCACATGCAGGAGAAAATAAGACTGCTTGAAGCATTATCGTCAATGACCTTAGGAAAAGTCAGATTTGATGATGCGCCTCATCGTATTGATAAATCTATTCAGACTGAGCGGTGGACGACCCTAAACTCAACCAAGAGCAGAACTAACTGCACGAGTTCACCCATCGTCAATTCCCAAGCAGGTGGGCTCAGAATTCAGTGGGCAGGTTTGCCAATTGCATTGTTTGTGTGGTGTTGGCCGGACATTGACGCAACATGGGAAACAGTTGCTGAGGATCGCACATGCTGACATCCGTCATTGCAACAATTATCGTCCAGGATCAGCCTCTTATCGATCCTTGATCCGGGTTTGTCGCGGTGCTTCTTCTTTTCAAACCATACGGTATCAGATCGTGTCGAGATTGTGGCGGTGGTCAGGCATTTTCCGGGATGGAAACAACACTTTCTGAGATACACGTTCAGGCTGGGTGATGTACGGGCGACAAAATGCAGCAATACGCGGCATTGTTGAAAGCGCGGAAAACTTGCCCGAACCGGGGCACTGAGGCAAATCGAATCAGCGCGTGATCAGCTGGTTCAGATCGTGGGATGCTTCAACAGATCGGACAGATACTTGCCATAGGCGTTCTTGCCGAACAGTTTGGCGCGGGCCTGCAGTGCCTCGGTGGTGATCCAGCCATGATTGAAGGCGATTTCATCAGGGCTGCCGGACTGGAGGCCCTGACGTTCCTCGAGCGTGCGGACGAAGTTGCCGGCGTCAAGCAGGCTTGCGTGCGTGCCGGTGTCGAGCCAGGCGTAGCCGCGGCCCATGCGTTTCACGTCAAGCGTGCCTTCGGCGAGGTACATTTCGAGAAGAGTGGTGATTTCCAGCTCGCCCCTGGGGGACGGCTTGACCATGCGGGCGCGGGATGGTGCCGTGCCGTCGAGGAAATAGAGCCCAGTGACGGCGTAGTTGGACGGAGGGTTCGAAGGTTTTTCGATGATCGCGCGTGCGATGCCGGCGCTGTCGAAATCGACCACGCCATAGCGTTCGGGATCGGCAACATGGTAGCCAAAGACGGTGCCGCCGGTCGGTTTGATGGAGGCTTCCTCCATCAACTGAGGGAGGCCGTGGCCGAAGAAGATGTTGTCGCCCAAGACCATGACCGAGGGTGCCCCGGCGAGGAAGGGGTCCGCCAGGATATAGGCCTGCGCAAGACCGTCAGGCGAGGGCTGGGCGATATAGGTGAGGGAAAGGCCCCATTGAGAGCCGTCGCCCAGGGTGCGGATGAACTGGTCCTGATCGGTGGGGGTGGTGATGATCGCGATGTCCCGGATGCCGGCCAACATGAGGACCGACAGGGGATAATAGATCATCGGCTTGTCATAGACGGGCAGAAGCTGCTTCGACAGGCCGATGGTGATGGGATAGAGGCGTGTGCCCGATCCACCTGCGAGAATGATGCCTTTGCGATGTGCCATGTCGTCCGTCCTTTGATCCCGTAGGTTGATCACGCGGTGATCGTGACCATCCGGCGCAGCGCAAGCTGGTACCCTTCAACGCCAAGCCCCGCTATCACCCCGTCCGCCCGGAGGCTGACGTAGGAATGGTGGCGGAAGCTTTCGCGTTTGTGGATGTTCGAGATATGGACCTCGATCACCGGCCCCTCATAAGCGTTCAGGGCATCCAGAATGGCAATGGAGGTATGGGAATAGGCGCCGGGGTTGATGATGATGCCCGCTACCCCTTTGCGTGCATCGTGTATCCAGTCGATCAGTTCGCCTTCGTGATTGGACTGGCGCAGTTCGACCGCGAGGCCGTGTTCGGCGCCCAGCGCGGTGCAGGCGGCGGCCACGTCTGCCAGCGTGTCGCGGCCGTAGATTTCCGGCTGGCGCAGGCCAAGCAGGTTCAGGTTGGGACCGTTCAGTATCAGGATGGTCTTGGGCATGGCGGTTTCCTTGGGCGTCCAAGGATGCATCGCCCGAAAAGGGGGGGCGGATCAATACAAAGGGGGGAATCTTGGTCAGGTGGCGGGCAAGGGCGTGTGGTTTGGACACATGATGCGGATTGGGTGAAGATCTCTTGCGTGGGTTGTCTAAAGCCGGGGGGCGCCGGGTGTCCATCCTTTCAGCAGGGCATGAGTTCTGAATGGATCAGAAGGAGAGACGAGATGACGATCGCGATTTCGGTCCCGGCGAGGGTGCCGCTTTGGCATTGCGCGACGGCGGGGCTTGGGCTTGTGTGGAACGCCTGTGGGGCCCAGCAGTTCGTGGGGTCGTTGTCAGCGACGGAAGAGAGCCTCATGGCGGGTTGGCATGACGGCAGAGCAGGTGCAGGTGATACTGACCTATCCGGGTTGGATGACGCTGGCCTTTGGTCTGGGCGTGTGGTCTGGGCGTGTTCGGCGGGCTGATCGGGTCGGCGCTCCTGCTCTTGCGGCGGCGCGAGGCAGTGGCGGCGCTGGCCGTTTCGCTGGCGGCCTATGTGGAGCCTTATAGCGGGGACATCACGGTGGGCGTGTTTGCGGCGCCGGGCACGCCGCAGGTGATCGCGCCGGGCGCGCTTCGGGCGGTTTCAGTGCGAGGCGGCGATCCAGTCGGTGGATATCCAGCGACCGATTACGGGGGTGACGAACCGGGCGGCGCTGGAGACGCTCTGCGGGTTGCTGGCGCGGCATGTACCGTCGGTTGGCGGGACGGTCACGCTCGCGGTGGTGACGCTGGAAACGGGAGCGGCGGAGCAGGACGCCACGCTTGAAAGGGCGCTGGTGCGGACCGTTGACGAGGCCGTCGTGCGCCATCTGGTGACAACGCTGTCATCCTGATGTCATCGGTTCCCTTGCATCTGCGCGGGCCCTTGTCTTACCAAGGAAAAAACCGAAAGGGCCCTTCATGGTCGATATCGCCACCCGCGTCTGGAACCACAAGTGGAGGATCGATCCGATTGTCCGGTCTCTGATCGACACGGATTTCTACAAGCTGCTGATGTGCCAGTCGGTGTTCCGCAATCATCCGACGACGCAGGTGACCTTTTCGCTCATCAACCGGTCGTCGCGCATCCGGCTGGCGGAACTCGTGGACGAGGGCGAGTTGCGGGAGCAGCTGGATCATATCCGGTCGCTGTCGCTGACGCGCGGAGAGAGCACCTGGCTGCGCGGGAACACGTTTTACGGCAAGCGGCAGATGTTCCGGTCGGACTTCATGACATGGTTCGAGGGGATGCGGCTCCCGCCCTATCATCTGGAAAAGAAGGACGGGCAGTACGAGCTGACGTTCGAGGGCAACTGGCCCGAGGTCATGCTGTGGGAAATCCCGGCGCTGGCCGTGCTGATGGAACTGCGCGGGCGGGCCGTGCTGCGCGAGATGGGGCGGTTCGAGTTGCAGGTGCTCTATGCCCGGGCGATGACGAAGCTGTGGGAGAAGGCAGAACGTCTGCGCCGGATCCCTGACCTGCGGCTGGCCGATTTCGGGACGCGGCGGCGGCATTCGTTCCTGTGGCAGGACTGGTGTGTGCAGGCGATGGTCGAGGGCTTGGGCGAGAAGTTCGTCGGTACGTCGAACTGCCTGATCGCCAAGAACCGCGACATGGAGGCCATAGGGACCAATGCGCATGAACTGCCCATGGTCTATTCCGCGCTGGCCGATACGGATGCCGAACTGCGAAAAGCGCCCTACCGGGTGCTGGCCGACTGGCAGGAGGAGCACGAGGGCAACCTGCGGATCATCCTGCCCGATACCTATGGCACGGCGGGGTTCCTTGCCGGGGCGCCGGACTGGCTTGCAGGATGGACGGGGGTGCGGATTGACTCGGGCGACCCGGTGGAGGGGGCCGAGACGGCGATCCGCTGGTGGAAGGACCGGGGCGAGGACCCGCGCGAGAAGCTGGTGATCTTTTCCGACGGGCTTGACGTGCAGAAGATCGAGGAACTGGCGGCGCGGTTCCGGGGCCGGGTCAAGGTTTCGTTCGGGTGGGGGACGATGCTGACGAACGACTTTACCGGGCTGGTCGAAGGGGACGCGCTGGCGCCGTTCAGTTTGGTTTGCAAGGCGGTGTCGGCAGACGGACGGCCCACGGTCAAGCTGTCGGACAATCCGGAAAAGGCGATGGGGCCCGAGGCCGAGATCGAGCGGTACAAGCGGGTGTTCGGGGTGGGCGAGCAGAAGCGGGTGGAGGTAAGGGTTTAGGTTGGGCGTTTGGCGGATGGTGTCTGGCACGATGGGAGACGTGGGTTTCACAGACCCTACTCTGGGACAAATCCAGTAAGCTATGGCATGATTTCACTCCTCCTCCCCCTCCACCCCGCGCCTGCCGGCCTTGACCTCTCCCCGGACCTTCTTGGCGACAAGGCGGCGTTTGACCGAGCCGTGGGTGGGTTTGGTGGGGACGCGGCGTTTGGGGACGACGCAGGCTTCGCGGATGAGGTCGGCGAGGCGTTCGCGGGCGATTTCGCGGTTCTGGGCCTGAGAGCGGGTGTCCTGGACCTGAATGACAATGGCGCCGTCGGCATTCCAGCGCCAGCCGGCGATGCGGCGCAGGCGCGCCTTGACCGGAACGGGGAGCGAGGGGGAGCGTTCGGCCTCGAACCGCAGTTCGACGGCGGTCGAGACCTTGTTCACGTTCTGCCCGCCGGGGCCGGAGGACCGCATGAAGGTCTCGGTCATTTCCCAGTCCTGGAGGGTGATGTGATCGTTGATCCGGAGCATGGGTCCTCGGGGCGGTCAGGGGGGCGGTTGACGGAGGGGAGCGGTTGACGGAGGGGGGCCGTGCTGCCAGATAACGCGCAACCGCACGGAGGTCCATGTGATCGCGTCACCCGCCCGCTTTGCGGTCGTCAGCCTTGTGATCCTGGGGCTTCTGGCCCTGGCGGCGGTGACGGGGCCGGCCATGCCGCTGGCGGTGACTGGCGCGGTCGTGCTGGTCGTGGCGGTGCCGGTTTGGCTGGTGCTGGCGAGCCTGTCGGCGGTGCGGATGGCACATCAGGGCGCAATGCTGGAACGGCCGGTGTGGTGGCTGTGGCTGGGGCATCCTTTACGCTGTCTGGTGGCCACCGGGCCCGCGCTGATGGCGGGGACCGGGGTGGCGGCGGCGCTGATCGGGCAGGGATTTGCGGCTTTGGGCTGGATCGCGGCGACGGGGGCGGTCGTGCTGCTGATTGCTGTGTCGCCTGTCGTGGGGCGGGTGGCGGCGCGGTACCGGGCCTTTGCGCGGGTCAAGCCGGTGGTGCTGTTGTCGGTTTTCGGGGCGGCTGGGGTGATGGCGGTCGCGGCGGCTTTGGCCACGGTCCCGGGTGGCGGCACTTTGGCCGAAGTGGTGGCAGGAGAGCCTCGCTATACTGGGTCGAGCATGGTGGTGGCGCAGGTCATGGACACTGTGGCGCTGTGGACCGGGGTGCAGGCCTGGGGGGTGGGCTGGGCCGAAGGGCAGGCGGTGCCGGGGTGGGTGATCGCGGCCTGGCGGGCGGTTACGGCGTTCGGGTATTTCGCGGGGGTCGGGTTCGCGATGGCGGCGGGTCTGCTGCCGCGGGCGGCCTTGCGGCGGATACTTGTACCGACGGATGCCGCGACGCCCGCGCGGGTGGGAGCGGGGCGGGTGGCGCTGCTGGCGGCGGTCGGTGTGGTGCTGACGGCAGGGTACTTTCAGGCGCTGGCGGGGCTTGAGGCAGGGGCGGGCCGGTATCTGGGGCCGGTGCAGACGGAGGCGGCAAGTTTGCCTGTGACTGACCTGTCCGAAGGGGAATTGCCTGTCTTGTCCGGGGAGGACCTGCCTGGGCGGGTTGTGACAGAGTCGCTGTCGCCAGCGACGATCCGGCAGATGGTGGAGGCCGAGGCGATTGGCTCGCTGCAATGTCCGCCGGGGACGATTGCGGCGGTCGAGGCGCTGGACGCGGAGTTTGCGGCAATCCTGTCGTCGCAGCGGGAGACGTTGCGGGCGGCGGTGCGGGCCGGGTTTGACAGGGTGCGGGCGAATGTGCCGGGGTTTCTGGACTGGTACTACAGTCTGGGGGCCGAGTACCTGCGGACGGCCTATCTGCTGGTTGGGTCGGGCGTGAGTTATCTGGATCAGGAGTTGCAGGCACAACTGGCCGTGGGCGATCCGCTGGCGGGGCTTGAAGGGGCGATCGCAGATGTTTCAGGCAACAGCGTTCTGGCCGAGGTGCATGAGGCGCGGCGGGCGGTAGTGCTGGGGGGATGTGCTGCTGCGGTCCCGCGCGATGATGTGGGGATCATCGAGATCGGTCAGCGGCCCGCGACGCTTTTGACGAGCGATCTGTCCGCCACGGCGATCGGGTTTGAGATGCGCCTTGCCTCGGCCGGATTGGGCGGCGTGACGGCGGGAGCGCTGGTAGGTGTTGTCATGGCCAAGGTGGGGGCCAAGATGTTGGCCAAGGGGGTCTTTACTGCCGCTGCCGAGGCGTTGGCCAAGATCGCGGGGAGCAAGGCGATTTCCTTGGGTTCGGGAATGCTGATCGGGGCGGGGACCGGGGCAGCGGGTGGGAGCGTCGTACCGGGGGCCGGAACGACGGCGGGGGCAATTTTGGGTGGCATCGCAGGCGGGGTCGCTGTGATGCTGGGGGTGGATTTCACGATCTTGAAGCTGGACGAGGCCGTGTCGCGGGACGCGTTCGAGGCCGAGATCATGGCGGCGATTGATGCGGCCGAGGCGGACATGCTGGAGGCTTTGGGATTGGCGGATGTGCCTGCGCCGGAAAACTAAAAGGACCGCCCGACAGTCTCGGACGGTCCCATCGAAAGTTCAGGAGGTGGGGTCGGTTAGACGCATCCACCTGGGCAACTTCCAGCCAAGGGCTGCCTTAGCTGATCATCCCCCAAGCTGTCCCGACGCACTTCTCCAATCTCTTTCTTGACACTGGATCACCTCCTTTCAATGGGTTTCGGATGAGCGGAAGGTGGCACAGATTTTGTGTTTGTCAAAAGAAAATCTACCATCGGCGCGATCAATTTGCGCGGTGCAGCATTTGCCCGACAATGATGCGAAATGGCACCAGCGTGATGAGAGTCATGGCGAGCTTGACGCTCCAATCCGCGATGGCGAGGCTGACCCAGAGGGGGACCGTCGGGCCGGAGTTGAGAAGCGGTGCGGCCTCTTGTGCCCAGGTGACGGCGGCGTTGGCATCGGCGCTGAAGAGAAGGGCGAAAGTGGCCGAGAAGGCGATGGAGAAGAAGAGCACCGTGTCGAGCGAAGAGGACAGAAGGGTGGAGGCGAGCGGGGCCTTCCACCAACTGCCCGCACGGAGACGGTTGAAGACTGTGATGTCGAGGAGCTGGCCCGCGATGAAGGCGATGGCCGAGGCAACGGCGACGCGGAGGGTCACGGTGGGGCCGTGTTCCAGCATGACCTGCGTGCCGATGAGCGAGCAAATGATGCCCGCGACAAAGCCCGCAAAGACGACGCGGCGGGCGGGGCCGGGGCCGTAGACACGGTTGATGATGTCGGTGACGAGGAAGGCCAGCGGATAGGTGAAGGCGCCCCAGGTCAGCAGTCCGTCCAGAATCAGGAACTGGACGAGGATGTTGGAGGCCACGACGATGAGGGCCATGGCAAGGATGCCGGGGAGGAGACGCATGTCCTGGGTCCGATGCTGAAAGGGCGGTGTCGCTTACGCCCCCGTCAGGCAAGGGTCAACCGGGGATGCGGTATTCGACGATCTGGGTCTGCTGGAAGAAGCGGAAGTTGTTGTCCGATATCATCGTTATCCGAAGGCCATCGGGCGCCTGCCAGACGGATATGCCTTCGAGGTTGTCATGGGTGCCGTTGGAGGTTTCGAGGACCACCTCACCCCCGCGGCCTTCGAGATCGAAGCGCAGGACGCGGCTGCGGAAGCCGATGCCGGTGAAGTCGCGTTGCAGGACGTAGAGTTTGCCATCGGGGCCGATGTCGGCACCGGAGTTGAGAAAGGAATCGTCGCGGGGAATGGTGAAGGGGATGTCCCAGGTCCCGTTGCGGAAGCGATAGACCGGGAACGGCCGGTCGGGCCTGCCGGACCGTTCGGGGATCGTGTAGAGTGCGCCATCCGGGGCGATGGCCAGCGCTTCGAGCGCGCTGTTGAAGATCAACGTGTCAAAGTCGGGGTGGGACGGCAGAAGATGGGGCGTGCCTGTCATCCCGTCCTGTTCACGGACACGGGCCAGACCTTCGAAGGAGATGTAGATGTTACCATTCGGAGCGATGGCCAGACCTTCGCTGTCGGCACGGCGCCCGGACAGTTCGCGGCCTTCGCTGTCGACGAGCGTCTCTTTCTGCGTGAGTGTGACGCCGGTGATGACGCCGTCGCCGTTGCGTTGGAGCCTGCCGCGCAGGAGCGTGATGCGGTCACCCAGCGCGGTAAAGCCGATGCCGTCATCGTCCACCTCGATCCCCGAGAGGCCGCCGAACCAGCCGGCATTCTCGCGCCAGACATAGGTGCCGACATAGTCGGCGTGAACTGCCGTGGCCGGCAATGCGGGAAAGGCTGCTGCCCCGAAGATCAGGGCAGCGAGGAGCAGTGACTTCATCGGGTTCAGTCGCTGCCGAGGACGTCGAGGCACTGGCCGGGAAGGTCGGCCATGGTCACAGGTCCGCGCGGTTCGACGGGTTCGGCGTTCGGGTCGGGCGGCGGCGGGTTGAGGATGTTATTGACCCACTGCTGGGCGTCGGCACAGCCGTCGCCGGGCGGGATCGGATCCTGCCCTTCACAATATCGGGCACCTTGCGGGCAGTTCAGGCGGACGTGGAAATGGAAGTTATGGCCGTACCAGGGGCGGATCTTGTGCAGCCAGCTGCGGTCGCCGGTGGCGTTGGCGCACATTTCCACCTTGGCGCCGGCAAAAATGAAGATGCGGTTGACGCGCGGGTCAGACGCGGCTTCGCGGAGGATCGCCTCGTGCTGGGGTGTCCAGGAGGAGTTGGTATATGCGCCGTCGGTGCGGTCTGTCTGGATCGAGGAGATGGATTCGCGTTCCTCGCGGGTGAGGTTCAGGCGTTGCGGGGGGAGCATCCAGACGTCGGCATCAAGGCCGATCTGGTGGCTGGCGTGGCCCGAGGCCATGGGGCCGCCGCGCGGCTGGCTCATGTCGCCGACATAAAGACCGGCCCAGCCGGGCTGTGTCGCAGCAAATGCGCTCAGATCCTGAAGGTAGTCGACAAGGACAGGCTGGCCCCAGTTGCGGTTGCGCGACAGACGCATGGCCTGCCATGTGGGGCCGGTTTCCGGCAGGGCCTGTGCGCCCGCCTGACAGCCTGCGGAATAGAAGCCGTAGGGCGCGGACGACCCGGGCGACGGCGTGGTCACGGCACCGAAGAGATACTTGGCGACCCGCGTGTCATCGGCGTTCTGGGTCGAGACCGTCGCTTCACCGCCGCCGCCGGAGGAATCCGTCTGGCAGGACGCCAGCGACAGGATCAGCGCGATTGCGGCAAATATGCGGACCATTCAGCTCGATCTCCATCCTTGTCGACATAGCGTAGCAGGAACAGCCCGATCAGGAAAAGGCCGATCACCGGCAGAAAGCCCAGTTGGACCGATCCTGTCCACCATGTGAACAAGCCGACGAGTGCCGGTGCCAGAAAAGCGGTCGCCTTGCCGGTGAGGGCAAAGAGGCCGAAGGATTCGGCCGGACGGTCGGGGTGGGTGTGGCGGATCATCATGGTGCGCGAAGCGGAATAGTTTGCGCCCCCAGCCCCGCCCAGAAGGCCGCCGCAGATGTAGAAGATGATGTCGGGGATCATCGAGCCTTCGGGCAGAGGGATGCCGAAGAGGCTTTCCCGCGACATGCCGACAACGACGATGGACACGCCCACAAGGACCCAGCAGGTGAACATGATCACCGGTTTCGGACCGTATTTCTGATCGGCCAGACCGCCGACCCAGGTGAGGATAGCGGCCGCGATGGCGGCAATTATGCCGAAAACGCCGATCTGAATCGTGTGCCAGCCCAGAACCAGTGCCGCATAGATGCCCCCGAAGCTGTAGATCGCGTTCAGCGCGTCGCGATAGAGCATCGAGCCTAACAGGAAGTTACCAAGGCTGCGGCGCTTGAACACGCCACGCAACGTGACAACGAGTTCCGAGAACACCTTCGAGATGGTCGGGCGGATCGTGCGGGGCGGTTTGTCCTCTCTCGACCAGAGGAAGAAGGGGATCATGAATACCGCGTACCAGATCGCAATGAAGGGGCCGACCGAACGGGTGCCTTCACGCGTTTCGGGGTCGAGACCGAAGAGGGGCGGGATGCCGATGAGGGTCTTGCCGGCGTCATTCTCGGCCAGAAGGAGGAGCATGATGAACAAGGACAGGACACCACCCCAGTATCCAAAGGCACCGCCCGAGCCCGATATGCGGCCCACGGTCTTTTCGTCACCCAGCGAGGGCAACATGGCATTATTGATGTTGAGCGCGGATTCGGAGGCGAAGAAGCCGAACCAGAAGAGGATAAGCACCGGGATCAGGAGCGCGCCGTCCGGAGTGAGGAACCAGAGCGAGGCCGCGCAGATCACGACGATGACCGAGAACCAGAAGATCCACGGCAGTTTGCGGCCCGATGCGTCGGCCCATGCGCCAAGCAGTGGCGCTGTGAAGGCGATGAAGAGGCCCGAGATGGTCTGGCCAAGGGACCAGAGGCTTTGCGATTGGGCCCCCGCTGCCGTTGCGTCGAGACCCTGACTGATGAAATAGGTTGCGGCGACCGAGGCGAAAAAGGGGCCGAAGATGAAGGTGAGCCCCAATGTCGCATAGGGCTGCTGGGCCCAGTCAAAGAACATCCAGCCCCAGATACGCTTCTTTTGGCTCAGCATGCCCCTGCCCCCTGTTTTGCACCGATCAAAGCCGGAAAGCGGGGCTGCTGGCAAGGCATGGTTTGGCCTTATGCCCCGGCCATCGGGGGCCAGGGGCGTTTGGCATCGGCGTCGGACCATGCCGCGACCCAGTCGGGTAGCGGGGGCGAGACCGGGTCTTCATCCATGTGACGTGCGGCATCGGCGGGGTTCACGATGCCTTTGGGGCCGGTGATGGCCATGCGGATGAGCGCGTGGCTGGCGCATTCGCCATCGGATTTCCACATGCTTTGTTCGATGTAGAGAAAGCGTGAGTCCCAGCCGACGCCGCGGCTTTTCATCGTGATGCGGTCGAAGGCCCTGACGCGGCGGCGAAAACGGATGCTTGCCCCGGCGACGGCCATGCCCCAGCCATTGGCCTGCACGGTTTTCGACAGACCGTTCCGAGAGGCGAGCGGCAGGCGGCCCATGTCGTAGAGGGTGAGCGTCCGGCCGTTGTTGAGTTCGGCCCAGAAGTCGAGATCCCACGGCCAGCAGATGTGCCGGCTGATATGGGTGCCAAGCAGGGGAAGCGGCGGATCGTTGCGATGACGAAGAAGCTGAAAGGTCATGCGGACGAAGGGATACATGCTGGGCTCCGGAGGCTGGCGCGCGGGCGGACCCTGCGTAAGGGTGACCTAATGGTCAATCCTGACGCTGGGTCAGGGGATTGCCCTTTTGGCCAACGGCCCTTACCTGATGCCGGAGTTGCGCAAGGAATGATCCCTTTATGACATCACTGTTCGAAATCCTGCTTCTGATCCTCGGCATTGCCCGGTTCTTTATCCTCGCTCATTTCATCATGAGCTGGCTGGTCAACTTTCAGGTGCTCAATATCCGGCAACCCTTTGTGGCGCAGGTCTGGAATGGGCTGAATCGGTTGCTTGAGCCGATTTATGGGCCGATCCGGCGCATCCTGCCGGCAATGGGCGGGATCGATCTGTCGCCGATCGTGGCGCTGATCGCGATCTATGCTCTCGAGATCATCATACGGAACAACGCGGCGCTGTTCCTTTAGCGGGTTTGGCCGGTAAGCAGCCGCTGAAAGCCGGGTGCGGCTGAGGGAGGCATTCAGTTGCAGAAAGCCCGGCAGGTGCGTTCGGCGTCGACTATTGAGCGTATTCTGGACGCCGCTTTGGTGACTTTCCGGGCCGAGGGGTTCCGTGGTGCGGGCATCGCGGCGATCTGCAAGGCTGCGGGGATCAGCCCCGGGAACCTCTACCATTACTTTGACAGCAAAGAAGACATCGTTGCCGCGATTGTTGCACGCGACCGCGCGCTGTTGACGCGAACGGTTGCCGGGCTGATTGCGCGTGACGATCCGGTCGAGGCCATCATCGCGGCAATCATCGCAGAGCCGGTGCCCGGGGAGTTTGGCCTTGATCCGGTGATGACGACCGAGATCTATGCCGAAGCGTCACGCAATCCGGTGGTGGCCGGGATTGTGCAGGATTTTGCCCGCCAGACCCATGCAGAGGTGGTCGCGATGCTGGCCATGCTGCGGGACCGCGGGCTTGTTGCCAAGGAGACAGATCTGGCGGCAGTGGCGGGACTGTTGATGGCGCTGGTGGACGGCATCCTGACGCGACGGCTTGCGGATAGGGAGAGTGATCCGGCGGCCCTGGCCGACCCTTTGCGTGTGGCGATTGGGGCGGTTCTGGGGGTGACAACAAAAGACGACAGGAGGGATTGAACATAGCTTCGGCGGACCTAATTAGAGCGAACGTTCTAATTAGGAGACGCCGATGCCGCCGTTCGCCCATTCCTCCGTCCATGTGCTGTCATGACGGAGTTGTCGTTTCTGGGGCTCGCGATGGCCGATTCATTGAACCCGTTCAGCATTGCGGCGATGGCCTACCTTTTGACCACAGACCGCCCGATGGCGCGGGGGACGGTGTTCATTCTGGGCACGCTGGTGGTCTATATCCCCTTCGGCATCATGCTGGTCGAGGGGTGGACCGCGGTTCTGGCTGCGCTTGTTCCGTTGTTGCCGGTTTGGGCCGTGGGAACGGCGCTGGTCGTCGCAGGGCTGTGCTGCGTCGGTTTTGCCTTGTGGTCGTGGGTGAAGCCGGGTGGCAGAGGCGGGGCGATGCCGTTGTCGGACAGGCTGACCCTGCCTGCGACGGCGGCCTTTGCCGTGGCAAGCACGTTGGCAGACGCCCCGACGGCGGTGCCCTACTTTGCCGCCGCCACTTTGGCGCCGCTTCTGGCCGAGGGCCGGGTCGGAGAGTATCTGTGGGTCGTCGTCTACTGTCTGATCTATGTGGCGCCGCTGGTCCTGCTTCTTGCGATGCGTGTCTGGTTCGGGGGCCGGGCAGAGCGGTCGCTGGGGCGGGTCCGGACAGCGGTGGACTGGTCATTCCGGTATCTGTTGCCACCGGTTCTGATCGTGGTCGGGTTCTGGCTGGGGTATGTGGGGGTCTTGCGATTAATGTAGCGGGGCTGAGAGCGCGCAGTTTGCAAGCCGTAAGTCTTGGTGGCGCAGGTCCGGTCAGGGCGGCTTTGGCGCGAGGATCAAGTCAGTTGTCTTTGGCTGTCGATTCCGGTGAAGGTCGTTCGACGCTTGGACAGAAGGGCCGTGGTGGCCCCTGTGGATCAGAGGAGTTGAGACGATGCGCGTGATGGTGTTGGTCAAGGCCACCGTGGACAGCGAGGCAGGTGTGTTTCCGTCGATGGAAGCGATGATGGCGATGGGGGCCTTCAACGAACAACTGGTGAATGCCGGGATCATCCAGGCGGGTGACGGGCTGAAGCCGTCGCGGGCTGGTAAGCGCGTGTTGTTTGACGGGGAGTCGCGGACGGTGGTGGACGGGCCGTTTGCCGAGACGCGGGAACTGGTGGCCGGATTCTGGATCTGGGAGGTCAAGGACATGGCCGAGGCGGTGGAATGGGTGAAACGCTGCCCGAACCCGATGCCGGGGCCGAGCGACATCGAGATCCGTCCGTTCATCGAGGCCGCCGACTTTGGTGATGCGTTCACACCGGAACTGGCTGCGGCCGAGGAAGAACTGCGGGCGCGGTCGGCAAAGAAATAGGGCCGAAGCTGCCCTTGCTTTGTTTCGCCGGCTGACCGGGGCGCTGAGGTGTACCCGGCCGGACTGTTTGTATTGCGGGGCGTTCAGAGCGTATTGCCCTGGCCTTTCGTCCGGGCCCAATGCGTCCGTGTTGCTGAGAGTGACATCCATAAGGCCATCGAGGCGGTGTTGCGGATTGAACGCAGCCGCCTGATCGGCGGGCTGACGGGGTTCGTGCGTGTTGTCGGGCTGGCCGAGGAACTGTCGCAGGACGAACGGGTCGCGGCATTGGCCGAATGGCCCGTGTCGGGTGTGCCGCGCAATCGGGGGCCCCGCTCATGGCGGCAGGCAAGAGGCGGGCGGTGGACAGGTTCCGGCGCGACCGGATGATGGCGCGCAAGCCTGCCGAAATCGGGCTTGAGATCGTTGAGGCCGAGGACACGGTGCAGGGGATCAAGGCGGCGCCGGATGATGATCTGGACGACGAACTGCCGGGCCTGATGTTTGCGGCCTGTCATCCGGTCCTGTCGCCGGATGCGCAGGCAGCGTTGACGGTGCGGCTGATCGGGGGTCTGATGACGGACGAGATCGCGCGGGCCAAGAAGGCGCGGGCCAAGGTCGGTTTGCTGTTCGAGGTGCCGGGGCTGGGAGCGGATCGCAGGGCTTCTTGACAGGGTTGCGGCGGGTGATGCCGTCGCCCGTTGTGGACCTGAACCGGGCGGTGGCCCATGCGATGGCCTTGGGACCGGAGGCAGGGCTGGCGCTGCTGGCCGGGATCGAGGCGGGGGGGAGACGCCTTGCGGGCTATGCGCCGCTGGCGGCGGCGCGGGGGGTTCTCTGCTCCGGGCCTAGCAGATGGCCGAGGCGCGGGCGGCCTTTTCGCAGGCGCAAGGTGAGACGCGGAACGGGCGCGAACGGGAGTTTCTGCTGAAACGGGAGGCAGATTGCGCGCAAAGGACGGGAAGGGTTGTTCAGGGAATCTTCACTCTGGTAAGGTCTCACACGAAGCAGCCTTAACCATTAGACCGACAGGTTCCCCCCCGCCCATGACTGCCGCCACGCTGTTGCGCGACGTGTTCGGATTCGACGCCTTCCGGCCCGGGCAGGAAGAGATCGTGGATGCCGTAGTGGCGGGGCAGAACTGTCTGGCGATCATGCCCACGGGCGGCGGCAAATCGCTGTGTTTTCAGCTGCCTGCGCTGGTGCGGGACGGGGTGACGGTGGTCATCTCTCCGCTGATCGCGCTGATGCGGGATCAGGTGCGGGGGCTGAAGGAGGCGGGTGTCGAGGCGGGGGCGCTGACCTCGGGCAATCTGCCGGAAGAGACCGAGGCCGTCTGGGACGCGATAGCGGGGGGTAGTCTCAAGCTTCTTTACATGGCGCCGGAACGGCTGGCGGCGGCGGGTGTGACAGCCATGCTGCGGCGGGCGAAGGTCACGCTGATCGCCGTGGACGAGGCGCATTGCGTGAGCCAGTGGGGGCATGATTTCAGGCCTGATTACCTGCGTATCGGGGAGTTGCGGCGGACGCTGGGCGTGCCTTTGGCCGCCTTCACCGCGACGGCGGATGCCGAAACGCGGGATGAAATCGTCGAGAAGCTCTTTGATGGGGTGCCGCCGTCGGTGTTCCTGCGCGGGTTTGACCGGCCGAACATCCATCTGGCCTTTGCCGTGAAGGACAGCCCGCGCGACCAGATCCTGCGCTTTGCCGGGGCGCGGAAGGGGCAGTCGGGGATCGTCTATTGCGGGACCCGGTCCAGGACCGAGGTACTGGCGCAGGCGCTGCGCGAGGCAGGGCATGTCGCGCTGCATTATCACGGCGGGATGGAGGCCGGGGATCGGCGCATCGCGGAAACACGGTTCAGCCGCGAGGACGGGCTGATCGTCGTGGCGACGGTGGCATTCGGGATGGGGATCGACAAGCCCGATATCCGCTGGGTCGCCCATTCAGATCTGCCGAAATCCATCGAATCCTATTATCAGGAGATCGGTCGGGCGGGCCGAGACGGAGCACCGGCCGAGACGCTGACCCTGTTCGGGCCGGATGACATCCGCTATCGTCGCCAGCAGATCGACGAAGGTGCGGCCCCGGCCGAACGGCGGGTGGCCGATCATGGGCGGCTGAATGCGCTTTTGGGGCTGGCCGAGGCACTGAGTTGCCGACGGCGGACTTTGCTGGGGTATTTCGGCGAGGAGAGCAGGCCTTGCGGGAACTGCGATCTTTGTGACCGTCCGCCCGAGGTGTTTGACGCGACGACGCTGGTGCGGATGGCTTTGTCGGCGGCGCTGCGGACCGAGGAATGGTTCGGCGCGGGGCATTTGACCGATATCCTGACGGGCAAAATGACCGAGAAGGTGCGTGCGCGCGGCCATGACAAGCTGCCGACCTTTGCAGTGGGCAAGGACTGGAGCGAGCGGCAGTGGCAGGCGATTTTCCGGCAGATCATGGGGCTGGACCTGATGCGGCCCGACCCGGAGCGGCATGGTGCGCTTCGGATGACCGAAAAGGCGCGGCCCGTGTTACGGGGCGAGGCGCAGGTGACGTTGCGGTCGGATGCGCTGAAAGCGGCCAAGGCGGGGCCGAAGGTGCAGGCGCTGGTCAGCGAAGAGGATGCGCCGCTCCTCTCCGCGCTCAAGGCCAAGCGGCGCGAACTGGCCGAGGCGGCGCAGGTGCCGGCCTATATCATCTTTGCCGACCGGACTCTGATCGAGATGGCCGAGGCGCGGCCCGCGACGCTTGACGCTTTTGCAAAGATCGGCGGCGTGGGGGCGAAGAAGCTGGAAAGCTACGGGCGGATCTTTCTGGCTGTCATCAATGGCGGCACCGAAGAGGTGCATCCGACGCGCCGCAAGCTGGCCGGGCGGGATGAAGGCGCGATCTATGACCGGTTGCTCGCCGTGCAGGCCGATCTGGCGCGGGGCGAGGACGGGGCGGGCAAGACGATGAGTTGTTCGGCGTCTCTGCTGGCCAAGGTGGCGCAGGCCAAGCCGACCGACCTTGGCGGGCTGACACGGATTCTGGGTGAACGGCATGCCGAACGGTTCGGGGATGCCTTCCTAGGGGTCCTGCGGGATGGAGCCTGAAGTGCCGAAGCTGATCGAATCTGGCCTGGTGGCGGCGTCTGTACTGATCGCGCTGTTTGGCGTGTTCGGGGTTTTGCGGTGGCTGAACGGCAGGCCAAGACGGGGCAAGACGCCTGTTGCTCCGCGCCGTCCCGGGCCGGTGCGACGGCGCAGGCCTTCGGTTGCGCCCGATCTTGAGATCACGCCCCGGTCTGTCGTTGTGGACGGATCGAACGTGATGTTCTGGGCCGACAACGCACCCACGGCGGGGGCCGTGCAGAAGGTGCTGACGACGCTGCGGGAGGCAGGGAAAGAGCCGATCCTGTGTTTTGATGCCAATATCGGCTACAAGCTGGCAAATCAGCATCTGGACAGGGGCGAACTTGCCCTGTTGTTCGGGATACCGCAGTCGCAGGTGGTGATCTGCCCGTCGCGGACGGATGGCGATGCGACGATCCTGCGGATCGCAACCGAGAACCGGTTGCCGGTGGTAAGCAACGACCGATATCGCGATTATCCCGATTTGGTGAAGCAAGTGCGCCTGATGCCGGGGTCGATCGTGAAGGGCGAGGCGCGGGTTCTTTTGAACCCGCGTCCGCCGCGCGGTTCGTGACGGGTTGCTGCAGGGCTTGGGGCTGCTATCTCTTGGGTTCGCCTGACCGGGGTTGCCGATGCTGACCGTGATTTCGCCTGCCAAGTCCCTGAACCTTGAACCCGTGCTGGTGGTGCCGACGGAACCTGAGTGGCAGGTCGATGCCGCACGGCTGGCGCGGACGGCGCGGGGCCTGGGCTTGCGGGATCTGCGCGAATTAATGGGGATTTCGGACGATCTGGCGCGGTTGAACCGGGACAGATTCCGCGCGTTCGCCGACCAGCCCGCGCCGCAGCAGGTGAAACCGGCGGTGCTGGCTTTTGACGGAGACACCTATCAGGGGCTGGATGCCGGGACGCTGGAGCACGAGGATCTGGACTATGCACAGGATCATCTGCGCATCCTGTCGGGGCTATACGGGCTTTTGCGGCCGCTGGATGCGATCCAGCCTTACCGGCTTGAAATGGGAAGCAGGCTGCACACGCGGCGGGGCGTGAGCCTTTATGACTATTGGGGCGACCAGATCGCCAAGGCGCTGAATGCCCAGGCCAGGGCGGTGGGGACGGATGTGCTGATCAACTGCGCGTCGCAGGAATATTTCGCGGCGGCGGACCGCAAGGCGCTGAAACTGCGGGTGATTACGCCCGTGTTCATGGAAGTGCGCGACGGCAAGGCGTCTATCGTCAGCTTTTTCGCCAAGCGGGCGCGGGGCGCGATGGCGCGGTTCATCGTGCAGAACCGGATCAGCGACCCGGAGGGGATCAAGGCATTTGGCACCGGCGGCTATGCCTTTGCCCCGGACCACAGTGACGGCGACAGAGTGGTTTTCCTGCGCGACTATCCGGATCTGAGCGTGGGATCGTAGGCCACGAGTTCGACCGTGTTGCCTTCGGGATCGTTGGTGAAGATGCCGCGCCAGCCGACCCAGGAGAAATGCTGGACCTGATAGGGCTGGCCGATCCTGTCATACCAGCGCATGACCGCCTCTTGTTCGGCAAAGGGCATGGACAGGGCGATGTGGTGCAGGGTTGACGCAGGCCCGCCTGCGGGCGGGACAAGTGCGGCTTCGTGGACGCCGGGGTTGTCGATGTCATGGCGGAAAAGGGCGAGGACAGCGGTATGCCCGCCAAAGCCGTCGGCCACTTTCAGGAAGATGATCGGGTCGTCGTCGGTATAGCCGAACCGGGTGAGGCCGACCACATCCTCATAGAATCGGGCCATGCGGGCGGGGTCTGCGCAGCGGATCGCGATTTCACCGATGGCGCGCGGGCTGAAGCCGCGTTCTTGATGGTCTGACATGGAAATTCCTGTACGAAAGACAACGCGTTCATTACCTTCGTGAGTCGGGACAAGCATTGCGACTCTGGCCGTTTTCTGCGAAAACTGCGACATTGGATTCAGGTGGAGTCATTGTCATGCGCAAGCTGTTGATTTCGGTTGTGCTCGCCCTTTCTGCGGGTGTCGGGATGGCGCAGGACGTGGTCCCGCTATCCCATGTTGCAATTTCGCGCGATGTGGATTTTCCGGGGGCGGACCTTGGCACCTACTTCGACACGACGCTGGATGCCTGCCAGGCGGCCTGTCTGTCGAATGACCAGTGTGTGGCCTTTACCTTTAACCAGAAATCGAATGCCTGTTTCCCGAAGGCCGCGGTCGACGTGGTCCAGCCGTATCAGGGTGCCATTTCGGGCCGGGTGATCGCGACCGATCCCCAGGTTCTGGCCTTTGCGCCGACGCGGGCGGCGGAATTGTCGTTCCTTGACAGCTTCATGCTGGATCAGGCGCGGGAACTGGCCGTGCAGATCGGGCGGTACCATTCGTCGGACGAATACAAACCGGCCGAACTGATCGGCTTTGCCGAAGAACAGCGGCAGGCCAACGATTCCATGATGGCCTTAAAGTATTATGGCGCGGCGATTGCGCTGACTGACCGGGCCGATCTGTGGTTCGAATATGGCAAGCTGGGGCTGACCGCGATCAGTGCGAATTCGGACGAGTTCCATCAAGCCTGGCAACGGGCCCTGCCTGCGTTGATCAACGCGTATCTCCGGGCCGGCGATCCAGTGACACAGGCCGATGTGCTGTACGAGATGGCGTTTGCGCTGGAAACGCAGGGCTATGGCCGGCTGATGATCCCGACGCTGCGGCTTGCGCAGGATAAAGAGCCGCGCCGCGATGTCGAGGCGGCGCTGGAGCGGGCCATCGGGCTTTACGGGTTCCGGGTGGCTGATTCGCAAGTGGACAGTGACAGCGCGACGCCGCGCATCTGTGTGAATTTCAATGAATCGCTTGCGCAGGCCGGGGTGGATTATGCGCCGTTCGTGCAGTTGCCGGATACCGATTTCACGGTTGAGGTGAGCGATACGCAGCTTTGCATGGACGGGGTGGAGCATGGGCAGCGTTACCGCGTGGTGCTGCGGGAAGGTCTGCCTGCGGCGAGCGGCGAAAAGCTGGTGCGACCGGTTGAACTGAACCTTTATGTCCGAGACCGGAGCCCGGCGGTGCGGTTCACGAGCCGCGCCTATGTTCTGCCCCGCGTGGGCGATGTGGCACTGCCGATCGAGACGGTTAACCTGACCGAGGTCAAGCTGACGTTGGCGCGGGTGAGCGACCGCAACATCCTGCGGACCATGCAGGAAGGGATGTTCGCATCGCCGCTGTATGACTGGCAGCAATATCATTTCGACGAACAGATCGGTGAGCGGATCTGGGAAGGGACGGCGACGGTCGCGCAGGATCTGAACAGGGATGTGCTGACGCGCGTCCCGCTGGAAGAGGCTTTGGCGGGGCAACCCGCAGGGGTCTATGTCCTGTCGGCTGCGGTTCCGGGGGCCGATCCCTATGTGACGCCGGCGTCGACCCAGTGGTTTGTGCTGTCCGATATCGGTCTGGCCACGATGATGGGCAATGACGGGTTGACGGTCGTTGTGCGCCAGTTGGGTGACGGGGCAGCGATGGCCGGGGCCGAGGTGACGCTTGTGTCGCAGGCCAACGCGATCCTGGGCACAGCAGTTTCTGGCGAAGACGGGATCGCCCGGTTCGAGGCGGGGCTGACGCGGGGAACCGGATCGTCTGCGCCCGCGCTGGTCACGGTGACGGACGGGGCGGATGATCTGGCCTTCCTGTCGCTGACCGATCCGGCGTTCGACCTGTCGGACCGGGGCGTCGAGGGGCGCGAACCGGCGGGGCCGATGGATGTGTTCCTGACGACGGACCGTGGTGCCTATCGGGCGGGTGAGGTCATCCACCTGACCGCGCTGATGCGCGACGGCGAGGCCGAGGCGCTGCCCGGCGTGCCGCTGACGGCTGTGCTGACGCGGCCGGACGGGGTGGAATACAGCCGGATCGCATCGACCGAGGATCGGGCAGGCGGGCATGTCTTTGATCTGCCAGTCGCGGGCAGCGCACCGCGCGGCGTCTGGCAGGTTGCGGTCCTGGCCGATGTGGATGCGCCTGCGCTTGCGACCGCGAGCGTTCTGGTTGAGGATTTCCTGCCGGAACGGATCGACTTTGAACTGAACGTCGCAGGGCCAGTGCGGCTGGGCGATGTGCCGCAACTCGACATCACGGCGAAGTACCTGTTCGGGCCGCCTGCGGCGGACCTGCCGATTGAGGGTGATGTGATCCTGTCAGCAGCGGAAGGGCTGGAGAAGTTCCCCGGCTATGTCTTTGGCCGCTATGACGCGACATTCCAGACCTTGTTCGAGACGCTTGGCGACGGGGACCGGACGGATGAGTCGGGTCTTGCCAGCATCCCTGTGGTGCTGCCGACCGTGGTTGGCGGTGCGAGCCAGCCGCTTGAGGCGCAGTTGAACGTGCGTGTCTCGGAAGGATCGGGGCGGCCGGTGGAGCGGCGGTTGACGGTGCCGGTGGCGCCGGACTTGCCGATGATCGGGATCAAGCCTGCCTTTACCGACGTCGTTCCAGAACAGGGCGAGGCGCGGTTCGGCCTGATCGCGCTGGCCCCTGATATGACGGCACAGCCGATGACGGTGACCTGGACGGTCAACCGACTGCAGACGAATTATCAGTGGTACAATATGTACGGCAACTGGAACTGGGAACCGACGACGACGCGGTCACGGATCGCGACGGGCACGGCGATGCTGGGTAACGCGCCTGTGGATGTAGCGGTGCCGGTCGAATGGGGCCGGTACGAGATTGTGGTGGAGCGCACGGACGGCACCTATGTCTCGTCCGCGATGGAGTTCTATGCGGGCTGGTATGTACCGGCCGACGCCGGGGCCACGCCCGATGTGCTTGACGCGTCGCTGGATGCGCCGGCCTACAGGGTGGGCGATACGGCGATGCTGCGGATCGTGCCGCGCTATGCGGGCACGGCGGTTGTGACGGTCATGTCGGACCGCGTCATCGCGCTGCAGACGGTGCAGGTGACCGAGGGCGAGAACCTGATCCCCGTGCCGGTGACGGACGAATGGGGACCGGGGGCCTATGTTTCGGCCTCTGTGATCCGACCGATGGATGTGGCGGCCGGGCGCAACCCGGCGCGGTCTTTGGGGATTGCCTATGCCCCGGTTGATCCGGGTGACCGGGCGCTGAACGTGACGCTGAGCGCGCCGATCGAGATGGAGCCGCGCGGGCCGATGGTGGTGGGCATCGACGTGCAGGGCGTGCTGCCCGGCGAAACAGCCTATGTGACGCTGGCCGCTGTCGATGTGGGCATCCTGAACCTGACGGCGTTCCAGAATCCCGATCCGCAGGGCTACTACTTTGGCCAGCGGAAACTTGGTGTGGAGTTGCGCGACATCTATGGTCGGCTGATCGACGGGATGAACGGGACGATGGGGACCGTGCGCACCGGTGGTGACGCCATGGGGCAGTTGAACAACTCTGCCCCGCCGCCGACGGAACAGCTTGTCGCCTTCTTCAGCGGGCCGGTGCAAGTCGGGCCTGATGGCAAGGCCACGGTGACGTTCGACATTCCGGCGTTCAACGGCACGGTGCGGCTGATGGCCGTGGCTTGGTCACAGCACGGGGTAGGTCAGGCGGCAGCGGATGTTCTGGTGCGCGATCCGGTAGTCGTGACGGCCAGCCTGCCGCGTTTCATGGCGCCGGGGGACCAGAGCCGCGTGCTGCTTGAATTCGTGCATGCAAGCGGGCCGGTGGGCGAGATGGGGCTCAAGGTAGAGGCGGATGGCATTGTTCTGGCCAGCCAGCAGATCCCGCAGGCCTTTGTCCTCGCGGAAGGTGCCAAGCAGGTGTTCAGCCTGCCTGTCGGCGCAGTGGACCCGGGCTTGCATACGGTCACGATCACGGTGACGACACCGGACGGAAAGGAACTGGTCAAGGTGCTGACAGTGCCGGTGCAGGTGAACGACCCCGAGGGGGCACGGACGACCCGTCTGTCGCTGGCCGGCGGGCAGACGTTTACCTTTGACGACAATGTCTTTGCAGACCTGATCGACGGGACGGGATCGTCCACGCTATCCGTCGGGCCGCTGGCGCGGTTCGATGCGCCGGGCCTGATCAATGTGCTGGACCGCTATCCCTACGGCTGCACGGAACAGCTGACTTCGCAGGCAATGCCCCTTCTCTACTTTGACGATGTGATCCAGGCGATGGGTCTTGCGGATCGTGAAGACGTGGGGCTGCGGGTTGAGCAGGCGGTGACCGAGATCCTCGCGAACCAGTCGTCGAACGGGGCCTTTGGGCTTTGGGGACCTTCTTCGGGGGATATGTGGCTGGATGCCTATGTCACCGATTTCCTGAGCCGGGCGCGGGCGCGGGGGTATGAGGTGCCCGATCAAGCCTTTGCGATGGCGATAGACAACCTAAAGAACCAGGTGAACTACTACCCAGATTTCGAAACCGGGGGTGAGGAACTGGCCTATGCGCTGATGGTTCTGGCGCGTGAAGGCGAGGCTGCCGTGGGCGATCTGCGCTACTATGTAGATGAGCGCGGCAAGGCATTCACCTCGCCGCTGGGCGCGGCGCAGGTGGGTGCGGCCCTGGCCTTCTATGGCGATCAGGTGCGGGCGGATGTCATGTTCACCCGGGCGCAGGACATGATCCGCGCGCTGCCCGAGGAACCCAACGCCTCGATCTGGCGGGTGGATTATGGTACCAACCGGCGCGATGCGGCGGCGGTGCTGGCACTGGCGGTTGAGGCGGGGTCGAATGCGGTTGACCGGGACGCACTTACGGCGCGGATCGGGGGCACCGGCAATGCGGTGTCCACGCAGGAAGCCGTTTGGACGCTGATGGTGGCGGATGCCCTGATCGACGATCTGCGCGAAACCGACCTGACGATCAACGGCGCGGCACCTGACGCGCCGCTTGTCTGGCTGCAGGATGTTGCGGTGCGGACAGCGCCGATTGAGGTGGTGAACACCGGGACTGAACCGACCGAGATCACGGTCACAACCTTTGGCGTACCAGAAGAGCCCGAGCCTGCAGGCGGCAATGGATTCGCGATTAGCCGCGAATACTACACGCTGGACGGGGCCAAGGCAGATGTGGCGCAGGTGGCGGCAGGGACGCGGCTGGTGTCGGTGCTGACGGTGCAGCCCTTTGGCAGGCAGGCCGGGCGGCTCATGGTCAATGATCCGCTGCCGGCAGGGTTCGAGATCGACAACCCGAACCTGATCCGGGGCGGCGATCTGCGCGGTCTGGAATGGCTTGAGCCGGTGGTCGGAGAGACGGCCGAGTTCCGGCAGGACCGGTTCCTGGCCGCCGTGAACTGGGACAGCGACCGTCCGTTCCAGCTGGCCTATATCGTGCGGGCGATCAGCCCGGGCACGTTCCACCACCCGGCTGCCAGTGTCGAGGACATGTACCGTCCGCAGATGCGGGCGCGTACGGATGCGTCGACGATCACGGTGACCGAATAACTGAAGCCGGGGCGGGGCGTTCGCCATGAGGGCAAGGGGGTTCTTTGCCGTGGCCCTGATCCTGTGGTTCGGGGCTTTGGGCCGTGACCGGTTCGACGCATGGATCGATGCGACGGTGCTGCCGACGCTTGTGACCGAACAATCGGTCGAGGTACTGGACCGCAACGGCGACCTGCTGCGCGCGTATACGGTAGCAGACGGGCGGTGGCGGCTGTCGGTGGGGCTCGATGCCGTCGATCCGGCCTATGTGAGCATGCTTGTCCGGTATGAAGACAAGCGGTTCTATCACCACGACGGCGTGGACATGGTCGCAATGGCCCGCGCCTTTTGGCAGGCGGTGCTGAGCGGGGGGGTCGTTTCGGGCGGATCGACCCTCACCATGCAGGTGGCCCGACTGTTGGAGGACAGCGGGACGGGAGCCTGGGCGGGCAAGATCCGGCAGATCCGCTTGGCGCTGGCGCTGGAGCGGCGGCTGACCAAGGACGAAATCCTGACGCTGTATATGAACCGGGCGCCTTTTGGCGGGAACATCGAAGGGGTGCGGGCCGCATCCTTTGCGTGGTTCGGCAAGCCGCCCCGGCGGCTGACCCCGGCCGAGGCGGCGCTTCTGGTGGCCTTGCCGCAGGCGCCCGAGTCACGACGGCCAGACCGGCACCCCGAGGCAGCGCACAGGGCGCGGGACCGGGTGCTGCAACGAATGGCGCGCGAGGGGATTCTGGATGCGGAGGAGGCGCAGGCCGCGCTGACCGAACGGTCGCCCGAGGCGCGGGTGGATTTCCCGCTGCTTGCGCCGCATCTGTCGGACAGCGCGAGGGCCGAGGACCCGTTTGCGACGATCCATCTGACAACGCTGGACGCGACATTGCAGGGGCGGCTTGAGGAGCTTGCAGCCAAGGCGGTGGACGGGCACGGGGATCGGTTGCAGATAGCGATCATGGTCGCCGATCACGAGACGGGGGAGATCCTCGCCTCGGTCGGGTCATCGTCCTATGCGGCGGATGCGCGGCAGGGGTTTGTCGACATGACCGGGGCCTTGCGGTCACCGGGATCGACTCTGAAGCCGGTGATCTATGGCATCGCGTTTGACAGGGGGATCGCACATCCCGAGACGCTGATCGACGACAGGCCCACGGATTTCGCAGGCTACCGTCCGCTGAACTTCGACGGGATGTTCCGGGGCGAGATCCGGCTGCGGCAGGCGCTGCAACTCTCGCTGAACGTTCCGGTGGTCAAACTGCTTGAGGCGATGGGGCCGCAGCAACTGTTGGCGGCGCTGCGGCGGGTCGGGGCGGTGCCGGTGATCCCCGATGGTGGAACGCCGGGGCTGGCGGTGGCGCTGGGCGGAGTGGGGATGACGCTCACCGACCTCATGCGGGTCTATGCAATGATCGGGCACGGCGGTACGGCGGTTGACCTGCACTGGCGCGAGGGGGCGACGCCGGGGTTCCTGCCGCATGTGGTGATGGGGGATGTGGCGGCGTGGGAGGTGGCGGATATCCTGCTGGAAACGCCACGGCCGGTGGGTGTGCAGGGGACGGGGATCGCCTTCAAGACTGGCACGTCCTATGGCCACCGGGACGCGTGGGCGATGGGGTTTGACGGGCGGCATGTGGTGGGCGTCTGGATGGGCCGCGCAGACGGGACGCCGGTGCCGGGGGCCTTTGGCGGCCAGCTTGCTGCACCTGTGTTGTTTGCGGCGTTTGAGCGGCTGAAGTCACGGATCGATCCGATTCCGGCGCCGCCACCGGCGACTTTGCTGCTCACGACGGATCAGTTGCCGCTTCCGCTCCAGCGGTTCCGGCGGGAAGGGGATGAGGGGCCAGGTGACGGGCTGCGGATCGACTTTCCACCTGACGGAGCCGTTATCGAAGGGACGGTCCTGATGGCGCGGGTCAGCGAGGGGGCGGCGCCGTTTACATGGCTGGCCAACGGGGCGCCAGTGGCGGTGAGCCGGCAGCGTGAAGTGGTGCTGCCGGATCTTGGGGTGGGGTTTTCATCGCTGACAGTCATCGACGCGCAGGGGCGGTCGGCGCAAGCGCAGGTGCAGATGGTCCCGTAGGGTGCGCTTCAGCGCAGCTTCGGCAGGGTTTGAGGGTTGGTGCGCTGAAGAGCACCGTACTTTTCGCGGAGGACGTTGCGGAGGATTTCGGCGATGGCGGTGCCGTGGGTGTAGGGGAGGCCGTGGCCCGCACCGGGGATGACCTCTTGCACGGTCTGGCGGTTCCAGGATGACAGGACGCCAACTGCCCGCATCGGGATCACCTTGTCCTGATCACCCCAGATCGCGATGACGGGAATGTCGTCGCGGCTGATCTTTCGGTGTTCTTCTTCCTGATGGTCGTTCAGGAGGCCACGGCGGCTTGAGAGGACGGCCGAAAGAAAGCCGGGCTGTCGCAACTGGGCAAGTTGGACCCCGACGATTTCCGGCACTTCGGTCGGTTTGCCGCATTCAGGGAGAATGCGGGCGGTCATGCGGGTTGCGCCGAAGACGGCGTTCAGCCAGTCGCCAATCACAGGCAGGCGGCGCGTCATCCGTTCAAAACTGCTTTCTTCCATGGCGATCCCGGCAGGAGCGACAAGGATCAGGCGCTTCATCCGGTGGGGATGGTCGGCGGCAAAGGCCGTCGCGATGGAGCCGCCCATGGAATAGCCCATGATCGTGAGATCTTCGTTCAGGCCCTGATCGGCAAGGAGGTCTTCTAGCTGGCGGAGGTGAAAGGGGCGGTCCTGCCGGCCGAGGGCGGGAGAGGAGTAGCCCCTGCCGTAGAGATCATAGGCCAGAACGCGATAGCCGATCCGGCCAAGGCCGTGCGCAACGGCGTCCCAAACATCGCTGGGGGTGGTAAGGCCGTGGATGGCCACAATAACGGGGCCTCGGACCGGGCCGATCCAGCGGTAATGGGTTACGCCCTGTGAAAGCTGAACAAATTCGCCCTTCGCAAGAGACGGGTCGGGCGATTTGAGCCGCACACGAATGACGAAGGGCACGGCTATGAGAGCCGCGACGACGCCAATCAGAATCCAGATCACTCCAACAGCCTCCGTCTTCGGTCTGGCGTCAGTTCCTGCGACTGTTCCAGTTGTCGAGGATGAATCGACTTACCATAAGGTCAAGATGCGCCCCGCCGCCGTTCTTGAACAGGGTAATCTCGTCATCTGTATGGCGAACAAAGGAATTCAGGTCGTAAAAGTCGGCAATAACGTGGTCGGGCCCTATTGCGCCGGAGGCGATGGGGTCGATCAGTTCGCCGATGTGATTAACCACGGTATCACGGTTGTCGCAGAACACCCGGGCGCGGGCGATGGCGGTATCGTCGGCTTCGCGCATGGCGGGGGTGTAGGCGCCGATCAGGTCGACATGCTGGCCCGGTTGCAGCCATTCGCCCCGGATCAGCGGGGTGTGGGACATGGTGGCCGAGGTGACGATGTCGGCGGCCTTCACGGCGGATTCGAGGTCGGTGGCGATGGAGACCTCGGGATGGTCCTTGCGGAACCTGAGCGCGCCTTCGGGCGAGCGGTTCCAGACGGTAAAGCGGGCTTTGGGGAACGCCGCGCCATAGGCAGAGAGGATTGAGCGGCCGACGGTTCCGGCGCCCAGGATCAGGATGTTATGGCTGTCCTTGCGGGCCAGGCGGGTGGCGGCAAGAAGGCTGTCGCCGGCGGTTTTCCATTTGGTGACAAGATGGAAATCAAGGATCGCCTCGAGTGCGCCGTCGCTGTCAGAGCAGAGGTTGACGGCGCCGCCAATCATGGATTTGCCCTGCGCGACATTGCCGGGGTAGATCGTGCAAACCTTGACCGCGATCCCCAGCCCGTCGATCCAGGCGGAGCGGTTGAGGAGCGTGTCCTTGCCGCGATAGAGCAGCACATCAGCCACCTGGGCGCGCGGGAGATCGTGGCCTGCGGCAATGGCCCGGGTCAGGCCGAGCCAGTCGAGGCCCCTTTCGCCCTCGGAAAAGGGGATCATCGCGACGGTCATTGCGCCTCATCCTTTTTGAGCAGACCTTCAGCGACAAGGCGGTCGGCCCAACCCTGTGGCGTGGTGAACAGATGGGTACGCCAACCCCGCGCGGCAGCGGCAGCAATGTTTTCAGGTCGGTCATCGGCGAAGATCAGGTCTCCGGGCGGAAGGCCGCAGTCAGCTTCGACCTGGGCATAGATTTCAGGCTCGGGTTTGCTGACCCGCATCCGGCCCGAGACATAAGCGCGGTCAAACTGACCGAGGAAAGGGTAGTGCGGGATTGCATAGTCGAAGGATTCGACGCCGAAGTTGGTGAGAGCAAAGACGGGAACGCCATTGGCCTGCAGCGCATTCATCAGCCGGATCGAATGGGGAATGACCGGTGAGGCCATTTCGATCCAGCGGTCGTGCCACAACATGATCTCATCCGCCCAGGCGGGGTGTTTCCCAGCGGTCGCCTGAACCTCGGCCAGCCAGTTGTGGCCGCGGTCCACGCGATCGTTCATGGCGTGAAGGTCCACCTCGGCGAACATGGCGCGGCGGCGGTCCGGCCCGATCACGCTGTCATAGAGGCGCTCGGGGTTCCATTCGATGAGGACGTTGCCGATGTCAAAGATGACGGCCTGTGGTTTGGACATGCGAACTCCTTGAAATGCGGTTCTACTTTAGCCGGGTCTGTGACTCGCGCCAGACCAGAAAGAGGCCGGAGGCGAGGATAAGCGCCATGCCCAAGAGATCCAGCGGGCCGGGCCATTCCTGAAAGAACAGGAGGCCCCAACACAGCGCCATGGGGAGCGATACGTATTCGAAGCTGGCCACAAGTGCCACATCGGTACTACGATAGGCGCGAGCAGTGAAATAGCCGCCCGCGGCACTGGACAGGCCTACGAAGAGGAAGATGAGCCAGACCTGCGGTTCGGGCCAGATCCAGCCACGGAAGAGGAAGGCGAGCGACGCGTTGGACTGGTCGGCGAACTGCCCGCTGCCAAAGGCAAGACCGGACGCGACACTTGTAAAGAAGAAGGCCGCCTGCACGTAGAAGGCGAGGCTTGTCGCACTTTCGGTGATCCCGAGGCGGCGGGTCATGTTCTGCATGCCGGCATAGGTGACTGCGGCGGCAAGGGGAAAGAGCGAGGCGGGTTGAAATGCTTCGGTCCCCGGTTGGACGATGATGATGACGCCGACGAGCCCAACAGCGACCGAAGCCCAGCGCCGGGGGCCTACTGTTTCGCCCAGAAAGACCACGGACATGGCTGCGCTTATCAGGGGGCAGACGAAGAAGATGGCGGTCGCTTCGGCGAGGGGAAGGCTGGCCAGCCCCATGAAAAAGAAGAAATTCGACAGGACGACAAGCAGGCCGCGAAGGGCATGGAGGCCGGGTCGCCCCGTTCTGAGCGTGGCAAATCCGCCGCTGAGCGGGACGAGAATGGCGACGAGCAGCAGGATTGCGAAGCCGGAGCGGAGCAGCATTATCTGGTGGAGCGCGTAACCGCCGCTGAGCCCCTTGATGATCATGTCGTTGATCGAGAAGGCAAAGACGCCAACCAGAGCATTGACTGCACCGAAGAGTGTCGGGTTGCGTATCGAGAGGGCGGTCACGGCAGTGCCGCCTTGGCTGCGCGGACTTCGCGTTCAAGCCCGTCAAGGAAGCGGGCGCGGTCGGCTTTGGAGAACATCTTGCCGCCGCCCTGCCGGAACGGATCGGCGGCGCGCAGATCGGCCATGAGATCACGCGCGGCGAGGACCTGACCGATGTTGCGTTCAGTCAGGGTTTCGCCGTTATGCTTGATCACGCGAGCGCCTTTGGCCACGCATCTGGCAGCAAGGGGGATATCGCCTGTCACCACGACGTCACCGGGGCCCGCGCGGTCGGCAATCCACATGTCGGCCACGTCCGGGCCGTCGGGGACGATGATCGTCTGGATCAGCGGATTGAGCGAGGGGCGGATGCCGCCGTTTGAGACAACGAACATGGTGAGGCCGTGGCGGGTGGCAACCCGTTCGGCCTCGGCCTTGACCGGACAGGCGTCGGCGTCGACGTAGATCATGGACGCGCCCGCGTTGCTTGTGTCATGCGTATAGCGCTTCGGCGTGGAATGTGACGTGGTCTTTGATGAAGGAGGAGACGAAGAAATAGCTGTGGTCATAGCCCGGTTGCAGGCGGAGTGTGGCCTGCTGGCGGCGTGTGGCGATGGAAGTGGCGAGCGATTCCGTCATCAGTTTGTCGGCAAATTGGTCCTTGGTGCCTGTGTCGATCAGGATCGGGCCGTCGAACCCGCGAGACTGCATCATGAGAGACGCGTCATGTGCGGCCCAAAGGGCTTCGTCGGGGCCGAGGTAGGCCTTGAACTGCTTGCGGCCCCAATCCGAGCGGGTGGGGTTACAGATGGGCGAGAAGGCCGAGACCGAGCGGTAGCGGCCCGGCAGGGACATGGCCAGCGTCAGCGCACCGTGGCCGCCCATCGAATGACCGGTGATCGCCTGACGGTCTTCGTCGATCTCGAAATTGCGGGTGATGAGGCGGGGAAGTTCATCCGTAATGTAGTCGAACATGCGGAAGTGCTGCGCCCAGGGGGATTGCGTGGCGTTGAGGTAGAAGCCCGCCCCCTGCCCCAGATCAAAGGCGTCATCATTCGGCACCCCTTGTCCGCGCGGCGAGGTATCGGGGAAGACGAGCGCGATGCCCTGCTGCGCGGCCCAGGCCTGTGCGCCCGCCTTGATCATCGCGTTTTCATGGGTGCAGGTCAGACCGGCGAGAAACCAGAGAACCGGGACGGGGCCGTCCTGGACTTCCTCGGGGAGGAAGAGGCCAAAGGTCATCTCGACCCTGCAGGCGTCGGACGGGTGGGCATAGACGCCCTGCACGCCGCCGAAGCATTTGTTTTCGCTGATCGTTCTCATCCTGCGCCCCCTAAGGCATGAAGGTCTTGACCCAGGCGATGACGCCCGAGACGGTCACGATGCTGACCGCGGTGGAGATCAGGATTGCCGCCGACACGCGGAGCGGGGCGATCCCGTAATGCTGGGCCAGAATATAGACATTCCCGGCGACAGGAAGGCTTGCCGAGGCAATCATGACGCCAGCGGCATAGGGTTCGACGGGAAAGACCCAAAGCGCAAAGATGGCGACAGCGGCCGGGTGCAGGACGAGCTTTGCGAAAGAGAGCCAGCCTGCGACGGCAAGGCGTTCGGCGGATTTCGTGGCGAGAGAGGCGCCGATCGCAAAGAGTGCGCCGGGTGTGGCGGCGGCACCGAGGGTGACAAGGAAGGAGTTGACGGGGGTGGGCAGGGCAAGGCCCGAACCTGAGACTGTCAGCCCCGCGACGATAGAGACGATCATCGGGTTCTTGACGAGGCCCAGCGCCACGGTCCTGAGCACGCCGAGGCCCACCCTTCCCTCTCGCGATCCGGTGACGAGGATCACGATGAGGGAAGAGAACACGATCAGATCGACCGCGAGCATCAGCATGATGTAGCCGACGGCCCGCTCACCAAGGAGCAGCGCAAGCATGGGGATGCCGAGGAAGCCGATATTGCCGATTGCTGCGCATTGCGCCTCGAACGCGGCTTCGGCCACGGGGCGGCCACGGGCAAGGGCCACTGCGGTAGCAATCAGATAGACGGTTGTCGTGCCGAGGAAATAGGCGATGACAAAGCTCCAGTCGAAGACTTCGCTCAGGGACATGTTGGCCGAGAAGCGGAACAGCATGGCCGACAGAGCGAAGTAGAAGACGAACTTGGTGAGGTAGGCCGTGGCATCCGGGGTGAAGAACCCTGTCCGGCCCGAGACATAGCCCAGACCGATGATGGCAAAGAACGGCAGGGTCTGAAGGAAGATGTCCCACATGGCCCAAGCCCTACAGGCGGGCGCGGGGGAAGGGAACCACCGGGGCAAGATTTCGCATTGTGCGCATTGCAACCTTTGCATGCAGACCCGGGATGGTCAGCAACCACAAGTTCGCTGACGCAAGGAAATTGCTTGCCCGATTGGTGGATTGACGGCAACGTGGTGCATGAGCCCGGAAGGGACTTTCACGCACCACCTTTGGGGGGGGACGTCGCCCTGCAAGCGCTTTTGGCACTGTCCGGTCTGATCGACCGGGTCAATCGGTATGTGGGCTATGTGGCCTCGGTCCTTGTGCTGCTCAGCGCGCTTATCAGCGCGGGCAATGCCGGACTGAGGTACATGTTCAGCATCAGTTCGAATGCCTGGCTTGAAATCCAGTGGCAGATGTTTGCGGGGATATTCCTGCTCGGATCGCCTTATGTGCTGCAATTGAACGAACATGTGCGGGTGGACCTGCTTTACGGCAGCTATTCGACGCGGCAGCGGCTTTGGGTCGATGTGTTCGGGATCATCTTCTTTCTGCTACCCGGGACGGCGCTGATCGCCTATCTGGCCTATCCGTTCTTCTGGTCAGCCTTCGAGAGCGGTGAGACTTCGTCCAACGCGGGCGGGTTGATCCTTTGGCCGGTCAAGATGCTGTTGCCGCTGGGCTTTGCGCTGCTGTTCCTGCAGGGCGTTTCGGAACTCATCAAGCGGATCGCAGGGCTGACGGGCGCGGCCAAGGTCGACGTGATGTACGAGGCACCGCTGCAATGAGTGCCGTGCGTCTGACCATGACCGGGGAGCAGGACTGATGCTCGACTACGGGATGCTGGCCCCGGCGATGTTTGCAGGGCTGATCTTTTTCCTGCTGATCGGGTTTCCGGTCACGTTTTCGCTGTCGGCGCTGGGCCTGTTCTTTGGCGCGATTGCGATCCTTGTGGGGTACTTTGACGTCGCCTTTCTGCAGGCCCTGCCCTACCGGGTCTATGGCATCATGTCGAACGACCTGCTGCTCGCCATTCCTTTCTTTACATTCATGGGAGTGATCCTTGAACGGTCCGGTCTGGCAGAGGATCTGCTGGAAGGTGTCGGACAAGCGTTCGGCGGAATTCCCGGCGGGCTGGCCTATGCCGTCATTTTCGTTGGCGCGATCCTGGGGGCGATCACTGGAACTGTGGCGGCGAGCGTGATTGCGATGGGGATGATCTCTCTGCCGATCATGATGAAATATGGGTATGACATGAAGATCGGGACGGGGGTCATCGCGGCCTCGGGGACGATCACGCAGGTGATTCCGCCGTCGCTGGTTCTGATCGTGCTGGCCGACCAGCTGCGCGTGTCGGTGGGCGACATGTACATGGGCGCCATCGGGCCTTCGATCATGCAGGTGGCGCTATTCACCATCTTCATCATGCTCGTCTCGATCTTCCGGCCAAATCTGGTGCCGCCGCTGCCCGCCGAGGCGCGGACGCTGCGCGGCTGGGCGCTGGCCTATAAGGTGGCCAAGGGGATGATCCCCTCGCTGGCGCTGATCTTTCTTGTGCTCGGCACGATCTTCATGGGTCTGGCCACCCCGACCGAGGCCGGGGCGATGGGGGTTGTCGGCGCAATGCTACTGGCCGTGCTGAACGGAAGGGCGAGCCTGCCGCTCCTCTGGAGTGCGATGGACCAGACGATGCGGATCACGGCGATGGTCGTGTTCATCCTTGTCGGTGCGACGGTGTTTTCGCTGGTCTTTCAGGGGGTTAACGGCGGCAAATGGATCGAACACCTGCTCAGCCATATTCCAGGCGGGGCGCTGGGGTTCCTGATCTTCGTCAACATCTTCATCTTCTTCCTGGCCTTCTTCCTCGATTTCTTTGAAATCGTGTTCATCGTCGTCCCGCTTCTGGTGCCCGTTGCCATCGGCCTTGACATCAACCTGATCTGGTTCGGCCTGCTTCTTTGCGTGAACATGCAGACGGCTTTCATGCATCCGCCCTTCGGCTTTGCCCTGTTCTACCTGCGCGGCATCGCCCCGCCCGAAGTGAAAAGCCGTGATATCTATCTCGGCTCGATCCCTTGGATCATTCTGCAGTTGATCCTTGTGGGCATCCTGATCTTCTTCCCCGAATCCGTAACCTATTTCCTGACCGATCATGTTCTGCTGGACGATGCGGCGGTCAAGTCGGCGCTGGATGCGCTGCCATTGCCGGAAATCGGACTGGATGGGCTGGACCAGCCCCTTGATCTGGGGATCGAACCGAATAACTGAACGTGACCAACACCATATCTGGGAGGAGAGACCAATGGAAAGACGCAAGTTTCTGACGACAGCCGCGCTTGGCACTGCCGCCACTGCGCTGGCCGCACCGGCCATTGCCCAAGGTGGGCCGCAGGTGGCCTGGCGGCTGACGTCCGGGTTCCCGCGCACGCTGGACACGATTTTCGGCGCGGCCGAGGTGTTTTCGGCCACGGTCGCGGCGGCGACAGATGGCGCGTTCCAGATCCAGGTCTTTCCGGCCGGTGAAATCCTGCCGATGCCCGAAGCGGCCGAAGCCGTAGGCAACGGGACCGTCGAAATGGCCCATACGGCGTCCTACTACTACTGGGGCAAGGACCCCACCTATGCGCTGGGTACCGCCATTCCCTTTGGCCTGAACGCGCGCGGCACGAACGCCTGGCATTACCACGGCGGCGGCATCGAACTGATGAACGAGTTTTATGCGACCCAGAACCTCTACGGTCTGCCCGGCGGCAACACAGGCGCCCAGATGGGCGGTTGGTTCCGCAAGGAGATCAGCAGCCTGGCTGACCTGCAGGGCGTCAAGATGCGGATCGGCGGCATGGGTGGCAAGATCATGGAGCGTCTGGGCGCCGTTCCGCAACAGATCCCGGGCGGTGACATCTATCCGGCACTGGAACGCGGTACGATCGATGCGGCGGAATGGGTTGGCCCCTATGACGACCAGAAGCTTGGCTTCAACCAGGTCGCGCCCTACTACTACTATCCCGGTTTCTGGGAAGGCGGCCCTGTCCTGTCGTTCCTGATCAACCTTGACAAATGGAACGAACTGACGCCCGCCTATCAGGCTGTTGTCACCGCGGCCGCGGCGCAGGCCAACGTCGGCATGATGGCCAAGTATGATGCCCTGAACCCGACCGCCCTGCGCGAGCTTGTGGCCGGCGGTGCGCAACTCAAGCCCTATCCGCAGGACGTGATGGAAGCGGCCTTTGCAGCTTCGAACGAAGTCTATGCCGAAATCTCGGCCGAAAACGCGATGTTTGCCAAGATCTATGACAGCTACAGCAAGTTCCGGAACGACCAGAACCTGTGGTTCCAGGTGTCAGAATACACATTTGACACGTTCATGATCCGCAACCGTCCGCGCGACTGATGTAAGAAGGGGGGCCGGATAACTCATCCGGTCCCCTGCCTCTTCTGGTTCCAAGTATCCTGGGGTGAGCCGCCCGCGGCGAGGGGAAAAGCCACTATTGCGATGCTGGCCGCCTTCGACAGTTTTGGCGCATTGACCGAGTTCCTTGCAAGGAACTTGCCAAAATCCTTCGAAGGATTCTGGTGCTACCCCCGAAAAACCGTCATGATCTCGGACAAGGGCTTCTTTCGCTTGGCGACGGCGGGCACGGTGGCATCGGGGGCGGGATAGCCCACGGGCAGGATCATCACAGGCTTTTCATGCGCGGGGCGGCCCAAGAGCGGCCCGAGGAACTTCATCGGGTTCGGGGTGTGTTCAAGGCAGACGAGGCCAGCATGGTGGATGGCTGTGATGAGCATCCCCGTCGCGATCCCCACGCTTTCAGGGACATAGTAATTCTTGTAGCGGGTGCCGTCAGTCGTCACGCCATAGCGCTGGGCAAAGACCACGATAAGCCAGGGCGCGTCGGTCAGATGGGGCTTGTGAACTCCTGTCCCGATAGGCTCGAGCGCGGCCAGCCATTCATCCCCGGCTCCGCCCGAGTAGAATTCGCGCTCTTCTTCTTCCGCGCCTTCGCGGATGCGGACCTTGAGGGCGGGGTCGGCCACGGCCACGAAATGCCAGGGCTGGTGATTGGCGCCCGAGGGTGCGGTTCCGGCGGCGGCAATGCAGGCGGCGATAACCTGTTCCGCGACGGGCCTTGTGGCGAACCGGCGGACAGAGTGGCGTTTTCGCATGTAGTCGCGGAAGGCGTTGACTGCCTTCAGAGAGGCCGCGTCATCGAGTTGCACGCGGTCGGGGAGGGCCAGAGGCTGGTAAGAGACTTCGCCCTTGGCATACATCGTGTCATCCTCCGCCGATCAGCACACCTGCGGCGAAGACCAGAGCACCGCCGCAGACCACTTGCAAGACAGCCCGGAAGAATGGGGTTTCAAGGAAGCGGTTCTGGATCCAGGCGATGGCCCAAAGCTCGACAAAGACGACCATGATGGCGATCGTCGTGGCCGTCCAGAAATCCGGGATGAGGTAGGGGAGCGCGTGGCCCATCCCGCCAATGGTCGTCATTATCCCCGACGCCAGCCCCCGTTTGAGAGGGCTGCCACGGCCCGAGATGACGCCGTCGTCGTGGGCCGCCTCTGTGAAACCCATGGAGATACCGGCACCGACCGAGGCGGCAGTGCCGACAAGGAAGGTCGTCCACGTGTCCTGCGTTGCAAAAGCGGTGGCAAAGATCGGTGCGAGGGTCGAGACGGAGCCGTCCATCAGGCCTGCAAGGCCGGGCTGGACCCAGGTCAGAATGAACTGGCGCTTAGCCCCCTGATCCTCCGTTTCGCGCGCCTCTTCGCCCAGATGTTCGGCGGCCAGGGCATCGGCCTTGCGTTCATGCCCGGCCTCGGCGGCGGCGAGATCGCCCAAGAGTTTACGCGTGGTGGCGTCGGGCGTGCGCGAGGCGGCGCGTTCGTAGAAGGCGCGGGCTTCGGATTCCATCTGGTGGGCCTCGGCACGGATGCGGTCGAGACCCAGGTTCTCGGTCAGCCAGACGGGACGGCGGGCGTAATGGCCCGCGACATGTTCCCGGCGGATGAGTGGGATCACATCGCCAAAGCGGGTGGCATGAAGGTCGATCAGGCGCTGGCGGTGGCCGTCTTCCTCGCGCGCCATGCCTTCGAAGACAGCGGCAGAGGCAGGGTAGTCCTTGCGCAGGCGTTCGGCATAGGTCCGGTAGATGCGGGCGTCATCCTCTTCCGAAGAGATGGCGAGAGCCAGAACCTCTTGCTCGGACAGATCGGAGAAGCGGCGGCGGGTGGTCAGGCCGGGGATCATGGGCGGGTCCTTGTCTGGAATTATTCTAAACTAATGAAAGGGCAGACGAAGGCAAGGCGCTTGCCGGGGCTGAACCGGTCAGTCTATCTTTGGTTCAGGCAGGAGGGGCGCAGATGCCGGTCGGGCCGGAAGACAGCACGGTCGCTGCGCGGGCACCCCGGCGCAGGCGCAAGTACGATCAGGTTTTGGAAGGCGCGCGTCAGGTCTTCATGGCGGACGGCTTTGAAGGGGCGAGCGTGGACGATATCGCCCGCGTGGCGGCAGTGTCGAAGGCTACGCTCTACAGCTATTTCCCGGACAAGCGGCTGATGTTCATGGAAGTGGCTACGCTGGAATGCAGGCGGCAGGCCAATATGGCGGCGGATGCCATCGACATGAACGCGCCCGCAGATCAGGTGCTGACCCGGGCGGCGGCGGGGATGATTGATTTCATCACTTCAGATTTCGGGCACCAGATGTTCCGGATTGCGGTGGCGGAAAGCGAAAGGTTCCCGGCGTTGGGGCTGGCCTTTTATGAAAGCGGACCCAAGACGATCCGCCAGCGGCTGTCGGATTACTTTGGTCTGGCCATCGAGCGGGGCGAGATGGAGATCGAGGATGTGGCGCTGGCCGCCGATCAGTTTCATGTGCTGGTCAAGGCCGATATCTTTGACCAGATCGTATTCAACCTGAAGCGCAGCTTTACGCGGGCCGAGAAGGACCGGGTGATTTCAGGTGCGGTTACGACGTTTCTGGCGCGCTACGGACGCTCGTCTGCGGGACGCGCGACCTCGCTCGGCTGACCGCGATCAGTCGATGCGGCGGACGAGGAGCTGGTTGGCGGCGCCGCGCTTGGTTTCAAAGACTTTGAGGTCTTGTACGAGGTCGCTGAGTTTCTTGCGGCCATAGGTGCGTGTATCGAAATCGGGGTTGGCGGCGGTGATGTACTGCCCCAGGGGGCCGAGGGCGAACCATTCGTCGTCCTGATCGATGGCATCCATCGCGCGCAGGATCAGATCGCGCGCCTCGGTCAGGGGAGCGTGGGAGGATTTGGGCTGGGGACGGTCTTCGGCCTTGGCGGGTTTGGGGTCCACGGCCTGCGCGCCCAGGTTTTCGAGAAAGATGAAGCGTTTGCAGGCCTTGCGGAAGGCCTCGGGCGTTTTGGCCTGACCGATGCCGTAGACATCGAGGCCCTGTTCGCGGATGCGGCTGGCCAACCTTGTGAAATCGCTGTCGGAGGAAACCAGCACGAAACCGTCAAAGCGGCCGGTGTGGAGGATATCCATTGCGTCGATGACGAGGCTGATGTCGGAGGAATTCTTGCCAACGGTATTGGCCGGGGAATGGTGCGGGACCATGCCGTGTTCGGCCTGCACCTTGTTCCAGCCGTTCATCTGCGGGCTGGAAAAGTCGCCATAGCAGCGGCGGACCGAGGCTTCGCCAAGGCTTGCGATTTCCTCGAAGATGGCGCCGGCGTGTTTGGGCGAGGTGTTGTCAGCGTCGATCAGAACGGCAAGGAGCGGGCGGGTGGCGTCGGGCATGGGCCTTGTCCTTGTGATGTTGCGCGGGAGGCTGCGGGTGGAGCCTCCGGCAGAGGTATTTGGGCGACAAACTAGCCAGTGTCGGGTGTCTCTTGCGCTGGTCAGGCCAAGGCTTGGGCCACGGCGGCAAAGATGGCAAGTTCTTCGTTGCTCATGACGTCGTCTTCGTCGCCCATGGGCAGGCCGTTCAGGGCATAGGTGAAGGCGGCGCGGGCCAGCCGGTCGTACCAGATGCCGCCCGTGAAACCGTAGGCATTGGCGAAATGGCCGATGAGCGGGCGGGGGTAGAAAGACGGGTCAGGCAGGATCTGGAGGCCGGTGCTGTAGCCCTGAAAAAGGCCACCTAAGGTGTCACCGGGGGACATGTCCGGCGTCCAGAGGGGGGCTTGGGTGTCATCGGCGAGGCTTTGGGCGAGGGTGAGTGTGCCACGCAGCGAGATGCGAAGGCCGCCCTGGGGGGAGAAGAGGGCGGGGTTGGTGCCGGGGATGCATCGGTCAAGCGGGATTTCGGTGCCGTCAGGGGCGGAAGGGCCCATCGGGGCAATCTTGCTGTCGATCTGGGGGTGCAAGCCCATGGCGTCGCGGCGAAAGGTGGGCAGGGCGCCGGCGCGGAAGGCTGCAGAGGTGCCGGACCAGTTGAAGCCTGCCTCGATCCCAAGGGGGGCGAGGACGAGGCGCTGAGCGAGATTGTCGAAGCGTTCGCCTGACATGGCTTCGGCCAAGGCGGCGAGGAGGACGTAGCCGAGGTTGGAATACTGGAAGAAGTGGCCGGGGGCGTGCGGAAGGAATGGAGCTGCGCCCTGGGTGGCGAACCAGTCCCTGAGAGCGGTGTCGGGCGGGATCAGGTAGCCTGCGGCGTCGGTCAGGCTTGCGGTGTGGCTGGCGATCTGGCCGAGCGTGAGGGGGGTCTCCGGGAAGTGCGGGTTGCGGAGGGGGAAGCCGAGGATATCAGAGGGGTCAGCGGTGTAGGGTGGGTGCCAGCCCATCTGTTCGGCCACGCCGGTGAAAACGCGACCGGTGACGACCTTGGAGATGGAGGCAGCCCGGTAAGGGGTGTCTGGGGTGACGGTCAGGCCGGGTGCCGTGGCGATGTGGAAGGCGGGCTCCTTTCCGTCTCGGGCTATGGCGATGCCACACAAGGCCAGTGGCGGAGCGAGGCGTACCGCGAGGATATCAACCGGCGTCATTCGTTGCAGGAAGACTGGCCGATCAGGATGTCGTGCAGGGCAAGCCCCTGATCAGCCGTGAGGCCCGCGACGGTGAAGGCGTCGCCCTTGATTGGTTCCATGATGCGGGGGGCGAATATCACGGTGCCACAAACGATGACCTTGATTTCTTTGCCCACATTCGCCGCCGTGAAATCCGCAAGTTTCTGGCCCGCCTGTTCCGTCAGGGTGATCGTCACATCGGCCGGCCCGGCAAGCCGTGTGGCCTTGGCGTCGACCATGTCGGTCAGGCCAAGGTCAAGCGATCCGGAGGGGCCGGAGAAGATCAGCACGGTCTCATTCGCCAGCGCGGGGCTGGCGCAGAGGAACGCCGAGAGGGCCGTGGCCCGGATCAATAGAGGACGACAGAGCGGATGCTTTCGCCCGCGTGCATGAGGTCAAAGCCCTTGTTGATATCCTCGAGCCGGAGGGTGTGGGTGATCATGGGGTCGATCTCGATCTTGCCCTCCATGTACCAGTCCACGATCTTGGGCACGTCGGTGCGGCCGCGCGCGCCGCCAAAGGCCGTGCCTTTCCATGTGCGGCCAGTAACAAGCTGGAACGGACGGGTTGAGATTTCGGCGCCGGCGGGGGCCACGCCGATGACGACCGATACGCCCCAGCCGCGGTGAGAGCATTCGAGCGCCTGACGCATGACCTTGACATTGCCGGTGCAGTCGAAGGTGTAGTCTGCCCCGCCGATCAGATCGCCCCGGCGTTTGGTCAGGTTGACGATATGGGGGACGATGTCGCCTTCGATTTCCATCGGGTTGACGAAATGGGTCATGCCAAAGCGTTCGCCCCAGGCCTTTTTCCCGTTGTTGATATCGACGCCGATGATCATGTCGGCCCCTGCCATCCGCAGTCCCTGGATCACGTTGAGGCCGATGCCACCAAGGCCGAAGACAACGGCGGTGGAGCCGATCTCGACCTGGGCGGTGTTGATCACGGCACCGACGCCGGTGGTGACACCGCAGCCGATGTAGCAGATCTTGTCAAAGGGGGCGTCAGACCGGACCTTGGCCAGCGCGATTTCGGGCAGGACAGTATGGTTGGCGAAAGTCGAGCAGCCCATGTAGTGCAGTATCTGTGTGCCATCGAGCATGGAGAAGCGCGAGGTGCCGTCGGGCATGAGGCCCTGCCCCTGTGTGGCACGGATCGAGGTGCAGAGGTTCGTCTTGCGCGAAAGGCAGGAAGGGCATTCGCGGCATTCGGGCGTGTAGAGCGGGATGACGTGATCGCCGGGCTTGAGGGATTTGACGCCGGGGCCGACTTCGACGACGACGCCTGCGCCTTCATGGCCGAGTATCGCTGGGAACATGCCTTCGGGATCGGCGCCCGAGAGGGTGAATTCGTCGGTGTGGCAGATGCCTGTAGCCTTGATTTCAACCAAAACCTCTCCCGCTTTCGGGCCGTCAAGGTTCACGTCCATGATTTCAAGCGGTTTTCCGGCGGCAACGGCAACGGCGGCACGGGTGCGCATGGTTTTGGGGCCTTTCGTGGATGGTTGACTCTACGTTCGGGGAAATGCAGGGCAAGATCAACTGGTGTCGCGGGACGGGGTTGCAGGAATCATGCCGGACGGGCGATGATGCGGGCATGAAAGCAATCCGTGCCACGATCGCCCTGCTGACCCTTGCCGCATGCGGCGAACCCTCTGTTGTAAGGCAGGGGCCGCCGGTTCCGGCGGGCAGCGCGGATACCTGCAGTGCGTCAGCCTATGGTTCTCTTGTCGGGCAGGATGCAACGGCGCTGGAAAAGGTGCTGATCATGCGGCAGATCAGGATCATCCGTCCAGGTCAGGCCGTGACGATGGATTACAGTGCCGAACGGATCAATTTCCTGATCGGGAACGAAAACCAGATCAGCCAGATCACCTGCGGCTGAAACGCTTGATTTGCTGACCGAATGGCGCAAATCTGGTGTCATGAACATGTTACCTCCTCACTTTGCATCGGGCCAGTCGGCTGAACAGGTGGCATTTCACCGGACGGAACTGAGCCTGATTCTGGCGATCTATGGCCGGATGGTCGCTGCGGGAGAGTGGCGGGACTACGGGATATCGTGTCTGCGCGAGGTCGCAGTGTTTTCGGTGTTCAAGCGGACGGCGGACAATCCGCTCTACCGGATTGAAAAGCGGCCAAGCCTGCGGTTGCGGCAAGGGCAGTACGCGGTCTTTGGTGCCGAGGGGCAGGTCCTGCGGCGGGGGCATGATCTGGCCGCCGTGTTGCGGGTGATCGACGGGCGGAACCTGCGGGTCGTGGATTAGCGGTCGCGTTGGTGGATTTCACCCACCCTACGGTCGTTCATGCGTCGGGTGGGTGAGACCCACGCGCGCACCCTTACATCAGCGCGGCTGCCGGGCGGATGTCGCCGCAGACTATGCCACGCCAATTCGTGATCGGCGCGTTGAGCAAGTTGCGGGCCGCGGGGTGGTTGGCATCGAGGACGCCGAGGCGGATCAGGATGGCTGTGACAGCCGCGTCCTTGGCACGGTCGGCGCCGTCCATGATCTTGAGCGCCACGCCAAGGCGCTGTTCGGGCAGGATGGCGATATAGACGCCTTCGGCCCCGCCCTTGATTGCGACCTTGCCGCCCATCGCGCGCATGAGTTCGGTGCAGGGCTTGCCTTCGCCAGAGACGAGTTCGGGGAAGGCCGTCATCGCAGCGATCAGACGTTGCTGCGCAGTGGCGCGGGTGCCGGAGCGGTCGTGGGCCGTGGCAAAGTTCGCCATAGCGCGGGCGAGGCCGAGCACGGTCGTCGCATAGTTGGGGGCGGAGCAGCCGTCGATTCCGTAGCCAGGGGTGGCTTCGCCCGTCACATCCTCGAACGCGGCCTTGACGGCGGTCTGCACGGGGTGGGCGGGGTCGATGTATGCGGGGTCGCCCTTGAGGTGCTTGTTCAGAGTGAGAAAGCCCGAATGCTTGCCCGAGCAGTTGTTGTGATACTGGCAGGGGCTGAAACCGGCGCGGATGAGGCCGTCGCGTGCTTCCCGGTCGGACGGTTCGTGCGCGCCACAGCGGAAATCGGAATCCGACAGGCCAAGGTCAGAGAGCCAAGCCTGCACGCGGTCGGTGTGATATCTGGCGCCGATATGGCTTGCACAGGCGAGGGCCAATTGATCGACACGCAGGCCCGCCGCATCGGCGGCACCTGATTCGATCAGGGGCAGGGCCTGGATCATCTTGGACGAGGACCGGGGGTAGATGACCGTCGCTGGATTGCCCCATGCGTGGACGATCTGGCCCGCACCGTCGACCACGACGGCATGGCCGCGATGGACATCTTCAAGGCGCCCGCCGCGCCAGAGCTCGATCATGTCAACCGCTTCGGTCATACCGCGCTCCTTGATTTTCTCAGCGACAATCCGCGCAAGCTTGTGACCGATCAGGGCTTTCCCCTCGGGTCCGTTTTTTGCTATCGCTACTGCTATCGGGTAGAGATCGCTCATTCCAGTCGAAAAGGTGCCCGACGGAAGGACGCGCCGGACGGACTGGACAGGTGTTTTGGGGCAGATTGGGCAAGGACAGCTTGGAGGCTGGTGGATGAAATCAGGACAATTCCGCGCGCTGGCGCTGGTGGTTGCATGCTTTGCCGCGCCGCTGGCCGGAGGTGCTGCATGGGCGCAAGAGACGACCGACAATCGCGTGGCCGCAAGCACGGACTGGAGTGTGTTTCAGGAGACGGACCCGAAAGAGTGCTTTTCGGTCTCTGCCCCCAAGGAGCAGGTGAACACCCGTGACGGGCAGCCGGTCGCCGTGCAGAGGGGCGAAACCCTATTGTTCGTGTTCTATCGCCCCGAGCAGGGTGTGAACGGACAGGTCACCTTTACCGGCGGCTACCCTTTTGCGAGCGGGTCGACAGTTTCGATGGATGTGAGCGGGACCGTGTTCCAGCTGTTCACCGAGGGCGAATGGGCCTGGCCCGCGACGCCCGAGGATGACGCCAAGATCGTCGCTGCCATGAAAGCCGGATCCCAGGCGATTCTGTCGGGGCAATCGGGGCGCGGGACCGTGACGACGGATACGTTTTCTCTTCTGGGCTTTACCTCGGCCGTGGAAGAGGCGCGGAGCCGCTGCGCCAGCTGATCTTGCGTTGTGCTGACGGCACTGGCGCGAAGCTGCGTGTGAGAAGAACAAAGTAACAGATAGCGTCGGTTTTCTTTGGAAACCGGCGCCGTATTCTTGTATGAGCCGCGTTTACCATTTCAAACGGACCTATCTGCCATGACAGTCGCCGCGCCCATCACGCAGGACGTAATGACCATTCCGCGCACGCTGCCGGAAGGCGGGCTGATGAACCTTGTCGGACTGACGCGCGAAGGGATGCGCGAGGCTCTGATCGCAGCGGGCACGCCCGAGCGACAGGCGAAAATGCGGGTCGGGCAGGTCTGGCAATGGGTCTATCACTGGGGCGTGCGGGATTTCGCGCAGATGACCAATCTGGCCAAGGATTATCGGACCCTTCTGGCCGAACATTTCACGATTCAACTGCCCGAGGTCGTGACGCGGCAGGTGTCGAACGACGGGACGCGCAAGTATCTGGTGCGAATCGCAGGGGGGCATGAGGTTGAGGTCGTCTATATCCCCGAGGAGAATCGCGGGACGCTTTGTGTGTCGTCACAGGTGGGCTGCACGCTGACTTGTTCGTTCTGCCACACAGGCACGCAGAAACTCGTCCGCAATCTGACTGCCGGGGAAATCATCGGTCAGGTGATGCTCGCCCGTGACGATCTGGGCGAATGGCCCGTGGCGGGCGCCCCCAAGGACGAGACGCGGCTTTTGTCGAACGTCGTGCTGATGGGCATGGGCGAGCCCTTGTATAACTTCGAGAATGTCCGGGACGCGATGAAGATCGCGATGGACCCCGAGGGGATCGCCCTGTCGCGGCGGCGGATCACCTTGTCCACCAGCGGCGTCGTGCCCGAGATTGCGCGGACCGCGGTCGAGATAGGGTGCCAGCTGGCCGTGTCATTCCATGCGACGACGGATGAGGTGCGCGACCGGCTGGTGCCGATCAACAAGAAGTGGCCGATTGCGGAGCTGCTGGATGCGCTGCGGGATTATCCAGGCGTGTCGAACAGCGAGAGGATAACGTTTGAATACGTGATGCTGAAGGGCGTCAACGATACCGACGAGGATGCGCGGCGGCTTGTCCGGTTGATCCGGGGGATACCTGCCAAGATCAACCTGATCCCGTTCAACGAATGGCCGGGCGCACCCTATCACCGGTCGGACCAGGCGCGGATTCAGGCCTTTGCCGACATCATCTACAAAGCGGGATACGCCAGCCCGATCCGCACGCCGCGGGGCGAGGATATCATGGCGGCCTGCGGCCAGCTGAAATCCGCGACCGAGCGGGTCCGCAAGAGCCGCGCCCAGATCGCGGCAGAAACGGGCGTTACTCCCTGAGCGAGCCTGCAGCGCGGGCGGTGAAGGTCGCGATATCGTCCATACGGCCGGGAGACAGCGCGTCCGACGGCGGCAGGCCGCCGCACGCACCTACGATGACCTCTGGAAAACCGTCGGAACCGTCTGCAACATCTTCAGCCAAGACGAATGACTCAACTCCTTCACCGCAGCAGGGTACGAAAAAGATTGGCAATGACAGGCTCCAGCCATTCAAACAACAATTGCCTGCCCTTTGCACTTTGCCGAACGCTTGCGTAGAAGAGCGCGGCATTGAGGGGACCAGCATGAAGATCAGCCTGAACAAGATCGAATTCGACGTTTTGCCGGTGGAGGGCAGCCTGCGGGACGTGCTTCTGGCCGACGCGATCATTTCGCAGGGCGTGAAGCGGGATATCTGGCTGTGGGACAAGCCGGCGGGTGAGGCGAAGACGATGGTGGCCACGACCAAGGACCGGTCGGTGCCGCTGGCGAACGGGATCTGTTTCTTTGTCGCGAAGCCCGGCTCGAACGGGGTGATCCACAAGGCCGAGGCCCCGACGCAGAAGATGTCGGCCCGGTTTCTTGAAACGGTCGGTGCGAGGACGGTGCTGGACGTGATGCAGGCACTGAACCGGATCGTGAACCTGCCGCAGAAGTCGATCCCTGCCGAGGCGTTTGCCTGGCTGCGGCCGGTCGCGTCGTTCAAGATCGTGATGCATGTGGAATATGCGGTTGTGGAGCTGGCCAATTCGGCGCGGAATCTGAGCGCCTATTTCTTTGTGCCGGGGCAGGTGTCGTTTTCGCAGGAGGTGACGGAGGTCACCGATCAGGCCGGTTATGAAGCCCTGGTTGCAGAGGATCCGAAGCGGCCTACGAACCGGCCGGGGTTCATCGTTCCGGCCTCGACAAGGGCAAACGGCGAGGTGCGGCGGATCGCGCTGGGTCAGCGGATCAAGGAGATTCAGGGAAGCTTGGCGGGGGTCCATCCCAATGACCTGCCGATGGACGATCTTCGGCGCGGAACGATTACGCGGCTGGGGCTGGAGTGGAATGCGCTGAAGCCGACTTCACAGCCGGCGCGGGCCTGACGGGATGCTCGTCCGCGCGATGTTCCTGAATTGGCTTGTCCAGGCATTGTTGAGTTGAACAAGTGGTCTGGCGCGGATCCTGTTGCTGATTTCCTGCAGGAACAAGGGGTTCATACCGGCACCGTCCAGGCTGAACGTGAAGTCCAACGTGACCGCGTCGGGGCTCAGGCAATTCAGCTTGGGGACAGTCGTTTTGAACACAAGAGTCGTCTTGGCTATCTGGTGCGGTCCCGCAGCATATCGGCGTGATGCCATTGCGTGCCAGAACATCGTCGATCCTTTGGTATTTCTTGATCACCTGTTCCAGTATCAGTATGTTCGCTTCCGGATCGGGAACGACAGGATCGTCTTCAGCGTGACTTGTAGATCTTGTGCCGGTCCTGATTCCCTTCGGGTCGCGATGGTATTGATTTGTGTCTGAAACCCGCCAATGGGAGCAGGCGACATGCCAAAGGGGTTCGCGCCGCAATATCGGTACGGTCGGTTTTTTGAAACGGTCCCGGAACAAATGGATGGCAATATCCTCAAACGTCTTGATATCGGCACGCTTGTCCTCAGGTGAGATCCATCTTGCCAACTTTGCCAGATAGTTGACCATGAGGATCAGCCCAAATCACTGGCCGTCTTCGCCCGTCCCAAGTTCGGCAAGTCTTCTAGACTGAGCTTCTTTCGGGCCCGATACGGACTCGGCCACAGGAAAGCTCTCACTCGGATACCCCCGAACACGAAGCGACGAGATATCTTCGCCCAAGAGCGTCGTACCCCTGCGCTGCACGCCAAGGATCAGGAGGGCCTTGTTGGCTGAGATCAAGGATCGGAGAATGCTGTCAGGGGCCCTGTTGTCCTGCATGTCCTGCATGTCCTGCGGTCTTGTCGATGTCTTCCTGAGCCGTCTCTAGCCCCTACCTTTTCACCCAGGCACCGTCAGCTTTGCTTGACGCTATGCAGGCGTTGATGAACCACATCCCGTCCATCCCGGCCTCGATACCCGGCAGCAGGGCGCCGTCACCGCGGCCAAGGATCAGGTCGGCGGCGTCGGTGTAGAGGGTGGCGAAGCCTTCGAGATAGCCTTCGGGGTGGCCAGGTGGGATGCGGGTCCAGTTGGAGCCACCGCCGCCAAGTCCGGCACCGCCGCGCGTCAAGAGCTGCTTGGGCTGGCCGAAGGGGGCGTAAGTCATCACGTTGGGGTTTTCCTGACCCCATTCGATGCCGCCTTTGTCGCCATAGATGCGCAGGCGGAGGCCGTTTTCATTGCCGGGGGCGACCTGAGAGGCCCAGACCATGCCGCGTGCGCCTCCACCGAAGCGGAGCATGATATGGGCGTTGTCGTCGACCTGACGACCTGCGCCGAAGGACTGGAGGTCGGCTGCCAGCGCCTCGGCCCGGAGGCCGGTGACGAAGGTGAGGAGGTTGAAAGCATGGGTGCCGATGTCACCAATCGCGCCGCCGCCGCCCGAACGGGCGGGGTCGGTGCGCCAGGCGGCCTGTTTCTGGCCGGTTGTTTCGATCGATTCGGTCAGCCAGTCCTGCGCATACTCGGCCTGAATGACGCGGAGCGTGCCGAGTTTGCCTTCGGCGATCATCTGGCGGGCCTGCCGGATGAGGGGGTAGCCGGTGTAGTTGTGAGTCAGGATGAACTTGGCCTTGGCCGCCTTTACGGCGGCGCCGATGGCGTCCGCCTGCACTTGTGTGGCAGCGAGGGGCTTGTCGCAGATCACGTTGATCCCGGCCTGCAGGAAGGCGATGGCAGGGCTGGCGTGCATGTGGTTGGGGGTAACGATGGCCACGGCGTCGATGCCGTCGGCACGGGCGGATTCGGCGCGGGCCATCTCTTCGTAGCTCGCATAAGAGCGGTCGGCACTAATGCCCAGATCAGCGGCAGAGGCTGCAGCGCGGGCGGGGTCTGAGGACAATGCACCTGCGACAAGTTCATAACGGTCGTCGATCCGGCTTGCGATGCGGTGGACGGCGCCAATGAAGGCCCCCTGCCCGCCGCCGACCATGCCAAGCCTGACCCGTCGAATTGCACCTGTCATCATTTCATCCCTTTCGTTGATTCAGCCCCGGGCCCATCCGTCCCGGATCAGTTTGATGCCTTCTTCGTAAACTTCGGACTCGGTCCCGAACAAGGGGCGCCAGACGCGTGTGGCGGCGGCCAGAGCGGGGAGCGATTGGCCAAAAGCCTCGACCGTGAGCCAGCCGTCGTAATGGACTGCCTTGAGCATGCGAAGCGCGCCACGGATATCGGCGTGGCCCTTGCCGGGGGTTCCACGGTCGTTTTCGGATATGTGGACATGGGTGATCGCGGCAGCCGTCTTTCCGATGATACCGACTGGATCGCGTTCTTCGATATTGGCGTGGAAGGTGTCGTAGAGAAAACCGTAGTTCGAATTGCCGACTGCATCGACAAGGCGGGCGGCCTGAGTGGCGGTGTTGAGGGCGTAGCATTCGAAACGGTTCAGGGGTTCGACGGCAAGGACAAGATCAGTGGCATAGTCGGCCATGACCCGGTGGCTTTCGGCCAGAGCCTCCCTTTCCTCGTGCGTGGGACCTTGACCGGTAAAGATGCCCAGTGGCTGGGTGAAGGGGCCGCAGAGCACCTCGGCCCCGAGTTCGTTGGCGCAATCCACCAGCCATTTGAGGTGGTCAACGCCGGCAGCCCGGTGGGCGGTATCAAGGCTCATCGGATTGCGGGCTTCATCCGGGACGACGCCGACGGCGGTGCACCCGAGGCCCAGATCCGCGAGAATTGTTCCCAGGCGGGTGTAGTGGGCAGGGTCGCCCTGAAAGACCGGCACTTCGACCCCGTCATAACCTGTGGCCTTGAGTTCCTTGAGGATGGGAACATGGTCCTCGGTCACATGGGAGTCCCAGAGGAGAAGGTTGAAACCGATCTTCATGGTGTTGACCTCGTCCTTGATGTGTTCAGAGACCGAGCATCTTCTTGATGGCGCCCATGTCGCGTTCGGCCCCGGCGAAATCGTCGAAGGCCTTTTGGGTGACTTCGATCAGGTGCGCCTCGATGAAGGGGGCGCCTTCAGCGGCGCCCTGTTCGGGCGACTTGATGCAACATTCCCATTCAAGCACGGCCCAGCTGTCGTAGCCGTATTGGGTCAGCTTGGAGAAGATGCCCGAGAAATCGACCTGACCGTCGCCGAGGGAACGGAAGCGGCCCGCGCGGTTCACCCATGGCTGGTAGCCGGAATAGACGCCCTGACGCCCGTCGGGGTTGAATTCGGCGTCCTTGACATGGAAGGCGTTGATACGGTCGTGGTAGATGTCGATGAAGGCCAGATAGTCGAGCTGTTGCAGGACAAAGTGGCTGGGGTCGTAGTTGATCATCGCGGCGACATGGCCACCGCAGGCATCCACGAACATCTCATAGGTCGCGCCGTCGAAGACGTCTTCGCCGGGGTGGATTTCATAGCCGATGGTGACGCCCCGGTCGGCATAGAAATCAAGGATCGGAGTCCAGCGACGGCCGAGTTCGGCAAAGGCTTCTTCGATCAGACCCTGCGGACGCTGGGGCCAGGGGTAAAGGAACGGGAAGGCAAGCGAGCCAGTGAAGCTGACCGACGTCCCGAGGCCAAGACGTTCCGAGGCCATGGCGGCCTTTTTCATCTGGTCGATGGCCCATTCGGTGCGGGCCTTGGGGTTGCCGTGAACGGCCTTGGGCGCAAAGGCGTCGAAGGCCGTGTCATAGGCGGGGTTCACGGCGACAAGCTGGCCCTGAAGGTGTGTCGAAAGCTCGGTGATCTCGACCCCGCTTTCGGCGCAGATCTCCTTGATTTCATCTGCATAGGTCTGGCTTTCGGCGGCTTTGGCAAGGTCAATCAGTCGGGCATCCCAGGTGGGAATCTGCACGCCCTTATAGCCCAGATCGGCGGCCCATTTGGTGATCGAGGAAAGCGAGTTGAACGGGGCGGCATCGCCCGCGAACTGCGCAAGGAAAAGGGCGGGGCCCTTGATCTGACTGGTCATGTTCGGTCTTTCCGTTTGGTGGACTTGGGGGCCTTGGCCTCAGGTATCATCGCGGGGCACTTCAAGGCCCTGCAGTGGCGGCAGATGTGGTTCTTTTATCGCCTGAATCGCCGCCCGTGCGAGAAATTCGCCGGCTTCCTTCACATCTTCATTGATGGCCATGATTTCCTTGCGGAAAAGGTTGAGGAAGGGGATCGCTTCTTTGGAAAAGATGTCGATATCCTGACCAAGTCGGAGGTTGCAGGATTCGAGCCCCGCGACGGCGGCCATTGTTGCGGAAGTCGAAGAGCATATGATTCCGTCGATCGACGGGTCTGCAGTCAGGATTTCCACAATTCGGGACCGGACGCGAGTGCTGCTGCTGTCACTGGTGATTCCTTCGGCAATGCGAAGTTGGACTTTGTGGGCAGAGGCGGCCCGGCGTGCGCCCAGGACCGTATCGCGACCATAATTCTGGTCGAGCGGCGGTGCAATCGACAGGATGTTGCGGCGACCGGCGCGGACAAGGCGGTTGAGGCCGATTTCGCCGAAGGCACCGTTGTCGAAGTCGAAATAGGGGTGCCTGTCGGACCAGCGGGTGCGGCCGTGGGTGGCAAAGGGGAAATGACGTTCCATCAGCCAGGCGACGCGGGGGTCGTCGGGCTGGGTCTGGTTGAAGATCACAGCATCGGCGGACCCGGTTTCGACGATATAGCGGATCGGCTTCATGATGTCGTCGGTCGGGAAGTAAGGCGTGACGATGAGGTGGAAGGGTGTACCCTGCAAAGCGCCGGCGATCGAGTTGATGAGACGGGCCGTGTGGTTCATCACGTCATGTTCGGTCGAAAGGACGAGCGAGATGACGTTCGTTCGGCCCGTCCGAAGGCGTACCCCGGCACGATTCGGGACGTAGCCAATCTCGTCAGCGATTCGCCGGACGATCTTTTTCGTCTCGGCTCCGATGTCGGGTGCGTCGTTCAACGCCCGCGAAACCGTGGGCACGGCCAGTCCGCTGAGCAGCGAAATGGTCTTGAGCGTAGGCTTCGCTCTTGTGCTTGTCGGCCCTTCTGGCAAGGGTTCGGCGGTCTCCTCCGCCTTAGACTCAAGTGCCACTTTCCCTCCCGACACCTTTGTTTTTGTTGCGCCCCCGCCCGCTCCCCAAGGCTTGACGCAAGGTTTGTTTTCTGACCCATTTCGCACAGCGTCGGCATCGTCCTGATGGATTGTTGCGCGGGCTGTGAAGGCGGGGTCGGAAAATTACTTGCCCTGCTAAACTAAATCGATATAGAAAAATCTACAACGATTTAGAACCAGGGAGGAGAAAATCGTGAAACTCACCACCAAACTGCTCGCCGCGACTGCGCTTATCAGCGCCGGCGCCGTTTCGACGGCCGCCAATGCGGTCGAACTTGAGGTCACCCACTGGTGGACCTCCGGCGGCGAAGCTGCCGCTGTGGCCGAGCTTGCCAAGGCATTTGACGCTTCGGGCGACACCTGGGTTGACGGTGCCATCGCTGGCGGCGGCGACGTGGCCCGCCCGATCATGGTCAGCCGTATCCTTGGCGGCGACCCGATGGGTGCGTTCCAGTTCAACCATGGCCGTCAGGCTGAAGAGCTGATCGAAGCCGGTGTGCTTCAGGATCTGACGTCGGTTGCTGAAGCCGGCAACTGGCGCGAAATCATCCGCCCGATTTCGCTGCTGGATGCCTGCACCGTGGACGGCAAGGTCTATTGCGCCCCGGTGAACATCCACTCGTGGCAGTGGATGTGGCTGTCCAACAAGGCGTTCGCTGATGCCGGCGTTCCCGTTCCGACCAACTGGGACGAGTTCGTGGCTGCTGCTCCGGCACTTGAAGCCGCTGGCAAGATCCCCCTCGCCATGGGTCAGCAGTCCTGGCAGTCGTCCGGTGCTTTCGGCGTGATGGCTGTGGCCATTGCCGGTCAGGATGCCTACCTAGCCGTGAACCGCGACAAGGACGAAGCCGTCGCTGCCGGTCCGGAATATGCCAAAGTGTTCGAAGCCGCTGCCAACGCCCGTGCAATGGCCGCCAATTCGAACGTGCAGGACTGGAACCAGGCCACCAACCTTGTGATCACAGGCGCCGCCGGCGGCCAGATCATGGGTGACTGGGCTCAGGGTGAATTCGCCGTTGCCGGTCAGACCGCTGGCGTCGACTACACCTGCCTTCCCGGCCTTGGTGTGAACAAGATTCTGGATACCGGTGGTGACGCATTCTACTTCCCGGTGAACAGCGATCCTGAAATCACCGCTGCACAGTTGCGCCTTGCCGCGCTGCTGGTCTCGCCGGAAGTGCAGGTTGCGTTCAACCTCAAGAAGGGCTCGCTGCCCATCCGTGCTGACGTTGACCTGAACGCGGCCAACGACTGCATGAAGCAGGGCCTTGCCATCCTCGACTCCGGCGCGATCCTTCCCTCGGGCACCCAGCTTCTTTCGCCCGACACGGCGACCCAGATCAACGACCTGATGGTTGAATTCTGGAACGACCCGGCGATCACGGCAGGCGACGCTCAGGCCCGTTATGCCGCGATCATCGCAGCTGCAGACTGATCTGAACTAATCCTTTGGGCCCGGTCATTAGAATGACCGGGCCTTTTTCGATCAAGACAGTATCCTTGACGCCCCGTCTGCGGCATCATTCGCGGACCAAGACCAACGAATTGCTTAATGGGGGGGGAACCACGATGGCAGTTGTGGATCAGTCCGCCGCACCCGTCTCGGCTGAGCGGAGCGCTGCGCGGGCCAGAAAGCCAAACAAACTTTTCAGGAACCTGACGGCCAAGATCGCGATGATACCGCTGGTATTTGTCTCGGTCGGGGTCTTTGTGGGCTTCACGATCTGGACAATTGTCTATTCGTTCACCAGTTCTAAACTCTTGCCCAAACTGAATTTTGTCGGGTTTGAACAGTACACCCGGCTTTGGGCCGACCGCCGCTGGCTTCAGTCGATCGAGAACCTTGCCATATTCGGCTTTTTTTCATTGATCCTGACATTGGTCGTTGGATTCACGCTAGCCGCGCTACTGGACCGCAAAATCCGGGGCGAGGATGTGTTCCGGACAATCATTCTGTACCCTTTCGCCCTGTCCTTCATCGTCACTGGTCTTGTCTGGCAGTGGATCCTGAACCCGCAGTTCGGCATTCAGCACATCGTGCAAAGCCTTGGCTGGACCTCGTTCCAGTTCGACCCGCTGAACAACCCCGACATCGTGCTTTACGGCATCCTGATCGCCGGCATCTGGCAGGGGACGGGTCTGATCATGTGCATCATGCTCGCCGGTCTGCGCGGGATTGACGATGATATCTGGAAGGCGGCCAAGGTCGACGGGATCGGGACGCTCAAGACCTATCTGAGGATCATCATTCCGATGATGCGGCCGGTCTTTATCACGTCGCTTGTACTGATCGCAGCGGGGATCATCAAAGTCTATGACCTTGTCGTCGCCCAAACCTCGGGCGGGCCTGGTCTCGCGTCACAAATGCCAGCCATGTACGTCTATGACTATATGTTTGGCGGCCAGAACCTGGGTCAGGGTTTTGCGGCCTCGACGATGATGCTGGTGACTGTGGCAATCATCTTGATCCCCTGGGCCTATCTTGAATTCGGAGGGAAGAAGCGTGGCTGATACCGCTGCAAGCACATCCCGCGGTCCCCGCGGACCCAAGCCAAAGCGGATTTTTTCGGGCACGAACATCCTTCTTTATGGCATCCTGATTCTCGTATCGCTTTATTATCTGGTGCCCTTGTGGGTGATGATCATGACATCGCTCAAGACGATGCCGGAAATCCGGATAGGCAACGTCTTTGCGCCGCCGGTCGAGATCACGTTCCAACCGTGGATTCAGGCCTGGTCGCAGCACTGCACGGGTCTGGTCTGCAAGGGACTGTCGCCGGGTTTCTGGAACTCGGTCCAGATTCTCGTGCCGTCTGTCATCCTGTCCATCGTGATTGCATCGATCAATGGCTATGCGCTGATCAACTGGAAGTTCAAAGGATCGGAAGTCTTCTTTGTGATCCTGATGATCGGGGCCTTCATCCCCTATCAGATCATGCTTTATCCCATGGTGATCATGCTGCGGGAACTGGGCGTCTATGGCAGCCTGACGGGCCTTGTCATTGTGCACACGATCTTTGGTATGCCGATCCTCACGCTGCTGTTTCGCAACTACTTTTCTTCGGTGCCCGAAGAATTGTTCAAGGCGGCCCGTGTGGATGGTGCAGGGTTCTGGGGCATCTATTTCCGGATCATGCTGCCGATGGCGCTTCCCATCTTTGTGGTGGCCATCATCTTGCAGGTGACCGGCATCTGGAACGACTTCCTGTTCGGTGTCGTATTCATATCGAAGGCCGAGAACTATCCGATGACGGTGCAGCTGAACAACATCGTCAACTCGGTCCAGGGTATCAAGGAATACAACGTCAACATGGCCGCGACCCTGCTGACGGGTCTGGTGCCGCTGGTCGTCTATTTCCTCTCGGGCAAACTCTTCGTGCGCGGCATCGCTGCTGGCGCGGTCAAAGGCTGAACTCACATGAGCACAAGCAAGTATTCGGTCCAGATCAAGGACCTTGATCTCGCCTTCGGTGCCGTGAAGGTGCTGAACTCCCTCGATCTGGATATCGGAGAGGGCGAGTTTCTGGTCCTTCTCGGATCGTCGGGCTGCGGGAAGTCCACTCTCCTGAACTGCATCGCCGGGCTTCTTGAGCCGACGGATGGCGAGATCTGGATCAAGGGCGAGAATGTGACCTGGAAGGAACCGTCTGAACGCGGGATCGGCATGGTTTTCCAGTCCTATGCGCTTTACCCGCAGATGACGGTCGAGGGGAACATGTCCTTTGGCCTCAAGAACGCGCGGGTACCGGCGGACGAGATCAAGAAGCGTGTGGCGCGTGCGGCGGCGGTTCTGCAGATCGAGCCGTTGTTGCAGCGCAAGCCCGGCGCGCTTTCGGGTGGGCAGCGGCAGCGGGTGGCGATTGGCCGCGCTCTGGTGCGGGATGTGGACGTGTTTCTGTTTGATGAGCCGCTGTCGAACCTTGACGCGAAGCTGCGCGCCGACCTGCGGGTTGAGATCAAACGGCTGCACCAGCAGCTCAAGAACACGATGATCTATGTGACGCATGATCAGGTCGAAGCGATGACGCTGGCTGACCGGATCGCGATCATGAAGTCGGGCAACATCATGCAGCTGTCCACGCCGGACGAGATCTACAACCGGCCGCAGAACAAGTATGTGGCGGATTTCATCGGCTCCCCTTCGATGAACTTCATCGGTGGCGATCTGGAGCGGGGCACGTTCAAGTCCGGTGGTATCGTGCTGCCGATGACGGGCTATCAATTCGCGGCGCCGCAGGTGGCGGACCGTCCGGCGACCATCGGCATCCGGCCCGAACATGTGGCGACCGGGGCGCTTGTCGCCGCCGCGCCGATCAAGCTCGACACGGTGGTCGATCTGGTCGAACCGATGGGTTCGGATACGCTCGTCTGGATCAAGCTGGGTGACATGCCGTTCCGCGTCCGGATGGACGGACAGGCCCGGGTGCATCACGGCGATCATCTGACCATCGGCATTGACCCGTCCAAGGCCAGCCTCTTTGACACCAAGACCGAGGTGCGTCTGTGAGTGACCCGACAAAGCCGGTCTCCGTCGATCTTGGCGGCCACTGGAAACTGACCGATGCGAATGGGGGCTACGCCTGCACGCTGAATCTGCCGGGCGACGGGATCACGGCACTGCATGATGCAGGGCTGATCCCTGATCCATATTGGGGCCGCAACGAATACGACCTGCGCTGGATATCGGAACGCGACTGGATTTCCACCCGGACCTTTGACCATGATGGCAGCGAGGTCGATCTGATCATAGATGGGTTGGACTGCGTCGCCGTGATCTTGCTGAACGGCCACGCTCTCAGCCTGAAAGCCAACGCATTTCGGCGCTGGCGCATCCCGACACGGGACTGGCTGGTCGCGGGCCGCAATACTATCGAGATCCACTTCAAGAGCCCGGTGCGCGAGGCGGCAGAGCGGCAGGAGGCGCAACCGTTCTTCGTGCCCTACATTGCGCAGAACAATCCCATCCCCAATGGCAACATGCTGCGCAAACCCGCCTGCGACTGGGGTTGGGACTGGAACATTGCGTTGGCCCCCTTTGGCGTGACTGGTTCTGTCGCGCTCGAGCACGTGGGCCCCCGCATCAACGATATCATCGTAAGTCAGACCCATTTTGCCGACAGGATCGACGTGGCGCTGAAGGTGCGGACACATGGTGTGCCAGATGGTGACATTGTGACCGCGACGATCTGCGGCGTAACCACCACTGCGCCCGTCTTTCGCGACCACGCCCATCCCACCGTTTCGGTCCAAGGGGCCGCGCTTTGGTGGCCCGCAGGGATGGGGGCGCAGGTATTGCATGATCTGACTGTGACGAGCGGCGCTGTGACCGCGACCCGACGGATTGGCCTGCGCGAGCTTTCACTGGTTACAGAAAAAGACGAGGCTGGCCTGTCCTTTGGATTCCGGATCAATGGCCACAACCTGTTTGCAAAGGGTGCGAACTGGATTCCCAGCGACGCACTTCCGGGCCGGATCACGGTGGAAAAGACCCGCGATCTCTTGCAATCAGCAGTCGATGCGAACATGAACATGATCCGCGTCTGGGGTGGCGGCCGGTATGAACCGGACTCATTCTACGATACTTGCGATGAACTGGGCCTGCTGGTCTGGCAGGACCTGATGTTCTCCTGCAACCTCTACCCCTCCACCCCCGAGTTTCTGGAGGAGGTCGATGCCGAGGTCCGCGAAAACGTCACCCGCATCCACCACCACGCCTGCATTGCCCTGTGGTGCGGCGATAACGAACTGATCGGCGCGCTGACCTGGTTCCCGGAAAGCCTCAAGGACCGCGACCGGTATCTGGTGAGTTATGACCGGCTGAACCGCACCATCGAAACCGCGCTAAAGGCCACGCACTACGAGGCCAACTGGTGGCCGTCGAGCCCCAGCCCCGGCCCGATGAGCTTTGGCGACGCCTGGCATGATGACGGGTCGGGCGACATGCATTTCTGGTCGGTCTGGCATGAGGGTCGGGATTTTGACCATTACCGCGATGTCTCGCCCCGGTTCTGTTCCGAATTCGGCTTCCAGTCCTATCCGTCGATGGATGTGATCGCAAAGTTTGCAGGGCCCGAGGATTGGAACATCGCGGCGCCGGTCCTGGAAAGCCACCAGAAAAACAAGGGCGGGAATGCGCGGATCGCAGAGACGATGTTCCGCTATTTCCGTTGGCCGTCAAAGTTCGAGAATTTCGTATATCTGAGTCAGGTCCAGCAGGGGCTTGCGATCAAGACGGCAGTGACGCATTGGCGGTCATTGAAACCGCACTGCATGGGGGCACTGATCTGGCAGTTGAACGACACTTGGCCGTGCTGTTCATGGGCATCGCTGGACCACGGCGGCGGGTGGAAACTGCTGCACCACATGGCAAAGGATTTCTTTGCGCCTGTGTTTGTGTCTGCGGTTCCGGACGGGGATGATCTGGTGCTACGGGGGGTCAATGACTCGCTGGATGCGGTCGACTTGAGCGTTCGGGCGCTGGCCGCGGACATGGCGGGCAGGACGCGGATGCTGGCTGAGGCGGTGGTGCCGGTCGGCACCTTGGCGGTCGAGGTAATGCGGGTTGCCAAGTCTGCGCTCAAGGATGACGAAATGCTGGCCTACACTTGGGCCGGGTCGGATGGTGCAAAGGGCGGAGATGTGTTCGCGCCCAAACCCTACAAGGCCTATGATCTGGCGCACAGCCAGCTGTCCCATGAGGTGACCGAGGCGGGCGGGGTGTGGATGATCAGCGTATCCGCCAAGGCATTGGCGCTGTTCGTGAGCCTTGAGGCATCGGTGCCAGGGCGGTTCAGCGACAATGCTCTCAGCCTGTTTCCTGGATACCCCGCGACCATCACCTTCACGCCGCGGAACCCGGGCGACAAGCCTGCCTTCACGCTGCGCGACCTTTATTCGGCCACCACGGCCTGAGACATACCGAAAGGATATCCGCCATGACGATCATCGCCTATCAGCTTTACTGTTCGCGCAACTTTCCACCCCTGTCCGATACCTTGGCCATGCTGGCCAGTGCCGGGTTCAAGGCGGTCGAAGGGTTCGGCGGGCTTTACGCTGATCCCGAGGCGCTGAAGGCGGGGCTGGATGCGAACGGGCTGACCATGCCTTCGGGCCATTTCGGCCTTGATATGGTGGAAAAGGACCCGGGCCGGGCGATCCATGTGGCAAAGGTTCTGGGCACACAGAAGGTGATTGTGCCGCATATCGGTGCGGACCAGCGTCCGTCGGACGCTGCCGGATGGGAGGCGTTCGGCAAGCGTCTGGCTGCGGCGGGCAAACCGATTGAGGATGCCGGGTTCACTTTTGGCTGGCACAATCACGACTTTGAACTGGCCGATCTTGGCGGCGGCGTGACGCCGCTTGACCTGATCGCGGCGGCTGGCGTCGATCTTGAGCTTGATCTGGGTTGGGTGCGCGTGGCGGGGCATGACCCGGTGGCATGGATCCAGAAATATGCGGACCGGATCATGGCAGTTCATATCAAGGACATCGCCAAGGACGGTGAGGCTGTGGACGAGGATGGCTGGGCCGATGTGGGCTATGGCATCATGGACTGGGCCGCGATCAAGCCCGCTCTCGATGCCGCAGGGATCAGCCATTACGTTGTCGAACATGACAATCCCAAGGATCACAAGCGATTGGCGACCCGGTCGCTTGCGACAATCAAGGGCTGGTAAGGGGTTCATATCATGGCAAAACTGGGCGTCGGCATCATCGGATGCGGCAATATCTCGACCACCTATCTGAAATTCGCGCCGATCTTCAAATCGCTCGAACTCAAAGCTGTGGCGGATATCAACATGGAAGCGGCCCGGGCGCGGGCGGCGGAATACGATGTCCGCGCCGAGACGGTTGCAGACCTTCTGAAGGCCAAGGACGTGGACGTAATCGTCAACCTGACGGTTCCTGCGGTCCACTACGAAATCTCGCGCCAGATCCTTGAGGCGGGCAAGCATGCCTATTCCGAAAAGCCACTGGTCCTGACGCTGGACGAAGGGAAGCATCTGCGCGATCTGGCCGCGGCCAAGGGGCTGCGCGTGGGTTCGGCCCCAGACACGTTCCTGGGCGGGTCACACCAACTGGCGCGGGCTACGCTGGACGCGGGCAAGATCGGCAAAGTCATCGCCGGCACAGCGCATGTCATGTCACACGGGATGGAGATGTGGCATCCGAACCCCGGCTTCTTCTTTCAGCCGGGCGGCGGGCCGGTTCTGGACCTTGGCCCCTATTACGTGACGAACCTGATCCAGCTGATCGGGCCGGTAAAGTCGGTGGCCGCACTCGCCAATGCAAGCTTTGCGACGCGGACCATCGGGTCCGGCCCGCTGCAGGGTGAGACGGTTCCGGTCGATACACCGACGAACATCCATGCGCTGCTTGAGTTCGTCAACGGCGCGACGGTGACTTTGTCCGCGTCCTGGGACGTGTGGAAGAACCGGCATGAGCCGATGGAACTTTACGGGACCGAGGGATCGCTTTTCGTGCCAGACCCCAACTTCTTTGGCGGTGAGGTCGAGATGGCGGGATCGGATGGCGTCATCCACGCCCTGCCGAGAGGGGATCATCCCTTTGGCATTCCCAACCAGCAGGACGGACGCGGGAATGACCGTGCGAACTATCGCTGTGCCGGGCTGGCGGACATGGCGACGGCGATCGATGAAGGGCGGCAGCACCGCTGCAACATCGACGTTGCAGTGCATGCGGTCGATGTGATGGTGTCGATTCTGCAGGCCGGGGCCGAAAAGCGGTTTGTGGAACTATCCACGATTTGTGAACGCCCTGCGGCCCTGTCGCCGGATGAGGCGCGGGCGCTTTTGGTGTAGGCTGGGCGGTGCAAGCGAGCACGCACCCTGGATAATGCCCCCGGGGCGGTCTACCGTCCCGGGATTGCCCCGCGCCGCACACCGGCGTTGGGCCAGGTCCGGATCGCTTCGATCGCCTCGTCGGAGGTTTCCACAAAGCGAAACAGCGAGAGATCGTCGCGAGAGATCGTGCCGGAGGAAGCCAGTGCCTCCCAGTTGATGACGCGGTCCCAGAATTCGCGACCGAACAGCAGTACGGGAACCTGGCCCATGCGGCCCGTCTGAATAAGTGTGAGGCATTCGAACATCTCGTCCAGCGTGCCAAAGCCGCCCGGAAAGACGCAGACCGCGCGTGCACGCATGAGGAAATGCATCTTGCGGATCGCGAAATAGTGGAAGTTGAAGCACAGTTCCGGCGTCACGTAGGGGTTCGGCACCTGCTCATGCGGCAGCACGATGTTCAGGCCGATGGATTTGCCGCCGGCCTCGGTCGCGCCGCGGTTGCCGGCCTCCATCACGCCAGGACCGCCGCCGGTAACGATGACGTTTTCGCTCCCTCCGGCCAGCATCGAAAGTGACGTGATCTTGAAGGCGAAGAGACGCGCTTCCTCGTAGTATTTCGAGAGGTCGGCCAATGCGGGTGTTCGGGCCTTGTCCTTGTGCGCAGAATCAGGAATCCTGGCACCGCCGAAGAGGACGATCGTGGAAAGGATGCCCGCCTCGTCCATCGCCATTTCGGGTTTGAGCAGTTCAAGCTGTAACCGGACGGGGCGCAATTCCTCGCGCAACATGAAATCGTCGTCCACGAAGGCGAGTCGATAGGTGGGTGAGCGGCTTTGGGCGGTCGAAGGGATTTCCTCGGCGGTCCTGCGGTCTTCGACACTGTCGCGGAAAGGGTGGCGGCGGTCGTCCATCGTGCGGTCTGTCCTTGCAAGGGCTTTGCGGCTGTGATGGCAGTTGCGGCAGGTTTTGTCCAACAGCGCCGGAATTATGCCTATGATCCCCTCGACCGTCGATATCACTGCCGCCGCTGCGCGGATCGCGCCCTATGCGCACCGGACGCCCGTCATGGTGACGCAGGCCTTCGGGCGACGGATTGAGGTGAAACTGGAAAATACGCAGGTGACCGGCAGTTTCAAGGCGCGCGGCGCGTTCAATACTTTGGTGGCGGGACCCGTGCCGCAGGCGGGGGTCGTTGCGGCGTCGGGCGGGAATCATGGGGCGGCGGTGGCACAGGCGGCCAAGACGCTAGGCTATCCGGCGCATATCTTTGTGCCCGAATACGCCGGGCCGGCCAAGATCGCTCTGATCCGGCGGACTGGGGCAGACCTGACCATCGTTCCCGGGACCTATGCCGAGGCTTTGGCTGCTGCACAGGCGTTCGAGGCGCGGACAGGAGCGATGCAGATCCATGCGTTTGATGCAACCCGGACGCTGGAGGGACAAGGGACCCTGTTCCGGGAATGGGACGAACAGGGGCTTGAGGCCGATACAGTGCTGATCGCCGTAGGCGGCGGCGGGCTGATCGGTGGGGCGATGGCCTGGTGGCAGGGGCGGCGCAAAGTGGTCGCAGTGGAACCGCAGCTTGCGCCCACGCTGCATGAGGCCTTGGCACAAGGGCCGGAGACCGTTGTGAAGGTGGGCGGGATTGCCGCCAATGCACTCGGGGCCACGCGGATCGGGCGAATGTGTTACGATCTGGCGGTGTTGCAGGGGGTGCAGGCGGTGCTGGTGAGCGAGGACGCAATTGCGGAGGCGCAGAAGGCGCTTTGGACCGGATTGCGCCAGTATGTGGAACCGGCCGGCGCGGCGGCGCTGGCCGCGTTGACCAGCAGAGCCTATGTGCCAGAGGACGGCGAGCGTGTGGCGGTTCTGGTCTGCGGGGCGAACCCGGCGCAGGACCCGTTTGCCTGAGGCGCAAGGTTGCGTGACGGAACGTCAGGCCCTATAGCGCAACCCGTAGAGTTGTCAGGAGAACCACATGTCAAACGCCGCGCTTGAAACCGCTATCGAAGCCGCATGGGAGGCCCGTGACACGATCACCCCGGCGACAAAGGGAGAGCAGCGGGACGCGATCGAGGCGACGCTTGAAGCTTTGGACAAGGGACATCTGCGGGTGGCCGAGAAGCGGGGGAACGATTGGCATGTGAACCAGTGGACCAAGAAGGCCGTGCTTCTGGGGTTCCGCATCAAGGATATGGAACACCATGTCGGCGGGCCGCAGGATGGTGGCTGGTGGGACAAGGTTGACAGCAAGTTCAAGGGTTGGACTGCGAAAGATTGGAAGTCGGCCGGGTTCCGCGCCGTGCCGAATTGCGTGGTACGGCGGTCAGCCTATATCGCCAAGGGTGTGGTCCTGATGCCGTCCTTCGTGAACGTGGGCGCCTATGTCGACGAAGGATCAATGGTGGACGGCTGGGCCACGGTTGGTTCCTGCGCGCAGATCGGCAAGAATGTGCACTTGTCGGGCGGTGTGGGCATCGGCGGAGTGCTGGAGCCGATGCAGGCGGGGCCGACCATCATCGAGGATAACTGCTTCATCGGGGCGCGGTCCGAGGTTGTCGAAGGCTGCATCGTGCGCGAAGGGTCGGTCCTTGGCATGGGCGTGTTCATCGGCAAGTCGACCAAGATCGTGGACCGCGAGTCGGGCGCGGTCATGTATGGCGAGGTCCCTGCCGGGTCAGTCGTGGTGGCCGGGTCGATGCCGTCGAAGGGGGGCATCAACCTGTATTGCGCGGTGATCGTGAAGAAGGTAGATGCGCAGACACGGTCGAAGACGAGCATCAACGAGTTGCTGCGGGATTGATGCGACCTTTCAAACGGTCGCATCAAAATCAGAAAACGCCAAGATACCCGAGGAAACTGGAGTACGGCACAAGCGGTCCGGTTTCCAGATAGGGCAGGACTGCCGATCCCTGAAGAATGAGGACTGGGTCAAAGGTATCCGGATCCTCAAACATGCGTCTGACGTTGATGCCGCGGTCCCGACCGATGCGCCAGTGCGGCACCAGCAGATCGCCGTTCAGGACGCTTTCGAACGAGTCCAGAAACGCCAGCCAATCGTCGTTTTCCTGTTGCGTATAGGGTTCCATGTCAAAGACGGGGGTCTGGGTCGGCCCCGGCGCCCATTCGTGATCGTTGTCCGTTTCCTGCGGGATCATTGTCCATGCGGCGCGGCTTTCGGCAATCATGCCCAACAGGTGCTGACGGCTTGATTGCAGCCGGTCGGGTTCGACCACGGGCCAGTGAAACAGGTGAACAAAGGCGATCAGGTCGCCGATACCGCCGTACATCACGGCATCCATCATCGACCGGTATTCCGTATATGCCTGACCTTCGGGGCTCTCGAGCCAGGCGCCATGAGCCTTGTCGCGTTCCTCCCACCATTCATCTTGCTCCTTTGGGTCTTCCGGGATGCTGTCTAGAGCATACTCGAAATCAGGCGGTGCCTTCGTGGTCGCGAGGAGTTCCTGCATACCTTCCGCCTCGCGCGCGAGTTCGGAGGCGGGAAATTCGGTCGCCGGAAAGAGAAATTGGAAGGTGCCGTCAAAGACCCCACGCCAATCATGCGCCAACAGAACCTCTGACACTGCCATCAGCTCGTTCGCGTAACCTGCCAGCCAGTGAACATCGCTTTCGTCAAGATGAACCACCGCACCACCAGGAGGCGCGACAGGCCCCATGGTTGCGTTCACAAGGTACATGAAACCCTCTTCCTGACTGCCATGCCCGTCGCCGTTCATGTCAAGTCGGATGGCCGCAAGATCGAGTGGCAGCAGAACCGGACCCGGCCCGACCGATCCCAGCGTCTGGTTGGCCAAGGTGAGGTCGTTGACAAACTGGTCCAGGATGGCCCGCAACCCCTCATAGGTCACGGGGGCAGGATCAGGATTGACCGGCACCGGGGTCCGCAAAAACGGCATCTCGGCCAAACCGAAGTCAGCACCGCTCGCCCGCAGTCTGCGCGTATCCAGACCGTAATGATGGAGTCCCTGCGACAATCCCTCGGCGGCCCTTAGAAACTCGGCCACGCCAAGCGCGAATCGGGCGTCTCTGTCTGCCGTTGCAGTGGCAAGACGCGACTTGGCGACTGCGACGGCCTCCTCAGTTTGCCCGGAATAGAGCGCATCGGTGAAGGACCGAAGAAACAAGGGATCAGTTTCGGCACAAACCGGACCCGTCAAGGTAGGAAGCAGAACGACCAAGCTGAGGAAACGGGGCAAGAGGGGCATGGAAGCTCCTGACCTTAAGTGTTTGCAAGACTGAGTATCGTGGAATCCGCATTCAAATGCGTTGATCCATGTCAACCCATCTGTCGGGCCCCATGCATTGCGCACGGACGCATGGAGCGTGCGATGGATCGTCGGCATGGTTCGGGATTGTAGAGTCCCGGCCGTTCAGGTCGTTGTCGCCAGGTCGATGCCGTCGAAGGTAGGGATCAAGCTGCACTGCGCGGTGATCGTGAAGAAGGTGGACATGCAGGCCCGGTCAAAGACGAGGATCAAGGTGTTGCTGCGGGACTTGTTTTCGCGCCTGCGCCGGATGCTGGAGAGGATCTCCGGCGGCATCCCCGCATTTGGCTGGGGGAAAGGCGCATGGCATCGTCACCGGGCTCTTGACTGTGGTGTCAGGCGAGAATGCCGAGGCTGACGCGGCCGAGTTGGGATTGATGGTGGCCGGATTACTTGACCGGATGCGGAGGTGACATCCGGACATGGCCGAAATGATTGATACCGATGTCCGGGTTCAGGATTTTCACGGGCAGAAGCGTGAGCTTCTGACCCGGTTCGTGCCGGCCGCGGTGGATTGCCTGCCTGCGCAGATCGATGAGATGGCGGCGGGCATCGTGATGACCAAGCCGCATTCCGCGGGAACCTGCGAGCTGAACCGGATGCATGTGCGCGCACCGGCGCGGGGGCAGTGCGCGGGCTGGGCGCTGGTGGCCGGGATTCTCGCGACGGGCCGCGCGCCATGCTTGCGGCTGACGATGCTGGCCGCAGGGCCACGGGATGCCGAGGCGGTGGCGCTTTACCGAAGTTTCGGCTTTGCCGAGGATACCAGCCTGCCCGATGCCGGGGCGGGTGATGTCGAAGTGAAGATGATCCGCGTTCTGTGACGGCATGCGCCGGGTACGGAAAGCGGGCGGGCTTCGGTCCTTGACAACGGCCATGACGCTGCCGCAGGTCAAGAGCGCGATAAGCCAAGGACTGAAACATGCCCGACACAAGGGAAAAACGGCCGCAGCAGGTTTATACCCTGCTGGTGGAAGTGGGGCGCAAGCCTGGGGACGGGTTGCCGGACGGGTCCACCGGGGCGGCGCTGATGATCTATGCGAGCGGGGTGGACGAGGCGGAGGCGGTGCGCGAGACGGTGGCTATCCTGAAGCAGGCCGACCTCGCGCCCCTTGACGTGTCGGGCTATGGCACACTGGAGGAGCGGCTGGCCGAGGGGCATGACATTGAGGACGAGGAAAGGGTACTGATGGACCGTGCGCTGGACGAGAACTCGGTCATCGTGGCGCAGATGACGCCCTTTTTCGACAAGGTGTCATGATGGCTGTTGATCCTGTTGCCCTGACGGCCGATCTGGTCCGTTGCCCCTCAGTCACCCCGGCCGAAGGCGGGGCGCTTCAACTGCTGGAACCGTTGCTTGCCAGCGCGGGGTTCGTCTGCACGCGGGTGGACCGGAGCGGCATTTCGAATCTTTTTGCACGCTGGGGGCGGCAGGGGGCGAACCGGCGCTTTGGGTTCAACGGGCATACGGATGTGGTGCCGTTGGGCAATCCGGCAGACTGGACCGTGGATCCGTTCGGGGCCGAAATCCGGGACGGATTCCTTTACGGGCGCGGCGCGACCGACATGAAATCGGGCGTCGCGGCCTTTGTCGCGGCAGCGGTGGATTTCGTGACCGAGACGCCGCCGGACGGGGCGATCCTGATCACCATCACCGGAGATGAAGAGGCGGAGGCCGAGCATGGGACGGTGGCACTTCTGGACTGGATGCAGGCCAACAACGAGTCCATGTCGGTCTGTCTCGTTGGAGAGCCCACAAGCCCGAACGAGATGGGCGAGGCGATGAAGATCGGCCGCCGCGGTTCGCTGACGGCGTTTTTCACGGTACACGGAATCCAGGGGCATTCGGCCTATCCGGACCGGGCCAAGAACCCCCTCCCCGCCGTTGCGCGTCTGGTGGACCGGCTGTCGTCGCATGTCCTGGATACCGGATCGGCGCATTTCGATCCCTCGACGCTTGCTGTGGTGACGATCGACACGGGCAATCCCGCGTCAAACGTGATTCCGGCGACGACACGAGCATCGGTGAACATCCGCTTCAACGACCTTCACACGGGCGAGGGCCTGACGCGCTGGCTGCGGGACGAGGCAGATGCTGTGGCGGCGGCCTTCGGTGTCAGGGTCGAGATGATGGTCAGGATTTCGGGCGAGAGCTTCCTGACACCCCCCGGTCCCTTGTCCGACATGGTCGCCGAGGCGATCGAAGCCGAGACGGGTCGGCGGCCCGCCCTTTCCACATCGGGCGGCACATCGGATGCGCGGTTCGTCAAGAACCTCTGCCCTGTGGTCGAGTTCGGCCTTGTGGGCCGGACGATGCATCAGGTGGACGAGCGCGTCTCGGTCGCGCAGATCGGGCAGCTCAAGGCTATCTACGGGCGCATCTTGCGCGACTATTTCGCATGATCCCGGCGGGCCTGCACAGTCGGCAGGGCCATCCTGCACATTGCCGGACGCCAGGCCCCGCTCCATCTGACCCTGCAAGATTCCGCCGAGCCCGGCGTGTCGACCGAATCCTGTCTTGTCCCCTTTGACCGCCTGCATGCAAAACTGACCACATGGCCCGGGGTTTTGACTGGTCCCGGGCGATTTGGATCAGTGACCTTTCTATATGAAACCCGCGAGGTCGGGCATTTGCATGGGAACAGCCATGCTGATCTTCTGTTGCCGACGAAGCTTCGGCACGAACCCGAGGGCGATGGACGCGCCCAGCCGCATCATTACTAGCCCCGATCGGGCTGCGTCTCGGACTCGCTGCGGGGCAAGGGACCTGTGAAGGGCCGCTTGACCTGTTCCGGCTGAACCATGACCTGATCATCCGCAGGAAGCAGCCCCCCGAAGTCGTGCCAGAAGGTCGAGCCCTGCTCCTTCTTCTGGCCCTAAACATCCCGGAGGGGCAGAGCCCCCCCTCTCTTCCTTTGGCAAGTGACGCGCCCTGTCGGTCGTGATAAGGGCGCTGCCATGAGCCAGATCCCCTCCAAGGACGCCATCCTGCAATGGATCGCGGACAATCCGACCCTTACCACGAAACGCGATGTCGCCAAGGCCTTTGGCATCAAGGGCGCGGGGCGGATCGACCTCAAGCGCGTCCTCAAGGAACTTGAAGAAGCGGGGCATCTGACGAAGCGGACAAAGTCGTATCGTGAGCCCGATTCACTGCCGCCGGTTTCGGTGCTGCAGGTCATGGCGCCCGACCGAAACGGGGATCTTTACGCCCGACCCATGGAATGGAACGACGAAGGGCCCGAGCCTCGTATCCTGTTCATCGGACGCGAGGCGGACCCGGCTCTGGGCGCGGGCGACCGGATTCTGGCGCGGCTGACGGTGGTCGAGGGCGACGATCACGCCTATGAGGCCCGGCTGATCCGGCGGATCGGGGCCAATCCGCTGCGGATCGTCGGCATCTACAAGCAGGACAGCGAAGGCGGCAGGATCATGCCCATCGACAAGGGCGAAGCCAAACAGTGGGTCGTCATGCGCGGGCAGGACGGCGGCGCGAAAGAAGGTGAACTGGTAGAGGCGGAACAGGCCGGGCCCAAGGGGCGATTGGGTCTGCCCAAGGCGCGTATTGTGGCGCGGTTGGGTGATCCCACGACGCCTAAGGCCGTCAGTCTGATTGCCATCCACCAGCACGGCATTCCCGACCATTTCCCCGATGACGTCATGGCCGAGGCAGACGCCTGCCAGCCTGCGACACTGGGCAAGCGCGAAGATCTGCGCGACCTGATGCTCCTTACCATCGACCCGTCGGATGCGCGGGACCGGGATGATGCGGTTCTGGCGATGCCCGACGACGATCCCCGCAATACGAGCGGGTTTGTCCTTTGGGTCGCGATCGCCGATGTGGCCTACTATGTTAGGCCGCAGTCAAAGCTTGACCACGAAGCGCGAAACCGGGGCAATTCGACCTATTTCCCCGACCGTGTGGTGCCGATGCTGCCTGACATGCTGTCGGGCGATCTGTGTTCTTTGCATGAACATGTCGATCGCGCCGTGATTGCCGTGCGGATGCGGATCAATGCCGAAGGGCACAAGATCGAACATCGCTTCACCCGTGGGCTGATGAGGTCCAAGGGGTCGCTGGCCTATGAAGAGGTGCAGGCGGCCATCGACGGGCAGGTGTCAGAGCGGGTGGAGCCGCTGCTGGAGCCGGTGATCCGGCCGCTTTATGCCGCCTATGCCGCCCTGGCGCGCGCACGGGACGGCCGGCAGCCGCTCGACATTGACCTGCCGGAGCGGCGGATCGTGCTGTCGGAGGAGGGAAAGGTTGTGTCAGTGGCATTCAAGGAACGGCTCGACGCGCATCGGCTGATCGAGGAGTTCATGGTGCTGGCCAATGTGGCCGCCGCCGAGACGCTGGTGGCGAAGAAGACGCCGCTTCTGTTCCGGGTGCACGAGGAACCCTCGCCCCAGAAACTCGACGGTCTGCGCGAAGTGGCCGAGGCGGCGGGGCTGACGCTGGCCAAAGGCCAGGTTCTCAAGACATCGCACCTCAACCGTCTGTTGGCGCAGGCTCAGGGGACGGATCAAGACGAACTTATCAACATCTCTACCCTTAGGGCCATGACGCAGGCCTACTACAACCCGGAGAATTTTGGCCATTTCGGGCTGGCGCTGCGGAACTATGCGCATTTCACCTCGCCCATCCGGCGTTATTCCGACCTGATCGTTCACCGGGGTCTGATTTCGGCACATCATTGGGGCGAGGACGGTCTGTCCGAGCAGGATATGGAAAAGCTGGACGATACCGCCAAGCTGATCTCTGACACGGAGCGGCGGTCCATGCTGGCCGAGCGGGATACGACAGACCGGTACCTGGCGGCGTTTCTGGCCGACCGGGTGGGGGCCGTGTTTGCGGGGCGGATTTCGGGCATCGCCAAGTTCGGCGTCTTTGTGAAGCTTGATGAGACCGGGGCAGACGGGTTGATCCCGATCCGTACACTGGGCGAGGAGTTCTTTCACTATGACGCCGAAAGCCAGACGCTGATGGGTGCCGAAAGCGGCACGATCATCGGGCTGGGTCAGCGGGTCACCGTGAAACTGGCCGAAGCTGTGCCGGTTTCAGGGGGTCTGATCCTTGAACTGGTGACGCTCGACGAAAAGGCGATGACCAAGGCGCGGCGCGGATCGGCGCGGGGGCCTTCGCCCCGGCGCAAACTGGGCGCGGCCAAGGCCAAGGCGGCAGCGGACCGGCGCAAGGTAAGCCGGACGCGGAGATAGGGTTTTGTCGTTGGGCCGGGCCAAGCTAATGTGCGTGGCAATGATAACGGGTCGGGCAGGACCATGCGGTTTTTCGGACAGATCGGGTGTGTTCTGGCAGGTCTGCTGATAGCAGGTCCTGTCACCGCCCAGACAACCACGACCCCAGAGGCGCAGGTGGACGAAGTGGTCATTCCGACAGTGGAGTTTCAGGACTGGATCGCCGGGTTCCGCGCCCGCGCGCTGCAGTCCGGGATCACGGCGGAGACGCTGGACGCCGGGCTGGCCAGAGTCGAATACCTGCCCGATGTGGTTCGAAAGGACCGCAGCCAGAACGAGTTCACCAAGACGATCTGGGATTATCTTGATACCGCAGTGTCGGACGGGCGGATCGAACTGGGGCAGACCGCGCTGCGCGAGAATGCTGCGCTGCTGGACGAGATCGAGGCACGTTACGGCGTGGACCGCCACGTCGTCGTAGCGATCTGGGGGCTGGAAAGCTCCTACGGCTCTTATCGCGGCGATATTTCCACGATCTCGGCGATGGCCACGCTGGCCTTTGACGGGCGGCGGGGGCGGTTCTTTGAGAATCAGCTGATGATGGCGCTGCGCATCCTGCAGGACGGGGATGTGGCACCCGCCAACATGAAGGGAAGCTGGGCCGGGGCGATGGGGCATACGCAGTTCATGCCGACGTCATGGGATGCCTATGCCGTTGATTTCAATGGCGATGGCAAGCGGGATATCTGGTCGGACGATCCGACGGACGCGCTGGCCTCGACCGCCGCGTTTCTGGCGGGGTTTGGCTGGACGACGGGACAGCCCTGGGGTGTCGAAGTCCGGTTGCCGGCAGGGTTCGACTATACCTTTGCGCGAGATACGAACCGGCAGACGACAGACTATTGGGCGAGCATAGGCGTCCTGGGAGCGGACGGGCATCCGGTTGTCTATAGAGGCACGGCGACGATCGTCCTGCCTGCGGGCGCACGCGGGGCGGCCTTCATGTTATTTCGCAACTTCAACGTGCTGGAGCATTACAACACGGCGGATGCCTATGTGATCGGGGTCGGGCATCTGGCCGACAGGCTGCGCGGCGGCCCTGCAATCCAGGCGGCCTGGCCCCGGGATGACCGGGCGCTGACGTTCGACGAGCGCAAGGAATTGCAGATGCGCCTTAACGCGGCGGAGTTTGGCCCGCTGGCCGAGGACGGGCTGGTCGGGCCGAGGACGATATCAGCGGTGCGGAGTTGGCAGAAGGCAAGCGGGATGATCCCGGACGGCTATGCATCGCTCATGGCGTTGAACAGATTGCGGGACATGGCAACGCCATAGTGTGCGCATCGGGCGCGACTCGGGCGGATTCTATGTGGCGTTACGTCAGAAACCCGCTGCGTTGAAGCGCACACAGCAGATATCAGGGGGAGTCGGCACAGGCGCTGCCCGTCATGCATGCCAGCATTTCGTCGAGCATGGGTTGTTGGGGTTCAACGAAGATCCATTTGGCACAGGGGTGCAGTTCAATTGCCACCGTACCGCGGCCATCTGTCGTCGCAAATGCCATGATATCCTGTCCGGGGGTCAGAGTGCCGCACCACGGACCGAGGCAGGTGGGGCTCAGCGTGACGGGAATGTCGAGTTCATGGGTAAAGCCGTCTTCGACAAGAGACTGACCGACGAAACGGGCGGGGACCGTAGCGGGAGCAGGCAGGTTGGGGTCGCCGCGCGTTTCCGGTCCACCGGGAAGGAGCGTTGCATCAAAGTCGAACTTTCCGCGCAGGATGACATAATTGTCGGCCGATGACATTGCGTCCCTGAAGCTGACAGCAACGGATTGTTCCGGGCATTTCAGCGCCTGGGCCTGCGAGGCGATCACAATCAACAGAACTGGAAGGAGGCGTTTCATATCAGATCCTTGAATTGCGCTACGACCTGTTCATAGACCGCGCGTTTGAAGTCGACGATGCGTTGAACGAGGAGAGCCGGAGCGCACCATTCCCACCTCGTAAATTCGGGATGGGTCGTGGCAATGTTGATCTGGTCATCGGTGCCAAGGAAACGCATCAGGACCCAGGTCTGTTCCTGACCGCGATAGCGTCCTCCCCAGATTGTAGGCACGACTTCCAGAGGCAGGTCGTAGGGGATGGGATGATCCGTCAGTGCGTCGATCCGGACGAGATCGGCGGTCACGCCGGTCTCTTCCCAGAGTTCGCGCAGGGCGGCGGTCCGGGCGTCTTCGCCTTTGTCGATGCCGCCTTGTGGCATCTGCCATGCGTCCTGATCGCGATCCCGCCGCTGACCGACAAAGACCCGGCCATCGCTGTTGACCAGCATCACCCCGACACAGGGGCGATATGGCAGTTTCGCGATGACCGAGGGCTTCATTCTTCGACCGGCTCAGCCGGCTGATCCGCGGTCGCGTCTGAAGCGGGGGCGGGCGCGTCATCAGCGTTGGGATTCAGCACGACCTCGGTCCCAAGGGCCGAAAGCCCTGTGAGGATGTCGATGGCGTAGGCAAGCTGATAATCATCTTCGCGCAGGGCGGCTGCGGCTTCGGCACGGGCGCGGTCGGCTTCGATGACACGAAGCTCATCCTCGGTCAGGCTGTCGTTGTTGAGTGCACCACGCAGGTCAGCTTCGCTGCGGTATTGTGCATCTTCCGACGCGGCTTCGCCTTCTGCATCGGCAGGTTTCGGCGGCGGTTGCTGCACGATGATGTCAGGCGAGATGCCAAGTGCCTGAATCGAGCGGCCGGACGGAGTGTAGTAGCGCGCAGTGGTCAGTCGCATGGCGCTGTCACCCTGAAGCGGAATCACGGTCTGGACCGAACCCTTGCCGAAGGACTGGGTGCCCACGACGATGGCACGGCGGTGATCTTGCAGGGCCCCGGCCACGATTTCGGACGCGGAGGCCGAGCCGCCGTTGATGAGGACGACCATGGGCAGGCCGTTGATCAGATCCCCGGGCGTTGCGTTGTATCGCTCACCTACCGCAGGATCGCGGCCACGGGTTGAAACGATTTCACCGGCATCAAGGAAGGCGTCTGACACATAGATCGCCTGATTGAGAAGGCCGCCCGGATTGTTGCGGAGGTCAAGAACGACACCATTTACGTTTTCAATCCCGCCTGCGGCATCGATCTGTTCCTTGAGGCCATCGGTCAGGTTGGGAAAGGTCTGATCGTTGAAGGTGGTGACGCGCAGAACGATCGAACGACCTTCGGTACGGGCGCGGACGGCGGTCAGCTTGATCGTGTCGCGGATGATCGAGACGTCAAAGGGTTCGGGCATTCCTTCGCGAACGACGGTGATGACGATTTCGGACCCGACAGGCCCGCGCATCAGTTCAACCGCATCGTCGAGTGTCAGGCCCATAACGCTTTCGCCGTTCACATCGGTGATGAAGTCGCCTGCCATAATCCCGGCGAGATCAGCCGGTGTGCCGTCCATGGGCGAGACAACCTTGACCCAGCCTTCTTCCTGCGTCACCTCGATACCGAGACCGCCGAATTCGCCGCGCGTCTGGGTGCGCATGGCTTCAGCGTCTTCGGTGGAGAGATAGCTGGAGTGCGGATCGAGGGAGGTCAGCATGCCGTTGATGGCAGCTTCGATCAAGTCCTTGGGATCGGCCTCTTCGACATATTCCGCTCGGACGCGGTCAAAGATGTCGCCAAACAGGTCAAGCTGTTCATAGACGCTGGCATTGTCCGACGCCTCCTGGGCGATGAGCGGGCCGGCGATCTGGGTGGTCGCCACCAGTCCGAGAATTGACCCGCCGACGGCGGCCACCAGAAATTTCTTCATGCCTGTTTTCCTCTTAGTCCAGCGCGAACCAGTCTGCCGGATCGACGGGACCTTGCCCGTCCCTGATCTCAAGATAAAGGGTTTCCGACTGCGCACCGATGCTCGTTTGCGCGCTTTCAGTCAAAATCGCGTCAACGGGGGGCTGCTCTCCCCCCATCAGGCCGACGGGCGTTCCGGCGGGAATAACCTGACCGGCGTCACCAAAGACTTCGGCCAGACCGGCAACGACGATGAGCAGGTCCGCAGCGGGTTCAAGGACGATGACATTTCCGTAGTCGAGGAGCGGACCCCGGAACCGGATAGTCGAAGTCGCCGGTGCCGTCACAAGGGCCCGGGGCCGGGTCGCGATGACGATTCCGGGGCGGACAATGCCCGCAGCATCAGCCTCTCCGCTGCGGCGCAGGATCTCGCCCTGCACCGGGAGCGGCAGCGTGCCCTTGACCAGAACGGGAGCCCCGTCCGGAGCCACATTATCGGGGACAGTCTGGCCGAGACCGCTTGCAAAGGCGTCGAGCGTATCGGTCGATTTGAGGAGAGTCGCCACGGCGGTTTCGTCTTCGAAGAACCTCTGCGGCAGATCCGTGCGCTCCGAGACGGCTTTGGACAGGCGGGCGCGGGCCTGCTGGGCGCCGTCCAGACCCTGCGCGAGGACGTCAGAGGCACTGTCCTGAACGGCCTGAAGTTCGGCCAGTTCAAGGAGCTGATCTCGGAGTTCTGTGACCTGGCTTTGGATTGCCGGAGTGACTTCGGACAGGATCATGCCGGCCCGCGCAGTTCCAAGTGCGCCGGATGGGTGCAGAAGAAGCAGGGGGGCTTCTTGCGGGTCCATGACCATCAGAACGCCGAGGAGTTGTTCGACTTCATCGCCTTTGGCGGCAAGCTCTGCCTCGAGTGCGGCGCGTCGGATTGCAACGCGACGCAGACCGTCGCGCATTGCGACGAGACCGTCCTCATAGGCGCGGACGGTTTCGGTGAGGGCCGCGATCTGGTCTTCCGACCCTTCGGCCGTATCCAGAAGAATGGTAGCGCTCAGGAGACGGTCCTTCGCGGCAAGTGCGGCTTCGGCCGGAGTCGTCCCGGACTGCGCCATAGCCGCGCCTGACCAAAGAATCAGAGCGAGCGCCGCGAACCGGGTCATCGGACGAGAAGGCTCCTGCCGGTCATCTCGGGCGGTTGGGGAAGTTCCATGAGGTCCAGGATCGTGGGCGCAACATCAGCAAGGCGACCGGAAAGCAGGCGGGCACCTTTCGGAGCCCCGAGGATGGCCGCTGGGACAAGGTTGGTGGTATGCGAGGTGTGCGGGCCACCGGTGACGGGGTCGACCATCGTCTCGCAGTTTCCATGATCGGCGGTCAGGAACATGGCTCCCCCGGCCTTTTCAAGTGCGGCGACGACACGGGCAAGGCCACGGTCCACGGCTTCGCAAGCCTTCATGGCTGCGGGAAGGCTGCCAGTGTGGCCGACCATGTCGGGGTTGGCGTAGTTGACGACGATCAGGTCATAGCCCTTTTCGATGGCCTCAACAAAGGCATCTGTGACCTCGACCGAGGACATTTCGGGGGCAAGGTCATAGGTCGCAACTTTGGGCGACAGCGGCATCTTGCGGTCCTCGCCGGGGTAAGGGGTTTCCTTGCCCCCGTTGAGAAAGAAGGTGACGTGGGGGTATTTTTCTGTCTCGGCAAGACGGAATTGTGTCAACCCCTGGAAGGCGACCCATTCGCCAAGCGTGTTGACAAGGTCGCGTTTGGGAAAGACGGCGCGGTATAAGGCATTGTGGGCGTCTGAGTATTCGACCATGCCAAGAAGGGCGGCCAGTGCCGGGGCTCGGGTACGCAGGAAGCCATCGAAGCCGGGCATCGCCACGGCCGCGAGAATTTCACGGGCCCGATCTGCCCGGAAGTTGAGACAGAACAGGCCGTCGCTATCTTTCATACCGGTATAGGGGCCGATTACGGTGGCCGCTATGAATTCATCCGTCTGGCCTTCGGCATAGGCGGCGGCAACGGCGGCGGCGGCTGTCGGGGCCCTTGCCCCTTCGCCCAGGACCATCGCGTCATAGTCGGTCTTGACGCGGTCCCAGCGATTGTCGCGGTCCATCGCCCAATAGCGTCCGACCACCGTCCCGACGGATACACCCTGCGGCAGCCTGCGGGCGAGGTCGTTGATGAAGCCGGCCCCCGATGAGGGTGGAACGTCACGCCCGTCAGTGATTGCGTGAATGGTGACAGGCACACCGGCATCATGGATGATCGTGGCGGCGGCAATTATGTGGTTGATGTGGCCGTGCACGCCGCCATCCGACACGACGCCCATCAGGTGGGCCGTGCCACCGCAGCTTTGCAGGGTTTTAATGAAATCCTGGATTTCGGGGTTGGTGGCGAACGAACCGTCCTCGATCGCGAGATCGATCTGGCCGAGGTCCATTGCAACGACACGACCTGCACCGATGTTGGTGTGACCGACTTCGGAATTGCCCATCTGGCCGCGCGGCAGTCCTACGTCGGGACCGAAAGTCACCAATTCAGACTTCGGGCAGGTTGCCATGATCCGGTCAAACGTGGGGGTGCTGGCCTGCGCAGGGGCGTTGGCATGCGTGCTTTCACGCTTGCCCCAGCCGTCGAGGATGCAGAGCACTACGGGCTTGGGTGCGGTCATGTTCGGTCCTCCATATCTGTCCCTTAGCGGATGCGGCAGGCAAGGTGAACGACTGACGAGAGGGGTGGGTGCAAATGGCGGAGAAGCGGGCCTATTCGCGGTGGTAAGGCGCACCGGCAAGAATAGTGGCTGCGCGATAGAGTTGTTCGGTTAGCATCACGCGGACGAGCATGTGGGGCCAGACCATGCGTCCAAAGGAAAGAGCGCGGTCTGCCCGAAGGCGTAAGGCAGGGTCAAGTCCGTCAGCACCGCCGATGACGAATGCCGCGTCGCGGCCCTGATCGCGCCAATCTGCAAGCCAGTCGGCAAAGGCCGGGGATGTGACCAGCTCTCCCCTTTCGTCAAGAACACAAAGCCTAGCTGCGTCGGGAATGACGCGTGACAGCAGGACAGCCTCGGCTTGCATGCCGACAGACTTCTTGTCCTCGACTTCAACGATAGTCGCGGGGCCAAGTCCCAGTGCCCGGCCTGTACGGTCAAAGCGCGTCAAATAATCTTCGCAGATTGCGCGTTCCGGCCCGGCCCGAAGGCGTCCGACGGCACAGATCGTGACGCGCATCTGCGCTAGCGGAACTTGGCAGCGACTGCCTCGGGCGGCATCCACATTTTCTCGAGCTGGTAGAATTCACGGACTTCGGGACGGAAGATATGAACGATCACATCGCCGGTGTCGATGAGGACCCAGTCGCCGGTTTCCTTCCCTTCCATCTTGCAGATCAGCCCGAATTCTTGCTTGAGCCGGTCAGCGAGCTTTTCCGACATGGCAGACACCTGTCGGGTCGAACGGCCCGATGCGATGACCATCCAGTCACCCATTTCAGAACGACCACGCAGATCGATCTGCACGATGTCTTCGGCCTTGTCATCTTCGAGAGAATTGACGACCGCGGTCAGGAAAGGCTCGCTGGTCATCGGCTGGGTCGCGGTCGTCACGACCGGCCCCGGGGCAGCGGCAGGTGCCACAATGGTATTGAGAGACAGATCATTGTCCTCCTGAGTGCGCGCCGATCACGGGGCCCCGACGCTGGACCTTGATCTTTAGGTAGCAGGAGATGTGCAACTTTTCAATGAACCTACCGCAGCATCGGCGGGAAGATGGCTTTGCGCAAGGTCTTGATGTTCAAATCCCGCAGGAGCGGGAGGAAAGCCGTGTCTGGTGAGAGTCGGATGTAGCCCGAAGCGAGCGCATCGGGCGGAAGGGAGGGTTTGAAAAGGCAGGTTGCAATGCCGATGGCAATGCTGCCGTGGACGCTGTCGGGGTTGGCCTGCTTCCAGGCGCTGACCGCGCCCTGACAGGCGGTGACGCGCGGAACACCCTTGGTTGCGATACGGTTGCACCGGGCGCGGGCGTTCAGCGGGACGACCACGCCGGCGGTCTCGTCCGATTGGGAGTTGAAAGGGTTGGCTTCGGTCAGCGTTTCGTCCGTCACTTCGTTTTCGGTCGTGAAGGTAAGCGTTGCGCAGCCACCGGGCCGTACAAGTTCGTCTGGCAGGACGAGGGCTACCGCGATGGCCGCAGGACCGGCATTGAGCGGGGATAAGGCGGCAAGACGGGTTCCGGTTCCGGGTACCAGTGCGCTGCAGGCGCAAAGGCCCGGAGCCTGCAGGACGGGAGGCAGGAACGAACCCAGGAACAGTGGCAAGCCAAATATCCTTTTACACATATTTCTTATTGTCTTACATTAAGATCATACAATAGAGAGGGGAGTTTCGTGGATACTCGCATTGCACGCCTGTCGGGCTGGCTGTGGTGGAAGAGCGCGGCGCTGGCCTATCTGTTGCCGGTCGTCATATGTCTTGCGATCCTGCAGGGCTGGTTCGATCCGGCGGCCCTTGTCGCGAGGTTTTCCGCACTGTCTGCGGGGACCGAGGTCAACACCACGCAGGCCGCACTGGTGGCGGCAGCGGGTCTGTTTTCGGTCTATCCGATGGTGGCAGCGATACCGGCAAGGCAGGGCCTATGCGGGCGATATCGAAGGGACGAGCTTCTGACCGAAGCATGTGCGGCGGAGAACCTGCGAATGGGAAGGGCACTGGTCGCGGTCGCGCTGATGACTGTGATCCTGCCCACTGTGCAGTTGCTGATCCTGAGCTGGAATACCGGACCGGGGCATCGCGTCCTGTCGCTGTCACTGGACGGCAGCACGCTGAGTTTTCTTCTTTCAGCGGGCCTGTTGTTGACCATCGGCTGGGTGATGCGCGAAGCGGCGCGGGCCGGGCAGGAAAATGCGGAGTTCGTCTGATGGAGATTGTCGTGCGGCTGGATGTAATGCTGGCGCGGCGCAAGATGCGGTCGCGGGAATTGGCCGACCTGGTGGGAATCACTGAACAGAACATCAGCTTGCTGAAATCGGGCAAGGTGAAGGGGATCCGGTTCGACACTCTGGCCCGGATCTGCACCGTGCTCGACTGTCAGCCAGGTGACCTGCTGGAAGCGGTGCCAGTGGCAGGCTGATCCGCAGAAACGCGGATACTGAGCGCATTCAGCGTCACCTGACCGAACGAGGTCAGAAAGGCGATATCGGCGGCATCGCGCCCGACGGCAATTCGGGCGACCTGCGCCATGTGGGCCATGCCGGTGGGGTCGGTCAAATACCAGCCGCCTTCGAGCCAGACTTCGACAACCGCATGAAAATCCATTGGGTCGATCTCGGGCGCATAGACCGAGACCATGCGGGCCGGAATCGCCGACGCGCGGGCCAGCGTGATGAGCATATGAGAAAAGTCGCGGCAGATTCCGGCCCGTTGGACGAAGGTTTCGCGGGCTGTCGTCTGCGATGTGCTGCTGCCGGTGGAGTAAGCAAAGGACCGGGTTATCCAGTCGCGCATCGCGGCGATGCGGGCCCCGCCGGACAGGCTGCCGAATTCAGTTGTGACGAAAGTCTGGAATTCGTCGGACGGGCAGTAGCGGGACGGAAAGAGATAGCGGACGGCCTCGCCCGGGAGGGCGTGAAGGGGCATGGCCAGGATGGGATGAAGATCCGGCGTGACCCTGTTGATGTCGAGGCGGGAGCGGTAATCGCAGATCAACCTGCCGGTCGCACGCATCCAGATCCGGTCGCCGATGCCATCCTCGCCCGGCAGGCGTTTGAAGTGTTCGACAGGGGACAAACCAATCCCGGCAGACAGCAGCACCTGATCCGCCATCGGGGCGGCTTCGATCTGCAGGAGAAGATCGGAAGGTGCGGCTAGCGTATAATCGAGATAGGTGGAAATCGAGAGGATCATGGGCCGAAGCCTTTGCGCGAAACGGGCCGCAATGCGTTGCGCCGCATGACCTCAACTCGTCTCTTGTAACGGAGGATCACGCCCATCTCTCCGGCACAACGGGAAACGGCACTATTCGATGCGGAAGGCGACCTCGTTGCGGCGATTCCAGGGGAGCGTGAAGGGATCGTCGTAGAAATAGAACAACGGCCCGTCGATGATACGCAAGCCTTCAGCATCTGCGATGGCCTGAAGCTGTGCTGCCTTGGACGCCAGCGCGCCGTTTGTCGCCCAGCCCGAGAATCGGAGCGCGATCTGCTTTTCGGCGGGAACTTCGGTAAAGCGGATGGCGTCATTTGTCGGCGCGGGCAAGGTGGCAAGCGTATAGCTGGACGGCATGGAGAAGGAGACGGTCCAGTCGGCCCCCCTCGCCCGCTGGCTGACCGGGGTCGTCATGGCGACCGTTTCGGCAGGGCGTTGCGCGACGGGCGTGGTCATAGCGACCTGACCGCCGCCGGTGTTGCCGCCAAAGATGTACTTCGCCAGAATACCAAAGCCCCGACCCAGCGCGTCATCCTGATCGCCCTGAACCGTCACCTGCGCCAGAATATGCGGGGCGTAGTTGCGCACCTCGGCAGCGCCGACTGTGCGGTCCACGGTGTAGGGCGGAGTTTCATAGCCACGGTAGGATTGAGCGGTTGCCGCCGTCGTGCCACCAAGGCCAAAGCCGATAGCCAGAGTCCCCAGTCTTGCAAGTGTTGATGCCATGATCATTTCCTTTGCCAATTCATCATAGATAGGGCGCGGGCCTTTCCAAACACAGGTCCGGTTCGTCACAGTCACATGATCCGCAGTGCTGCGCCGCAGCGTAAGTCGCGGCCCTGTTTGGCCGAGAGTCAGCTTGAACCACAGGCCGTTCAGGCGTATCTGCACCGCCATGATCCGCTTTTTCGACATGGACGACCGCGCCCGCCTGCCGTGGCGCTTTTACGGGGCGACCTGCTCCATTCTCGCGCGACTTTGAGGTCTGCGTGACCGGTGCCTTTTTGCGCCCGAACCTTTTCCCTTGACCCCAGGAACGGAGTGGACCGCATGTCCCCCAAGACGCTTTATGACAAGATCTGGGATGCCCATGTCGCGCATCAGGCCGAAGACGGCACCTGTCTTTTGTATATCGACCGCCACCTTGTGCACGAGGTGACCAGCCCTCAGGCCTTTGAAGGGCTGCGGATGACAAGCCGCACCGTGCGCGCGCCTGAAAAGACGATCGCCGTGCCCGACCACAATGTGCCGACAACGGCGGGCCGCGATGTGCATATTGACAACGAGGAAAGCCGGATTCAGGTCGATGCACTCGACAGGAACGCCAAGGATTTCGGAATTCATTATTATCCGGTGTCGGACGTACGTCAGGGCATCGTCCACATCGTCGGGCCGGAACAGGGCTGGACTCTGCCGGGCATGACGGTGGTCTGCGGCGACAGCCACACCGCGACGCACGGTGCCTTTGGTGCGCTTGCGCATGGCATCGGCACGTCCGAGGTCGAGCATGTGCTGGCCACCCAGACTCTGATCCAGAAGAAGTCCAAGAACATGAAGGTCGAGATCACCGGGCACCTTCGCACGGGCGTTACGGCAAAGGACATCACACTGTCCGTCATCGGCCGTACCGGTACGGCGGGTGGCACCGGCTATGTCATCGAATACTGTGGCACGGCCATTCAGGAGCTATCGATGGAAGGCCGGATGACCGTTTGCAACATGGCGATCGAAGGCGGCGCCAAGGCCGGCCTGATCGCCCCGGACGAAAAGACCTTCGACTATGTCCGCGGCCGTCCCAATGCGCCCAAGGGCGCCCAGTGGGAAGCGGCGCTTGCCTGGTGGAAGACGCTGTCTTCCGACGCCGATGCGCATTGGGACAAGGTCGTCACCATCCGTGGCGAAGATATCGCCCCTGTTGTAACCTGGGGCACCTCGCCCGAGGACGTGCTGCCGATCACGGGGTCGGTTCCTGCGCCGGAATCGTTCCATGGCGGCAAGGTCGATGCGGCCAAACGGTCACTCGACTACATGGGTCTTGAACCTGGCATGGCACTGAAAGACATCAAGATCGATGCCGTGTTCATCGGGTCCTGCACCAACGGCCGGATCGAGGATCTTCGCGCTGCTGCCGAAGTGCTCAAAGGCAAGAAGATGGCCCCGGGCGTGCGCGGCATGGTCGTGCCAGGGTCGGGCCTTGTGCGGCTTCAGGCTGAACAGGAAGGCATTGCGCAGGTCTTCATCGATGCCGGGTTCGAGTGGCGGCTTGCGGGCTGTTCCATGTGCCTCGCGATGAACCCGGACCAGCTGGCCCCCGGCGAACGCTGTGCGGCCACGTCGAACCGCAACTTTGAAGGGCGTCAGGGTCGCGGAGGTCGCACGCACCTGATGAGTCCGGCGATGGCGGCGGCGGCGGCTGTGACCGGCCACCTGACCGACGTGCGCGAAATGATGTGAGAGACGGTGCGGCGGGGTGAACCCCGCCCTACCCCAATCGTAGGGCGGGGTTCACCCCGCCAGCCGTTCACAAGGAGAGAGCCACCATGGACGCCTTCACCACACTTAGCGGCATCGCCGCACCCATGCCCCTCGTCAACATCGACACGGACATGATCATCCCGAAGCAGTACCTCAAGACGATCAAGCGCACGGGCCTTGGCGTCGCGCTGTTTGACGAGATGCGCTACAACACCGACGGCAGCGAGAAGCCGGAATTCGTGCTGAACCAGCCGCAATACCGCAAGGCCCAGATCCTTGTGGCAGGTGACAACTTCGGCTGCGGATCGTCGCGCGAACATGCTCCCTGGGCGCTCGCGGATTTTGGTATCAAGGCTGTGATCTCGACCTCGTTTGCCGACATCTTCTTCAACAACTGCTTCAAGAACGGAATCTTGCCTGTCGTCCTGCCAGAACCGGACCGCGATGCCTGCATGCAGGATGCCGAGAAGGGTGCAAATTCCCGGATCGAGATCGATCTCGGGGCACAGACCATTACCCTGTCTGATGGTCAGGTCATCACCTTCCAGATCGACCAGTTCCGCAAGCATTGCCTGCTGAACGGGCTGGATGACATCGGGCTGACGATGGAAAAGGCGGCATCGATTGCCGCATTTGAAGAGAAGGCTGCACAGACGCGTCCCTGGGTCTAGAGCATCACCCGGCCAGCTTTTCGGGCAGCACAAAACGCGACAGCCAGAAGGGCCCCTTTGCGGGGCCCGCTTTCTTTCTTGAAATCCTTAAAACGCAATAGTTTCCAAGACTTTGCGCCATTGGTGACAATTAAGGATCAATGCCACAGGGCTGCTTTCAAATGGTTGCAATCCCGCACCACCAGCGCCGCAAATCTGCCGCAGAAGGGACGTTTACGTCGTAGCGCTCTTGAAGGCGCGGTCGGAAGGGGTCACGACTATGGCAACATTGAGGCAAGCCGTCAGCAATAGGCGGATTCAAGCTGGATCAAGGGCGCGGGAAAACAACGCGACCGACCGGATTGAGGGTAGGCAGGCTATGATTTCGCGGATGACAGGAGCAATCCTGCGCGCGGCGCTTGTGGTGTGTCTGATGGCAACGCCATTTGTACTCGTACCCGGAACGCCGCGGGATTCGACTCAGATCGTGTTGCTGTTCGTGCTGATTGCCGCAGTCTTTACCTTCATCGAATACAACTCGTCTTCGCCCAGCCTTGTCGAGTTCCGCGATGCGCCACCTTTCAACCGGCTACGCTTTATCGCCCTTTTCATCATCATCTATTCGCTGTCGATGATCCTGCGCGGGCATGTGCAACCGACTACGCTGACCCGGTTCTTTGACGCGATCGGGACGCGGGTGGGTGAGCTGATCGATTTTCCCTATTCGCCAGTGCGTCTTGTGGTCCTGATGCTGCCAAAGGGCGTGGACCCTGAACTGATCGCCAATGTGCGGTCCGCTGCGGGCATAAGTTACCTTATGTCGCTGGCCATGCTGGCAGCCTTTATCCTTGTCGTGCGGCTGGGAGGCTGGCCTGCCCGGGACGGCGCGTTCAACGTCTGGGTCAACATGCCAACGTTTGACCCGACAGCGGGCGGCGATGTGGTGGAGCGTCTGAACCGGGACGGTCAGATTAACCTTATCTTAGGGTTTCTGCTGCCATTCATGATCCCGGCAGTCGTGAAGCTCGCGTCCGATCTGCTGGATCCGGTCTCTCTGGCCGATCCCTACACGCTGATATGGACGATGACCGCATGGGCGTTTCTGCCGGCCACACTTCTGATGCGCGGCATCGCCCTGAGCCGGGTGGCGCAGATGATCACGGCCCAGCGCGCCCGCGCAAGTTCAAAGTCGGAACGTTTGCAGGCGGCCTGAGCCTTTTCCTTTTGATGACGGCTGGTGCCGCCTTTGCGGAAGAGCTCCGCGTTGCAACTTGGGCCGCGCCATTGAGCCGTCAGGGACCAGGGCAGCTGTTGCAGGATGTTCTATCGGGAGATGATCCGCAGATCGTCGCTGTGACTACGGTGGTGGCGTCGTCAGCGCCTGATGTGCTTGTCCTGACGGATCTGGACTACGACGCTGATCTGGCAGCACTTTCAGCTCTCGCGAAGGGTTTTCGTGACGCGGGGCAGGACTTTCCCTATGTCTATGCGTCCATGCCGAATGCCGGGATGGCGACGGGACTCGACATGGATGGGAACGGCCAAACGGGCGAGGGCCGCGATGCGCAAGGGTATGGGCGCTTCGCGGGTCAGGGCGGCGTGGCGGTTCTCTCGCGCTGGCCGATAGGGGCCGTGACCGACTTGAGCGCAGTCTTGTGGAAGGATCTTCCGGGCGCGACCTTGCCAACGCGCGACGGTCGGGCCTTTCCTTCGCCCGAGGCGCAAGCGGTGCAAAGGCTATCGTCGACGGTTCACTGGATAGTACCAGTTGACGCACCTGAAGGGACGATCAGCCTTCTTGTTTGGTCAGCAACACCCCCTGTCTTTGACGGTCCTGAGGATCTCAATGGCCTACGCAACCGAGATGAAGTGCTGCTCTGGCGGAGCGTCCTGGATGGTACCTTCGGTAGTGATCCGGGAGCGGCATTCATCCTGACAGGTAATGCCAACCTTGATCCGGAGGACGGGGACGGGTTCAGGGGAGCGATGGCCGGTCTCTTGACAGATCCTCGTCTGCAGGATCCCCTTCCAGAGAGTGCAGGCGGAAAAGCAGCGGCTGACCCTGAGCAATACGGCGATCCGGCTCTGGACACCGCGGACTGGCCGGATGGGCGACCCGGCAACCTACGGGTGAGCTACGTTTTGCCGTCTGTCCTTTGGGAAGTGACCGGCGCAGGCGTCTTCTGGCCAGCACCGGACGATCCGAAAGCAGCGATCCTAGGCGAGGACGGGCTTCTGGCCGGGCCGCACCACCTTGTCTGGGTGGATATCCGCAGGTAACCCGGCGAGCATCACCTGTCCCAGCGGCGTCGGGCAGAAATCAGGCAAAAGACGGTTGAACTTTGCAGCAGAAAGCGTGTGCGAGGTAGACCAGAGGTAGCGCATCTCTGCCATTTCGCGGGCGAGTTCCCAGACTGGCGATAGAAGGCGCATCAATGTCCACGGCAAGAGAGTGAGCCTTACCGGCCGATCCAGCGCCTTTTCAACCGTGGCGCGGAGTTCGTTGACGGTGAAGGAGTGGCCCGGGAACGGAATATCTTCAAAGATGGCCAGATCTGCACGCATTTCAGCAAGAGCCAAGGCGGCACGGGCCCAGTCTGGCAGGTAGCAATAGGCCTGCATCGCGTCCGGGTCGCCACCACTGGTGATCTTGCCCTTTCGGATATCTCGCATCATTACAAGGCTCATGATGTCGTCATTCTGATCCGGATCAATGAAGTTCCCCGCCCGAAGGACGATCGTCTGCACGCCCGAGGCGGCATAAGCGCGCTCCATGTCCGCACGGATCTGGCCCTTGCGGCTTACCGGGCGCTGCGGGGTGGTTTCGGACCATTCGCCACCTTTGGAGCCGAAGTTGTAGACGTTGCCCGGGATGATCACCGTGGCACCGCTCGCTTTGGCTGCGGCGATAACCTGGGCCGTGATCTGGGGGATGAGGTTCGCCCAGTCGTGGTAGCGAGGCGGGTTAAGCCCGTTGACGATCACGTCAGCACCCATCGCAGCAGCTGTCATGTCGGTGCCGCGTTTGTAGGGGCGGACGGTCCAGCCGGCGGCGGCAAAGGCGCAGGCTGCGTGGGTGCCGATCTTGCCCGAGGGGCCGAGGATCAGGACGGTTCCGGTCATGTTCAGTCTCCTGTCTGGATGATGGCCCGATTATGCGCCTTGCCGTGCCACAAAGAAATTGCACGGATATGCAGGGCATGTATTCATGAATGAATGGAGCGCAGGCTTTTCCATCTTGACTGGTCGCTGGTTCAGGCCTTCCTTGCCGTGGCCGAAACGGGGAGCCTGTCGGCTGCGGCGCGGCAGTTGAACGCGAGCCAGCCAACTCTGGGCCGCCAGATCCGCGCGATAGAAGAACAGCTTGGCGCGGACCTGTTTCATCGAAAGGCTCGGGGACTGAGCCTGACCGAGACAGGTGCAGCGATTCTTGGACCAGCGCGGGCAATGCGAGATGCGATGGGGCAAATCGCCCTGACCGCCGCAGGTCGGGCAGAGCGTCTAGAAGGAACGGTTCGGATCACCTCGAGCGTCGCGATGAGCGTGTTTCAGTTGCCGACGATCCTTGCCAGCATCCGACAGGCGGAACCGCAGATCGCCCTTGAATTGGTCCCTGATGATAGCACGACGAACTTGCTTTACCGGGAGGCAGATATTGCCGTGCGGATGTATCGTCCCACGCAGCTTGACCTTGTGACGCGACATCTGGGCGACTTGCCCTTAGGTGTATTCGCTGCGAAGTCCTATCTTGACCGACGGGGCACGCCACAGGTAGCGACTGACCTGCTGGTCCATGATGTGATCGGTTTCGACCAGAGCCGACTGATCGAGGAAGCGTTCCGGCAAGTGGGCTTCGATCTCGGACGCGACTTCTTCAAGATGCGGTGCGATGACAGTATCGCCTACTGGCAGTTGATCCGTGCCGGATGTGGCATCGGATTCGTTCAGCGCAACTTAGGCGCAGCGGATCCGTTGGTGCAGGAACTTGCATTGGGGTTTCCTCTTCCCGTGCTGCCGGTCTGGCTGACCGCGCACGAGGCGATGCGGGGTACGCCGCGCATCAGGAGGGTCTGGGATCTGCTGGCTGAAGGATTGCTGCCGCTCGTGGCATAGTGGGTTGCGACCGTTAAGCAATTCCATCAGCCAAACGGAAGGATTATGCAGTCGGCATGCAGAGACTACCCCTTACCCAAGACCTTGTGCTGATAGGTGGCGGGCATACGCACGCGCTGATCCTGAAACGGTGGGGCATGCGGGCTCTTGCCGGGGTGCGAGTCACAGTGATCGACCCATCTCCGGTAGCGGCCTATTCGGGGATGTTACCGGGATTTGTCGCAGGGCACTATACGCAGGCTGAACTCGAGATCGATCTTGTGCGGCTGGCCCGGTTCGCGGAAGCGCGGCTAGTCCTTGGCGCGGCAACGGGAATCGATCTTGAGGCAAGGACGGTGACGGTGGCTGGACGACCGCCAATCGCGTTTGACGTGTTGTCGATTGATATCGGCATCACGTCAGAGATGCCGGATCTGCCCGGATTTGCCGTTAATGGCGTGCCGGCCAAGCCTTTGGGCGTCTTTGCGCAGCGTTGGGCCAAGTTTGTCGCGGCTCATTCTGGCGATGTGGCGGTGATCGGTGGCGGCGTGGCGGGCGTGGAGCTTGCTTTGGCTATGGCGTATGCGCTGAGGGGAACCAGGCGGCGGGTTACGATCGTCGAGCAAAACACGGCGCTGGCCATGATGACACCGATTGGTGAGCGCATGGCGCGAGATGTGATGCGGGACGCAAGGATTGGGCTGATCGAAGGCGTCGAGGTGACCGAGGTTCGCGCCGATGGTGTATCTCTCGGGGACGGGCGGACAGTCGCGGCGGCGTTCGTTGTTGGCGCGGCGGGGGCACTGGCGCAGGGGTGGTTGGCAAAGTCAGGCCTTGCATTGCAGGACGGGTTTGTGGTGGTGGACAGGTTTCTGCGGTCAAGCGATCCAGTCGTCTTCGCTGCGGGAGATTGCGCCCATATGGCAGAGAGTCCCCGACCGAAGGCGGGCGTCTATGCGGTGCGGCAGGCGCCGGTCCTATTCGACAATCTGCGGGTCGCGCTTGAGGGTGCTGACGATCTACAAACGTACAAGGCGCAGAAGGATTACCTGAAGCTGGTGTCGCTGGGCAGCAAAGTTGCATTGGCGGAGAAGTGGGGCACTGCACACAAAGGACATGTGTTGTGGCGCTGGAAAGACAGGATTGATCGGTCTTTCATGGCCAGGTTTCGTGATCTGGCACCGATGGCCCTGCCTCTTGTGCCGCTGACTGCCGCAAAGGGGTTGCGTGATGCAGCGAGCGATCAGCCGCTTTGCGCAGGGTGCGGTGCCAAGGTGGGACGCGGGGTACTTGCGGAGGCTTTAGCCGGGCTGACGATGCAACGAGGAGATGTGGACCGTTTGCCCTGGGATGATGCGGCCATCTTGCGGACAGGGGGTGTCCGGCAGGTGATCACGACCGATCATCTGAGAACGGTCACGGCGGACCCTGTGCTAATGACACGGATTGCGGCGGTGCATGCATTGGGAGATGTCTGGGCGATGGGAGCTTTGCCGCAGGCAGTACTTGTGTCGCTGATCCTGCCACGCCTGTCCGCGACACTGCAGGCGCGCACAATGGCCGAGATCATGGCTGTCGCAGGAGAGGTTCTGGGTGCAGCAGGTGCGGCGATTGCCGGGGGGCATACATCGACAGGGGACGAATTGACGATTGGGTTCACTGTCACAGGATTGCTTGAACGGGAACCGGTAACCTTGGGTGGGGCGAAGGCGGGAGATGCGCTGCTGCTGACAAAACCGTTGGGATCGGGGGCAATTCTGGCGGCGGAGATGCGGGGTGTTGCATCGGCGGCGGTGGTGGTCGGGTGCTATCGCGTGATGGTGCAGGAGCAGGGGACGGCGAGCCACATTCTGTCAAAGGCGCATGCGATGACAGATGTGACGGGATTCGGCCTGGCCGGGCATCTTGCGGGGATGTGTGAGGCCTCTGGCGTGGCAGCAGAACTTGATCTGGCAGCGATGCCAGTAATGCCGGGGGCCGTCGATCTTGCTGCCGCGGGAGTGCGGTCAAGTCTGTGGGTTGAAAACAGAGGAAGCGCCGGGGCGGTTCACGGCGCGGCGGGGCCACGGGGGGAACTCTTGTTCGATCCGCAAACGTGTGGCGGACTGCTTGCCGCCGTCGCGCCGGAGGAAGCGGACGCCGTTCTGGCGAATCTCGTAGCCGCAGGATACCAGGCCGCGCAGATCGGACGAATAGTTACCGGATTACCTCAGATCACTTGCCGCTAAGGATCCGGGCGGGACGCTCGGACATCCGACCTCGTTCAAGCGACGATGGCCATGATGGCGTCGGCGAGTGCGTTCTGGCCATCGGTATCGAGACGGTCTGTCGTCAGAGTTGCGAGTATCTGATGGGGATGAACAGCGCGCGATTTGGCATAGGCCGCGTCGTAGTGGTCAGTCATCAGGGCGCGGGCGAGGGCTTCGTGGTTGCCTGCGCGTAGCAGGCTGATCCATCCGTCAACCGTGGAATGGCCGCGATGTGCGCGCAGGGGTTGGAACAACCTTTCGATCCGGGCTGGTTCTGCGATTACGTCGGCGTAGGCTTTGGTCAGGTAGGCGGTGCGGGCATCGATCGGGGCCGCGATTTCGATCCGAGGGGCCGCACACATGGCAGACCAAAGGGAAGGGGGAATGTTGATCCGGCCGACCTTGCTGCTTTCGGCTTCGACCAGAACGGGGTGCGCGGGATCGAAGGCGGCGAGTGCGGCAGCGAGTGCGGATTCAAAGGCCTTCTGGCGTGGTTGGCCGGCCTCGGATCCACCTAACATTGAACCGCGATGAGCCGCCATACCTTCGAGGTCAATGACCTGAAGTCCGCGTGCGGCAAGGCGGTGGAGCACATCGGTCTTGGCTGATCCTGTATTTCCGTCAATCAGGACGAGGCGATGCTGAATCGGCATTTCGTAAAGCATCGTTTGCACGAGACGACGGTAGCTGCGATAACCGCCGGTGATCGTTTCGGTGCGCCAGCCGATCTGGGACAGGATGGTGGCCACTGACCCGGAGCGCTGGCCTCCGCGCCAGCAATAGACCAGCGGGCGCCAGCCACCGTCGTGGTCAGAAAGCGGGCCATCCAAATGGGTGGCCACATTACGTGCGACAATTGCCGCGCCGGTCTTGCGCGCCGCAAAGGGGCTTTCGTGTTTGTAAATTGTGCCGACGCGGGCGCGTTCCTCGTTCGACATCGCGGGCAGACTGATCGCGCCGGGAATATGGTCTTCGGCAAACTCGGCGGGTGAACGCACGTCGATCACGGTGTCGAAACCATGGTTGAGAAGAGCACCAAGCGTAGAGAATGTGATAGTCATGGCGGGCGGTGTAGCGCCAATGCGTGTACGGGGGGAAGGGGTGCGGTTGCACTGACCAGCCGATGAGCTAGGGTGCACCGTGGGTCCATGGGTAGGCGGTCAGGATGCAGGTATCACGGCGAGCGGTTCTTCTGGGGTTTGGTGCAGGGATGCTTGCAGCCTGTTCGGGGGGCGGAACCACCACGCCGGCGAGCGGACCTGATCCAGTGCTGCAAATGGTTCCCGACCCCGGTTATGATGCCTGGGTCGTGTCGTTTCGCAGACGCGCGCTGTCGCAGGGGATAACGGCCAACACCTTTGACACAGCTTTCCGCAACGCAGGATTTCTGCCGGGGGTCATTGAGAAGGACCGCAACCAGACAGAATTCAGCCGGTCCCTGCAGGATTACCTTGCTATCACGGCTTCGGATGAAAGGGTTTCCAAGGGAAAGGTTGCGCTGAACCAGTATGGGGCTGTGCTGAACGAGATTTCGGCGCGTTACGGGGTTGAGCCCAATGTGATTGTCGCGGTCTGGGGTGTGGAAAGCTACTACGGAGAGAGGCGGGGGACCGTCCCTGTGATCTCGGCCCTGTCGACATTGGCCTATGAGGGGCGGCGGGGGCCGTTCTTTGAGCAGCAGTTGATGGCTGCCCTTGAGATCTTGCAAAACGGGGACACGACGCCAGGGAATATGACCGGAAGCTGGGCAGGTGCGATGGGGCACACGCAGTTTATCCCCACAAGCTATCTTGGTTTTGCTGTCGATTTCCGAGGTGACGGGAGGCGGGATATCTGGTCGGACGACCCGACGGACGCGCTGGCTTCGACCGCGGCCTATCTTTCCCGATCGGGCTGGACCGAGGGACAGCCGTGGGGCGTCGAGGTGCAATTGCCTTCTGGTTTCAATACGGGACTTGCCGGGCGGGGCACGACGCGCAGTCCAGGTGACTGGGCAGCCATGGGCATCAGAGACATGAACGGGCGGGCGGTTCCGGACTATGGCGCTGCGTCTATCATCATTCCGTCAGGGCCCACCGGACCGGCCTTCATGGTGTTCCGCAACTTCACCGTCATTACGCGTTACAACAACGCCGAAAGCTATGTGATCGGTGTGGGTCATCTGTCAGACCGGTTGATTGGCGGTCCCCCGGTGCGGGGTGATTTTCCGCCTGATGCGCAGGGGATGACACTGGCAGATCGGCAGGAATTGCAGCGTCGGCTGACGTCAGCGGGTTACGATACGCAGGGAACGGATGGTGTGATCGGGGCAAAGACACAGGCGGCAATCAGCGCCTATGAGGCGCAGACAGGACTGCCGGTAACTGGGATCGCAACGCTGACGCTTCTGAACAGCCTGCGGTAAGCACCGAAACAAGCCAGGGGGAGCTGATGGGCGTTGTTATGTAACCCAGGCCTGAGGCGTGAGAGCCCCTTTCCCCTCGAGCATGACGCCCCACACGAATGATCTCGGCCGTTCCGAGGGCTGAGAAGCGGTTCATGAGGGCGACGCGTATCTGGATTTCGGCCGTCTGGCGGTCGGGGTCTCTTGCGGCGATGCGCTCACCGAAGGCTTTGAGGCAGCGCATCTTCGCCTCGATCCGGCT
>JAPLPE010000025.1 GCA_026400355.1 Rhodobacterales bacterium | reverse complement strand
TTTCCACTGGGTCAGCGCGCGGTTGACGGGGGTGTTGGCCTCGCGGGCGACGAACTGGCCGTGGCCTTCCTCTGTGCGGACCTCGCCGTCGTGGATGGCGAGGTGGCCGCGGGTGAGGGTGAAGCGGGGGAGGCCCTTGACCGTGTGGCCTTCAAAGACGTTGTAGTCGATGGCCGACTGCTGGGCCGAGGCCGTGATGGTCCTGGACTTTTCGGGGTCCCAGACGACAAGGTCGGCATCCGCGCCGACCGCGATGGCCCCCTTGCGGGGGTAGCAGTTCAGGATCTTGGCGATGTTGGTCGAGGTGACAGCCACGAATTCGTTCATCGTCAGGCGGCCCGTCGCCACGCCATGGGTCCAAAGCATGGGCATCCGGTCCTCAAGGCCGCCAGTGCCGTTCGGGATCCTGGTGAAATCGCCGATGCCGAAACGCTTTTGCGTGGTGGTAAAGGCGCAATGGTCCGTCGCCACGACCGAGAGAGAGCCGGACTGCAGCCCCGCCCAGAGGCTGTCCTGATGGCGCTTGTCCCGGAACGGGGGCGACATGACGCGGCGGGCGGCGTGATCCCAGTCGGGGTGGCGGTATTCGCTGTCGTCAAGCGTCAGGTGCTGGATCAGCGGTTCGCCCCAGACGCGCTTGCCCTGCTGGCGGGCGCGGCGGATCGCCTCGTGCGCGTCCTCGCAAGAGGTGTGGACGACGTAGAGGGGCACGCCCGCCATGTCGGCGATCATGATGGCGCGGTTCGTCGCCTCGCCTTCGACCTGGGGCGGGCGGGAATAGGCATGGGCCTCGGGGCCGGTGTTGCCTTCGGCCATGAGCTTGCGCTGGAGTTCGGCGACGACATCGCCGTTTTCGGCATGGACCATCGCCACGCCGCCAAGTTCGGACAGGCGGGTGAAGGAGGCGAAAAGCTCATCGTCATTGACCATGAGCGCGCCCTTGTAGGCCATGAAGTGCTTGAAGGTGGTGATGCCCTTGTCGATGACGGCGGGCATTTCGTCCCAGACTTTCTCGCCCCACCACGTCACGGCCATGTGGAAGGAATAGTCGCAGGTCGCCCGGCCCGCCTTGTTGTGCCACATCGACAGACCGTCAAGCAGGCCCTGCCCCTGCCCCGGCAGGACAAAGTCCACGACCATCGTCGTGCCGCCCGACAGGGCCGCGCGGGTGCCGGATTCGAAATCGTCGGCGGAATAGGTGCCCATGAAGGGCATCTCGAGGTGGGTATGGGGATCGATCCCGCCGGGCATGATGTAACAGCCGGTGGCATCCAGAACCGTGTCGCCTTTGAGCCCCTTGCCGATCTCGGTGATGCGACCGGCGTCGATCAGCACATCCGACGCGTAGGTCAGGTCATGGGTGACAATCGTGCCGTTCTTGATGACTGTGGTCATGGGATCACCTTCAGGGTTGGCTGGTCTGTTGTTTCGGGCGGCTCCCTCTGCGGGCGCCGCCACGGATCATTATGCGGGTTGCGGCCGGATCAGCCCTCGCCCGCGACCATCGGCGCGGCAGGCATCACCATCACCGGGGCCACGCCTTCGCAGATCGGGTTGTTCGCGCCGTCACGAAGGGGGAAGCCCGAGGGCGGGTTCGTCACTTCTATGCTGTAAAGATAGCAGCCGTTGTTGTCCTGGAACACGACCGTGGGCGAGGTGCCGGGCGGCAGGAAGGCCGCCACTTCGGGCGGAAGCGGCGCGGGTGCCGGGGGTTCTGCCGGCTGGCCGGGAAGGCCGGGGACATAGACGGGATAGGCGCAGGCAGAGAGCGCTGCGACGAACAGCAAAGGCGTCAGGCGGATCACGGTCTTCTCCTTGGGACTTGTCAGTTGACCGGACATTAGCGTGACCATTCGGTCATGGGTATGGGCGTTTGTCGTATATTGGCGGGTCGGTGCCAGTTTCATGATGGGACCACGACAGCCGTTTCCACGACAGCATGGAACAGCACATCGGTCCCCTTGGCGGCCCAGTCGGGGCTGATCTCTTCGGCTTCGTTATGCGACAGGCCGTCTACGCAGGGGCACATGATCATCACGGTGGGGGCGACGCGGTTGATCCAGCAGGCGTCGTGGCCAGCGCCCGAGATGATGTCCATGTGGCTGTAGCCCAGCGTTTCGGCGGCCTTGCGGACGGTCTTGACCAGCGTCGGATCAAAGGTGACGGGGTCGAAATGGCCGACGGGTTCGATTTCGAAACCAAGGCCAAGGGCGTCGGCGATCTCGGGGGCCTCGGCCTCGAGCCTGGCGCGCATTCTGTCGAGTTTGGTCTGGTCGGGCGAGCGGAAATCGACGGTAAAGACAGCCTTGCCGGGGATCACGTTGCGCGAGTTGGGATAGACATTGGCCTGCCCCACCGCGCCGACCGCGCCGGGCTGACTGTCCATCGCGATGGTGTTGACGCGTTCGATGATCCGAGCCATTCCAAGGCCTGCGTTGACGCGCATGTTCATCGGCGTGGATCCCGTATGCGCATCGCGGCCTGTCAGCGTGATCTGAAGCCACCAGAGACCCTGCCCGTGGGTGACGACGCCGATTTCTTTCCCTTCGGCCTCAAGAATGGGGCCCTGTTCGATGTGGAGTTCGAACATCGCATGCATCTTGCGCGCGCCCACGGGTTCGTCACCGACCCAGCCGACCCGCTTGAGTTCGTCGCCAAAGCGCAGGCCGTTCGTGTCGACCCGGTCATAGGCCCAGTCCTGCGCGTGGATCCCCGCGAACACGCCGGACGCGAGCATGGCGGGGGCGTAGCGGGTGCCTTCTTCGTTCGTCCAGTTGGTGAGGACGATGGGATGCTTCGTCCTGATACCAAGGTCGTTGAGGCTGCGGATGACTTCGAGGCCCCCCAGCACGCCAAGAACGCCGTCGTATTTGCCCCCCGTCGGCTGGGTATCAAGGTGGCTGCCCATGTAGACGGGCAGCGCATCAGGATCAGCACCTTCGCGGCGGGCGAACATGTTGCCCATCGTATCGACGCCCATCGTGCAGCCTGCCGCCTTGCACCAGTTGGCGAACAGGTGGCGGCCCTTGCTGTCGGCATCGGTCAGCGTCTGGCGGTTGTTACCACCCGCGATGCCGGGGCCGATCCGGGCCATCTCCATGAGGCTATCCCAGAGGCGTTCCCCGTTTATCTTCAGGTTTACTCCGGGTGCAGGCATGGGAAGGCTCCGTCGGTCTGATCGTTGTTGATCCGCATGAAAGCCCATCCCGTGGGGGGCGGGAGGAGGGAGACCCCCCACGGAAAGAGCTTGATTTGACCATTCGGTCAAAGCAACGCTAGCAGAGGGCCGGGGACAGTCAAGGAGCGAGCGCGGCATTTGGGCAATGGCCCGGTAACAGGCAAATGCTGCTTCTCAGACACGCCTTTGCACAAGAAATAGGCACATGCCGCCCGAAAGGCAGTCGATGGACAAGACCGCGACCCGGACCCGCATCCAGACCAAGAACCGGCAGGCCATTCTGGACGCTGGCCTTGCGGTGTTTTCACAACAGGGGTTCCGGGGGGCGACGCTGGACCAGATCGCCAAGGCGGCGGGACTATCAAGGCCGAACCTGCTTTACTACTTCCCGTCCAAGGAGGCGATCCATGTGGTGCTTTTGGCAGGCTTGCTGGACACATGGCTTGATCCTTTGCGGGCGCTTGACGCAGGCGGCAATCCGGTGGACGAGGTGCTGGCCTATGTGCGCCGCAAACTTGAGCTTTCACGGGACTTTCCAAGGGAAAGCCGGTTGTTTGCCAATGAGATATTGCAGGGTGCACCCCGCATCGGCGCGGCCCTGTCGGGCGAACTGAAGGAACTCGTGGACGAAAAGGCCGCAGTCATCCGGGGCTGGGCTGCCGCGGGGCAGATTGCGGAGGTGGACCCCTACCACCTGATCTTTTCCATCTGGGCCATGACGCAGCACTATGCCGATTTCGACGTGCAGGTGCATGCCGTGCTGGGGCCGGAACGGGCGGACCCCTATCCGTCTGCCGGGGCGTACCTCGACACGCTGTTCCGCAGCCTGCTGACCCCCCGCAACGTCACCTGAAGCCGGTGTCTTGCTGCCGCAATGCGGCAAGAGTAATGTCCGGGGTCTGGGCAGGTCCCAGATCACGGATTCGATAGGTCAACCATATGTCCTCGACACCCGCCGAAGCGTCGGATGGAAAAGGTGCTGACGCGCATCGGCCCCAAAAGCTCTGGCTTCTTGTGGTCGGCAGTATCGGGGTTGTTTATGGCGACATCGGGACAAGCCCGCTTTATGCGCTGCGCGAGTCGCTGCATGCGGCCGGGCGTGACGGCCTTGCCGAATCCGAAGTCATCGGAATCGTCTCGCTCCTGATCTGGACGCTGACGCTGATCGTGACGATCAAGTATGTCATCCTGATCCTGCGGGCCGACAACCGGGGCGAAGGCGGGACGCTGTCGCTGGTCGCACTGACTCAGCAGGCGTTGGGGCACCGGGCCAAATACATCCTCGCGCTTGGCATCATAGGGATGTCGCTGTTCTTTGGCGATGCGGTCATCACGCCGGCAATTTCGGTGCTGTCAGCGGTCGAGGGCCTGAAGCTTGTCACCCCGGCGTTCGAACCCTTTGTCATTCCGATGACGCTGGTCATCCTGTCGGGCTTGTTCTGGGTCCAAAGCAAGGGCACCGGCAAGGTCTCGACCTTCTTCGGGCCGATCACGCTCGTCTGGTTCATCGTCATGGCGATCCTTGGCGCTGCGCATGTCGGTGACCGGCTCGACATTCTTTTTGCCCTGAACCCGCTCAATGCGATTGGCTTTGTTTTCGGGCACGGGTTTGGCGCCTTGCCGGTCATGGGGTCAGTCTTTCTGGCCGTCACCGGGGCCGAGGCGCTTTATGCCGACATGGGCCATTTCGGAAAGAAGCCGATCCGGATCGCCTGGGCCTGGGTCGTGTTTCCGGCGCTGGCGCTGAGCTATTTCGGGCAGGGCGCGCTGGTGCTGGCGCATCCGGAATATGCCGAGAATCCGTTCTTCCTGATGGCGCCGGACTGGTTCCTTTTCCCGCTGGTCATCCTTGCGACGGTCGCCACCGTCATCGCCAGCCAGGCAGTGATTTCCGGGGCCTTCTCGATGGCGCAGCAGGCGGTGCAGATGGGTCTGCTTCCCCGGCTTGAAATCCGGCACACCTCGGAATCACAGCGCGGGCAGATCTACATGCCGCGGGTGAATTTCTACCTCTATGTCGGCGTGATGATCCTGGTGGTGGCATTTGGCAGTTCGACCAGCCTTGCCAGCGCCTACGGCATAGCGGTGACGGGGGACATGGTGATCACCTCGACGCTCGCCTCGATTGTGTTCCTGAAATACTGGAAGTGGCGGCCCTGGGTGGTCTTTGCCGTGATCGCACCGATCCTGTCGGTCGAACTTGTGTTCCTTGGGTCGAACCTCATCAAGGTGTTCGACGGTGGCTGGGTGCCGCTGGCGATGGCGGCAAGCCTTGCCCTGATGGTCTGGACCTGGATCACAGGGACTGCCTATGTGCAGAAAAAGGCACGCACGACGACCATCAGCCTTGAGACGCTGCTGAAATCGATCGAGAACAGCAAGCGGCTGGCCACCGCGCCTTCGACGGCGATCTATCTGACGTCGGACCCCGACATGGCGCCAACCGCGCTCATGCATAACATCAAGCACAACTACGTTCTGCACGAACGCAACCTGATCGTTACAGTGGGCGTCGCCAACACGCCCTATGTGACCGACGCCGACCGGGTGCAGATCGAGAAGATGGGCGACCGGTTCAGCAAGATCAGGCTGTCCTTCGGCTATATGGAAGAGCCGAACGTGCCCAAGGCGCTGGCACTGGCCCGCAAGCAGGGCGAGAAGTTCGAGATCATGTCGACCTCGTTCTTCCTCAACCGCCGCAGTTTCCGGTCGGCCAAGAACGAGGGCCTGCCGATCTGGCAGGAAAACCTGTTCGTCGCCATGACGAAATCTGCCGCGAACGCGACAGACTTCTACCGGCTGCCAGCGAACCGGGTGATCGAACTGGGACAGCAGCTGACGATCTGAAGGGGTCGGCATTTCGGGCGGCGATACCGGCGACCACTTTCGCCTGAAATGCCTTCTGCCTAAGCTGCGACGACGACGCGCATGTCGGACAGCACATCTGCCGTGATCTGAAGCGACCGGACGCGAGCGGCGTGGTCGTGGATCATGCCGGTCACCATCAGCTCGTCCGGCTGGTAGTGGTCGATCAGCGCGCCAAGTTGGCGGCGGACGGTGGCAGCGCTGCCGACGGCGGAACAGGACAGCGCCCTTTCCACATCGGCCATAAGCTGCGGCGTCACTTCGGACAGGTCATGCACGGGCGCGGGCAGCTTGCCGGGACGGCCCATGCGCAGGCGGGCAAAGGCGAGTATCTGGGACGAGCGGAGATATTGCGCCTCGGCATCCGTTTCGGCGGCGGCGACACCGGCCAGCAACATGAAATGCGGCCGGTCAAGCCAGACGGAGGGACGGAAGGTGGCGCGGTAGGTCGCCACGGCATCGTCCAGCATCTGCGGCGCAAAGTGCGAGGCAAAGGCATAGGGCAGGCCCAGATAGGCGGCGAGTTGCGCGCCATACAGGCTCGACCCCAGAATCCAGACGGGGACTTCGGTCCCGGTTCCCGGGACGGCCTGAACGGGCGATTCATGGGCCGCCTGGCTGAAGTAGCCGATCAGTTCGATCACATCTCCGGGAAAATTGTCGGTCGCCTCTAGCGTTCGTCGCAAGGCCCGGGCTGTGTTCATGTCGGACCCGGGGGCGCGGCCAAGGCCAAGGTCGATCCGGCCCGGATAGAGCGTTGCGAGCGTGCCGAACTGCTCTGCCACGACCAGCGGTGCGTGGTTGGGCAGCATAATCCCCCCTGCCCCCACGCGGATCGTCTTGGTGCCCCCTGCGACATGTCCGATCACGACCGAGGTCGCGGCACTCGCGATGCCCGGCATGTTGTGATGTTCAGCCAGCCAGTAGCGGTGATAGCCCAGCCGTTCGGCATGGCGGGCGAGGTCAAGCGTGCTGGCCAGCGCCCTGGCGGCGGTGCCGCCTTCGGGGACGGGGCAAAGATCGAGGACAGAGAAATGTTCCATGAGTCCGATGTAGGCATCCCCCGGCCCGTTGTCAAAACGCGAAGGCGCGGGACCGCGCGTCAGGCGGTCCGAACAGGCCGGGTATCGGTTTCGCAGCGGAAACCAGCCTTTGACGCCAAGGGGGCGGATTGACCCCAGGCTAAAGCGCGGTGCCCCATGACAGAGTACGATCGCTCCAATGCTGCGGTCTTGGCCCGGCGTGCGGCCCGGCGCGGGTTCGTTCGGCGCCCAAGACAGGCCGGACGGACCCTCCAATCGGCCATAGCGGTCGCCCCGGTACTCTTTCTTGAACGGTCGATTGCCGTGCAGCCTGCGGCCACCGCGCGGTTCCACCAGAAATCCCTGTCCGTCACGACAAGCTGCAAGGTCATCCCCTGCGCATCGGCGGGGGCCGCCTCGGGGAACTCGGCCTTCATCACGGCATCCAAGAGCCTGATCATGCCGCCATTGACCTTGATTCCGATATTCATGACCCTGCCCGTGGGGGATTTGACCGTCTTGCCCTGCTGAATCGCGCCAAAGGCCGCCTTGCAGAAGCTGGCGGCCATTTCTGAATCGACAATCGCCAGATAGGGGATAACGCCCTGCATCAGGCCTCCGAAATCTGGTCTTTCACTTATCGTCTCGCTCCCTTCAGCGGTTGAACAGCGGTCAAAGATACCGGCGCAGATGGTTCAGCCCATCGCGCACCGGGTCAGCATTTCCCTGCCCCTTGGCCAGAATGAAACTGCCCTGCAGTACCGCCTGCATGTGCAGGGCAGGGCTGGCGGGGGCGGGCAGTCCGGCTGGGCGCGGGCGGCAATCGCCGCGGCAAAGTCCGCCACCCGTGTGCGGGCGTGGCCAGCGACAGAGGCATAGCTGGCCGCCGTGATCTGCGGGGCGGTCTGGCAGGTTTCCTGCAGCATCGTGCCGGCCAGACAGGTGAACTGCGGCACCGCGCCCCGCAAGATCGCGCCGCGCAGGTCAAGTTGGCCCATGTCCGGTCGAACGGATCGGGCATCGCATGAGAAGCGGCGGCAGCGAACAGGCCCGGTGTCGTGGCCGTCCTGTGTTCGACAGCGGCGACGCCCAGATCATCCTTGCTGCGGAAATGGTGAAAGAAGGCGCCTTTGTTCACCCCGGCAGCCGCGCAAAGATCGGCCACCGTTGTCGCGGCAAAGCCCCTGGGCCGGACAATCGCCACGGCGGCGTCCGGCAGGCGCAGACGGGCCGAGGGCCTGGCGGGTGATTCCATGAGGAAACATACCGTCCGGTTGGTATTTTTGTCCCCAACAGGTGACATTGCAAACGGCCACGACGAAAATCCTGTTTCGCACCGCGCCCGTTTGGACCATGTTCCGGTCAACGGAACTGCCCCCAAGGATCGACCGTCATGTTCAAACGCACCGCCGCCCACCCCGCCCGCCACATCACGGCGACCGAGGCCGCCGGGATGGTCAGATCCGGCATGTGGATCGACTATGGCGCGACGGTCTGCCAGCCCGATGTCTTTGACCGGGCGCTGGCCGAACGGCGGCGCGACCTGAAAAGCGTCAAGATCCGCGCCTGCCTTGCCACCCGGCCCCGCGCGGTTCTGGAACATGACCCGGATGGGAAACACTTCTTCTGGGTCAGCCTGCATTTCTCGGGCTATGAGCGGCGCAAGCACGATGCCGGCATCGCCTCCTACCTGCCTGTCAATCTGGGCGAGATCCCCGATTACTACCGCCGCTTCATCGAACCCGTGGATATCCTGATCCTGAAATGCGGTCCGATGGATGCGGCGGGTTACTTCAATTTCGGTCCGTCGAACCTGTGGCACCGTGCCGTCATCGAACGCGCCCGCTGCGTGATCGTCGAGGTCTCGGAAGGCCAGCCGCATTGCCACGGCACCGACAACGCGGTCCATGTGAGCGAGGTCGACTACATCATCAAGGGCGACGACCTGCCCCTGGCCGAGCTTCCCAATCCGGCGGCGACGGATGTGGACCGGGCCGTGGCCCGCCACATCATGAACGAGATCGAGGATGGCGCCTGCCTGCAAATCGGGATCGGCGGCATGCCGAACGCCGTCTGCACCCAACTGGCCGAAAGCGCCGTGGGCGATCTGGGCGTGCATACCGAGATGCTGACCGACGGTATCTGCGACCTCTACCGGCTGGGCAAGATCACCGGACGGCTCAAGACGCTGAACCCCGGCAAGATCGCCTACAGCTTCGCCCTCGGTTCACGCAGCCTGTACGAGACGGTGCACAACAACCCCGATTTCCTCTGCCAGCCGGTTGATTTCACCAACCTGCCCCATATGGCCATGCAGAACGACCGGGTCGTGGCGATCAACAACACCACCCAGATCGACCTGCAGGGGCAGGCCGCATCGGAATCCGACGGACACCGGCATATCAGCGGGACGGGCGGGCAATTGCAGTTCGTCCGCGCCGCCTATGCCTCGCGCGGGGGGAAAAGCTTCATCTGCCTCGCCTCGACCTATGACAGACACGGCGAGAGGAAGAGCCGGATCGCCCTCAGCCTGACAAAGGGCAACGTCGTCACCACGCCGCGCACGGACATGATGTATGTCGTGACGGAATACGGGATGACGAACCTCAAGGGCAAATCCATCGCCGAACGCGCCAAGGCGCTGATCGACCTCGCCCACCCCGATTTCCGCGAAGAACTGGAGCGGGAGGCCTCTCATCACAAGCTGATCCCCAAGGGATTCTTCTGAGGCAATTGTCGGAAAGGGGGGCTGTCTGCCCCCCTGCGGGCCAAGGCCCGCACCCCCCGAGGATATTTGCAGACAGAAAAAAGAAGATCAGGTTATGTTCATTTTCTGTCCCCAAATATCCCGGGGTGAGACGCGAAGCGGCGAGGGGCAGCGCCCCTCCCCTACTCCGCCGCGCGCGCCATCGGGTTGTTTGGATGGGTCGTCCAGTTGGCATAGTCACCGACCGTGCGGCCCGTGCGCGGATCGACGGCGCCCTTGGGGAGTTCCATCATCGTGATGCAGTCCTGCACCGGGCAGACATCGACACACAGGTTGCAGGCCACGCATTCGGCATCGTTCACCTCGAACACCCGGTCGGGCTTCATCCAGATCGCCTGATGGCTCGTGTCCTCGCAGGCGGCATAGCAGCGGCCGCATTTGATGCAGGCGTCCTGATTGATCCGGGCCTTGGTGACGTAGTTGAGGTTCAGCTCCTGCCATTCGACAAAGTTCGGCACGGCGCGGCCGACCAGATCGGAGAGCCCGATGTCCTTTTCATCCAGATACTGCGACAGGCCCGAGATCATTTCCTGCACGATCTTGAACCCATAGGTCATCGCCGCCGTGCAGACCTGCACGTTGCCGGCCCCCAGCGCCATGAACTCGGCCGCATCGCGCCATGTCGTGACACCGCCGATGCCCGAAATCGGCAGGCCGCGCGTTTCGCGTTCACGGGCAATCTCGGCCACCATGTTGAGCGCGATGGGTTTCACCGCAGGGCCGCAATAGCCGCCGTGCGAGCCTTTGCCGTCGATCATCGGGAAGGGCGAGAAATGGTCGAGATCGACATTGGTGATCGACTTGACCGTGTTGATCAGGCTGACCGCATCGGCCCCGCCGTGTTTGGCCGCAATCGCAGGCGGCAGGATCGAAGTGATGTTAGGCGTCAGCTTCACGATGCAGGGCATGCGGGAATGCTTCTTCACCCAAGCTGTGACCATCTCGATATATTCCGGCACTTGCCCGACGGCCGAGCCCATGCCGCGTTCAGCCATCCCGTGCGGGCAGCCGAAGTTGAGTTCCACCCCGTCGGCCTCGGTATCCTCGATCCGCTTCAGGATATCCTTCCAGCTTTCCTCGTCACAGGGGACCATCAGCGAAATGACCAGGGCCCGGTCGCGCCACTTGCGCTTGACCTCCTTGATCTCCTGAAGGTTCACCTCGAGCGGGCGGTCGGTGATCAGTTCGATGTTGTTGATCCCCAGAACCCGCCGGTCCGCACCGTGAACCACGCCATAGCGCGGGCCGCTCACGTTGACGATGGGCGGCCCTTCGGATCCAAGCGTCTTCCATACTACGCCGCCCCAACCTGCCTCATAGGCGCGTTCGACGTTGTATTTCTTGTCCGTCGGCGGCGCCGAGGCCAGCCAGAACGGGTTGGGAGATTTGATCCCGATGAAGTTTGAAGACAGGTCAGCCATTGTTGATCCTCCGTAGGGCGGGGTTCACCCCGCCACCCCCATGAGTGCCGCATGAATATCTTCCGCCGCATCGCGCCCTTCCGCGACCGCCGTCACCGTCAGGTCAGCCCCACCGGTCGCGCAGTCGCCCCCGGCCCAGACGCCGGCGACGCTCGTCCGTCCGGCTCCGGTCACGGCGATCTTGCCGCCCTCGAGCGCAAGGCCGCCATCGGTGGTCAGCGTCTGGCCAATGGCCTTGTAGACCTGATCGGCGGCAATGCGGAACCGTTCGCCCGTGCCTTTGAGACCGTCCGGCCCTTCGACCGTATGTTCGAACTCGACCTCGGCCACCGCAGCGTTGCCGTGGACGGCGACGGGCTTGACGTTGTGCAGGATGCGCACGCCTTTGGAGGTGGCGAGGTCTTGTTCATAAACCGAAGCGCTCATCTTCTCGCGACCCCGGCGGTAGGCGATGGTCACCTGGTCAGCGCCCAGAAGGCGGGACTGCACGGCGGCATCGACGGCCGTCATGCCGCCGCCGATGACCACCACATTGCGGCCGACCGGGAGGGAAGTGAGGTCCGTGGCCTGCCGCAGTTCGGCGATGAAATCGACGGCGTTGCGGACGCCATCCTTGTCCTCGCCTGCCGTGCGGAGTGCGTTCACGCCGCCAAGGCCCACGCCCAGGAACACAGCGTCGAACTGGCCCTTGAGGCCGACGAGCGTCAGGCCGTTGCCCAGTGCCTTGCCCGTTTCCACGGTGATCCCGCCGATGCCCAGAAGCCATTCGACCTCGCGCGCGGCAAAGGAGTCGGTCGCCTTGTAGGCGGCGATTCCGAATTCATTAAGACCTCCGGCCTTGGGCCGCGCCTCGTAGAGTGTCACGTCATGGCCGTGCATGGCGAGCCTGTGCGCGGCAGCAAGGCCCGCAGGCCCCGCGCCCACAACAGCGACCCGCTTGCCGGTGGGCGCAGCGCGGGTAAAGGGATGCCCCTGACGCGCCATCAGCGTATCGGTCGCGTGCCGCTGGAGGCGGCCAATCTCGACCGGCTTGCCCTCGGCGGCCTCGCGGACGCAGGCGCCTTCGCACAGGTTCTCGGTCGGGCAGACGCGGGCGCAGATGCCGCCCAGAATGTTGCTCTCGAAAATCGTCCGCGCTGCCGCCTCGGGCGTGCCGGTGGCGATCTGGCGGATAAACAGCGGGATGTCGATACTGGTCGGGCAGGCCGTGATGCAGGGCGCGTCATGGCAGAAATAGCAGCGGTCGGCGGCCACCGCCGCCTCGTGAGGATCGAGCGGCGCATGAAGATCGGCAAAATTCGCGGCAATCTGGGTTTCGGACAACCGCCCCGGCACGATCCCCGGGGTCATCGGACTTGGCATCTTGGGCTCCCTGACAAGGCTTCTTGAGGCAAACTTTGCCACAGGGGGAATATTTTACCAAACGGTAAATTATAGGGAGCGGTCAGAAAAATGCAGAAAGGGCCGGGTTTTGGCCCCGGTGTAGCGTGACAGTCGATTTTGCAGTGAGTGACAGTGAAACTTGCAACAGCGCGATTTTGGGGATCGGGCGCGGTTTCTTCAAACCCGTGGCGTCGCGGGCCTGATTGAACGCGCCGTGAACGGGCGTTCAATGCCCCTTTGATGACCGTCATCCAAATCCTTTTCCTTGCACTGCGGCGCGCTCCTGATTGAGGCGGAACAGGCGGGCGAGGATCTCGTCGTCAGTGAGCAGGCCTGCGCGCCATGCATCGCCCCAGCCGTAAGCCTCGGCCACCGCTTCATCCAGCGCCCTGTGGGCATGGTCGAGCCAGGCGGGACGGGCGTTGTAGAGGTTGGTGAGGGTGCCGTCGCGCCGGATGGCCGGGATGACTTCGCTTGTGACCCACTTCCGAAACCGCTTCGCGGCAGGCTTTCGACTGGTCAGAATGAGAGCGTAAAGCCCACTTTCTGTGACCCCCGTCATGGTTTGCTTTCCACCAAGGGTGTCCACTACTACGGGCACCCTTTCGTCATCATCCAGACGAGCCATAGCGTTGCTGGGTTTGCCTATCTCGATGGCTCGGCACACGTCGACACCGACAAAGCATGGCAAACCGTCAATCATCACGGTCCGCACAGCATGGCTCTCAAAGTCGAAGGGGATCAGGGCCGCGCTCATGACGCCAGCCTTTCGGCTTCTTCGCGCATCCGGCGGGCGTAAAGATCAGACACCACTTCGCGGCCTGCGGCGTCAATGGCCCGCTCCAGCAACGCACGGCCCACCGGGCCGCTGGCTTGACCATAGGTCGAGTTGCGCACCGACGCCGGTGTCACCCCGTTTTCAAGGCACCAATGGTGCAGTGTCTTGCCCTGCATCCGGAACGCGCCAACCACCACCTGATGAAGGATCGCGCCGGGCTGGAAATCTCGGTGCTTATCTGCCATGTGCTTCGTATCCTGCGGCAACTGTGTTTGCAGTATAATGGTGTAATATCTTGAACCAATCAATCCATAAAGTGCAGGATTTTGTACGCGGGAAGCGAATTTACGATGAGCGAAAGCGCTTGAAGCTTTCCCAGTCTGCTTTTGCTGAGGCCGGAAACGTTTCTAAGGGGTCACAGATTCTCTACGAGAAGGGCAGCGCACCGACCGCTGACTACCTCGCCGGGATCGCCTTGGCTGGTGCAGATGTGCTGTTCATCCTGACGGGGGTCCGTGCAGACCCAGGCGTGCCCCGCGATATCGGGAAGTCCGTCACGGTTGATCGGTTCCGGTATAAGCTCTGCTTTGCGATTATTGCCGAGGAGTATCAGGCGGCCGACATCCCGCTCGATCCGATGGCCCAGGGCATCGAAGCGATGACCATGTATAGCGAACTCATGGCCCGGGCTACTGACCCAGACGATGGCGACGAAATGGAAGCCATCATCCCTCTGCTCCGCCACATGCTGCGAAAGCGCCTCAGGGCAGCAAAGGCAGATTGATCTCGCCAACCTAGGCGAAACGCCACGAGGACGAGCTGGTCAACTTCTGGATTGTCGTGAACGGCAACAACGAAGTGGGACGTGGAAAGAAAGTCCTGGCACCGCACATTCTGCCACCCAAACGCGGCTTCTTCGGGTAGTGTGGACACGAAATCCGTTCCCAGTTCGGCAACGGCCATCGCCAGTCCCGGTATCAGCTAACGCTTTGTTTTAACGATAGGAAAGTTCCTTCTGGGAACTCGATCTGCAACTGGGAACTTGAGTTCCCAGTTCCGGATCGTGCCGCCCGGCGAAAAAGCCTTCATCCCGCCATTGTCATGGGCCGTTTATCCCGCATTTAAAAGGCCTTAGCCTGCCCTGGCCGTCAACGGCTTCGCGATGTTCCCCGACTGCGGAACGGGTCGCAACTGGCGTTCTTCGACGCCACTGCAAATCTGGAGCCGCGCCCCACCCGGCCCCGCCTGGCTCCGCGCAAAGTCCTTGTTTCTAAGGCTTTCCACCACGCTACACCGCCAAATCACACCTGTTCCCGGATATCGCCGCCCACTGCAGGTTTCAGTGTCACCTAACAGCTGTAGCTGTAGCGTGACCACCCTCTGGCGTAACTCTACAGGATGCGGCTTGCCCATCAATGACCCCCATATCTGCCTAATCGACACGGAATCACAGTCGAGACCTCAAGGGAATCTGAATCGCGATGACCGCGACACGCTCTAGCGACACGCCCCACCCGGCCACGCCTGGCTCCGCGCAGGGTCCTTGTTTCTAAGGCCTTCCACCACGCTACACCGCCAAATCACACCTGTTCCCGGATATCGCCGTCCACTGCAGGTTTCAGTGTCAACTCGCATTCGCGACAGGAGGGCGGCTTGCGCCCGCCCGCCGCTGACGATCAGGCCATCGCCTTCTTGTTCGCCTTCGCGTCCCGCAGTTCCTCGACCGACCGCACATGCAGGCGGGCCGCACCTTCCCATTCGCGGGTCTTGACGCGTGGGTTCTTGAGGCGCGCCTCGGCGGCGGGCACGGCATCGGCATACTGGGGCAGCCAGCGGGCCTGGGCCACGACCATTTCGTCGACCATCTGCCAGACTTCCTCGGGCGTGCAGATCGCGCCGACAAGCGGGTCATGCAGGACGGCCTGTTTCAACAGGTCGATATCCCCCGTCACCGCCGCCCGGACCGACATGCGCTGGACCGAGATCGAGACGTTGCAGGTCGCCGCACAGGCGAGCGGGAGTTCGATGCCGCCGACCATGTTGATCCCGAACCGGTCCACGAAACCCGGGCTTTCGATGATGCAGTCGGCGGGCAGGTTTGTGATCGTGCCGCCGTTCTTGACGTTGAAATGCCCGCGATAGACGCGGCCGGTTTCCATCGCCTCGATGATGTGGCTGGCGTGTTCTTCGGACCGGGGTTCAGCGGACAGGGGCTTGCCCGCATCTTCAAGGAACTTCGGGAATTCGGATTCGAACCAGTTCCGGTTTTCGGTGGAATAGCGCAGATATCCGCCGGTTTCGCCGTGGATCCAGTCGGTCATCGAGATCCAGTTCATGATCTCTTCCGGGCGTTTGCGGTACCAGGGCAGGTATTCCGACAGGTGGCCGTTGGATTCGGTCGAGTAGAAGCCGAATCGTTTCAGCACATCGATCCGCACTTTTTCCTGTTCAGCATAGACGGGGTGGCGTTCAAAGGCCGCCAGAAGCTCGTCCTTGCCGATCTTGCGGCCCTTGTGGTTCAGGTCGATGTACCAGGTCTGGTGGTTGATGCCGGAACAGATGATGTCGAGTTCCGACTTGGGCACGCCCAGCGCATGGGCGATCTGTTCGTGGCCATGCTGGATGCCGTGGCAGAGGCCCACAGTGTTGACCTGACCATAGTCGATGCAGGCCCAGGTCATCATCGCCATCGGGTTGGCATAATTCAGCAGGAGCGCACCGGGTTCCGCGACCTCGCGGATATCCTTGCAGAAGTCGAGCATGGCGGGGATGCCGCGCTGGCCATAGAGGATGCCCCCGGCGCAGATCGTATCGCCGACGCACTGGTCGACCCCATATTTCAGCGGGATGCGGATATCGTCGGCATAGGCCTCGAGCCCGCCGATCCGGACGCAGCACATGACATAGCGCGCGCCTTCCAGCGCCTCGCGCCGGTTGGTGCTGGCGGTGATCCTGGTGGGCAGCTTGTTGACCTCGACCAGACGGCGGATGATCTGGGCGATCATGTCAAGGTTATGGGCGTTGATATCGTGCAGGGCGATTTCGATGCCTTCGAATTCGGGCACCGACAGGATGTCGGAGCAAAGCCGCTTGGTGAAGCCGACGCTGCCTGCGCCGATGATCGCGATCTTGAAGGTCATGGGGACGGTCTCCTCAGCCGTGTGATGCATCAGTGATAGGCAAAGGGGCCGTTCCGCTGTAGAGAAATTTTGTGCCATCGCGGGTAATTCCATGCTTTCCGATCTTCTGGCCCATGGCCATGACATCCGTTCGGCCGAACTGCCGCGCAGCCCGGCGCATCTGCATTGCATGGCGTTGGGGGCGGGATATGAGCAGCGTATCAACGAGGAATACGCCTGGGACGGGTTGAAACGGGGGTCGTCGCCCTTTCTGGTGCTGCAGCACACGGTTCTGGGCGAAGGGCGGCTGGATTATGCGGGAACGCAGTACCGGCTGCGGTCGGGTCAAACCATGCTTGTGACCATGCCGCATGCGCATCGCTACTGGTTGGAGCGCGGGGGGCGGTGGGAGTATTTCTGGCTCCTTCTCAACGGGCGCGAGGCGCTGCGGCTGGCGCGTGAGATCCTTGCTGCAGCCGGGCCGGTGATCGAAGTTGAACCGGCGCTGGCCGACCGGATGGCGGGGGCCTGCCTGTCGCTTCTGACCGGAGGGAGGATGACGCCGGGGCTGGCCTCTACGGCGGGCTATGCGGCGATGGCGGCGCTGCATGACGGGGTCTTTGCCGAACGGAAAGAGGCGCAGCCCCTGCCGCCGGCGCTCGCACGGGTCACGGATTTCGTCGGCCGGCATCTGGCCGAGGCACTGCCGGTTGACCGGCTGGCAGCGGTCGCGGGGATGAGCCGGGCGCATTTCGTGCGGCAGTTCGCGGTGGCCACGGGTCGGCCGCCGTCGGATTTCGTGCTGGAACGGCGGCTGGAACGGGTGGAGCGTTTACTCCGCGCCACCGAGCTGACCGTGGGCGAGATCGCCGGGGTCACAGGGTTCGCGGACGGGAACTATCTGGCCAAGGTCTTCCGGCGCGAGCGGGGCATGTCGCCCCGCGCCTGCCGGGCAACGCGGGCCGAGGCGAACTGAGGGCATCATCGGGCGAGCGGCGTCAGCGCGGGCAATTCTCTTGGAAGAGGATTGCCTGATTCCCGCGAGGGAATCTGGTGTGAAACGACCTCAGGCCGCGAGAGATTGCAGCCAGGCCCGGTGCGGCAGGCATTGCGCGGCGGCCCGGGTATATTCGCTGACCAGTGACTGATGCGTCTGACGTGCCTTGTCGCGGGCCTTGGGGTCTTTCGCCATCTCGGCCCGGGCGGCATCGCGGTTGAGAAGGCCCAGACCGTCAAGGACCGGCACATAAAGCTGTTCCTGGACATGGGCCAAGCCGAGATGTTCGAGCCCTGGCGGGAAGCGCGGGAAATCCTCGCGCGTCGGCACCTTGGTCTGCCAAAGCGCCAGCCGGTCGCGGACGACCTGCGGATGGCTTTCCGCCACATCGCGCCAGAACGGCGTGTCGCGCCGTTCGGTCACGTAATGGAGGCGGATGAAGTCGCGGAAATCGTCTACCTGCTGGCCGGTCGCGGCATTGTAACGGTCCCGCCCGTCGGGCGTGCCCATCCAGGCTGACAGCATCATCATCTGCACGATGGTCCCGTGGATCGAGGTTGCCTCAAGCGGTTCAAGGAAAGAGGAGGAGAGGCCCACGGCCACGCAATTCCCGATCCAGGCATCGCGCAACCGCCCGGCTTCGATCCTGATATCGTTGCGCGGGAAGATCTCGTAGCCAAGCTTCGTCTCGACCTCGGCCTTGGCCTGGTCCGGCGTGGTGTGCAGGTCGGAATAGACATAGCCCGCGCCATAGCGCCCCTGTGTCGGAATCCACCAGAGCCAGCCAGACCCCTGCGCCCAGGCGAGCGTGCAGGGCGAGATCTCCTCGCCTTGCTTGAGATCGACCCAGAAAGGCATCGCCCGGTTCACCGGAAGCACATCGCGGTAACTGATCCACTGCGCGCCCAGTTCATTGATCAGGCGCCGCCGAAACCCGGTGCAGTCAAGGAAGAAATCCCCTTCGACCCGCTGCCCGCTTTCCAGCGTCAGGGCCACGACCCCGTCACCACCCTTTTCGACGCCCGTCACCTGATCATCGATCAGGGCGATCCCCTTGGCCTTTTTCCGCAGCCATGCGCCGACAAGGGCCTGATCGAAGTGATAGGAGTAATGGAACGGCCCGGCCGGGATCGACCTTCCATCCTTGCGGGCGACGGGGGCGCGGTTTTTCCACAGAAGGTGCTGGAACAGATGCGCCTCGGCCACCGGGCGACCGGCGGCGACGGCATATTCGTCAAGCTTCACACCCGGTGCGACCAGATGCGGATCGTCGATCGGGCCGTCATAGGTATGACCCACGCGCCGCCAGTCCTTGTGGCGGATGCCGAACTTGATCGTGGCGCCCGTCTCGCGCAGGAATTCCTCCTCGTCGAGATTGAAGCGCCGCAGCATCTGGCGGAACACGGCGGTCGAGCCTTCGCCAACGCCGATGACACCGATCCTGGACGATTCGATCACGGTGACGCGCGTCCCGGTTTTCAACCGGGTCGCGTCGTCAGACAGCATCATTGCGGCGAGCCACCCTGCGGTGCCCCCGCCGACGATCACGATGTGTTTGGGCCACTCTGCCATGGGTGACCTTACGATGCCTTGCGGACGTCGACGCGGGCGAATTCGGGCAGCCAGTCGTCATGTGCGGCCAGAAGATCGTCGGTCAGGGCCCAGATCTGGTCCAGATCCAGTTCGGCTGCGGTATGCGGATCAAGCATGGCGGCATGATAGATGTGTTCGCGGTTTTCGGTCAGCAGCGCCTGGACCGTGAGGTCCTGCACGTTGATGTTGGTCCGCATCAAAGCAATCAGTTGCGGCGGGATATCCGCCACCACGGTTGGTTGCAGGCCGTTGGAGTCCACCAGAGTCGGGACTTCGACCGCGCAGCCATCGGGCAGTTGCGGGATGAAGCCGTTGTTGCGGACGTTGCCGTAGATCACCGAAGGCTCGCCCGTGACGACCGAGTTCATGATCTGGCTGGCATATTCATGGCTGGGCGACACGATGATCTCGTTCGCTTCGCGGTATTCTTTGGCCGTCTTTTCCCAGCGGGCGATCTGTTCGATGCAGCGCACGGGGTATTCGTCCAGCGGAATGCCGAAGCGTTCGATCAGGTCCGGCCTGTCGCGCTTGATGAAATAGGGGGTGTATTCCGCAAAATGCTCCGAGGACTCCGTCACGAAATGGCCCAGACGGGTGAGCATTTCATAGCGTACCTTGTTCGGGCAGCGGGGATTCCAGCTTGATGGTTTGGGGAAGCGGCCTTCGCGGTAGCCTTTGAGCAGCGCGGGATAGAGGTTCACATAGGACCCGTCGGCCTGCCGGTGTTCGAAGTTGAGGTAGAAAGCCATGTGGTTGATTCCACCGGCGCGGTAACGGATATCCTCGATGGGGATATCAAGGTCGCGGGCAAGTTCCTCGGCCGTGCCCTGCACGGAATGGCAAAGGCCGACCTGACGGATCTTGGGATACTTGGCACCGATGGCCCAGGTGTTGATCGCCATGGGGTTGACGTATTGCAGCATGATCGCATGGGGGGCGACCTGCATCAGGTCTTCGCAGATGGACCACAGGTGCGGGACGGTCCGCAGGCCGCGCATGATGCCGCCGATGCCCAGGGTGTCGGCGATGGTCTGGCGCAGGCCGAACTTCTTGGGCACTTCAAAGTCGGTGATCGTGCAGGGGTCATAGCCGCCGATCTGGAAGCAGACGACGACGAAATCGGCCCCGGCCAGCGCACGTTTCTGGTCCGTGTAAGTTTCGACCTTGGCCTTGACGCCCATGGTCCGGGCGAGTTTGCCGACGATGATTTCGGACTCTTCCAGCCGCTTTGGGTTGATGTCCATCAGGCGAACAGTGGAATCGGCCAGCGCGGCGCGGTGAAGCACGTCGCCTGCGATGTTTTTGGTGAAGACGGCGCTGCCTGCACCGACAAAGGTGATTACTGTCATGCTGCTATCTCGAATGCTGCGCGGACAAGCCGCTTGGTGTAGTCGGTCCTGGGGTTCACGAGGACCTCGGCAACGGGGCCCTGTTCAACGATCTTTCCGTGCTGCATCACCATGACGCGGTGGCACAGCGCCCGCACGACCTTGAGATCGTGGGAAATGAAAAGGTAGCTCAAGCCCTTGTCGCGCTGGAGTTTGCGCAAAAGCTCGATGATCTGCGCCTGGACTGACAGGTCAAGCGCAGATGTAGGTTCATCCAGAAGGATGAATTCGGGTTCAAGGGCGATGGCGCGCGCAATCGCGATGCGCTGCCGCTGGCCCCCGGAAAACTCATGCGGGAAACGGTGGCTGATGGTGTCGGGCAGACCGGCATCGCGCAGGGCCTGCTGCATGCGGGCATAGCGGTCTTTGCCATCGGTCCCGATGCCGTTGACGATCAGCCCTTCTTCGATGATCTGGCGCACGGACATGCGCGGGTTCATCGAACTGAACGGGTCCTGAAACACGATCTGCATCCGGCTGCGATAGGGCTGCATGCCCTGGCGGTTCTTGTCCTCGATCCGGTCACCCATGAAGGTGACGCGGCCTTCGTCCATCTTGATCAACCGGATCAGCGCCTGGCCAAATGTCGTCTTGCCGGACCCGGATTCGCCTACAAGGCCCAGCGTCTCGCCCCGCTTGAGATCAAGGTCGAGGCCATCCACCGCGATCAGCGGGTGGTAGGAGCCTTTGAATATCCCGCCCTTGCGCAGCATGAACTGCACCCGCACGCCTTCGCCCTTGAGCACGGTTTCGGGGCTGCCTGTCAGCAAGTTCGCCACGCCCTTGGGTTCCGAGGCGAGGAGGCGTTTCGTATAGGCATGCTGCGGGTTGGTGAAAAGCTGTTCGGTCGGGCCGTCTTCGCGCACTTCGCCATGCTGCATCACATAGACATGATCGGCAAACTGCCGCACGACGGTCAGGTCATGGGTGATCAGGATCACGCCCATGCCGTACTTTTCCTTGAGCCCGTCGATCAGATGCAGGATCTGCGCCTGCACCGTCACGTCAAGCGCGGTCGTCGGTTCATCTGCGATCAGCACATCGGGCCGGTTGGCCAGCGCCATGGCGATCATCACGCGCTGTCGCTGCCCGCCTGACAACTGGTGCGGATACTGGTTCACGCGGGATTCGGGGTCGGGTAACTGCACCTCGGCCAAAAGCTCGATGGCGCGGGCCCATGCGGCCTTTTTCGACAGTTTCTGGTGCAGCACCAGCACTTCGACGATCTGGCGGCCCACGGTATAGACCGGGTTCAAGGACGACATGGGTTCCTGAAAGATCATTGAAATCCGGTTGCCGCGCAGGCCCCGCATTTCCCTGTCCGACATCTTGGCCATGTCCTTGCCGCCGAACAGGATGTTGGTCGACGAAGACACCCGCGCGCGCTTCGACAAGAGGCGCATCACGGCGCGGGCCGTCACCGACTTTCCCGACCCGGATTCGCCCACCAGTGCCGTGGTCTTGCCGGGGTACAGCTTGAACGAGACATTGCGCACCGCCTCGACCTCGCCCCCGTCCACCTTGAAGCTGACGGCGACGTTCCGGGCGTCGATCAAAGGCTTGAGATCGCCTTCGGCATAGCTTTGCATGGTCATCTGGCGCGCCTCAATACGGGTCAATGGCGTCGCGCAGGCCGTCGCCCAGCGCATTGAACGCGAAAACGGTGATCAGCACGAAGGCCACGGGCGACAGGATCCACGGGTATGTCCCGATTACCGAGAATGTTCCCGCGTCCTGCAGCATGAGACCCCAGGAGATGAGAGGCGGCTTTACAGCAAAGCCGATGTAGCCGAGGAAAGATTCAAGCAGCACGATGGACGGAATGCCCAGCGTGACGGATACGATGATATGCGACATGACGTTGGGCATGATATGGCGCGTGATGATCCGCCCGTCGGAAGCGCCCACGGCCAGCGCTGCACGGACGTAATCGACATTGCGCAGCGCCAGCGTCTTGGACCGCACCTCGCGGCTAAGTTGCGCCCAGCCAAGGCCCACGATCACCAGCACCACGCAGAACAGAAAGAACGCGGGCGAGGCCGTCGCGGGGATGAGCGATGCAAGCGCGAGGTAAAGCGGCAGTTGCGGGAAGGCCAGGATGATTTCCACGAACCGCTGGAACCAGCTGTCTGTCCGCCCGCCGATATAGCCGCTGCCGATCCCGGCAAGCGTGCCGATGATGGTGATCAGCGCCACGCAGCCAAGCGCCAGGGCAAGGGAAATCTGGCTGCCCACGATCCCGCGCGACAGGATATCGCGGCCCAGCTTGTCGGTGCCCAGAAGGTGGATGGGCGAGCCATCCTCGACCCCGATGAAATGGCGGTTCATCGGGATGCCAAGAAATGTGTATTCCCAGCCCTTTGCGAACAGCACGATCTGGCGGGGATTGGCATAATCGGGGCCGGTGATGGGCTGGTAGGTGACGGGGTCCAGTTCGTCGGTCTCGACGATGGGAAAGGCCACAGGCAAGAGGCGCCAGCCCGATTCCGGCCCGTCGCCGGGAACATACCAGCTGATCTTGTCCGGCGGGGCAAAGCCCACATTGGGCGCCTTGGGGTCGACCGGGGCAAAGAAGTTGGCGAACAGCGCGACGACGATCAGCATCGTCACCAGGACCAGCCCGATCATCCCCGAAAACGATTTGCGGAAGCGGCGCCAGACCAGGCTGCCATAGCTCTGGCTTTCATTGGACCGTGTCGAACTGCGCGAATCCACGCCCTCGGTATCGGTCAGAAGCGGTTTGTTGTCCGGTGTCTGCGGGCCAAGGATATCAGTCATCAGTCGTTCCCTACCCGGATCCGCGGATCAAGCGCCACCAGAAGCAGATCCGCGATGATATTCCCCACGATCAGTGTCGCCCCCAGCACGAGGAGCAGTGTCGCCGTGACATAGACGTCGCCGATCCCCATCGAGGCCACGATGGCGGGCCCGACCGTGGCAAGGCCGAAGACGATGGCCACCTCGATTTCCCCGGTCAGCATATAGGGCAGCACGACGCCCTGATAGGCCACCAGCGGGTGCAGCGCGTTCGGCACCGCATGGCGCATGACCACGGCCCCTTCGGACAGGCCCTTGGCCCGCGCCGTTTCGACATACTGGGAATTCAGCGTATCCAGCAGGTTCGCCCGCATCACCCGCATGTTGTAGGCCAGACCGCCAAAGGTGGCGATCAGGATCACCGGCCAGACATGCTCGATCAGGTTCCACAGTTTGGCCCAGTTGAAATCGAACCAGCCCAGCCAGAAATCCTGTCCGCCATAGCGGCTTGAATAAAAGCTGCCCAACTCCTGCACGTTCAACTTGAAGGCCAGGATATAGATGATGATGAGCGCCAGAAGGAACCGCGGCACCGTCATGCCCAGGAAGGAAATGAAGCTCAGAACGGTGTCGATCCAGCTATACTGCTTTGTCGCGGCGATGATGCCGAAACTGACACCGATCAGTGTCGCAAGGATGTGGCAGGTGAGCGCAAGCGCGATTGTTGCGGGCAGGCGCTGCGCCACGACTTCGGCCACGGGCTTGTTGTACAGATAGGAATGGCCGAAATCGCCACGCAGCACCATTCCCGAGATCCAGCGGAAGTACTGCACCACCATCGGATCGTTCAGCCCATGCGTTTCGCGGTAGATCTGCGCCGCAGTTTCGGCGGCCTCGATGCTTGCATTGCCCTGCAGGATCGCCATGTTGCGCACATAGTCGCCATAGTCGCCGGGCGGGGCCTGGATGATGATGAAGGTGATTACGCTCATCACGAACAGGACAGGGATCGCCTGCAGGATGCGGATGGCTAGAAAGCGCAGCATTCTCTGGCCTTTCGGGTCGGCGCATACAGTGCGGTCGGAGGAGGGTAGGCACCGTCCGGGACGGCGGCCTTGAAGCGTAGGGCGGGGTTAACCCCGCCCTACGCAGATGACAGATCGCAGGATCAGTTCGCGGTGACCGCGCCTGCCGAGCCCGGCGCACCGGGGATCGTGTCAGGATGCAGTTCATAGTCCTGCTGGGCATCGGCCGCCACGAACACACGCTCGCGGTAGATGTTGTCTTCAGCCCAGTTGTACATGAAGATCGGCGCACCAGCCGGGATGTTCGAGAAGCGCTTGTTGATGATCAGCGCGCCCGGATAGGCGGTCAGACCAACGCCATAGACATTCTCGGTATACACCTTCTGATACTGCTTCATGAGTTCGACCCGCGCGGCAGGATCCTGCGTCGCGATGAAGCCAGAGATGAGCGTGTTCAGCTCTTCCTCGAACGGCATGAGGTCGATCTCACCAGCGGCATTGGCAAAGTGCGTCCGCATCGTCTGCGGTCCCAGCGGTGCGAGCTGTTCGGTGTTCTGAACAACTGTGATCAGGTCAGAGCCGTTGCGGAAGATCCGCCAGTCCCAGCCGCCCTGCAGGCCGACCGAGTCCATGTCGTTGGACGACAGGGTGTTCAGCGCGACCTTGATCCCGGCTTCTTCCATCATCGCCACGACCGCTTCGGCAAGATTGCCATCGGTGGACATGTCGGCGTTGTTGAGAAGCGTGATCTGCACATCTGCACCGCCCAGCACATCGGCGGGGAAGTTCAGGAAGCCGTTGCCATCCGTATCGGCCAGACCGGCGTTGGCAAAGTGTGCCTTGGCCGATTCAAGCGAGTACGGGTAGAACACGGTGGAGGCTTCGTCATAGTAGGACGTCCCGGGATAGAGACCGCCCGGATACTGCGCCGTGAAGGGACCCTTTACGAGGCTTTCGCCGATCCGCACCCGGTCGATCGCCTGGGTCACGCCCATGCGGAAGTCGGCATTGCGGTTGAGATCGCGCACAGCCTGCGCCCGCTCGTCAGGTTCACCCCAGCCATTGGCCGAGAAGTTCATGTAGAGCGAATAGCCGATGGTGCGCGGACCAAAGGCGAGACGAGCCGGGGCGGCAGGATCAGCCGCACGACGAAGCGCCTCGACATAGTTTTCGGCCTGTTCGAGGTTCGAGAAGTCGCCGGTCCCGGCCACAGCCTGCGTATCCCGGTCAGACCAGGTCGACAGACGGTAGTGGACTTCGTTCAGGTAGGGAAGCTGGTTGCCCGCTTCGTCAACCTTCCAGTAGTAGGGGTTGCGGCGCAGGACGACGATATCGTCGGGACGATATTCGACCGGCACCCAGGCGCCCATGACCGGGAAGTTCATGAATTCCGGCGGGAAGGCGTTGACGAAGGCTTCATAGCTTGCGCCGCCAAAGGCCGGGTGATGGGGCTTGAGCATATGGCTCGGGCCGGGGCAGAAGTTGCCATAGGCCAGCGCATACAGGACCTGCGACGGGAACGGCGTGGTCACGTTCAGCTTGAACGTATAGGCGTCCACGATTTCCAGCGTGGTGCCCGTGCCATAGGTGTCCTGGGTCGCCGCCATCAGCGGGCTGACTTCGGGATCCATGACAACGTTGTTCCAGTAGAAATCGATGTCCTCGGTGTCGAACGGATCGCCGTCAGACCATTTGGCGCCTTCGATCAGGTGCACGGTCAGCGACATGCCGTCTTCGGACCATTCCCAGGACTTGGCCAGGTTGGGCAGCGGCTGCAGGTCGTCGGCGTTGATTTCGAACAGCGGACCCGTGCGGGTCAGACATTCGGTCATGCCGATGTCGATGCCGCCCCAGCCCTGGCTTTGACCACCCCAGAAGTTCCAGCCTTCCGGACGGCCACCGATGACGTGACGCATCACGTCGCCATAGACGCCGACGCCATCTTCGGTGGCGGCGGTGCTGAATACCAGCGGCTCGGCCGGCAGACGTTCGGCCACTGGCGGAAGCAGGCCCGCTGCGACAAAGGCATCCATATAGGCGGGCTGCTGGTACGCAGGCAGCGCCCTGTACGAATAGACATCGGCACGGTTCTTGAAGACCGGTTCGCCCTGCGCCTCGAAGGCGGGGGCGGGCGGCGGCGTGGTCGGGGCCACGATCTGCGCAACCAGCGCGGCGGGCGCAACGCCCAACAGCAGCGCCGCGACTGCGGCGCGCGAATTCAACTTCATCAGTCTGTTCCTCCCTAGGGGCACACCGCTTCCGGTCATTGCCGGCCGGTGCCTTTGCTCTTTCAAATCGTCCGTTCGTCCGCAGACGGCATCCTCCTGCCATCACGCGTAGAGAGAGTGTGCGCTTTGAACGGCATTTACAGCAATAGTGAAATCAGACATTCTTTTCCGGGATTTCAAGATTTTTGGGATTGTGAATGGCCCGGGACGATGCTGCATCCGCATATGCGTCAGGTGTCCCGAGCCACGAGCGGCAATTCTATGCGCTGACCCGTGCGATCGGCCGATTCGGCATGCGAATCTTTACGCCGACGATCATGGGCACGCCCCATTGGCACGGCCATATCGAATTGAATTTCCTCACGGGTGCGTCGATGACCTACCGGGTCGACGAGGCGGAAATCGAGATCGGACCAGGCCGGCTGGTGCTTTTCTGGGCGGGGATTCCGCATCAGTTGACAGGTATCACACCGGTCGGAAGCGGGCCTGCGAAACTGGCCAACATCTATCTGCCCTTCGACACCTTTCTTTTCATGCCGCATATCGCGCAACTTCAGGTGGCCCTGCTGGGCGGCGCGCTGGTCAGCCTGCCCGATACGCTTTGCGACCTTGACCAGATCGAATGCTGGTACCGCGACTACCGGTCGAACGATTTTGAACGGACCGAGGTGATGAAGATGGAGATGAACGCGATGATGCGCCGCGCCCTGCTCTCGGACCTCGACTACCTGCGCCCGCCGATTGCCGATCCGGGGGATGAACGGACGCTCTCCTCGGCCCATATCCGGCACGTCGTAGCGATGGTCCGATATATCATGGAAAACCTGCCGCAGCCGATGTCGAACGCTGACGTGGCGGCGGTGACGGGGCTGCATCAGAACTATGCGCTGGCGTTGTTCACGCGTACAATGCGCCTGCCCATGAAGCGTTTCATCATCCGGATGCGCCTGTTGCGCGCCCGCGCCCTGTTGATGGAAAGCTCGGCTGCCATCACCACCGTGGCGGAACAGTCAGGTTTCCCGTCGATCAGTCAGTTCTATGACCACTTCAAGGCGGCCTACGGCATGTCGCCCCACGCGATGCGGTCGCGCTATACACAGATGGAACTGCGCTGACGACCACTGTGGCGGCGGCGCTTCCCCCCTGCCTCGGTCAGAAAAGGAAAGGCACCGTTGTCACCCGGCGCCCGAGCGAAAACGCATCCGCCACATGGACCATCGGCGCAAGGTCAACATCCCGCGTGCCCGTCTTCACCAGATCGGCCATGACCGCGTAAAGCGCCGGATACTCTCCGTCGATCCCGCTGTTGCCTGCAACCTCGCGCCCGTCGATCCAGAGTTGGTTGCCGCCATGGCGAAGGGCGAGCGTCCCTTCGTCAGTTTCCATGTCGATATCCCAGGTCTGCGGGCCTTCCTGCCGCCAATCGAACTCGGCCGAAACGCCGCCCGAAAAGGTCAGCGCGGCCGCAATCGGCGTGTCGCGGTTTTCCGGGAATTCAAGGGTGGCGGCGGTCAGATGAACCGGCGCAGGCAGGATTTCCGTAAGAACCGACAGAGCGTTGATGCCGGGATCGAACACGCCCATGCCGCCGGGGGTAAAGACCCAGTCCTGACCGGGATGCCATTTCCGCACATCCTCGCGCCATGTGATATGGGCCTTTGTGACCGTCTTGCCCGCCAGCCAGGCCTTGGCCCCGACAACGCCCCGCGCCATCCGGCTATGCCATGTGGCGTAAAGCGAGACGCCCATTTCTTGGGCGAGGGCGGTCAGTGCATGCACCTCGGCCAGCGTCTGTCCGGGCGGTTTTTCCAGCATCACATGCCGCCCGGCCCGCAGGGCCTTTTCCGCGTAGGGATAGCGTGGCTGTGGCGGCATGCAGAGCGAGACGACCGTCACATCCGGCCTTGCGTCAAGGAAGATGTCGATGTCCGTGAACGCCTCGACCCCGTCCACCTTGCCCGACCGCGAAATGGTCGCAGCCAGTTCCCAGTCCGGCGACTTTGCAATCGCCGGGACGTGCTGGTCGATGGCGATCTTGCCGATCCCTGCGAGAGCGATCTTCATCAGTGGGAATCCTTGCCGACCGGATTACCCCGGCATCCTTTCAGGAAATCAAGGTCGGCGCCGGTGTCGGCCCCCTGCACATGGGCATGATGCAGCCAGGCGTAGCCTGAGTCCGGGACCTTGACCGTAGGTTTCCATGCGGCCAGACGCGCCGAGAGTTCCTCGTCCGGAATATCCAGATGAATCCGCCGGTTCGGCACGTCGAGTTCGATGAAATCCCCGTTCCGCACCACAGCCAGAGGCCCGCCCGCCGCCGCCTCGGGCGAGGTATGGAGGACCACAGTGCCATAGGCCGTGCCCGACATCCGCGCGTCCGAGATGCGGACCATATCGGTAATCCCCTTCTTCAGCACCTTGGGCGGCAGGCCCATGTTGCCGACCTCGGCCATCCCCGGATAGCCCTTGGGCCCGCAGTTCTTGAGCACCATGACGCAGGTCTCGTCGATATCGAGCGCCTCGTCATTGATCTTGGCCTTGTAGTCGTCAATCGATTCAAACACGACTGCCCGGCCCCGGTGCACCATCAGAGAGGGCGTGGCGGCCGAAGGTTTGAGCACCGCGCCGTTGGGCGCAAGGTTGCCCTTGAGCACCGCAACCCCGCCTGACGCGGTCAGCGCCCTGTCGGTGGGCAGGATCACGTCCTCGTTCCAGTTTTTCACGTCCTTGACCTGATCCCACATCGTCTGGCCTGAAACGGTGAGCGCGTCCTTGTGCAGAAGTCCCGCCTCGCCCAGACGTTTGATGACCACGGGCAGGCCGCCGGCATAAAAGAACTCTTCCATCAGATACTTGCCCGAGGGCATCAGGTTCACGATGGTCGGCACGTCGCGCCCGCAACGGTCCCAGTCGTCGAGCGTCAGGTCGACGCCCACGCGGCCCGCAATGGCCAGAAGGTGGATCACGGCATTTGTCGAACCACCGATGGCGCCATTGGTGCGGATCGCGTTCTCGAACGCCTGCTTGGTCATGATGTCGGACGGCTTCAGGTCGTCCTTGACCATCTGCACGATCCGTTGGCCGGTCATATGCGCCATCATCCGGCGGCGGCTGTCCACGGCGGGGATCGCGGCATTGCCGGACAGGGCCATGCCCAGCGCCTCGGCCATGGACGCCATCGTGCTTGCCGTCCCCATCGTGTTGCAGGACCCGGGGCTCCGGCTCATCCCGCCCTCTGCCTCAAGGAATTCCTCCTTGGTCATCTGGCCCGCCTTCACAGCTTCCGAGAATTTCCAGATATGCGTCCCCGACCCCGTCACCTCGCCCCGGTAGCGCCCGTTCAGCATCGGCCCCCCGGTCACCACAATGGACGGCACGTCGCAGGACGCTGCCGCCATGAGAAGCGATGGCGTGGTCTTGTCGCAGCCCACCATCAGCACACAGCCATCGATCGGCTGGCCGCGCATCGCTTCTTCCACCGCCAAGGCGGCAAGGTTTCGGAACATCATCGCCGTGGGGCGGAACGCGCTTTCAGAGGCCGAAAAGACGGGAACCTCGACCGGAAAACCGCCCGCTTCGTAGATCCCGTACTTCACCCGTTCGGCCAGATCGCGAAGGTGCGCGTTGCAGGGGGTGAGTTCCGACCAGGTGTTCATGATGCCGATCACCGGCCGCCCGTCGAACAGATGCGCGGGCAGGCCCTGGTTCTTCATCCAGCCCCGGTGATAGATGTTGTCCTTGCTCGTTCCCCCGAACCATTCCTGAGAGCGGAGCTTGCGGGGCCATTCGGCGGGTTTGAACGTCATCTCATGTTCTCCTTCAGAGCGCGCGGACCTGCGCGACACCGGGATCGGCATCCTGCGCAAGCGGGTTGATGAGCGGCAGGCCAAAGGGCGCCGCCTCGATTTCAAAGACATCGCCGGGGAGGGGCTTGATCCCATCGGCAAAGGACAGGGTGGCCGTGCCGAACATATGCACGTGCACGTCGCCGGGCGTACGGAACAGGCCATACTTGAAATGGTGGTGTTCAAGATTGGCAAAGCTGTGGCTCATGTTCGCCTCGCCCGACAGGAACGGCTTCTCCCAGATCACTGCCCCGCCGCGCCGGATGCGCGAGGTGCCGCGGATATCGGCGGGCGGCTGGCCCACAAGGATCTCGGGGCCGAACGACGCCTGCCGCAGCTTGGAATGGGCAAGGTAGAGGTAATTGATCCGCTCGGTCACATGGTCGGAAAACTCGTTTGCCAGTGCCCAGCCCACGCGGCAGGGCGAGCCATCGGCGGCGATGATGTAGATGCCCGCGACTTCGGGCTCTTCCCCGCCGTCGAGCGCAAAGCCGGGGCTGGTCAGGGGCGCGCCAGAGGCGACGGCGGTTGTGCCGTTGCCCTTGTAGAACCATTCCGGCTGCACGCCGGGCAGGGTCGCGGGCTTGCCGTTCTCCAACCCCATGCGGAACATCTTCATCGAATCCGTGGCATCCGCCGCGTCGGTTTTTGTATGCATGGAATCCCGCGTGGCCGCAGACCCCAGATGCGTCAGGCCCGTCCCGGTCAGGTGCATGTGGACCGGGTCCGGATGGGTGATCGGCAGCGCCATACGCCCCGCCGCCGCCATCCCCACCAGATCGACCGCCGCCCCAAGGCCCTGCGCCGCCACGACAGCCGCAAGACTGCGCCCGGTATTCGCGGCCTCGCTGGCGAGATCATAGACAGAACCCACGCCGCGCACGACGGCGGCCTCGGACCCTTCGCGTGCGACAACGGCCAGACCGCCGTCCATGTGAACCTGTGACAACAGCATCGGGTGCCCTCCTCTTTGTGGCGCACCAAACCCTTGTCCGGCATTCCCGACAAATCATATTGCATGATTTTGGCATACCGGAAATGTTATGTCATGGAACTCCTGAAGCGTGGCCTCAAGCTCACCCACCTCCGCATCGTCGCGGCCTTGTCCGAGACGGGCCAGATCGGGCTCGCCGCTGCGCGGCTGGGCATCACCCAGCCCGCCGCCTCGCGCCTTCTGGCCGAGGTCGATGCGCTGACCGGCCATCCCGTCCACCAGCGCACCGGACGCGGCGTGACGCTGACGCCCGAAGGCACGGCACTCGCCCGCCGCGCCGCCCGTGTGCTGGCCGAGATCAGCGATGCGGGCCGCGAGATCGACGAGCTGGCCGGGGGCGCGACCGGCCATGTCCGCATCGGCTCGGTCACCGGCCCGGCGCTGGACCGCGTTCTGCCTGCGCTGCGTGCCGCCCGCCTCTCTCTTCCCGGCATCACGGCCGAGGTCGAGGTGGCGACCTCCGACGTTCTGGGCGACCAGCTCCTCTCGGGACGGCTCGACTTCACGCTCGCCCGCCTGCCGCAGGGGGCCGACCCCGCGCTCTTCGACATCAGCCTGATCGGGTCCGAGCCTGTCAGCCTCGTCGTCCGCGCGGGCCATCGTCTTGCGGGCAAGGCAGACCTGCAACCCGCCGACCTGATGGAATTCGACTGGGTTCTCCCCGGCCCCGGCGCGATCCTGCGTCAGACCGTGCTGGCACGCCTCGCCGAACTGGGCCTGCCCGCGCCCCCCGGGCGGCTTGCCACCTCAAGCTTCCTGCTGACGCTCGCGATGCTCCAGCAGTCGAACGCCATCGCACCCCTTGCCCGCGCCGTCGCCACCCGCTTTGCCAGCGGCGACGCCGCTCCCTATGCCGTGCTGGCCCTCGACCTTGCCATCACGGTCGCCCCCTATGGCATCGTCACGCGCCGCGCCGCCACACTCACCCCCGCCGCCAGCCGCATCCGGACCCTGATCCTGCAGACAAGGCCCTGACCCTTCCCCATTTTCTGTCCCCAAATATCCCGGGGGGAGGCGAAGCCGGGGGGCAGAGCCCCCCTCGGCAAAGTCCGCTCACGCAGGGTGGGTGAAACCCACCACCCCCTCAAGCGAGGTCGCCTGATCCCCGCAGACGAGCGGCCCGCGACCCCCTGCCAGATCATTCAGGATCGGACAATCCGGCCGGTGATCCCCGTGACAGGCATGGACCAGTTCCGACAGCGTCTCCTTCATCGCCGAAAGTTCGGCGATCTTCACCCCGATCTGGCGCAGATGCTCCTCGGCAATCGCCCGCACATCGGCACTGGCCCGCGCCCGGTCCTCCCACAGTGCCAGCAGATCGCGGCATTCCTCGATCGAAAACCCCAGCCCCCGCGCCCGGCCCAGAAAGGCCAGCTTGTGGACATCGCTCTCGCGGAACCGGCGATAGCCGTTGTCCCCGCGCAAAGGCGTGATCAGTCCGATATCTTCGTAATACCGGATCGTCTTGGCGGGCAGGCCCGTCCGTTCGGCTACATCCCCGATGATCATGCCTTTCCTCCCAGCGCTGACGGCACGAACCGCAGCCGCAGCGCGTTTGACAATACCAGCACGCTCGACACGCCCATCGCCCCCGCCGCAATCACCGGCGACAGCATCGTGCCCCAAAGCGGATAGAACACCCCCGCCGCGACCGGGATCAGAAGCACGTTATAGCCAAAGGCCCAGACGAGGTTTTCGCGGATGTTCCGCATCGTCCGCCGGCTGACCTCGAGCGCATTGACCACCCCGCCCGGATCACCGGACATGAGCACCACGGCCGCACTTTCCACCGCTACATCGGTGCCCGTCCCGATGGCAATACCCACATCGGCCGCCGCCAGCGCCGGCGCGTCGTTGATCCCGTCGCCCACAAAGGCGACCTTCATCCCGTCCGCCTGCAAGGCCCGCAGGGCGGCAACCTTGCCGTCCGGCAGGACGCCCGCCAGGACCTGATCGATCCCGAGTTCGGCCCCAATCGCATTGGCCGCCAGCGCCACATCGCCCGAAATCATCACGGTCTTCAGCCCCTGCCGCTGAAGCGCAGCGATTACGCCCTTGGCCCCCGGCTTGATCTGATCAGCTACGGCCAGAACCCCGGCAGGTGCTCCGTCAACTGCCACCATCAGCGGCGTCCGCCCCTTCTCGGCCAGCCCCTCGGCCACGGCAATCAGACCCCCGGCATCCACCCCTTCCGTCGCCATCAGCCGCGCATTGCCCACGGCCACGCGCCGCCCGTCAACCGTCCCGGTCACGCCCTGCCCCGTCACCGCCGCCACGCCCGCCGCCCGCGGCACCGTCAGCCCCCGCGCATTGGCCGCACGCACCACGGCCCCGGCCAAAGGATGCTCTGACAGCGCCTCGACCCCCGCGACCAGCGCCAGAAGGTCATCTTCGGACAGGCCAACGGGCGCAATGTCCGTCACCTTGGGCCGCCCCTCGGTCAGCGTCCCCGTCTTGTCAAAGGCCACGACGCCAACCGCCGACAGCCCCTGAAGCGCATCGCCCTGCCGGAACAGCACGCCCAGTTCTGCCGCCCGTCCCGTGCCCACCATGATCGACACCGGCACAGCCAGCCCCATCGCGCAGGGGCAGGCGATGATCAGTACTGCGACCCCGGCGACAAGCGCATGGGACAGCGGGGGCGAAGGGCCGAAGATCAGCCAGACCGCAACGGTCACCAGCGCCACGGCCATGACCGCCGGGACGAACCAAAGTGTGATCCGGTTCACCAGATCCTGCACCGGCAGTCGCGCAGTCTGCGCTTCCTCGACCATCACAATGATCCGGCTCAGCATCGTGTCGGCCCCGACAGCCGTCGCCCGCATCCGCAGCGCCCCGTTGCCATTGACCGTGCCGCCGACGACCATTGCCCCCTTGGCCTTCTCGACCGGCATCGGCTCTCCCGTGATCATGCTTTCATCGACAAAGGACCTGCCCTCGCGCACCACCCCATCGACGGGTATCCGCTCACCCGGCCGGATCTGGAGCACATCTCCCCGCACGACCGTGTCGATGCCTGCATCCAGAACCGCCCCGTCGCGTTCGACCCGGGCCGTCGCGGGCCTGAGGCCGATCAGACGACGGATCGCCGCCCCCGTCTGCCCCTTGGCCCGCCCCTCCAGCCAGCGTCCCGCAAGGATCAGCGTCACGATCACGGCCGCAGCCTCGAAGTAAACGGCCCGCGTCCCTTCGGGCAGGGCGCCGGGCGCGAACAGCGCCACGACCGAAAACCCCCAGGCGGCAGTGGCGCCCAGAACGACCAGAGAATTCATATCCGGCGCCCGCCGCCAGAGCGCCGGCAGACCCTTTTCAAAGAACCCCCGCCCCGGACCGATCAGGACCAGCGTCGTGAGGATGAACTGGATCATCCAGCTTGTCTGCGTCCCGATCGTCATCATGACCCAATGGTGAAACGACGGGATCAGGTGCCCGCCCATCTCAAGCACAAAGACCGGCAGGGTCAGCGCCGCCGCGATCAGGAAACGGGTTTCGAGGGCCGCCGTTGCTTCGGTCTGGCGATCCACCGGACGGATGCCCTGCATGATCTGGGCCGCGCCATAACCCGTCCGCGTGACGGCGGCGATCAGGGTCGCGGGATCATGCGACAGGCTTTGGACTACAGCCGTCGCATCGCCGAGGTTCACCTGCGCCGACAACACCCCCGGCACCGCGTTCAACGCCTTTTCGACCCGGGCCGAACAGGCCGCACAGGTCATGCCTTCGATGGACAGGCGGATCCTTTCGGGCATCGCCGGATAGCCCGCCGCCGCCAGCGCGCCGGACACAGCCCGAGTCACATCCGCCCCGGCACCGGGTTCCAGCGTCACGCGCCCGCCATGTGTGGCAAGGTTGACCTCGGCCTTTTCAACGCCCTTGACAGCGGAAATCGCACGTTCTGCCCGGCCTACGCAACTCGCGCAGGTCATCCCGTCGATATCGACGGTAAAGGTCTCATGCTTGGCCATGATGCTGGTCCTTTTCTCTCAGGACCAGCACATAGTCCTTCCAGTCACAGGAAGGTCAAGAGGGCGCTGCGCTATTTCGGTTTCTTGCCACCCAGAACTTCGTCAGCCCTGCTTGTCACGGTCGAAGCGCCAGCACCCGGTTTGGGCTTTTCTGCCTTCGGCTTCTTCTTTTCCTTGCCGCGTTTGTCTGCACCTTTGGCCATGATCGAACCCTTGTCTGTTGTTGTCTGCCCCGCAGCCGGGCAGCGCACCGCACGACTCCGCACGATGGCAAAGGTAGTCCTGTCATACTGATGACACAAGGACGAAGGCCCCTCACGCGCCTCCGGTCTCTTCCCAAAAGGTCAGGTGATTGCCGAACGGGTCGCCCAAGGTCAATTCCAACGAGCCCCAATCCTGCCGGACCGGCGCGCCCGGCTTGGCATAGCGGTAGTCCTTCTCGCGCAGTCCCTGACAATAATCTGCAAGTCCCGTCATTCCGATCCGCACATGCCCACCGGGTGTGGCGTCGCCGTGATGTTCGCTCAGATGCAGCACCACGTCATCGCGCGCGATGCCAAGGTAGATTGGAAAGCTGTCGCCAAAGCGGTGTTCAAACCGCACTGTGAAGCCCAGAAACTCCAGATAGAACTCCCGCGCCTTGGCTTCGTCAAAGATGCGCAGGATCGGGGTGACGGACTGCATTCGGGTCATGGGACACTCGCAAGGCGGACAGGATTTCCCGACCATACCCCGAGATCGAAGGATTCCCCCGGAAAGAATTTGGCGAGCCGGATAACCGCCGTGCGGGCGTGGCCTTCCATCCCCTCAAGCCGGGAAATCCGCGCCGTCGCCTCGGCCAATCGGGACAGCGGGCGGGTTTCGTTTGATTTGCTGAAATGGGGTTTCGGGGTTTGGCCGGGGTGGAGGTGAGGCGGGTTCAGGGGCAAAGGGTCGGTGAAACCCACCATCACGCCGCTACAATGAGCGGGGATCAACCGTGCTTCCGGTGGAAGCACGGCCCCGCTCACGCCCTTCGGATTCCACCGGCCCGGCTTCAGTCAGCCTCGCAGTAGGCCGGCATCTGCCCCGGCGGGGGCGAAGCCCCTGCCCTCGCTGGGCGGGGGGCTCGCCGAACGCGGGGCGTCCGGCGGGAAAGCGTCCACTTTAGCGCGTGACCAAGGCGATAGCCCATAGGTTCGCGGCATTCGATCGAGGCGGCAAAGTTCAAACTTCGCGAGGTTTCGCCCCGACGAGCCGGACCCTGGCCTGTTGGCCTTTTGGGTCACACTCGTAGAGTTGCGGGTTCGACCTGAGGAAAGACGCCCAACTTGCTACTCCCAGAGTCCCTAGGCTACAGCGTTTTCCATCCGCCAGCTCCTTTGTAAGCTCGCGGAGGAGGATGCCGTTTCCTTTGTCTCGCTTCTTGAAGATCGAACTGATCTGATCGTTCACTCTAGTGATGTCGAAATGCAGGGCCGCGTTCGCCGCAGGCACCGGCTTTGGCTGGACCGGCTTCGTCACCGCAACCTGAACAGGCGCCGCAAAAGGCACCGGCACCTCCGGCAGGCTCACCTCGACCACCACCGTCGCCGAGAGCCGGAACGCCTCTCCTGCCGCCTTGCCCACGACCGCCACCACCTCGTGCCCACGTTCGCGCAGGTGATGGGCGAGTTGCGTGAAATCGCTGTCGGACGAGGCGATCACGAACTGGTCGGCGCGGCCCTCATAGGACAGGCGCATCGCGTCGATGACCATGCGGATATCGGCCGCGTTCTTGGCGCTCTGGCTGTGGATCAGTTCAAAGCCGGGCTTTTTGCGCCACCGGTTCAGGCAGCCCACGGCGCCATAGACCCGCCGGACGACCTGATACTTCCAGGGACCGGCGGCATCAAGGATGTCGGCGGCAAGACCCGGGCCCATGTTCTCGCCATCGACAAGCACCGCCACGCGCCGTAACCCGGGATACCCTGTTCCATCCATCGCGACCCCGACCATTCAACCGACAGGAGCAGCCTTGCGGCGCATTGCGGCTTTTCGATGACGCGCCCGCAGGCCACTGTCCCTGAGCGGGATCAGCGGGGGCCCCGGTGGGGCCAGCGCCCCGCTCACGCTTTGCCGTCTTTGCCGGCCCCTGTTGCCCATGCCTCGCAAGTGGCTGGTACCTGCGCGTGCGACGGCGAAGCCCCTGCCTTTGGGGGGCAGGGGCGGGCCGGTCGCCAGGGCGTCCGGCCGGAAGATGTCAACTGCGGCGCGTGGCCAGGGCGATGGCCTTGGTCATTGCGTCCGATCAAGCTGCTGTCAGTTGGTATCGGCAGAAGCAGAGGGAACACCCCCCCCTCAGGCCTTGCCCTTCCACGGCACCATCACCCGTTCGGCCCAGCGCATCAGAAGGTCAATTGAGAACCCGATCCCCCCGATAAGGATGATTCCCATGATGACGATATCCGTGTTCTGAAATTTGGAAGCCGTCATGATCATCATGCCCGCCCCCTTTTCCGCCGCCACCAGTTCGGCCGCCACCACCGTACCCCAGCAGACGCCCATCGCGACCCGCGCCCCGGTAAATATCTCGGGCAGGGAGTTCGGGATGATCACATGGCGCAAGATCTGCGGTTTGGACGCGCCGAGCGAATAGGCGGCATGGACCTTGGCGATCCGTACGCCTGAAACCCCGGCCCGTGCAGCAATCGCCATGATCCAAAGCGCGGCGAGGAAGAGGAGCACGATCTTGCCGACCTCGCCGATCCCCGCCCAGATGATCACGAGCGGGATCAGCGCCAAGGGCGGCACCGGGCGCATGAATTCCACGATGGGATCGAACCAGCCCCGGAACCAGTCCGACAGGCCCATCGCATAGCCCAGGGGGATGCCGATCACAGCACCCAGAAGAAAGCCCACAATGACCCGGAACAGCGAATAGCCCAGATGTTCTGCCAGCGTCGAGTTCCGGAACCCGTCGCGCGAGATTTCGACAAAGCGCGCCCAGACATCTTCGGGTGCGGGCAGCCAGATCTTTTCCATCTGCCAGCCCTTGTCCGGTGTCACGTTCAGCGTGCCCTTGGCCGTCATGTTGACTGATGCAAAGCCCACGTCGACCGCCGGACCCTCTGGCTCGATCGCCACGCCGTTGACCGAAACGACCTTGGCACCCGCGTCCTCGGTCACCTCGTCATTGTCCTGCGCCTTGAGCAGCTCGCTCCGGTAGGCGGCGACGACCAGCGCGTCATCCTTGGCAAAGCCGGGGCCGGGGTCAACCACAGGCACTTCGGCCTTGGTGCCAAAGGGAAAGACGCGGACGGTGACGTTGCCTTCGTCCATGGCGCCGTCGGGACCTTCGGAGATATAGGTGAACGTCCCGTCGCCTGTGAACGGTCCGGGGGCGTGGAGGAAGGAGGGGACCAGTTTCGACCCGGTGAAGGCGCCCCAAAGGAGGAAGATCAGGACGAGCGACATCACCGAGGCGGCAAAGTCCGATGTAACGGCGCTTTCGTCGCCAAAAGTCACCGTCTTGAGCGAGCCGAAATCGCTGCGCGGGCGGAACAGGCGGCTGATCTGCCGCCAGATGAAATAGCACAGCAGGATCAGCAGGACATAAAGGATCAGCCAGGGGATGACCCCGGCGACGGTGGTCAGCACCAGCCAGGTCTCGCCTGCAAGCTGACGGATCAGGTCCATGATGCGCCCCTTATCCCGCCTCGACCCGGCCCATGATCTCTTCCTCCATGTCCCAGATCATGCCGAGGATTTCCTCGCGCGTCCGGGCAAATTCAGGATGCTTCTTGATCCCGCGCAGATCCTGCCCCGCGCCCATTTCGGCAAAGGGCAGCCGGTATTCGCGGTGGATGCGCCCTGGCCGGGGGGCCATGACGACCAGCCGTTCGCCCAGAAGCAACGCCTCTTCGACCGAATGGGTGATCAGGACGATGGTCTTGCCCGTTTCCTTCCAAAGCCGCAGGACCAGCCCCTGCATCTTTTCCCGCGTCAGCGCGTCCAGCGCACCAAGGGGCTCGTCCATGAGGATCACATCGGGATCATTGGCCAGACACCGGGCCAGGGCCACGCGCTGCTGCATCCCGCCCGACAGCTCATAGACAGCCTTCTCCTTGAAATCCTTCAGCCCCATCGTGTCGAGCAGGTGATCGACGATCTCGCGCAACTCGGCTTTGGGCATACCCTTCATGCGCGGGCCAAATCCCACATTCTCCCGCACGCTCATCCATTCAAAGAGCGCGCCCTGCTGGAAAACCATCCCCCGCTCGGCCCCCGGCCCGGTGACCGGCTTGCCCCCCAAAGTGACGGACCCCGAGGTCGGCGCCAGAAAACCGGCAAGGATGTTCAGCAGTGTCGTCTTGCCACAGCCTGACGGGCCCAGGACCGACATCAGCTCGCCCTGCCGGAGGTCAAGCGACACGTCCTTGAGCGCCTGCACGGCCACGCCGCCGGGCTGGTCGAACCGCATGGAAAGCGACTGTATCGACAGAACTGTCATGATCTCAGACCAGCCTCTTTCTCATCACATGGCGGCGCGTTCCGGCACGGGCCACTTCAGCATAACCTGCAGCGGCAAAGAAGGGGACCGTTCCCATGAACTTGTAGCTGGGCGAGTCCGGATCGACCGGCGTCGCCTCGATCACCGTGGCACCTTTCGCTGCCGCTTCCGCTTCGGCCAGCGCCACCATCTGCCGGGTCAGCCCCAGCCCGCGCAGATCGCGGCGGATGAACATGCAGGCGAGCGACCAGATGACTTCGCCCGGCTCCTCTGGCCCGCCCAGTTTCAGATAGGTTTCAGGGGGGGCAATCGAACTCCACGCCACCGGGGCGGCATTGTCGTAGTAGACACGCCCGACCGGGACCCCATCAGCCACACGACCCCGCAGCGCGTCCTTGCGGTCGGCCTTGTCGGCATCGGGCGCAATCCTGCGGAAGGCCATGCACCAGCAATAGGATGGACCGCCCCTGCCCTCGAACAGGGACTCAAGGTCGGGCCAGGTCGCCTGCGTGACAGGCTTGCAGGTCAGGTCCATCGCGTCGGGCAAGATGATGGCAGAGGACGCCGTGCGCCGTCTGCCAACTGTTTTGCTTACATCGCCGCCGCAGCAGCCAGTGGCCCGGTGTTCACCGTGGCATCATAGCTGTCGAGCGCAGAGGGGATCGAGCCCGAGTCGACGAAGACGCCGGCCACGCCCTGCATGAAGGACTGCGCACCACCACCGAGCCACTTGTCACCAAGCTGATCGTCCAGAGACGGGAAGATGAAGGTCGCCATCGTTTCGGCGGTCGCGGCTTCGTCCATGCCCGAATCCTGCGCGATCACGGGGATCATCGCAGAGGCGGCATCGCCGCCAGCATTCCAGACCGCATTCGCATCGGCCGTCACCGCAAGGAACTTGGCGACCAGATCAGCGTTTTCAGCGACGAACGACGCAGGGGCCGAGGTCACGTCGAACACCAGGATGCCCAGCTCTTCCTTTTCGGCGCCGGTCAGCAGCACATTGCCGCTTTCCTTGGCGCGACGCAGAGAGCCGCCCCAGCCGCAGAACATGTCAACCGCGCCCTGAGCAAAGGCAGCCGCGCCGTCCGGCGGGGCCATGTCGACGATTTCAAGGCTGGCAAGGTCCACGCCGAAATGGTTCATCTGGCGGAGGAAACCATAGTGCGCGGCGGTGCCCAGCGGCACGGCAACCTTGTGGCCTGCGATTTCGCCCGCGTTGTCCTTGGTGATCTCAAGGCCCGAGGCCACGACGCAGTTGTCGTTGTCGGAATAGGATACGGCCACATCAAGGATCTGCAGATCCTGCCCGGCCGAGGTGGCGACCACGAACGGCGGTACCCCCTGCGACACGGAAATGTCCACATCGCCCGAGGCCATCGCGGCGCTCATCGCGGTGCCGGTGTCGAAGGAGACCCAGTTCACCTTTACGCCCATTTCGGCATCATAGGTGCCATTCACCTTGGCGAACTGGAAAGGCATCGGCCATTCAAGGAAATAGCCCACGGTTACTTCGTCGGTCTGGGCCATAACGCCCGTTCCGGCCATCACGGCCAGAGCCGCCGCAGCCCCCATCAGATACTTCTTCATCGCTGTCATCCCATGTTGAAGCCCCGAAGGGCACATCTCGCCGGACTGGCTCGACCCGCCTCTGGTCCGTCGCAGGGTGCAACTGAGCATGAAACGGTCACACCGCACCAGTCCTCAGATGCTTGAACGGGCTTCTTGGGAACGCGCAACTCTTCCCGGGTTCAGGCAAGGAAAATCCTTCCCTTTGGTCAATGCCGGGTAAGTCTGCCGGGAGTTGACCGGGCGCGCACCCGCCCATGACAAATGTCCATGATGTCTGAAATTCAGTGCCCATCGTACCGGAACAGGTCCGCGCGATCCGGCATATCTGGCGCTACGCTTGACCGTTCGCTGGCCCTATTGACGCGCCTGTCCGCACAGGCAGACTGCACCCAATTGCGGCAGCGCGGAAATCCGCGCCCCTTGCCATGCACTCAAGCACCCGAAGGCACATTCAATGGACACGCTCCTGCAAAACGACCCCCGCCATGTGATCGAGGCCGACCGTGCCCATGTCTGGCACCATCTGATCCAGCACAAACCGTTTGAAACCGTTGACCCGCGCATCATCGTCGAGGGCAAGGGCCTGCGCGTCTGGGATATCAAGGGCAAGGAACATGTCGACGCCGTGTCGGGCGCCGTCTGGACGGTGAACGTGGGCTATGGTCGCGAAAGCATCGCTAACGCGGTCAGGGATCAGCTGGTCAAGATGTGCTATTACGCCGGGGCCGCCGGGACGATCCCTGGCGCCAATTTCGCCAAGCGTCTGACCGAAAAGATGCCGGGCCTCAGCCGCGTCTACTATGCCAACTCGGGGTCCGAGGCGAACGAGAAGGCGTTCAAGATGGTCCGCCAGATCAGCCACAAGCACCACGGCGGCAAGAAGTGGAAGATCCTCTACCGCGACCGCGACTATCATGGCACGACCATCGCCTGCCTGTCGGCGGGCGGTCAGCAGGAACGCAACATGCAGTACGGCCCCTTCACCCCCGGTTTCGTGGCCGTGCCGCACTGCCTTGAATACCGCGCGACTGAAGACATGGCCGGCGACAGCTATGGCGTGAAGGCGGCCGAGGCGATCGAGGCCGTGATCCTGCGCGAAGGGGCCGACACGATCGGCGCACTCTGCCTTGAACCCATCACCGCAGGCGGCGGCATCATCACGCCCCCGCGCGGCTATTGGGAAAAGGTGGCCGAGATCTGCAAGAAGTACGACATCCTTCTGCATATCGACGAAGTCGTCTGCGGTCTGGGCCGCACCGGCACGTGGTTCGGCTATCAGCAGTACGGCGTACAGCCCGATATCGTGACGATGGCCAAGGGCGTGGCCTCGGGCTATGCCGCGATTTCCTGCTGCGTCACGACCGAAGCCGTGTTCGAGAAGTTCAAGGACGACACCGACAAGCTGGGCTATTTCCGCGATATCAGCACCTTCGGCGGCTGCACCGCCGGGCCGACGGCTGCGCTGGAAAACATGCGGATCATCGAGGACGAGGACCTCTGCGGCAACTCGACCCGCATGGGCGTCTACCTGCAGGAGAAACTGCACGAGTTGATGGACAAGCACGCCTGCGTGGGCGACGTGCGCGGCAAGGGTCTGTTCGCCGGGGCCGAACTGGTGGCCGACCGCACGACCCGCGAACCGCTGGACGAAAAGAAGGTCATGGCCGTGGTGGGTGACTGCCTTGCGCAGGGCGTCATCATCGGTGCGTCCAACCGCTCCATGCCGGGGTTCAACAACACGCTGCTGTTTGCACCGGCGCTGATCGCGACGACAGATGACCTCGACCAGATCGTGGGCGCAGTGGATGCGGCGCTGACCAAGGTGGTGGGCTAGGGGCAGCAACCGTTCCCCAATCCATGGAACAGTCAGAGTCGGGCCTGCCGACGCTGAATAGCCGGCCAAGAGACCGTTTTTGGCCGGACCACAGCCGTTGCAACCCCTATCCGGACCTTCTCTATGCCGCAGCCCGTGCGTCCCATGACATCGGTGCGGGTCCGATCACCGATGCCCTGTCGGCCCTGAGCGGTTCCGTACAGGATCGCCCTGCTCTGATCTTTCATCTTTAATGGCTCAACGGGATCACCGCCAAGGCGAAAACCGACGATGAGGCAAGACAGGCGTTCACGGATTTCCTGACACATCTCTCCCTGTTCCGGAAACGCGGCGGACGCGTCGTCTGGACAATTTAAGATATCGTCAGTCACGACACCCGCTTCCGCGACCTCAAACTCGAGATGCTGCCGATCATCGCCGCCCTGTCTGACGTCCTGCATTTTCATTCCCGCGCTTCCGTCGCCGAGGTGCTGGAAGCTTTTCCGTTTCCGGTTGATCGCGTTGTCATTTCGGCTCACGGCAACTATGCGCGCGGCTGTGCGGATGACGGGCTGTCCCGGCAGGACGCAAGGGCGACCCTTGGTATCGATGCAGAAGATGACGTCATTCTCTCGCTGGGGCTCGTCCGTCCGTACAAAGGCCCCGACCTCATGTTCGGAGCGTTCCGGGAGCTTCTGCCGCTGAGGCCGCGTCTCCTGCTGCCAGTTGCCGGACGGGTATTTGCAGGAACGCTCGCCGAACCCGTGCCACCCCGAACGCCCGAAGAAGCCGCCCGGATTACAATCACCAACGGGTTCGTCGATCCTGCCCGGCGCAAATACCATCTGTGCGCCGCAGATGTCGGGCTTTACACCTACCGCAGCATTCTTGCGTCAGGCTCCCTGCTGCTTGCCCTCACCTTCGGCCTGCCCGTCGTTATTCCCGGCGTCGGCATGACACGCGAGGTTCTGGACGGGTACGATGCCGGGATCACCTACCCGCCCGGATCAGGCATCGGGCCGATCTCGTCCGCGATTTCAACGCTGCTTGCCCGAAAGGACGACGCTACCCTGGGCCAGATGTCCGCGAATGCCCGAAACCGCGCGGCCCAGCTTGCATGGCCAGATTTCACGCCGGTTCTGGACAAGGCGCTGGCCAAACGTGCCCGTTGATCTGCACGCCCAACGTCAGCCTTGGGCCAAAGCTTGCCCCGGTCTGGCCGCTCATGCTTTGATAGACTGACAGTTTCGGCGGCTGCGGACTGCGTTCAGCAGAACCAGCCAAAGACGCCCTGCGCGATTCAGCAAGACCACGAAAGGTGCCCCGGCCATGACCGCACGAAATCTCGTCCTGATCTCTGTCATCTTCGAGGTCCTTGTCGGGATCACGCTCATCGCCCTCCCGCAGGTGGTCGCGAACGGGTTCCTTGCCGCACAGTTTGATCCCAACGGTCTGGCCATTGCCCGGCTCGCCGGGATCGCGCTGCTCAGCTTCGGCATCACGGGCTGGATTGGCCGCGAGAGCCGCCCGGCCTTTGTGGGACTCCTGACCTACAACGTTTTGGCCGCCGTCTACATCTTATTCCTCGGGCTCACCCTGCCCGCGACCGGCCCCCTGCTCTGGCCTGCCGGTGCGGCACATGCGGTACTGGCCGTCCTGATGGCGATCCGGCTGGGTGATGCCGGGCGCTGAACGCAGGATTGCTTCCTTGCAAGCGGGCGGGCGAGCGCGAAAACACCGCCAAGCAGCCCCTTGATCCGTTCCGGCCACTCTGCGACAGTCCGCCGCAAGTTCCCCTCCGACCGCATTTCAGGAGCCGTGGCCTTGCGCATTCTTCCCCTCGTTTTCATGACCTTGTCCCTGTTCACCGCCTCGCAGGCTTTGGCACAGGATGACACCTGCGAATACGCCCATGACAATGAATGCGACGATGAACGATTCGGCGGAACCGGGGCCTGTGTGCCGGGGACGGACACCTTTGATTGCGCCGTCCTTGCCAATGCCAAGACGAACGACAGTTGCGACTGGGCGAACGACGGCGAATGTGACGAGCCGCGTCATGATGGCGAATCCACCGCGTGCCGCGACGGAACCGACACCACCGACTGCGCCGGACGACCGACCCGGGCCGAGGCGCTGCAAGCCCTTTTCGACCTTCTGCCCGCCAACGTCCGCACCAAGCTGGGTACCGATACCTGTGAATATGCCAATGACCTCGAATGCGATGACGCGGCCTTTGGCGGGACCGGGTTCTGTGACACCGGCACAGACGCCACCGATTGCCGGGGCTTTGCCGCCGGAGGCGACGACACTTGCCGGTATGATCAGGACAACGAATGTGACGAACCCAATATCGGCACCGGCACCTGCGCGGACGGCACCGACACCGCCGACTGTGATGCCGTGGCCTATCTGCGCGGCCGCGATGACAGCTGCAACTTTGCCTTCAACCAGCAGTGCGACGAACCTGGCACCGGGACGGGCCAGTGTGATGTGAACACCGACACAGCCGATTGCATGGGCCGTGGCCGCCCGGCCGAAGCGCTCGAGCATTACTTTGGCCGCGATGACCGCTATCTGGTCAACACGTCGGGCCTCCCGTTCCGGGCCGTGGGCCTTCTGACCCTGCCCGAGGGCACCTGCACCGCTTCACTGGTCGGACCGCGCACACTCCTGACAGCGGCCCATTGCGTGACCGTGGATGGCGCAACCCTTGATATGCCGCTCTACTTCCAGGCTGGTCTGTCGCGGGGCGAACAGGCGGGCAAGGCGCTTGTCGTGGACGCGATGTTCTCGCCCGACTACACGCCAGAAACGATGGAACCCGGTCAGGGCAATGGCAACGACTGGGCCATCGTCACGCTTGACCGCGATCTGGGCAATGTCGTGGGCTTTCTGAACGTCCATACGCTGAACAACACCGACATCACCGAAATCGGGAACGGCGGCCTTCTGGTCGATCAGGCGGGCTACAGTCAGGACACGGGCACGAACCTGTCGGGCAATCGCGGCTGCCGGGTGACCGTCGCCTATGAGGACAACTCGATCCTGCACGAATGCGACACGACCTTTGGCGACAGCGGATCACCCTTCCTGATCCGCGTGGGCGACGAATGGCAGATCATCGCCGTGGAAAGCCAGATGTACGATACGGAAAGCAAGAACTCCCCCTTCCCGAGCGGAAGCCTTGCCGTCGACAGCCGGGCCTTTGCTGATGCGGTGGCGCGGGCGGTGCAGTAGCCCTTGGGGCCTGCCTTCTCCGATCATGGCGGAACCTTCGCGGGGTCCGAACCTGCACCGGGAACAGTCATGCTTCCCGGGTTGACACCCAATCCAGCCTAGAAATCACATCATCGACGGCGAACTTCATCGTCTTTTCGCCTTTCCAGATCGACTCGGAATCCCGCATCTTGCCGTCATCCGGTGCGATGTAACCGATCCGATGGCCCATGAGTGAAGCGATCTGTGACTGGTAAGCGTTAATCCAGTTGAGACAGATGATGTCCGTCCCGGGTCGTGCAAAAACGGCATTGTGCATGGCCGAGCCATATTCCCCCGCGATCAATCTCGCGCCAGCGGTCAGGCGAACCTGATCGGGCAAAGACAGCGTTTCCGGCCGGACGACCAGAAAGCCTGCCTTGGCCGCCGCATTTTCGATCCGGGCCCTGTTGACGGTATAGTGTCGCCGCTTGCGGATTCCGCTTCTGGAAAAGTAGACGCGATCAGCCTTTGGCCCATCCGGCGACGCCTCAGAGTTGAGCCTGTCCCGCAGCGTCTCAAGGTGGGGCCGAAGTCCGTGCAAATACCCCCGCGGGGTAATCGTGTCGCCGCACCCCATAAGGTAAGGGGCCCGGATCGCCTGCGTTTCGGGGTCGAACATGACGATGGCCCGCTCCGGGCAGATGATAAGGACCATGCCCGACACGAACGAAGGGTCCGCTTTGGCCATCAGGATTGGCCAGTCACGGGGACACTGGCTGTCCAGAACAAGCAAACGCGGCACCATCTCCATCAGAAAATGCCCGAAGTTCCAATGGGCATGGACCGGAATGATCGCAGGCGTATCGATCTCGATGATCTCAAGATCAGGCTTGAGGATACCATTGAGCCACTTCAGAACCGGTGCGTGCGACATGCCCATCAGCCGCATCATCCTGTCAAAGTAATCCGGCATGACGCCGGACTCATGCAGTATCTTGCCGTCCCGAAGCAAAAGACCCATTCCGCCATAAATTGCGCCATCAACGCGGATAAGTTTGGCACTCGGGATCGCATGTGCCCCATCATGGGCCGCAGTGACAACCTCTGGCATCTCGTCCCGCCAGTACAAATGTGCGGGGTTAGGCGGGGCCGAAGATTCAAGGACTGTCTTCACAATTCGCAAATCAGTGAAATCCTTTGTGGCGGCCCGACGCCAGGAAAAGTACTGGGCCATTGGCAGGCTGGATCGGAAAAGTGCAAGTCAGGGTCTTGCTTCAACGAAACCAGACGTTCAGGACCAGAGGAAGGTTTGTCAATATGGCCTGTCGGATCAGGCCGTCAGGCGGCAGTGCCGGACCGGGCCGACGCGACCTAACCCAAGTGATCCCGGCCTTGCCGGTATCTCGGACCATCCGGTGTTGATCACACCGTGAAGGAATGAACAAGGTCAGCCGGAAGTGGCCGCGCCGTTGTTGACTTTCACAAATCCGCGCCGATGGCTCGTTCGGGATCGGCCCGATTTCCCTCACTTTTCAGCACCGTGTAGACCTCACCGGGCGAGAAAGTCATCAGGCCCTTGTCCCCCTTCAACGATGCCGCATGACGAAATTCGCCATCCTGTGGCGGAAGATAGCCGATCCTGTGACCCATCAGGTTCGCGATCTGGGATTGATATGGGTTGATCCAGTTGAGGTCGATGATGGTCGTGCCCTGATCGGCGAAAATCGCATTGTGCAGTGCTGATCCATATTCTCCGGCAATGATGCGTGCGCCTGCAAATAGACGAACCTGATCGGGAAAGGAAAGTTCTGCGGGCCGGACGACCGTGTATCCCGCTAGCATGGCAGCGCGTTCGATCTGCAGGGGTTTAAGGATCGCGTGGCGTTTGCTGCGGACGCCCCGACGCGACAGGTACACCCTTGGGGCATTCAGCCCGCTAGGGTCCGCCAGATGCAGCAATCTCGCCCGCAAGTCGAGAAGCAACCCCTTCAGGTCAGGAATATAGCTAACCTGACTGATCAGGTCACCACAACTGATGAGCGCTGGAGCAGACACAACCTCGGTCATCGCGTCAAAGGTCACAATCTGCCTGTCGGGGCAAACCAATTGCACCATTCCCGGCAGGAAAGAAGGACCGGACCGCGCCAAGAGGATTGGCCAATCTTTCGGACATTCCCGGTCGAGGATCAGCTGTCGCGGCAGTATTTCAAGCAGGAAATGGCCGAAGTTCCAATGTCCATGCACGGCCCCGATGGCAGGCTCGCTGATCTTCAGAACCTTGACATCTGACTTAAATGCGCCCCGGATCCACTTTTTGAGAAGCCCATGTTCCTGGCCCAGCAAGTCCTGCGCCATCTTGAAGTATGCCGGATGAGAGCCGGGCTCATGCCAGAGTTGACCATTCCGCAACAGCACGCCCTGACCGCCGTAGAGCACATCCTCGACCATGATCAGTTCCACCTGCCAGATCGTTTCGGGGTTGTCATGGGCGGCGGTGATCATTTCCGGGAGACTTTTTCGTCGCAGGAGTTTGCCAGGTGTCGCTGCGCTGGTCGCGGTCAGAAGGCGCCGTATAGAGGGAACGTCGCGCTGTCCTTTCTCTGGAACGGCTGGGCCACAGACTGCTGAATCTGGCGGCGCAAGGCAAGCTTGCCCGCTGGCATGCTGCGGATGATCTGGACCTATTCCCGGTCATCCCTGGCTTTATCGTCGCCGCTTTCCCGCCCAGCCCCGCTGCCCTAGGCTGGGAACATCAGATCAGAGGACCCACCCCATGCGCATGACCACCGAAGAAGCCTTTGTGAAGACCCTCCAGATGCATGGCATCGCCCATGCCTTCGGCATCATCGGGTCTGCCTTCATGCCCATCAGCGATATCTTTCCCAAGGCGGGCATCACCTTCTGGGACTGCGCACATGAAGGGTCTGGCGGGATGATGGCGGACGGGTTCACCCGGGCGTCGGGCAAGATGTGCATGATGATCGCCCAGAACGGCCCCGGCATCACCAACTTCGTCACGGCGGTCAAGACGGCCTACTGGAATCACACGCCCCTCCTGCTTGTGACGCCGCAGGCTGCGAACCGGACCATCGGCATGGGCGGGTTTCAGGAGGTGGAGCAGATGGCCCTGTTCAAGGACATGGTCGCCTATCAGGAAGAGGTCCGTGACCCCGCCCGCATTGCCGAAGTGCTCAACCGCGTGATCCTGCAGGCGAAACGCGCCTCGGCCCCCGCACAGATCAACGTGCCGCGCGATTACTGGACGCGCGAGATCGACATCGACCTGCCCGCAGTCGTGGCTTTTGAACGCCCCTCGGGCGGCGAAGAAGCCATCCGGCAGGCGGCGGCGCTGCTGTCCTCTGCCAGGTTCCCGGTCATCCTGAACGGCGCGGGTGTGGTGCTGGCGGGCGCAATCCCCGCCTCGATGGCGCTGGCCGAACGGCTGACAGCACCGGTCTGCGTGGGGTACCAGCACAATGATGCCTTCCCCGGTTCGCACCCGCTCTTTGCCGGGCCGCTGGGCTACAACGGGTCGAAGGCCGGAATGGAACTCATCCGGCAGGCCGATGTGGTCCTTTGCCTTGGCACCCGTCTCAATCCGTTCTCGACCCTGCCCGGCTACGGACTCGACTATTGGCCCAAGACGGCCAAGATCATTCAGGTCGATATCAACCCCGACCGGATCGGCCTGACCAAACCCGTGACTGTAGGCATCGTGGGCGATGCGGCCAAGGTGGCCAACAGTATCCTGACGCACCTGTCTGCCAGCGCAGGCGATGCGGGCCGCGCCGCACGTCAGGCCACCATCGCGCAGACGAAATCCGCCTGGGCGCAGCAACTGTCCTCGATGGACCACGAAGATGACGACCCCGGCACCACCTGGAATCAGCGCGCCCGCGCCGACAAACCTGACTGGATGTCACCCCGCATGGCCTGGCGCGCAATCCAGTCCGCGCTCCCGCGCGAGGCGATCATCTCCTCGGACATCGGGAACAACTGCGCCATCGGCAACGCCTATCCGACGTTTGAGGCGGGCCGCAAATACCTGGCCCCCGGCCTGTTCGGCCCCTGCGGCTATGGCCTGCCCTCGATTATCGGGGCCAAGATCGCCTGCCCCGACACGCCCGTCGTGGGCTTTGCGGGGGACGGGGCCTTTGGCATCGCCGTAACCGAGCTTACCGCCATCGGCCGCCCGGAATGGCCCGCGATTACCATGGTTGTGTTCCGCAACTACCAGTGGGGTGCGGAAAAGCGGAACTCGACGCTCTGGTATGACGACAACTTCGTCGGGACGGAACTCGATCAGGGTGTCAGCTATGCCGGGATCGCGCGCGCCTGCGGGCTGCAGGGCGTGCAGGCCCGCACGATGGACGAGTTGCGCGATGCGCTGGCCAAGTCGATCACCGACCAGATGCAGCATGGACTGACGACACTGATTGAGGCGCTGATCAATCAGGAACTGGGCGAACCTTTCCGCCGGGACGCGATGAAGAAACCGGTTCAGGTCGCGGGGATCAACCCGGCCGACATGGCCGAACAGACCCTGTCCTGACAGTGTCCCGCATTCCGGCGCACTTAAGCGAGGTCGCGCGTCGCGCGGACGAGCGGCCCCTGCGCCATGCCCTTTGACCTGAGCCCCGCTGCCGCGCTCTGGATGGCCTTCGCCATATTCGTCGCCTCTTTCGTGCGCGGCTATTCCGGCTTCGGCTTTGCTGCGCTCGTCGTCTCCTCGGCCAGCCTTGTCACCAACCCGCTCCTCTTCGTGCCGGTCGTCATTCTGGCCGACACTGTCCTGACAGCCCAGCAGGCCCGCAACATCTGGCCCGATATCCAGTGGCGTCGCGTCGCCACGCTATTTGCCGGATGCCTCGTTGGCGTCCCTCTGGGCGTCATATTCTTGTCCAGTATTGGCATCGACGCGGCACGCGCCGCGATCTCGGTCTATGTGCTGGTCATGTGCGTCATCCTCCTGTCAGGCTGGACGATGCGCCGCCCTGCGGGCGACGCGGCCCATGTGGCGACCGGGATCTTTTCCGGCATCGCCAACGGTGCCGCCGTCGGCGGCCTGCCGGTCGCTGCCTTCTTTGCCGCGCAATCCATCCCCGCCGCCGCCTTCCGCGCCACGCTGATCGCCTATTTCACCGGGCTCGACTTCTGGACCATTCCGCTTCTTTGGTGGTCGGGCCTCATCACCGCCGACACGCTCCTTGCTACCCTCTTTGGCCTCCCGATCATGATCGCCGGGGTCTGGGCCGGATCGCGCCATTTCCTGTCTGCCGCACCGCAGGACTTCCGGCGCTTCGCCATCCTCCTTCTTGCCACGCTGGCCCTGATGGGACTGGTCAAGTCCCTATGGTAAAGGGATGTAGCTCTTTGCCCGACCCCTTCTGCCGCACCCGCGCCAGAACACCCGGCCAAGTTGCCCCATGCCGCTATAGCCACACCCGGCCCTCCTCCCTATGGTCGACACTGCCCCATAGGAACAGGCCATGACCGACCTTTCATCCTTCCTCTGCCCGATCACGCCCCGCTGTCCCGACAGCCTGCTCGCCCGGGCGAAAAGCCTGCCTTTGCCCCGCGTGGCCCTTGTCAACGCCGGGGCTGCCATCCCCCTGCAGGGCCTGCGCGAGGCGACCGATCTTGGCCTTGCTGAACCCGTCCTTGTCGGTGATCCGTCCCGGATCGCCCGCATCGCCACGGAAATCGGCTGGGATATCAGTACTTTCCGCATCGTCGAGGCACCGGGCGAAACGGCAGGCCCCGTCGCCGCCACACTTGCCCGCAAGGGCGAGGTGGACAGCCTGATGAAAGGCCAGGTCCACACTTCGACCTTTCTCAAGGCGCTCTTGCCCTCGGCCGCGGGCCTGCGCGACAAGGAATCCGTCTGCGGCCATGTCTTTCACATTACCATGCCGGGCAGCGACCGCCCGCTGCTTCTGACCGATGCTGCACTGAACAGCGCACCGGACATGGCCACGCGGATGGCCTGCCTTGGCCATGCCATCCATCTTGCACGGACCCTTGGCATTGACGCGCCCAAGGCCGCGCTGCTGGCCGCCTCTGAAGACGTCACCCCCGGCATCCCCTCGACCGGCGAATCCGCCGAGATTGCCCGCCTCTCGCTGGGCCGGTTCCCGGGCGCAATCGTCGAAGGTCCGATGGCGCTCGACCTGATACTCTCTCGTGCTGCTGCGGTGAACAAGGGCTACGTCTCGCGGGTCTCGGGCGAGGCCGACATCATCGTCGTCCCCGAGATCACCACGGGCAATGCGCTCTTCAAACTCATGTGCCTTGGCATGGGGGCCTGCGCAGGCGGTATCGTCATGGGCGCCCGCGTGCCGATCCTGCTCACCTCGCGCAGCCAGCAAAGCCCCGACCGCATCGCCTCAGCCGCCCTCGGCGTGATCGTGGCCGCGATGACGAAAGAGTCCCGCTATGCGTAGGCTGCTTTTCCCCTGGGCGGGATCAGCGGGGCTTCCAGTGGAAGCACTGCCCCGCCCACGGCACACCGCCTCCACCGGCCTCCGTTCCATCTGCCTCCCAGAAGGTCGGTGCCTGCTCCAGCCGGGGCGAAGCCCCTGCCCTTGGGGGGGCAAGGGCTGGCCGAACGCTAAGGCGTCCGGCCGGAAAGTTCCACTCGCTTCGTGTGACCAAAGCGATGTCCTTGGTCAGAGAAACCGTGCCCGGCTTCGTATCTTCAGGCCTAAGGTCAGTGTGCTGCACCGCACAATGAGCTTGGCCTCCCAGGGGCAACCACTCGCCCCCACTGGCCCCCGCCCCCACTCTCAGACTAGACTCTGCCCCAACGGGCCGGGGAGAGCCCCAGAATGACGCATCACCAGCCGACCCTAGACCTCTCGCCCCCCGTATCGGACGAGATCAGGCAGACCACCTGCTACATGTGCGCCTGCCGCTGCGGGATCAACGTGCATCTCAAGGCTGGAAAGGTCGCCTATATCGAAGGCAACCGGAACCACCCCATCAACAAGGGCGTCCTCTGCGCCAAGGGCTCGGCTGGGATCATGCAGATCAACGCGCCCTCGCGCCTGCGGGCCCCAATGCGCCGCACCGGCCCGCGCGGGTCGGGCCAGTTCGAGCAAATCTCCTGGGACGAGGCGCTGCAGACCGCCGTGGACTGGCTCAAACCCGTCCGCGACACTGCCCCCGAAAAGCTCGCTTTCTTCACTGGCCGCGACCAGAGCCAGAGCTTCACCTCGCTCTGGGCGCAGTCCTATGGCACGCCGAACTACGCCGCCCACGGCGGTTTCTGCTCGGTCAACATGGCCGCCGCCGGGATCTACACGATGGGCGGCGCCTTCTGGGAATTCGGCCAGCCCGACTGGGACCTCACCAAGCTTTTCATCCTCTTCGGCGTGGCCGAGGATCACGACTCGAACCCGATCAAGATGGGGCTGGGCAAGCTGAAAGGGCGCGGGACCAAGGTCATCGCCGTCAACCCGATCCGAACCGGCTACAATGCCGTTGCCGATGACTGGTACGGCATCACGCCCGGCACCGACGGCCTGCTGATCCTGTCGCTTATCCACCTCCTGATGCAGGCGGGCAAGATCGACCTCGACTACCTCCGCCGCTTTACCAACGCCTCCTGCCTTGTCAACGAAGACCCCAAATCGCCGCAGAACGGCCTGCTGCTACGCGACGAGGACGGCAAGCCGCAGGTCATCGACCGCGCCACCGGCAAGCTCGCCCCGTGGGACGGCAAGGGCGTCGATCCCGACCTCTCGGCCACCTGGCGCCACGCTGGCGTGACGCACCGCCCCGTGCTGCACCACATGGCCGACCGTTACCTGAGCGACACCTACGCGCCCGAGGCTGTGGCCGACGTCACCGGCATCCCCGCCGCCCGCATCCGGCAGTTGGCCGCCGAAATCGCCCGCGCCTTTGACGACCCCGTCACGCTCGAGCGCGAATGGACCGATTTCCGCGGCCTGACACACAAGACGATGACCGGCCGCCCGATCAGCTTTCACGCGATGCGCGGCATCTCGGCCCATTCGAACGGCTTCCAGACCGCCCGCGCGCTCCACACGCTCCAGATCCTCCTCGGCGCCGTCGAAACCCCCGGCGGCATGCGGTTCAAACCGCCCTATCCCAAACCGGCCACGGCCCACCCCAAACCGAACTCCAAGGTCACCCCGGGCGCACCCCTCGGCGGCCCGCACCTCGGCTATCCGCACGGCCCCGACGACCTTTGCCTTCGCGAAGACGGCAGCCCCGCCCGCATCGACAAGGCCTTCTCCTGGGAAAACCCGATGTCGGCCCATGGCCTCATGCACATGGTCATCTCGAACGCCCATGCGGGCGATCCCTACCGGATCGACACGCTTTTTCTCTACATGGCCAACATGTCGTGGAACTCGTCCATGAACACGACGGGCACCATGCAGATGCTGACCGACGCGGATGCGGAGGGGAACTACGTCATCCCCCACATCATCTATTCCGACGCTTACTCGTCCGAGATGGTGGCCTATGCCGACCTGATCCTGCCCGACACGACCTACCTTGAACGCCACGACTGCATCAGCCTGCTCGACCGCCCGATCTGCGAGGCTGACGCCGCCGCCGATGCGATCCGCTGGCCGGTGATCCAGCCTGACCGCAACGTCCGCGCCTTTCAGTCCGTCCTCTGCGACCTCGGCCACCGGCTCAATCTGCCCGGTTTCGTGAACGACGACGGCACTGCAAGATACAAGGACTACGCCGACTACATCACCAACCACATCCGCCGCCCCGGCATCGGGCCGCTCGCGGGCTGGCGGATGGGCGAAAACGGGCTGCAGGATGGGCGCGGTACGGCCAATCAGGGCCAGATCGACAGCTACATCGCCAATGGCGGATTCTGGCAGGCCCATGTCCCGGGGGATGCGGCCTATTTCAAACCCTGGTCCAACGCCTATCAGGCCTGGGCCGTGAAGATGGGCTTTTACGACAGCCCGCAGCCTTACATCTTCCAGCTCTGGTGCGAACCGCTCCGCCGGTTCCAGTTGGCCGCAGAAGGCGAAGGCAACCGTCAGCCGCCCGACCACCTCCGCGCCCGGATAGCGGCGGCGATGGACCCGCTGCCGATCTGGTACGCCCCCCTCTCTGACGCCCGCACCGACCCTGATGATTTCCCCACCCATGCGCTGACCCAGCGCCCGATGGCCATGTACCATTCCTGGGGGTCACAGAACGCATGGCTGCGCCAGATCCACGGCCAGAACCCGCTCTATGTGCCCACTGACCTTTGGGAAAGACACGGGTTCAGCGAAGGCGACTGGGCCACCGTCACCTCGCCCCACGGCCAGATCACCGTGCCTGTGGCGCATATGGCGGCGCTGAACCCGAACACGGTCTGGACATGGAACGCCATCGGCAAACGCCGCGGCGCCTGGGCGCTCGATGACAACGCGCCCGAAGCGACGAAGGGGTTCCTGCTCAACCACCTCATCCACGAACTCCTCCCGCCCAAGGGTGACGGCCTGCGCTGGGCCAATTCCGACCCGATCACCGGGCAGGCCGCATGGTTCGACCTGCGCGTCCGTATCGCCAAAAGCGATCCCCGCGAGGCCTGTCTGCCCGATCACCCCGCCCTTGGCCACCCTTCGCACACCGACAACTCCACGGCGGCCCACAAACCATGACCCTGCAGCTTCTTCCGGCCCCAAAGATGCCCGCCGGAGGCATCCGACAGTTGCCACCATGGCACCCATCACAGAACAATACCCAAGCGACGTCGCGCGCCGCGCGAAGGAGCGCCCCCCCCAAATGACCACCCTCCCCCCGCCCGGCAAAGTCAAACTCGGCCTCGTCATCGATCTTGATACCTGCGTCGGCTGCCACGCCTGCGTGGTCGCCTGCAAAGGCTGGAACACCGAAAACTACGGCGCGCCGCTGTCCGATCAGGATGCCTATGGCGCCGACCCGTCCGGCACCTTCCTCAACCGCGTCCATTCCTACGAGGTGCAGCCCGAAGCCGCCCCTGCCCAGATCATCCATTTCCCCAGATCCTGCCTGCATTGCGACAACGCCCCCTGCGTCACCGTCTGCCCCACCGGGGCCAGCTACAAGCGGGCCGAAGACGGGATCGTCCTTGTCAACGAAAGCGCCTGTATCGGCTGTGGCCTCTGCGCCTGGGCCTGCCCCTATGGTGCGCGGGAAATGGACGCGGCCGCCAAGGTGATGAAGAAATGCACCCTCTGCGTTGACCGCATCTACAACGACAACCTGCCCGAGGAAGACCGCACCCCCGCCTGCGTCCGCACCTGCCCGGCCGGCGCGCGCCATTTCGGCGATCTGGGCGACCCGGACTCGGCCATAAACCAGCTTGTCACCGAACGCGGCGGCTTTGACCTGATGCCCGAAATGGGCACCCAGCCTGTCAACAAATACCTGCCGCCCCGCCTCAAGGACAAGGCCCCCGAATTCGACGTCCTCGCCCCCTATCTGACCCCGGTGACCGAGGCGCGGGGTTTTCTGGGCTGGCTTGACCGCACGCTCTCTGCCCTGCCGGGGGCGCGCGACTGAATGCATCCCGCGCTATCCGTCATCCTTTTTTCGACCCTCTCGGGCCTTGGCTTCGGCCTTCTGTTCTTTCTGGGCCTTGGCCTGCCTGTCGTCACCGGCTGGATGGCCTTCGCCGCTTTCACGCTCGCCTTTCTCCTCGCCGTCGGTGGCCTTCTCGCCTCGACCTTCCACCTCGGCCATCCTGAACGTGCGCTGCGTGCCTTTTCGCAATGGCGCACCAGCTGGCTGAGCCGCGAAGCCTGCGCCTCGGTCGCAGCCCTTCTGACGATGGCCGCCTATGGCGCGGGGCTCGTCTTTGCCGCCACGCGCATCGTCCCCCTCGGCCTGATCGGAGCAGCCCTTTCGATATGCACCGTCCTCACCACCTCGATGATCTACGCACAGCTGAAAACCGTCCCCCGCTGGCACCACTGGTCTACCCCGGCCCTGTTCCTCTCGATCTCTCTCGCCGGCGGCGCGCTGGTCGCGGGCCAGAACCAGATCACCTTGATCCTCTTCGTTGTGGCCGCCGCCTGTCAGTCCTGGTGGTGGAGTGACGGCGACCGCCGCTTTGCCCGCGCGGGCCATACGATGGCCACGGCCACGGGCCTTGGGCAGATCGGCGCAGTGCGCAGCTTTGCCCCTCCCCATACCGGTTCGAACTATCTCATGCGCGAGATGATCCATCAGATCGGCCGCAAACACGCCTTGCGCCTGCGCGCCGTGGCCCTCACGCTGGGCTATGCCGTGCCGATCCTGATCCTGCTCGCCCCCCAACACTGGGCGCTCACCACCCTCGCCACCCTGTCCCACGTCGCCGGAATCCTCGCCTCGCGCTGGATCTTCTTTGCCGAGGCCGAACATGTCGTGGGCCTTTACTACGGGAAGCGCGGCTAACCCGAACCGCCCGTTCTCAGGTTGACAATCCCCCGTGACTGACCCTTTCATCCGCTCACCAAAACCCTGTTTTCGCGCCCGAAACAGGGCCGCCAGCGAACGGATGCGCAGATGCTTGCCACATTCCACGACCTGAAGAATGCCTCGGTCTTTATCACCGGCGGGGCCAAGGGGATCGGCGCTGCGCTGACCGAAGGGTTCCTTGAACAGGGGGCCAAAGTCGCCTTCATTCAGCGCAGCGACGCCACCGAGTTCGTGGACAAGGTCGCAGCCCAGACGGGAAACCGTCCCCTTTTCATCCCCTGCGACGTGTCCGATATCCCCGCCCTTCACGCCGCGATGGACCGCGCAGCCGAGGCACACGGGCCCTTCAACGTCCTGGTCAACAACGCCGCCAACGACACCCGCTACAGGGCAGAAACGGTGACCGAGGCGATCTGGGACGCAAGCCATGACGTCAACCTCAAGCCCTATTTCTTTGCCTGCCAGAAGGCGGCTGAAATGATGAAGGGCATCGGCGGCGGGTCAATCATCAACTTCTCGTCCACCAGCTACATGCTGGGCGTCCCAGAACTCTCCACCTATATCGCCGCCAATGCCGGCATCATGGGCCTGACCCGCAGCCTTGCCCGCGAATGGGGCGGCCACAAGATACGCGTCAATGCGCTAGCCCCCGGCTGGGTCATGACCGAACGGCAGAAAGAGCTTTGGGTAACGCCCGAAAGCCTTGCCGCCTTTATCGAACGCCAGTGTATCCACGAGGCGATGCAGCCCGAAGATATCGTGGGCGGTGTCCTGTTCCTCGCATCTAGCCTCTCCCGCATGATCACCAGCCAGACGCTGGTGATCGACGCAGGCGTGGTGGGTTCGGTCTGATGGCCTCTGTTACCCCCGACTGGATCGCCGTCGACTGGGGCACCAGCAATGTCCGCGCCTGGGCCATGTCGGCCTCTGGCACCGTTATGGCCGAGGCCGGGTCGGACAAGGGGATGGGCAAACTCTCCCGCGACGGGTTCGAACCGGCCCTCAAGGACCTGATCGGCGACTGGACATCAGGCCACGGCACCGTCATCGCCTGCGGTATGGTCGGCGCGCGGCAAGGTTGGATCGAGGCACCCTATGCCCACACCCCCTGCCCTGCCACGCCTGTCGGTTTCATCGCGGCCCCCACGACCGTCCCCGGTCTGAACGTCCACATCATCCCCGGCATCGCACAGTTGCAGCCCGCCGACGTGATGCGCGGCGAGGAAACACAGATCGCAGGCTTCCTCGCGCTCAACCCCGGCTGGGACGGTGTCCTCTGCATGCCTGGCACGCATACGAAATGGGTGCAGGTCAGCGCGGGCGACGTCGTGAGTTTCCAGACCTTCATGACGGGCGAACTTTTCGCCACGATCAGCACCACGACCGTCCTGCGCCACACCGTCGGCGCCGAGGGCTGGGATGATGACGCCTTCAACGCGGCGCTGTCGGATTCGATCTCCAAACCCGAGCGCATGGCCGCACGTCTCTTCTCGCTCCGCGCCGAGCATCTTCTGCATGGGCTAAACCCTGCCACCGCCCGCGCCCGCCTGTCGGGCCTGCTGATCGGGGCGGAACTCGCCGCCAGCCGCCCCTACTGGCTGGGCCAGCAGATCGGCGTGATCGGCGCGGGCACCGTCGCCCGCCTCTATGTGAACGCCCTCGCCCAGCAATCCGCCCCGGCCACGATGGCCAACGGGGCCGCCGTGACGCTCGCGGGCCTTTCCGCCGCGTATCGCCGCCTGAAAGGCTGATGCCATGACCCGCAACCTGATCGCCATACTGCGCGGCATCACCGCTGCCGAAGCTCTGGCCGCTGCCGCCGCCCTGATCGACGCCGGCATCACCAGTATCGAGGTTCCGCTGAACTCTCCCGACCCGTTCGACTCCATCCGCATGATGGTCGAATCCCATGGTGATGACGCCCTGATCGGCGCAGGCACCGTCCTGACCCCCGATGACGTCGGCCGCGTCGCAATGGTCGGAGGAAAGCTGATCGTCTCGCCCAATACCGACCCCCGCGTCATCGTCGCCACGAAAACCCTAGGCTTGCAAAGCTGGCCCGGCGTGATGACCCCCACCGAATGTTTCACGGCGCTCAAAAACGGCGCCGACGGGCTCAAGATCTTCCCCGGCACCCTGATCGGGCCCGAGGGACTCAGGGCGATCCGCGCCGTCCTGCCGCCCGGCACGCAGGTCTATGCAGTGGGCGGCGCCGGCCCCGACAATTTCCGCGAGTGGTTCAAGGCCACGGCGGACGGGTTCGGCATCGGCTCGGCCCTTTACAAACCCGGCATGTCCACCGCCGACATTGCCGCCCGCGCACGCGATATCGTTGCCGCTTTTGATGAGGCCAAAGCATGACCGCCACCATTCACGACGACACCAACTGCCTTCTGGGCGAAGGCCCGATCTGGCACCCCGAACGCGGTGAACTGCTCTGGTTCGACATCATCGCCCGGAAACTGCATTCGAGAATCCGCCACTGGACATTCGACACCAATGCCAGCGCCGCAGGCTGGGTCGACCGCGACACGCTCCTGATCGCGACCGCCAAGGATTTCCGCCTCCTCAACCTCGAAACCGGCAAGTCCGAATTCGTGGCACCGCTCGAGGCCGACAACACCGGCACCCGGTCCAACGATGGCCGGATCGACCCCTATGGCGGGTTCTGGATCGGCACGATGGGCCTTGGCGCCGAGATCGGTGCAGGAGCGATCTATCGCTTCTACAAGGGCGAACTCCGTGCGCTTTACCCGAACATCCACATCCCCAACTCGATCTGCTTCTCGCCCGACGGCCTTTACGCCTACTGGACCGATACCGAAACGCAACTGATCCATCGCCAGCCGCTTGACGCGCAGGGTTGGCCCAAGGGCGAAACCTCGGTCCACATCGACCTGCGCGGCACAACTTACTGGCCCGACGGGTCGGTCGTGGATACGGCGGGAAACCTCTGGAACGCGCAATGGGGCTCGTCCCGCGTGGCCGTCTATGGCCCGGACGGGGCCTTCATCGCCGCGCATGATTTCCCGGCAAGCCAGACCTCTTGCCCGGCCTTTGGCGGCGCAGACATGACGACGCTTTTCGCCACCTCCGCCGCAGCGGGCCTGCCGCAGTCCCACCTCGTGGCGCACCCGGCCTCGGGCCAGACGTTTGCCCTTGCCACCAGCTTCAAGGGACAGGCGGAACACCGCGTCATCCTCTGACGCGTCCCACCGCCCCGCACCCGCACTGTCCGACTGCCCCACCGGGCGCTGCCTCAAGAAGTTGATCCTATGAAACGCACCCTTGGCGTCTGCTACTATCCCGAACACTGGCCCGAGACGCAATGGGCCGAAGACGCAGCCCGAATGAAGGACACCGGCCTCACCTGGGTCCGCATCGGCGAATTTGCATGGTCCCGGATGGAACCGAAGCCCGGCCGGCTTGACCTCGGCTGGCTTGACCGCGCGATCGAAACTCTGGGTTACGCGGGCCTGAAGGTCGTTCTTGGCACGCCGACCGCGACCCCACCCCGCTGGATGGTCGACCGCCACCCCGACATGCTGGCTGTCGATGAACAGGGCCGCGTGCGCAAGTTCGGCTCGCGCCGCCACTACTGCTTCAGCCATAAGGGCTACCGTGAGGAATCCCGCCGCATCAGCCGCATCCTTGCCGAACGCTATGGCCGCAACCCCCATGTCGCCGCTTGGCAGACCGACAACGAATATGCCTGCCATGATACGGTGCTGAGCTATTCCACCGCCGCTCGCCACGGGTTTCAGGACTGGCTTGCCCAGCGCTACCAGTCAACCGATGCGCTCAACCGCGCCTGGGGCAATGTGTTCTGGTCGATGGAATACGACGACTGGAGCCAGATCGATCTTCCCAACCTCACCGTAACGGAACCGAACCACCCCCACCAACTGGCCTTTCGCCGCTATTCGTCCGACATGGTGGTTGAATTCAACCGCATCCAGACAGACGAAATCCGCAAGCATTCCGATGCGCCCATCGCGCACAACTACATGGGTCGCGTCACCGATTTCGACCATTTCAAGGTCGGCGCCGATCTCGATATCGCCTCGTGGGACAGCTATCCGATCGGCTTCCTTTCTGACCGGCTCGAAGTCACGAACGACTTCAAACTCCGCTTTCTCAAGCAGGGCCACCCCGACAATCAGGCCTTCCACCACGACCTCTACCGCGCGGTCGGTGCCGCCCGGAACGGCCCCGGCCCCCATGCGGGCCGCTGGTGGGTGATGGAGCAGCAGCCCGGCCCGGTGAACTGGGCGCCCTGGAACCCCGCCCCCCTGCCCGGCATGGCCCGCCTCTGGGCATGGGAGGCGTTCGCCCATGGCGCGGAATGCGTCAGCTACTTCCGCTGGCGACAGGCTCCCTTTGCCCAGGAACAGATGCACGCAGGGCTCCTTCGACCCGACAGCCAGCCCGCCCCGGCCCTGGCCGAAGCAGCACAGGTCGCCCGCGAACTCCAGTCCCAGCCAGATGTGAGTGATGTGCAATCCCCCGTCGCCCTGATCTTTGACTACGAATCCGCCTGGGCCTGGGATGTGCAACCGCAGGGCCGCGACTTCGACTTCTTCCGTCTCGCCTTCTCGGCCTACCGCGCGCTCCGTCGGGCGGGTCTGTCGGTCGACATCCTGCCCCCCGATACGGCCAGCCTTGCAGGATACAAACTGGTCATGGCCCCCGGCCTGATGACGCTCTCCCCCGCCTTGCGGTCTGCATTGGAAAACTGCAAGGGCGTGGCCCTGATCGGCCCCAGGACCGATACCAAGACGCAGGAATTGTCTATCCCCGTCCCCCTGGGCCCCAATATCGCAGGCCTCGACGTGACGGTGACGCTGGCCGAAAGTCTCCCCCCCATCGCCTATGTCCCGCTCGAGGCCGGGGGCCGTTTCGTCTCGTGGTTCGAACATCTCGAAGGCGAAGGCCCCGTCACAAAACGCACCACCGACCGCAAGCCCGCGATCATGGGCACCGGTCCGCTGCGCTACCTCGCCGGCTGGCCCGATGACGACACCTACTACCAGATCGTCCGCGACCTCTGCCGCGATGCGGGCCTCACCGCGCTTGACCTGCCCGACGGGCTCCGCATCCGCGACACCGGCACGCATCGCTTTGTCTTCAACTACGCCTCGGAACCGCAGCAGTGGAACGGCAAATCCATTCCCGGTGCCGGCGTCCATTGGGAACCCCTGCCATGACTCCTTTCGGCACGACCAACGACGGCCAGACCGTCCACGCCGTCACCCTGTCCGATGGCACGCTCACCGTCCGCCTGCTGGACCGGGGCGCGGTGCTGCATGACGTGCGCCTTGCCGGGGTTGACCGGAACCTGACCCTGGCGTCGCCCGATCTGGCCGATTACGAAGGCCGCATGAACTACTTCGGCGCCCTCGTCGGCCCCGTCGTCAACCGCATCGGCGGGGCGAGCGCCGAGATCGCAGGCCAGACCCATACGTTCGAGGCCAATCAGGGCGGCAAGCACATCCTGCACTCCGCCTCGGTCGGCACCTATGCCAAGGTCTGGCAGGTCGCGGACCATTCCGCCCGCCACGTCACCCTCGCCCTTACCCTGTCCGATGGCGAAGGTGGCTTTCCGGGGCTGCGCCAGATCACCGCGCGGTTCCTCCTCACCACCCCCGGAACGCTCCGGATGGAGGTGACGGGGACGACCGACAAGCCCACGATCCTGAACTTCGCCAACCACAGCTACTGGAACCTCGACGGAACGCCGACCTGGGCCGGCCACAGCCTGCGGGTGGAGGCCTACGCCTATACCCCCGTGGGCGAGGGCACGATCCCCACCGGCGAAATCCGCCATGTCGCGGGCACGCCCTTCGACTTCCGCACCGCCCGGGCCATCACCCCCGGCGACGCCACAACCCCAGCGCTCGACCACAACTTCTGCCTCTCCGACCAGCCCACCGCCCTGCGAGAGGTCCTTTGGCTCAAAGGCTCCTCCGGCGTCTCGCTCACTCTGTCCACAACCGAACCCGGCGTGCAGGTCTACGACGGCGGCCACACACGCGCTCCCGGCCCCGGCCTTCATCAGGGCCTTGCCATCGAAGCCCAGCGCTGGCCAGACGCCCCCCACCACCCGGCCTTCCCCTCGATCGTGCTGAACCCCGGCGAGGTCTATCGCCAGATCACCGAATGGCACTTCGCAAGGGACTGACTCTCTTCTTCATTTTCTGTCGACAAATATCCCGGGGGGAGGCGAAGCCGGGGGGCAGAGCCCCCCTCGTCCGGATCAGTCAGCGAAACCGCAGGCTGCGGCGCGACAACTTGCTGACCGACCGGAACCCCATCAGCTGCATGTCCCGCACCAAGTCCGCCTGCAACTGCATCAGCGCCCGTTCCACCCCCGCCCGTTCCACCCCCGCCTGCACAGCCGCCGCCAGCGCGTAAAGGCAATGCCGCCCGATCCCCACCGCTTTTGCCCCCCAAAGACAGGGCCTTGCGCACATGGCTTACCCGCCGGCTACCGTCGTCCATCATCACGTCGATGCGGTCGCCCACGGCAACCACCACCTCGGCCAGCTGGTCAAACGCGCGCCGCGCGCCGTCAAGCTGCCGCTTGCCGTGTTGGGACAGGATGATGCCGGTACAGCCTATAACCACCGTCCGCCGCGCATCTGCGACCGGCAGGACGCCCTTCAGGCAGAACGGCCCGTTCCAGTCCCGCACCATCGCCGCCACATCGCCCCAGTTCATCGCCAGGTCGGGCATCTCGGCAAAACAGCGGCTGATCGTCATCGGATCGCCGCTGATATCGACATGCTCCTCAAGCTGCGGCAGGTTGCGGCAGGCTGCGGCCAGAAGATACCGCTACTATGCCCCCTCGAACCAGGCGCGGATCGCTGCCCTGCTTTCATCGTCCATGAAATCGGCCACGCCAGGGGGCATCGCATGGCTCGCCCCGGCCTGCAGATAGATCTGCCGCGCGTGGGCCGCGATCTGTTCCGGCGTGTCCAGCATCACTCCCCTGGGCGGCCAGTGAACCCCGGCAAAGCCCGGCTCGGGCGCATGACACATGGAACAGTTGCCCAGCACGATATCCGTCACCTGATCAAACCCCTCGGCCGCCGCATAGCGTTCGGCCGCGGGTGACATGATCTGCACCTCATCCGAATAGACAAAGGGCTTCGGCATCGACAGCTTCACGATCAGGATGAACAGGACGATGGTCGCGCCGATGGTCCAGTAGGGCCGCCCATTGCGCGCATGGGACGAGTTGAACCAGTGCCGGATCGTGACGCCCATCAGGAACACGAGGCAGGCGATGACCCAGTTGTAGTCATTCGCAAAGGCCAGTGGATAATGGTTCGACAGCATGAGGAAGATGACCGGCAGCGTCAGATAGTTGTTATGCGTGCTGCGCTGCTTGGCGATCTTGCCGTATTTCGCATCCGGCTTCCGCCCCGCCTGAAGGTCGGCCACCACGATCCGCTGGTTCGGCATGATGACGAAGAACACATTGGCCGACATGATCGTCGCCGTGAACGCCCCCAGATGCAGCAGCGCCGCCCGGCCTGTGAACACATGCACATAAAAGAACGCCATCCCCACGATCACACCGAACAGCGCCACCATCAGCACCGTCGGGTTCTGGTTGACGAACAGCTTGCAAAGCGTGTTGTAGACGATCCAGCCAAAGGCCAGCGACGCCATGGAAATCAGCGCCCCCTGCCAGACCGGAATATCGAGCACCTTTGGGTCGATCAGAAACAGCTCGCCCCCCAGATAATAGACCAGAACCAACAGACTGAACCCCGACATCCAGGTCCAGTAACTTTCCCATTTGAACCAGATCAGGTCGGACGGCATGGCCGCAGGGGCCACCAGATACTTCTGCACATGATAGAACCCGCCGCCATGCACCTGCCATTCCTCGCCATCCGCACCGCTGGCAAGGTTCCGGTCCCGGTGCAGCCCCAGATCAAGCGCGATGAAGTAAAACGACGACCCGATCCACGCGATCGCAGTGATGACATGCAGCCACCGCACCGCAAACTCGGCCCAGCTCAGCAAAAGCGCGGTTTCATAGGTCATCGTATGTCCCCGGAAGGTTTCTCCTCACTCGAACCGCTCCGCCCTGCGACGTCAACCCCGGGCGGGCCTTTCATCCCCCGGGCAACCGGAAAAGCCCGGCCACGGGCAAACCGCCTCTCTTTCGGGCAAGCCTAATCCCGGACCAGCCGCGCCTCAAACCAAGCGACCAAATCGTCAAATCCGATCTCGCCTGTAGCGACGCCGACGACCAGATCGTCAATCGGCTCATCATCAGGGATATCGAGGCGATACCCGCTCCGGCTGATCAGGATCTCGACAAGCAACCAAGCAGTCCGCTTGTTTCCGTCCACAAAGCCGTCCTATCCGTCAGGGACAGAAACGCACGAGTTTGGGCATAGGGGCGGCCGAGGCAACGTCAGCTTCGAGCCTCGACGGATGGCTCTGATTGCAGCAACGGCAAGTCTGAACCTACCTTTTCAAGGTGATCCAAATCGGGCTATGTCGATGCGGACGGGTAGCGAAGGACGCAACATGAGGATGGCTGCCGGGAAGTTGCGAGTTTTTGCCCTAGTCGGTCTGATTGGTGCGCTGCTGGGTTCTCCTTTTCTTATAGCTGTCGTTAAGAACAATCTTCGTGCCAGCCGAATGGCAACACATCTTGCTTCTACAGCCCTGCCAAGCGGGGCGATTGTAGTAGATAGTACCAGTCGCGTATTCAACGGCGGAAATGGGGACGGATGTGACTATCAGGGCTTGGTCATCCTGTCATACTGGGGTGACGCATCGGAACTTCGACAAGCATATACGAAATCGCTCGAACAGTATGCTGAGCGCTTTTCCGACCCCCGGATTATCTCAGGCGAGACTGATGAAAAAGAGGAATGGTGGGCAAAGATTTGGAGCGAGTCCACGGAGTTCCATATGTTGCCCAATTCCGATTTTTCCGGGCTCCATCTGATTAGTCTAACGAACCGGGCGCGCAATGTTAGCCTTGACCCGAGGTGTTGGTGATCCGATGGCACAGCGTTGGCGGTAGTCACCTACCCCGAAACTCATAAAGTCCATGAACGCCCCCTGCATCTCCACAGCCTACCAACGAGGTCGGATCAAGAACCCCTGGACAGAACGTAGTGGTCAAAAACGGTGGTTGCCGACCATGCTTTCAAGAAGGGCCGCAGCCTTGCGGTGGAGAGGGCGATGATAGCCAGATTATGGCCGCGCCAGTCCTGATTCAATCAGGTGGAGGCTGCTTACGCCATCACGACCACCATATCGCATGGCCTCATCGTGCGCAGTAAGCGCATCGGCCAGCGTCACCCGATAATGTGACCTAGCGATTTGCTAAGCGCTTCAACGCAGCGCTGCGCTTGGAAGAAGCGTTCGCCACGGACATTTCGGAAGCCGCACTTGACCGGAACGTTGCACGATCGGTCCTCACCTCTAGAAGCTTACCAGAGGTTCCGTCACGCTTGATAGAGCCGCCACTTACAGAAGTGAGTGCAAATGCCGCCTTTCGCTTCAGTTCGCTTGTCTTCAGTTTCGTCATTTTCCGAGCCCAGAACCTTCTCAACTGCAATTCCAGTATGGGGTTGACCGCTCCGTACCACAAGATGCGGCACGGGAACCGAACGGCAACCGGCGTGGCCCCTCAACTCCCCCGGTACGTCGAATACCCGAACGGCGACAGCAAGAGCGGCACGTGGTAATGCGCATCCTCGGCCATCCCGAACCGGATCGGCACCTCGTCCAGGAACAGCGGATCGGGCAAAGCCTGCCCCGTGGCCCGCAGATAGTCCCCCGCGCAGAACACCAGCTCATACACCCCCGGCACGAACTTGCCCTTAGGCAGGATGGGCGCATCGGTCCGCCCGTCCGCATTCGTCACCGTCTCGGCGATCTTGCGGTGGCTGTTGCCGCTGACCTTGTAGAGCATGATCTTCACGCCCGCAGCGGGCCGGCCCAGCGCCGTATCCAGCACATGCGTCGTCAGAAACCCCTCGGCCATCGCACCCTCCCCCGTTTCCGCCATCCTGAGCCTGTCGCCCGGCATCTTGCAACCCCCAGCCCCGAGGGACTAATCATTCCGGGCCAAGGAGATTTCGCCCATGCCCACCCGTTACCCCCGCGACATGATCGGCTACGGCCCCACCCCGCCCGAGGCCCGCTGGCCGAACGGCGCGCGCGTCGCCCTGTCCCTCGTCCTCAACTATGAAGAGGGCGGCGAAAACAACATCCTCCACGGCGACGGCCAATCCGAGGCCTTCCTCTCCGACATCGCCGGCGCCGCCCCCTGGCCCGGCCAGCGCCACTGGAACATGGAGTCGATCTACGACTACGGCGCCCGCGCGGGTTTCTGGCGGCTGCACCGACTGTTCACCGGCATGGACCTGCCCGTCACGATCTATGGCGTGGCCACCGCACTCGCCCGCTCTCCAGAACAGGTGGCCGCGATGAAAGCAGCCCGCTGGGAAATCGCGAGCCATGGCCTGAAATGGGTCGAACACCGCGACATGCCCGAGGAAGAGGAACGCCGCCAGATCGCCGAGGCGATCCGCCTTCATACCGAGGTCGTGGGCGAACGCCCCAAAGGCTGGTACACCGGGCGCTGCTCGGTCAACACCGTCCGTCTCACGGCCGAAGAAGGCGGGTTCGACTGGGTCTCCGACACCTATGACGACGATCTGCCCTACTGGCGCGAATACGGGCCTCGCGACCAGCTCGTCATCCCCTACACGCTGGAGGCCAACGACATGCGTTTCGCCACGGCGCCGGGCTATATCACCGGGGACCAGTTCGAAAGCTATCTGAAGGACAGCCTCGACACGCTCCATGCCGAAGGCGGCCGCATGTTCTCGATCGGCCTGCACTGCCGCCTGATCGGCCGCCCGGGCAAGATCGCGGGGCTGAAGCGCTTCCTCGACTATGCCCGCGCCAAGGGTGGCGTCTGGTTTGCCACCCGTGGCGAAATCGCCGCGCACTGGGCCGCGACCAACCCTCCCCGGCGCCGCGAGCGCCCCGGCGAGATGACGCGCGCGAACTTTGTCGCCCGCTACGGCAGCATCTTCGAACACTCGCCCTTCATCGCCGAACGGGCCTTCGACCTCGAACTCGGCCCCGCGCATGACACCGCCACGGGCCTGCACAACGCGCTTGCCCGCATGTTCCGCAGCGCTTCGCCCGAAGAACGCCTCGGTGTCCTCCGCGCCCATCCCGACCTTGCCGGCAAACTCGCCGCCGCCAAGCGGCTGACGCCCGAGTCGACCCATGAGCAGGCCAGCGCCGGGCTCGACCATCTGACCGACGCCGAACGCGCCCGGTTCACCGAACTGAACACCGCCTATGTCGCCAAACATGGATTCCCCTTCATCATCGCCGTCCGCGACAATACCAAGGCCACGATCCTTGCCGCCTTTGAAACCCGGCTCGACAACGACAGCGCCACCGAATTCACCACCGCCTGCAAACAGGTGGAACGCATCGCGGAACTCAGGCTGAAAGCCCTTCTCCCATGACCTATGCCTTCCCCATCGGCGGCCTGCCCGACCAGTCTGAAGACCCCGCCGCCAGCACCGCAATCTTTACCACGGCCTATGCGGTCATCCCGGCCACCGTGATGCGCGACATCGTGACAAGCCTGCTGCCTGGCTGGACCAACGCCCGCGCCTGGATCATCGCCAAACCCCTCACGGGCTTTGCCGAAACCTTCGCCCAATATGCCGTCGAAGTCGCCCCCGGCGGCGGCAGCAACAGCCCCGAACCCGATCCCGCAGCCGAGGGCGTCCTTTTCGTCACCCATGGCGAAATGGTTCTGACCATGGACGACGTCCCCCATATCCTCGTCTCCGGCGGCTATGCGTACCTGCCCCCTGGCAAGGCCTGGAGCGTGAAGAACCTGGGCCACATCCCCGCAGGCTTCCACTGGATCCGCAAACGCTACATCCCCGCCCCCGGCCATGACGCGCCCGAGGCCTTCTTCACCTCGGACAAGACCACCGAGGTCAACTGGATGCCCGGCACCGACAAATGGGGCACGACCCGCTTCGTGAACACGGCTGACCTGCGCCATGACATGCATGTCAACATCGTCACCTTCCGCCCCGGCGGCCGCATCCCATTTGCCGAAACCCACATCATGGAACATGGGCTCTATGTGCTTACCGGCACGGCCCGGTACCTGCTGAACCGCGACTGGGTCGAGGTCGGCCCCGGCGATTTCATGTGGCTCCGCGCCTGGTGCCCGCAGGCCTGCATCGCCACAGGCGACAGCGAGTTCCGCTATCTCCTCTACAAGGACGTCAACCGCCACCCTGCTCTCACCCTTCCCTGATGGTATCCCGCACTTCCCCCTGCTTTTTCTTTTTCGCCCAAATACCGCTGGGGGAGGCAAAGCCGGGGGGCAAAGCCCACCCAAGATCGTTCGCAGAAGCATGTTCCCCCTACCCGCACCGGAACGCCAGATGATCCGCACTGAACCCCTCACCCAAGCCGCCTTCGCCCCCTTCGGTGACGTGCTCGACACGAACGGCGACCCCGACCGGATCATCAACGCGGGCCTCTGCGGCCGCTGGCACGACCGCGCCCGGCTCGATTTCGGGCCAGACGGCCGCGCCGGGATCAGCATCTTCCGCTCCGAAACCCGGGCGCTGCCCTATCTTCTCGACCTTGTCGAGCGCCATCCGCTGGGCAGCCAGGCCTTCCTCCCGATGACGCAGGACCCCTTTCTTGTCATCGTGGCCGAAGATGATGTCGGCACCCCAGGCCGTATCCGCGCCTTCCTGACTGCCCCCGGTCAGGGCATCAACATCTTGCGCAACATATGGCACGGCGTGCTGACGCCTCTCGCCGCACCCGGCCTCTTCGCCGTGATCGACCGCATCGGCCCCGGCAACAACCTGCAGGAATACAGGCTTCCCACGCCAGTGACCGTCGGGTAGTGTCTCAGTTTGAAATCGAGAGGTGTTGACGACACGCCGCCCGATGACACCAAGGACAAGGCCGCGCAGGCCGTACAAGATGAAGGTCGTAGGGGAAAAGTGAGTCATTTGAGTCACTTAGAGACCCTTGACTAACCCGCTGATTCCGCTAAACTTTTTCCATGGACATGACATACAATCTCAACGGCGGGTTTAAGCCGACAATCAAGCGGTTTGCTGACCTCGACGGCCCGGACTTCTTTCCAACGCCAGCCTGGGCGACTTACGCCTTGATCGACAACGAGGCGTTCAAGGGAGATATTTGGGAAAGCGCTTGCGGCAACGGCGCAATGTCCAACGTGCTGGCGAAGACAGATCAGCCCGTCATAAGCACCGACCTATACGACCGGGGCTATGGCGATAGCGGCGTTGACTTTCTAGTACAGCATCGCCGCGCGCAAAACATCGTAACCAATCCGCCCTACAATGCGGCAGAAGGGTTCGTGCGGTCGGGCTTGCAAGTCGCCGATCGGAAGTTTGCCTTGCTGCTGCGGCTGGCCTTCTTGGAAGGTGCGGGCCGTCAGCGCACGATTTTTTCCGAAAACCCGCCGTCCCGCGTCTGGGTATTCAGTGAGCGCATCACTTTCTACCCAGATGGCGCGGTGCAAAAGGGTTCCGGCACCACTGCTTATGCGTGGTTTGTCTGGGACAAGGACGCGAGCGGCACGGAATTGAAGTGGTTCAAGCCCGGCTACAAGGCGAAGTACCCCTAGGGTTTTGCTGCCCTTAGATGCTTGGTTCCAGCGACTGTAATCTTGTAGCCAACGCGCGGGACGTGCTCCAGATACCCCTCGGCGATGTAGTTCCCCGGCTCTTTGTCGTGCGACTTGATGTTTCTCACAATCTGATGCCACATCGGTTCGCCGGGGCGCGTTACTGACGGGGCCAGGTCCGCAGGCGTCAGATTGATCAGCTTGGGTATTTCTTTGCGTAGCCGCTGATGGGTGGCAACCCCGTTCGGCTGTTGAGACGCGATCTGCAAAACGGCTTTTGACATTTCAGGCTCACTAGAGCGTGTCGCGTTCATTCGGGTTTGTATCCTGCGGCGATGAAGTAGTTGAGGCATTCGTCCTCGGTGAAGAGGTTGCAGACGGCGCCTACGGCTTTCCAGAGCTCCTCGTAGGTGCGGGCGGCGGCTTTGCGGAG
>JAPLPE010000002.1 GCA_026400355.1 Rhodobacterales bacterium | reverse complement strand
CACCCGCTGCCGGAGCTCTACAGGATGCGGCTTGCCCATCGTTGACCCCCATATCTGCCTCGCAGACAGGGAATCACAGATCAAGCCTCAAGGGAATCCTGAATCGCGATGACCGCAACACGCTCTAAGGTCCTGCCTGCGGCATATCTGTGAGTTCGCACAGAATGATCGGACGTTTTGGTGGAGTTACCGATGGCGATGATGAGTCTGACGCTGCCGGTTCCTGCCCCCGCCGCCCTACGCCCCCGACCTCAACCCGATCGAGATGGCCTTTGCAAAGCTTAAGGACCCTCCTGCGAAAGGCCGCCGCACGCACCTACGATGACCTCTGGAAAGCCGTCGGAACCGTCTGCAACCTCTTCAGCCAAGACGAATGCCTCAACTCCTTCATCGCAGCAGGCTATGAACCCGATTGGCAATGACGGGCTCTATGGGTCGAGGAAGGCCCTGCCGTCCAGATGCTCGGGATCGGCGCACAGGAAACCCCGGACCCACTGACCGCGACAGGCCAGGTCCCCCGCCTGAAGCTCGATGCGACCGGCGTGACCGAAATGTGCCACGTTTTCTGCAGCATTGCCTGACCGTCGGGCGAACCCGTGGCCGAGTTGTCCTTCAGCGACGGCCATGTCATGATCCGCGGCAAAGGCGGCGCGGCACGCACCATCAAGGTCCGCGACACCTTCTTTGTCTGACCGTACCAAAGGAACCAAGCATGACCAAGAAGCTACGTTCACAGGCCTGGTTCGGCGGGCAGGACAAGGATGGCTTCATTCATCGTTCCTGGATGAAAAATGGCGGCCTGCCCGATGACGCCTTTGACGGGCGTCCAATCATCGGCATCTGCAACACCTTCTCGGAATTCACACCCTGCAACGCCCATTTCCGCGAACTCATCACCCATATCAAGGCTGGCGTCCTCGAAGCGGGCGGCGTGCCTCTGGAGTTTCCTGTCTTCTCCTGCGGTGAATCCAACCTCCGCCCCACCGCCATGCTCTTCCGCAACCTCGCCTCGATGGATGTAGAGGAATCAATCCGCGCCAACCCAATGGACGGCGTCGTCTTGATGATGGGCTGCGACAAGACAACTCCTTCGCTCGTCATGGGCGCCGCAACCTGCGACCTGCCCACAATCGGTGTCTCGGGCGGCCCTATGCTCAACGGCCGCTACCGGGGCAAAGCGATCGGCTCAGGTACTGATGTCTGGAAATTCTCCGAAGCCGTCCGCGCCGGTGAAATGACCATGGCCGAGTTTTCTGCCGCCGAAGGGTCAATGTCCCGCTCGCCCGGCCACTGCATGACGATGGGAACCGCCTCCACGATGGCTTCGATGGTAGAGGCGCTTGGCATCACCTTGCCCGGCAATGCCGCATGGCCCGCTGTTGACGCCCGCCGCGCGCGTCTAGCCCGGATGTCAGGGCGGCGGATCGTGGAAATGGTGCTCGAAGATCTGATCCTCTCGAAACTCCTCACCAAAGAAGCCTTCGAAAACGCCATCCGGACACTGGGTGCCATCGGCGGCTCGACAAATGCCGTTGTCCACCTCTTGGCCATTGCGGGCCGGATCGGCGTGGACCTCACTCTTGATGATATCGACCGCGCCGGGCGCAATGTGCCCACAATCGTGGACCTGATGCCGTCGGGCCAGTATCTGATGGAGGAACTCGCCTACGCCGGTGGCATTCCCGCCGTGATGAAGCGCATCGCGCATCTGTTGCACCTTGAAGCGCTCACAGCCACCGGGACGACTTTGGGTGACCGCCTGACCGATGTCGAGATTCTCGATGATGCCGTCATTCGCCCGCTTGACAATCCGCTAGTGCAGGATGGTGGCATGACGGTGTTGCGCGGCAATCTCGCCCCGGATGGCGCGATCATCAAACCCTCCGCCGCCACGCCCGCGCTGATGCAGCATCGGGGCCGGGCGGTCGTGTTCAATGACATTGACGACTACAAGGCCCGCATCGATTCCGCCGATCTGGATATCGACGCCAGCTCCATCTTGGTCCTGCGCAACTGTGGCCCGCGCGGCTATCCCGGCATGGCCGAGGTGGGGAACATGGCTTTGCCTCGCAAGCTTCTGGCCCAAGGCGTCCGCGACATGGTCCGCATCTCCGACGCCCGCATGTCGGGCACCGCTTTTGGCACCGTCGTCCTGCACGCTGCTCCCGAGGCCGCGGTAGGCGGCCCGCTCGCCCTCGTGCAGTCAGGTGACGAGATCACCCTCGACGTCGCCTCCCACAGGCTTGAACTCCATGTGTCCGAGGCAGACCTTGCCGCCCGCCGCGCAAGTTGGGTGCCCGAAGAACGCCGCTACCGGGGTGGCTATGAAGCCCTATATGTGACCACGGTCCAGCAGGCCAACCTTGGCGCTGACCTCGATTTCCTCGTTGGAAAGCGTGGTGCTGCAGTGCCCCGCGAAAGCCATTAGGGGGCGACCATGGTCACCAAAGACCCCGGACAGCAACTGCTCGAAAACGCTTACAGGCTGGACACGCCCGCAGACAACAGCGCCTACTACGACAGCTTCGCTTCGACCTATGACACCGATTTCGTCGAACGTCTGGGCTACTACTACCCTAAGGCCATTGCCGAGACCTTCCGGAACGGCCTGCAGGAAACACCCGTGGCCGACATCGGCTGCGGCACCGGGGCCGTGGCCAACGCGCTTAGCCTTTCCGCCGGCCAGATCGATGGAATGGACATTTCAACCGAAATGCTGGCTGTCGCCGCTGGAAAAGCGCTTTACCGGAAACTATACGAGATCGACCTGACCGGTCCGCTCGAGAGTATCCCGCATGACTACGGCACCGTCCTCAGCGCCGGAACCTTCACCCACGGCCACCTAGGCCCCGGCCCGCTGCGCGGGTTGCTTGACATCGCCCGTCCGGGCGGGCTTTTCATCATCGGCGTCAATCAGGCGCACTACACCAATCACGATTTCACTGCCACGCTCGACGCCCTGACCGCCGAACGCCGCATCGGCGCCGTCACCATCACCACCACCCGGATCTATGACAAGGACGGCCACGACCATTCCAAAGACCGCGCCCTGATCCTGCAATACCGGAAACTATGACCCGATGCAGCGCGGTGTCCACGCCATCCTCTACGCCTTCTTCGACGCCGAGGAACGCCTCGCCCGCGCCGCAATGCGCCGTCAGGTCGACCTCTGCCTGCAGGCCCGCGTCGCAGGAATCGCGGCCCTCGGCCTCGCTACCGAAGTCGCCAAGCTGACCTTTGCCGAACGCTGCACCCTGATGGACTGGGTCGCCGAGGATGTGGCCCGCCGCGTACCGCTTGGCTTCACGATCTACGGCCAGTCCGTCGCCGAACAGATCGCCGGGGTCCGCCATGCCGAAACTGTCGGCGCCGACTGGATCATCCTGCAACCCCCCGCCACGGGCAGCTACAACGCCGGCGAATACCTCGCCTTCTTTGGCCGCGTCATGCAGGCCACGACTCTGCCCACAGCGATCCAGAATGCTCCGCAATACCTTGGGCGCGGCCTGTCTGATGACGACATCCAGACCCTTCGCGCCGCCCACCCCAACTTCACCGTCATCAAATCCGAAGCGACCGCCGCCGATTGCGCCAAGCTCATCCAGATGGCCGGCCCCGACTTCAAGGTCTTCAACGGCCGTGGCGGGCAGGAAATGCTGGCCTGCCTCGACGCAGGCTGCACCGGCTTCCTCCTTGCCCCCGACCTTGTCGATTACGGGGTGCGCGTGATGGACCTCTACGACGCGGGCGACAGGGCAGGGGCACAGGCCCTGCACGACCAATGCCTGCCCGCCATCGGCTTCATCATGCGCTCCATCGAACACCTGATCTGCTACGGCAAACGCCTCTTTGCCCTTCGCGCCGGTCTCGAAACCTTCGACCGCGCCCCCGCCCTGCGCCCCGTTGCCGCCGAACTGGCCGCACTGGAAAGGCTTGCCCGCTCCGCCGACCCGTTCCCCGCGACGTGACCTGCGGCCCCGTTATTCTCCGGCGTAGGTGAAGACCAGAATCGCCCCCTGATTGACTACCGCGTCACCCACCCCGCCATCCAGCGCCTGAAACTGCCCGCCGATATCGGTCGCCACATAGATCGTCCGCCCGTCCGGGCTGACCTCCGTGTCGCGATAGTGGTTCTCGGTCTTGAAATACCGCTCCATCGGCCCTGCAGCGGCAAGGCCGTCTTCCGTCAACGGCACCCGGAACAGCGTCCCCCCTTCAGCGTCGTCACCAGCAGCGCATTCCCGAACCCCGGAATCCCGCCGTCCGCAGGCCGATAGGTCTCTATGGACGACGCGACCATCGTCGGCCAGCAGATATAGTTGACCCCCTCACAGGCCGGGTCCTCAAAGTTCCAGTCGCTCGGCACCGTGAACAGCGTCGCGAGCGGGTCCTGCATCGGTTCGGTTCACGCGGTCTCATCCGTGACAGGCACCGACGGGTCGATCACGATATCGCCGAAGGTTACCGTTTCGCACGGGGTCGTGGCCTCAGACCACTGCGCATACTGATAGGCCATGTCGTCGCGGGACCCCGCCACATGCGGCCAGCCATAGTTGCTGCCCGCCACCAGAACGTTCGCCGCGTCATCCGTCTTGGGTACCAGTTCTGACGAATCAAGCGTCCCGTCAGGGCCAAAACGATCCCTTGCATAATGCGGTGTGTCCATAGACGAAGCTATGGCTCTGAATACCTTTCAGCACGGGATTGTCGGCCGGGATCGACCCGTCCGGATTCAGCCGCAGCGATTTGCCCTGATAGGCAAAGTATTCCTGCGCCGCGATCTCGTCGGCCGTGGGAAGGCGTTGGTCCACAATGGGGATGCACCAGTTCCCCAACTGATCGTTCCAGATATCCCCAATGGTGTAATGCAACTTCCCGTCCGGTACGAACTTGATTCGCCCGGAATTGTGGTCTGACCCAGTCGGCAGGCCGTCTATCAGCGCAACCGGAATTGACTCTATCCCCGTCGCCGGATCATAGGACAACTGCACGATCTTGGCATACAAATGCGCATCGGGGTCGGCGGGGCCGCGCAACTTTGTGTGGGCCGGACGCACTCCATCGTCATAAGAACACGCCGCATATACAAGTTCTTCCCAGTCCCCCGAAACAGCCTCGGATCGAGCGCCAGTCACAAAAGCCTGTCCGGTCAAACCGGTGCGGATACCTTGTCGATCACGCCAGCAACCAGGCTGGCTACCGTTGCCAGATCAATCCGCGGCACATGCCCGACGGCCCGTTTGGTCAGCCATTGCATGTTATCCGGCCCATAGGTGATTTCTCACGGCGCAATTAGCTTCTCGACCAGCACCGATTGCGTGAATGGCAAAGTGCCCGCCAGCGTGGACGAGGGCAGGTCCTGCGCCAGCGCAGAGACGGAAAGCCCCGCAAGGGCGAGGGTGACAAGACAGCAAATGAATGATCTTCCCAAGCATGGCACGGCTGCGGACGCAAAGCACCGCCGCCCTTTTCCATTCTACCTTAGGGTGCCGGCCTCGCCCGGATCAACCGCTCATCCTCCGCGCCCGCTTGAACCATGGCCAAAGATGGGCCAAAGTTACCTTGCAGCCAGGGGGGGACGCATGGGGATAAGGGTGGCCGTGGGCCAGTTTCACGAACTGACCGAGGAGAAACTGCGTTTCGCCGCCCAGATCGGCGCGACCGGCATCCAGATGAACAACCCTACATTGCCGGGCGAGGCGCGCTGGGAAGTGGCCGACGTCCGGGCGATCGTCGAGAAAATCGAATCCTTCGGGTTGAAGTTTGAAGCCATCGAAAATGTCCCCACCCATTTTTACCACAAGGTCATGATGGGCCTGCCGGGCCGGGACGAGCAGATCGAGAATTATCAGGCCACGATCCGTGCCGTAGGCCGCGCCGGGGTCCCGATCCTCGGCTACCATTTCATGCCCAACTCCGTCTGGCGGACCGAAAGACTGGCCCCCGCGCGCGGCGGCGCCGGGGCCACGCAATACATCCAGTCCGTCGTGGACGCGACCGAAGACACCGCCGAACTGCGCCGTTTCATGCCTACTACGCTGGGCCACGCCGCTTCCATGCCCGTCTTTGGCAAGAATGAACCCCAGATCACCGAAGACCAGATGTGGGACAACTACACCTATTTCATCGACGCTGTCCTGCCTGTCGCCGAGGAAGAGGGCGTCCGCCTCGCCCTCCACCCCGACGATCCGCCCGTTCCCATGCTGGGCGGGGTCGCGCGGCTGTTCTATCGGCCCTGGGGATTGACCCATGCCTATGAGCTGTCGAAAGGCAGCCCCGCCTGGGCGCTCGACCTGTGTCTTGGCTGCTGTTCGGAAATGCCCGGGGGCCGCGCCAATGTGACCGAACTCATCGACTTCTTCGCGCCCAAGGGCCGGATCGCCTATATCCATTTCCGTGACGTGAAGGGGACGGTGCCAGAGTTCACCGAATGCTTCATCGGGGACGGTAACTTCGATCCCGCTGAAGTCATGGCCCAACTCGCCCGCACCGGCTTCGACGGGTTCCTTCTTGACGATCATGTGCCCAAGATGGACGGCGACAGCGACTGGAACCACCGGGGCCGCGCCCATGCCATCGGCTATATGCAGGGGCTGATCCGGATGGGTGAATTCATGGGGGCGTGACAAGAGCCGCGCGGCAAGACCTAGAGCGTGTTGCGGTCATCGCGATTCAGGATTCCCTTGAGGCTTGATCTGTGATTCCCTGTCTGCGAGGCAGATATGGGGGTCAACGATGGGCAAGCCGCATCCTGTAGAGCTCCGGCAGCGGGTGGTGGACCATGTG
>JAPLPE010000041.1 GCA_026400355.1 Rhodobacterales bacterium | reverse complement strand
GCTCCGCAAAGCCGCCGCCCGCACCTACGAGGAGCTCTGGAAAGCCGTAGGCGCCGTCTGCAACCTCTTCACCGAGGACGAATGCCTCAACTACTTCATCGCCGCAGGATACAAACCCGAATGAACGCGACACGCTCTAGAGGTGCACAAGATGCGCACCCTACGGCGGCCCGCATAGGCTGCGTGCTTGCACGTACCGCCCCTCTGTCATCCACTCGTCATGCACGCCACCTATCCATCACCGGGCAATCCGAACCCATGACCCCGCCATGACCGAAATCGTCCGCTACGCCATCTACCTTGTCCCGACGGGCGATTTCGCCGCATTTGGCGCGGCTTGGCTCGGCTGGGACATCACTCTCGGCCATGCAGTCACGCACCCTGCCGTTGAAGGTCTCCCCCGCCCTCTAACCGAGCTGACCGCCGCCGCGCGGACCTACGGCTTTCACGCCACCATCAAGCCGCCCTTCCGGCTGGCCGCAGAAACCTCCCCCGATGACCTGACTGCCGCCGCCGCTACACTCGCCGCGTGCGAAGCGCCGTTTGACTGCGCGGGGCTAGAACTGACCGAAATGGATGGCTTCCTCGCGCTAACCCCCACCGGGGACACAACCCGCCTGGCCGCCCTTGCCGCCCGGGTTGTCGCTGATCTCGACCGCTTCCGCGCCCCTGCACCGCCTGAAGAAACCGCCCGCCGGCGCGCTGTGGGGCTGACGTCGAAACAAGAGGAATATCTGACCCGCTGGGGCTATCCCTATGTGATGGACCAATTCCACGCCCACTTCACGCTGACCGGACGGCTTGCGCCGACCGAAGCCCCGGTCCTACGCGATCTGCTGACCCCGCTGACCGCCCCCTTCACGACCGGCCCTTTCCGGGTGGACAGCATCTGCCTTGTGGGCCAACAGGCCAGCGGAGGGTTCCGCCTTTTCAACCGGCTCACGCTGACGGGCCGGCCCTAAAGCCAGCCCTTCCATTTGAAATAGGCCCAGGTAAAGAACGCCGAGCAGACCATGAGCAGGAGTGCCATCGGGTAGCCCCAGACGAACGCGAGTTCCGGCATGAATTCAAAGTTCATGCCGTAGATGGACGCGATCAGCGTCGGCGGCAGGAACAGGGCTGCCACGACCGAAACGATCCGGATCGTGATGTTCTGCGACAGGTTGATCATCCCCATCGTCATATCACTGACAAGAGATATCCGCGTTGACAGAAAATCTGCATGCACTTCAAGGGCCTGAATATCGCGCATCAGACCTTTGAGATGCTCACGATGACTCTGGACCCCTTTGCCGCCGCGTTCCCACAGACCAAAGACCGAGAGCATCCGTTCCAACGTCAGCAGGCCAAGCCGGACACGGGCCAGAACCTCACCTTCGCGCCCGATCGCGGCAAGGGCTTCTTCAAGTAGCTGTGGGTTCCTGTCGGCCTTGCCGTCAAAGACGCTGGCAGCGGTCTGGTCCAGTGACTTGCCGGACGCTTCCAGCAGGTCGGCCTGCCGGGACACGATTTCTTCGACCAGCCCGATAAAGAGGAGGAGAGGCGTCGCGCAGCCAGCACTGGCCTTGTCAGCACGATCCGGAAATGTCTCGAAAGGTCTCGGCGCGTGGTGGCGAACGGTAACAAGTTGATCCTTGTTCAGGATGAATGTCACCGGGCCGCTCACCTGCGACTTGTCAACCGCCTGTCCGGGGATCACGACGGTCATGTATTCATTCGCCCCTTCGCGGTAGAGGCGGTTGGAAATCTCGATTTCCTCCATATCCTCAAGCGTCGGGACCTCGACGCCCAGCGCCGCAACCGCAGCGGCCTGTTCGGGCTGCGGGCGGTAGAGGTCGATCCAGATCGCGCTGTGCAGATCATCGCCGTGCGGCATCGGCACAAGTCGGTTGGTGTCAAGGCGATAGGAAAAAAGCATCCGGGTCAGCCACGCATTCCAGAAGGTTCCACCCGCTGTTTATACCCATTGCACGGATCGTCCAGCCCGAGTTTCCAGTCAGGGGGCGGCAGAGGCCGGCTTCTCTTGCAGGGCGATCACATCGACGGCCTGAGAGCTTCTCTGATGGCCCGATGTGCGCAGGATTCCGGCAACCGGTGAGACATCACCATAGTCGCGGCCGCGGGCGATGGTGATGTGCTGATCAGTCACGAAACAGGCATTCGTGGGGTCAAATTCCACCCATCCCGCTGCCTGCCCGCACCAGGCCATGACCCAGGCGTGCATCGCGTCCGCCCCTTCCAAGCGCGGTTTGCCCGGCGGCGGAACCGTCCGCAGATAGCCCGAGACATAGCCTGCCGGGATGCCCACGCCGCGCAGGCCCGCAATCATGATCTGAGCATAGTCCTGACAGACCCCCTTGCGCTGGACAAAAGCCTCGACCGGGGCTGTTTCGACGGTCGTTGCCTTGGGGTCAAAGGTCATGTCGCGGTGGAGCGCCAGACCCACCGACTCGACCGCGCGGATCACGTCACGGGCGGGTTTGGCGGCCTTTGCGGTGTAGGCGGTGATCTCGGTCACCGCGCCGATCCGGGGCGAGGGGTTGCGGAAATGATGGGGCTGCATCGCGTCGAGCCCCCGCATCGCGGCGATCTCGGCCACCAGCGCGTAGAGCGCCGGTGCGGTGGCTGGGACGGGCCGCCCGGCCGTACGTTCGACCCGCGCCACTGCCTCGAACCGCGTCATGGCGTGGCCGCCGGTCAGGGCCACCTGCACCACGCGATTGCCAAAGAAATCCCGAAACTCAGCCCGCTCCGCCGGGGTGGGATCGACCTTGAGCGCGGAGGACTGCACACGTTGAAGATCGGGCAGGTCCACCGGCAGAAGGCGCAGCAACTGCCGCCCTTCGGCGGCGGGCCGGTCATAGTCATAGGTAATGCGCAAGCGGATATCGTAAAGCATCAGTGCAGATAACTGTCGGCCAGCAAGTCCGACAGCCCCGCGATCTGCCCCTGAATCGACAAGAGCGCCGCTGTCGTCATCGTCTCGGGCTGTTCGCTGGCAAGTTGCGTGTGAATGCGCAGCACCGCCCGCGACAAGGTCGAGGGTTGGCCCGCGTCCATCGCGCCGGGCAAGAGCGCGACCTGATCCTTGATCCCGTCCAGCTGGAACCGGATCGCACGGGGGTTCAGACCGTCCAGCGCGAGGAGGTCAATCACCGTGTCCCGAGCCGTCGCCACAGCGAACCGACGCCCGTGCGTCATCACACTGTCGCCCACCTCGACCGCAAGATCGAGCGCGCCTTCGGGCGCCTTGGGATCGGCCAGCGTGGCCAGCAGTGCCGCCATCGACATGGCCCGTTCGTGATGTCGCCCGAGTTCGAGGAACCGCCAGCCTAGAAAGCGGTACATGTTTTCGTGCACCAGCCCCGAAAACCCGGACAGCTTGCGCAACAGCGCCGACACCGCGCGCGCAGCGTCGTCGCCCGGTGTCACGCTTTTCGCCATGCGCCGGGCGGTCTTGTCCATGTCGGCCAGGGCCGACCAGCCGTCCTGCGAAAACCGGTCGCGCACCTGCCCCGCCGTGGAAATCGCAGCACCAAGGGTCGAGATCATGCCCGCCGGAATGCCTTGCGCCGGATCGACACCCATCGCCTTGAAGAGCGGGTCCATCGCTGCAATCAACGGCGTCGCCACCGGCCCGCTTTCCGCCATTCGCACGTTGCGAGACCGCAGAAGGCGCAGGATCCCCTCGGTCCGTTCCACATAGCGGCCGAGCCAGAACAGGTTGTCTGCCGCCCGCGCGGGCAACATCCCCGGGAGGGGCCTACGATAGGGTGCGCTGGCCGGGGGCAGCATGGTCGTGGCCTCGACTGGCTTGGGGCTGACGATCCAGACATCCGCCGCCTGCCCACCACGCTGCATCGCGACCGCTGCCGGGTCTGGCGTGCGGCCGATGCGGGCAAAGCCGCCGGGCATGGCCTGCCATCCGTCGGGTGTGCGCAGCAGGAAGACCCGCAGGCTCATCGGGCGGGGGACGAGTGCGCCGTCAATGTGGGCGGGCGTGGTGGAAAGCGTGACTGCTTCTTGGGCCACCAGCCCTTCGCCCTCTGCAGCGAGCCATTCAGCTAAAGCCGCGCCGCGCCGGTCGACCGGGACAGCATCCTCAAAAGGTTGCCGCATCGACATTGCGGGGCTGACCACCATCCGTTCCGGGTGTGCGGTGACTTGCGCCCGTTCGGCGGCCTGCCCGCACCACCATGTGGCGATGTTGGGGATTTGCAGGGGTTCGCCCAGTAAAGCCCGGGCGATGCGAGGCAGGAAGGCGAGCAACGCCCTGGTTTCCAAAACGCCAGAGCCAAGCGCATTCACCAAGGTCACCGACCCTTGCCGCAGCGCCGACACCATCCCCGGCGTGCCAAGGCGGGAGGCCGGATCAAGTTCCAGAGGGTCGGCATAGGCCGCGTCGAGCCTGCGCCACAAGACGCTTACGGGCCGTAGGCCCGAAACCGAGCGCACCATCAACTGCCCGTCCGAAACGGTCAGATCCTCGCCCTGCAAGAGCATGAAACCGAGATAGCGGGCGATGTAGGCGTGTTCGAAATAGGTATCGGTCAACAGGCCAGGCGTGAGGATTGCCACCCGGCTTTCGGGGTCGGCCTGCAGCCCGATCATCGTATCCCGGAACGCCCGAAAGAACCCAGCGAGGCGATGGACATGCGCCGCAGCGTAGAAATCCGAAAACGTCCGCGTCGTGGCAACTCGGTTTTCCAGCGCGAAACCCGCCCCCGACGGGGCCTGCGTGCGATCGCCGAGCACCCACCAGCAGCCATCCGGCCCCCGCCCGATTTCAAACGCGACGAACTGCAGGAAATGCCCACCGCGTGGCACGACATCCACCAATGGCCGCAGCCACTCCGAGTTCCCTGCGATCAGCGACGGCGGCAGATACCCGTCCGACACTAACTTACCCGGTCCGTAAAGGTCGGTCATGACCCGTTCCAGCAGGTCCGCCCGCTGGATCAGGCCCGCCGTCAGCGTTTCCCATTCCGCTTCTTCGATCAGAACGGGGATATGCGATAGGGGCCATGCGCGTTCGGTTGACCCTTCGGCCCCGTATTGACGCAGATAGACGCCCTGATCGCGCAGATACTGGTCTCCGCGCCCGAAACGGTGCTGCAAGTCCTCGGCCGGGATCGCGGCCAAATGGCGCAGGAATGCGTCCCACACAGGCCGCACCCGGCCCGCCGCATCTACCACCTCGTCCGGCACCCCCGGGAATGGCCGATATCCCGCAAGAAGCGAAGGGGCGGCAGCAGGCTTTGACAGGGCGGGGTCCATGCGCCTTTACACGCCGGGTGCCCGCCGCAGGTCAAGAGTCATGGGAAACTCGGGATGCCGCTTTTCGGGTGGCGGGGCATAAAGGGACGGCCTGTGCCCGTGCGGTTCAAACCGCGACAGCCGCCGCGCCTCGGCCTCGTTCCCATTCACGGGGAAGGTGTCATAGTTACGACCGCCCGGATGGGCGACATGATAGACACACCCTGCCAGCGCCCGGCCCGACCATGTGTCATAGATGTCAAAGGTCAGCGGCGCATCGACCCGCAGCACCGGATGGATAGCCGCCGCTGGCTGCCACGCCTTGAACCGCAGACCCGCAACCGACACACCGCTTTCCCCCGTGGCTGTCATAGGCAAAGCCCGCCCGTTGCAGGTAATCGTATAGCGCGTGGGTTCCGCCGACTTGAACTGCACCTGCAACCGCTCGGTCGAGCTGTCGGTATAGCGTACCGTCCCGCCGATCGCCCCAGTCTCTCCTAGCACGTGCCAGGGCTCAAGTGCCTGCCGCAGTTCGAGTTGCACGCCTTCAGCCTCGACCTGGCCGCAGAAGGGAAACCGGAATTCGGCCTGCGCCTTGAACCAGTCCTCGTCAAGCGGGAAGCCGTGTTGGGCCAGATCGCGCAGCACGTCGCGGAAATCCTCCCATATGTAATGGGGCAGCATGAACCGGTCGTGCAGCGTTGTGCCCCAACGGGTCAGCGGGCCATCGGCGGGCGCATTCCAGAACCGGGCGATCAGCGCGCGGAGGAGGAGTTGCTGCGCAAGGCTCATCCGCGCATCGGGCGGCATTTCGAACCCGCGAAACTCCACAAGGCCAAGACGCCCCGTCGGGCCATCGGGCGAAAACAACTTGTCAATGCAGATCTCGGCCCGGTGCGTGTTGCCCGTGACATCGGTCAGGATGTTGCGGAGCAGACGGTCGGTGAGCCACGGCAAGGGCTGAACACCACCCGGCACCGGAACTTGGGCCAAGGCGATTTCCAACTCGTACAGAGAGTCATGTCTTGCCTCGTCGATCCGGGGCGCCTGCGAGGTGGGGCCGATGAACAGGCCGGAAAACAGGTAGGACAGCGACGGATGCCGGTTCCAATGGAGGATCAGGCTTTTCAGCAGATCAGGCCGCCGCAGGAACGGGCTGTCGTTAAGTGTCCGGCCCCCGACGACCACATGGTTGCCACCGCCAGTGCCGCAGTGCTTGCCGTCGATCATAAACTTGTCGGCTCCCAGGCGGGTCTGGCGGGCATCCTCGTAAACGCCGGCGGTGATCGCGACGCAATCCTCCCAGGTATCGGCGGGATGGATGTTCACCTCGATCACACCTGGATCGGGGGCCACACGGATCACGTTCAGGCGGGGGTCATGCGGGGGGGCATAGCCTTCGATATGCACGGGCAGGCCCAGTTTCCTGGCCGCAGCCTCGGCCGCCCGCAACAGGTCCAGATAATCCTCGACCGAGACCACCGGCGGCATGAACACGCACAACCGCCCGTCCCGCGCCTCGACGCTCAGCGCTGTGCGAATGAAGCCGTCGACCTCGGCCACAGGCGAGCCCTGATTGATCTGGTTGCCTTGCGGACTGCTGGCGGTGAAACTCGCGCGGGCCTGTTCCCGTTCAACCGTGTCCGGCAGGGGAGGAAGGTCAACGGACGGATCCGTCGGGTTGATGAAGGGGTATTGCGACGCCGGAATCCACGGCAGGGATTCCAGCAGCAGGCGATAGCCCACGGGGCTGTCGCCGGGAACAAGGAACATATGCCCCCGCCGCAGTGACCATTTCTCCGTCCGCCAGCGCCGCGACGTGGACTGCGATTGCCAGCTTTGCACCGGCAGGACAAAGCCCGTAGGTTCGGTTAGGCCCCGGTTGAAGACGGTGGAAAGGCGGTGCCGCTCTTCGGCATCCTTCAGCTTCGAATTGGCCGGAGTCACGTTCTCGGGCAGGTTCGCCTCCTTCACGAGCCATTGGGCCGGGTCTTCAAAGGCGGGCAAGATGCAGTCGGTATCAAGCTGCAATTCGGCGGCGATCTCGGTCAGAAGTGCCTGCGCCTCGTCCTTGCCGACGCTGTCATCCTTGCCTTCGGCGGCGATGAGCGCGGGGTCGGACCAGACGGGTTTGCCATCAGTTCGCCAGTATAGCGAAAATGACCAGCGCGGCAGCGTTTCGCCCGGATACCATTTGCCCTGCCCGTAATGCAGGAACCCGCCGGGCGCGAAGCGGTCGCGCAGGCGGCGGATCAGGCGGTCGGCAAGGATGCGCTTCGTCGGGCCGACGGCGGCGGTGTTCCATTCCTCTGACTCGAAATCGTCGATCGAGACGAATGTCGGCTCGCCCCCCATCGTCAGGCGTACATCGCCCGCCCGCAGGACCGCATCCACCTTGCGGCCCAGCGCATCAAGCTGCGCCCAGGCCGCGTCGGAATAGGGTTTCGTGATGCGCGGATGTTCGGCCACGCGGGTCACCGACATGTCGAAACCGAAGTTGACATCGGCAGGACTCGCCATGCCGATGATCGGCGCGGCGTTGCGGTAATGCGGCGTCGCGGCCAGCGGGATGTGGCTTTCCCCGGTCAGCAGGCCGCTTGTCGGGTCAAGCCCAATCCAGCCGGCGCCGGGCAGATAGACTTCAGACCAGGCGTGCAGATCGGTGAAATCAACCTCGGTCCCCTGCGGGCCGTCGAGTGCCTTCAGATCAGGTTTCAACTGGATCAAGTAGCCCGACACGAACCGCGCCGCGAGGCCGAGGTGCCGCAGCACCTGCACCAGAAGCCAACTTGTATCGCGGCACGACCCTTTGGCAAGCGCCAGCGTTTCCTCCGGCGTATGCACACCCGGCTCCATCCGGATGATATAGCCGATGTCCTGCGCCAGCCTTGCGTTCAGTCCAACAACCATATCAACCGTGCGCTGCTTTTCCCGGCTGATCGTGTCGAGATAGTCCTGCAGCAAAGGCCCCGCAGTTTCCGGCGTGCGGTAAATGACAAGGTCGGGCGAGATGTCGGCTGGATAGTCGAACGGCCATTCGGTCGCCGTATCCTCGACGAAGAAATCAAAGGGGTTGTAGACTGTCATGTCGGCCACAAGATCGACCTCGATCCGGAAATCGGTAACCGGCTCGGGAAAGACAAACCGGGCTAGCCAGTTACCATAGGGGTCCTGCTGGTTGTTCACGAAATGCGGCTGCGGCCCGACCTTGAGCGAGTGGGAAATCACCCTGGTCCGGCTGTGCGGCGCGGGACGCAGGCGGACAACCTGCGGGCCGAGGATGACGGGCCGGTCGTATTTGTAATGGGTCAGGTGGTGGATGGCAGCTTTGATCGACATGGGTTCTTTGCTTTTCCGGGGTCGGAGGGGGGCTCTGCCCCCCGGCTGCGCCTCCCCCCGTGGTATTTGGGACCAGTAGAAGGAGCGGACGTTGGTTTGCGGGTGTGCGGTTCCTTCCGACGTTCCCACGGCGCGGAGCAAAGCGCCACCTGTCCCGGTCCGATTGGGTCGGGATGGGTGACATCTGCCTGTTCTTTGTGCGGTTTGGGCGGTCAGGACCGGCTCAGGGGGGTGGGGCAGGCACCGTCAAAGGCCGGTCAGGACGACGACCTTGCCATGCGTCCTGCGCTTGGACGTAAGGTAGTCAAAGGCTTCGCGGTAACGTTCCATCGGAAAAGAGCGGTCGACGTTGGGTTTCAGGCTGCCTTCGGCAAGGCCCTTTGTCACGAAGGCGATGCCGCGTGCGCGGGCCGCATCGTCCTGTACATAGTTGAAGACAGAATAGGGCTGGAACGTTGCGTTGGCCTGAAACATCTGCATCAACGGCAAGGATGGCGGTCTGGTATCGAGCGTGCCGTAGAAATAGATGCGGGCGTCGCGGGCAAGCGCGCAGGCATAGTCTCCGATCAGACCAGCGCCTATGGGATCGAATGCAATGTCGATGCCACGCCCGGCGGTGATGTCGCGGATCAGCGGGGCGATGGGGCCCTGGCCGGTAACAAGCACATGATCGGCCCCGATGCCGCGCAAGGCCTCAGCGTTGGCCTGGTCGCGGGTGGTGGTGATGACTGTCGCCCCGCGCGCCCGCGCAATCAGGATGGCGGCCGCGCCAGCTGTGCTCGTGCCGGCGGGTATCAGCACCGCGCTGCCGGGGCCGACGGGCGTGATTTCGCAAAACGGGAAATAGGCCGTCAGGAATTGCATCCAGATGGAGGCCGATTCGGCCTTGCTCAGGCCGGCCGGTGTTGCAGCCAGATAGCGGGCATCCACGCAAGCCTGATCGCCGCTCACACCGCGATGCCAATAGAAGTAAGGCAGCGTGCCGACACTGTTACCGACCCTCCAGCCGGTCACGCCGGGGCCCACCGCGTCGATCACGCCTGCGGCCTCGATTCCGACGCGGGTGGGGAAGGAGCGAAAGCTGAAGGAATAGTTGTCGAGCATCAGATCCATGTCGCCCCAGTTGAGGGCAAAGGCATGGACGCGCAAACGCACCTCGCCCGGAGCAGGGGCGTCGCCGGGTTCTTCAGACAGGGTCAGGCCGGGATAGCCGGTGTAGGATGGGATGGTCCAGACACGAGGCATCGGAGGCTCCTCAGACGGAAACGGCATGGACGGTTCTTGGCAAGCACGAGAGAACCTCGGGCCCGTTCTCTTGCAGGATCACGATATCCTCGAGCCTCACTCCAAAGCGGCCCGTCAGGTAGATGCCCGGTTCAATGGAAAAGACCATTCCAGGTTCGAGGATCAAGTCCGACGTTTCGGTGATATAGGGCGGCTCGTGACCTTCGAGGCCCATGCCGTGGCCAGTGCGGTGGACGAAGTATTCGCCATAACCGGCGGTGGTGATGACGTCTCGGGCGGCCTTGTCTACGGTGCTGGCGCGCGCACCGGGCTGGGCGGCGGCAAGGGCAGCCTGTACGGCCTGTTCCACGACCGCATGGACGCGGGTATAGTCGGCGGGCGGTTCGCCCATGACCACCATTCGGGTGATGTCGGACGAAAAGGCACCCCGGCGCGCGCCGATATCGATGACGACGGCATCACCCTCTTTCAGCACGGTGTCGCCCGTGTGGTGATGCGGATAGGCCCCGTTCATGCCAGCGCCCACGATGGTGAAGAGAGGGGCGGCGCCGTGGTCCTTGAAGACCCCGATGGCGATGGCGGCGAGGTCAGATTCCTTCATCCCCGGCTTGATCGCGGCGAAGATCGCCTGCATCGCCTCGTCGGCTATCGCGGAATTATCCCGCAGTTCCTGCTGTTCGCCCGCGTCTTTTCGCATCCGGAGCGCGCCCAGCGTTTCCGCCGCGAAACTGTGCTGCGCCTGCGGCATCGCGTCGAGGAGGAGGAGCGCGAAATCCGCCCGCATGGTTTCGTCCACTGCCACCTTGCGGGCGGTCGTGGCGCCGAGGCCCGCCAGCGCCTGTTGCAGCGCAGCATCCGGGCCATCGGCATCGGCCCAGGTGAACATCGGCAGGTTTGATCGGGCCCGCGCATCGGCGGCGTTCAGCACAGGCATGAGGAACCCGGCCTTGTCCTTGGTCACCATGAGGAAGCAGGGCCGTTCATCCGCATGGGTGTGAAAGCCCAGCGCCCAGTGCATGTTGGGCCCCGGCCCCAGCGCGATCAGATCGGTGCCGGTGGCGGCCATGGAAGAGCGAAGTGCTGTCAGACGGGATTCGACGGACATGGGCAAACTCCTTGATCAGGCGGCAACGACGATGCGGTTGCCAAAGGGGCGGTTGGTGTCGAGCGCGCCAAAGCGGGCGATCTCGTCTTCGGGCGGCGCTTCGCAGGACCATTTGCGAGACGGTTTCCACCCACAAAGGCGCTTGAGCCCCGCTGCATACTCGGCCCGCTTCAGCGCCGCGATCGAGGGGTCGATAACCGGCACGCCCAGCGTCTCGCTGATCTCACGGTGAAAACCGACTTCGAGCGTGCAGCCCAGGATCAGCGCCTCGGCATAGTCTTCGTCCACGGCCTTGCGGCCTGCCGCGATCAGGCGGCGTTCAGTTTCGGCATGGTCTTGCTGGAATTCATTCACGCCCAATTCCACGTGATAGAAGCCGGCGAGACGTGAGCCGTAGCCGTATTCGTGAACCGTGGCCTGCATCTGGGCTACCCATTTGCGCCGTCCCACAATCACACCGAACCTGTTGGACAGGCTGGACGCGATCTCGCAGGAGGCTATGCAGGGCGCGGTCACGACCATTTCGCCCGAAATCTCGCGCGCGTCGTGGAGGGCCGTGTCATAGAAGCAGGCAATGACGAAGGCATCAAAGCCTTCGCGGGCGGCGGCGCGGGCGGCGCGGACGACGCCGCCGGTCACGAGGCCTTCGTAGGTGCGATACTCGATATGGGTAAAGGCCCCGTCCTCGGGCGGGAGAGAGGTGACATGCACCTCGGTCCCCGGCTGCCTGTGGGCTGCGACCATATCGGCAAACAACTGGTCATAGCCAGCGTGACCGACAGGATTGTGGAACATGATCCGCAGGGGTTCAGCCATCTTAAGACCTTTCAACGGCAAAGACGGGGTGCATCAACCTGCCCATCCATACACCTCTCTGGCGCGCTCTGGCGTCAAGATGCCATTCTTTATGTCCATCTCGATCCGCGCCGGATCGCGGTCCTTGGGGTGGCCATAGCCCCCGCCATTCCCCGTCATCACGCGGATCACATCACCTTCATGTGTCTGCAGGCCCGAGACGAAGGAATAGCGCACGGGCGCCCCGGTCTTGGGGATGAACTCAACCAGATTGGGCGAGCCTTCGTTGCCGCCCTCCATCGCCCAGGCAGGGAACTTGGACCGCGTGTAGCCCGCCGTAAGGAAACCAGTCGCCGCGCGGACGCGGTAATCCATGATGATGCCCCGACCGCCCGTGAACTCGCCTTCGCCCCCCGGTCCGGTGTTCAGCACCATCTGATCGACAAACACCCCGTTCCGCGCCTCGTTCACCTCGGCCGGGCAGTTGTAGGTCTCGCCATGGAAACCGCAGAACATGGCCGAGTTGCCATCCGCCCCGGCCCGCGCACCCCAGCCGCCGATCTGCGGTTCTATGATCGTGTATTGCCGCCCGGTGTCGGGATGGATCCCGCCGATGAATGTGCCGCAAACGCTCGCGAAATGGCCTGAGGCGAGTTTTGCGGGCAGATGCGGCGCAAGGCACCGCCACATGATGTCATACACGCGCAACTCGATCTCGTAGTAGAACCCAATGGGAGCCGGTTCCTTCGCATGGAAAACTGATCCTTCGCGGGTCAGCAGACGGATCGGCCGGAAGGATCCTTCGTTTGCGGGCGAATAGGGGTCGGTCAGCGATTTGAACAGCATCTGGCAGGATACCATCACCCCGTCGCGGCTGGTATTGACCGGCCCCTTGGACTGGTCGGGGTTGTCGCGCAGGTCGACGACGAATTCGTCATCGGTGATGGTAATCCTGACGTTATAGAACGTGCCGTCGTCCTGCTCCTCAGTCAATTCGAAGGTGCCCTTGGGCAGGCCGGCCATCGCCTTGCGGCTGACCTTTTCACCGAAATCCATGAACCCGGCCATCGCCCGCTGGAACGTCGCCACGCCGTATTTCAGCGCGAGTTCCGTAAGCCGCCTTGCCCCGATCCGCACGCTTGCAATCGCGGCCCAGACGTCGCCTTCCAGAACATCAGGCATCCGGCTGTTGACCTTGATGATCTCGAACACCGGGTCGATCGTCACCCCTTCGCGGATGATGCGGATCGCGGGAAGACGCAGACCTTCCTGAAAGATTTCCGTGGCTTCCCCGGTAAGGGAACCCGGCGCCATGCCCCCCACGTCCGAATTGTGAGCGATGTTCGCCGTCCAGGCGATCAGCGTGCCTTCGGCAAATACGGGCATCATCACGATGATATCGTTCAGGTGGGTGACCCCGCCGTAATAGGGATCGTTGGTCGCATAGACGTCACCCGGCCGGATATCGGCGGGATCGAACTTTGCCACCACCACCTTGACCGATTTGTCGAGCACGCCGACGAAAGCGGGGATGCCCGCACCGGAGCAGGCGATCTCTCCCCTGTGGTCGAGGATGCCCGTGCCCATGTCTAGCACTTCGTAGATGATCGAACTCATCGCCGTCTTGCGCATGGCGGCGAACATCTCGTCCGCTGCGGCCTGAAGGGAATTCTGGATGATTTCCTGGGTGATCGGATCGTTTTCGTGGCTTGTCATGTCACTCTCCCGCCGTGGCGATATGCAGGTTGCGATAGCCGTCCATGTGGACGCGGTTGCCGGGGTGGATCACGATAGTGGTGCCGGGGTCTTCGATCACGGCGGGGCCGAAGAGGACCATGCCCGGGTTCAGCTTGTCCCCGTCATAGATCGTGGCCTCATGTGTGCCTTCCAGCGCGTAATCGACAGGCCGCTGCCCCTTGACAGCCGATGTGGCGTCACTGTCGCCCAGCGCCTCCTCGGTCATGGTCAGCTTGCCCACGGCTGCTGTGGCGATCACGTGCAGCCCCACCATCTCAACCGGGGCCTTGAGGCGGTAGGTGTATTCCCGTTCATAGGTCGCGTGGAATTCGTCCGAGATTGCCACCAGATCGGCGTCCGAGATGACCCCCATCGTCAGCGGCACCTCGACCGTATGTTCCTGATTCTGATAGCGGAACTTACCATAGCGCTGGAAATTCACTTCACTGATCCCCTCAGCGGCGAACTGCGCCATGGCTCCGCATTCGGTCGCGGCAAAAGCGGCTTCGATCCCCGCCGCCGCACCCGCTACCAGCCCCGACAAGCGGGTGACAAAGTAATCGCGCCGCAGGTCCGACATCATCATGCCCCAAGCCGAAAACACCGAGGCACCGAACGGAACAACGACATGGCCGATCCCCAGATCCTGCGCCAAAGCCACGGCATGCATCCCCCCACCGCCACCAAACGCAACAAGTGTAAAGTCACGCGGATCGAAGCCCCGGTTGAGCGACACGAGTTTCAGCGCGTTGACCATGTTGTTGTTGGCGATCCGGATGATGCCCCGCGCTGCCTCGTCCGTGCCCGCGCCCAGACGCACCGCGACCCCGGTCAGGGCCGTTTCGACCGCTCCCATGTCTGCCTCCACGTCACCGCCGCAGAAGTAGTCGCGATTGATCCGGCCCAGCCACAGGTTGGCATCGGTCGTCGTCGCCTGCACGCCGCCCCGCCCATAGGCCGCAGGCCCCGGCACGGCGCCCGCCGATTGCGGGCCGACATGCAGCTTGGCAAAGTCATCGACCCAGGCAATCGACCCACCGCCATTGCCGATTTCGACCAGATCGACGACCGGCACCATGATCGGATAGCCCGCCGATTTGCGGTCGCGTTCGATCCAGTAGTCGGTCATGATCTTGACCGCCCCGTTTTCGATCAGCGCGCATTTCGCCGTCGTGCCCCCGATATCCAGCGCGAGCACATTCGGCTTGCCGATCAGCTTGCCCAGTTCCGCCGCTCCCCAGAAGCCCGAGGCCGGTCCGCTTTCCACCATCGTGATCGGTGTACGTGCCACGGCCTCAAGGCTGTCCACACCGCAGTTCGATTGCATGATAAAGGGCGACTGTTTCAGCCCCCGCCCCTTCAGCCCCGCATCGAGCCGCCGCAGATACCGCTCTGCCGTCGGCTGGACGTAGGCCGACAACACGGCGGTATTCGTCCGCTCGTACTCCCGCCATTCCCGCGCAATCTGATGCGCGGCGACCGACGCCACCTCGGGCCAGAGGCGTTTGAGTTCGGCATGGGCTGCCTCCTCATGGGTGGAGTTGGCGTAGGAATGCAGGAAGGAGATGGCGACCGCCTCCACCCCTTCAGCCTTGAAATCTGCTACGATGGCGGCCAAGTCAGACAGGTCCAACGCGGTATGCACCACCCCCAGATAGGTCATCCGCTCCGGCAACTCCCGGCGCAGATAACGCGGCACAAACGGCTTGGGTTTCTCATAGAACAGGTTGAAAAAATCGGGTCGGTTGCCCCGCGCAATCTCGAGCGTGTCGCGGAACCCTTTGGTGGTGATAAGACCCACCTTGACGCCCTTGCGTTCAGTCAGAGCATTAATGACGACCGTCGTCCCGTGGGCCAGAAAACCGACCTCGGCGGCGTCGATCCCCACCTTGTCCATCACGTTCAGCACGCCCCGCTCAAAGTTGGGCGGCGTCGTGTCTGACTTGGCGGTGCGGATCGTCTGCCGCCCCTGATCGTCGGTCGAAAAGGCCACGAGGTCGGTGAATGTGCCACCCACGTCGGTGGCGATGCGCAGGGTCTTGGCCATCATGCGGCTCCCATCCTGTGGAGTTTCTCGTAAAGGTAAACAGCCGCCCCGGGCACACGCAACACATCCGCCGCCGTAACCCGTTCGGGCGTGAAATAGCCTGCCACATCAAGGCAGTTGATCGTGCCAAGCACCGTGCCGCCCACGATGATCGGCAGATTCATCACCGATCCGCAGCCCAGCGACCCGATCTGCTCGTGATCGAAAAAGACCTCAGCGATCTCTTCGATCGTATTGGCGACAAAGGTCTTGTGTTCGCCCAGTACTGTCCGCGACCAATGCGTCTCATTCAGCGGCTTGCGTCCGGCGACGGGGTATTCGTCCGGCATGTTCGACCAGACGCGCTCGGCCTCGCCCGTCTCGGCATCGGAGGTCATCAGCGTCACTAGTTTCGCACCCGTCACCTGCTCGGACAGACGACCCAGCGCCTCGAGTGCCGTCATCGGTTGGCTCTCGGCCTCGGCCAATGCCTCTGCAACCCTGTCGCTCATGATTGGCTCAGCCCGTTGCGCATGGTCTTTTCCTCCTCAGTAATGACGGGCACAGCGGAGATCAGCCGCCGTGTGTAGGGATCCTGCGGCGCGGTGAATATCGTTTCAGTCTCAGCCAGTTCGACCATCCGGCCCTGGCTGAACACGGCCACCCGCGTCGCGATGTTGCGCACGACGGCAAGGTCATGCGTGATGAACAGATAAGTCAGGTTGTGCCGCGCCCGCAGATCAGCCAGCAGCCGCAGCACCTGCGCCTGCACCAGCACGTCCAGCGCGGAGGTCGGTTCATCCAGCACCACCAGACGGCTTTCGCAGGCGAGCGCCCGGGCAATCGCCACCCTCTGCCGCTGCCCGCCCGAAAGGGACGTGGGCGAACGGCGGGCGAGATCCTCGGGCAGGCCCACGTCGCGGAGGAGTTCTGCAACCCGGGCAGGCCGCGTATCCGAAGTGCCGATCCCGTGGACGTCGAGCGCCAGTTGCAGAGACGCCCCCACCGACCGGCGGGGGTTCAGGGCCGAAGCCGGGTTCTGCTGCACCAGCTGGATCGACCTGCGATGTGCGAGCGTCCTAACGACGGGCAGTTCCGCCCCGTCAAACTCCACTGCCCCGGTCGTGGGCGGGAACAGCCCCAGCACCAGATTTGCCAGCGTCGATTTCCCCGATCCGCTTTCGCCCACGATGGCAAGACATTCCCCGTCCGCTACGTCAAGCGTTACATCCTGCAGCGCACGCACCTCATGTGCGCCGGTCTGGAATGATTTGCCCAACTGGCGCAGCGACAACAGGCTCATGCCACGCCCTCGTGGACAAAACGCGGCTCGAGGTAATGCCGGTCACCCTCGACCAGATCGGGCAGCCCGCCACCGGTGATCTTGGGCTGGGCAGCCATCAGGGCGCGGGTGTAGGGATGGCCGGGGTTCTCGAAAACGTCACGCGTCGGCCCTTCCTCGACGATATTCCCACGATAGATCACATAGGTCCGGTCCGCGAATTCCCGAACAACACCCAGATTGTGCGAGATGAACAGGACCGACGTCCCGTGATCTGTCACCAGCGCCCGCATCAGGTCCAGAGTCTGCGCCTGCACCGTGACGTCGAGCGCGGTGCCGGGTTCGTCAGCAAGGAGCAGAGCAGGGCGATTGGCCAGTGCCATCGCGATCATCACTCGCTGGTTCATGCCGCCCGAGAGTTGGAACGGATAGGAGTCGAGCACCCGTTCGGGTTCGGCAATGGCCACCTCGCGTAGCAGGTCCGTGGCCCTAACCCGCGTGGCCGACATGCTGATCCCCGGCGTGACGCGGGCGAGCACCTCCTGAAACTGCGGGGCGATCTTGAACACGGGGTTCAGCGAAGACGTCGGGTCCTGAAAGATCATCGACATCGCCGTTCCGCGCAGTGCCCGACGTTCCCGGTCGGGCATCGCGCCCAGATCTTGGCCCTGAAATTCCACTGAGCCGCTGATTTGTACCCCCCGAAGTTCCTGCAAGAGCCCCAGCACGATCCGCGCCGTCACCGACTTGCCCGACCCGCTTTCGCCGACAAGTGCCACCCGTTCGCCCTTGCCGATGGTTAGGCTGATCCCGTGCAGCACTTCAGACGTGCCGGACCAACTTTTGAAGGCCAACTGCAGGTCGCGGATGTTCAGGACCAGTGTCATGGCGTAGCCCCTGTTGCCGGCGGCGCAGCGGGGGGTTCACACCCCCGCGCCACCGTAGGATCTTTGGGGTCAGAAGAACGGAGGAAGAAGGAAGGGGTCATCTGTCGGCCCCCAGAATGTCCCGCAGGCCGTCGCCGATCAGGTTGAAGCCAAAGACCGCGATCAGGATGGCAAGGCCCGGAAAGACTGAAAGCCACCAGCTGTCGGGCAGGTATTTCGCCCCTTCGGCCACCATGGAGCCAAGGTCGGGCGTCGGGGGCTGCACCCCAAGGCCAAGGAAGCTGAGCGATGAGACGATCAGGATCACAAAGCCCAGATCGAGCGTCATCTTGGTCACCACCGCCGGGACGCAGTTAGGCAGGATCTCGCGGAACATGATATGAGTCTTGGACGCCCCGATCACCTCTGCCGCGAGGACATAGCCTTCGACCTTTTCCCCCCGCGTGATGTTGTAGACGAGCCGAGTGTACCACGGCCACCACATTACCGTGACGGCCAACATGCCATTCATCAGCGTAGGTTCCAGCACACCCATGATCGAAATGGCCAGCACGAGCGGCGGGATCGACAGGAACACGTCGGTCAGGCGCATGAGCCCGTATTCCCACCAACCGCCCAGATAGCCGGCCATCAGGCCCAGCGTCACCCCGATTGGCACGGCTATCGCGAGCACCACGACGCCGAGGATCAGCGAGATTCGGTAGGCGTAGAGGATACGGCTGAACAGATCGCGGCCCACGACATCCGTCCCCATGAGATGGGGCCAGCCGGGCGGTTTGTTGAAATTGGCAAAATCCACGACCGCGCCGCGATGGTCCGGGAACGGTGCGATCAGCGGCGCGAAGACCGCCAGCAGTACGACCAACCCGACAAGCAGCACGCCCAACAGCGACAACGGATTGGCAAGAAGGATGGTGGTCATGCGCTTCATCTTGCATCTGCCTTGCGGATGCGGGGGTTCAGGATGACCGTCAGGATATCGACGATGATGTTCACCAGAATGAACATGGCCGAAATGATCAGGACCGTGCCCACGATGGCATTCAGGTCCTTGCGCAGGATCACGTTGACCCCATATCGCGACAGCCCCGGCCAGCCGAACACGGCCTCGACCAGAAAGGCATTGCCGAGGAGTGCCGCGAAATCGAGGCCGATGATCGTCAGCGACGGGATCAGCGAGGGCTTGAATGCATAGCGGTTCGCGATCCGCTTCTCGGGCCAGCCATAGGCCTGGGCCATTTCGATATAGGGTTTCTCGTAGGTCTCGATCATGTTTGCCCGCGTCAGGCGGGCCGCCTGCCCGATCCCTGAAAGGGCCAGAGCAAAGGCGGGCAGCGCCAGATGCCGCCAGGCATCGCCAAAGGCGGCCCAATTTCCGGCAATCGCCGTATCGATCGTCAGGAACCCGGTGACGCGAGGAATGTCGAAACTGTCGTGCAGCCGCCCCGCGATGGGGAAGAGCGGGAGGTAAAATGCGAAGAGAAGCATCAGCACCACGGCCCAGACAAAGGCGGGGGCCGAAACGCCCAGAAGCGAGATCACCCGGATCACATGGTCTGGCCAGCGTCCGCGATAGCGGGCCGACAGAATGCCAAGCGGCAGGCCGATGGCGATCATCATTACGCCCGAGACAAGGACGAGTTCCAGCGTGGCAGGCAGGAAATCGGCAATATCCGTCATCACAGGGCGGTTGGTGTAGAGCGAGACGCCAAGGTCGCCTCGTGCAAGACCTGACAGGAAATGGCCGTATTGTGCGACGACGGGTTCGTCCAGAAACATGGCCGCGCGCAGCTGGTCAACCTGTTCCTGTTTGGCGTTCGGGCCAAGCGCCACCCGTGCCGGATCACCGGGGATCACCCGGGCGATGGCAAAGATCAGCACCGAAACGCCGAACAGCACCAGAAGCGAGGTGCCGATCCGCCGGGCCGTATGGCGCAGGACCGTGTTCATCAGGGTCACTTCTGGCTGGGTTAAGTCGGCGTCTGGCGTGGCAAGGGGGCTCTGCCCACCGGCTGGGCCGCCCCCCGGGATATTTGGGACCAAGAAAAGGCGAAGGAGCTTCTCTGGTTCCGCCCGCCCGAGGGGAATATGCGTAGGGCGGGGTTCACCCCGCCCTACCTTTGGTCATTCGGCGACCGTCATGAGCCGGAACGTGAACCCCATCGTGTCAAGTCCGAACGCCTGCGCCGGATCGGTCAGCGCCGGGGCCGTGACCCGCTGGCTTGCCGCAAAGACCGAGTTCCGGTCAAAGCCAAAGATCGTAGGCGCCAGGGCCATCAGCCGGTCGTTCAGTGCGGCATAGGCTGCTTCGCGATCCTCGGGCGTCACGGCGGTCCGGCCCTGCGTCAGGAGCGCGTCCACCTCGGGGTCGTTGAGGTATTCCGGGCTCTGCCATGTTCCCGCGGCCGATGAGTGATACATCGGGTAGAGCAGCGTATCGGGGTCTCCAGTCGCGGCATTGACAAAGACCTGGCTCACATGCGGGGTTGATTCCGGCGTGGCGACCCGTTCGGTGAACAGGACCCAAGGAACCTTCACGATTTCTGTGTTGAAGCCGAGTTCCGCAAAGTTGGACTGCATTAAGAGCGCAAAGCGTTCCTCAATCGCTACTTCGGCCACCCAGGACAGTTCGAGCGCATAGTCTGCCGGGTTGTACTTGCATTCCGCCAGATGCGCCTTGGCGGCGTCCATGTCTCGGACCATCGCCTCTTCCGGCGGGTTGGACCCGAACATGCCCAAGGGGATTGCCCCGGTGGCCGGACGGCCGCCCGCCACGCCATCTGTGATCTGCGTGATGGCCAGCGCCGTCGCATAGTCAAAGGCCGAGGCAAGCGCCAGACGGCAGTTCACATCGTCCAGCGGCGGCTTCTGTGTGTTGAGCTTGATATAGAACGCGCCCGTCCCGGATTCCGAAAAGAACTGCGCCCCTTCCCCGGCTAGCGCCGACATCACCTCGGGCGGGAGCCACTGGGACGAGATGTCGTGTTCGCCCGTCGCCATGAGCGTCCGCACAGTCGCGGGTTCAAGTCCATAGACCAGCCGGACCTCGTTCGGGGCACCGTCGGGGACACCAAAGAAATAGTCGGGGTTCTTGGTAAGCACGGTTTCAGCCTGCGGATTGTGCGAGGTCACCATATAGGCGCCCGACCCCGCATCATTGGCCGAAAGGTAAGCTTGACCCCAGTCACCCATTTCGGTGTCTCCGGGAACAATGTTGGCCATGACCGTCGCTTTGTCCACTATTGGCAGGCGGACGAGCGAGGCAATGAAAGGCGAATATGGTTCGGTGAGCGTGATCTTGACGGTTGTCGGATCAACCGCTTCGGCCTTGTCCACGATAGCGAAGAGGTAAGAATTGCCCTGCCCCAGCGTCTTCATCCGATCGATGGAGAAGACAACGTCATCGGCAGTCATTACATTGCCCGAATGGAACTTCACATCATCCCTGAGCGTCAGCGTGATGGTGTTGCCGTCGATCATCCAGGATGTCGCCAGATGGGGCTGGTGGCCGGGTTTGCCCTGATTGGGAATGACCAGCGTGTCATAGGCGTTGAACATCAGGATCGTGTCGGCATAGTCCGATGCCTTGCCCGGATCGAGTTCGCCCACCGCCACTTCGTCAAGGCGCAGCGTGCCCCCTGCAAGTGCCGGAAGGGCCGTCGTGGACAAGAGCGACGACACGAAGAGTGCCGGGACGGCGGTCTTGAAAAGATGTGTCATTGGATACTCCCTATCATGTGTCTTTTTGATATCTGATTCAGTTATCTTGATCTTTGTTGCGCTGGCTGTCGCCGAACACGTCCATCGTGCAGGTGTGCAGGATGGTCGTCGTGCCCGTCGTGTGGTTCCAGGTCGAATGCACCCGGGTCGACGCGAAATGGATCGAGTCGCCCCCGTTCAGCACATGGCGCGTACCTTCAAGCTCTACCGTGAGCGCGCCTTGCAGGATGAAGAACAGCTCTTCTCCCTCATGGCTGATCGGTTCGCTGCGGTGGCCAGGCGCCTCGTGGATGATGACAGCGCGCAGCACGTTGCCCGGAAAGAAGGATGAGATGCGCTCGTAACTCATATGCGCGGGGTCAAGGCCATAGACGGGACGCGTCCCCTGCCGGGAGATCGTGCCGGGGCTGGGTGGCTGGGTGAAAAAGGCACTCGCGTCGATGTCCAGCACCCGGCTGACCGACGTGAGCGAGGAAAGCGACGGCGCGGCAAGACCCCGTTCGATCTGGCTGATGAACCCCGCCGTCAGGCCCGCCTGATCGGCTACTGACTGCAATGTCAGCCCCATTTCCTTGCGCCGTGCACGGATTTTGTCGCCCAGCGACGGGGCAGGATCAGCAGTTTCGGCCGAGGTTTGACGGGGTTTGAGCATTGGGACCCAAATTTTAGCCATACTAAAAATTGTAGTGGAATCTCAAAAAATGAGTCAAGCAATTTGCGCTTCGGCACCTTCGATCGCCGAGGAGTTGCCCGATTAGCGGGCATCTGCCCCTTTTGCGACCCGGTCGATCAGGTCCAGCATCCATAGAATCCGCCCATCCCGCGCGTTCCGCCGATGCCGCAGTGCAGAAACCCAGAAGGCGCGGAGCGGCAACGGCGGTTCAACAGCCCGCAGCCCCAGAATCGGGGCATAACGCCGGGCGAGCCTGTCGGGGATCGACACGATGCTGTCTGTCTGGGCCACCGTGACCAGCGCCGGGAAGAACTGCGGCACCGCCGCAATCACACGCCGTGTCAGCCCTTCTGAGGCCAGCGCCTCATCCACCACCCCGCGCAGATCGCCCCCGGGCGAGACGAGCACATGCGGCAGTGCCGCATAGCGAGCGAGCGTGATCGGCCCGTCACCGATCACCCCGAGCCGCCCGACGACCAGGAACCGCTGTTCATAAAGCCGCATCGCGATGAGTGACTCGGGCAGGTCCCAAAAGAACCCGAGTGCGATGTCGATCTGTCCCGCCGCCAGCGCCTCCATCGCCGCCGCCCGGGCGAGCGGCAGGACGGCCAGTTGTAGCCCCGGCGCCGCCGCTGCCAGAGCACCCACCAGACCTGGAACCAGACCTGCCTGTTCGGAATCAAGCGCCGCGATCCGGATCACCCCCTCGGCCGTGGCCGGATCAAACGTCCTGAAGCCACCAAGCACCCCGCGCAGCGCCTCTACCGCTGCCCGCACCGGGGCCTCGAGGGCCAACGCGACCGCCGTGGGATCAAGTCCGTGCGGGCGGCGCAGGAAGAGCTCGTCGCCAAATATTTGCCGCAACCGCTTGAGCGCCTGACTGACCGCCGATTGCGTCAGACCAAGGTCAGCTGCGACCCGCGTCGCCTTGCGATGGTGAAGCAGGCCCAGGAAGACGAGCAGCAACGTCAGGTCCAGTCGTCTCAATTCCACATTACTGAAATCTGTCATGATACGATATCGTTTTTCATTGTTACAGTTCCCTCCTATCATCAAAGCGAAAGTATCGGGAACAGGAATCACAGCGTGAAACTTGCGATCATCGGTCTGGGACGAGTCGGGCAGTCGTTGGCAAAGGGGTGGTCGGAAACCGGCCACATCCTTCTTCTTGGCACCCGTGATACGTCAGACCCCAAGGCCACCACGCTGGCGTCCCAGACTGGCGGTACCCTCCTCCCCCCGGCCGAGGCTGCGGCGCAGGCGGATGTGGTCGTGCTCGCCCTCCCGTGGCCCGCCGCCGAGGCCGCGACAAAGGCACTGGGGGACCTGGCGGGCAAGATCGTCATCGACTGCATGAACCCACTTGGCATGATCGACGGCCTCTTTGGTCTGACCATCGGCCACACGACCTCTGGCGCAGAGACGCTCGCGGGTTGGCTGCCGGGCGCCAAGGTGGTCAAGACGCTCAATCAAGTCGGTGCCGAGATCATGGCCGACAATACCCGTCTGCCGCACCGCCCCGTCATGTTCATGGCGGGCGATGATGACTCGGCCAAGGCGAGTGTTGCTGCCCTCCTCACCGCGCTCGGCTTTGACCCGCAGGATGCGGGCGACCTGACGAAGGCCCGTATCCTTGAACCCTTCGCTCTTGTCTGGATCAATCAGGCTCTGCGCCGAGGCAACGGCCGCAACTGGGCCTTTGCCGCTGTTTCCCAACCTTGAACTGACAGGTTTTCCATGACTGACACGCTCTCCGGGCATTGCCCATCCACTTCACCCTGACAGCTGCCAGCGCTGGGGTTCTGGCCTGCCACTGCAACGACTGCCAGAAAATGCACGGCAATTTCAACGCTTTCCTCGCCGCCCCCATCGCCGATGTGACCCTGACAGGGGCAGATCATCTGGTCTGGTATCAGTCCGGCGAAACCACACGCCGCGCCTTCTGCGGCACCTGCGGGTCCCGCGTGCTCAAGGAGGTGAGCAATGCCGGCCGGTGGCTTCTGTCGGCCGGACTGATCGACGGGCCGACGGGCAAGCGCATCATCAGGAACCTCTGGGAACAGTCCAAACCCGACTGGTACGATCTGCCCGCAGTGGCCATGTGACCGATCCGGTCACTGTTATTGCCCGGGGGCGGGTCAAGGGTGGGGGTCAGAAGAAGCCAAAGACGACGGACTTTTCCGAACCCGCATCCCGTCCTCCTGGATCGAGGATGGGGACCGCACCAACCCGCTACGAAGCTCGCCGGAAACCTCGTGTCAATGTCCTTTGCAGGCCGGCATGCCAATCTGATCACTGGCCTACCGCATTTCGCGGGCTCTGCTGCTTCCGGCCTCACTGCTGGAACGCCGGCCTACCAAGGCCAGCGCACCGCGACGCCCTGTCGCAAGGGTGACAAGCTTGCCGAATGGGTGTCCTCACACTAAGTCTCCATTTGGTGACTTGGAGACCCCGACAGAATGAACGACAGATCCGCCCCAGGCAGCCGCGACCGTGAAGGCACCGAACGGCGAATCCTTGCCGCAGCCCGTCTCGTTCTGGCACAGGACGGGTCGGCCGGTTTCGGGATTAACGCCGTGGCGCGGGCCGCTGGTTGCGACAAGCAGTTGATTTATCGCTACTTTGGCGGGATCAACGGCCTCATCGACGCGCTTGGCGCTGATCTGGCCGAAGGGTGGGCCGACCGTCTTGGCAAACCCGACGCGACGGCCCAATCCTATGGCGACGTGATGCGCGATCTTGTCCCGCGGGTTGTCGCGGCGCTGCGGTCTGAACCGCTCATGCAGAAGATCGCCCTTTGGGAACTCAGCGATGGATCATCCCAGGTACAGCAACTGGCCCGCGCCCGGTCCCGCGCCACGTCGACCTTTGTGCAAGAGGCACGCGGCGACCTTTCGCCCCCCGACAGCGTGGATGCGCCAGTCGTGAACGCACTCCTGATCGGCGGCATCCATCAGCTTGTTCTGGCGGCACAGGCTAGTCGGACCTACACTGACTTGTCTCTCGCCACCGAAGAAGATTGGACCCGTATCGAAAAGGGCCTGACGACCATGATCGACCGGATCTACGCCGTCTGACCCTGACAGCTAGACGATGATGAAATCCGCGCTGGTCATGTTAAGGTTCTTGTCCAACGTGGCGAACTGTACTGCTGAAGAGTTGGTCTTGGACCCGTCTGCATCATAAAAGAGAAAGCCCGTGTCCTTCTCGTAGATGATCCGGTCCGACGAATCCACTGCGTTGCCCGTCGTGTTCCGGGCAAAGGCTCCAGACGACAAGGCGCCGATAGCTAATGCCGTATAAATCGCATCATCCAGATGTATGGTGTCTGCTGCAGTGACAAAATCGTCTACCCCGTCCATATTGGCCGACGACAAAGTCGAGTTGAATACGAAGATATCGGCACCATCGCCCCCGGAAAGAAAGTCTTTGCCTCCGTTCCCGAAAAGCGTGTCGTTCCCGCTGTCGCCAAAGATGGAATCGTTGCCTCCATTACCGACAAGCTTGTTGTTATAATTGTTGCCGCGGATGACGTTGGCCAGTTCGTTGCCGATTCCGCTTGTGCCGCTGGAACCGACGATCGTCAGATTTTCCACGTTACTGACAAGTGTGACCTTGGTGCTGCTCTTGACCAGATCAATGCCGGTACCTGATCCCGCGTTCTCGACGATCATGTCGGACAAGTCCCAGAAATAGACATCGTTTCCGTTGCCCCCGATCAGTGTATCTGTCCCATCGCCTCCGGTCAGAGTGTCGAGTCCGGTGCCACCGTACAGCACGTCGTTGCCGTCGCCGCCTTCCACCGTGTCATTGCCTGCAACAGCGCTGATCGTGTCATTGCCGCGCATTCCCAGCAGATAGTTGCTGAACTGGTTGCCCGTGATGGTGTCGTCTCCGTCGCCTGTTACAATATTCTCAAACGCGGACCCGAATGTGCCCCAGGCAAAGCCATTGCTCGAAAACGTCCCGCCGGAATTGATCCCGACCTGCACGTCGCCGGTTACGGCGGCCATGTTGATCCAGTCGACACCACCGTCCGTGTCGGTGACCGTGGCGCGGGCGGATTCATACCCCAACATTACCAGATATTCGTCGGTAAAGTGATAGACGTCGTTCGCCGAACTGGCCGATCCATAGAAGTCAAGCGATGCGCTGTCCAATGTGGTCACGGTACCGGTGCGGACATCGGTCACGTTAATTGTCCAGGTCCCGGCAGTCGTCTCGCCGCGCAGCCCGTCGATCCCATAGACCCAGGTGCCGTCGACATTGGTCCGGGTGTTGCTGCCCAGCGCAACAACGATCTCGGTCCCTTCGGCCGATGTCAGCGTCACCTTCAGATCACCAACGCGTGTCGTCGTCATGTCCAGATTGAGCGCGACATGGTCGATTTCTATGTCCGATGTTACAACGAAAGTCGTGGTCAGGCCCGTCGGGTCACCGTCGGGGACGGCCACATCCAACAGGTTGACCTCGGCGGTGGACAGCACCACTTCGTTCGCACTGGTCGCCGCAGTATCGAACAGGGTCCAGACCTCGGCCATCCGCACGGCGGCGTAGACATTGACCATGCCATAGCCATAGTTCGTATGGATGTGGTACCCGCCTCCGTTCCAGGTCGAGGCATTGTTGGATTGCCACAGACCCTCTTCTTCGGCCCCAAGCGTCAACGCATCATAATCCGATCCGGTGAGCGTCGCGGACGCCGCAAGAATGTTCTGCACATCCCGCCAGCCCAGCGCATCATTGGCATCTAGCATCAGCGCGATCACGCCCGACACCACTGGCGTCGCAGCCGAGGTGCCGCCGAAGTCGGTCGTGTAGTCAGTCGGGTCATAGCCGGCATCGCCCGACAGGTCGGTCGTCACCGCCGCTGCGGGGGCGGTCACCAGGATGCAGGCACCATAGTTGGAGTACCAGGCCGCATTGCCATTCTCGTCGGTCGCGGCCACGGTGATGGTAAAGCGCGACACATTGACACCGTCGCCGTTCGCATCGCGGTCTTCGTTGCCCGCAGCCTGCGTGATGACGGTACCACTCCCGTCACGCCCGACTGCCGAGGTATTGGCATAGACCTGATCAAGCAGGTCGGCAAACCCGCCATCTGCAAGACCTGAGTTATAGAGCGGGGTCGCACCCCAGCTGTTCTGCGATATGTCGAACTGGGTCGCCTGAAGGGCCACGTCCATGAATTCGGCGGTCGGCCCGTTGACGTCTCCATAAGCGTTCGGGTCAAAGATCTTGACACTGGAGACCGAAGCACCCCAGGCAATCCCGATACCGCCGGTTCCATTGTTTTCCGCGGCAATGATCCCCGCGACCGATGTACCGTGACCGTCTCCATCAGGAACGAAAGCCCCCGGATAGGGATCAATCGGATTACCCTCATCGTCCACGGCGCCCAACGCACCGTCATAATTGTCATCCAGGTCCTCGTGATTGTAGTCGATACCGTCGTCATAAATCCCGACGTGGATACCGGATCCATCGTACTCGTCCCAGATCGTTTCGATGTCCCCGATCAGGGAATACTGCCATTGGCTTGAATAGAGGGGATCGGTGGGTGTCATCTGCTTATGCCTTCCAAAATTCAATCATTGCTGTGTCGGAACTCTGTGTAGCTCTTGGCCTGACCAGAAGGTTGCGTAAGGTTAGCCCTTTAGGCATGCAACACGGTCTTGCTTTCCTGACAAATCGGGGCTTTTCCGATCTCTTGACACACGCAGGCAGAACAGTGGCTGTCCCAACTTACGCGTCGCTTTATTGATCCGTGCTGCATCCGGCATGACGATACCGACTCTAGGCAAAGCTCCACGACCTTAAGAAAATGCCTGATTCGAGACCAAAGGCTCAAATCTACCCTATTCCGATCATGGTGCAGCAAGACTTGATCTCTATCAATTAGTTCATGGCACGGCAGATCTCTGCGCCGCAACGTCATATGCCAGTGTAGATGGTCAGCATGCCAGCACCCCGCTCCGAATGTCCCTCAAAACCGACCTTGCCAAAAAAAGTGCAGTGCGCCGAGGGTCTATGTGATCATCCGGGACGGAACACGTACATCGCCGAAGCCTTCTGACAGGCGGATTGCCAGTTCCAGTCCGGAGAAGATCAGGACGCAACCTGTCAGCCATCGACTCCCCTTAGCATGGCCACAGCCATACCGGGCATGGCTTCCGTCCGGCCTGTGTCCCGCTCAGTCCGCCCCTATCCGCGTCATGAGTTCGCGGCACAATGCCTGATAGGCCCTGCTTGCCGCACTGTTGGGGGCTGTCTCTGTGACCGGGGCGCGATGGACGCCCATGCGTTCGATGTCTGATGTGAAAGGGATCCGCGTCGACAGGAACATCCCGGAAAAACTGCCTTGAAGCGCCGCGATCGTTTCCTCGTGCAGCCGTTTGGTGCCCTGCACCATGCTGAACATTCCGTGCAGCTTTCCGCTTTCAAGTTCGTGTTCAGCGAAAAAAGCGACGAGTTGTTCAAAGGACCGTTGCGACAGGGTGGTCGGGATCACCGGGACCACAATGGCGTCAGCCGCGCGAAAGACGTTCTCGGACAGTATCGACAGGCTTGGCGGGCAGTCGAGCAGGATAACGTCATAGTCCGGCCTGACATGGGCCAGGGCCTTTTTCAGTCGTGAACGTGGATCCTTCATCTGCGACAAAAAAACGTCGAACTCCCGAAAGCTCTGGTTTGACGGCAGGATGTCGAGATCCCCGAAGTCGCTGGCCCGGATCGACCTTGCGAGTTTCTCGTCATCCTTGAAGAAACCGGCCTGATCGAGTTTTCGCGACGGCTTGACCCGGAAGTAGAAACCCGACGCACCCTGAGGGTCAAGGTCGCACAACAAGGTGCGTTTCCCCGAAGTGGCAATCGCATGGGCAAGGTTCACGGATGTCGCCGTCTTGCCCACGCCACCCTTGTTCGAATAGCAGGCGATGATCTTCATGTCCTGTCCTTCCGCGCGTGGAATAGTTTACGGAACGTCTTGCGAACCGCCGGGCTGTTGAACCGCCGCAAACTCTCGACCGTTTTCGCCCGTTCCGCGACCTGCCGCTGATGAAGCACGGCTGTCAACGCACCGACGCTTTGGGCGATGTCCATATCGCCGACCGGGTTCGCCTTGCCCGATCCTTTTAGCAGTCGTTGCAGATTGACCTGCTGCACCGCGTAATCATTGACCAAACCCAGGTTGTCCTGCAGTTCCTTGAGCGGCCTGGTCAGGGATCTGAACTCCTCTTTCGGGAACAGCTGACCAAAGAACTCCATCAGATAACGCAGCTTTTTGCATTCGATGCGCAAGGCATGTACCGTTTCAGGCTGCGAGTCTGGTCTGATCCCTTCGGCGATCCGGCAGATCTTGCGGTACCGTTTCCTGATCAGGGCGCAGCCAAAGCTCTTTGTGGCCATGTCAGCATGCGGGCCCGGTTCCAGGACCGACTTCTTGGCAAAGAGTGCGGCAAGTTCTGTGATCTCGCGTTCGTAAGCCTTGCTGCGAAGATGCCGCGCCAGCCGCGCCTTTGCGGACTTTCGTTCGCGGGTCACCACGTCGAACTGCGCATCCAGCCCGCCATGCAGGCTCATCGGCAAGAGATCGTAGTAGGCTCCTTTTTCGAGTAGATAGACATCCAGATCCCGCAACCGCCCTGTAGGCTCCATCAGCTTTGCGAAACGTGCCTTCAGGTCCGCCGTCTGGCCTTCCTCATAGACGCCCTTGAAGAGGCTGAGGACCGACCGGATCTTGCGCAGGGCGATCCGGTAGTCGTGCAGAAACTCGGTATCGATGTCATCGGCCACGCCTGCCTCATTGGCGCGGGCCACGGGGATGTAGGCGGCAATGATATCGCTCGCGACACTAAAGGCGGGATCACCGGGCGCAAAGGACACCTCGGGTTTGGATTCATAGGTGACAAGTTCGGGGCACAGCGCGTCGTAAACGTCGCCTGCGTCAAACGGCTCGCCGCCACAGACCACGGCATGCTGCCGTACCGCAGCAAGCGCCTTTTCATAGCCCCGCATGCCAGAAATCCGCGCCAGAACGACGACCCGTCCTTGTGACGACTTCAGGATGTCCGTCACGACGCGGCAGCGCGTTTTGCCTTCCTTGTCGACAAAGGCGGCCGTGACATGCTGCAGGGTACCCGCTCCAACAGCGGCAAAGCTGCGCAGCGGTGACAGGTTGCCCAAGGCCCGCCGGACAGGACCATCAGCAAAATCCGCCAGAAACGGTCCGGAACGCGCGGTAGGCTGGCGCGCCACCTGCGTGTCGGGCGACAGGAGCGATAGCTCGGCTGCTGTCTCGACAAGTATTCGCCCCGACAGGCGAAGTGGCTGGCCGAACTGGTCCAGAACGACAAAGGGAATTGCCGCGCTGGTCTGGACCCGGACCATGGTCAGATTGGGCACCGGATTGGTCGCGAACGCGTCCGCATCAAGTTCCGTGAAAAGATAGGAGTCGGCGGCTGGCTGCATCTTGCATCATTCCTCGGGCGGCACACCGGGCCGCTCTCGCAGGCACAAGGCGGCACCCGGTTTCAGGGTCGAGCCCCCGCAATCACGGGCCGAAACAGCAACCCGGCGGGCCGTTCAAAGGCCCGGCAGTCTAGGCCTTGACGCGTCGCCTCGCCTTCGCGAGTTTTTCAGATGCAACCTCGGATTCTTGCAACTCGGACGGGCCGGCATCCAGCGGGGCGCTCTCGGCCACTGCGGCTTCCGCAACGACGGGCTTGGCGGCGTCCCCGATCACTGAATGGATTTCGCCCGTATCCGCGCGCGCCGCATTGGCCGCGACGAATTCCCGCATGAACCGCCGGATTTCCCGCGCGGCGCTCGTATCCAGTGCTTCGCAAAGCGATACGAACGCCGTCCGCTCCGCCTTGTCGATCCGGATGACAAGCTGGCTGCTCTTGCCCTTTTCCTTGCTGGACGACTTGTTCTTGCCCATGAGTTTTTCCAATCTGTATAGTTAAAGGATATCTTGTGTATATACACTATCTGCGGAACCGCAAGGATTAACTGCGTCATGCCCGGACCTGCCCCCTGACTTACCCCGACCGTTCCCCGACGCCTTTCAAACATTCAATACAAGAAGATCATCACGGCTTCATTCAGCCGTCATGCCCGCCCCTTAGGCATTGAGGAACCTGGATCAAGGAGTTGCCGAAGATGTCTCAAGCCCCCCTTCCCGTCATTGGCGCGGCCCTTGCCGTGCCCGAACTTGCCCAGTACCGCGACTGGCTTTTTGAAAAGGACCGCGATCTTGAATTGCAGACCTTTCACGAGCCCGAAGTCATATCCGGTGACTGGGTGCCCTATGCAGACGAGGCGCGCCGCCTGTTGAGCGGTTTCCGGGGTCGTCTCGGGATCCATGGGCCGTTCTGGGGCTTCACGATTGACTCTTTGGATGCCGACATCCGCAAGCTGGTTACACGGCGTATGAATTCGGGTCTCGATATCTGCGCGGTCACAGGTGCCACGCAAATGGTCATCCATTCTCCGTACACAACCTGGGACTACAACAATCTTGACAACTACCCGACGGCCCGCAGCACCGTGATCGAAAATGTCCACGACACGTTGCGCAGCATCGTTACCCGGGCCGAGGATCAGGGCGTGACGCTGGTCCTTGAAAACATCGAGGATATCGACCCACTTGACCGGTTGCGGCTGGCGCAAAGCTTCAATTCGGACGCGGTGAAGCTTTCGATCGACACCGGCCATGCTGAATACGCGCGTGGATCAACGGGGGCCCCTCCCGTCGATTACTTTGTCCGGGCCGCCGGGAACCATCTCGATCATGTCCACCTGCAGGACGCCGATGGCTTTGCTGACCGGCATTGGGCATTGGGTGAAGGTACGATTCTCTGGCCGTCAGTGTTTCGGGCGCTATCCGCGTTGGAGGCAAAGCCACGTCTGATCCTTGAATTGCGCGACAAGGCGGGAATTGCGGCCTCGATGAAGTTCCTTTCCGACCGGGGGCTTGGCCAATGACACTCAAAATCGTGGTCCTGAGTGACCTGCATATCCTCCGTGACGGCCAGAAGTCCTTGACGCTCGACACCGCCGCGCGTCTGCGCGAAGGCGTCGCGGCAATCAATGCCCGACACGGCGATGCGGATTTCGTAGCCATCGCCGGGGATCTTGCCGATCTGGGCGAACACGAGGCCTATGTCCGCCTGAAAGACATCCTTTCCGGTCTGACCATGCCGGTCCATATCACCATCGGCAACCATGACGACCGCGCCACGTTTCTTGATGTCTTTGGCACCGAAATGGCCGGACCCACCGGCTTTGTAGACAAGGTCATCGACATCAAGGGATACCGAGTCATCCTGCTCGACAGCGCCATCCAGCCCCCGCGCCATGACGGACGTCTGGAACAGGTCCAGCTTGACTGGCTTCGCGACCGTCTGGCCGAGGCCGCGGACCGCCCGGTCATCATCATCCTGCACCACCATGCCAATCCGTTGCGCACGGCCGTTGACAGCATCATCCTGCAGAACGGCCCCGCCTTTGCCGAGGTGCTGGCCACCCATCCCGATATCCGGCAGGTCATCGCAGGCCATGTCCACTATACCTCGACGGCGATATGGCACGGGGTTCCGTTCACCACTATTGCCGGCGGGCACTACAGTGTCACCATCCCGTTGGGCCAACATGCCCCCGAACCGGACGAGTTGTCAGGGCCGGCGCAGATGGGGGTGGTCCTGGCCGACCCCGACCATACACTGGTTCATTTCGACAACTATCTCGACGGCAACGCCCGCCTTCTATGATCTCTGCATCAGGCGATGGCCCGCCTCCTCGGGGCGCGGCCGCCGCCCGTCGTCATACGGATTTACACTCTGGTCAACAAACCGTCGCAAACCCTTAGTGGAATGTTCAAACACCTTCTGTCTTGCCGTTACGCAGCGCCGATACGACCTCCAAAGCGTGCCGCCACGCCTTCCCAACAGGAGAGAGTTGATGAAACCCACATTGCTTTTCAGCGCTGCCGCGCTGTCCGTCATCGCAGGAGCCGCCTCGGCCGAACCGGTGAAGTTCGAATACTGGTACGGCCTGACCGGTGACCTTGGTGAAGTGGTTCTCGAGACCTGCAACCGCTTCAATGCCTCGCAGACCGACTATGAGGCCGTCTGCGTCGGCCAGGACGGCTATGAAAAGGCCGTGCAGAACACCATCGCTGCCTTCCGCGCCAATCAGCACCCGACCCTGCTGCAGTCGTTCGACGCCGGCACCGCCGACCTCATGCTGTCGGGCGAATTCTATCCTGTCCACCAGCTGATGGCCGATCAGGGCATCACGATCGACTGGGCCGACTACTTCCCGGGCATTGCCAACTACTATTCTGCCTCGAACGGCCAGTTCTTCTCGATGCCGTGGAACTCCTCCACCCCCGTCTATTATTACAACACTGCCCATTTCGCCGATGCGGGCCTCACCGAAGCCCCCCTGACCTGGGAAGGCATGGAAGCTGCGTTCGTCGCGCTCAAGGCGGCGGGCCATGAATGCCCGATGGCCTATGCGCCCTCGTCCTGGATCGATCTTGAACAGTTCTCGATGGCTCACAACATCCCCGTTGCAAGCAACAACAACGGCTACGCAGGTCTGGACACCGAACTTCTGTTCAACACCACTCTGCATGTCCAGCACATGGAAAACATCAAGCGCTGGCTTGATGAAGGTCTTCTGCAACTGCGCACCACTGCTGCGGGCCTTTCGGCACGCGACAGCTTTGTCCAGGGCGAATGTTCGATCTTCTTCTCGTCGATTGCCGACCACAACACCGTGGGCAAGATCGCCCCGCCGGAATTGGGCTGGGACGTGCAGATGATCCCGACCTACGAAGGGGTAGAGCGGCACAACACCGTTGTCGGTGGCGCCTCTCTCTGGGTTCTGTCGGGCAAGACCGACGCGGAATATGCCGCGGCTGCCGCCTATCTGGCCTTCCTTGCGACCCCGGCAGAACAGCGTTTCCTGCTTGAAAACTCGGGCTACATCCCGGTGACCAACGCTGCCTTCAACGAACTCAACGCTTCGGGTTTCTACTCTGCCCCGCCGTTTGCCGGCCGCGAGATCGCCATCACTTCGCTGACCTGGACGCCGCCGACCGATCTGACCCGTGGCATCCGCCTGGGCGGCTTCATCCAGATTCGCGCCGAATGGCAAGCCGAGGTCGAGGCCGCACTGAGCGGTCAGAAGACGATGGCCGAAGCTCTGGATACCGCTGCCGAACGCGGCAACGCGATCCTGGCACGCTTTGCCCAGACCTACGAGGGCAAGTCTTTCCCCTGATCCTTGCCTGATCATGCGGCAGCCCCCCGGGGCTGCCGCACCTTTTCCGGGGGACCGCCGATGCGCCGCGCCTATTTCAAGACGAGTTGGATCGCGGCCGCGCTGGTTGCGCCGCAGCTTCTGATCATTTTCGTCTTCTTCTACTGGCCCTCGGCTCAGGCGGTCTATTGGGCCTTCACCCTGGAACAGCCCTGGGGCGGCGGCAACACCTGGGTCGGCCTGCAGAATTTCCGCAACATTCTTTCAGACCCCTATTACTGGAACTCGGTGCGCGCCTCTTTTCTGTTCGCCTTTGGCTCAACTGCGCTGGCCATGGGAATGGCGCTCATCCTCGCGCTGTTCGCCGACCGTCAGTTGCGCGGCTACAAGGCCTACCGGCTCGCCGTGATCTGGCCCTATGCCATCGCTGCCCCCGCTGTGGGCCTGGCTTTCCGGTTCATCTTTGCACCCGGCGCGGGCCTTTTTTCCTATCTCAACACGCTTTATCCCGGCCTCTGGGATCCTTCGGTCAGTGGAACACAGGCGCTCTTGATGGTCACTATCGCGGGGGCGTGGAAACTGGTGTCCTACAATTTCATCTTCTTTCTTGCCGCACTGCAATCCATCCCCCGCAGCCTGACCGAAGCCGCCGCGATGGACGGCGCGAGCGTCATGCGCCGGATGCGAGATATCCAGTTGCCGCTGATGGCGCCGACCTTCTTCTTCATTCTTGTCATCAACATCACGGACAGCTTTACCGACAGTTTCGGCATCGTCGATACGCTGACCGGCGGCGGACCGGCACGCGCCACGGACCTCATGGTCTACAAGATCTATTCCGACGGCTTCCGGGGGTTCGACTACTCGGGCGCGGCCGCGCAATCGATCATCCTCATGGGGCTCGTCATCGCCCTGACCTTTGTCCAGTTCCGCTATGTGGAACGCCGCGTGCATTACACCTGACGGGAACAGCCATGATTGAACGCACCCCAATGCTGAACGTGCTGACCCACCTCATCCTGCTGATGGGGGTGGCGATCATGGCGGTGCCGCTCTGGCTGGCCTTCGTCGCGGCCACTCACGACCTGACCACGGTGAATACCGCCCCCGTCGAAGTTTGGCCCGGGCCGCATCTGCGCGAAAACATGACCGAGGCATGGGTGCGGTCAGACTTCGGCACAAAGTTCGTCAATACCTTCATCGTCGCGATCGGCGTCGTGGCGGGCAAGATTCTGCTGGCCGCCATCACCGCCTTTTCCATTGTTTTCTTCGACTATCGGGGCAGGATGCTGATCTTCTGGCTGATCTTCATCACGCTCATGCTCCCGCTCGAGGTGCGGATTGTGCCGACCTATGCGGTGGCCGCAAATGCGCTGCAGCCTTTTCAGGTGATCATGGACTGGACCGGGATCTCGTGGCTGATCCGGACCCTGACCGGAATCGAAGTTACACTGAACTGGAACCTGCTGAACAGCTACACCGGCCTGATCCTGCCTCTTGTGGCCACAGCGACGGGAACCTTCCTCTATCGCCAGTTCTTCATGACGATTCCAGACGAACTGGTCGAAGCCGCCAAGATGGACGGCGCCGGGCCGCTGCGCTTTCTGCGAGACATCCTTATCCCGCTCTCGGTCACCAACATGGCGGCACTTGCCACGATAATGTTCGTCTACAGCTGGAATCAGTATCTTTGGCCGCTTCTGATCATCACCGATCGCGCAAACTATGGACTTGTGGTGGTCGAGCTGAGCGACCTGATCCCGGACCAGCTGACCACGGGTGGCGGCACGCCGACCTGGCATCTTGCGATGGCCGCCACCCTGATGGTGATGGTCCCGCCCATTCTGGTCGTGATCCTGATGCAGCGCTGGTTCGTGCGCGGCCTTATCAACACTGACAAGTAGGAGCCCGCCATGGCCGAGATCCGAATCGACAAGGTTTCCAAGTCCTATGGCAAGGAAAAGGCGCTCATGCAGGGTATCGACTTGACCATTATGGATGGAGAGTTCGTCGTCATCCTTGGCCCCTCCGGCTGCGGCAAGTCCACGCTTCTGCGGATGATCGCGGGGCTCGAGGCCGTGACGGGCGGGACGATTTCCATTGCGGGTCAGGTGGTGAACGACCTTGAGCCGCGCGAACGTGGTTGCGCGATGGTGTTCCAGAACTATGCGCTTTACCCCCACATGACGGTTGCCGAAAACATCGGCTATGCCCTCAGGGTCGCACGCGTGGCAAAGGCCGAACGCATGGCGCGGGTGGCCATGGTCGCAGGCAGCGTCGGTCTGACGGAATTTCTAGACCGCAAGCCCGGCCAGCTTTCGGGTGGGCAGCGGCAGCGCGTGGCGATGGCCCGCGCGATCGTCCGTGAACCCAAGGTGTTCCTGTTCGACGAACCCCTGTCCAACCTTGACGCGACCCTGCGCGTGCAGATGCGCCACGAAATACGCAAGATCCACAACCGGATCGGCGCGACCAGCGTTTTCGTGACCCATGACCAGCAAGAGGGCATGACGCTTGCCGACCGGCTTGTCGTGATGAACAAGGGCACCATCGAACAGGTCGGCTCGCCCGAGGAAATCTATGAACGCCCTGCCAGCACCTATGTTGCAGGCTTCATCGGCAGCCCTGCCATGAACTTTCTTCCCGGAGAGATTCAGGGGGGTGCCGTCATCCTTGAAAACGGGATCCGCCTGCCGGTTCCGGGTCTGTCGGGACTTGATGGGACGATGGTGCAGGTCGGACTTCGTCCTGAACGGCTGTCCTTGACCGGGCCGGGTCGGGGACAGATCAGCGCCCGCGTTGATTTTGTCGAAGAACTTGGGTCCGCACGTCTCGCCCATGTCCTTGTCGAGGATATCGCAATTTCCGTTCTCACCGGTGACAAGCTTGCCATCGCACCGGGCGACGAAGTCGGGATCGCGATTGCGCCATGTGTCGTCCAGTTGTTTGACGGGACAACAGGCAAACGAATCGAAACCGCCGCACATGCCGCGCAGCAGGTCGAAACGGTGTCCTGACCTCCCCGTCACCCACCGACGCAGGCACAATCGCTTATCCACATGGCCGTCACACAAGGTTCAGCGCAGCGTCATCAAAGGTTCAATCGCACCCGTCAATTGGTTGAGCAGCAACAGGACAGGGAGTGCCTAATATGCTCAATCGCCGTAACTTCATCATCTCGACCGCCGCAATGCCGCTGGTCCTTGGCACGCGGGCTTATGCTCAGGACACCAGGACCCTTCAGGTTTTCATTGATGGCGACACCAACATTTCCAACTGGTGGAACGACATCATCAAGCCCGCCTTCGAGGCCGCCAACCCCGGCTACACCTTCAACGTCACGATTACCCGTGGCGTGGGCGACGGTAACGGCACGATCGCACAGCGCGCCCTTGCAGCGATGCAGTCGGGCACCGATCCGCAGGTGGACTACTTCGAAGAATACAATCCCGAAGATCTGGAAGGTTCGATCGAAGCCGGCCTGTGGACCGCAGTCAGCACCGACAATGTCCCCAACCTGTCGATGATCAACCCCGCCGCGATCGATATTCCGGTCCGCCTGCCCTATCGCGGCAGCCAGGTTCTGATCGCCTATGACAGCGCCAAGGTCGAAACCGCGCCGCGCACATTCGCCGATATCGTCGCCTGGGCCAAAGCCAACCCCGGCCGGTTTACCTATGGCCGCCCCGACAAGGGTGGTTCGGGCTCGAACTTCGTCATCCGCGCGATCCACGAAGGCAACGGGCGCGATCCGTCGCTCTTTACCCGCGAAAACTTTGCACAGCCGCAGGCTGACGAGATGCTACAAAAGGGCTGGGACATCCTGCTTGACCTGCATCCCTACACCTTTGGCGAAGGCACCTACCCCGCCGGCAACACCCCCGCACTGCAACTGCTGGCGCAGGGCGCTGTCGACATGATCCCGGCATGGTCGGATCAGGCCATTCAGGCGATAAACCAGGGCGTCCTGCCCGAGACGACCAAACTCGTCCAGCTTCAGGACCTGGCGCTCTGCGGCGGCTTTGCCTACTCGTCCATCCCGTCGAACGCGACCGATCTGGATGGTGCGCTCAAGCTTGCCAACTTCATGCTGACGCCGGAAATGCAGACCTCTTGCGTCCGCGAAATCGGCGGCTTCCCCGGCATCGACTGGTCCTATCTCCCGGCCGAACTCAAGGATGAGTATATCGACGTCATCCCCGTCTCGATCCCGACCTTCCCCTCGGGTGACTGGCAGACGGCCAAGAACGACGGCTGGTACCGGGTCGTCGCGACGAACATCGTCCGCGACTGATGACAAGCGATGCCAATCCTGCGGGCCGTTCCGGTGCCGTGCGGACCATGCATCTGAAGGAAAACCTCGCGGGGCTGGCGCTTGTCGCCGCCCCGCTTGGGCTGTTGCTAGTGCTGATACTACTGCCCACGGTCTCGATGGTCTGGAACACGTTTCAGGTTCCGGTCGAAGGTGGAACCGTGACGGGGATTGCGCGGTATCAGGCCTTCTTTGCCGACAGCTATTCTGTCGCCAACCTGCGCTATACTCTGATCTGGACCCTGATAAGCTGCGTCACGGCGCTGGCTATATCGCTTGGCATATCGCTTTACCTGCGGTTTTCCGAAGGACGGATCGCCACGATGATCCACGCGCTGTCTCTGTTTCCGCTGTTCGTACCGGCGATAATCATTTCCTATGCGCTGGTGCGTTTTCTGGGGCCGAATGGTCTCTTGCAACTGCTGCTCGAACAGGTGGGCATCACGGGCTACCGGACGCCGTACCTCACGCCCATCGGGCCTTTCATCGGCTTTGTCTGGGAAAACATTCCGCTCCCCGTTCTGGTCATCACCGCCGGCCTTTCGCAAGTCTCGGACCACGCGATCGAGGCAGCGCGGGATCTGGGCGCGGGAGCATGGCGAATCCTGTTTGAAATCCTGCTGCCGCAGGTCCATCGCTCGCTTCTCATCGCCTTTGCGCTGATCTTTCTGGGCGTCATCGGGGCCTATACCGTGCCATACCTGCTCGGCCCGCCAGCGCCCGAAATGATGGGCGTGTTCATGCAGCGCACGCTTGGCAACCTACAACGCCCGGACGAGGCGCAAGTGCAGGCCGTGATCCTGATGGTCCTGTCCTCCATCGTCGGCGGCTTCTATATTGCCACGATGTTGCGCGGCGAGGTGGGGCGCAAATGAAGGCGCGGCGCAAGAAACTGCCTGTCGGCGGCATTGCGATCCTGCTTGCCATGTCACTGGCGATGGTCGGCCCGATCCTGAGCGTGATCATCTGGGCCTTTGCCGTGAAATGGCGCTATCCCAACCTGCTGCCCACCGAATGGGGCCTCAAATACTGGCGTATCATGCTGGGCCGCGACACGGTGATCGAACCGATCCTGACCTCACTGGCGTTGACCTCGGTCGCGACCACAATGGCCGCGCTCATCTGCTGGCCTGCTGCCTATGCGTTTGCACGGCTGCAGTTTCCGGGGCGGCAGTTGTTCCTTTTTTCCTTCATTGCCGCCAATGCCGTGCCCAAGTTCGCTCTCTTCGTATCAATCGCTGTCGTTTTCCTGAACCTGAACCTTGTCGGCACCTTCTGGGGCGTCGTCGTGGTGCAGATGCTGTCAGCCGTGCTTTTCATGATCTGGATACCGACCGCCGCCTTTCGCAGCATTCCCCCGGCGCTGGAAGAGGCAGGGTTTGATCTTGGCGCCTCGCATCTGCGGGTCTTTGTGATGATCACCTTGCCGCAGGCATTGCCCGCGCTTGCCGCGAGCTACGTGCTCGCGTTCGTGTCAATCCTGTTCGAGGTGGACAGCGCCCTCTTGATCGGCGCTCCACAGATCACGACCATGCCTCTCCTGTTGCTCAGCCTCTCGGCGCAGGTGATCGTGCAGGAGGCGGCCGTGTTGTGTGTCATGATCTGGGTTCCCTGTTTCGCCCTCCTGCTCCTGACCCGCCGGTTCATGAGTTCCAAGGGCATCGCACAAGGATTTGGTGCCTGATGCTGAAGGTTCAGAACCTGACCAAGCTCTTCGAAAAGAACCGCGCCGTCTCGGGGGCGACTTTTGATGTTGCGCGGGGTGAACTGATCTGCCTTCTGGGGCCGTCCGGCTGCGGCAAGTCCACGCTCCTGCGCATGATCGCGGGGCTGGCCCTGCCCGACGCCGGCAGGATCGACATCGACGGCAAGGACGTGACCGAGGCGCAGGCCAACCGCCGCCCCACCGCGATGGTGTTCCAGTCCCATGCCCTGTGGAACCACATGACAGTTGCGCAGAACGTCGCCTTCGGCCTGAGGGTGCAGGGCCTGCCCAAGCCCGAGATTGCGGAAAAGGTCGCGGCGGCCCTGACGCTTGTGGGGCTCGACGGCTTTGCCAGGCGTCGCCCGGCCGAGCTTTCGGGCGGTCAGGCGCAGCGCGTGGCGCTGGCGCGTTGTCTTGTGGTGGAACCCAAGGTTCTCCTGATGGACGAGCCCTTCTCCGCACTCGACGCCCATCTGCGCGCCAACCTGCGCGAGGAACTCAAGGCCCTGCAACGCCGTCTGCGGCTGACGACCATCTTTGTGACCCATGATCAGGAAGAGGCGATGGAGCTCGCCGACAGGATCGTCGTGATGCATGCGGGCCGGATCGAACAGATCGGGCGGCCGGGCGATCTCTATCTCGAACCCCAAACCCTGACCGTCGCACGCTTCATCGGCCAGATGAACGAGGCGACCGTGACGCTCAAGGCTGGCCGTGCCGACTGGCTGGGGCAGCCCGTGGCGCTTCCTGCGCCCGACGGCCCTGTGACGCTGCTCTGCAGGCCTGAGGACCTGCAGCGCGACCGGGCCGGCATTGATGTCCGCGTCACGCGGGTGATCGACCTTGGCCCGATGATCCGTGTGACAGTCGCGACCGATGAAGGCGCGGCCTTGACATGGGTCTGCGGCCGAGAAGGTCAGCCGCAAACAGGCGCACCCCTGACACTTCGTCCGTCGCGGCTTCTCGCCTATCGCGACGGGCAAAGATTGGGCACAGCGGCCCCGGTCGCAAACCGAATCATGGCAGAAAGGGTTTGATCATGACACAGCACATGTCCGGCACGCTGACCGAAGCGGATCACAAGGGCCATATTCCCATCAGCTTTGAAGTGCCCGCAGGCACGCGCCGCATGGTCTGCCGTTTCAACGCATCCCCCCTCCGCAGTACGGGCGCCCTGTTCGACAACCTGATCTCGCTCAGCCTTTTTGCCCCTGACGGCCCGCGTGGTGCGCGCCACAACAATCCGGTCTGGGATTTTGAGATTGAAGCAACGTTTGCCACGCCCGGCTATCTTCCGGGCCCGATCACGCCGGGGCGCTGGACCGTCGTTATGGACACTTTCCGGATCATCGGCCCCAACCCGGTGACATGGACGCTTGACGTTGAGTGTCTGCGCGATGCTTTGGCCGGACACGCGCTGCCGGCTGCCGCTGCAACGGCCCCCCGCGGGGCCGGTTGGTATCGCGGCGATCTCCATGCTCATACGCTGCATTCAGACGGGTCGTGGGGTGTTGCCGATCTGGTCGCCCGCGCCCGGCGGCGCGGTCTGGATTTCATGACGGTGACAGACCACAACACTCCGTCAAGCCATGCTCCGGCGATGGCGCTTGCGGGCGATGACCTGCTGGTCATGGGGGGCGTGGAGTTGACCACGCACTACGGCCATGCGCTGACACTGGGCCGCCGCGACTGGCAGGAATGGCGGACCGGACCGGTCACGGGCAAGACCATGACTGACATCGCGCAGGAGGTGATGGCCAAGGGCGCGGTCTTTGTCATCGCGCATCCCATGGCACCGGGTGACCCCGCCTGCACGGGGTGCCGCTGGGACTATGCCGACATGCGCCCCGGCCCGGCGCGGGCCGTGGAAATCTGGAACGGTGGGCCGTGGTCGGACTACAATGAAGATGGCTTGGCCCTGTTCCGCGAATGGCTGTCTGCAGGTCAGCGCCTTGTCGCCACCGCAGGCAGCGACATCCACGGCCCCGAAGGCGACGATGACATGACGGGGTTCAACACGGTCTATGCCGAGGCGCTGACCGAACCGGCCGTGCTGGCAGCCATCGCGGCCGGGCACAACTACCTGTCCCGCGGCCCCCGGCTGATCCTGACGGGCGACCACGGGCGCATCCCGATGGGCGGTGACGCCGCGGCCGGCACGTCCCTTGCCGCCTCATGGGAAACCAAAGGCACACCCCTGACTCTGCATTTCCACGGCAGGGACGGCATTCTTGCCCGTCACGATCTGCCCGCCAAGGGCGCGGGCGAGGTCACGCTTGACCGCGCCCCCGAAGGCTTCGTGATGGCAGAGCTTCGCGATGCGGACGGCCTTCTTCACGCCGTCACAAACCCGATCTTCATCCGCGCACAGGTTGGTCCGGCATAACCGTGACGATCAGAGCCTCGTGGTCCGATGATGGCGTCCCATCCGGGCGCAGCGCCGGGATGATGCCCGGGTTGCCGACCCGCAGACCACGCGCAAAGAACCAGTCGATCTTGGCCGGCAACCGCGGACTGCCCGCCGGATATCGGGTCGTCGCCTGATCTGGCACATTGCACGACTGCCAGTCATAGCCGAACTTTTCGGCCACGGCGAACAACGGCTCGTGACGCGCGGGCCGCAAGAGCCGCATCGGCTCTGCCGCGACCCTGGCCCGCCATTCGTCAGGCCGGTTTGCCCGTTCCTCATGCGATCCGGTCGAGGTGTTGAAATCGCCACCCAGAAGGACCGGCCCTCCCTGCGCGATCTGTTCGACCTGCGCGAGCAGTCGCGTCATGTCCCCGGCCCGGGCCGCCGGGTTGTCATGGCTTTCCAGATGGACATTGACCATCACCACCACCTGCCCCGCAACCGCAATCCGCGCCCCGATGGCAATGGTCCCCCCCACGCGGGGTTCATGCCTCGACAGCCCAAACCAGTCGCCCCGCCGGTCAATCCGGATCAGAAAAGGTTCGCCCAGCACCACATCGGACAGGACCGCCGCGCCGTGCAGCCCGTCGGCATTCACCTCGCCCCTATGCGTGGCCTGTTCGTGCACGTCGCCAAGGTCCAGCTCCACGAACTCGACCGCATAGGCATAGCCCAAACCCAGGGCCGCCGACAGGTCTGCAACGCGGTCCGAGTTGGCCGACCGGGCCATGCCCCGGTCAATCTCGCAGAGCAGCATCACATCAGGCGCATGGCTGCGCAGGGTGTCCGTGATCGCATCAAAGTGCCGCAACCGTTCGACATTCCAGAAGATGACCCGCGCCGCACCGTCCACTTCGGCCCGCCTCGGCGTCACGCCGCCGATCTCGATCTCCCCCAGACAGGGCAGCGCATCGAACCACCTGTCGTGTCCGGATCGGTCGAACGGCCCCTGCCGCAGCATCTGCCGCAGGTCGGCCAGCACCGGGGTCAGCCGTGCCACCGTTTCCGTTTGAGGGGTCAGGGTCCGGTCGCTCACGCCGCGCCCCCGGTCCGGGCCAGCCAGGCCGCCTCGGTTGCACGGGATTCGTCTGTCGTGATCTGGTCGGGCCGCAAGGACATGAGCAGAAAGAATTCGCCCCATTCGACATCGGTGAATCCACCCGCCGGATCGGTGAGATTGTAGGTCCAGGCATCCACCCTTACGCCTTCCGCATGGCAGAGCGCCACCAGGTCAAGCCCCCCCCGCTGGAATTCCAGCACGAGCTCCCAACTCAGATAGCAGGTGTCCGGCTCGGTCCCGTCCCGCAACTCGGCCAGCAGCGCCGCCTCGGCGGCGGCAATCCCCCGGCCGGGGGCGATTGCCGCCAGCCGGTCCGTTGGGTCGATCCCGCGCGGGATATGGGGTAGTCGTTCCGCCAGCGCGCGGATCAGTGCGGTTGAACCGCCCGAAAAGATAATCGGGCTTCTGGTGCTGCCAAAATGGTCAGCCAGATGATCGATCCCACGCGGCCCGACGACATCCAGATCATCCTTCATGTCAAACTGGAGCAGGGCCTCGGGATGAGCTGACGGCATCATCGCTGCCAGCCTCTCTGACAGGACAACCTTATCGCCCGACTGCCGGTAAGTGGTCGCCCCCAACGCATCGCCCGTCCAATCCGCGACCCGCCCAGCCCCTGTCGTTTCCCCTTCCAGCATGTCGTCGTGCAGAACAGCAAAACCCCCGTCCCCGCGCACCCGCAGATCAAGCTCCATCGATGCGCCCAGCGCAAAGCCCGCCGTCATCACCGCGGTCCCAAACTCCGGATCGGTCATGGACCGGCGCAGACGATGCCATTTCAGCCGGGTCTTGTGACCCGCAATCCGGACTGCAATTCCATCCACCCCCACTCCGTCCCCCCTGTTCCGTTTCGGGTGACAGTTTAGGTCGGACTTGTGACGTTTCTGTTATTGGTGTCGGACTGTGCCAAAGTCCCCAGACGAAGAGTAATCGTCAGAATTGCCTCGGCGACCAACCCAAAGCGCAAGCCAGTGATCTGCAACCACGCCCCAGGGACTTGACCCGCCATAGGCGCTCTGTTGGAGTAACCGGGCCGAAAGCCTTCAGCGTTTAGGTTGGTGGAGCCAAGGGGGATCGAACCCCTGACCTCTTGCATGCCATGCAAGCGCTCTCCCATCTGAGCTATGGCCCCAACCGGGTGCAGCCGCTTCGGACTGCGAGCCGTTGTCTATGTGCGGCTCCGACCGAGTTCAAGTGGAAAAATCCCGGTCGGGCCGTCAAAGATCGCGCAAATCTCAGCGGTCGTCGTCGTCCGCCGCAACGTCACCCAGCTCGTCGAACGAGACATCGTCTTCTTCATCGTCCTCGAGCACTTCATCGCCCAGATCAACGTCGTCCTCGGTCTCTTCATCGTCGAGAAGCAGATCGTCCTCGTCCTCGAGAACCTTCAGCTTCTTGGTCTGTGCATCCTCTGCGTCGGCCACCATCGTGCGGCTCTTGCCAAGGTCCAGCGTCACGACCTGGCCGGTATAGGGGCTCACGATCGGATTGGCGTTCATGTCATAGAAACGCTTGCCCGTGGTCGGGCAGATACGCTTCTTTCCCCATTCGGGTTTGGGCATGGAAGATTCCTTCAAAATCTGGTCAGGACGGCAAGTCGGCTTCCGGTGGGGGTGCTTGGTCTTGCGGTGGATCGGAGTCCCCTGCCATAAGCGGGCTTGCGTGTAAAGCCTTTGGCTTGGTCGTCAGGTCAGGAACGTTGCAAGGAGAAGCGTACATGGGCGAACATGTCCTGCCCGGCACCCCCCCGATCTCTGTTTCCTTCCGGAAATCCGCCCGGGCGCGGCGTTTGTCGCTGCGTGTCTCGCGGGTGGATGGAAGGGTGACGCTGACCCTGCCAACGGGCGTGCCGATGCGCGAAGGTCTGGCTTTCGTGAAAGACCGTGAAGGCTGGCTGCGCGGTCACCTGTCAAAGATGGGGGCCGAGTCGGTTGCCACCTTTGGCGCCACGATTCCTTATCGCGGGCTGAGATTGCGCCTTGTCCCCGGCCCGGTTCGCAGGCCCACGCTGCAGGGGGCCGACCTCGTCCTGCCAGAAGATCCCGACCGCGCTGGTGCACGCCTGCAGGCCTTCCTCAAGACCGAGGCACGCGACCGCCTTTCCGCCGCCTCGGACCACTATTCCGGCCTACTCGGCCGCCCCTACCGCAAGCTGACTCTCCGCGACACGCGGTCGCGCTGGGGCTCCTGCTCGCACGAAGGCGATCTGATGTATTCTTGGCGCCTGATCATGGCCCCGCCCGAGGTGCTGGACTACGTTGCCGCCCACGAGGTAGCCCATCTGGCGCAGATGAACCACTCCCCTGCTTTCTGGTCGGTGGTCGAAAGGCTGTTTCCCGGACACGAGGATTGTCGCCGCTGGTTGCGCACCAACGGCGAAACCCTGCACCGGGTACGATTCGGCTGATTGACCGGTGCGGTATTTGTGATCACAAATACCGCATGATCCCGCCCCGCCCCCCCGATCCTGTCGGCGTCGCCCATGACCGCGTCTACCGCTCGCTCCGGTCCCGCATCATGCATGGAGAACTTGAACCCGGCGAGGCGCTTACAATCCGGGGCATCGCCAAGCATTACGACGTGTCGATGACCCCCGCCCGCGAATCGGTGCGACGTTTGGCCGCCGAAGGGGCGCTACAGCTTTCCTCCTCGGGACGCATCTCTACTCCAGCGCTCTCGAACGACCGGATCGAGGAACTGGCCACCCTTCGAGCCCTCCTCGAACCCGAACTCGCCAGCCGCGCCCTGCCGCGCGCCCACTTTGCGCTGATCGACCGGCTCGAGACCATCAATCAAGGGGTCAGCCAGATGGTCGCCCGTCAGGATGCCTCGGGCTATATCCGCATGAACCTCGAGTTTCACCGCACGCTTTATCTTCGCGCCCAGGCCCCCGCGATCCTTGCATTGACGGAAACCGTCTGGCTCCAGCTCGGCCCGTCGATGCGCGCGCTTTACAGCCGTCTGAATCGTTCCGACCCGCCCTATCACCACAAGCTGATCCTTGCGGCGCTCAAGGCGGGCGACGAACCGGGCCTGCGGCTGGCCGTGCGGACGGATGCTACGCAGGGGCTGCGGATGCTGAAGGGATAAGCGGCGAAGCGCCGGACCGGACCCAAGTGATCGCCCAGACCAACCTTTCGACGCACCCACCGGGGCAGGTGCAGGCCTTCTGACAGGCTGTCGGAATGGGGGCCGGTGGATACGGATGGACGTGAGCCGGGCGGTTCTTCCACTGGAAGCCCCGCTGGTCCCGCTCAGCCAGCACGAAGCACGATCACCCGCACAGGCAAGATGATCCTGACACGATGACCGAACATTCTCCCGCACTCTGGCACGCGCATGACACCACCCTAGCAGACTTGTCGCAAGAGGAACGCGTCGCCGTCGTCGTCCCCCGTCCCTGGTGCCCGCGGGCCCCAAGGCCGTCTCCGACGCCCGGACCCTCGCCTTCGAGCGGACCAAAGCCGCCACAGACGCCTTCCACCGCCTCTGCCTGACAATCGTCAAACAGGGCCCCGCTCTGCGCCGCTACGGCCCCGGATACCCCTGCCTGGCAGAGGACGAAGCACAGATCGCCACACTCCTCACCCGCTCGACCGACCCCGATGACGACAACCTCCTCCTCATGGACTGCCAGATGGTAACAGCGCTCGCTGCCTCCTACTTCTCACCCGGGCCCGCCAAGCCGCCCTCTCATTGCGCGGCCTGACCCTTCGTCAAAGCACCACGACCAGAAACCTCTATTGATGCCAAACGCGTCCGCGCGGTACGAGCGGCCCATCGACCCCGACGCCACGTCCGCCCCCCTTCACTTCCCCCGGGCGCACGATTACCGTCCGCTCATGACTGAATATGCAAATCTCGGCGTCGATATCGGCGGCACCTTCACCGACGTGGTTCTGGAAACGGCCGACGGCATGGTCTCCACCAAGGTTCTGACGACCTATGCCGCGCCCGAAGATGCGATCCTCGACGGCATCGCGCAGGTCTGTGCCAGGCTATGCCTCACGCCCGACATGATCACCCGGATCATCCACGGCACAACGCTGGCCACCAACGCGCTGATTGAACGGCGCGGGGCACGGACCGCCTTCATAACGACCGAGGGCTTCCGCGATGTGATCGAGATGCGGACCGAATCCCGGTTCGAACAATACGACCTGAACCTCACCCTTCCCCTGCCGCTCATCCCTCGCAACGACCGTCATACGGTCCGCGAACGGATCGACGCCAGCGGCGACATCCTGATCCCCCTCGAACGGTCCGAGGTCGAGGCGCTGGCCGACCGCCTGCGGGGCGTGGCCTCAGTCGCCGTGGGACTCCTGCACAGCTACCTCAACCACGCGCACGAACGCCTGATCCGCGATGTTCTGATCGAACGGATTCCTGGCGTCTCGGTATCGCTCTCATCCGACGTCTCCCCCCAGATGCGGGAATATGAGCGTTTCAATACCACCTGCGCCAATGCCTACGTCAAGCCGATGATGCAAAGCTACCTCGGCCGCCTGCGCGCAAGGCTGGCCGAGAATGGCGCCACCTGTCCGATCTTCCTCATGCATTCGGGCGGCGGGATCATTTCGATCGACGCCGCCGCCGAATACCCCGTCCGTCTCGTCGAAAGCGGCCCCGCCGGGGGCGCGATCTTTGCCGCCCACGTCGCCCGCCGTTACGGCCTAACCAAGGTCCTGTCCTTCGATATGGGCGGCACCACCGCCAAGATCTGCCTGATCCGCGGCGGCACGCCCAAGACAGCCCGAGTGTTCGAAGTCGCCCGCTCCTACCGTTTCAAGAAGGGCTCGGGTATGCCGATCTCGATCCCGGTGATCGACATGGTCGAGATCGGTGCGGGCGGCGGTTCCATCGCCCATGTCGATGCCCTCAACCAGATCCGCGTCGGCCCGGAATCCGCGGGCTCCGAACCGGGCCCCGCCTGCTACCGGCGCGGCGGCACCCGCCCCGCCGTGACGGACGCCGACCTCACCCTCGGCCGCCTTGATCCCGCCGCTTTCGCCGGCGGCTCCATCCCGCTCGACCCTGTCGCCTCTCAGAGCGCCCTGATGGCCCATCTGGGCGAACGCCTTCATATGGACGCCCTCACCGCTGCCTTCGGCCTGTCCGAGGTTGTGGATGAAAACATGGCCAACGCCGCCCGCGTCCATGCCGTCGAAAACGGCGAAGACCTGAGCCAGTACACCATGATCGCCTTTGGCGGCGCAGCGCCCCTCCATGCCGGACGCCTCTGCGAGAAACTGGGCATCGACCGCCTGATCGTCCCCCCCGGCGCGGGCGTGGGTTCGGCCATCGGCTTCCTCCGCGCGCCATATGCCTTCGAGGCGACACGCTCGGTCTACATGCGCATGGACGCCTTTGACCGCGACACCGTCCGCGACCTGTTCGCGAGCCTGAGGGACGAGGCGACCGCCTTCGTCCGCTCCTGCGACGCGACCGCCACGATCGAGGCCGACTACAAGGTCTATATGCGGTACAAGGGTCAGGGCTGGGAAATCCCCGTCACCCTCACCCGCGGCCTTGCCGAACATCCCACCGCACCCGGTTTCCTCGAACTCTTCGAGGCCGAATACTCAAGCCTCTTCGGCCGAACTGTCGCCGGGATGGCCGTCGAGATCACCGTCTGGGCAGTCAACGCCACCACGCCAACAGCCGACCCGGTTCCGGTGACACCCACCCCACCTAGGTCGCCCGTCCTGGCGGATGAGCGTCCCCTCTTCAACCCCGCCAGCGCCAGCATGGTCCGCGCGGCCGAAATCCACCGCAAACGGCTGACCGACGGTGCACTGATCGAAGGCCCCGCCGCGATCACCGAGGACGAAACGACGATCATCGTCCCCGCAGGCTTCACCGCTACCGGCCGCGCCGACGGATGCATCGACGTTGAGCGCATAACGTGACACCCACTACCCTGCAGGATGAGTGAAACCCACCTTCCCCCGGCATGTTCCGTCCAAACCCTCGGCCGACACCCCACCCAAAGGACCACCCCATGACCTCCGTCGCCCATCAGATCATGTGGAACCGCCTCATCTCGGTGGTCGAGGAACAGGCTCAGGCCCTCATCCGCACCGCCTTCTCCACCTCCGTCCGCGAGGCAGGCGACCTCTCAGCCGGTGTTTATGATGAAAAGGGTCGGATGCTCGCTCAGGCCGTCACCGGCACCCCCGGCCATGTCAACGCGATGGCCGACGCGGTTGCCCATTTCATGCGCGAAATCGGCGTCCACACCATGGCCCCCGGCGACGTCTACATCACCAACGACCCCTGGATGGGCACGGGCCACCTGCATGACATAACCATCATCACCCCGGCCTTCCATGACGGCAAACAAGTTGGCTTCTTTGGTTGCACTGCCCATGTCGTCGATATCGGCGGCCGGGGTTTCGGCGCTGACGGCAATTCGATCTTCGAGGAAGGCATCCAGATCCCGATCATGCGGCTGCGCGACAAGGGCCAGACCGACGGCACCCTGATCGCCATGCTCCGCTCAAACACGCGCGAACCCGACCAGCTCATCGGCGATATCTACGCGCTCGCCGCTTGCAACGAAATCGGCCAGCGCCGCCTGACGGCCATGCTGTCGGAATATGGCCTGCCCGATCTGTCGACCATCGCCACCTTCATTCTCGACAACTCCCGCCGCGCCACGCTGGAACGCATTGCCGCCTTGCCCCAGGCCCGCGCCTCCTCCCAGATGGTGATCGACGGCTACGCCACCCCCATCACCCTCGCCGTCACCGTCGAAACCCATGGCACACATGTCAGCGCCGATTTCACCGGCACATCGGCCCCCGACCCTAAGGGCATCAACGTCCCCATGGTCTATACCAAGGCCTATGCCTGCTATGCGCTCAAATGCGCGATCGCGCCCGATATCCCCAACAACGCGGCAAGTCTCGAACCCTTCCACATCACCGCGCCTGAAAACACGATTGTCAACGTCACGCGCCCCTACCCCGTGGCGCTCCGTCATGTGATCGGCCACCTGATCCCCGACACGGTCTATGGCGCGCTCGACCAGATCCTGCCCAATACCGTACCCGCCGAAGGCGCGGGCGCGCTCTGCAATTTCCAGGTCTCGCTCCGCAACCCTGCGACCGGCGAACGATCCGAGGTGCTCTGCTTCAACTCAGGCGGCTCCGGCGCCCGCCGTGCGCTCGACGGACTGAACGCCACCGCCTTTCCCTCGGGTGTGATGACGATGCCGGTCGAAGCGACGGAACATGCAGGCCCCGTCATCATCTGGCGCAAGGAACTCCGTCCCGACTCCGGCGGCCCCGGCACCCATCGCGGCGGCCTTGGCCAATACATGGAGGTCGGCGCACGCCCAGGCTTCGTCTTCGAATTCTCGGCCATGTTCGACCGCGTCAATCACCCCGCCCGCGGCCGCGATCAGGCAGGCCCCGGCGGCGCCACCTCGGTTGTGCTCTCGGACGGTACCGTCAAAGGCGGCAAGGGCAAATTCCCCGTGCCCGAGGGCCTGACCGTCCGGCTCGCCTTCCCCGGCGGCGGCGGCATCGGCGACCCCCGGAACCGCCCCCGCGATCAGGTCCAGCGCGACCTCGCCCTTGGCTACATCACCCCCGACTCGGCCCGCACCTTTTACGGCCTGACGGACCCTGAAATCGAAAGCGCCACGGCATGACCAGCCCCGCCCATTCTTTCTACGATCTGATCATCATCGGCGGTGCGATGATTGGCTCTTCTGCTGCCTGGTGGACCGCCCGAAACCCCGATTTCAAGGGTCGCATCCTCGTCATCGAACGCGATCCCACCTACCAATGGGCCTCTACCACCCACACAAATTCCTGCATCCGCCAACAGTTCGGGTCCGAAATCAACGTCAAGGTCAGCCAGTTTGGTGTCGACTTCATATATAATTTCAAGGACTACATGGACGACCCCACGGCCCCGTCCATCCTTCTGCACGCCTTCGGTTATCTATACATGGCCGACACCCAGGCGTTTGCCGATGTCTTGATCGACAACGCGAAGATGCAGAACCGCCTCGGTGCCGCCACCCGCATCATGACGCCCGACCAGATGGCCGCCGAATGGCCCTTCTACAATCTCGACGGAATAATCCTCGGCTCCCACAATCCGGTGGACGAAGGATATTTCGACGGCGGCACCATATTCGACTGGTTCCGCAAGAAGGCCCGCCAAATCGGCGTCGAATACATCACTAACGAAGTCACCGGCATCACCCGGCAAGGATCCCGTGTCACCGCCGTAACCCTCGCTTCTGGCGAAACCGTCGCCGCAGGCGTCATCATCAACGCCTCCGGCCCGCGCGGCAATGTCACGGCGAAGATGGCCGGCCTCGACATCCCCGTCGAACCGCGCCGCCGCTTCACCTTCGTCTTTGACGCGGCCGATCCCCTGCCCAAGGACCTGCCCCTTACCATCGACCCGTCGGGAGTCCATGTGCGCTCCGATGGCCGCTACTACATGACGGGCTGCCCGCCCGACGACGGCGACCCCGCCGTGGCTTTCGACGATTTCCGGATGGATCACGCGATCTGGGAAAACAAGGTTTGGCCTTCCATCGCCACCCGCGTGCCGGCCTTCGAACGGGTCAAGCTCATCAACTCCTGGGTGGGCCATTACGCCTACAACACGCTGGACCAGAACGCGATCGTGGGCCCCCATCCCGAAGTCGACAACTTTCTCTTCGCAAACGGCTTCTCAGGCCATGGCCTGCAGCAATCCCCAGCGATGGGGCGCGGCCTTTCGGAGCTTGTGACTTACGGCACCTACAAGACCCTCGACCTCTCCCCTCTCGGCGTTGATCGCATCCTGCGAAACGAACCCCTGCTTGAACGCGCCGTCATATGACCCAATCCCACCCGTTCCCCTTCATTCTATCCCAAAAATGCCGGGTGGAGGCCGCAGGCAGGGCGGCAGCTCCCCCCTTCGCCACCGCGTCACAGACACCACCGCTCTGAAGGAGTATGCCATGTTCAAGAAACTCGTCCTCACCGGTGCCCGCGGCGCGCTGGGCACCTCGCTCCGCGAACCGCTCTCGCGCCTGTGCGAAACGCTGCTCACCACCGACATCCTCGAAGCGCCCGCCACCTTGCTCCCGAACGAGATCTACCGGCAGGCCGATGTGTCAAGGATGGACGAGATCGCACCCCTCCTCAAAGGGGCCGACATGGTCATCCATTTCGGCGCCATAGTGGATGAAAAACCGTTCGAGGAGCTTTGGGGCCCGAACTTTGTTGGCGCCTACAACGTCTGGGAAGCGGCCTACAAGCATGGCGTGAAGCGCGTCGTCTACGCCTCCTCGATCCATGCCGTCGGGATGTATTCCACCAATGTCGGCATCGACACCGAAGTCCCCCACCGCCCCGACACCTTCTATGGCCTGGCCAAGTGCTTTGCCGAGGATCTGGGTCGCATGTATTGGGAAAAGCGCGGGATCGAATCCGTCCACCTGCGCATCCTGTCCTGTACCCCGGAACCGCAGAACACCCGGGCGCTGGGCACATGGCTGTCTCATGCCGACATGATCCAGCTTGTCGAACGGGCCATCGACACGCCGATCGTGGGCTTTACCGTGATTTATGGTGTCTCCAACAACACCCGCGCACCCGTCTCAAATGCCCGAGTCCCCTTCCTCGGCTACCGCCCGAAGGATAATGCCGAATACCGCGCGAGCGAGCTGTTCGCCAAAGCACCCCCGGCCGATCCGCAGGACCTGGGCCTCACCCGAGTCGGCGGCCCCTTTGCCAAGATCCCGCTTGGCGAAAGCGGCATCGCCGCGCTGAAAATGATGAGCGGCGGCAAGGCCGACCCGGCCAGCAAACCCGTTGCCAAGGCCAAGGCGAAATCCAAGTCCGAAGTTGCCGCCAAGCCCGCCAAAGCCAGGACAGGCCGCACCAAGGGCAAGTAGCCCAAGCCCTCGCCACTTCTTGCCGGGGGCCGCACGACCCTTGGCTGCAATCAGGTGCCAGCCCATCTGGCGTTCTGTGCGGGTCGGGCTGCGCCGCGGCGACTGCCTGACCATCGCCACCGCCGATTGATGCACATGTGACGCCTCGCCTAACCAACAAAGCCAATCGCCAATTGACCACGATTCAGGCAGCTTTCCTCCCGCTATCCGGAAATCGGCCCGACTCCGGCCCTCATCCGGCCCACAGCTTGTTGCACCACTGTTGCCAATAGGTATTAAACGAAATTCATGAGCGGATTGCGACTCACCTATCGGGACATCCTCAAACCCGGCGATCAGGTCCACCTGACCCGGGCCAGCTTGTCCAGGTCACGCCCCGCGCAGCTTCACGACCACGACTTCCATGAACTCATCTGGGTCCAGAACGGCCGCGTCCGGCATCACCTTGCGGACGATGTGCAGGACCTGACCGAAGGTGATTTCCTCTTCATCCGCCCGCATGACCGCCACGCCCTCCAGGGCCTGGGCGAAGAGGCGCTCGTCGTCTCCGTCACCCTCCACCCCGACTTGATTGCCGCCCTCGCCACTCGCCACCCTGACGTGACGGGCCAGTTCTTCTGGTCCGCTGCCCACTCACCTGTCCGCATCCGCCGCGACAGTCGACAGCTTGCGGAAATCAATCAGGCCGCGCTCCGCCTCGAACGCGCCGACAGTACCGCGCTCTCGGCCGAATCCTTCCTTCTCCCCCTTATCGCAACCCTGCTGGACCAGACCCAGCCCCTGCCCGACGGTGCCCCCGACTGGCTCGTTGCCGCCTGCGCCGCCGCCCGTGATCCCCGCGTCTTCCGTGACGGTGCCGCAGGCTTTGCCAAAGTGGCAGGCCGCGCCCATCCCCATGTCAGCCGCACCGTCCGCCGCTACCTGGACCTTAGCCCCTCGGACTACATCAACCAGCAGCGTATGGCCTTCGCCGCCCGCCGCCTTGCCGGGTCTTCCGACAGCATTGCAGAAATTGCCGCCGACTGCGGCATCCCCAACCTTTCGCATTTCCACAAGCTCTTCCGCAGCCATCACGGCACCACCCCCTTCCACTACCGCAAGGCCCATCAGCGCGACGTGGTCCAGCCCGGCTAATGCTTGGTTCAGGGCCTCGCAAGCCTGTCGGGGCAAATTTCGATCAACCGAGCCGTGAAGTTGATGCTGCGAAGCGTAGACAAGAGCGACCTGACGTCGAGCTTCTCCGGCCGTTTAATGATGTAGGGCTGAACCACCTCGGACCGCAACAGCGCATGATCATCCATCTTGACATCCGGACAAACGCTGGTCAGCGGCCAGATCTTTGCTTCGGGCGGCAGGCCGATACCATAGGATGTGATGGCTGCGAACTCGACATGATTGCAGTAGATATGAATGCCATGATGGACCGAGAGCACCCATGAGATCGTCGACATCGAAAGCGGATCCGTACGCCGGAACGGATGCAGATCCTTGATCGGATAGGTTCCGTCGGGCCGTGCCAGATACCAGAAGTATCTCACCAGGCCGTGTTCCTTCGCGATGCGGACCACATACCCGCCATGCTGCCGGACAAGGCTTTCGCACTCAGCGGGACTGACTCCTTCCTTCGGGATCGCGTTGCGCCACCCCGCGCCAAGGTCCATGACCGAGAACCACGATGCACGTCCGCTGTGCAGCAGCCGGCCAGATCTCGCGCACCGCACAACATCCTCCCCGACCGCGCCCAGCGCTGCACTCGCAGCCCATTCTCTTGCAGCCTGCTGAAAGGAAGTACCTCCGCGCAACACATTATCGTGACCGAAGGCCACGTCCTCGCTCATCCAAGCGTCAAAATCGACTACCGGGTGTCGCGGCCCCGTGCTGCGCACCCCGTCCCATTTGACCGGCGCCCCGTTCAGTCCGCCACCTCTGATCTTGACCACCCGGGCCGGATCGTCGGGATGCGTCAACAGGACTGACCGCGGACCATTCAGCCCGTAGTTCCCGATCCGTCAGGCAAACCAATCCCGCTCGGTTGCATCAGTCCGCGGGTCGAGGTGGAACGTGTTGATGTCAAGTGGGGTGACATTTGCCCAAGACTGCATAGGCAAAGTCGTCCCGCTCCCGCCCCGACTTCCCGTCTGACTGACATGGCCGTCAGCCTCCCGCAAGCTGGTCAATATCTGACTTCTATGTCAAAACTTGCCAAGACGAAGGGGGCATGCCACGGTTCCCCCGTTGCGCCTTTGGGGGAGGATTCCCATGCAGACCGAGACGATCGACATCGCCGCCGCCCGGCAGCTCCCGCAGGTCCACCTGCCCCGCAACGACGGCATGGCTCTGGACCTCGACTGGGTCGCTTCGGTGCAGGCCAACACCTCCGCCATCGAACGCCGCGCGGCGACGCTGCCCGGCCGCCGTTCAGTGAAAAAGGACTGGCAGGCTGCATGGCTCTGCAAGGCCATCTCCCTCATCGACCTGACAACTCTTGCCGGCGACGATACCGAAGGCCGCGTCCGCCGCCTCTGCTCCAAGGCCCGCAAGCCCGTCAGCCGCGATATCCTCGAAAAACTTGGCATGACCGGCCTCACCGTGGGGGCTGTCTGCGTCTATCACGACATGGTCGCCCCCGCCGTGCAGGCGCTGCAAGGCACCCATATTCCCGTCGCCGCCGTCTCGACCGGCTTCCCGGCGGGCCTCTCGCCCTTTCCGCTGAGGATCGCGGAAATCGGCGAAAGCGTCAGGGCGGGTGCCCGCGAAATCGACATCGTCATCTCCCGCCGCCTTGTGCTCACCGGCAACTGGCAGGGGCTCTACGACGAAATGCGCGAAATGCGCGCCGCCTGTGGCGATGCCCACGTCAAGGCGATCCTTGCCACCGGCGAACTCGGCACGCTCCGCAACGTCGCCCGCGCATCGCTTGTCTGCATGATGGCGGGCGCCGACTTCATAAAAACCTCGACCGGCAAGGAAGGCGTCAACGCCACCCTGCCCGTGACGCTCACCATGATCCGCGCCATCCGCGACTACCACGACCGGACAGGGATCAAGGTCGGCTACAAACCCGCAGGCGGGATTTCCAAGGCCAAGGACGCGCTCGTCTATCTCTCCATGATCAAGGACGAACTCGGCGACCGCTGGCTCCAGCCCGATCTCTTCCGCTTCGGAGCGTCCTCGCTTCTGGGCGATATCGAACGCCAACTCGAACACCATGTCACCGGCAGCTACTCCGCCGCATGGCGGCACGCTCTCGCCTGACACGGGGGCGGGGTGAACCTCGCCCTACGCCAATGTTTAACGTAGGGCGGGGTTCTCCCCGCCACCCCCAACCGGAAACACCGCCATGACCGTCAAGGAAATCTTCGAAACCATGTCCTACGGCCCCGCCCCGGAATCCTCGGCCGAGGCCCGCGCCTGGATCGCATCGCACAAGGGCACCTTCGGCCATTTCATCGGCGGCATCTGGACGAAACCGGGGGCAACCTTCACCACCACCAACCCCGCCACCGGCGAACCCATCGCCCAGATCACCCAGGGCACCCAGAAAGACATCGACGCCGCCGTCAAGGCCGCCCGCCGCGCGCAATCCGCATGGGCCCGAGACTCCCATGCCCGCGCCCGCGTCCTCTATGCCATCGCCCGCATCCTGCAGAAACAGTCTCGCCTCTTTGCCGTCCTCGAAACCCTCGACAACGGCAAACCGATCCGCGAAAGCCGCGACATCGACATCCCCCTTGCCCAACGCCATTTCTACTACCACGCTGGTATGGCCCATCTGATGGACAGCGAACTCCCCGGACGGACCGCCTTGGGGGTCTGCGGCCAGATCATCCCCTGGAACTTCCCCCTCCTCATGCTTGCCTGGAAGATCGCCCCGGCATTGGCCATGGGCAACACAGTCGTCCTGAAACCGGCGGAATACACCCCGCTCACCGCACTCCTTTTCGCCGACATCTGCGCCGACGCCGGGGTCCCCCCCGGCGTCGTCAACATCGTCACCGGCGACGGCGCAGTGGGCGAGATGATCGTGAACGCCCCTGTCGACAAGATCGCCTTCACCGGCTCCACCGCGGTCGGACGGAGAATCCGCGAGGCAACCGCAGGCTCTGGCAAATCGCTTACCCTCGAGCTTGGCGGCAAGTCCCCCTACATCGTCTTTGACGACGCCGACCTCGATTCCGCCGTCGAAGGCCTCGTCGATGCGATCTGGTTCAATCAGGGTCAGGTCTGCTGCGCGGGCTCCCGCCTTCTGGTCCAAGAGGGCATCGCAGACCGCTTTTACCGAAAACTCCGCACCCGGATGGATGGCCTGCGCGTCGGCGATCCGCTCGACAAATGCATCGATGTGGGTGCCATCGTGGACCCCGTCCAACTGGCCAGCATCACAAAGCTTGTCACCGACAACCCCGAAGGCGACCACTACCGCGCCGCCTGTGCTCTGCCGACCATCGGCAACTTCTATCCGCCCACATTGATCACCGGCCTCTCCCCCGCCGCCACCCTTATGCAAGAGGAAATCTTCGGCCCCGTCCTCGTCTCCACCACCTTCCGTACCCCGGCCGAGGCGGTCGAAATCGCCAACAACACCCGCTACGGCCTTGCCGCGACCCTCTGGACCGAAAACATCAACCTCGCGCTCGACATCGCCCCCAAACTCGTGGCGGGCGTGGTTTGGGTCAACGCCACCAACCTCTTTGACGCCGCCGCAGGGTTCGGCGGCACCCGCGAATCCGGCTTCGGGCGCGAAGGCGGCTGGGAAGGGCTGCAAAGCTACACCAAACCCGCCACGACCGGGAAAGCGCTGAAGCCCCCGGCCCCCTTCCCGGGCCAAGGCGCGCCGGCAGACCCGCTTGATCGCACCGCCAAACTCTATATCGGCGGCAAACAGGCCCGCCCCGATGGCGGCTATTCCCGCCCCGTCCATGGGCCGCGCGGAGCGCTGTTGGGCCACGCAAGCCTCGCCAACCGCAAAGATATCCGCAATGCGGTCGAGGCCGCGAACGCCGCCAAAGGCTGGGCCAAGACCACTGGTCACAACCGCGCCCAGATCCTTTACTACATTGCCGAAAACCTCTCGGCCCGGGCCGCCGAATTCGCAGCCCGCATCGACGCCCTCACCGGAAAGGGCGGCAAGGCCGAGGTTGATCTAAGTATCCGCCGCCTCTTCACCTATGCCGCCTGGGCGGACAAGTTCGACGGCCAGATCCACTCTGTCCCGATTCGAGGCGTGACGCTCGCCATGAAGGAACCCGCGGGCACGATCGCCGCCCTCTGCCCCGACGACCACCCGCTCCTCGGCCTGATCTCGGTCATGGCCCCGGCCATCGCGATGGGTAACCGGACGGTCATCATCGCCTCCGACCCTTTCCCGCTGGCCGCGACCGATTTCTACCAGATCCTCGACACCTCCGACATGCCGGACGGCGTCGTCAACATCCTGACCGGCAGCCACGCGGAACTCGGGCCCACGCTGGCCAGCCACCTCGACATCGACGCACTTTGGTCCTTCAGCAGCACCGATCTCTCCGCGATGATCGAGGCTAAGTCCGCAGGCAACCTGAAACGCACCTGGGTCAACAACGCCCGCGCCCGCGACTGGACCGGCCCCGAAGGCGAAGGCCGCGCCTTCCTCGACGCCGCGACCGAGGTGAAGAACATCTGGATTCCCTACGGGGAATAGCACTGCGCCCGAAAACCAGACCCCTTGAGGCAACCACACAAAAGGTAGCTTTACCGAACCTCGGAGCGGCGCGCGCGACGACGCACCTGCCCCCGTGCCTCTGCTGCACCCTGTGCCAGTGCTGCGGCTCAACCGCACGCCGCGCGCCCGATCTTTCTTTGTCGTCCAAATAGCTGGGGATGAATGCGCCAAAGGCGCAGAGGGGTAGCGCCCTTCCTCCCCGGCCGACCTCAGGTCAGGCCGTCAGCCGACCGACGAATTTTCTTGTCACCGGGACCACGACCAGCACCGTCGGAAAGGCCACGGCCCAACTGAACAGCCAGGCCCCCAGCCACATCTGCGGCAGGCCGGGCACCATCCCCGCCGCCCTCACCGTGGCGATCCCCGACACGATCAGCGACATGAACCCTGACAGGAAAAGCTCGAACAGGACGTGCGCAATACGGGCAGGAATCATGTCATCTCCAGTGAAATGTCTCCTGTACCCTAACCACCCAACGGCTCCCCTCACAAGAACGCCCATCCCACCTTCGTAGTGTGCCTGCCCGCACGCACCTTCACCCGGCGAAAACGCACCCCTCCTCCGGTCCCTTTACCCTTCTTCGCCACCCCAAAGCAATCTCACCGAATCTAACCTGGAAAGGATAACCAGTTCCCTCTCGCATCGTCCGAAGAATACCGACACAACACAGTCACAGAATATCGTAGCAAAATCAATATCTTGATCAGTACTCCCGCCACCCCAATCCTGCAACCGTCCCCGCCGCTGAATGATACTCCCCGCTCACCCACCCACCATAACCCTCTGAATCCAAACGGCGAAAGAACGCCGGATAGTTGATCTCGCCCCCGAAGGGCTCATGCCGCCCCGGATATCCCGCCACCTGCACATGCGCGACCAGCGTCCGCACATTGTCCCATGTCCCCATCACATCCCCGGTGATCCGGTGCGCATGATAGGCGTCAAACTGCAGCCGCAGGTTTGTGGCCCCTACCTCGGCAATGACCCTCGCCGCCAGATCAAAGTCGGCCAGAAAATACCCCGGCATGTCGACCCGGTTGATCGGCTCGATCGTCAAGCTCTGCCCCGGTGCCTCAGCCGCCGCCCAGCGCAGGTTCTCCACGAACACAGCCCGCGCCACCTCACCGTCGGACACCCCGGCCAACAGGTGCAGATGCCCCGCCCCCAGCGCCCGCGCATAGCGCAACGACCGCAGGAAATCATGCCGGAACCTGTCCTCGCCCCCCGGGCACAGCAGCAAAGCCCCGCGGCCCATCCGCATAATTTGGCGGCGGGCAGTTGATCAGAACCAGCCGCAGGTCATTCACGGCAAGCCGGTCCAGGATCTCGTTCGCCGCCACATCATAGGGAAAGAGGACCTCCACCCCGTCAAACCCCGCCGTCCGTGCCGCACCAAAGCGGTCAAGAAACGGTAATTCAGAGTACATGAGCGACAGGTTGGCACAGAAACGGGGCATGATGGACCCTCCCTTTTCCGGCAGGTTGCCCGCGCCAAAGGCAGAAATCACCCCCAAACTGTCGAAAACGCACAAGACGGCAGGACCCCGCCCGCCGATCCTGCGCGGGCACCCCGGCAGGTACGCCCCGGCTTCCCGCCCCATCGACGAAAGCAGGTGGGCATGACCCAAGGCACAACTTCCCCTCTGACGCTGCGCAGTCAGGCGCTGGCGGGTAACCTGCTGGGCATAGGCTCGATGATCGTCTGGGCCGCAGGGTTTCCCGCCGCTGAGGCCCTGCTTGAAACCTGGGATCCGCTCGCCCTTGTCACCGGACGCTTTGCCATCGGCCTGCTCACACTCCTGCCCATCTGGCTTTGGCTTGACGGCGGCGCAGCGCTCCGTCAGGCAAAATGGCTGCGCGGCATGGGAATCGGCGGTATCGCCTTTGGCGGCGGGGCCTGGTTGATCCTCATCTCGCAATGGCTGACCGACCCTGTGACCGTCGCCATCATCGCTGCCTCGAGCCCCATCGCCGCGACCCTGGTCCAGTGGGTCTATGAACGACACAAGCTCAGGATGTCCTTTGTCCTGGGCATGATCGCCTCGGTCATCGGCGGCATCATCGCCACGGGCGGCGCAGCGCCCGGCAACCTCGGCCTTGGTGCGCTGGCCGCTGTCGGCTCCTGCATCCTCTTTGCCTGGGGCTCTTACGCGACGGTCCGCGACCTCCCCGACCTCTCACTCATGGGGCGCACCTCCGTCACCATCGCGGGCGGTCTCGTCTTTGTCGGCGGCGCATTCATCATCGCCCGCACCATGGGCATCGCAACCGGACCTGCGCAGGTCTTTGATCCGGTGACACTCGCGCTCCTCGCAGTCTACGGGATCGGCGGCCTCGCCCTGTCGCAATTCCTCTGGATCGCCTCGGTCGAACGGCTGGGCGTTGCCGTCGCCGCGTTCCATATCAACGCGGCGCCCTTCTATGTCATGCTGATCCTGCTCATCCTTGGCGGGGCATGGTCATGGCCCCAGGCCATCGGCGCCGCGATCGTGGGGATGGGCGTCATCCTCGCCCAGCGATGACCACTGTCAGCCGGCCATGTCCTGCATGCACTGGCCCAGCGTCGCCATCGCCTCCGGGGCACCCGCAAGATCATAGGCAACCGGCCTTCCATCCGGACCCGTAAGCGTGAGGGTCGATCCTGCAGCGATATCGATCAGATGATCATGGGTTTCGAAGATGATTTCGACGGCGGGCAAGTCGCCGATCTACATCCCCGTCATTTCGCCTTCATAGACCTTGCAATCCACCGAAATGGTGACCGGCGCGATAGCACCGTCCTCGATATCGCCCCAGCCCGCGTTCATCGCGAGCACGTCGAAACTGCCATCATTGCAATTCACACCAAACCCGGACATCGGAGCCGTCCACAAAGGTCGCTATGGCCACACAGCAGTTCGCTGCGACAGGGTCCTGAACAATATCCCAGCCCGGCACATCGCCATAAGGAACAAAGTCCTGTGCCAGCGCCGGAAGCACCCCGATCACTCCGAACACACCCGCTATCGCCACACGGCCCAACACAGTATTCATCCTTTTGTCCCCGCTGTTCCCGGTGCCGCGTCACTGCGACCCCACCGCAGCGAAAACCTGGAAAAATGCCAACTGCCTGTCCATCATCACTGCTGGCCAGTGAAGACTTGCCAACACATTTTCCCGATCAGGCGTCGTCCAGCTCCGCCGCCGGAATGACCGGAAAGAACATCCCTCCCGACCAAACCCCGAACCATTCCACCCCGTCGACATTATTGACTTCGCCCAGATCAACCAGCCGGTAGAATGACTTGCGGTCGATCAGCGCCTCCAGATTCCGCCGGATAAGTACATAAGGTGCGGGCTCCCCTTTCTCGGCATCACGCACGACACGGACCGGATGGTCCGGCCCAGCCACCACCCGGTCGCCTACATTGGTGACAAACTCCAGCCCGCCTTCGACCGCGTTGAAATCGACCGCCACAAAGGGCGCATCATCAACCTTGATCCCCACTTTCTCGACCGGCGTCACGAGAAAGTAGTTGTCCCCATCCTTCCGGATGATTCCAGCGAACAGCCGCACCAGTTCCGCCCGCCCGATCGGCGTACCCAGATAGAACCAGGTCCCGTCACGCGCGATCCGCATATCGACATCGCCGCAGAACGGCGGGTTCCACAGATGCACGGGCGGCGGCGCTTTCCGCGTGGCTGCTTTTGCAGCAACAGCCAAACCCTCTGCCGACGGGCTCTCGCCGGTCTCACCGTTCTTTGTCTTTGCCATTGGGGTCCGCCGGAATATCTGTTCAAAGTCGGATGTAGAGTCTCTGAAGGGAAAAGTCATGGCAGGAGCCGCAGATTTGGTGGCCGAGATCGAAGCGCTGGAAGAAAAGCTGGCCCGCGCCCGAGCCAGCATCGCCGCCCGCTTCATCGGACAGGACCGCGTCGTCGACCTGACTCTGACAGCACTGCTCTGTGGCGGCCATGCCCTGCTGATCGGCCTGCCCGGTCTGGGCAAGACCCGCCTTGTCGATACGCTGTCAACCGTCATGGGCCTTGATGGCAGCCGCATCCAGTTTACGCCCGACCTGATGCCTGCTGATATCCTCGGCTCCGAAGTGCTCGAAACCGCTGCCGACGGCACCCGTTCTTTCCGCTTCATCCGGGGCCCGGTCTTCTGCCAGCTTCTCATGGCCGACGAAATCAACCGCGCCTCGCCCCGGACGCAGTCCGCGCTGCTTCAGGCCATGCAGGAAAAAGAGGTCACCATCGCGGGCGAACACCGCAAGCTGGGCCTGCCCTTCCACGTGCTGGCCACCCAGAACCCCATCGAACAGGAAGGCACTTATCCCCTGCCCGAGGCGCAGCTTGACCGTTTCCTTGTCCAGATCGACGTGCCCTATCCCACCCGCCAGACTGAACGCGACATCCTCCTCGCCACCACCGGTGTCGAAGACGGGCAGGGGACCACCGTGTTCACAGCCGCTGAACTCCTCGCCGCACAGACCCTTCTCCGCCGCATGCCCGTGGGCGAAAGCATAGTCGAAATGATTCTCGACCTCGTCCGCGCCTGCCGCCCCGACGATGAAACCGCGCCAAACATCATTCGCAACGCCATCTTCTGGGGCCCCGGTCCCCGCGCCGCGCAGGCCCTCATGCTGGCCGTCCGGGCCGAGGCGCTGATCGATGGCCGCCTCGCCCCGTCGCCCGAAGATGTGCGCCGCTTGGCCGGCCCGGTTCTTACCCACCGCATGGCGCTCACCTTCGCCGCCCGTGCCCGGGGCGAAAGCCTGCCCGCCATCATCGACCAGATGGCCGCCAATGCCACCAAGGCCAAGGCCGCCGCGTGACCGACGCCGCAGCACTCCGCGCCTCTGCCGCCACACTCGCGAGCCCTCTTCCGCCGCTTCTGGCCGAGGCAGAGCATCTTGCGACGACCGTCCTTCTGGGCGAACACGGCCGCAGGCGCGCGGGTCTGGGCGATACCTTCTGGCAATACCGCCCCGCTCTTCCCACGGACGAGGCGCGCAGTATCGACTGGCGCCGTTCGGGTCGGTCCGACACGGCATTTGTGCAGGACAAGGAATGGCAGATCGCCCAGTCCGTGATCCTATGGGTCGATCAGGCCTCCTCCATGGCCTTCACATCCGACAAATCCCTGTCATCCAAGGCCGACCGCGCCCGCCTTTTGGCATTGGCCACCGCGATCCTGCTCCTGCGCGGCGGGGAACGCGTCGGCCTTACCGGCGTCCGCCTGCCCCCCCGGCGTGGTGAACAGCAACTCCTCCACATGGCCGATCTTCTGTCACGCGATGACGGCGTGGACTATGGCTCGCCCGAATCCCAGGGCATGCTGCCCCATTCCCGTGTCCTCTTCGTCTCTGACTTTCTGGGCGACCTCGCCCCGGTAGAAGAGGCGCTGACCCGCGCCGCTGACCGCGGCGTCCGTGGGGCCCTTGTGCAGGTGCTTGACCCACAGGAAGAAGCCTTTCCCTTCGACGGACGCACCATCTTTGAAAGCATGGCAGGCACACTCCGCCACGAAACGCTGAAAGCGGGCGACCTCAAGGACCGCTATCTGGCTCGTTTGGCCGAACGCAAGAATCGCCTGTCCCACATGGCCCGCACCACCGGCTGGCAGTTCCAGACACACCACACCGGCGCCTCTGCCGCCAACGCGCTTCTCTGGATCTTTGGCGCATTGGAGCGGCGCGCATGAGCCTGATATCCAAACTCTGCCTGCAACCACTCTTGGTTCCAGATATCCCGGGGTCTGGCGCAGAGCCCCGGGGGCATAAGCCTGCACCGTCGGTTAAGTCCAAGCGCCTTGACCAAGCCCAGGTCCCTAACTGATGTGGATGCTCGGCCCCATCGGCTTTGTCCTGCCCTCGCTCCTGCTCGGCCTCATCGTGCTGCCGATCCTCTGGCTCATTCTGCGCGCCGTCCCGCCCGCGCCAATACGCCGCCGCTTTCCCGGTGTGGCTCTCCTCCTCGGCCTCAAGGATGACGAGGCGCAGTCGGATCGCACCCCGTGGTGGCTCCTCCTCCTCCGGATGCTTGTGGTCTCTGCCGTCATCGTGGGCTTTGCAGGCCCGATCCTGAACCCGGAGACCGAACGCACCGGCATCGGCCCGCTTCTTATCGTCGCTGACGGCACTTGGGCCGATGCGCGAGACTGGCCTACTCGGCTTGACCGGATCGCCGCCTTGCTGGACGAAGCGGGCCGCGCCGGGCGTACGACGGCGGTCCTGACGCTCACGAATCTGCCGCCCGACACGCTTGATTTCCAATCGGCCGAGGCGACAGCACTCCGCCTCCCTTCACTCCAGCCCGCCGCATGGGAACCCGATCCTGCCGCCCTGACCACATGGGCAGAGACGTTGGATGGTGATTTCGACACCTTCTGGCTTTCCGATGGTCTTGCCCGCGATAGCCGTGATCCGCTGCTGGCTGCGCTGCAATCCCATGGTCAGGTCACCGTGTTCCAAAGCCCACGCCAGACCACTGCGCTCCGCCCCGCGCGTTTTGCTGACGGCACCATTACCATCAGTGCAGTTCGCACTCCCACCGGACCGGAAGGCGAGGCAACCGTCGCCGCCATCGGCCTTGATCCCGGCGGCGTCGAACGCCAACTGGCCACGACGACGCTTAACTTTGCACCGGGCGAAGGCGTTGCCGAAGGTACGCTTGATCTCCCAGCCGAACTTCGCAACCGTGTGACTCGGTTCGAACTCAGCGGCACCCGGTCCGCCGGGGCCATCAGTCTGACCGACGACGCCCTCCGGCGCCGTGAAATTGCACTGATTGCAGGGTCCAACGAACGTGAAGGTCTCGAGCTTCTCTCGCCCCTCCATTACCTGACGCAGGCTCTTTCATTGAATTCAGACCTCATCGACGGCACGATACCCGATATCCTGCTGGCCAATCCCGACGTGATCATCATGGCCGATGTGGCGACCTTGGCCCAAGGCGATTCGGCGGCGATGCGCACATGGGTTGAATCCGGAGGCCTCCTGATCCGCTTTGCAGGCCCCCGCCTTGCCTCTCTTGACCCGACAAACACCGATGCAGACCCGCTCCTTCCGGTGCGCCTGCGTGCCGGGGGCCGTTCCGTGGGCGGCGCGATGAGTTGGGGGGAGCCCAAGGCGCTGGCCCCGTTTGCCGATGGCTCTCCCTTCTTCGGACTTGCGGTCCCTGCTGATGTAACCGTCTCGGAACAAGTTATGGCTCAGCCTGACCCGACCTTGGCCGAAAGGGTCATCGCCCAGCTTTCCGACGGCACGCCGCTTGTCACCCGATCCTCGCTTGGCGACGGGCAGATCGTGCTGTTCCACGTGACCGCCAATGCCGAATGGTCCACGTTGCCGCTCTCGGGGTTGTTCGTGCAGATGCTTGAACGCCTTTCGGTCTCGACCCGCCGGGTCGGGACGCTGGCCGAGGAACTGGCAGGCACCACATGGGTCCCCGAACAGGTACTTGACGCTTTTGGCACACTGACCGACACAGACACCTTGCCCGGGGTGTCGGGCGAGCGGTTCGCCACGGGCATTCCCGCTGCGGACCTGCAACCTGGCCTTTACGCAGGTGAGGATCGGCGAATCGCCGTCAACGTCATCGGTCCTGAAACCGTGCTCGGCCCCGCCGCCTGGCCCTCTGGTATTCTGGTCGAAGGCATGAACGTGACCCGCGAAACTCTGCTCAAGGGCTGGCTCCTGACCGCCGCTCTCCTGATGCTAGTGGTCGATATTCTGGCCTCGCTCGCCCTTTCCGGCCGCCTGCGCGGTGGACGCGGAAATGTGGCAGTGCTCTTGCTGCTGGGTCTTCTTGCGGTCCCACAGGGCGGACAGGCGCAGGAGACAGCATCCACCGCCGATACCGACGCCTTCGCCATGCAGGCCACCGACAATGTCGTGCTCGCCCATGTCATCACCGGCGATGCACCGGTAGATCAGGTCGCTCAAGCGGGCCTGCTTGGCCTTTCCAACACCCTTTTCCAGCGCACCTCGATCGAACCCGCCGCTCCGATGGCGGTGAACATCGAAACCGATGAACTGGCCTTCTTCCCCTTCCTTTACTGGCCCATCACTGAAAGCCAGCCGATCCCCTCGCGCGCGGCGTACGAGAAACTCAACCGCTACTTGCGCACCGGCGGCATGATCCTTTTCGACACCCGCGACGCCGACATGGGCGGCTTTGGCTCGTCGACGCCCGAGGGCCGCAAGCTTCAGGCAATCGCCCGACTGCTCGACATTCCACCGCTGGAACAGATCCCCAGCGACCATGTCCTGACCCGCACCTTCTACCTCTTGCAGGAGTTTCCGGGCCGCTATGCCGGGCTCGATCTCTGGGTCGAATCCTCGTCCCCCGATGCCGAACAGGTCGAGGGCATGCCGTTTCGCAACCTAAACGACGGGGTGACGCCGGTCGTGATCGGCGGGAACGACTGGGCTGCGGCATGGGCGGTGGATGAGTATGGCGCGCCGCTTTACCCCGTTGGACGTGGCATGGCAGGCGAACGGCAGCGCGAGATGGCGCTGCGGTTCGGTGTGAACCTGATCATGCATGTGCTCACTGGCAACTATAAATCCGATCAGGTCCATGTGCCTGCACTCCTTGACAGGCTGGGCCAATGATAAGCTTCCACCGCTGTCCCCGGTCGACTCCTGACGACAAAGGGGCCCTGGCATGACCGGCCAGATCATCCTTGATCCGCTGGTTCCGTGGATTGTCCTCTGGGTCATTGCGGGCCTTGCCGCGCTTGGCATCATCATCGCCCTCGCGCGCCGCTTGTCCGGCTGGTGGCTGCGCGCGCTTGCCGCCTTCGCGCTCCTGGTAGCCCTCGCCAATCCCTCGCTTCAGCAGGAAGACCGCCAGCCCCTGTCAGACATTGTCATCGCCGTCGTCGATGAAAGCGCAAGCCAGCGCATCTCGGACCGCGCTGACCAGTCCGCTGCAGCTCTGGCCAATCTCGAAGCCGAGGTCGCCGCACTTGGCAACACCGAACTCCGCGTTGTGAAACTCAGCGACGATCCCGGCGATGGCGGAACTCTCATGATGACTGCCCTGTCCGAGGCGCTGGCCGAAGAACCACAAGGCCGGATCGCAGGCATTGTCCTGATCACGGACGGCCGCGTCCATGACATACAGGTGCTTCCCGGCCTGCCGGCGCCGTTGCATGCGCTGCTGACCGGCCGCAGCACGGACTGGGACCGCAGGCTCGTGGTCAAGAACGCACCCGCCTTTGCCATCCTGAACGAGGAATTCCGCCTCACCCTGCGCATCGACGATCAGGGCGCGACCCCGCTTGGTGACGGCACGGTGGATCTTTCCATCGCCATCGACGGCGGCGATCCGATGGTCTTCAATGTGCCGACCGGACAGGATCTTGAACTGCCGCTGACCCTGCCCCACGGCGGCATGAACATCATCCAGTTCACGGTGCCCGAGGTTGAAGGCGAACTGACCAACCGCAACAATGCCGCCGTCATCCAGATCAACGGCGTGCGTGACCGGTTGCGCGTCCTGCTGGTCTCGGGTGAGCCGCATCCGGGCGAACGCACATGGCGCAATCTGCTGAAATCTGATGCCTCGGTCGATCTTGTCCACTTCACCATCCTGCGGCCGCCCGAAAAACAGGACGGCGTCCCGGTCGAAGAACTATCCCTGATCGCCTTTCCGACGCGCGAGTTGTTCATCGAAAAGATCAATGAATTCGATCTGATCATTTTCGACCGCTACAAACGGCGGGGCATCCTGCCCAATGAATACCTTCAGAACGTCGCCAACTACGTGATGGGTGGCGGCGCCGTCCTGATCGCCTCCGGCCCGGAATATGCGAGTGCCGAAAGCATCTACCGCTCCCCCCTTGCTGCAGTTCTGCCCGGAGAGCCCACCGCCCGCGTCGTGGATCAGCCATTTGTGCCCCTGCTTTCCGACATCGGCGAACGGCATCCGGTGACTGAGGGCCTAACCGATTATGCCCACAACCCCCCCGCCGAGGACGGCACCCCCGGATGGGGCCGCTGGTTCCGTCTGGTTGACACGGTCCCCCCGCCCGAAGCGACGACCGTCATGGAAGGCCCCGACAAACGCCCGCTCCTTGTCTTGAACCGCATCGGCGAAGGGCGCGTGGCGCTGATCAACTCCGACCACTCCTGGCTCTGGGATCGCGGTTATGAAGGCGGCGGTCCGCAGCTTGAGCTGTTGAGGCGGCTGGCGCACTGGCTGATGCAGGAACCCGAGTTGGAAGAAGAAAGCCTTTCGGTCGAGCCCACGGGCCAGACAATGCGCATCATCCGCCGAACCGTTTCGGAAACAACACCTGACGTGACAATCACCGGCCCGGACGGAACCGACACCATCGTCGCCCTGCCCGAAGTCAGCCCCGGACGGTTTGAACTGCAATGGGATGCGCCAGAGATGGGGCTTTATCGTCTGACCGACGGCAAGGTCGAAACCGTCATCGCGCTTGGCCCCTCCGCACCACGCGAATTCGAACAGACCATCTCCACCGATGAACTTCTGGCCCCGGCTGTGAGCAGCACGGCCGGCGGAATCGTGAGGATTGAGGACGGCGAACCCGACCTGCGTCAGGTCCGCGAAGGACGCCCTGCTGCCGGGCGCGGCTGGATCGGGATCACCCCGCGTGAGGCCTACCGGACCGCCGACATCACAGTCAGCCCGCTTCTTCCGGCCTGGGCGTTCCTGCTCCTTGCATCGTTTCTTGTCCTGGCCGCTTGGATCCGCGAAGGGCGTCGATAGATCGAAATCCTGTGCGACACGTCGTTTCTTTTTGTTGCGACCTTACGAAGTCATATGGCGCCACAGATGCGAACTGGATAGCCCTGCATCGGCAAAGCAGGTGTGCATTCGTGGCACATGACGGACAGGGTCTCGCAACAGTAGCATCCCCGGTCATGGCCAAACTGACCACACAGACAGCGCAGGCCCTGACCACCGTTGAGGCTTTGCTACCCGGAGCGGTGCGCGTGGTGCGCGACACGGTCAGCATCGCCGGCAAGGTCTCAAGCGAGTTGATGGAGGAGAACCAAACAGCGGCCCATGCGCTGGCCTGGCTGGCGACTTGCGTCCAATCCTTGCGACAAATGCAGGGCTGGGCCACGCGTCTCGAGAATGACGGCCGCTTTGGCGAGACGGAACAACTGATCCTTCAGATCGCCTTTGGCGAATACCTGTCCCAGATTCCTAGCGGCATTCCTGACAGCCAGGGCGAGATTATCCGGCTTCAGGATCTTGGCCTTGATGCCACAATGCTGGCAACTGCCTTGAAAGCTATTCCGCGACGGCCACGCGGTCGTCATCCCGAGCAAGGCGCGGTTCACCAAGGCGGGGGTGAAGCGAGCCCGCGATCAGGTATGCCCCGAACATCGCCACACCAACTGCAGCGAAAACCCCAGCAACTGGCGAGAACAAGAGCACGACGCCCGCAACAGCAGGCGTCATGATACCGGAAACGTCCCGGAAGCTGGAATAGACAGCAGCCATTTCGGTCCGTTCAGATGGCTTGACAGCCATCAAGAAAGGCAGGCTTCCGCAGACATCGAGCATGACGAGGAGTACTGAAGCAGCCATCAAGGCTGCCACGGTCAATGGCGGGATGGAGGATGTGAGCCATCCAACGATAAAGAACGCTGCACCGAGCGCAAAACTCGCCCGGACCGCCGTCCGGACCGAGAGCCGACGGACGACACGCAGCATGAACGGCGTCAGGAACAGAAGACCGTTGGATGTCGACATCGCGATGCCGCCAACCTCGTCGCCGAGACCGTTCTGAATGCAGTAGATCGGCAGGAAAACGATATAGACCCACCAGCCGCAGGACCGGATCACTGCAAAGGACCATCCAGCGATCAGGCGGGGTTGCTGACGAAAACGGTCCAGATAGGCCAAGGGACTAGGGGCCGGGCCTGCCGCCTTGGTGATCTGCTTGCCATTGCCCATCCGCAGCCACCAGAACACAGCGACCAGAGCAATCGCAAAGAAAGCCGCAACGATGAATGGCGCGGGGGGCCACCAGTTCAGGAGGAACACGCCTGCCACCGGGCCTGCGGTCCAGCTTCCGGCGGAGAACAGCATCCGCGTGGATTCATTACGGCCCAAATCCTGCCGGGAAATGTAGTCAAGCACATACGCCGAAAGGCAAACCGTAAAAGTCACTGTACCGAGTGCATTGCAGAACAGCGCCGCCGCTATGAATTCGGGATGCCCGCTCAGCGCAAAGGACACTCCGATCAGGTAGAACATCCCCGCCATCGTAAAGGTCCAGCGCCTGGGAATGTATCGTGTGACCCAAGGTACCATCAGGCCATAGCACAAGGACGCGATTCCGACAGCCAAATAGATGGCCGATACCACCGATTCATCGCCATAGGCGCGATAGACCACCAGCGGCATCACGGACAGAAGTATGCCCCTGACACCTGCCTCAAGCGCTGCGATCAGCGCGAAATGTTCCACGCGCGGAGTGGGCGCATGGGACAGGTAGAGCGGCGTGCGGGGCGTGAACATTGGGGCTTTCGTCGTGATCCGGTGCGTGACCTTGCGAGAGGGAGTACTGCTAGTCTTCTCCGCCCGCGACATCCCGAGCAGACTTCTCGCCAGCATCAGCGGCCTTGAAGAGTTAAGGCATTGCTCCAATATAAACTCAATAGTTCAGCTCTCAGGAGGAACCCATGCGACAGACAGTACTCGTGACGGGGTCGAGCGGCTATATCGCCAAGCACATCGTCGTGAAATTGCTGAACGCGGGATATACCGTTCGCGGGACGCTCCGAGATGTTACCCGGGCCGTGGAGGTGAGCAATGCGGTGCGGCCGCATTTGAATGAGCCATCGCTTCTGGCGCAACTCGACTTTGTGGTTCTGGACCTTGAGCAAAGTGAAGGTTGGGATGCTGCGCTCAAGGGGGTGGACATTCTCATGCATACGGCGTCACCTTTTCCGATCGCTCAGCCCAAGGACGAGGATGATCTGATCAGACCTGCCTTGGAAGGCACACTGCGGGCCCTGCGGGCCGCCAAGGCTGCAGGCGTGCGCAGGGTCGTCGTGACCTCATCCTCAGCTGCCGTGATGGGCGGTGACCTTCCTGCCGGCAAGGAGGCTTATGACGAGACGTGCTGGACCGACGTGAACTACCCCGGCGTCACACCCTATACAAAGTCCAAGACGTTGGCTGAAGAAGCGGCATGGGCGTATGTGAAGTCCGAAGCGCCAGATATGCAGCTGACCACAATCAACCCGGTCCTGGTCATCGGGCCCCCGCTTGATCGCCATTTCGGGACATCGGTTTCGGTCGTGGAGCGGGTCCTCAGGGCAAAGGACCCGATGCTGCCACACGTCGGGTTCACCTGCGTGGATGTCCGCGACATCGCCGAAATGCATCTGCGTGCCCTGACCCAAGAGGGCACCATCGGACAACGGTTCATCGGGTCCGAGCGGTTCATGTGGTTTGTTGACATCGCGAATGAACTGAAGTCCGCGTTTCCCGACCGCAGAATCGTGACACGGCAGGCACCGGACTTTGTCATCCGGCTTCTTGGCCTTTTCGACAAGGCCATCGGCACGATCATCCCGATCCTTGGTCGCCGCGACGAAGTCAATGCCGACAAAGCACGGCGCATCTTGGGCATGAGCTTTCGCCAGGCGCCGCAAAGCCTGAAGGAAACCGCACAATTCTTGATCGACAACAAGCTGGTCTGATCATCGCTTGCAAGGTGGGCTGGCACCGTGCAGTCTGACGGCATGCGGTTCATGTTTCCCGTCCTGATGCTCCTGTCGGCCTGTGCTCCTGCAGCTTCAGCTTTGGATTCCCGGGTCTTTTCGCTTGCCTATCTGGATGATGGCCCGTTTGCACCCCGTGCCACGATCCGGTTTGTTGCACCGGAACAAATAGAAGGCCAGGCGCCCTGCAATCGCTATGGCGCGCGGCTGACCGCCACTCTGCCAGCCTTTGCACCAGCCGGGATCACCTCGACCGAAATGGCCTGCGAGGCGCTTGCGGCGGAAGCGGTCTTTTTCGAAGCGCTGGGAGAAATGACGTCGGCTGAGATTGAGGGGGACACGCTCACGCTACGCAGTCCCGAGGGCCGGATCATGGTCTTCAAGAGTCAGGATTGACGTTCAAGGACAGCAAGAAGCCGCGCGCGGGCGGCGGGCATAGTACGGTCTCCCAGACTTTTGATCAGTCGGTGTTCGATGAAATAGCCGGTGACGGCAAGCGCTGTTGCGATCTCTGGTCCGCCGGCATCGCCCTCACCGATCAGCACAGGCGCGAGCGGCAGGAGCCGTTCTGCCCACACACCGGCTGCAGCCCGACTGACAGCGCGGCCAGTCTTTGGGGAGATATAGGCCAGATCTTCGGTCGTCCCCGTCACGGCGCACTGTGTGAGGTCGAGGGCAAAGCCCAATTCTTCGAGCAGAGCAAGTTCCCATTGCAGATAGGCCAAAGGCCAGACTTCGCCCTCGCCCAGAAGGTCGAGCAGGGTGATCGTCCGGTCATAGAGTGGCGGGTGCGCCTCACGTTCCGGCAGAACCTGTGACAGCAGGGAAGCGACGGCATTCAATCCGGCAAGAGCAAGCTTGTTGGAAAGGACCACGGCAGTACGGCTGCGGATGGGTTCAACGGCGAAAGCCCCAAGGTGGTCTTCAAGCCGCGCCTTCCAGACAAGCTCGACCTGCCCGCCAGGTTGCAGGAAAGGTGAAAGTTTTCGGCCGATGCCTCCGCGCACAACGCCGGAATGACGGCCGTGCTGGAGAGTGAATGCCTCGACAATGACCGAGGTCTCGCCATGTGGCCGGACAGCAAGGAGAGCGCCTTCATCCCGCCATTCGATCATCGCAGCAGCGCTCCTGATAGGTTCGGTCCTGCCAACGGGAAGCCATTGACCGCACCTTGATCCATCATTCCAGACCGGGCTGATCCAGAAGATGACGTCCTTCCCGGTCCTCGACTTCGAGCACCCAGAGGTCAGGGTCGAACACCCGCTGCTTTGCAACGGACTGATCGACGTCGCGTTCGGCGCCTTCGGTCAGAACAACCCATTTCCGTTCACACGACATCAGGTCAAAGGACCGCTGAAAGCAGACTGCCCGTCCGTCCAGTGTGTTGAGTTTGATGAGCACCGCACCCGCAGTCGCATCCCCCCGCTTCACGACAAAGGCCGGGATGCCCTCGACCCGCAGGCGTGCCCGATAGGCCGCGACCCAGAGGTCAGAGGTCAGACGGATCAAGAATTTCCGTCCTTGAAATCAAGCCCCATCTCCGAATAACGCTCGGCCTCTTCGAGCCAGTTCGGGCGGACTTTGACGGTCAGGAACAGGTGGACACGCCTGACCATAAACTCTTCGAGTTCGGCGCGGGCAGCCTGACCGATCGCTTTGGCCGTTTCGCCGCCACGTCCCAGAACGATGCCCTTGTGACCATCGCGGGCGACATAGACGATTTGGTCGATCCGGGCTGAACCATCCGGACGTTCTTCCCAGTTTTCGGTTTCGACGGTCAGTTCGTAGGGCAGTTCCTGATGGAGCCGCAGCGTCAGCTTTTCCCGCGTGATCTCGGCCGCGATCTGGCGCATCGGGAGGTCAGCGATCTGATCCTCGGGGTAGAGGAAGGGGCTGAACGGCAACTTGGACGCCAGCCAGTCCTTGAGGTCGTCACAGCCATAGCCCTTTTCGGCCGAGATCATGAAGGTCTTTTCGAACTTGAAGGCGGCATTCATTTCTTCAGCGAGTGCCAGGAGCGTCTCAGCCTTCACCCTGTCAATCTTGTTGATGGCGAGTGCAACGGGCAACCCATGGACCCGGTCGGTCAGAGTCCCGAGGATCGACTTGACACCCTCGGTGATGCCCCGCTGGGCTTCGATCAGCAGAACCACCACATCAGCGTCGGCAGCCCCACTCCATGCGGCCGCCACCATCGCACGGTCAAGCCGACGTCGCGGGCGGAAAAGACCCGGCGTATCAACAAAGATGATCTGCGCCGAGCCGGCCATCGCGACACCTCGGATGCGCGCCCGTGTTGTCTGGACCTTGTGCGTCACGATCGAAACTTTTGCGCCGACCATGCGGTTGAGGAGTGTGGACTTGCCAGCATTCGGCTCACCGATCAGCGCGACGAAGCCGGCGCGAGTTTCGACCTTGACGCCTAGAGTATCGTCGTTCATGCGCCCATCCTCTTCAGCAAAGCTGCAGCCGCCATCTGTTCGGCCTGCCGTTTTGATCCGGCGGCAGCCTGCTCGGTCTCGCCCGATTCAAGGGTCACGGCAATGCTAAAGACGGGCTGGTGGTCTGGTCCTTCGCGTCCAACCTCGGAATAGGTGGGCGGCGCCTCTCCGCGGGCTTGGACCCATTCCTGCAGGACGGTCTTTGCATCGCGCGCGTCGGTTTCGACTGCTCCGATACGCGGTCCCCAGAGGCGCAGGACCATGGCCCGGGCAGCGTCAAAGCCACCATCAAGATAGACGGCAGCGATCAAGGCCTCCATCGCGTCGGCCAGCAGCGCCTCCTTCCGGCGGCCACCCGATTTCATCTCGGACCGACCAAGTTTCAGGACTGCACCGAGACCACTCTCACGGGCCACCTCAGCACAGGTCTCACGACGGACGAGCGTGTTGTAGCGGGGTGCGATCTGCCCTTCGGTCGCGCCAGGATCGGCCTTGAGGAGCGCCTCGGCCATCACAAGGCCCAGCACCCGGTCGCCCAGAAATTCGAGCCGCTGGTTGTCGTCGCGGTTGGGACCAGAGATAGATCCGTGTGTGAGTGCGCGGACAAGAAGTTCCGGTCTGGCGAACCCGTGACCCAGCCTTGCGGCAAAGGCCTGAAGATCCGCCGACAACCTCACTCGATCGCCTTGAAGAAGCGATCCGACCGCCATGTCCAGAAGGCGAGCATGGAGCGGCCGGCCGAAGAGAACATGATCCGGTCGGCACGACCGACGATATCCTCGAAGGGCACAAACCCTACGCCACCGACGCTTTGCCGGAAACGGCTGTCCATCGAGTTGTCGCGGTTGTCGCCCATCATGAAGTAGTGGCCTTCGGGGACCGTAAACACGCCGGTATTGTCCGAAGCCTGTTCCCCGATGTTGAGGACGTCATGCGTCACACCGTTGGGAAGGGTTTCACGGTACCGTTCGGATACGCAATCGGCGCCAAGACCGACTGTACCGTTGGCACAGCGCGGCATCTGGCCCTGCGGGCCCTGCGGTTCAAACGTTTCCGTAAAGAAGCCGGCGTCTTCGACGTTCACGGGTTCATCGTTGATATAGAGAAGCCCGTCCTTGACCTGAACCCGGTCGCCGGGCAAGCCGATCAGGCGCTTGATGAAATCAACGCCCGTCACCGGATGGCGGAACACAATGACATCGCCACGCTCGGGCTCGGATCCGAAAAGCCGCGTGTTGTTGCCTTTGAATACACCGCAGAAATCATCTGCGCCAATGTCGATACCCAAAGACGCAATGCGGATCGACGGGCAGGAGGCGTAGGAATAGCCGTAGGCCATCTTGTTGACAAAAAGGAAGTCGCCGATCAATAGCGTGTCCTTCATTGATCCGGACGGAATCCAGAAGGGTTGAAAGAAGAGCGTCCGGAAGATGCCGGCGATCAGAAGCGCATAGACGATCGTCTTGACCGTCTCGATGATGCTCGCGGCCCAACCTGTCTTTTCAGCCTTGCCAGTCATGCGATTTCTTTCCTGTCCCACAGCGCCGCTACATGATCGGCGCGGCGGCGCAAGTCAAGCGAGGGTACTGCGGAGGGCGGCGGCAAGTGGCCGCGCCTCGATCACGACAAAGGCACTGGCCCAAGGGTGATCGTCGGTGAGGGTGACATGAATGATCACTTCGTGACCCGGGGGCGTCATGGATTGGAGGCGTTCCTTGGCCCAGCCCGTGACATGCATGACCGGCTGGCCCGAATGCAGGTTGGAGACAGCCATGTCTTTCCAGGCGATACCCATTCTCAAGCCAGTCCCAAGGGCCTTGGAGCAAGCCTCCTTGGCGGCCCACCTCTTTGCATAGGTCGCCGCAACAGCACGCGGACGGCTTTCGGCCCTGTGCTGCTCCCTCTCGGTAAAGACCCGGTCGCGGAAGCGGTCTCCGAAACGTTCAAGCGTTCCCTCGATCCTCTCGATGTTGCAGAGGTCGGTGCCGATTCCGAGGATCATCGGGTCTGCCGCGCCTCTCTGTTCTTTCCAGTAATCGCCAGCCGCTCCCACAATTCGACGAAAGAACTCGTTCTTGTTATTCGGGGCTCGCTGTTGTCAGTCCCCCTTCTATACCGATCCTCTGCCCAGCCCGACACAAACGACCTTATGTTTTGTTCGTTGAGTATTTTGGCTATCATGCACACCCTATGGTATTCTGTCGGTCGATGTCCTACCTTGCTTGCCGCCTTTGTGGCTGCCTTCGCGTAGTCCCACGCTGCCAAAGCGAGATGCGCTTGGTCACTACTCGGATGAAATCCAAGCTCTTGCCCTAACAGTCTTTCGAACGATTCGATCTGTGTGGCAGTTGCTGTTCCCGGCATGCCAATATCTGGAGGTGCGATCTCTGCTTCCAGTCTTCAATACTCCGTCCATAAATCGACAGCGTTAGTCACCCCGCGCCTCGTCCATAAGCCGCCGCATCTCTGCAATCGAAGCCGGCAGGCCCCGGAAGATCGCCTCACCAATCAGGAAATGCCCGATGTTGAGCTCCATTACCTGTGGAAAGGCGGCGACCGGCTGCACGGTTTCATAAGTGAGGCCGTGGCCTGCATGCACCTCCAGTCCGAGGTCATGTGCAAAGGCTGCCATGTCGCGCAGGCGGGAAAGCTCGGCGTCGCGGGCGGCAAAATGGCCCTCGTGATGGGCGTCACAATAGGCTCCCGTATGAAGCTCTACCACGGCGGCACCGATGCGACGCGCGGCTTCGACCTGAGGTCGGTCGGCCGCGATGAAGATAGACACACGGCATCCTGCGTCCCTGAGAGGTGCGATGAAATGTGCGAGTTCGTTTTCCTGGCGGGCGACTTCCAGCCCGCCTTCTGTTGTCCGCTCCTCGCGTTTTTCGGGAACGATGCAGACGGCATGCGGGCGGTGCCGCAGGGCGATGGCATGCATTTCGGCTGTCGCCGCCATTTCAAAGTTCAGCGGAACGCGCAGGGTTTCCGCCAGTCGTTCGATGTCGCTGTCAGAGATGTGGCGATGGTCTTCGCGCAGGTGAGCCGTAATTCCATCAGCCCCCGCCTCTTCGGCCAGCTTTGCCGCGCGGACTGGATCGGGGAAGACCGTTCCACGTGCGTTGCGTACTGTTGCGACATGATCGATATTCACACCTAGCCGAAGTCTGCTCATCGCAGGGCTGCTCCTTGTTTGTTGCGAGTGATCCTAGCTTGGCGGAGAATGATCGTCAGCCGGGCGCAGTCGATTTTTCTGAAGGTTGGCAAGTTTTTCCCGAAGTGCATCGCGGCGGCGGTTCTGATATATGCGGACAAGTGGCACGCACAGCATGTAGCAAACTGTGGCGGCGATGATGCCGGGGATCAGACCACCGACGAGGTAGGGCAGGAAGACCTCATCGTAGAAGACGGTAAGACGAGTCCAGTCAGTTTGTTCTGGTCCGAAGATAGCCAAGACATTGTGCCAGAGATCCTGCCCCGCACCCGAAATGATCGAAGGCATGGCTCGGACCATTCCGGCCTCTGGCCTGTCGCCCAGAAGGAAGTATCCGGTGTTCAGGGCGGAAAAGCTGATCGGCAAGAACGTCAGAGGGTTGCCGAAGAATGTCCCGATAATGGCGGCGAGGTAGTTCCCGCGAATGATCCTCGACAAGACCAAAGCGATGACAAAGTGAAAGCCGAATAAAGGGGTGAAGCTGGCGAATACCCCCGTCCAAAGGCCGCGTCCGATCTTTTCGGGTGTATCGGGAAGACGTCTCAGCCGATGCTTGATGTATTCAAATGCACGTCCCCATCCGGCACGCGGCCAGATGCCTTCAACCAGGTGGTCCCAGACTGTCCGCTTCCGTCTGCGCTTGAAGACCACCGCTTACCCGCCTCAATCAGACCTAGACCCCGGACGCCGTCATTATGGACCGTTTGGGGTCGCGATGACGTGAAATGGACGACACACTGCTCTCAGCCTCGAGCGCGGTCATGACGCGATGCAGATGTTCGGCGTCGCGCAGGTCCACGTCGATTAGCAGCCTATAATAGTCGGGCTTCCTATCGGTGAATTGAAGGTCCGAGATATTTGCCGACTGCTCACCGATAAGTGTACAGATGCGGCCAAGTACACCCGCATCGTTGCTGATCGTCACGTCCAGCGTGACCGAGTTTACGGCCCTGTGCATGCCTTCCTGCCAGCGCAGATCGACCCAGCGTTCGGGCTGCTCCTCGTAATCCACCAGCGCGGGGCAATCGATCGCGTGAACGACCACGCCCTGCCCGCGAAAGGTAATGCCAACGATGCGCTCTCCGGGGACAGGCTGACAGCAGGGTGCCCGGCGGTGCCTTTGATCCGGGCCAAGGCCTACGACGGCGCGGCCTTCGTCAATTTCGTCTCCGGCTTTCTGGGCTAGGTCGGGATAGATAACGCGGACGATTTCCCGCGCAGTCAGTTCGGCACTTCCCAGACGAGCTAGCAGTTCGTCCACATCTTCTATCACTAGCGCCTTTGCGGCGGTGCGCAGGGCCTTGTCAGTCGCCTTCTTGCCCACGTTTTCGAACGCCACCCGGGCGAGTTCGGCGCCGAGTTTGATGAACCGCTCCCGGTCCTCTTCGCGCAATGAGCGACGGATGGCCGTCTTTGCGCGGCCAGTGACGGCAATATCGATCCAAGTGGCCTGCGGCGTCTGACCCTCTGCGGTGATGATTTCGATCGACTGACCGTTCTTTAGGCGAGTCCAAAGGGGAACACGCAGCCCATCCACCTTGGCTCCCACGCAAGCCGACCCGATGCGGGTGTGGATAGCGTAGGCAAAGTCGATGGGCGTCGCGCCGCGCGGCAGTTTGATCACGTCACCCTTGGGCGTGAAGCAGAAAACCTGGTCCTGGTACATCTCGAGTTTGACGGCCTCGAGAAACTCTTCGTGGTCGTGATCTTCGTCGAAACGTTCGGTCACCTGCGCGATCCAGCGAACCGGATCGACGGCGAAACGGTTCACGACCCGTTCGCCATCGCGGTAAGACCAGTGCGCGGCAACACCGGCTTCTGCCACTTCATGCATTTCGCGGGTCCTGATCTGTACCTCGACCCGCTTGCCGTCACGGCCGGAGACCGTGGTGTGGATCGATCGGTAACCGTTCGATTTGGGCTGGCTGATGTAGTCCTTGAAACGACCGGGGACGGCACGCCAGCGCTGATGGATCGTGCCAAGGACGCGATAGCAGTCGGCCTCGTTCCGCGTGATGATGCGGAAACCATAGATGTCGGAAAGGCGGCTGAATCCTTGATCCTTTTCCTGCATCTTGCGCCAGATCGAATAGGGTTTTTTCGCGCGGCCGAACACCTCGGCCTCGAGCCCGGCCTTGTCGAGTTCAAGACGCATGTCGGCGGTGATCTTCTGGATCACGTCTCCCGTTTCGCGCTGGAGGGTGATGAATCGGCGGATGATCGAGTTCCGCGCCTCGGGGTTGAGGACGCGGAAGGCCATGTCCTCAAGTTCTTCGCGCATCCATTGCATACCCATGCGCCCGGCGAGCGGCGCATAGATATCCATCGTTTCGCGCGCCTTCTGGGCCTGCTTTTCGGGGCGCATCGATTTGATCGTGCGCATGTTGTGCAGACGGTCGGCAAGCTTGACCAGTGTCACGCGCAGATCGCGCGAGGTGGCCATAAAGAGCTTGCGGAAATTCTCGGCCTGCTTGGTCTCTTTCGAGTTCAACTGCAGGTTGGTTAGTTTGGTCACGCCATCCACGAGTTCGGCAATCTCGTGGCCGAATCTTTCCTCGATCTCGGAATAGCTGGCTTTTGTATCTTCGATCGTGTCGTGGAGCAGCGCGGTCACGATCGTCGCATCATCCATCTGCTGTTCGGCCAGAATCCGAGCCACGGCGACGGGATGTGTGAAATAGGGTTCGCCCGACTGACGCATCTGACCCTGATGCATTGTCTCGGCAAAGGCCCAAGCGTCGCGGATCAGCTTTTCGTTGGCGCGGGGATTGTAGGTCCGGACCAATGCGATCAGGTCGTCAACGGTCGTCATTTGGTCCGGAACCTGTGTTTGGGCAGTTCAGCCCCGATCACCGGTGCCCTTGCGCTTCCATCAGTTCACGAAGCAGGCGTTCTTCTGACATGTCGTCATGTGCCGGACGATCCATCTCGGCCCCCATAAGAAGCGCCATGGCGTCGTCCTCAGGTTCGTCGACTTCGATCTGGGTCTGGTGCGCTTCTATCATGCGTTCGCGCAGGTCGTCCGCACTTTGGGTTTCTTCGGCGATTTCGCGGAGCGCTACCACGGGGTTCTTGTCATTGTCCCGCATGACCGTCACCGGCGAGCCAGAAGTGATTTCCCGGGCCCGATGGGCCGCCAGCATAACGAGTTCGAACCGGTTGGGGACCTTATCGACGCAATCTTCTACGGTAACGCGGGCCATCAGGCGCTCTCCCATCGTTGGGGTATCGGGACTGGGCTGCCATCATCCAGACAAACGGAAAAATAGGACAGACCCTCGTGTCGAGAACGCATGTTTAAGCGGCAAGAAAAGGATTGACAAGCGGATTTGATGCATGTTGCTGCTTCAATCCTTGTCGATCGGAAAGACTTCGGCGCGTTCAGCCGCCGGACGCGCGGCAAGCATCTGGGCCACAGTGAGGCCCAATACAGGATGGCACCAGCCCGGGGCCACGTCGGCAAGCGGCACGAGGACAAACGACCGATCCTGAAGCCGCGGGTGAGGCAGGATGAGTTCATCGGGGGCGCGCATGCGCTGCAAGTCTGGCGGCAGCACCTTCCATGCCTCGAAACCAGCGAGATCGGGCATGACTGATTCGCCGAACGCAACAAGGTCGAGATCCAGGGTCCGCATCCCCCAGCGCTGTAGTCTTTCTCGACCAAACCGTTGTTCGATCTGATGCAAGCGTGACAAGACGTCTGCGGCCGATAGGTAGGTGGCAAGCGCGAGAGCGCCGTTCACATAGTCGGGGCCTACACCTGCTGGAAAACATGGGGTTCGGTAAAGCCTGCTCAAGCCAGTAACATGCCCAACTTCACGATCAATCTCGGCCACTGCGCGCAGTATAGTGGTTTCAAGTGGTTCGCCTGCTATCGAAAGATTGGCGCCCAAAGCAATAAGGGCTGACGTTGCTGGAGGCACTTGCTCAGGCTCTTGCCTCATGTCACCATTCCCTTACATAAGGAAGTCGCGCCGTCTGAATATTGGACCACCCACTCACGCACAAGAGCGGCGCTTTATTGTCGGAAGGACATTTCATGTTTTATCGGGACGAGCGTCTCGCGCTCTTCATCGATGGATCGAACCTTTATGCGGCAGCGAAGTCGCTTGGATTTGACATCGACTACAAGCTTCTGAGAGCCGAATTCATGCGACGCGGCAAGTTGCTTCGGGCATTCTACTATACCGCGCTGCTGGAAAATGATGAGTATTCTCCGATCCGTCCGCTGGTCGACTGGCTGCATTACAACGGCTTCTCGATGGTGACGAAGCCGGCCAAAGAATACATGGACAGCCAAGGCCGCCGTAAGGTCAAGGGCAACATGGATATCGAACTGACCGTCGATGCCATGGAACTGGCTCCGTTCGTGGATCATATCGTTCTCTTTTCCGGCGACGGGGATTTCCGCCCGTTGGTCGAGGCGCTGCAGCGCAAGGGCGTGCGCGTGTCTGTCGTGTCAACGATTCGCAGCCAACCGACCATGATCGCTGACGAACTGCGCCGTCAGGCCGACAACTTCATCGAATTGGACGAATTACGAGAAGTTGTTGGTCGCCCCCCGCGCGAGCCGCGCCCTGTGCGGGATGATGCGCTGGCCCCGGTCGATTCGGAAGAGTGATAAGCCAGAAGGGGGGCGTCGTACGATGGCCCCCATTCCGGAACATCTGATCATCGGATAGGGTGCGGTCCGACAACAATCGGACTTCGTTCAATGACCCACCCACTCTTGACCCAATCCGACATTGAAGCCTACCAGCGCGATGGCGTTGTCATTGTCCGCCGTCTTTTTGCGGATCATGTAGATGCACTTCGCGCCGGCATTGATCAGAACATGTCCGAACCCGGCCCTTATGCCGCCGAGAATCTCAAGCCCGGCGAGGCGGGGCGGTTCTTTGATGACTACTGCAACTGGACGCGTATTCAGGAATTCGAGGATGTGATCCTGAATTCCCCTGCGGCCGCGGTCGCTGCAGATCTCATGAGGTCGGACTCGGTCCAGATGTTTCACGATCATGTACTGGTCAAGGAACCGGGTACATCCAAGCCTACGCCTTGGCATCAGGACGGGCCCTACTACTTTGTCGAAGGAGAACAGACTGTCAGCTTCTGGAGCCCACTTGATCCGGTGGGGGAAGCCTCATTGCGTTGTGTTGCAGGCTCTCACCGCTGGCGGAAACCTGTTCTGCCTAAGCGCTGGCTGGCCGATACGAGCTTCTATCCCAATCCTGAAGACTACATGCCCGTCCCTGACCCCGAGTCAGAGGGAATGGATATCCGCGAATGGAACATGGAGCCAGGCGATGCTGTGGCCTTCGACTATCGGACGCTGCATGGTGCGCGGGGCAATGAACAGGCGATCCGGCGCCGGGCATTTTCGCTGCGCCTTCTGGGAGATGATGCCCGGTATGTTGAGCGTCCCGGGCGGACTTCGCCGCCGTATCCCGGGCACGACATGAAGCCCGGACAGAAGCTGCGCGAAGACTGGTTCCCGATCATTTGGCGGCGGTCGGCCTGACCATAAGGCTTCAAGTGGTTGGGTTTCAAACTGATCGCACAGAACTGCGCACTGGACGCCTGCCGCCCGCCGCCTTACCTCTGAATCCGAAACAGTCCAGGACCGAAGATGCCGAAACCGCCACTGACACTCTACCTTGCCGCTCCGCGCGGGTTCTGCGCGGGGGTGGACCGCGCGATCAAGATCGTGGAACTCGCGCTGGAAAGATGGGGTGCTCCTGTCTTTGTTCGGCATGAGATTGTGCACAATAGATTTGTGGTGGATGGCTTGCGGGCCAAGGGTGCGGTCTTTGTCGAGGAGCTTTCGGAATGCCCTCCTGACCGCCCGGTGATCTTTTCGGCGCATGGTGTGCCCAAGTCAGTGCCGACCGAAGCCTTGACGCGCAACATGATCCATGTGGACGCAACATGCCCCTTGGTGACGAAAGTTCACAACGAGGCCGCGCGGCATCACGAAAACGGCCTTCAGATGATCATGATCGGCCATGCGGGCCACCCCGAGACCATCGGAACGATGGGCCAGCTTCCTGAGGGAGAAGTCCTGTTGGTTGAAACGGTCGATGATGTGGCGATTGTCGCAGTCCGCGATCCGGCCAAACTGGCCTTTGTCACGCAGACAACTCTGTCGGTGGACGATACGGCAGACATCGTTGCGGCCCTCAAGGATCGTTTTCCATCCATCATCGGGCCGCATAAGGAGGACATCTGCTATGCCACGACGAACCGGCAGGAGGCGGTCAAGGCGATGGCTCCACTCTGCGACGCAATGCTTGTCGTCGGGGCACCGAATTCATCTAATTCGCGCCGCCTTGTCGAAGTAGGGGCGCGGGCCGGTTGTCAGTATGCGCAGCTGGTGCAGCGGGCCGCCGACATTGACTGGCGCGCGCTTGAGGGCATCCGGTCCATCGGGATCACTGCAGGGGCATCTGCGCCAGAAGTGCTGATCGACGAAGTCATCAGCGCCTTCCGCGAACGGTACGAGGTCACCGAGGAACGGGTCGTGACAGCCGAAGAAAACGTGGAATTCAAGGTACCCCGTATCCTCCGCGAGCCTGCATGAGCGAATGGCTGAGTTTCGAAGGCCAGGGCGAACCGTTGGTCAGGGTCAAATTGGGCTACACGATCATGGGGCTTTGGGACGACATTTCGACAGTCTTCAGGACATCAGGTGCAAATCGGGTCGACGGTGAGTGCAACGAGCATCCGGTGAACCTGGCCCTGATGCGGGTGCCGGTTCTGGATGGATTGTTTCTTTGGGCCGGGCAAATCAAGCTTGACCGGGTCCGGATCGCACCTTTTGAGCGGATTGAGGTACGTCTGCGCCCAGCCCCCGATGATCTCGTGGAAATGCCCGACGACATGGCGGCCAGATTCTGCCGCCTTGAGGTTCTAGAGGCATGGGAGGACCTCACTCCGGACAAGAGGCGTGGCCTGATCAACAAGATTCCTACTGCCAAGGCATTTCCGACCCGCAAAAAGCGGATCGGGGCGCTGGCTGCGCACCTCAGAGAAGGAACGGCATGTACCGCATCCCGATTGCGCCCCTTATCCTAGGACTTAGCGGGCTGATCCCATTTTTCTGGGGAACATTGACGCTTTATCAACCGGGACTGTCAGACCTGGGAAATGCCTGGCTCGGGTCGCGTTTCATCGGCCCTTATGTTCAGCTTTTCTACGGTACGCTGATCCTGGCTTTCATGTCGGGTGTGCTCTGGGGCTTTGCGACCAAGGCCGATCCAAAGGATGCGCCGCTTTGCTACGTGCTCTCGGTACTTCCGGTTCTTTGGGTGTTTCTTACCACCGGGGACGGGCTGGCCGAGACAGCGATCAGTCTGATGGCGGGATTTGGGGCGCTGCTGCTGATCGACTTGCATTTCTGGCGTCGGGGACTGACGCCAGAATGGTGGATGTCGCTCCGGCTGTTGCTCTCGACCGTCGTCGTGCTTTGTCTGCTGCCGTTGGCTCTGTGATGGCTGATCTGTTTGCCTATACTGATGGTGCTTGTTCCGGCAATCCGGGCCCGGGAGGCTGGGGTGTGCTGCTTGTGGCGCGCAACGGCGATACGGTCGTCAAGGAACGCGGGCTGAGCGGCGGCGAGCCGGATACGACGAATAACCGGATGGAACTGCTCGCCGCGATCAACGCACTCGAAACACTGGACCGGCCATCGACCCTGACGATCATCACGGACAGCGCCTATGTCAGGGGCGGCATCACAGAGTGGCTGCCCGGCTGGAAACGCAAGGGATGGCGGACGTCTACGGGAAAGCCTGTCAAGAATGAAGACCTTTGGCGACGGCTAGATGAGGCGGCGGCGCGGCATCGGATTTCATGGGAATGGGTCAAGGGCCATGCAGGCCATCCCGAGAACGAACGAGCCGATGAACTGGCCCGCGAAGGCATGGCCCCTTTCAAGCCATCAAAATCATCCGCCTGAAATGGGGCTGACTGAACCTTTGCCGTTAACATGATGCAGATCATGTCGGTTCCCCCGGATTGCCTGTAGGGTGGGTGGAATGATTGCGGGAAGGCCCTATGACTGAGACCGACTTGTTCATCCGGACTGGCGTCGCCCTTGCCATCGGTCTTCTGGTCGGGATGGAAAGGGGCTGGCAGAGCCGCGAGATTGACGATCATGGGCGTGCAGCCGGATTCCGGACTTTTGGTCTTTCTGCGCTTCTGGGGGCCATCACGGCGCATCTGGCGCTTGCCTTTGGCGGGGTGGTCATCGGGTTCGGGTTCGCTGCCTTTGCAATCATCTTTGCGGCGTTTCACTGGATCGAAGCACAGGCGCACAACACGGCAAGCGTCACATCGGTTGTGGCGGGTTTGGTGACATTCGGGCTGGGTGCGCTTGCCGTGGCCGGCAACGTGCAGGTTGCGATCGCGGCAGCGGTGGTCACGACAGTGCTGCTTTCGTTGCGCAATCCGCTGCACCAGTGGATCGCCTTGATCTCTTGGGAGGAGATCAAGGCCGGTCTGATACTTCTTGTGATGACATTCCTGTTACTGCCCCTCCTTCCCGATCGCCCTGTGGACCCTTGGGGGGCGATCAACCCGCATGAGATCTGGCTTCTGGCGATCATGATCGCGATGATTTCAATGGTTGGCTACATCGCAATCCGGCTGTTTGGGGATCGTTTTGGCATCCTTGTCACCGCTGCGGCAGGTGGCCTCGCCTCGTCGACGGCCACAACGCTGACGCTGTCAAGGTTGGCCCGGTCAGGGGTGGCCTCTGTCGGCATTGCCTCCGCCGGCATCGCCGTCAGCGCTTCGGTCATGTTGATCCGCGTCGGGGTAATTGCAACGGGCCTGAACCGCCTGATCGGGATCTCGCTGTGGTTGCCCCTGCTGGCAGGGGTTGTCGTCCAGGGGTTCGCGGCTGCGACCCTCATTCTCGTGCTAGGCAAAAGCGAAACGCCAGACCGGGTGAGCGGGATCAAGGTTACCAATCCACTTGAGCTGAGCACATCGCTCAAGTTCGCAGCCTTGATGGCTGCCGTCATGCTGGCGGTCAAGTTGGTCAGCCAGTTTTCCGGGAACACCCCATTGCTGATTGTCTCGGCCCTTTCCGGGATCGCCGATGTTGATGCGATCACGGTGTCGTTGGCGCGGTCGACAGCCATCGGAGATATTGCAGCCGATGGTATCCTTCTCGCTGTAGCGGTCAATTCGATGACAAAGGCAGTGCTGGCTTTCTGGGTTGGCGGAAAAGCAGTCGGAATCCGCGTCCTCATCGTTACGGCTCTTGGTCTCATCGCTGGAGCGACCGCGTATTTTCTATTCTAGTCATGCGGTTCACAGCAAACAAGCGCCCAGATCGAGTCCGCGCAGTACTTCGGCTACAGGCATTGCGCGTTTGCCTTCACGCTGCACCTCGGTGACCTCTACGGCACCTTCGCCGCAGGCCACTACGAACCCCCCGAGGACCGAACCTGGCGCACCCGCCCCCCGAACAACCCGTGACCGGAGGAGGCGGACCCGCTCTTCGCCGACAAGACACCATGCCCCAGGAGACGGGGAAAGGCCTCTGATCTGTCGATCGATCTCAAGCGCCGGTCGGGTCCAGTAGACCCGCCCCTCGGACTTGTCGATCTTGCTGGCATAGGTCACACCGTCGGCCGATTGGGGCGTTGGCTCGAGTCTGTCCAGCCCAACAAGCGCATTCACGATCATGGCCGCACCGAGTGTCGAAAGCCGATCGTGCAGTCCGCCCGCAGTCTCTTCGGGAAGGATCGGAATCACTTCACGCATCAGAACATCACCGGTATCCAGACCGGCATCCATCTGCATGATGCAGATTCCCGTTTCTACATCACCCGCCATGATCGCACGATGGATCGGCGCGGCGCCGCGCCAGCGTGGGAGGAGACTTGCGTGGATGTTCAGGCAACCATGTTTGGGCGCGTTAAGGATAGCCTGTGGCAGAAGCAAGCCGTAGGCCACGACGACGGCTACGTCGGCATATAGGGCGGCAAAAGCCGCCACCGCATCGAAATCACGCAATGTGTTTGGAGTTCGCACCGGAAAGCCACGTTCCTCGGCCCGGATCTGAATGGGTGACGGTCTATCCTTCTTGCCCCGACCCGCAGGGCGGGGCGGCTGGCAGTAGACAGCCGCGATTTCGTGCCCCGCATCGGTCAACGCATCAAGGACAGGTACCGAGAACGCTGGAGTCCCCATGAAGATGACGCGCATCAGCCGCCCTTTCGCGCCTTGCGCAACAACATGTCACGCTTGAGCCTGCTCAGCCGGTCAAAAAACATCTGCCCGGCAAGATGGTCGATCTGATGCTGGACGCTCGTAGCCCAGAGCCCCACAAAGTCGCGATCCTCGACATTGCCGTTTTCGTTCAGGAAACGCACCGTCACCGCACGGGGGCGTTCGATAACCGCCGAAACACCCAGGATGTTTGGTGATGCTTCTTCGTAGGGGCGGAAATCGATACTCGCATGAAGGATTTCAGGGTTCGCAAGGCGGATGACCTGCCCTCGTTTATCACTTGCGTCCACAACGGCCAGTGCGAGCGGTATCCCGATCTGGACGGCAGCAAGCCCGACACCACCGCCTGGCATCGACTCCATCGCGTCAACCATTTCGGTCCAATAAGCGCGAATTTCGTCCGTGATTTCGGCGACCGGCTTGGCGGGGGTCTTCAGGCCGGGGTCGGGCCAACGCAGGAATGGCCGGGTCATGCGGCAGAACCCTTCGCCGGGGAGGGGAGATCTGTGCAAAGCACGCCGTCAAGGTGATCCATTTCGTGCTGAATGCAGCGGGCAGCAAACCCGTCGAAATCCCCCGTCGCAACGGTTCCGTCGAGGCTCTGCCATTTCAAGCCAAGGCTTACCGGACGCTCAACAAGGCAGGTCTCACCAGGGATGGAAAGGCAACCTTCTTGCAAGACCGAGCGGTCAACTGAGGTATTCGTGATGACGGGATTGATGAAGACACGCGGATCAGGAGTCCCGGTCTTCCATTCGACGTCCATCACGAAGATCCGCAATGTCAGGCCAATTTGCGGCGCGGCAAGTCCGCGTCCCGGCGCATCGTACATGGTTTCAAGCATGTCAGCAGACAGAACGCCAAGGTCCGCCTCATCGAAGTTTTCTACACGTGCGCAGATCGTTCTGAGGACCAGGTCAGGAACGTGCCTAATGGCAAGAAGCGGCATCTCAGGCACGGGCCTTTTCGCGCTTTAGCTTTTCCATCTTGCGGGTGATCATCTGACGTTTGATCGGGCCCAGATGGTCTATGAATAGCCGGCCGTTCAAGTGGTCGATCTCGTGCTGGACGCAAGTGGCCCAGAGGCCATCAAATCTCTCTTCTTCGGGTTTTCCGTCCAGCCCCAACCAACGGATCGTCACCTGCGCCGGGCGCTCCACATCAGCAAAATGATCGGGGATCGAAAGGCAACCTTCCTCGTAGACATTCAGTTCTTCCGAAGACCACACGATCTCGGGGTTCAGCAAGACCATGGGGCGCGCTGCAGCAGCGTCTTCCTTGATGCAGTCCATCACGATCATCCGAGACAGAACTCCAACCTGCGGCGCAGCAAGACCAATGCCGGGCGCATCGTACATGGTAGCCAGCATGTCATCTGCAAGTCGTCGCAAATCGTCCGAGACTGCGGCAACGGGTTTGCAGATGGTCTTGAGCCGCGGATCGGGGTGCAGGATGATGTTTCGCAGTGTCATGACAACGATTTAGGACAGGCTTCCGGGGCTTGCAATACGGGCAATAGGCGACTTGGGGTTGGCACTTTCGACGCAGGTGACTAGCCTGAATGCGAAAACAGGAGAGACCAATGACCTTTGACACCCCGATCGACCGCCGCGGGACCCATTGCGTGAAATGGGACATGATGGAGTCCTACTATGGGGTTTCCGCAAAGGACGGCATCGCGATGTGGGTTGCCGACATGGAGTTCCGCCCGCCTTCAGTTGTGGGACAGGCCGTTCAGGCGATGGTCGATCACGGGGTGTTCGGTTACTTTGGCGATGACAGCAAATACCTAGACGCCATCCAGTGGTGGATGAAGACCCGCCATGGCTGGGAAGTTGACCGAGCCTCAGTCTTCACGACGCATGGGCTTGTAAACGGGACAAGCATCTGTCTGGACGCATTCACGCGGCCGGGCGACGGGGTGGTACTGTTTACGCCAGTCTATCACGCCTTTGCCCGCGTGATCCGCGCCTCCGGTCGGGAGGTGGTCGAATGTGTCCTGACCAACAATTCGGGTCGATATGAGTTCAACTTTGCGGCCTACGACGCGCAGATGACCGGCAATGAGCGCATGGTGATCCTTTGTTCACCCCACAACCCCGGGGGCCGGGTTTGGACGCGCGGTGAGTTGCAGGCGGTTGCAGCCTTTGCGAAACGACATGATCTGGTGCTGGTTTCCGACGAGATTCATCATGATCTGACGATGCCCGGCCAGACCCATATCCCGATGACGCGCATCGAAGGAGTCGAGGAACGGCTGGTCATGATGACCGCATCGACCAAGACGTTCAACATCGCGGGGGCGCATATTGGAAACGTCATCATCGCGGATCCCGATATGCGGGTGACCTTTGCGGCACGGATGATGGCCTTGGGCATTTCGCCCAATTCCTTCGGTATGCACATGGCGACGGCCGCCTACTCGCCGGAAGGCGCGGCCTGGGTTGATGACCTTCAGCTCTATTTGGACGGAAACAGACGGGTGTTTGATGCCGGAATGAATGCCATTCCTGGTGTCGCCTCGATGCCTCTCGAGGCCACTTATCTGGCTTGGGTCGACTTTGCTGGGACGGGCATGACTCAGGCCGAAACTGTCCGTCGGATCGAGAAGGATGCGCGGGTGGCGGTTAACCACGGTGTGAGTTTTGGCACTGGCGGAGACACATTCATGCGGATCAACTTTGCAGCGCCACGCGCACAGGTCATTCAGGCGGTAGAGCGTCTGCAACTGGCCTTTGCCGACTTGCAATAGCCACGAGTCTGCCATGGCGGGAGCGAGGTTGAGGGGTGGATCAAAGAAATCGTGGGATCAAAGCGACTGGTGCGTCATCTGACCGCAAGAAATCAAGTGCTGGGCGATCTGAAACTGCGGTATTCCACTTAAATTCGTAGATCCGCTCTCCTTCGTCCTCGCGCGAATTGACGATCAGGCACTTGTACAGATGCCGACTGCCGTCATAAAGATCGACAAAGCCGCGAAGGCGCGGGGCCGTCTTGGCATCGAGTGAAAAGCCGCCATCCCACAGACGCAGGACCCGGTGGATGGCGTCCCCGTCGTGAATGCAAAGCTTGCTTGACCGGCGCAACATGGCGACGCGCGCGTCCTCAAGTCCCTTTCGTACCGCTTCCGGTAGATATTCCGACATGCTGTACCTCACCCCCCTCGGATCAAAATGGCGTGCATTCTGACGAAATCAAGAAATGGCGATGCCGCAGTGCAGCATAAGCCTCTGATACTGTGCTATTTTTCACGTTGTGACGCGAGGGCGCAACACATGGGGGTGCGCCGGATCATAAAGGGCACTGTCTGGGAACCCGTGCGAAGGGGCAAGCGCGGGACCAAGCAGAATCAGTGCGGTCCGGGTGATCTTGGCTTCGCGCACCTTTGCGTGGATATCGGCCAGTGTTCCGCGAATGATCATCTGGTCGGGCCAACCGACGCGATAGACCACCGCGACGGGACAGTCGGCACCGTAAAGCGGTGTCAGTTGCCGTTCAATCTCACGCAGGGCACGGATCCCAAGGTGAATGGCAAGTGTCGTGCCGGAGCGGGCAAAGTTCTCAAGCGTTTCACCTGGTGGCATCGCCGTGGATTTCATCGACATGCGCGTCAAAATGACGGATTGCGAAACTTCGGGAATGGTCAGTTCCTGTCCCAGAGCGGCGGCAGCGGCGACGTAGGCCGGTACACCCGGCACGATTTCGTAGGGAATGTCGTCTGCCTGAAGGCGCCGGATCTGTTCGGCAATCGCGCCGTAAAGCGACGGGTCGCCGGAATGCACGCGTGCCACGTCAAGACCGCTGGCATGTGCGTTCAGAATCTCGGCGTGTGTCTGATCCAGCGTCATGCTCGCCGTATCCAGAACCCGCGCGCCAGCGGGTGCACCTGCCACGACCTGCTCGGGCACCAGCGATCCCGCGTAAAGGCAAACAGGGCATGCGGCGATCAGGCGGGCTGCCTTGATCGTCAAAAGTTCGGGGTCACCGGGGCCGGCACCAATGAAATAGACCGTCATGACGTAGCCTGACTGGCGGCGAGGTAATCGTTACCGGACAGTGGCGCATCTTGTCCCGGTTCGTCGGGTGTATGCGAGCTATCTGGCCCCTGATCCATTTTCTTAGCATAGCCTCGGGGCGTATACATGCGTGGCCCTTCGCCCAGATGGACAAGCCGACTTTGCGACGACCCGACCAGAACGACAGTCAACATGTCGACTTCATTCACCCGAAGGTCAGCAAGGCGGCGGTATCGCACATACTCTGTCGGGCGACCAAGGTTGGAGGCCAGCATGACTGGTGTATCGGCCGGGCGATGTTGCAAGAGCATGTCGCGGGCCTCGGCCAGCAAGGTCCGGCGGCGCACGCTCACGGGATTGTAGAACGCAATGACAAAGTCGCCTTGCCCCGCAGCAGCAATTCGACGCAGGATATCCTCGCGCGGGGTGAGAAGGTCAGACAGGGAAATGGTGCAGAAGTCGTGGCCAAGCGGTGCTCCGGCCCGAGCTGCCGCACCTTGAAGGGCCGAGACACCCGGGGAACAGATCACCTCGACCCGGCGGGCCGCTGGTGAAACGCCACGGTCCGACGGGGAACGGTCCATGAGTTCAAAGACAAGCGACGCCATCGCATAGATGCCAGCGTCGCCTGAGCAGACCAATGCGACGTTGCGCCCCTTTGCGGCGCATTCAAGCGCATAGCGGCAGCGCTCTTCCTCTCTTCCCAAAGGGAAATCAGCTCGTGGTTTGCCAGCGACAAGTGAACCTAGCAGATCAATGTAGAGCCCGTAGCCAACAAGCTCATCGGCGTCTGCGACAAGTCGGGATACCTCCGGTGTGCGCCACGAAGCCTGCCCCGGCCCGATGCCGACGACCGACAATCGACCGCGCGAACGACCGTTCTGGACTGTCAGAGGAAGATCGGAAAGGGTAAGGGCGCAGGTCGCGTTTGCCGACTTGCGTTTGGTCTTCCAGAGAGATCCGGCAGTGCCGACCTGCGCCAACGCCGCACCTTCCGAGACACCGTGGCAGCCAACCTCTTCAAGAACGACTTCGGACGGGTTTTCCAGCCTCGGCGTTTCGCTTTCCAGCTCTTCGGCCGAAAAGAGACGCAGGGGCGCATCGATTGATCGGGCGAGTTCAAGGATGGCCGGTTCGTCGGCCTTGAGGTCGATCGTGTTGACCGAATGGATCGCGGCCGGGGAAACCCCGGCATCGGACAATACGGAACTTACGAGAGCTGAAACCTCATCACTTGGGCAGTTGCGTGTGCAACCGACACCGAGTGCAACGCGCTGTGGTGCAAAATGCAGATGGTTCGGTCCGATGTTACCCACGGCACTCATGGTGCAGGAAATCCGAACGTCATCGCCCACGGGCAGTTCATGCAGCCATGTGGCTTCCTTGGCATTATCCCCCAGAAGAAGGACACCACCACCCCCGAGAAGCAACGCCATCGCATCTTTCGCATCATCGGGATTGACGAGACGCCAACCAGCCGGGGGCTCGTCCAGTGCAACACCTAATGCGACATCGCCTGCCGTAGTGACAGCGGCAGAGCCCCCCAAAGCGTCGGCGATCATGCGGGCCAGCCTGTTGGCACCGTGATGCCCGCCGAGAAGTGGCACGACGACCGTGCCGTCATCGCTGATCGAAATTACGGGTGGTTCCGACCTTTTGTCGGCAAGAAGGGGCGCTACGGCACGGATGAGGATGCCGCTTGCACAGACACCGACGATGGGTGTGCCCGACGCAAAAAGATCGCGTGCATGGTCAAGCGCATTGTTGAAGAAGACATCCGCCGTTGTGACCCGCCCAGTCCGGCCATGCACCTGCGCATTGATCGCAGCTGCAACACGTGCTGCCGTTGTCTCACTCGACCGGGTCAGGGCCAGAACGACGGGTTTCACAACCATGGGTCAGTTCCTTTGGTCAGCAGGATCATTGAAAAGTAGGGTGCGTCTGCCGGGGCGTCTCTTAGCGGAAGGATCACTTCCTGCGCGAGCGTTGCCCGTTCCACATAGACGGACCTGTCTGCAAGACCCAGTTCGGTCAAGACGCGCCTGATTTTGGGCAGGTGACGCCCAACCTTCATGAGGGCGATGCTTTCGGCAGCGGCGATCCGTTTGCGCAGCACGTCTTCTTCGAGCGGGCCGGGCAGGATAGTCAGAGTTTCATTGCGGGCCGTGATCGGAAGGCCCGCGCGTGCGGCGCACGCAGTGACAGATGTCACGCCAGGTACGACTTCGATGCAATACCGGCCCGAAAGCCGGGAAAAAACGTACATGAACGAACCGTAGAAGAACGGGTCACCTTCACAGAAGCAGACCACGTCCTCGCCGGTTTCAAGGGTAGCAGCAATCTCGGCGGCCCCCTTGTCATAGGCCGCCTGCGCCGAACGCCGTTCAGTAGCCATGGGAAGATCCATGACAATTTCACGAATTCCGGCAGGGATAAGGTCGGCCGCGATGGAACGGGCAAAGCTTTGGCCCCCAGCCAGTGTGGGGTAGGCAATGCAGGTTGCCCCTCCGATAAGCCGGGCGGCGCGAAGTGTCATCAGATCGGGCGCACCGGGGCCAAGACCGACGCCATAGAGGGTACCGCTCATCACATGCCCCGTTCGGGGGGTACACGTCGGGAGAGTTTCATCGCTTCATCAGGCTCCATTGCGTCACCGGCATCAACGGTCGCCAACCTGTGAATTCCCCTATTGGTGAAGCACGGCTGATACCGATCCGGGCAAGTTCTCCTCCGTGCCTTGCTTGAATGGCGAGAAGGAGAGCTTCGGATTCCAGCGTGACAGCGTTCGCGACAAAACGGCCAAATGGCCGGAGGGCAGCAAATGCAGTGTCAAAGACTTCTTGTGTCAGTCCACCGCCAACGAACACAGCGTCAGGATGCGGAAGTCCTTCGAGCGCGTCGGGGGCTTCGCCGCCGACAAGGTCGAGCCTTGGTGTTCCCAGAGCCAATGCATTGGCGGCAGCGAATGCACGTCGGTCTGGCCGTGGTTCGATCCCGATCGCACGGGCACCGGGCGCCACGCGCATCCACTCGATGCAGACAGAACCGCAACCTGCTCCGATATCCCAGAGGAGTGCGCCACGCATTGGCATGAGTTTGCCCAGCGTGATGGACCGCACCTCTTGCTTGGTCATGTTGCCGTCGTTCTGAAAGCAATCATCCGGCAGGCCTGCGAGCCGGGATAGGACCAGCGCATCCGGCCCGGCGATACACTCGACAGCCAGCGTGTTGAAATCAGGGACATTATGGCCCCAATTGGCGGCGGTATCGTCCAACCGCCTTTCGTCCTTGCCGCCCATTGCGGCAAAGGCGGTCAGTCGCGAGGGGCCAAAGCCGCGTTCTCGCAAGAAATATGCAATCTGTTGCGGTGTTTCCGACCCAGTCGTCAGGATCAGTAGCCGAGCGCCGGGCTCGATGAACGGGATCATCTGCTCGGTTGGGCGACCATGAACAGTGAGTGTTTCAAGATCAGCCATGCTCCACCCCAGACGGGCGGCAGCAAGTTGAAAGGCCGAAAGCTGTGGGTGAAAGACGATTTCCACCGGGGGGATGGCGCGGGCAATGCGCGCACCAACCGAATACCAAAGCGGATCGCCGGTCACCAAGACAACGGCACGGCGGCCTTTCAGACTGCGTATCGTGTCGATCATGGCGTTGAAGGGCGAGGGCCATGCGATCCGTTCGGCCATCACGTTCTCGGAAAGGCTGAGGTGGCGGTCGCCGCCAAGGATCACTTCAGCCGTTTCGACAATTGCCCGACTTGTTGACAAAAGGCCGTCTAGACCTTCTTCACCGATGCCTACGATGTGAAGCCAAGGGTCAGACATGCGCGGAAACCGTTGCGCTTTCTCCTGGCAGCGGGGCGACAATTGCGTTGACCGCTGCTGCAGCCATTGCCGATCCGCCCTTGCGGCCGCGCAGACAAACGTAGGGAACGCCGTGAGAATTGGCGGACAGTTCTGCTTTGGATTCTGCCGCACCAACGAAACCAACTGGGAAACCAAGGATCAGTGCGGGGCGGGGCCATCCTTCGTCCAGTAGTTCGAGCAGGTGGAACAGAGCGGTCGGAGCGTTTCCGATGGCAACGACCGCACCTTCGAGGTTGTTCTTCCAAAGGTGGAGGGCGGCGGCCGACCTTGTGTTCCCAATGTCTCGGGCGAGGTCAGGAACAGACGGGTCATTCAGGGTCACGATGACCCTGTTTGCGGCAGGTAGGTTGCGGCGGATGATCCCGGCAGCCACCATTTCGCAATCGCAGAGGATGGGCTGGCCGACCGAAAGCGCATCACGCCCGACACGAGACGCCCCCGGCGAGAAGGCCAGACGGTCCGCGATTTCGACCATGCCGCAGGCGTGGATCAACCGGGTGATCATCGGCTGCATGTCCGGCGGGAAACGCTCCAGCCGTGCTTCCGCCTGAACGGTCGCGAAGCTTTGCGCGTAGATCTGGGCGGGGTCTTTCTCGTACTCGCGCAAAATCATGCCTTTGCTCTGCTTCAAGGCTTTGGGGTGGTTCGATGCCCGTCAGCTTTTCTTATTTGATTTCAGCGCACTAAGCGGACCGAGCGGGTGAGCCGCGTGGGGATAGGGCGCGTGGACGTGATTATTCCCGTGATCGTGATCATGTGAATGGGGGTGGAAATGGGGCAACCCATCACCGTGTTCGTGCCAGTGTCCCCTGTCATGTGCGTGGCTGACGTGACCGTGGGGCTGGACGTCCTGATCCCTGAGCCTGCAGAGACCCGTGCAGAAAGTGTCGCAGAGCTTACAATCGGCCACGTTCGAACCGGGGGCACTGGCCCCCTGCCCTTCAACATGATGGTGATGGCTTTCCTGCACAGCGCCGACCTCGGCCTCGAACCCCAACACCTGCACGCGGTACTTGCACATGGCGCAGTTGGGGGGGGGCACTTCGCCGACCTGTTCGGTGATGCGCTCGGCAAAGGTTTCAAGCACTTTGGGGTGGTCGCCCAGATACTCGGCCTTGATGAACTGGATTCCCGGGTATTCTGCGGCAACCTGATCAGTGAAGCCGTAGATCCGGTCGATCAGAATGCCCGAGAAGAGAAAGTACGGGAACACGATGACCCGGCGATACCGCAGGCGGGCGACGTGCTGCAGGCAGGGCTCTACGAGCGGGAAAGTGACACCGGAGTATCCCGTCTCGCACCAGCCGAAGCCGATGCCTTCCCACAACATCCGGGCAACCTTGGAGACGTTGCCGTTGGCATCGGGGTCTGACGCACCGCGGCCGATGACGACAAGGCAGGTCTCGTACAACGGGACATCACCCAGCGTCGCATTAGCGCGATCAACCGCATCTCGGATGCGGGCGGCTGCAGCGGAGATCATCTTTGGATCGACGCCGAGTTCCCGGCCATAGCGGACGTCGATTCCATGCTGTGCCGCATAGGTATTGAGAACCGTCGGAATGTCGTTCTTGGCATGCATGGCCGCAAATAGCATGCCGGGGACGGCAAGGATGCGATCGCAGCCGGCGTCGCGAAGCCGATCAAGGCCATCGCGGATAACTGGGTTGGCAAACTCAAGATACCCGTAGTCTACGGTCCAGTCAGACGGCAAGTAGCCGGGAAGTTTCTCAGCCAGCACCTTGAACTCGTCCACGGCAGATTGGCTGCGCGACCCGTGGCCACAGATCATCACGCCGGTTTTCATCGTCCTGTCCTTTGTCACCCGGGTCCTTTGACCCTGAAAACCCCAAACTCGGGGGATAGCGCCCTGCCAAAGCCCGGATGTGCCCAGAGAGACCACGGGCAACGGGACCCGGTGTATGACGACGCGGGTAGCGCAAAGGGTTCCCTTCAAGGGTCAAACCGCGCTCCGCCAACCTCTCTGGCCCATCGGGCTTCGTCAGAGAGACTGGTTACATGGTGATCCGGGCAGGCGCAAATGGTTCCACGCCGCTAACGCCGCTGTTTGCGACATCTGTGGAGGGCTTGACGAAGGAATACCAAACCGGGGCCAGTCCACTTTGCGTTCCCAAGGTCACGACACTATCAGGCCGCCCGTCCGTAATGTTCAACCATTGCCGCAAGATCCTCGGGCGGGGTGCGGGTCTGAATGAAGGCACGAGCGTTTGGCACGATCGAAAAGATCGAACCGTCAGAGAAGAAAGTCGTGTCGGTTACAAAGATGACCGAGGTCTGAGGCCAGCGATATTGGGCATAGTCGGCCACAGCAAAGGCCGCGCCCTCGGCAAGAACAAGGTCAAGGATGATTACGTCATATCGGATGGAACCGATAAGGTCGCAGGCCGCCTCGCCCGAGGAAGAGATGCTTACGGTCAGTCCGTGGCGTTCCAGATGACGCTGCCAGAGTTCGGCAAGCGCTGCCGTGCTTTCGACAATGAGAACCTGCATGAGGCCTCCAACAAGATGAAGTGAGGGGATCCGTCACCAATCCCCGAATGCTGTTCCGCGCCCCATCGTTAAGTTTGTCTGCCCAATTCATTAACGAAGGGTTAATGGTTCAGTCCGGCGAGCCGGGTTCTTGTGCATAACTCCGGAACTCTTGTGAAACCGGCGCGAATCCGCTTGAACTCCGGCGAACCACCCTGACCCAAAGAAAGCGCGCTTCCATGACAAGCTGGATCACTATCTGCGACACCTGCAAGCGCGCAGGGTGGGAGACCGGCGATATGGCCCTGACTGACGGCGAAAGGCTGGCAGCGTTGGTTGAGGCGGTGGCGCGGGAAGTTCCTGACCTCATGACGCGGCGGGTTTCCTGCACGATGGGGTGTGAGCGGGCCTGCAATGTGACGGTGCAGGCAAAGGGAAAGCTGAACTATACGCTTGGAAAGTTCGAAGTGAGTGAAGAGGCCGCACGTTCCATCGTGGCCTGGGCGGTCCTGCATGCACAGAGCGAGACCGGGCAGGTTCCCTATCGGCAGTGGCCGCAGGGCGTCAAAGGGCATTTCGTGACCCGGCATCCGCCGTTGCCCGAGACGCCGGCATGACACGCGACCATGGCGGCGGAATCGATGCTGCGATTGCACGGTTTGGCGGGACGCGATCGGGCTGGGTTGATCTGTCCACCGGGATCAATCCCGTGCCCTATCCAGTCGGCGACATTATCCCGGAAGCCTGGACCGCATTGCCTGACAAGCGGGCGAATGAGGCTCTTTTGGCTGCAGCGCGTCGGTTCTGGAATCTGCCGGACGAGGCGGGTCTGATTGCCGCGCCAGGAGCGTCAGCGATCATTGCGCGTATACCCGGGCTGACTGCACCGGGCGCGGTTCATGTGCCAGGGCCGACATATAACGAGCATGCTGCCTCCTTTCGGTTTGCGGGGCATCAGGTGGTTGAGAATCCGGCGTCCGCGGTGCGGGTTCTGGTACATCCTAACAATCCCGATGGCCGGGTCTGGTCAGCGCCGGATATCCGTCCAGGGGGCCTGACAATCATTGACGAAAGCTTTTGCGACGTCATGCCCGAGCAGAGCCATATCGGACTAGCTGGCACCGGGGGCGTGATCGTCCTCAAGAGTTTTGGCAAATTCTGGGGACTGGCGGGGCTGCGGCTTGGCTTTGCGGCCGGACCGAGGGCCAGAATCAATGATCTGGCCGAGATGCTGGGGCCTTGGGCCGTGTCGGGACCGGCGCTTGCTGTCGGGACGGCGGCTCTGTCTGATCCGGACTGGGCTGCTGCCACGCGGGTCCGGCTGGAGGCCGATGCTCAGCGACTGGACGGGCTGATGACGGCCAGTGGGGCACGGGTTGCGGGCGGGACCACGCTGTTCCGGCTGTATGAGGTCGAGGATGCGATGGTCTGGCAGGACAGGCTGGCAGACGGCCATGTATGGAGCCGGGTCTTTCCCTATTCGCGCATATGGCTGCGGCTCGGGCTTCCGCATCCGGACAGGTGGGATCAGGTCGAGGCAGCACTATGAGTCTTGCGGTTGTGGGGGCCATGCTTCTGGATGCGGTGACGGGCGAGCCGCGCGTCCTCTGGGACCATTGGCCGCATCCGGCGGTGCTGATGGGACGGGCGGTTGGCTGGATGGACCAGCAGCTGAATACCGGCAATCAGCGGCGACTCAGGGGCGTTGCGGCCCTGGTGGGGCTGGTTGTTGGCGCGGGTCTTCTGGGCTGGCTTCTGTCGCTGTTGCCCGGAATCGTGGCCGAGGTGATCGTGGGGGCCATCCTGCTGGCGCAGCGGTCGCTGAGCGACCATGTCCGTGCGGTGGCAGATGCGCTGCGGCTTTCGGTCGGTGACGGGCGGAGGTCGGTTGCGATGATCGTCGGGCGGGATACGGCGCAGATGGATCAGGCTGCGGTCGCACGGGCGGCCATTGAGAGCGCAGCAGAAAATCTGTCGGATGGTGTGACCGCGCCGGTATTCTGGTTCCTGATCGGGGGTCTGCCGGGGCTTCTGATCTACAAGATCGTCAATACAGCGGACAGCATGATCGGCCACCGCACCCCGCGCCATAAGGAATTCGGCTGGGCCTCGGCCCGGTTCGATGACCTGCTGAACCTGATCCCCGCACGACTGACCACCCTGTTGATCTGGCTGACCGCGCCGCGCCGTTTCGACTGGCCCGCGATCATCCGGGATGCGCGGCTGCATCGGTCGCCGAATGCCGGCTGGCCCGAGGCGGCGATGGCGCAGGTTCTGGACATCGCGCTGTCCGGACCACGCAGTTACCATGGCGAGATGAAACCCTATCTCTATGTCAACCCGACGGGACACCATGACATCGGGCCGGACGAGATCGACGCGGCGGACCGAATCCTTTGGCAGACCTGGGGCATCGGGCTGTCGGTCTGCGTGGCCATCGCCATAATCGGCTGGATCATTTGATCCCTTGTCCCGTTTTTCCCGCCTGATAGGCTCGGGGGGTTTCAAAGGGAGAGATCGAGTTGAGACTTCTTGCAATCCTGCTGGCCTGTTCGACGTCGGGAACGGCAATGGCACAGACCTGTGGCGGAGATTTCGGGGCCTTTCTGGAAGGGTTGCAGGCCGAAGCCGTGGCGCAAGGTATCGCACCGGACAAAGCAGCTTCGTTTCTGGATTCCGTCAGACAGGACCCCGACGTGATCCGGGCTGACCGGGCGCAAGGAGTGTTTCAGCGGGATTTCATCGACTTCTCGCGCCGCCTGATCTCTCAGGACCGGCTGCAGCGGGGGCGTTCGCTGGGTGAACAATATGACGCGACCTTTGACCGGATCGAGGCTGAATACGGCGTGCCGCGCGGGGTCCTTCTGGCATTCTGGGCGTTCGAGACGGATTACGGGCAGGTGCAGGGCGATTTCAATACCGTCAATGCGCTGGTGACTCTTGCCCATGACTGTCGCAGGCCGGCCTTGTTCCGGCCGCAGATCTTTGCGGCCATGCAGCTTTATGCGCTGGGGGACCTTGATCCAGATACAACGACCGGCGCCTGGGCCGGAGAGATCGGGCAGGTGCAGATGCTGCCCGCCGATATCATTGAAAATGGCGTCGACGGTGATGGTGACGGGTATATCACCGTCAAGACATCGGCAGAGGATGCGCTGATGTCGGGGGGCAAGATGCTGGCCTCGCTGGGCTGGCAGGCGGACGAGCCGTGGTTGCAAGAGATCTTGCTGCCCGAGGGGCTCGACTGGACCAAGACAGGATTGGACCGGACGTTTGCTGTGGCCGACTGGGCGGCACTGGGCGTGACGGGGCGGAATGCCGATCTTGGCGCTGGTGATCTGCAGGCCTCGGTCCTCTTGCCGATGGGGTGGCAAGGGCCGGCCTTCATGGCCTATCCGAATTTCCGGGTCTATTTCGAATGGAACCAGAGCCTCGTCTATGTGACCACTGCGGCTTATTTCGGCACGCGCCTGATGGGGGCCGAGGTTTATGACGCGGGCAACCCGGATCCCGGCCTTTCGGGAGAACAGATAGTGGTACTGCAGGAAAAGCTGACCGCGATGGGTTATGACGTGGGCAAGACGGACGGGATACTGGGCGCCAAGACGCGCGCTGCCGTTCAGGCCGAACAAGCGCGGCTGGGTCTGCCCGCAGACGCATGGCCGACAATGGACCTGCTGAACGCGATTTAGGCTTCAGGCGACCAGCCCCTCGGCCTTCTTGAGATCCACCGAGACGAGCTGGCTTACGCCCTGTTCGCCCATAGTGACGCCGAACAGGCGGTCCATCCGGCTCATTGTGACAGCGTGGTGCGTGATGATGAGGAAGCGTGTTTCGGTCCGCCGTGCCATCTCATCCAGCAGATCACAGAAGCGGGTGACATTTGCATCGTCGAGCGGCGCGTCAACCTCGTCCAGCACGCAGATCGGCGCGGGGTTGGCGAGGAAGACGGCGAAGATGAGCGCCATCGCTGTCAGGGTCTGTTCGCCGCCCGAGAGGAGTGAGAGGGTCGAGAGCTTCTTGCCGGGGGGTTGGCACATGATTTCCAGCCCCGCTTCGAGAGGGTCATCACTTTCGATGAGGACGAGTTTTGCTTCACCGCCGCCGAAGAGGTGGGTGAACAATAGGGCGAAGTTGTCGTTCACTTGTTCGAACGCGGTCAAAAGGCGTTCGCGGCCTTCGCGGTTAAGGCTGGCGATGCCGGACCGCAGCGCCTTAATCGCGGATTCCAGATCGGCCTTTTCGTTGACGAGGGCGTCATGTTCGGTCTGAACTTCCTTCGCGTCTTCCTCGGCGCGGAGGTTGACGGCACCCAGCGCCTCACGCTGGCGGCGGAGGGCCGAGATCTGGGAGTCGATGACGTCGGCGGCGGGCATGGCGGCGGGATCGACAGCAACGCGGTCGAGTAGACCGCCGGGGGTCACGTCCTGCGCTTCGAGGATGCGTTCAGCGGCGAGCGTCACGGACTCGCGGGCGGCATCAGCACGGGCCTCGGCACGGGCGCGTGCTTCGCGTGCTTCGGATCCGGCACGTTCGGCGTCTCGTTCGGCTTGGGTTGCGTTGCGCAGGACGGTTTCGGCGGCTGACAGGGCGTCGGCAGCCTTACGGCGGCGATCCTCGGCCGCGGCGATGGAATCGGTGAGATCTGCGCGGCGTTTGGCGAGTGTGGCGGGAAGGGTCACGGCCTCGGCCAGTTCGGCCTCGGCCGTCGTCTTGCGGTCGGCGAGTTCGATTAACCGCACACCGGCGGTTTCCAGACGATGCCGCCAGCCGCTGATATCCTTGGTGATTTCCTGTAACCTGCGCGTCCGCGCCTCACCTTCGCGGAGGATTTCGTCATGGGTGGAGCGGCGGGCCATCATCAGGGCGCGAGCGCTTTCGACGGTCGTTTTCACGGTTTCGACGGCGGCGCGGGCAGCACCAAGGTCCCCCAACGCGGCGAGGGCCATTTCGGCATCGGCCAGTGCGGCGCGGGCTGCGGCGATTTCCTCTTCGTGGCGGGCGAGGGCGAGGGTCAAAGCGTCACGCTTTCCTTCGGCGATGGAGCGGTCGGCTTCGGCCCGGGACAGGGCGCGGCCGGCCTCGGCAACGAGACGGTCGGCATCGCGGCGGGCCTGTCGGGCTTGACGGTCGGCCTCGGTCAAGGCGGCAAGGCGTCTCGACAATAGGTCATGCGCCAGAGCGGCACCTGTGGCGCGGGCCGCGACCTCTTCTAGATCGCGCTTGAGTTCGACCAGGCGGTTGAGTTGCTGGAGACGGAGGGCGGCGGCGGAGGGGGCGTCCTCGGCCCCGGCGCGGAAGCCGTCCCAGCGCCAAAGGTCGCCATCGGTGCTGACAAGCCGCTGTCCGGGAAGGAGGGCAGCCTGCAGACGCGGGCCGTCAGCACGGGCGACAAGACCAACCTGCCCGATGCGGCGGACGAGCACGTGGGGAACCTTCACGACCTCGGCCAGTGGCCTAACCCGGTCCGGCAAGGGTTGCGGGACGGCATAGGCCGGCAGCGCGGCCCAGCCAGAACGGCCTTCGGCACCGGTCCTAGGCGCACGGAGATCATCGGCAAGGGCGGCGCCCAGCGCCTTTTCAAAGCCGGAATATACGGTCAGCAGGTCAAGGACTTGTCCACTTTCCTTGGTGTCGCGGGCGACGAGGCGGGCGAGTGCAGCGACTTCGGCGCGCAGGGCATTGGCCTCACCTTCGGCCTCAGACCGCTGAGCGCGTGCCTCGGCCTCGCGTCCTTGGGTTTCGGCGCGGGCAGCTTCAGTTTCCAGCAGAGTCTCGTCTGCGCGGCGGGCGGTGGCGACGGCGGCCTCTTCGGCGCTGGTGGCGGTGGTCAGGTCGGCTTGGGCCCGGCTCAGCGCAGCCTCGGCTTCGCGCAGGCCACCGCCAGAGCGGAGCGCTTCGGCTTCGCCCTTGGCCAGCAGGCGGTGGTTGTCGTCGATCAGGCGCTGGGCTGACTGGTGACGGGCGGCAAGACGAGCGGCGTCTTCGGTTGCGCGGCCAAGTTCGGCCTCGAGGTCCTTCAGGTCGGTTGCGACCTGACGGGCAGAGTCAGCGGCGGTCTCAAGGCGGGTGTCATGGCCTTCGGCGGCGCGGGCGATCTCGCGGGCTTCCCATTCGAGCCGCGCCATCGTTTCACCCGCATCCCGGGTCAGGCCGGTTTCACGTTCTATGTCGCGGGTGAGCTGGTCGATACGGGCCCGAAGGGTTGTGATTTTCTGGGCTGCGCGCTGTTCTTCCTCGGTCAGCGCATCGCGGGACACCGTCAGTCGTTGCAGGATAGCCCCCGCAATCGCCTCTTCCTCGCGCAAAAGGGGAAGTGCTTTATCGGCCTCTTCCCGTGCGGTGATGGCAAGACGGGTCGCAGCCTCGGCACGGGATGCGGCAAGGGTCGCCTCGCGGAGTTGCGCATCAGTGGCGACACGCGCCTCATCAGCCTCGCGCCAGCGGCGATAGAGCAGCAGACCCTCGGCATGGCGCAGCTGCGCCCCGATTTCCCGGTAGCGGACGGCGGCGCGGGCCTGACGGACGAGGGACTGGATCTGGACTGCCAGCGCCTCGATCACGTCATCGACGCGGGTGAGGTTTTGTTCAGCACCCTTCAGCTTCAGTTCTGCCTCGTGGCGGCGTTGGTAGAGGCCGGAAATCCCTGCCGCCTCTTCGAGAATCATCCGGCGGGCCTGGGGACGGGAATTGATGAGTTCGGAAATCTGCCCTTGCCGGACAAGCGCTGGGGAATGAGAACCGGTCGAAGCGTCGGCAAAGAGCATTTGGACGTCACGGGCGCGGACTTCTTTCTGGCCGACCTTGTAGGCTGATCCGGCATCACGGGTGATGCGCCGGATAACCTCGAGCGAGTCGCTGTCGTTGAAACCGGCGGGGGCCAGACGTTCGGTATTATCGATGACAAGGGCGACTTCGGCATAGTTGCGTGCGGGGCGGGTGGCGGCGCCGGCAAAGATCACGTCCTCCATCCCGCCACCGCGCATGGCGGTGGGGCGGTTCTCGCCCATGACCCAGCGCAGCGCCTCGAGCAGATTCGACTTGCCACAACCATTGGGGCCGACAACGCCTGTCAGCCCTTCGGCGATGATCAGGTCGGTCGGGTCGACAAAGCTCTTGAAGCCGTTCAGGCGCAGTCTGGTGAAACGCATCGGACCCTGGTTCCGGGGAAGGCTGGCAGGCCAGGGAAAGGATGCGCAGGGCAGCGCAAGGAGTCAACCATGCCGCCACAATCCAAGGCCGAGATCGCGAACCTATCCACAAGATATTGGGCAGTCCTGTGCCGGAACGCGCCCGCGGGGACGTGCGGCCCTGGCCATCACGAGGGCGGGAGAAGGCGGGTTGTGCCGGGCGCGACGGGGGCGCCGCAAGGCTCGCCCCCTGGGGGATGCAGGACGGGACGGCCCAGGGGGGAACGGGGGCCTTCGGTCACAGACGGCCTTGCAGGGTTCCCCTGTCTGCCATGACTTGGGTCATGAGACTGCCAAGTGCCGAACCCCGTCTCCGAGCGGCAGGATTTGCCCGTGAATGGCGGATGCGCAACCGGAGACACCGCTCGGGGCGGGAGAAACTTGTCAAACGGCCGAAATCAGGCGATCTTGCCGTCACGCAGCAGGCCGCTTGGGGAATGCCGGCTAAGATGGAACGACGTCGAGCCTCGTTTCGTGAGCCGTCCGTTTATGCTTAGAGCGTGTTGCGGTCATCGCGATTCAGGATTCCCTTGAGGCTTGATCTGTGATTCCCTGTCTGCGAGGCAGATATGGGGGTCAACGATGGGCAAGCCGCATCCTGTAGAGCTCCGGCAGCGGGTGGTGGACCATGTG
>JAPLPE010000019.1 GCA_026400355.1 Rhodobacterales bacterium | reverse complement strand
GTCAAGGGCCTCCCCCGCTTCACCCTCACCCGCGGCCACCTCGCCATCCACGACGGCGAGGTCCGCACAGAGGAAGGCCACGGCCAGTTCGTCGCCCGCGAGGCCAACACCCCCGTCAACCGCGCGCTGACCCAGTGGAAAGACCTCACCGCCCCCCGCCCCGTGGTGCGGACGGGCGTTCCGGCAAGTGGCGTGTGACGGAGTTTCAAGGCAAGCAAGGAGTCAGGGAGATGGCATCGAACTCGAAGTTGATGAAGGGGGGCTGGTTCATTCAGCGCCACCCAATATTGACAGCTTTCTTGGCCATTTTGCTGCTTGGGTTTTGCACACTCACTGGGCGACAAACCGCCCCTTCCGTTGCAGTCGATCAAGCAGAAACCCTAGGATGAAATGTGGTTTGAAGCGAGTTTCGAGTGTCATTGTAACAGATTTTCAAATTCACTTGGAGTGGAATTGAATTGGGGAAAGTCGCCCTCATCACCGCCGGCGGTTCCGGCATGGGCGCCGCCGCCGCCCGCAAACTCGCCGCCGACGGCTTTGCCGTGGCCAACCTCTCCTCCTCGGGCAAGGGCGAGGCACTGGCGGCCGAGCTTGGTGGCCTTGGCGTCACCGGGTCGAACCAGTCCACCGATGACCTCAAACGCCTCGTCGACGGCGCGATGGACCGCTGGGGCCGGATCGACGTTCTCGTCAACTCCGCAGGCCACGGCCCCCGCGCCCCCCTGCTCGAAATCAGCGACGAAGACTGGCACAGGGGCATCGACATCTACTTCATGAACGTCGTCCGCGCGACCCGCCTTGTCACGCCCCACATGGTGACCGGGGGCGGCGGCGCGATCATCAACATCTCGACCGCCTGGGTGGGTGAACCCAGCGCCATGTTCCCCACCTCTGCCGTGGCCCGCGCGGGCCTTGCCGCCTACACGAAACTCTTTGCCGACGAATACGCCGCCCGCAATGTGCGGATGAACAACGTCCTGCCCGGCTGGATCGACAGCCTGCCCCAGACTGCCGAACGCGCCGCCCAGCCCCCCATGCGCCGCTACGGCACGGCCGAGGAGATTGCCGCCACCGTCGCCTTCCTTGCCTCGGAAGGGGCAGGCTACATCACCGGCCAAAGCCTGCGCGTCGATGGCGGGCTGATGAGGTCGGTATGACGGACCTGCCCCCGCCGCGCCTCAACCCCTCGCTCCGCTGGTGCGCCGCCTATCTGGCTGCTGCCGTCGCGGGCACATTGGTGGCGGCGATCGGCACGACGCTGGTGGTAGGCGAACCGGGGCAAGGCGGCCACTTCGGCCTCTGGGCCACCCGCGTGTTGCCCTTCGCGACAGCGATGGCCTTCGTGCCGGTGGCGCTCCTGACTTTCCTTCTGCACAAGGCGGGCCTTTGGAGCCTGCCCGCCTTCGTCATCTCGGGCGCGGCAATTCCGGCGGTCTTCTTTGCGCTCTTGTTCTCCGTGTCTTCGGGATCAACGGGCGAAAACTTCCTGCCGCTGCTGCTGATCTGGTCCGTTTCGGGTGCCGTCGGCGGCGCGGCCTTCCACTTGGTCTGGGCCCGCCTCACATGACCCCGACCACCCCAGTCCAAAGTGCCGGTGTTTCTTTGTCGGCCAAATACCTCGTGAGGTCGCCGTTGTGCGCAATTGGTGCAAGCACCATGGCGACGGGCAGAGCCCCGGGGGCCGCCCCCAACGGGTCATTTCAAATCAGCGACCAACGCCTCCAGCTCCGGCAGCAGCACCACACTTTCCTGCTCATGCGGGTCCGTCCGGGCGATCACGGCGCTCGCAGGCTCCGTGCCCGGATTGAACGGCAGATGCGGCACGTCGGCGGGGATATACAGCATTTCGCCCGCCGAAATCGTCATCCGGTGTTCCAGCTTTTCGCCCCAGAACATCTCGGTCACACCCGACAGGACATAGATCGCCGTCTCATGCGTCGCGTGCTTGTGCGCCTTGGCGCGGCCACCGGGCGGGATCGTCAGAAGATGCATGCACACACCCTTCGACCCCACGGTTTCGGATGCGATGCCTTCGAAATAGGAAAAGCCCTGCTTGCCCGCATAGGTCTGTGCGCCGGGGGTCAGCTTCTGACAGGGGGTCATGAAAACCTCGGAATGGTGACGGAATGACTGACAGTGTAGGCGGCCCGATCATCGCTGCACAGGGCCTCGAACTTGTGTTCCAGACCGGCGACGGCCCGGTCCATGCGCTCAAGGACGTGAACCTGAACATCGCCAAGGGCGAGTTCGTAAGCTTCATCGGCCCCTCGGGCTGCGGCAAGACAACCTTCCTGCGGGTCGTGGCCGGGCTCGAGACGGCGACAGGCGGCACGGTCAGCGTAAACGGCATGACCCCCGATCAGGCCCGGCAGGCCCGCGCCTATGGCTATGTCTTTCAGGCGGCGGGCCTCTACCCTTGGCGCACCATCGGCGGCAATATCCGCCTGCCGCTTGAAATCATGGGTTTTTCCAAGTCCGATCAGGAAACCCGGGTCAAACGAACGCTCGACCTGGTCGAATTGTCGGGGTTCGAGAAAAAATACCCGTGGCAACTGTCAGGCGGCATGCAGCAGCGCGCCTCGATCGCCCGCGCGTTGGCCTTTGACGCCGATATCCTGCTGATGGACGAACCCTTTGGCGCATTGGACGAAATCGTCCGGGACCGCCTGAACGAAGAACTCCTCCGTCTCTGGGCACGGACGGAAAAGACCATCCTTTTCGTCACCCATTCGATCCCAGAGGCCGTCTATCTGTCCTCCAGGATCGTCGTCATGTCGCCCCGCCCCGGCCGGATCACCGATGTGATCGAAAGCCCCCTGCCGCGCGACCGCCCGCTCGACATCCGAGACAGTGCCGAATTCATCGCCATCGCCCATCGCGTCCGCCAAGGCCTGCGTGCGGGGCATCTGGATGAGTGACGCGCCCGAACCCCGCCGCGCCTCGACGCCGGCAATCATCTTTTCGGCGTTCATCACGCTCTATTTCCTTTACGTCCTGATCCTGGGGAACGGGTTGAGTCATCCGCTGATCCTCATCGTCCTTTACGTCCTCGCCATCATCGCCAACGCGGTCTTTCTGGCCACAGTGATCATGCGCCGCAAATGAGGACCATGCCCCTGAAACCCCGCCGCCTCCTGGCCCATGTCATCCTGCTCCGCGCATCGGGAACGACGCCTGATGGCACTTCCCGAAACCTGATAGCCGCTGCGGCTTTCCGGCCGATCCGGCGCCATACCGGGGAAGCACAGGCATGAGCGGATTCACCCTTGTCTGGCTTGGCGGCGCGATGGTCGTGTTTCTGACGGCCACCTCGATCCTGCGCAGCTATGCGACCGCGCCGCACCTGCCGTCGCTCATCGGGGCCCTTTTCCTGTACTGCGTCGGCAACCTCATGATGATCCGCGTCCTGCGCGACAGCGGCATGGCGATTGCAGTTTCGGTCTCTTCGGTCCTTCAGCTTGTCCTCGGCACCCTCATTGCCGTCTGGCTGTTCGGAGAACGCCCCACCCTGATCCAGTGGACCGGCATCGCGCTGGGCGTCGTCGCCGTGGCCCTGATCGTCTGGCCGCAAGAGGGGGCGCGATGAAGAGTGCCTTCCTGCCTGTCGTGACAGTTGTGCTGGCGATCATCGCCTTCTGGTACGTCGCAGCCCTGCCCATGAACATTCACGAGACGCTGACCGCCGCCGAAAACGCGGGTATTTCCGTAAACGGTGGCGATGCGAAGACCCGGGCCGCGGCATCGGGGATCGTCCTTGCGCTGGAAAACGCGGGCCTTGCCGCGGGGGGCTGGTCGCTTGACCGTCCCCGCCTGCCCGCGCCGCATCAGGTCGCCGCCGAGTTCTACGAAACCACCATTCAGGAAGAGGTCTTTGGCCGCCGCGGCTTTGTCCAGTCGGGCGAGTTTTCCAAGAAATCGCTGATCTATCATGGTGGCATCACCCTGTCGGCCACGCTTCTTGGTTTTGTCATCGGCACGGCGCTGGGCATCCTTCTGGCCGTGGGCATCGTCCATTCCAGGACGATGGACATGTCCGTCATGCCCTGGGCCATCGTCAGCCAGACAATCCCCATCATCGCCATCGCGCCGATGATCATCGTGGTGATGTATGCGGCGGGGATACAGGGGATCATCCCCAAGGCGGTGATCAGCGCGTATCTGTCCTTCTTCCCGGTCGTCGTGGGCATGGTCAAGGGGCTGCGCAGCCCCGACCAGATGCAGCTTGACCTGTTGCAGACCTATAACGCCAGCAAATCGCAGGGTTTCTGGAAACTCCGCCTGCCGTCCTCGGTCCCCTATCTTTTCGCCTCGCTCAAGATCGGCATTTCGGCTTCGCTCGTCGGTGCAATCGTGGGTGAACTGCCCACGGGCGCCGTTGCGGGCCTTGGTGCGCGGATGCTGGCCGGGTCCTACTATGGCCAGACGGCACAGATCTGGGCCGCGCTTTTCGCCGCCGCGATCCTTGCAGCCAGCCTTGTGGGCCTGATCTCACTCATTGAACGGCGCACGCTTCGGCGCATGGGGGTGCAGCCGTGATCGAAATCGCCGTCGCCCTGATCGTCTGGATCGCGGCATGGATGCTGAATGCGCAACTGGCCAACGGCCCTTCCTCGGACTCCACCGCCGTCCGCCTGCTTGTTCCAGCGATCTTTGGCGTCACGCTTATTGTCATCTGGGAACTTGTCGTGCGCGGCCTGAACGTGCCACCCGTCATCCTGCCCGCACCCAGCCAGATCGGCGCGACCTTTGTCACCATGCTGCCGATCCTCTGGCAGGATTTCGTCCAGACCATCCTCAAGGGCGGGCTGTCGGGCTATGTCATTGGCTGCACGGCAGCGGTCCTTGTGGCGATCCTTGCCGACCGGTTCGATTTCCTGCGCCGGGGCCTTTTGCCCGTGGGGGGCTTCATGGCGGCTCTGCCCATCGTGGGCACCGCGCCGATCCTGGTCATGTGGTACGGCTTCGGCTGGCAGTCCAAGGCGGCGGTCGTCGTCATCATGGTTTTTTTCCCGATGCTTGTGAACACCGTCGCGGGCCTGCGCGACACATCGTCCATGCAGCGTGATCTGATGCGCACCTATGGCGCGTCTTGGTGGCAAACCCTGATCAAGCTGCGCCTGCCCGCCGCCATGCCCTTCATCTTCAACGGGCTCAAGATTTCCACGACGCTCGCGCTGATCGGGGCCATTGTCGCTGAATTCTTCGGCTCCCCCACCGTGGGGCTTGGCTTCCGCATCTCGACCTCGGTCGGGCAGCTTGCGCTCGATGCCGTCTGGTCGGCGATCCTCGTTTCGGCACTGGCGGGCAGCGCATTCTATGGCATTATGGCATTGATCGAACGCGGGGTAACCTTCTGGCACCCCTCTCAACGGACATGAACAAGAAACGACACGGGGCGCGCGCACAGGCGACCGAGCACAACGGGAAGAACGGATTTTGACACCAAGGAGGTCTGAACGATGAAGAAGATACTGATGTCTGCCACGCTGCTGGCCGGTTTTGCTGCCCCTGCCTTTGCGCAGGATTCGGTGCGTCTGCAACTGCAGTGGGTCACCCAGGCGCAGTTCGCGGGCTACTATGCCGCCCTGGATCAGGGCTTCTATGAAGAAGAAAACCTTGATGTGACCATCCTCCCCGGCGGCCCCGACATCGCCCCGCCGCAGGTTCTGGCCGGTGGCGGCGCCGACGTTATGCTGAACTGGATGCCCTCGGCCCTTGCCGCGCGCGAAGGCGGCCTGCCCGTCGTCAACATCGCCCAGCCATTTGCCCGGTCGGGCCTGATGCTGACCTGCTGGAAGGACACCGGCATCACCGGCCCGCAGGATTTCAAGGGCAAGACGATCGGCGTCTGGTTCTTTGGCAACGAATATCCGTTCCTGTCCTGGATGAGCAAAGAGGGCATTTCGACCGAAGGCGGCCCCGATGGCGTGACGGTCCTCAAGCAGGGCTTCAACGTCGATCCGCTGCTCCAGCGTCAGGCAGACTGCATCTCGACCATGACCTACAACGAATACAATCAGGTTCTCGAAGCCGGGGTCAGCCCCGACGATCTGGTGACGTTCAAGTATGAGGACATGGGCGTTGCCACGCTTGAGGACGGCATCTACGCGCTCGAATCCAACCTTGCCGACCCCGCCTTCGCCGACAAGATGGTCCGTTTCGTGCGCGCATCGATGAAAGGCTGGGCCTGGGCCGGGGAAAACCCCGAAGAAGCCGCACAGATCATCATCGACTATGATGAAACCGGGGCCCAGACGATCGAGCATCAGCTCAGCATGATGACCGAAATCGCCAAGCTGACCGCCGGTTCCAATGGTGCACTCGACGATGCGGCCTACCAGCGCACGGTTGACACGCTGCTGGCCGGCGGCTCTGACCCGGTGATCTCCAAAGCTCCGGAAGGTGCCTTCACGCACGCGATCACGGACGCTGCCCTGCAGTAAGGCCGGTCTGGCGGAATAGGGGGGCGCAGCGGGATGCCGCCGCGCCCTTTTGTCTTCTCTCGATCCGGGGATCATCGGTTTGAGTTCGAGATGAGCGGGATCGGCCTGGCTTCCAATGGAAGCGCGGCCCCGCTCACGCCCCACCGCGTCCGCCGGCCCCCGTTCCTCTAACCTCGCAAAAGGCCGGCGCCTGCCCCGGCGGGGGCAGAGCGCCTGCCCTTTGGGGGGGGGCAGGGGCTGGCCGAACGCTAGGGCGTCCGACCTTAAAGCGTTGATGTGGCGTGTGACCAAGGCGAAGGCCTTGGTCATTGAAGACTGGCAGTGCCGCCCGAGCCAAATGTTTGTCACCCCCCGTTTGCCGCCCCTCGCCCCCGCCCCGTCGCAATCCCGCTTGCAACCCCATTTGTCTGCGTTACCTAGTCGCGGCTGAAACCGGGCAAGGACAACAGACCTGATGACGTATCTCGTGGGCATCGACACCGGCGGCACCTACACCGATGCCGTCCTGATGGATGCGGCGGGTACGGCCGTTCTGGCCAAGGCCAAGGCCCTGACGACCCGCCCCGACCTTGCCCCTGGTGTGGGTGCCGCCATTGACGCTGTCATGGCAGGGATCGATCCTGCGCAGGTCGTCATGGTCTCGCTTTCCACCACGCTGGCCACCAATGCGCTGGTCGAAGGGCAAGGGGGCCGCGTCGCCCTCATCTTCATCGGCTTTGACGAAGGCGAACTTGGCCGCGATGGCCTGTCGGACGCGCTCAAGGGCGATCCGGTCATCGCCCTGCCCGGCGGCCATTCCCATGCCGGGGGCGAGATCGCCCCGCTCGACCTTGCGGCACTGGAAACCGCCGTCCGCGCGCTGCCTCCCGGTATCACCGGCTTTGCCGTCGCCGCCCGCTTTGCCACCCGCAACCCGGCGCACGAACTGGCCGCCCGGGATCTGATCCGCAACCTGACGGGCCTTCCCGTCACCTGTTCGCACGAACTCTCCTCGGCGCTGGGCGGTCCCAAGCGTGCCCTGACCGCCGTCCTGAACGCCCGCCTGATCGGCCTGATCGCCCGCCTGATTTCGGCCTGCGAGGCGCACATGACCCGCATCGGTGTCCATGCCCGGCTTATGGTCGTGCGCGGCGACGGGGCGCTCGTTTCGGCGGCACTCGCCCGTGAAAAGCCGATCGAAACGATCCTCTCCGGCCCCGCCGCCTCCATCGCCGGGGCAAGCTGGCTGACCGGGGAACAGGACGCGCTTGTCTCTGACATCGGCGGCACGACGACCGATGTCTGCCTTCTCCGCGACGGCCGCCCCGCCATTGACCCGCAGGGTGCCCGCGTCGGCCCCTACCGCACCATGGTTGAAGCGGTCGCCATGCGCACCACCGGCCTTGGCGGCGACAGCGAAGTGCACCTGCTCGAAGGTCTCGATGGCTCGCTCCGCCTCGGCCCCCGCCGCCTGATGCCGGTCTCCCTTCTGGCAACGACCCACCCCGACCTTGTCCACCGTGCCCTTGACGCGGCCCTCGCGGCCGAGGCCCCGCCCGAAGGTGCGGGCCGCTTTGTCGTCCCCCTCTGGCACAGCCTGCCCGAAGGCCTCGACCCCCGCGAAACCACCGTCGCCAGCCGCCTGACCGAAGGCCCCGTGACTCTCGCACAGGCCGTCCGCACCCGCGTCGAAGGCCCGGCGCTGACCCGCCTGGTCTCGCGCGGGCATGTGATGATCGCGGGCGTCACGCCATCCGACGCAAGCCACGCTCTGGGCCGCCTGGCCGCATGGGACAGTGCCGCCGCCGAAAAGGCGCTCATCCTCTTTGGCCGCAAGCGCAACGGACGCGGCGAACGGATCGCCGCCGGTGCCGCCGTGATGGCGCAGCAGATCATCGACCGTCTGACCGCCCAGACCGTCGACTGCCTCATCGAGGCCGCCTTTGCCGAGGATAGCCGGGACTGGGGCCAATCCCCCGATACGCTGGCCCGTCATCCCCTGACCGTCGCCGGCCTCGACCGTCATCGGGGGGTGATCCAGACGACGCTGACCCTTGGCGTGCCCGTGATCGGCCTCGGCGCCTCGGCGCCGTTCTACTATGGCGCCGTAGGGGACCGTCTTGGCGCCCGCATGGTCCTGCCCGAACATGCAGGTGTGGCCAATGCCATCGGCGCCGTCGTGGGCCAGGTCGCCATGACCGCCACCGGCACAGTCACAAGCCCCGGCCCCGGTGCCTTTGCCATCCACCTGCCCGCCGGCCCGCAGCGCTTTGCCGACCGCGACACGGCGCTGGCCGCCCTCGAAACTGCCCTGACGCTCGAAGCCGAAACCCGCGCCCGTGACGCCGGCGTCGGCGAAATCCGTCTTTCCATCGAACGCGAGATCAACGAGGTTGTGGTCGAGAACCAGCCGATGTTCATCGAGGCGCGGCTTCGTGTCACGGCGCAAGGACGGCCGCGGATCGCGGTGGGGTAGGGTCTTTGTGGCCTGTCAAGTCGAGAGCTTCAAGCGTTCAAAGAGACCGCACGATTTTGGCGGCAAGACTGAATCGTGCCGCGCCCGCCCTGCCGGGGGCCAGCGCGCTGACGCGCTCCCGCCGGGTCGTCGCATCACGATTGGACAGGCTGGGCTGGCGTCGCGCCTTTTGCCCTGTGGCTCGCGCCTCCGGGCAACCCGCCTCACACACACGGCCTTCTGCTGGAAGGCCTGCAAGGGCACGCGGCTCGCACATACTGCAATCGGTCGCATATGCCAACGCATCAGGGTCCCCTCGGCCCCAACTCCCCGCTATATTGCCACCGAAACCCTTTTCTGACGGCCCGCCCATGCACCTCACACCCAGCCTCGTCCTGCTCCTCGCTCTCCTCCTGCCGGCCCCTCTCGCCGCGCAGTCCCTCCGGGCTGTCGACGCCGTCGTGGGCGATTACCTGAACCGCGATTCCCCGGGGATCGCTGTCCTCGTCATGCAGGGCGACCAGATCCTCCACATGCGCGGCTATGGCTTTGCCGATATCCCGACCCAAAGCCCCGTTACCCCCGACAGCCTGTTCGACCTCGCCTCTGTCTCCAAGCAGATGACGGCGCTGGCCGTGATGCTGCAACTCCGCGACGGGCTCTACACGCTCGACACGCCCATCGGCGAAATCCTTGCGCCCTTCGCGGGCCAGCTGGACGACAAACGCCCAGTGACCGTCCGCGACCTCGTCCACCATGTCGGCGGCCTGCCCGATTACCTTGACGGCTCGCTCGACTATCAGGCCGACACGACCAATGCGCAGGTCGTGGAATGGCTCGCCCGCCAGCCGCTCCTTCGCCGCCCCGGCATTGTTTTCGACTATTCCAACAGCGGCTATGTCACCCTCGGCAGCCTCGTCGCCGCCGCCGACGGCGCGCACTCGCTCGCCGATGTCCTCCGCGCCCGCATCTGGGAACCGCTCGGCATGGAACAGGTCTTTCTCGTCGGCCCGATGGACCCGGACCTCACCGTCACCGGCTACATGGGCAGCGACGGCAATTTCGAGGAAAGCTACTGGTACACCGTGACCGAAGGCGACGGGAACGTCTTCATTTCGCTTCGCGACCTCGCACTCTACGAAGCCGCACTTGCCACCAACGGCCTGCTCGGCCCCAAGGACACCGCCCGCCTGTTTCTGAACGGCACTTACGATGATGGCAGAGCCATCGACGACGGCGAGGGTGATGGTTACGGCTTCGGCTGGTCCACGGTCAGCTACAACGGCCAGACCTATGCCACCCACGGCGGAAGCTGGTCCGGCACCTCGACCTGGTATCAGCGCAACCTCACCACCGGCCTTGCCATCATCGTGCTGGCCAATGACGAGGACATGGACACCTCCGCCCTCGCCACCGAAATCGAAGACGCCCTCTAGCCCTTGTTGTAGGGTGTGTGCCCGCACCCAACACCCACCCGAATCTGAGGCCCGATCATCCGCGTAGGGCGGGGTTCACCCCGCCACCCATCTTCACCAGACCCCGATCTCTGCCAGGGCCCTCGACAATTCCGGCGGCAACGCATCCTCACCCGCCCGCACTGCCGTCAAATCCGGAGGCGCCTCCCCGGCCGGCAAATACCGCCACCCCTGAAACGGCCGCTTGGGGACAGGCGTCACCCGCACCAGTTCCGGCTCCAGCACGATGGCACAGCGCTCGATCCCGTCGCTTCCCGTCACCCGGTCCAACCGCCGCACCTCTTGCCGGCACAGCACGACGCCCTTGATGACCCAATAGATCGACCCGCCGTCCAACACCTCGGCCTCGCGCTTGGGCCACATCCGCGTCACATGCTGCGGCAGTCCATCGGCGGATTGATACCGCCGGTCGCGCTGCCACATCTCCAGATCGGCAACATCCTCGGTCCCGACCGAAAGCTTGATCAGATGCAACAGCTTGCCCATTCACGCACCCCCATGCGAGCATTGCATCATAGACCGCACAGGGGCCAAGACAACCCGTTTCCCCCACTACATTTGGTTTGACCGGACCGGGGGTTGCCCATATGTTCCGAATCTCCCCGCCCGCCAGCCCGACAGGAGTCGCCCCATGACCCGATTTGCCGCGCCCATCGCCGAACAGATCTGGGACATGAAGTACCGCTTCAAGGCGGCCGACGGCACACCGCTTGACGGCACGGTCGAAGATACCTGGCGCCGCATCGCCCGCGCGCTGGCGGTTGTCGAGAAAGACCCCGCCCTGTGGGAGGACCGCTTCTACGACGCGCTCTCGGATTTCAGATACCTCCCCGCCGGCCGCATCACCGCAGGTGCAGGCACCGCCCGTTCGGTCACCCTCTTCAACTGCTTTGTCATGGGCACCGTCCCCGACAGCATGGGCGGGATATTCGACGCGCTGAGAGAGGCCGCACTGACCATGCAGCAAGGCGGCGGCATCGGCTATGACTTCTCGACCATCCGCCCCAAGGGCGCCGCCGTGCATGGCGTAGCAGCAGACGCAAGTGGGCCCCTGTCCTTCATGGACGTATGGGACGCGATGTGCCGCACGATCATGTCGGCCGGTTCGCGCCGGGGCGCGATGATGGCCACGATGCGCTGCGACCACCCCGATGTGGAACAGTTCATCACGGCCAAATCCGACCCCTTGCGCCTGCGCATGTTCAACATGTCGGTCCTGATCACCGATGCCTTCATGGCCGCGGTCAAGGCCGACGGCCCCTGGGATCTCGTCTTCGGCGGCAAGGTCTACCGCACCGTCCAGGCCCGCGATCTCTGGGACCGCATCATGCAGTCTACCTATGACGTGGCCGAACCCGGCGTCATCTTCATCGACCGTATCAACGCGATGAACAACCTCTCCTACGTTGAAACCATCGCGGCGACGAACCCCTGCGGCGAACAGCCCCTGCCACCCTATGGCGCCTGCCTCCTCGGCTCGATCAACCTCTCCCGCCTCGTCCTTGACCCCTTTACGCCGCAGGCCCGGCTCGACGAAACCGCGCTCGACACCCTCGTCGCCACCGCCGTCCGCATGATGGACAACGTGGTCGACGCTTCCCGCTTCCCCCTCCCGCAGCAACAGGCCGAAGCGCAGGCGAAACGCCGCATCGGTTTGGGTGTCACGGGTCTGGCCGACGCGCTCCTCATGACCGGCCTGCGCTATGGCTCGGACGCGGCTGTGGCCGCGACCGACCAATGGATGCACCGGATCGCCCGCGCCTCCTATCTCGCGAGCGTGGACCTCGCCCGCGAAAAGGGCCCCTTCCCCCTCTTTGATGCCGAACCCTTCCTGAACTCCGGCACCATGCGCACGATGGACGAGGACGTGCGGGACGCCGTCCGCCAATACGGCATCCGCAACGCGCTCCTCACCTCCATCGCGCCCACCGGCACGATCAGCCTTTATGCAGGCAACGTCTCCTCGGGCATCGAACCCGTCTTCGCCTATGCCTACACCCGCAAGGTCCTGCAAAAGGACGGGTCAAGGACCGAGGAAGAGGTCGTCGATTACGCCGTCCAGATGTGGCGCGACCGGATGGGCGACGCACCCCTGCCCGACTACTTCGTCAACGCCCAGACTCTGGCCCCGCTCGACCATGTCCGGATGCAGGCGGCGGCGCAGAAATGGGTCGACTCGTCCATTTCCAAGACGATCAACTGCCCCGAGGATATCTCTTTCGAAGCGTTCAAGGACGTCTACATGGCCGCCTGGGATCAGGGCTGCAAAGGCTGCACCACCTACCGGCCCAATGACGTGACCGGATCGGTGCTGAGCGTGAGCGAGAAGACCGAAAAGACCCCCGCCGAACAACCCGCCCAACTGGCCGGGGGCGAGGTCGTCTATATGTCCGAACCCCTCGACCGCCCTTCCGAACTCGAAGGCGCCACCTACAAGCTGAAATGGCCTGACAGCGAACACGCGATCTATATCACTATCAATGACATCATCGTTGCAGGCCACCGCCGTCCGTTTGAAATCTTCATCAATTCCAAGAATATGGAGCATTTCGCCTGGACCGTCGCCCTGACCCGCATGATCTCGGCCGTGTTCCGGCGCGGGGGCGACGTGTCCTTTGTGGTCGAGGAACTCAAGGCCGTGTTCGACCCGCGCGGCGGCGCATGGATGCAGGGCAAATACGTGCCTTCGATCCTTGCCGCGATCGGCGGCGTGATCGAAAAGCATATGATCCAGATCGGCTTTCTGGCCGGCGAGGGCCTCGCCCTCAAGGCCGATCCGCATGGAGAGGTCGTGTCGCTCAGCACCAAACGCGGCAAGGCCTGCCCGTCCTGCGGCAGCTATGACCTGCGCATGGTCGAAGGCTGCATGACCTGCGCCAACTGCGGGTTCAGCAAATGCGGCTGACCGCTACTCGGTAACAGGCGCGGCCTGCAGCGGGGCCAGCGCAGCGGCAATCATCTGGCCCAGTTGAACGACAAACTGCTGTGCCGTGATGGAATTCGCGGCGTTCAGCTTTGCGGTCGCCTCTTCGATCTGGCCCCGCAGCGCGGCAATATCCGTCCGCAGCCCCGTCAGGTCTGTTGTCTCGTCCGCCGTCTTCAGTTGTTCGTCTATGCTCTCGACCGCCGTAGCGATGCGTTCCAGCTTCTCTCCCTGCGGCGCGATTTCGTCATGGACGAAGTCGGTCACATGTTCGACCTGCCACATCAGATAGATCCCCGCGACCACAAAGATGATCAGCAGGATCATCGTCGCATTGATCAGGGCAAGCAGCAGATCCTTGATCGTCTTCATGGGCCGGGCCCTCCCTTTCCGTCGATCCTAGGCCCTTTCCGTCCCTGCCGGAAGACCTCCCAAAAGCGTCACCTGATGACCACCCGCAGCGCTGGCGCCGGATTCCTTGCAAGGAATTCGGCCCGACGACTGCCGCGGCCCCTTTGACACCATCCCCCCCGGTCTCTAGCCTTTCGGCAACGCGCCGTTCGGCGCGCGAAGGGGGGAACCGGTGGCACAAGGCACCAGCGCAGCCGCGCCGGACATCATCATCATCGGCTCGGGCATGGGCGGCGCGACCCTTGCTGCGGCCCTTGCCCCTACGGGCCGCCGAATCCTTATCCTTGAACGTGGTCACCGACTTGAAGACAGCGACGCCGCCCGCGACGACCATGCGATCTTTGTCAAGGCGCACTTCCGGCCCGAGGAAAACTGGCTCGACGGGGACGGCAAGCCCTTCAACCCCGGCAACTATTACTATGCAGGCGGCAATTCCAAACTCTACGGTGCGGTCCTGCTGCGCTACCGCGCGCAGGATTTCGCCCCGCTGCGCCACATGGGCGGCACAACGCCCGGCTGGCCCGTGACCTATGACCAGATGGAACCGTGGTATCAGGCCGCCGAAGACCTCTATCAGGTGCGCGGCGCCCTGGGGCAGGACCCGACCGAACCGCCCCATTCCGGCCGCTACAACTTTTCCCCCGTGCCCGACGAACCCGCCATCGCAGACCTTCGCGCCCGGCTGCAACGGATTGGCCTCCACCCGTCAAGCCTGCCTTTGGGCGTTGATATCGACCGCTGGCTCGCCCGGGCGAGAACGCCCTGGGACGCCTTCCCCGACACGACTGGGGCCAAGATGGACGCCGAAACCGTGGGGCTGGCCTACGCGCTCCAGCACCCCAACGTGTCGCTGTCGGAAAACACCCTCGTCACCCGCCTGATCGCCGCCCCTGACGGGCGCATCACTGGGGTCGAGGTCATGCGGAACGGCCACCCGGAAACCCTGACCGCTCCGCTGGTCGTCCTTGCGGCAGGCGCGGTCAAATCCGCCGCGATGCTCCTGTCCTCGGCGACGGGTGATTTCCCCACCGGCCTCGCCAACCGCTCCGATCAGGTCGGCCGCAATTTCATGAACCACAACCTGTCGGCGGTGCTGGCCATTCACCCCTTCCGGGCGAACCGCTCGATCTACCAGAAAACCATACAGGTCAACGACTTCTACCTTACCGGCGGACCGGACGGCGCCCCCCTGGGCAACATGCAGCTTCTGGGCAAGATATCGGGCACGATCCTTGCCTCGGACACGCCGATCCCCAAACCCGTCGCAAGCTGGATCACCCGCCGTTCCATCGACGTTCTGGCGATGAGCGAGGACCTTCCCAACCCCGAAAGCCGCGTCACTGTGAAGGACGGCCAGATCACGCTCGACTGGAAACGCTCGAACTGGGACGCCCACCTTGCCCTTGTCGCAAGGATCAAGGCCGCACTCCGGCAGGCAGGCTATCCGATCCTCCTCTCCCGCGCATTCGACCGCCGCACCCCGTCGCACCAATGCGGCACGGCCCGCATGGGCGACGATCCCGTCCGCTCGGTCGTGGACCCGTTCTGTCGCAGCCATGACCATCCGAACCTCTTCATCGTCGATGCCTCGGTCCTGCCCACCTCGGCCGCCGTGAACCCCTCGCTCACCATCGCGGCGCTTGCGCTGCGCACCGCCGATCACATCACGCGACGCGATTTCGGGATGACGACATGAGCTATGACTTCATCATCGTGGGCGGCGGTTCGGCCGGTTGCGTCCTCGCCGCCCGCCTGACCGAATCCGGCAGCGCCAGAGTCCTTCTGCTCGAAGCCGGCGGCAACGACCGCAACCTTCTTTACCACGTCCCCGCCGGTTTCGCGAAGATGACCAGGGGGATCGGTTCCTGGGGCTGGTCCACTGTCCCGCAAAAGCACCTGGGCAACCAGATCATCCGCTTTACCCAGGCCCGCGTGATCGGCGGCGGCTCCACGATCAACGCGCAGATCTATACCCGTGGCAATGCGCTTGATTACGACGAATGGCGGCAGGCGGGCTGTACCGGCTGGGGGTACGAGGATGTGCTGCCCTATTTCCGCAAGGCCGAGGACAACGACACCTTCGACAACCGCTACCACGGCAAGGGCGGCCCCCTGGGCGTGAGCCAGCCAAGCGCCCCCCTGCCCATCTGCGAGGCCTTCTTTGCTGCCGCAGGCCAGGTCGGCATCCCCCGCAACAGGGACCTGACCGGCGAAAGTCAGGAGGGCGTCGGCTACTACCAGCTGACCCAGCGCAACGCCCGCCGGTCCTCTACTGCGCGTGCCTACCTTATCCCCGCCATGCGCCGCCCGAACCTGACCGTGCGGACCGACGCGCAGGTACTGCGGATCGTGGTCGAAAAGGGCCGCGCGACGGGCGTAGAACTCGCCACACCCGGCGGGACCGAAATCATCAAGGCGGGCACCGAGGTCATCCTCTCCTCGGGCGCCATCGGCTCGCCCCGGCTCCTCATGCTCTCAGGCATCGGCCCCGCCGACCATCTGCGGGACGTGGGCGTCACCCCCGTCCTTGACCATCCCGGCGTCGGGTCCAACCTGCAGGACCATATCGACCTGTTCGTCATCGCCGAATGCACGGGCGAACATACCTACGACCGCTATGCCAAACCCTTCTGGTCCGCCGTTGCGGGCCTGCAATACCTCCTTACCCGGCGCGGCCCCGTCGCGTCCCCGCTTTTTGAAACCGGCGGCTTCTGGTATGCCGACCGCGATGCGCGGTCGCCCGATATCCAGTTCCACCTTGGCCTTGGCTCGGGGATCGAGGCCGGTGTCGCCCGCATGCCGCACGGCGGGGTCACGCTCAACTCTGCCTACATGCGCCCCCGGTCGCGTGGCACCGTCCGGCTGGCCAGCGCAGATCCCCGCGCCGCGCCCCTGATCGACCCCAACTACTGGGCCGATCCCGTGGACCGCCAGCGGTCCATCGAAGGGCTCAAGCTCGCGCGCGAGATCATGCGGCAGGACGCGCTCAAGCCCTTTGTTCTGGCCGAACGCCTGCCCGGCCCCGATGTGCGAAGCGAGGCCGAGTATTTTACCTATGCCTGCCGCAACGCCAAGACCGACCACCACCCCGCCGGCACCTGCCGCATGGGCGTGGACGCCGGTGCGGTCGTTGATCCGGAACTGCGCTTTCGCGGGCTGGCCGGGCTGCGCGTGGCCGATGCCTCGGTCATGCCGGCCGTCGTGTCTTCCAACACCAATGCGGCGACGATCATGATCGGCGAGAAGGCAGCAGACATGATCCGGGCGGCGCACGGGGCGTGATCTTTGGGCGTTGTCAAATCGGGCCAGCCCCTTGGATATGTGTCGCCGGAAAGAACAGACTGGACAGAAAGAGCGGCGGCTGACGCCAGGTCACAATCGCGTCACGCGGTGTGGTGTGGGTTGCCCGGTGCGTACCATCTGCGACATGCTTGCCCTGCGATGAAGGACCGCGCTCATGCTTGATGCCCCCGCCCGCCGGATGATCGACCCGACGCTGAACCGCCTTGGTCATTCGCTCGCCTCACGCGGGATCGCGGCGGATATGGTCACGCTTGTCGGCCTGGGCCTGGGCATCCTTGCGGCGCTGCTGATTGCTTTGGGCTTTCCGGGTCTGGCGCTTTTCCCGCTGCTCGCGTCGCGACTTGCCGACGGGCTGGACGGGGCGGTGGCGCGGGCCACGCGCCGCACGGATTTTGGCGGCTATCTTGATATCGCGGCGGATTTCCTTTTCTACGGACTCGTCCCGCTGGCCTTTGTCGTGGCCGATCCTGCGACGAATGGCGTGGCCGGGGCGTTCCTTCTCGCGTCATTCTACTTCAACGGGACCAGTCTTCTGGGCTTTGCGATCATGGCCGAAAAGCGGGGCATGTCGACCCGGGCGCAGGGCGTGAAGTCTCTCTATTTCTCGGATGGCCTGCTTGAAGGAACCGAGACGATCCTCTTCTTTGTCCTGCTTTGCCTCTTTCCCGGCTGGTTCTCCCCCCTTGCCTGGGTCTTTGGCGTTCTCTGCTTCCTGACCGGAATCCTGCGTCTCCGGGCGGCACGGGGCCTCTTCCGCGACTGACCCCGCCTGCCCGCTGGAAATCCCGCCCCCGATCCTGTAGCCCCTTCGCCGGACAGCATGACAGGGCATTGCATGACCGCAGGACAAGAAAAGGGACCGCTGGTCCTGGGGGCGACGGGCCGTCTGGGCCGTGCCTTCCGCCGTCTTGCAGCCGACGGCTTCTGGCCCGGCCCGGTCGAGCCGCTCTGGCAGGAACGCCGCACCGGCATGGGCGGCAATGCACTTGTTTGGGATTTCATGACTGATCCGCCACCTGATGACCCGCGGCTGCGTGTCACGCGGGGGGTGATCGTTCTGGCTGGGGTCACGGCGGGGACGGACGTGGAACTGACGGGAAACACCAGTACCGCGCTGCGCGCCATCGCGCTGGCGCGCGAGCTTGACCTTGGCCCCGTGCTCCTCTGCTCCTCGGCCGGGGTCTATGGTCGCGCCCCCACGCCCAGGGCCGAACATGAGGACTGCACCCCCGCCACGCCCTATGGCGCATCCAAACTGGCGATGGAAAAGGCTGTCGCGGGGCAGGGGGCCACCTGCCTGCGTATCGCCAATGTTGCCGGGTCCGACATGCTGTTTGCCGGGGCCGCGCGGGGCGGGATGACGCTGGACCAGTTCCCCGACGGGGCAGGGCCGGTCCGGGCCTATATCGGCCCGCGCACCCTTGCCGCGACCATGCTGCGCCTGATTGCACTGGCAGATCGCAGCACGGCTTTGCCACCGATCCTTAACATCGCCGCTCCGCGCCCCGTGGCGATGGAGGCGATTCTCGCTGCCGCCGGGGTTACCTGGGCCTGGGTCCCGGCGCCCGCCACCGCGCTCGCTTCGGTCACGATGAACACGGCTCTCCTGCGATCACTGGCGCCGCTCGCCCCTGACTCCGCCGACCCGGGCACGCTGGTGGGAGAGGCGCGGGCCGCCGGTTGGGGCACACCATGACCCCGGCCAAACGCGCGCTCGACCTTGCCGTAGCACTCCTCCTTGCGCCGCTGGTCGTCGTGCTTCTGTTGATCCTGATCCCCGTCCTGCTGATCCGGGAAGGCCGCCCCGTCTTCTACATCGCCGAACGGATGAAGACGCCGACACAGGCCTTTGGCCTGATCAAGCTGCGCACGATGCGCCCCGCCACCGGCCAGGGCGCAGGCGGTGTCACGGGCGGTGACAAGTCCGCCCGCATGTCAAAGCTGCACAGGTTTCTCCGCCGCACCCGTGCCGACGAACTCCCCCAGCTCTGGAACGTCATCCGCGGCGACATGAGCCTTGTCGGCCCCCGTCCGCCGCTTCGCGTCTATGTCGAAGACTACCCCGAAATCTACGGCCCCGTCCTGCAAAGCCGCCCCGGCGTGACCGGACTCGCATCGCTTGCCTTCCATGCGCAAGAGGAGCGTATGCTCGCCGCATGCGCGACTCCTGCGGAAACGGACCGCGTCTATCGCACCCGCTGCATCCCGCGAAAGGCGCGCCTTGACCTGATCTATCAGGCCCGGCGCAGCCTGTGTTTCGACCTCGTCCTGATCGGCCAGACCGCAGCGCGACCTTTCCGCCACAGGGGCTCATCGCAAGCCAAAGCTGATTTCATATAAAACACATATTATTCAATAGCTTGACACTTCAAGTCCGGCAGAATTGGCGAAAGCCCGCCGGTTCACTATCCCCGGTCCTATTGAATTTGGACACTTGGCCAATTAACCCAAACCATAGCAAAGATTATCGCGAATTCGGGTACGACAGCCCACCATTGTCATTTGTCGGAAACGGGATCCTGAACGGAATGGTAAAGCGGGCAACATGCTAAGGTTTGTGACCCATTTATCGCGCCCGGCCAAACAGGCCATCATCATCGTCATCGACGTCGTCCTGATCCCGTTTGCCATCCTCGCCGCCTTCTCGCTCCAGTTGAATGCGCTGCCGCCTCTTGAAGGTCTTCTCCGCCACTGGCAGGCGGTGCCCCTCCTCATGATGATCGGTGCGCTTCTGGCCGTCGTGATGGGCATCCACAAGATCCAGCTCAAGGCATTTGAGAACCGGGCCATCGGCATGACGGCCATCCATGCGATGCTCATGGGGCTGTCGATCGCCATCCTTGACGACATCGCCGACTACGGCACCCCGTTTGCCACCTTCATCACCTTCACGCTCGTTTATTTTCTGATGGTCTGCTGTGCGCGCGTCACGCTGCTGCAGTTCCTTCTGTCGATCTACCGGCTCGGTCAGGATCAGGTCCGCGTTCTGATCTATGGGGCAGGCCGCACCGGCCAGCAACTCGCCGCCGCGCTCAAGACCGATGACACGATCATGGCCATGGCCTTTGTCGACGACAACAAGGCGCTGCAATCGACCATCGTGCAGGGCCTGCATGTCTATTCGCCCGTGACCATTGCGACGCTGGCCCGCGACAAGGGGGTCAAGCGCGTCCTCCTTGCGATGCCGAACCTGTCGCGCCCGCAACTGGCCCAGGTCACCCGCCGGATCGAAGATATCGGCCTCGCCGTGCAGGCTCTTCCGTCCTTCGCCCAGCTTGCCGGGAATGAGGGCCGCTTGGCCGACCAGTTGCGCCCCGTTTCGCCGGGCCAGTTCCTTGGCCGCGTGGCACTGGACCGCGAGCTTCCCGGTGGATCCGAAACCTACGCCAGTCGGTCCATCCTGATCAGCGGCGCAGGTGGTTCCATCGGGTCCGAGCTTTGCCGTCAGGTCCTCTCCTGCGGGCCCAAGCGGCTCGTCATGCTCGAGATCAGCGAACTCGCCCTCTACACGATCGAGATGGAGCTTCGCGAACTGGCCGATCGGATGTCGGTCGAAGTCGTGCCGGTTCTGGGCTCGGTGGGCGACATGGCCTCGATGCGCCGCGTCCTGACCGAATACAAGATCGACACCGTCCTTCATGCCGCCGCCTACAAGCATGTCCCGATGGTCGAACTGAACCCGATCGCGGGTTTCTCGAACAACGTTCTGGGGACCCATACCCTTGCCATCGCCGCCGCCGAGGCGCAGGTCAAGCGATTCATCCTGATTTCCACCGACAAGGCCGTCCGCCCCAAGAACCTCATGGGCGCGTCGAAACGGCTGGCCGAAATCGTGGTGCAGGATCTGGCCAGCCGGTCGAACGGGGCCGCAGGCAAGACGATCTATTCCATGGTCCGTTTCGGCAACGTCATCGGTTCCTCGGGCTCGGTCATCCCGCTCTTTCAGGACCAGATCACAAGGGGTGGCCCTGTCACGCTGACCCATCGTGATGTGACCCGCTACTTCATGACCATCCCCGAAGCCGCGCGGCTTGTCCTTGTCGCCGGCACATTTGCCACCGGGGGCGAAGTCTTTGTCCTCGACATGGGCGATCCGGTCCACATCTACGACCTCGCCCGCCAGATGATCGAAGCATCGGGCTATTCCATCCGGGACGAAAAACGGCCCGATGGCGATATCGAGATCGTGCTTACCGGCCTTCGCCCGGGCGAGAAGATGCACGAAGAGCTTCTGATCGGTGAAGGTCAGATCACCACGCCCCATCCCAAGATCCTTCAAGCCCGCGAAGAGCACCTGAGTGAGATCGAAGTTGCCGCCGGGCTCAAGGCCCTGCGTGCCGCCATCGCCGATGCCGATGCCGATGCCCTGCGCGCCGTGGTTGTGCGTTTCGTCGAAGGCGGTCAGCACTTCCTGCCCAGAACCGACCGGGGCAAGCGGCCAAATTCCTGACGGCAGCGGTGTTCAGCCGTCGTAACCCGTCGGATTGGCCGATTGCCAGCCCCAGAGGCTTCCCGCCATATCGTCGATATCGTACTGTGCCCGCCAGCCCAGCACCCCGGCCGCCTTTGCGCAGTCCGCCTGCATCTCGGCAATGTCGCCCTGACGGCGCGGCATGATCTCATGGGGCAGATCCCGCCCCACGGCCCGCGAAAACGCGGCCAGCATCTCCATCACGGAATAGCCCCGCCCGGTCCCGATGTTATAGACCTCGGCACCCGTGACCGCCTCGGCCCGTCCCAAAGCGGCCACATGGGCACGCGCCAGATCGACGACATGGATATAGTCACGGATGCCCGTGCCGTCCGGCGTCGGATAATCGTTCCCGAACACCCGCAGCCGGTCTCTTTGCCCCGTCGCCACCTGCGCCAGAAACGGCATCAGATTGTCCGGTACCCCGCGCGGGTCCTCTCCGATCCGGCCCGAGGCATGGGCCCCCACCGGATTGAAATACCGCAGCAGCATCACCGACGCCTCGGGCCGCGCCTTGGCCCAGTCGGTCAGCAGGATCTCGGCCATCAGCTTGGTCTGACCATAGACGCTCGTCGGCTTCAGCGGATGCGCCTCGTCATAGGGCAGATAGACCGGCTCGCCATAGACCGTGGCCGAAGACGAAAAGATGATCCGCCCGCAGTCCGACGCCTCCATCGCCCGCAGCAAGGACAGCGTGCCGCCGACATTCACGTCGTAGTATTCAACCGGCCGCGCCCCGCTGTCGCCCACAGCCTTCAGGCCCGCAAAATGGATGACAGCCTCGGGCCTGAACGCAATCGCAACGCGGGTAAGGAACGCGGTATCCCGCACATCCCCTTCATGCACTTCCAACCCGCCATTGGTCAGTTCCCGGACCCGGTCAAGCGCGCGGGGCGATCCGTTCAGGAAACTGTCCACGACACAGGCCTGATGCCCCTGCCCCAGCAGTTCCACCAGCGTATGGCTGCCGATATACCCCGCCCCGCCCGTCACAAGAACCCGCATGCGCCTCAACCTCTTGGCTCGTATCGCGGCGGACCCTAACGACCCCCGCTGCCCCTTTCCAGACCTGCCCGCGCCTGCGATGATCCCGCTAACCGACAGGACACACCCGCATGACCGCAGCGGCCCTCAGCTTTCCCGACCGCCCCGCGCTTGAGGCCTGGTTTGCCGCCCATGCGGCAACCGAGCGCGAGCTTTGGGTCCAGATCCACAAGGTCGCCACCGGTACGCCGTCCGCAACGTGGGAGGATTGCGTCATCGCCGCGCTGGCCTACGGCTGGATCGACGGCATCAAGAAATCCCTCGGCTCCGACGCCTATCTCCAGCGGCTGACGCCCCGCAAGAAGGGCTCCATCTGGTCGAAACGCAACTGCGACCACGCTGAACGACTGATCGCCCAAGGCCGGATGACCCCCGCAGGTCGGGCTCAGGTCGAGGCCGCCAAGGCCGACGGCCGCTGGTCTGCCGCCTATGCTGGCCCTTCGACGATGGAGATCCCCGCCGATTTCCGCGCAGAACTTGCCAAACGCCCCGTTGCCGCCGCGACCTTTGCAACGCTCAACAAACAGAACCTCTACGCGATCTACTACCGCCTCCACTCTGCCAAGACGCCCGAAACCCGCGCCCGCCGGATGGAAAAGCTCCTTGCCACGCTCGAAGCAGGCGAAAAGTTCCACTGAACGTCAGCGGAACGCTTTGTTCACCACCTGTCAGGCATGATCGGGGGGTCGCGTTGGTTAAGAAAGACCAAAGCAACCGCGCAAGAAACACCGACGCAATACCGACGTGATACCGACGCATTACCGACAGTTTGCCGACGACGAAAAACATTCTGAATCAGGTGCTTGAAGGAGAGATCCAAAAGACCCCCCAAAGAACCCGGCGAGTGTTGACAGAGTGTTACCGCTCAAGCCCCGCGGGGCGGGGTTCACCCCGCCACTCCGTCACGGAAACCGATGCGCCCGCCCCGCCATCGGCGCGGCGAACACTACATTCCCCACCGCGACCTCGGCCTCGCCCTCGGTCCGGACGACCAGATCGCCTGTCCCGTCCACACCAAAGAACACCACCGCATCTGCCCCCGGCCGCTCGATATTCCGCCTCCGGCGCTGCCATTTGCCGCTGTCGGCAGACAGGCTGACATGCTCCGGCCTGATCCCATAGGTCCCGCAGCGCAGGGCCCTTGCCACGTCGCCCGCGAACAGATTGATCCGCGGACTGCCGTTGAATCCCGCCACAAACGGCGTCGCAGGTGTCCGGCAAAGCTCCATCGGGCTGACTCCGCCGCAGTCACGGCGTCGGTCCAGGCGGTGGTCTCTGGGCTGTTGTCGACCAGGATTGACAGGGTGGTGTGGGCCGATGCTGCACTTGCCAGCATTGCCAGGCAACTGACGGTCGCCAAATATCACAGTGTCGTCATGGTATCTTCTTCCGTGCAAGTTGAGAACAGGGCGGGTTGAATCCGCCTGTGGTCAGGACCGGGTGAAGTCGATCACATGCGTGCCTGAGCCAAGGACGATGGGTCCGGATGCGGCGGCACCATTGACCGTGATGTCGGTGCGGCCGGCGGTGACAAAGCGGCCCGAGCAGCCTTGGGGCAGGGTGACCGAATAGGTCACCCGGTCGCCATCCAGTGTCCACCCGGCGGCAAGTCTGCCCTGCCGCAGGTCATGGGTGGCCGCGACAGGGGCCAGTTCCGGGATGATGACTGGATCAAGGATCAGCCCGGCAAAGCCCGGCTTGTCTGGGTCGGGCGTGAGGCCCGCGACCCCTTCGAACAGCCACTGGCAGACCGCGCCATAGGCATAGTGGTTGTAGCTGTTCATGTCGGGGTCATAGATCGTGCCGTCCGGCCCGAGCGCATCCCAGCGTTCCCAGATCGTCGTGGCCCCCTGCTTGACCTGATACAGCCAGCCCGGCACCTCTTCATTCAGCAGTATCTTTCCGCAAAGGTCCGACATGCCGATCTTTGACAGCGCAGGCAGCAGGGCAGGGGTCCCGATGAACCCGGTGCCGATCTTCCCGTCCGCCTCTGCGACAACCCGGCGGAAATATCCCTTGACGGCTTCGACATGCTCGGAGGGGATCAGGCCGTAAAGAAAGCCAAGCGCATAGGACGTCTGGTCGTTGTGTGCGACGCGACCAGAGGCGCTCATGTATTCATGTCCGAAGGCGGTCTTGATCGCGGTGGCTCGGGCCGACAGGCGGGCGGCATCTTCGGTCTTGCCGATGATCGTGGCGATCCGGGCGGCGAGGTCTGTGCTGATGAAGTGGTAGATGGTGGCCGCGCAGTCGTCCGATATGGTTGGGCGAGGCTTGCGGTTGTCGCCGATGGGCTGCAGCCAGTCACCAAAGGTGAACCCCTTGCCGCCCAAGACCGACGACGGACGGATGATTGGCCCGTCCGAGATCGACCAGAGATAGTCGAGCCATTTCAGCATCGCCGGGAAGCATTCCTTCAGGACGCCGTCATCACCGTAGTGCAGGTAAAGCTGCCAGGGGATGACCGTGATCGCATCGCCCCACCCGGTAGAGCCTGACCATTCCGCGCGTCCCGGCACGGGGTGCAGCCGCGTCGGATCGGGCGAGAAATGCGGGACCGCGCCGTCAGGGCGCTGATCGGCCACGACATCGCGCAGGTATTTGCGCAGGAAGGTTTCGGCATCGGCCAGCCAGCAGGCCGTGCCCGCAAAGACCTGTGCATCTCCCGTCCAGCCTAGCCGTTCGTCGCGCTGGGGGCAGTCGGTCGGGACTTCGATAAAGTTCGCCCGCTGCGACCAGACCGTGTTCAGGACAAGCCGGTTCACCAGCGCGCTGCCCGATGTGAAACTCCCCGCCTGCATCGGGACCGAAGAGATGGGGATTGAGGCGACGAAAAGAACCTTGGCCTTGCCTGTGATCGTGATCCGCGCGAAACGAAAACCCATGAAGGTGAACAGCGGAGCGTATTCCTCGGCCTCACCGCCCTTCAGCGTATAGTCTGCAGCCCCTCTGGCCGAGCGATAGTTGCGGTTGTCCCAGGTCCGGTTCGGGCCCATGACCTCGGAGTGCTCAATGAGGATTCTCGCCCCGGCCTCGCCCTGAACCGACAGGCGGATATAGCCGCCGACGTTCTGGCCAAAGTCATAGGTGATACGCCCCTGATCGTCGGCCCATCTGTCCACCGGGGGAAGCGCAGCCAATTCCACGACTGGCGCGGTTTCATGCGCGACCAGCAGGTTCAGGTCAAAGACCAGCTCCGCAACCCCATGGGATTCATGCGGAATGATCCCTGCATCATAGCTTTCGCCATAGTAGATGCCCGATTGCGTGACCGGCAGCGTCCCGCTTTTCCACGATCCGTCAGTGGCAAGGATCGTCCTGTCGCCTGAGACAATCTCGGCAACCGCAGCGATCCGGTCGCCCCAGCAATTGTAGATCGGCGCCTGTGCCCACATCATCTGCGACCGGTACCAGCCATCGGCCAGCCAGATCTCGATCCGGTTCGCATCGGGTCTGAGGAGTGATGCGACGTGGTAAGTCTGATAGGCGATCCGGTCGTCGTAACAGGTCCAGCCGGGCGTCAGCAGATCTTGGCCGACACGGTTGCCGTTGATGAAGGCGATGTAGAGGCCCTGCGCCGAGGCGAAGAGGGTCTCCTGCCCGGTAACCTTGTCCAGCGTAAAGACCTTGGCAACAAAACTGGCTGGGGTCCCCTGACCCTGATCGGACAAGGGCGCGATCATGCGGCCCGTCCAGTTCCGGCGCACCAGTCCTGCCGCCGTCAACCCGGCCTCTTGTCCAGTCATCTTTCCCCCTTGACCACCACCGGTTGCGCCTGCGGCGGGCGCAATCCGGGGTCGTCGGCAATTGTGTATCGTTCCACAATTGATGTTCTGTTTCTGGTTTCGTGCAATCAGAATCTTCCGGCGGGCGCGATCTGAGGACGGTGCCGCCAGCCTTCTGACAGGACCAGAATCTGATGGACGGCGGACCCACGGACAGACCGGACCGCGTGAAGATCAAGCCTGTCGCCGCAGATGCCGGTGTATCGGTCGCTGTGGTCTCCAAGGTCCTGCGCAATGCTTATGGCGTCAGTGAGGCTATACGCCTGAACGTCACGGAATCCATTGACCGCCCGGGCTATCGGACGAACGTCGACGCCCGCAGAATGCGCGGCCGGACGTTCAACATCGGTGTCCTGCCAGTCGAACTGCGCAACCCGTTCCTGCCTGAACTGATTGATGGCGTGAATCGGGTTCTGCGACAATCGCACTACAAGGCAATGATCGGTGTTTGTCAGAAGCAACGGACGCTCGAAGCATCCCTCGTCTAATCCACGATCGACTACAAGATGGGTGGCCTGATCCTTGTCGCGCCACAACTGACACCGGAAACCTTGTCTAGTTTCGCGGCAGAGGTCCTGGTGGTGATGATCGGGCATCACCATCCGACGGCCGTCGACCTTGATGCGGTGAACACGGACGATCTGCGCGGGGGTGAACTCGCCGTGAAGACCCTTGTGGCGCGCGGGTTCCGGGACATCCTATTGCTGTCGCTCGATCCGCCGGTTGATGGTGATACGGGGGTTATTCGGCCACGGGAGATCGGATATCTGAACGCCATACGTGCCGCAGGGCTGGCACCAAGGCCAATCAGGATGTTGCGCGATGACCCTTCGAAGATCGGTGAGATCGAAGCGGTGTTGACCGATCCGCGACGCCCCGAAGCCATATTCTGCTGGAGCGATCTGGATGCCGTGCACGTCCTGAGCACAGCGGCACGACTTGGCGTTCGCGTCCCTGAGGATATCTCGGTTATCGGTTATGGCGATTCAGCGGTTGCCGCGATGCCCCTGATTGATCTTGCCAGCATAAGCCAGTTCGGCGCCGACCTTGGTGCACGGGCGACCGAAGCGCTGATGCAGCGGATCGAGCGTCGCACCGGGCCGGTGCACTGGCTTCAAGCGCCGACGCTTGTCGAACGGGGCAGTCTGGGCTTTCCGCGCAAACCAAGAAAATACGTGATGTCACACCGCGGGGGGCGATCCGGGATAGATAACCGGAACCCGGCCTGATTCCCGGCCTGTAGGTCAATCCGGCGCCCCGTCCGTCCAGATCGTGGACTGCACTATTCACGAAGGGAAGTCATCTAGACTGGAAATCAATCCTTTGCATAGAGATAGCTTGGACTTGGCAATGCTTCCTTCTCGCATCTCAACAAGCGGCGGTGTCTCGTTTTCGCTGAATGGACGGGAGGGTAAGTAGAATATTCTTCTTCTTCAAGCATCAGAATCGCCGTTTCTCTTCCGTTGCAATACACGACTAAGACTGTAGGAATTATCGTAACGGAGATGAGAAGATTCTCCGGACACCCTGCGAGGATGACACCATGCTGATGAATGCAGCCATTCGGAGAAGCGCACCTGACGTATCGCTGCCCCCTGTCCTTCCGGCGCAGGAAACGCTCTGTCATCCTGATCCGACCTGGCAGATCCGGCTCGTGAACAAGCAGACCGGAGACTACCTCCGGCTGAATGGACGGACGTTTGCTGCCTACGCCAAGAACCCCGAAGCCGCTCTGTCCGCCCTGATGGAGCGACGCGATCCTGCCAAATGGGAGCCAGAGTTGTCGCGCCTGCCGCCCCGGTTGCGCGTTGTTGAAGGAGATCTCCTATGACGCTTCATTTTCCTTTTCTCGCCGGCAACACCGAACGCCGCGTTCGTGCTTTGTCATCCCCCGCTTATCCGCTTTCAAAGGAGCAAGACCCCATGATCCGCACGATCCATGTTGCAGGGAATGTCACGGCCCAGGGGGCGGAACTGCAACGACAGGCCGATGGCCGTGTTTATGTTGATGTCGGTGGCCGCGCCGTTCTGGGCTGGCCGTTGGAAACGGTGGCAAAAGCCGCTCCGAAACCTTCGGTTTTGCAGGGCTGGCGACTTCTGGTCGCCGGCACAGCAATTGCCCTCTCTGGCCTTCTTGCGGCTCAGTCGCAGGCGGAAACGCTGCTGAACGTGTCCTATGACCCCACCCGGGAACTTTACCGCGAGTTCAACGAGGCGTTCACGGCGCACTGGGTCGGACTGGGTAACGAGGCCCCGACTATCGAGCAAAGCCACGGTGGGTCCGGAAGTCAGGCCCGCGCGGTCATCGACGGCCTGCAGGCGAATGTCGTGACGCTGGCCTTGGCGTCCGACATCAACAAGATAGCGGAGGCGGGACTCCTGCCCGAAAACTGGCAGACCCTTCTTCCGCACAACTCCTCTCCCTACACTTCGACTATCGTTTTCCTGGTGCGTGAAGGGAACCCCAGGGGCATTCAGGATTGGGGTGATCTTCTGAACGATGGGATTCAGGTCATCACGCCGAACCCCAAGACTTCGGGTGGAGCACGCTGGAATTACCTGGCGGCCTGGGCCTGGGCCGAAGATAATGGTCGTGACCCCAAGGAATTCGTCGGCGAGCTTTACAAGCACGTTCCCGTCCTTGATTCGGGTGCACGGGGTTCGACGACGACCTTTGCCGAACGCGGGATCGGTGACGTCCTGCTGGCCTGGGAGAACGAAGCCTACCTCGCGCTGGAAGAGCTTGGCGAAGACCAGTTTGACATTGTCGTCCCGTCTGTTTCTGTCCTTGCCGAACCGCCGGTGGCGCTTGTCGCTGCGAACAATACTTCCGATACGCAGCGTGCACTTTCACAAGCCTACCTTGATTTCCTCTACTCTCCCGAAGGTCAGGCGATCGCATTCAAGCACTACTACCGTGCCTGGGATGTGTCTGCCGCCAATCCGGATGATGTCGCCCGTTTTCCCGAGTTGAAGCTTTACGACATCGAACACTTCGGTGGATGGGCCAAGGTTCAACCGGAACACTTTGGCGACGGCGGCATCTTTGATCAGATCTACGTGGCACAATGATTAGGCCACTTGGCTACCGTCAGCCCTCGCCCCTACCAGGGTGGGGGCTTTCGATGGGAGTGATGATCACCATGCTTTCACTGGTGGTCATTCTTCCTATTGGAACATTGATCCTGCGGGGTGCACAGATCGGCTTTGCCGATCTTTGGGCTGTCATCGGCAGAGAGCGGACGTTCAACGCTTTGGCGTTGTCTTTCCGGGCGGCGCTGATTGCCGCAGTGTTCAACCTTTTTTTCGGCCTCGCGCTGGCCTGGGTTCTTGTCCGGTACCGGTTTCCGGGAAAACGGATTCTCGACGCCTCGGTCGACTTGCCATTTGCCTTGCCGACCGCCGTCGCCGGGATCGCGCTCACCACGATCTATGCGCCGAATGGCGCATTCGGGGCACCGATGATGGACTGGTTTGGTCTCAAGATCGCCTATACCGAACTGGGTATCTGGATTGCCCTGATCTTTGTGGGTCTGCCCTTTGTCGTGCGGACCGTGCAGCCAGTCATCGAAGAAATCGACCGAGAGGTTGAAGAGGCCTCGGCCACGCTAGGTGCGTCCCGGGCAAGGACATTCCAAAAGGTTATCCTGCCCATGCTGATGCCCGCGCTTCTCACGGGATTCGCGCTGGCTCTCGCCCGGTCGGTTGGGGAGTACGGTTCGGTCATCTTCATCGCTGGTAACCTGCCCAACCTGACCGAGATCGCACCTCTGCTGATCGTCATCCGGCTCGAAGAGTTTGATTATGACGGGGCCATCGCAATCGCACTTGCCATGCTCGCCATCTCATTCGTGATGCTCCTTGTGATCAACCTGATCCAGGTCTGGAGCCGTCGGCGGATGGGTGCGGCCTGAGGGGGAATTGAGAATGACCACAACACTCAAGACAAGCGGCCTTCGACCCCAGAACTTCAAGTCGGCCACACAGGAACCTGTCTGGCTGCGCTATACGTTGATTGCCGTGGTTCTGCTTGTACTGTCGGTGCTCTTGTATGCGCCGCTTATCGCTGTGTTTGTCGAGGCGCTTGATGACGGCATCATCATGGCCATCGAGTCGCTGGGCAACAGGGATGCGCAAGAGGCCATCAAGCTGACGCTGATCATCGCGGCAATTGCGGTTCCCGCGAACGCATTGTTCGGTATTGCTGCCGCCTGGGCCATCACAAAGTTCGACTGGCGCGGAAAGGCGTTTCTGATCACGCTGATCGATCTGCCTTTTTCGGTCTCGCCTGTCGTGGCGGGGCTGTGCCTTATCCTGCTTTTCGGGGCCAATTCCATGGTGGGCGGCTGGCTTGTTGCGAATGGCTACCCGATCATATTCGCCGTGCCCGGAATCGTTCTGGCGACCATGTTCATCACATTCCCCTTTGTCGCGCGGGAACTGATCCCCGTGATGACCGAACAGGGACGGTCCGAAGAAGAGGCGGCGCTGACACTTGGCGCTTCGGGATGGCGGGCATTCTTTACCGTCACACTGCCCAACATCCGCTGGGCGCTTCTTTACGGCGTGCTGCTGTGCAATGCGCGCGCGATGGGCGAGTTCGGTGCGGTCGCCGTGGTATCGGGCAAGATCCGGGGCCAGACTGCGACCATGCCGATCATGATCGAGATGCTCTACAATGAGTATATGTCGGTCGCGGCCTTTTCTATGGCGGCCCTTCTGGCCGTTCTGGCCCTTGTCACGCTGATGCTCAAATCAGCGCTTGAATGGCGCTATGCCGACCAGCTTGCCGCTTCGCACCGACACTGAGGCCAGGGCCCGGAGAGGGGCAGATGGCTCAATTCAAAGATGACAAAGGACACATGATGCAGATTGAAATCGACGAGATCGCCAAGGAGTTCGGCACCGCCACGGCATTGCAGGCGGTCAGTCTTTCTATCCCGTCCGGGGCACTGATCGCGCTTCTCGGACCGTCAGGTTCTGGCAAGACAACGTTGCTGCGCATTCTGGGCGGGCTGGAGTACCCCACGTCTGGAAGGGTACTGTTTGATGGCGAAGATGCGACGGGGCTGTCGGTTCAGAATCGCAGAGCGGGGTTTGTGTTCCAGCACTACGCGCTGTTCCGGCATATGACGGTATTTGAAAACATCGCCTACGGGCTGCGGTCACGGCCGCGCCCGTCACGGCCCACAAATGCCGAGATCGAGCGGCGAGTGAACCGGCTGCTTGAACTGATCCAGCTTCCTGCCATTGGTAAGCGCTATCCCTCTCAGTTGTCGGGTGGTCAACGTCAGCGGGTTGCGCTGGCCCGGGCCTTGGCGATCGAACCGCGGATGCTGCTTCTGGACGAACCATTTGGTGCCCTGGATGCCCGCGTGCGCAAGGAGTTGCGCCAAGGTTTACGTGACATTCACGATACGACCGGGCTGACCACGGTTTTTGTAACCCACGATCAGGATGAGGCCATGGAACTTGCCGATCTGGTTGTCGTCATGTCGATGGGGCGGATCGAACAGGTCGGCAAGCCGGCGGACATCCGTGCCAAGCCCAAGACGCAGTTCGTCCGCGAGTTCATCAGCGCCTGATTGCCGATGGGAAGAATCATCTTCCGGATGGATCAGAAAGAGAGTGATTATACACGACTATAATGCTAGATATTAAGTGGAATTGAGTCGCGAGGATCACATGATGGCCCGAACCCTGATCATTCCCGGCATTTACGGATCGGCGAAACGATCCTTTGGCCCTCGCCATCTTTGGTTTGGCCTATGTGGTGATCCTGGCTTTTGTCCTGATGCCTCAGGCGACTGTCTCCATCGTAGATAACGCTTTTGACGCCACGGCGGGCGAATGGCCTCCGGCGAGGAGCGCCAGGCCCCATGCAACAAGGAATGATAACGATGTTCACCGGCGTGTATGACCCCGATCTGACCAAGGTCCTCGCGGCCGAGCCCCGGCTTAGCCCGACCCCCGAGGAGTTCGAAGGACGGGAGGAATGGAAGTTGCTGATCGCTCTTCATCTTCTCTCAGGCCTTGTGATCGCAGCGGCCCTATTATGGTCCTGATGTCGCGTGTCATGTCCTCTGAAGTCGTGAATGGCGCGCCGCGCAATCTTGACCGGATTGATCGAAAGATCATCGCAGAACTGCAGCGGGATGCGACGCTTTCCATTGCGCAACTGGCCGACCGGGTCGGGTTGTCGCAGACGCCGTGCTGGAAACGCATACAGAAACTTGAACAGGCCGGGATCATCACGGGCCGGGTGGCGCTGGTTGATCCCAAGAAGATCGGGCTGGGCCTGACCGTCTTTGTCGAGATCGAGGCCAAGGATCATTCGACCGCTTGGCGTGATGCCTTCGCCCGGCAGATCGTCGGTCTGCCCGAAGTGATCGAGGTCTACCGCATGGCGGGCGACGTGGACTATCTTCTCAAGGTAGTGGCAGCTGATATGGCGGCGTTTGACGCCTTCTACAAGCGGCTGACCAACCTTCTGGACCTCAAGAACGTGACATCCCAGTTCGCGATGGAACGGATCTTCCAGACAACGGCTTTGCCGATCAATACGACGGACGCCTGAACCGACAGGCGGTGCGCCTGATTTGCAGCGGTTGGGCCACAGCCGTAAGCGCTTATGGCTGCCTGCGGTTGTGTCAGGTCAGGACTGACAGCGGGTATTGACCCGTATCAAGGTGAAATCTCTGCTAGCTTGCGATTGTCGGCACGATCGTTGTCCCAATAGCAAGGAAATCCAATGCAAGGTCGGCTGAACAATGCGCTGCTCGCCATCGCCCTTTGCGGGCTGATCGGCGGCCTTGTGGCACAATGGATGGGGCAGGGTGACTGGGCGACCCGGATCTGGATAGGCGGTGTCGCGCCTGTCCTGCTCGCGTTGGTGGTCGAAATCGTGCGCAGCCTGTTGCGGGGTGATGTCGGGCTCGATGTTGTGGCGGCCCTGTCGATGTCGGCCGCCTTGGCGTTCGGCGAGTCATTGGCCGCAGCCGTCGTGGCCGTGATGTATTCTGGTGGTACGTTTCTGGAGAGCTTTGCCGAGGGGCGGGCAAGGCGGGATATGCGGGATCTGTTGTCCCGCGTGCCACGCAGCGCCATGCGGCATCGCAATGGTGCGCTGGAAGAGGTGCCGCTGGACCAGATCGAAGAGGGTGACCTTCTTCTGATCCGACAGGGCGATGTGGCCCCGGTGGATGGCACGGTCGAGAGTGCGTCAGCCATTCTGGACCAGTCGGCGCTGACGGGTGAGGCGCTGCCCATCAGGGCGGGGCGGGGGCAGGAGGTGATGAGCGGGGTCACCAATGCCGGGGAGGCATTTGATCTGCGGGCGGCACGGCGGGCCAGTGAGAGCACCTATGCCGGTATCGTCCGTCTGGTCGAGGCCGCGCAGCATTCCAAGGCGCCGATGGCGCGGATGGCGGACCGGTTTTCGATCGTGTTTCTGTTGGTCACCGTCATTCTGGCCGTTGGCGCATGGTGGTTCACAGGAGACCCGATCCGGGCTGTGGCGGTGCTTGTGGTGGCAACACCCTGTCCGCTGATCCTTGCCGTGCCGGTGGCGCTGGTTGCGGGGCTGAGCCGGGCGGCGCGGTATGGGGTGCTGGTCAAGGGGGCCAAGTCGCTTGAGGCTATGGCGCGGGTGGGCACGCTGATACTCGACAAGACAGGGACGCTGACCGACGGGCGGCCGCAGATCGTTCAGGTGGAAAGCACCGGGAATCTGACCGAGAACGATGTTCTCTATTTCGCGGCAGCGTTGGATCAGGCGTCCAAGCATCCAATTGCGCAAGCGCTGGTCGTGGAGGCAAAGAAGGCCGGGCTTGACCTGCCGGTACCGGAGGGCGTGACCGAAACGCCGGGTGAGGGGCTGGCCGGGCTGGTTGATGCGCGTGAAGTGCTGGTTGGCGGTGCGGGATTTGTCGCGCGTCTAGTTGGCAACCGCGACCCGCAGGACGCTATGGCGGGCGAGGTTGTGGTGGCGCTGGCTGTGGATGGCGAACTGGCGGGGAGGATCATTCTGGCAGATGCGCTTCGTGCGGAGACGCCCTCCTTTATCGCGGGGCTGCGGCGGATCGGCTTGGGCCGGATCGTTCTGGCGACCGGTGACAGACAGGCCGTCGCAACGGCAGTTACACACGAGCTTGGGCTGGACGCGGTCTTTGCCGAACAAACCCCGGACCAGAAACTCGGGCTTGTGATGGCCGAGCACAAGGCGGGCATCGTGATGATGGTGGGCGACGGGGTGAACGACGCGCCTGCGCTGGCGGCGGCGGATGTTGGCGTGGCGATGGGGGCGCGGGGGGCGGCGGCCTCGGCCGAGGCGGCGGATGTGGTCATTCTTGTGGACCGGATCGCGCCGCTGCTGCCCGGCCTGGCGATTGCCAAGGGGGCGCGGGCAATTGCGCTGGAGTGCATTTATGTGGGGATTGGGTTGTCGGTCTTGGGGATGGTGGCGGCGGCGTTCGGGTATCTGACCCCTGTGCAGGGCGCGGTCCTGCAGGAGGTGATCGACGTGGCGGTCATTCTGAATGCGCTGCGGGTGCTGCGGATCAGGCCAGTGACGGTCGAGGCGAGCTAAGGGCCGGTCCGTCGTGGGAGGAGAGACGGCCTGCGTTGTCGGTCAGGCAGGACCAGGTTGAACTGCCAAAACGGAGTTTGACGGAAATGCCGCCGCTTGCGCCCGTGAGGTCAGTCACTGCGGCATTGGCTAGCTGGGTCCGGGACGCGGTTACATTAGCGGCGATGCAGGTATCCCGGGCGGCATGGGTGGCGGCGGGGTCGGGGTCTTCCGTGATGCAGTTGGCGAGCGTCAGAACGGCCAGCGTTGCGATCCTTTGCACGATTGCGCTCTGGCGGTCGACTTCAGCGCTTGGGTGCATGGTGTGCAAAGAAGGCCGAGATGCGGGCCAGTCCTTCCTTGAGGATAGAAGGGGCGTTGGCATAGCCGATGCGGATGTGCCCTTCCATTTCCATCGCAGAGCCGGGCGTGAACATGACGCCGGTCTCGTCAAGGATCGCGATGCATAGATCGCGCGAAGGGATGGGCAGGTCGTATTTCAGGAGGGCAGTGGTGCCCGAGCGGGGGCGGACCCATGAGATAAGGGTTTCGCTGTCGACCCAGTCGGACAGGATCGCAAGGTTGCCGCGTGTGATGCGCTGGGAACGGGCGAGGATGGCCGTGCGGTTTTCAAGCGCCAGCGTGGCAAAATGGTCGTCGATCATGCCGACCGAGATCGTGTTGTAGTCACGGTGGATCATGACGGCGTCGATCACCTCGTGCGGGCCGACAATCCAGCCAAGGCGCAGGCCGGCAAGTGAGAATGCCTTGGACATGCCGGCAGTGCTGATTCCCTTTTCATAGACGTCAGCGATGGAGGCGGTCATGCCCGGCCCCTCCTGATCTGTGCCGCGATAGACCTCGTCACACAGGACATAGGCGCCGGCGTTGCGGGCGATGGCGGCGATGTCGGTCAGCATGGCGCGGTCCATCAGGGACCCGGTCGGGTTGTTGGGGTTGTTGATCGCGATGAGTCTTGTGCCGGGCGTGGCCAATGCGGCCAGTTCGGACAGGTCGGGCAGGAAACCGTTCTCGGCGCGCAAGTGCAGGTGGTGGACGTCTGCGCCTATGCTTTCAGGGATGGAATAGTGCTGCTGATAGGTCGGAATGACCGAGATCACCTTGTCCCCGCGCGAGACAAGCGCCTGATGCACAAGCGAATTGGCCCCGATGGTGCCGTGGGTCACGACGACCGAGTCCCGCGTGTGGTCTTCGTACATGGCGGCGATGGCATCGCGGAGACGGTCAGAGCCTGGGATCGCGCCATAGGTCAGCTTGAGCGGCAGGAGTTCGGACAGGGCGAGGTCATTCTTGCCGGAAATGGCCAGCAGTTCCGCGACAGTGAGGCTTTCCACGCAAGTTTCGCCGAGGTTCAGTTCGCATTTCAACTCGAACTCGTTCATCCAGATTTCGACGCCGAATTCCCTGATGTGCATCTTGCCTGCCCTTTGCCCTGACGGGGTGAAGTCCTAGCATAATGTCGGGCGGGGGCCAGATGGTGGATCAGTCGAGCGTGTGGTGGAATCGGGTCAGGGCGAGGATAACGAAGACGACGACAAAGGCTGTAAGGGCCTTTTTCGCCCAGGACAAAGATCGCTGCCTGGCTTTCAGACAGGACCTTTCTGCGGAGGAGGGTCAAGAGGGCTCGGGAAAGATTCAGCGCAGCGTTGTCTGGCGTTCGGCGCGGAAGGTCTGGAAATGCCGGTTGCCCAGACCGATGGCCACGGTGTCTGCGGCGAGGAAGCCAAGGAAGCTGGGCGCGATGGAGGAGGCTTCGGTCAGGTTTCCGGTGAATTCATAGCCAATGCCGAATAGACGGCGACCCAGACGGCCTCACCGGCGGTGCCCCAGAGCGTGAAGTGCAGCGAGGCGAGACCGGCGGCCCCGGCGGTGACGTTGACATAGGGCCTCGTTGCAGAGACCAGCCAGCGGCAGAAGAAGACCGCGATGCCGCCGCGCCGGGCGAGGAGACCGGTGGCGGGGCGACGGGGGCAGCGCGTTCGCCGATGAGGGCGACAAAGGCTGTACCGCCCCAGCGGCCGGCGAAGAAGCCAACCTGATCACCCGCACCGGTGAGTGCTCCGGCCCCTGTCGGGGAAAGAGTGAGGTCGCCGGCTGCTGCAAAGCCGCCAGCGGCGAGCATGAGGAGCGAAGCCCGGATGGGCAGGGCGAGACTGGAGAGGAACCTCAAGACGGCGGGGAGGTAGATGCCGTGTTGGGGGACGAGTCCGAGGAGCCAGTGCGTTTTTCTGTGCGTGGCCCCCGTGTTCGCCCGCGTGGGCGGCCTCGTCCCGGGCGGTCAGTTCGGCCACGGCAGCTTCGACCTGGGCGATGACGTCGGCTCGGGAACGCGGCGCAGTCTTGCGATTTCGGTGCGGGATAGCGGGTGGCCCTCGGGAAGGGGCAGGCCCGCGAGGCCGTCAATCTTGCGCGGGTCGAGGTGCCAGTTTTGCGCGACATAGCCCACAGTCATCCACGCGCTGTCGGGTTCTTGCTTATGGCCGGACCAATAGACCATGCCGCCGATCGGACGGGTGGCGAAGAAGAGAGAGAAGGCCACCGCCAGCACGAAACCCGACAGGAGATAGGGGATGTTTCCGGAAGATGGCCGTCAATTGCCGTACTTCTTTCAATGTCGGGAGGGGAATTGCGGACCATCCTGATCTGTGTGGTGTCGGGCGGCAAGGATGCCGTCCATGACTTGTCGCCGGGCGAATGCCTGCAATAGGGTCGATGCCCGTATCGTTTTGCCCTGTCTATAAGTTTAACGCGGCAGATGATGGTTTCCGTCGCCTGAATACTGGGCAAAACCGGGATTTTGGCTCACAGGGTAGAACTTGTCACAGAAAGGCTGTCACAGCCGAAATGTGCTTGTCACAATTCGCTGCGACGGAAGCGGCGAGCAGGGCAGCGGAAGGCTGTGGAACCCTGCCGGAGCAGGCGAGAGGCAAACATGATACAGTCACTTCACGCGAATGCCGGAAATGCGTTAGAATGTTACAATGCTGCGACGGAAAGTCGGGCCTGGGCCGTAGATCCTGAACAGAACCGCAGCGATGTGGCGCTCGAGGGGCTTGTGGTTGCAGCCAGCTTGCCGCGGTCGCAGCCAAGGCCTAAGGAGCCTGCCATGTCCACCACCGAAACCGTGCAGCATCACCACACGCTTTTCCTTTCGGACCTGCATCTGGGGAACATTGGTTCGCGTGCGGATCTGGTGATGAAATTCCTGAAGCGGAACGTGGCAGACACGTATATGCTCGTCGGTGACATTCTTGATATCGAGCACTCTTTCTTGCCGCATTGGACGCCGAACCAACAGGCTGTGATCGACCATCTGCGGGCCCGGCACGCGGCGGGGGCGCGGCTGGTCTATGTGCGCGGCAATCATGATACTGATCCGGACGGCGCACCGGTGGCCAAACGGCTTCCCGTCAAGGCGGTCGAGCGGACGGTGCACCATGGTGCTGACGGGCGGCGGTACCTTGTCATCCATGGCGACGGGCAGGATACGCAGACATTTCAGAACGTGTTCATACGGCGGGCGGCTAGCCGGATCGATCAGGGGTTGCGGCGGCTCGACGACATGATCTGCCGCTATATCCGGTCACGCGGGCCCGAGCGGCGGAGCGCGATCGAGTATCTTTTGGCCTGTGTGAACTGGGGCATGTATCCCGTCCGGGCCCATGAAGAGCGGCTGATCGCGCTGGCGCGCGAAGGCGGTTTTGACGGTGTGATCTGCGGCCATTTCCATATGGCCGAACTGCATGACCGACATGGTCTGATCTATGCCAACTGCGGTGACTGGATGGACAATTTCACGGCGCTTGCTGCCGATCATCAGGGGCGGTTGTACATTCTGGGCGGGCGTGAAGCCTTTGCCGGCGCGCCCCGGCCGCTTCCGCCGCCGGAGATGGTCTATTCATGACAGGATGGATCCTGCTGACGGTTGCAGCGCTTGTTCTTGTGGTGCATCTGGCTACGGTGGGAATGTTTCTGATTAGGCTTCGGCCCGGACGGGGCCTGCCGGGGACGATCGGTCAGCCGAAGGTGACGCTGATGCGGCCTGTCTGCGGGCAGGATGCGTTTGACGAAGAGACGCTGGGCTCATCGTTCACGCAGGATTACCCGGGGTATGACATCATCTTTTGCGCCCCGTCCGAGGCGGATGCCGCAGTGCCGCTGGTGAGGAAGCTGATCGCGGCGCACCCAGGGGTGCGGGCGCAGTTGCTGATCGGAGAGACGCCGGTCACGGGGAACCCGAAACTTAACAATCTGTGGAAGGGTTGGCAGGTTCTGACGGCGGAATGGGTCTGCATGACGGACAGCAATCTGCTGCTGCCGCCGGAGTATCTGCGGACGGTGGTGGGATCGTGGGGGCCGAAGACGGGGATCGTGTCGTCGCCGCCCTATGGCATCCGGCCCGAGGGGCTGGCGGGCAGTCTGGAATGTGCGGTGCTGAACGGCAATCAGGCGCGGATGCAGTTGGCGTCGGCCAGCATGGGTGTGGCCTTTGCGCAGGGCAAGACGTTGTTCTGGAACCGTGAGTGGCTTATCGGACAGGGCGGGCTGAAGGCGCTGGGGCGGTTTCTGGCCGAGGATGTGAATGCGACGAAGCTTGTTCGGGCGGCGGGGCTGGAGGTGAGCCTGACGCCGTTGCCCTGGGCGCAGCCGATCGGACGGCGGACGTTTGCGCAGGTCTGGGGACGGCAGTTGCGGTGGAGCCGGGTGCGGCGGGACGGGTTTCCGTTCATGTTTGCTACCGAGATCCTGAACGGGTGTTTTCTGGCACTGCTGGCGCTGGTCACAGGCGTGTTGGCCGGGATTGTTGCGGGCTGGACGATCCCCGTGTTTCTGGCCGTATGGTACGGGTCCGAGATCTATCTGATGCGGCGGTCCGGGTGGCCCTGTGGATGGCGTGACATGGTGATGCTGCCGGTGCGGGATGCGATGCTGCCTGCGCTCTGGTTTGCGACCTTCATGTCGCGCGGGATCGAATGGCGGGGGACGGCGATGGCGCCGCCTGACCATGCAGAGGCACCGGAACTGGACAAAGAGACTGTGGCATGATCGCCAGCGGGACGATCATCTCGGTCATCTCTACCTATGGGATAGCGTTGCTGGCGCCTGTGGCGGTGATGGAGGGGCCCATCGTTTCGGTTGTTGCTGGCTATCTGGCGCATATCGGGCTTTTTCCACTGTGGCAGGTGATCTTTGTGGTCATCCTTGCCGATGTGCTGGGGGATTGCCTGCTTTATGGCGTGGGGCGGGGGATGCTGAAATGGCTGCCGCTGCGCTGGCGCGAGAAGGTGGGTGTGTCTGACGTGCGGCTTGAGTTGCTGGCGCAGACGTTCCGGGAAAAGGGCGCAAGGGTGCTGGTTGTCGGGAAACTGACCCATGCGGCGGGCTTCGCCATCCTGCTGGGCGCGGGGGCGGCGCGGATGCGGTTTGGCCTGTTCGTGCTGGCGAACCTGCTGGCCACGATCCCGAAAAGTCTTGTGCTGGTCGCGATTGGATATGTGTTCGGGTCGCAGCATGAACGGATTGCAGAGTATTTCTCGACCGGGTCACTGGTTATCCTTGGGATTTTCGCGGCCGCGCTGGGAGTCTGGTACTGGCGCAGGCGGGCGACTTCGGCGTGAACGGGGCGGATTTCACCTGCCTGATCCCGGCCTATAACGAGGCGGCGCGGATCGGGGGCGTGCTGGATGCGGTGCTGGGGCATCCTTTGTTGGCAGAGGTGGTGGTCGTTGATGACGGTTCGACCGACGGGACAGCCGATCTTGTGCGGGGGCGGGGCGCGCGGGTCATCCGGACGCCAGGTAACCTTGGCAAGACCAAGGCGCTGGCGCTGGGGTTGCGGGGGGTCCGGACGAGCCATGTGGTGCTGATCGACGCGGATCTGATCGGGCTGACGCCTGCGACGGTGACGGCGCTGATCGCGCCGGTGGCCGAGGGGCGGGCGGTGGCCACGGTTTCGCTGCGGGGGAATGCTCCGCGGACGTGGCGGATGATCGGGATCGACTATATCTCGGGCGAGAGGGTGTTTCCGGTGGCGCTGGTGCAGGGGCGGGATGCGGAACTGCAGGCCTTGCCCCGGTTCGGGTTCGAGGTGTTCCTGAACGATTTGCTGATCATGGGGAAAAGTGCCGTGGCGATTGTGCACTGGCCCGATGTGGCGAGCCCGTCGAAGGCGTCCAAGCGGGGGTTCTGGGCGGGGATCTGGGCCGATGCGGCGATGATGGGCGATATCTTCCGCACGGTGGGCATGGTGGCCTGTCTGCGGCAGATCGTGGCGATGCGGCGGTTACGGGTGCCGGCCTGAATGATGTCAAGTCATCGGGTAAGTGATCCCGATAGGGGATCAGCCTGACGCCGACCTTGGCCGGGTGCAACCTGATGCGGGTGTCTTTCGCCGATGCCGGGCGGGCGGACCTTGTTACAATCCTTTCATTGAACCGACATGTGACTGACGTAGGGCAACCCTACGAGAGCCAAAGAAAGGCGCTTGGGGACCCTATGCTGCACATCACCTCGCTGACCAAGACCTTTGCGGGCAAGACGGCTGTGGACCGCGCCACACTCGAGATCGACGGGCCTGCGATGATCGGAATCATCGGGCGGTCAGGTGCGGGCAAGTCGACGCTGTTGCGGATGCTGAACGGTCTGACGCCTGCAACATCGGGCGAGGTCACGTTTCAGGGCAAGGCGGTGACGGGGCTGAAGGGCGCACCGCTTCGGGCCTGGCAGGCGCAATGCGCGATGATTTTCCAGCAGTTCAACCTTGTTCCCCGTATGGACGTGGTGTCAAACGTGCTACACGGGACGCTGAACAAGCGGTCCACGCTGGCCACGATGTTCAACCTGTACCCGCGCGAGGATATCGGCCGGGCCATCGACATTCTGGAACGGCTGGGCATTGCCGAACATGCGGCCAAGCGGGCCGAAGCCCTGTCGGGCGGACAGCAGCAGCGGGTGGCAATTGCGCGGGCGCTGATGCAAGATCCCGCGATCATTCTGGCCGACGAGCCCATCGCGAGCCTTGATCCGATGAACGCCCAGATCGTCATGGACGCGCTGCGCCGCATCCATGACGAGGACGGGCGGACCGTGATCTGCAACCTCCATACGCTCGATACCGCGCGGCGGTACTGCGACCGGGTGATTGGCATGTTTGCGGGGCGAATCGTGTTCGACGGGCGGCCTGATCAGCTGACCACCGGCGTAGCCCGCGACATCTATGGCGCCGGGGACGATTTTTCCGAAGCGGCCACATCCACCGCCATCGCGGTACTGGACCGCCCGGGCATGCTTGCCCGCATGCCTGCCTGACCCTTTTTTGGCTCTGGCCGTGATGGTCAGGGCCCCAACCTGGAGAGAACTGAGATGAACAAACTGCTTGCCATCGCTCTTGCCACCACGGCGCTGACCGCGCCCGCCTTTGCGCAGGATGCGATCACCGAATTCAACGTCGGCATCCTTGGCGGCGAAAACGCACAGGACCGTCTGGCCTCGCAGGAATGCTACCGCGTGAAGCTCGAAGAAGCCCTGGGCGTTCCCGTCAAGCTCTTCACCCCCGCCGACTATGACGGCGTGATCCAGGGCCTGCTGGGCGGCACGCTCGACATGGCCTGGCTTGGTGCCTCGGCCTATGCCAAGATCTATCTGACCGATCCGACCGCCGTTGATCTGGCCCTGACCAAGCAGAATTCGGATGGCTCGACGGGCTATTACTCGATCGCTTTCGCCCGCGCCGACAGTGGCATCACCTCGATCGAAGAGGCCAAGGGCCGCAGCTTTGCTTTCGGCGAACCCAACTCGACTTCGGGCTATCTGGTTCCGGCTGCAGAACTGATGGAAACCTATGGTCCGCTCGATCAGTACTTCTCGTCCGTCGCCTTCTCGGGTGGTCACGAGCAGACTATCGTCGGCGTTGCGAATGGCGATTTCGAAGCCGGCGTGTCCTGGGCTGACGGCCTTGGCAACTGGGAAGACGGCTACAATTCGGGCGCATTCCGCAAGGCTGCGGATGCGGGCCTTGTCAACATGTCCGACCTCGTCCAGATCTGGCAGTCGGCCATGATCCCCGAAGGCCCGATGGTTGTGCGTTCGGCCCTTCCGGCCGACGTGAAGGAAAAGGTCATCGCGCTGACCGCCGACCTTCATGAAACTGATGCAGAATGTGCCTACGGCGTGGCTGGCGGCGAAGCCAAAGACTTCATCCCCGTGACCGCTGACGCATACACGGGCATCCTTGCGGCCCGCAAACTTCAGGACGGCATGTGATTTCAAGTACGATCCGGGGCCCTGTCCATGTGGCAGGGCCCCGTTTTCCTTTGCCAGAGGGCTTTGATGACTGATGTTTCCTTCGGGCCCCAACCCGGCAAGGGCGGGCCGAAATCCGAATACCTGGCGATGGTCCGTCAGAAGCGGCTTTATGGAAGCATCATCCTGATGATCTTTGTCCTGATGATGATCTCGGGCTTTCAGGTGGCCCAGGACCGCAACGCCGGGGATTTTGTGCCCGGCCTGAAGCACCTGTTCGATTTTCCGGCAGAAGTTCTGGGAGAGGCCTGGACCAACAGAGCCGCGATTCCGGGGCTGATTGCCGCGCACTTCCCGTCGCTGGTGGAGACGGTCAACATTGCCGCAGTGTCCACGCTGGTGGGTGCGCTGATGGCGATGGTCATCGCTCCGCTGGCGACGCGAGGACTCGCGCCATGGCCGCGTCTGATCCCGGTGTTCCGCCGGGTGCTGGACGTTTTGCGGGCGTTCCCCGAGATCATTATCGCGCTGGTCCTGATCTATATTCTCGGCGGCGGTCCGGTTCCCGCGATGATCGCCATTGCGCTGCATACGGCAGGCGCGCTTGGCAAGATGTTTTCCGAAGTGGCCGAGAATGCCGATCTCAAACCGATGGAGGGGCTGGCCTCGGTCGGGGCGAACTGGACCCAGCGGATGTGGGTGGGGCTGTTGCCGCAGGTGGCGCCCGACTGGTTCAGCTATGTCCTCCAGCGGTTCGAGATCAACATCCGCGCCTCGGCCATCCTTGGTTTCGTGGGATCGGGTGGGATCGGCTATGACCTCAAGATCGCGATGCAATGGGGGCAGGGGCGGTATGATCAGGTGGTGGCGATCTTCCTTCTTCTCTTCGTGACGATTGTCGTGGTCGATCAGTTGTCGAGCCATTACCGCACTACGCTGGTCAAGGGGCGCGCCACATGACTACCATGGTGATGAGTGATCTGCGCGGGCAGGTGGATCGGCTGTTCCGGCGCAAGCGGCTCGCTGCTTTTGGCGTGCCGGCGGTGGTGCTGGCCTATCTCGTCTACATCTTCATTGCGTTTGATGTCGCAGGGCTGGCCGACCGGGCGCGGATGGACAATGCCCGCATCCTGATGTCGGACTTCTGGTCGTTCAAGACCCATGTGACGCAGGACAACCGCAACGGTGAGGTTGTAGTTGCCATCGAAGGCGAGACCAAGGGTACCTATCCGCCGGGAATGCTGCCCGACTGGGTGACGATGGCGGACGGGGTCACGACCATTGATCTGGGGCGCGGGCATGTCGTCGTCTATGACGCGACGGGCGCGCATTATACGGTGCCGGGCTATGGCACGGTCTCGGCTGTGTCCGAAGGCGGCAAGGTGGTGCTGGACGCGCCTGAACCGCTGCCAGACTGGATCGAGGTGGCCGAGAACCGCATTCAGGTAACCACGAATCAGGGGCGGTTCTCCGTCACGCGGAACAAGACCGAGACGTTCAGGTACCAGCCCGGCTGGGAGCTGTGGTTCTTTACGCTCGACAGCCCGTTCTATGGGAAAAGCTCGTTCGAACTGGCGCAAATGGCGATCTGGGGTGACCGGGTCGATCCCGACATCACGAACCTTGCGCATATGGGGTCGGACTTCTGGAACAACGCGATGTGGCGTCACAAGGATGTGGCCTGGGCGATTTCCGAGACGATTCTGATGGCTTTCCTTGGCACGTTCATGGCGGCGATCATCGCCCTGCCGATGGCCTTTGTCGCGGCGTCCAATTTCAGCCGGTTCGGGGCGCTGCGCTTTGCGATGCGGAGGGTGTTTGATTTCGTCCGGGGGGTCGATGCGCTGATCTGGACCATCGTTCTGGCCCGTGCCTTTGGCCCGGGGCCGATGACGGGGGCGCTCGCGATAATGATTACGGATACCGGGGCCTTTGGTAAGCAGTTTTCCGAGACTCTGGAAAACATCGACGAAAAGCAGGTCGAAGGCATCCGGTCCACCGGGGCCAATGCGGTGCAGCGGGCGAGGTTCGGGGTGATACCGCAGATCACGCCTGTTCTATTGGGGCAGATCCTCTATTCCTTTGAATCCAACACGCGCAGCGCCACGATCATTGGGGCGATTGTGGGCGGCGGGATCGGGCTGCTTTTGACGCAGGCGATCAGCACGCAGAAGGACTGGGAAGAAGTGGCCTATTACATGGTGCTGATCATCCTGATGGTGATCGTGATCGACACCATCTCGGGCTGGATCCGGCGCCGGCTGATCCGGGGGTAGGGATGCCGAAACTGGGCGAGGCGCCGTTTATCCATCCGGGCTGCCAGATCGCAGAGGCCGAGATCGGTCGGTTCTGCGAGATCGGGGAGGGGACGCGACTGCGCAATGTCGTGATCGGGGATTATTCCTATAACGACCGGCTATGCGACATCAGCAACGCGACCATCGGCAAGTTCGCCAATATCGCGAGCATGGTACGGATCGGGGCGACGGACCATCCACTTGACCTCGCGGCGCTGCACCATTTCATGTACCGAACGTCTTACTACTGGCACGGCGAATCCGACGACGCGCCGTTCTTTGAACGCCGCGCGGCGCGGCGGACGGTGATCGGACATGACACCTGGATCGGTCATGGCGCGATGATCAAACCTGACGTGAACGTGGGCGACGGCGCGGTCGTGGCCTCGGGCGCGATCGTGACCAAGGATGTGACGCCCTACACGATTGTCGCTGGGAACCCCGCCCGCCCCCTGAGGGACCGTCAGCCGCGTGCGATTGCCGAACGCCTTGTCGCGCTCGCCTGGTGGGACTGGTCGCATGACAGGCTCCACGCGGCGCTTGTGGACTTCCGCAGTCTCAAGGCCGAAGCCTTCCTCGAGAAGTACAACGGCTAAACCGTACCCATCCATTCTCTGTCCACAAATATCCCAGGGGAAGGCGGAGCAGGGGGGTGCAGAGCCCCCTTCGCCATTTGCCTACTCGGCTGCCATTTCCATGGGCCGGTCTGCGCCAAGGAAACGGTGCGCCGCATCCCCGGCAAGATATGTGATCCGCCCTCCAACGATGGTACCTTCGATGGCGCGGCTGTCGCGGTGGATGATGGTAAGGTCGGCGCGTTTGCCCGGAGCGATCTCGCCCCTGTCGGTCAGGCGCATGATCCGGGCGGGGACGGTCGAAATCATGGCCCAGGCGCGTGGCATGTCCATCACGCCTTGATCGACCAGTGCAAAGGCGGCCTGCGCCAGTGCGGGATAGTGGTAGTCTGACACCAGCGCATCGCATTTACCCGCCTTGATGAGTGAGATGGCCGGGATGTTGCCTGCCTGCGATCCGCCGCGCACAACGTTGGGGGCACCCATCAGCACTGGTTCACCAAGGGCGCGGGCGACAGACGCTGCGGGGAAGGCCGTTGGGAATTCGCAGATGCGGGCGCCGAGGGCGGAGAAGAGTTCCCGGGTTTCTCCATCTGGATCGTCGTGGCTGCCGTAGAGGACGCCGAGCGCGTCAAAGGCTTCGGCAAGGCGGCAAAGGCTTCGCGGGACTTCGCGTGAGCGGGTCAGTGCAGCGTGGACGATCTTCATGAGATCCTCGCCGCTGCGGCCGCCGCGCTTGGCCCACAGCGTGACCTCATGCGGGCGGGAATCCCAAAGCTCGACCGCTTCTTCGAGGTGGTTGTTGAACACGACATAGTCGATCCGGTGGCGCTTGACGGCGTCGAGGAGGCGTTCGGCGGAATCGAGTTCATGGGTCTCATAGCGGATCTGGAGGCGCAGGTCCGTCAGGGACTGCGGGCGGTATGTGGTGAGGGCTGCCATCACCTTTTCCGCGAACTCGGGGCCGCGCTGGCCGCCTTCCCATGACCAGCTTTGCGCAAGCCATGCGGTGGTCACACCATTGGCGGCGGCATCACGGTCCACTCCGCGCAGGCCCATGGCGAGCGGGAAGGGGGCCGAGGGGCGAGGGGCGATGTGGCGTTCAAAGGCATCGCCATGCATGTCGATGATGCCGGGGAAGATGTAGTAACCCGTAAGGTCCACCACCGGATAGGGTCCGCCCGAGATACGGCCGCCAGCAATCGCCACGGTGCGGTTCTGCATCGTGCCGTCGCGCAGGATGGTTGCGCCCGTCAGGCGGAGGTTTGGCAAATGCGTTGACAGCATTTTGTTGGTCCCGGTTTAAGCTGGCGATGCCTTATCTTTGGGGTGTGTGGATAACTTGCCCATGCGTCAGGCATGTGACAGGAGCAACAAATCCTCATGATTCTACACCATTTCCCGAAACCGTGAGCGTCACGCGGTCGCCTGAGAACCAGGTCGTGCCGTATTCGACGGGCTTTCCATCCGGATCGGTGTTGATCGCGACTGAACGGAGGAGGGGTGCTCCCTCGGACAACTTAAGGTGGATCGCTTGTGTCGCCGTTGCTGCCGCAGCGGTCAAGCGTGTGCTGGCGCGGATGTAGTCGGGCACCCCGTTCAGGGCCAGGGCCCGGGTGATCGAGGGTTCGGTGGCGAGTGTTTCCGCGAGATCGGGGAGGCGCGTTGCCGGAAAAAGGCTGCGGAAAAGGGCGATGGGCTCGCCGTCGGCCAGAGAACGGCCTTCGACGACGTGTACGGGTTCGCCGGGGGTTAGGGTAAGCGCCTCGGCTTCGGTCGCGTCGCAGGCGCGGGTGTGGAGCGAGGTGATCTCGCGTCCCGGGATGCGGCCTGCGGCGGTGAGCGCCTGATGGAAGCGGACGCGGCGGCCCAGCGGATAATCGGCGGGGGCGGTTGTAACAAAGACGCCCGCGCCACGCCGGGAATGGACAAGGCCGCCGTCCTGCAGGGCGGCCAATGCCCGGCGCAGGGTGTGGCGGTTGACGCCAAAGCGGGCCGACAGGTCAGCCTCGGTCGGAAGTTTGTCGCCGGGGCGGTAATGGCCCGCGGCGATGTCGGATTTAAGCGTGGCGGCGATGTCGGCCCAAAGGGCGGTGCGGGTCATGTCATCAAAACTTCATCTGCAGCAGGCTTGTCTGTTGTGAGGGGTCGCGCTAGAGGTTGTCTAGTTGTATAGTATCGACATGGCAATAAAAAAGGTCCGGTGATGGATGGCGCAGCGGATGTGACGGCGGAACGGCGCGAGTGGTTGGGCCTGATGGCGCAGGCTTTGCCGGGGCGAGTCGTGGCGCTGTCTGAAGGGCTGACGGCTGAGTTCGCCTGGCTGCGGCGGCCCGAGATCGGGACGGTCATGGTGCGAGGCCGGACGGCCGGAACCGGCGCACCGTTCAATCTTGGCGAGATCACGGTGACGCGGGCGTCGGTGCAGCTTGAAGTCGGGCCAGTGGGGCATGGGTATGTGCAGGGGCGGGAAAAGAAGGCGGCGGAACGGGCCGCACTGGTCGATGCGCTGATGCAGACGGAACAGGCCGGGGCGGTGCGGGCGCAGGTGATTGCACCCTTGGCCGTCGAGGCGGCAGAGGCGGCGCGGTCGAGGGCGGCCAAGGCTGCGGCGACGAAGGTCGAGTTTTTCACGCTGGTGCGGGGAGAGGATCAATGAGCGTGTTGCAGGGCGGTTTTGCCGACGGTCCGCGCGACGCGGCCCATGCCTTTCGCGCCGCGATGGGGGCGATGGCCCGGCCCGGCACGATCCACGAGATTGCCGGTGCCGTGCCGCCTGCGCCATTGTCGGTGGCGGCGGGGACGCTGCTCCTGATGCTCTGTGATCCGGATACGCCGCTTTATCTGGCCGGGGCGCTGGACCGGGCCGCGGTACGGGACTGGGTGACGTTTCACACCGGCGCGCCTTTTGCGGGGCCGGAGCGATGTGCGTTTGCGGTGGGAACTTGGGCGGCATTGGGACGGCTCCAGGCCTATCCGCAGGGTTCGCCGGAATATCCTGACCGGTCGGCCACGTTGATCGTGGAGATGGAGCGACTGGAGGCTGCGGGCACCATGTTGCGCGGGCCGGGGATCAGGGAGGCCGCTGCGCTGAACCTGCCGGACACGGCGGCGATGGCCGCGAATGCGGCGCTGTTTCCGCTGGGGCTCGATTTCTTTCTGACGGCGGGGGCGCTGGTCGCGGCGCTGCCACGGTCGACGCGGGTCGGGGGGCTGTCTGATGTACGTAGCGGTTAAGGGTGGCGAGCGGGCCATTGACGCGGCCCATGCCTGGCTGGCCGAAGAGCGGCGTGGGGATACTGCGGTCGCCGAACTGAGCGTGCCGCAGATCCGCGAACAGCTTGCGCTGGCGGTGAATCGGGTGATGGCCGAAGGGTCGCTTTACGATCCCGATCTGGCGGCGCTTGCGATCAAGCAGTCGCGGGGCGATCTGATCGAGGCGGTCTTCCTGATGCGCGCCTACCGCACGACGCTGCCCCGCTTTGGCGCGTCAGAGCCGGTGGATACGGGGGCGATGGCCTGTGACCGGCGCATCTCGGCCACATTCAAGGATCTTCCGGGGGGGCAGGTTCTGGGGCCGACGTTTGACTACACGCACCGGCTTTTGGACTTTGCGCTGATGGCGGAGGGCGAAGCGCCGATTACGGCGGAAGGTGTGCCTGCCGGAGGGCCCGTGCCGCATGTGACGGCGTTCCTGAACCGGGAAGGGCTGATCGAGGAGGCTATGGAGTCGGACGTGGTGCCACCGGACCTGACGCGGGAGCCGATGGAATTGCCGGCGTCGCGGGCGTTGCGTTTGCAGGCGCTGACGCGGGGGGACGAGGGGTTTGTCCTTGGTTTGGCATATTCGACGCAGCGGGGATACGGGCGGACGCATGCCTTTGTGGGCGAATTGCGGATCGGGGCGGTCGAAGTCGAGATGGAGATCCCCGAGCTGGGCTTTGCCATTCCGATCGGGACCGTGCGGCTGACCGAATGCGAGACGGTGAACCAGTTCAAGGGATCAAGGACCGAGCCGCCGCAGTTCACGCGGGGCTATGGCCTTGTCTTTGGCCAGTCCGAACGGAAGGCGATTTCGATGAGCCTTATCGACCGGGCGCTGCGCTGGAAGGAACTGGGAGAGGATGATGCGGGCGTGCCGGCGCAGGACGAGGAATTCGTGCTGATGCATGCGGATAATGTGCAGGCGACCGGGTTCCTAGAGCACATCAAGCTGCCGCATTATGTGGATTTTCAGTCGGAGCTCGAGCTGATCCGGAAGTTGCGTCGGGAGGCGATGGGGGACAGTTCGCAGGATGCGCACCCTACGCAGGAGGCGGCCGAGTGATGGTGTCAGTCGCCTCCGCCGCCGCCGTCACCCCCGCTGGAGTCTCCTACGCCGTGGCTGACCGCGCCGCCGACGCTGCCGCCGTCCCGCTCGTTGCTGTCGCTGCTGCCCGAGGACCAGAACAGAAAGCTGTTGTTGTCGGAGGTGTAGGTGGGAGTTGTGGCCCCACCTTTGGCCGCGCGCCGTTTGCGCAGTCGCAGACCGATGATCACTGCAGCGGCGACGGCCACAGGTGCGGAGAGGAAGAATCCCGGTACGGCCATTTCGAACCTCACTCTTTCCGACGGATATACTGATGTCTGATTACAATTTTGCATACCTGGACGAACAGACCAAGCGGATGATCCGGCGGGCGATCTTGAAGGGGCTGGCGGTCCCGGGATATCAGGTGCCCTTTGCAAGCCGGGAGATGCCGATGCCCTATGGCTGGGGCACGGGGGGCGTGCAGGTGACTGCGGCGATCATGGTGCCTGAGGACCGGCTGAAAGTGATCGATCAGGGCGCGGATGACACGACGAATGCGGTGTCGATCCGCAAGTTCTTTCAACGCACGGCGGGCGTGGCGGTGACCGAACGGACGGCAGAGGCGACAGTGATCCAGACGCGCCACCGCATCCCCGAAGTGCCTCTGACCGGGGGGCAGATCCTTGTCTATCAGGTGCCGATCCCGGAACCTTTGCGGTTTCTGGAACCGAGCGAGATCGAGACGCGGCGGATGCATGCGCTGGAGGATTACGGTCTCATGCATGTGAAGCTGTATGAGGATATTGCGCGGCACGGGGCGATTGCCACGTCCTATGCCTATCCGGTGAAAGTGGAGGGGCGGTATGTCATGGACCCATCACCCATTCCGAAGTTCGACAATCCCAAGATGGAAATGGACGCGATCCAGCTGTTCGGCGCGGGGCGCGAGCAGCGCATCTATGCCCTGCCGCCGCATACGCGGGTCGTGAGCCTTGATTTCGAGGATTTCCCGTTCGAGGCGTCGAAGGCGGATCATGCCTGTGCCCTTTGCGGTGCGGCTGACAGCTATCTGGACGAGGTCATCACGGATGACGCGGGCGGGCGGATGTTTGTCTGTTCGGATACGGACTTCTGTGCCGGGCGGCGGACGGGGGAGGTCGCAGCATGACTCCGCTATTGTCGGTGCAGGGGCTGACCAAACGCTATGGGCGGCATGTAGGATGTCTTGATGTCTCGTTCGATCTGTTCCCTGGCGAGGTCATGGGGATCGTGGGCGAGAGCGGGTCGGGGAAATCCACGCTCCTGAACTGCATGGCGGGGCATATGGTACCGGATGCGGGACGGGTGATGTTTGACACGCGGACCGAAGGGCCTGTGGATACGGTTGCCATGGCGGAACCGGCGCGGCGGATGCTGGGCCGGACGGACTGGGCCTTTGTGCATCAGCATGCGCGCGACGGGCTGCGAATGGGCGTGTCGGCGGGCGGGAATGTGGGCGAGCGGCTGATGGCGGTGGGCGCAAGGAACTATGGCGCCATCCGGACCGCAGCGGGCGACTGGCTCGAGCGGGTCGAGATCAGTGTGGACCGGATCGACGACCGACCGGGGACATTTTCGGGCGGGATGCAGCAGCGGTTGCAGATTGCGCGAAACCTTGTAACCGGGCCGCGGCTTGTCTTCATGGACGAGCCCACCGGGGGGCTGGATGTGAGCGTGCAGGCGCGTCTGCTGGACCTGTTGCGCGGGTTGGTGCGGAAGATGGGGCTGTCTGCGGTGATCGTGACGCATGATCTGGCGGTGGTGCGGCTGCTGGCCGACCGGCTGATGGTGATGAAGGACGGGCGGGTGGTTGAGGCGGGGTTGACCGATCAGGTTCTGGACGATCCTCAGCACGGCTATACGCAGCTTCTTGTGTCGTCTGTGCTGCAGGTCTGAGGCGGGAACACGGGTTGGGATGTGCGCCTCCGGCGGGGATATTTGAGGACAGAAAATGGGTAAGGCGATCATCGCGATCGAAGGCTTGAGCAAGACATTCACCCTGCATAATCAGGGCGGTGTGGTGATCGAGGTCATGCGTGGTGCGGCGCTGACAGTGGGCCCCGGGGAATGTGTTGGGCTGGTCGGCGCGTCGGGCACAGGGAAGTCCACGCTGATGCGGATGGTCTGGGGGAATTATCTTGCGGCAGCGGGGCGGATCGTGGTGGGCGATCTGGATGTGGCGCAGGCGGCGCCATGTGAGATCATTGCGCTACGGCGGCGGACGCTGGGCTATGTGAGCCAGTTCCTGCGGGTGGTGCCACGGGTGGCAACGGTGGATGTGGTGGCCGAGCCTTTGCTGACGCTGGGCGTTGATGAGGCCGAGGCGCGGGGGCGGGCGATGGCGCTTTTGTCGCGGTTGAACCTGCCCGAGGCGCTATGGTCATTGTCGCCCACGACGTTCTCTGGAGGAGAGCAGCAGCGGGTGAACATCGCGCGGGGATTTGTGCATCCCTGTCCGGCGTTGCTTCTGGATGAGCCGACGGCGTCGCTGGATGCGAGGAACCGCGAAGTAGTACTTGGGCTGATCGAAGAAGCCAAGGCGCGGGGGGCGGCTATCCTGGGGATCTTCCACGACGAGGGGGCCCGGGCGCGGGTCTGTGACCGGCTGGTGGATGTGGCCGACTTTGCGCCGGCGGCGGCGTGAGCGCGGGACGTTTCATTGCTGTCGTCGGCCCCTCCGGGGTCGGCAAGGATTCGGTGATGGCCGGGCTGATGGCCCGGCGGCCGGGGTTGCGGTCGGTCCGGCGGGTGATCACGCGTGCGGCGGATGCGGGCGGCGAGGCGTTTGACAGCGTGACGGTGGCAGCGTTCGAGGCGCGGGAGGCGCGGGGGGACTTTGTGCTGCATTGGGGTGCGCATGGGTTGTCCTATGGGATTCCAGCGGAGGTTTCGGATGATCTGGCCGCGGGGCGGGATGTGCTTGTCAATCTGTCGCGGGGTGTTCTGACTGAGGCCGCAGTGAGGTTTCCGGGGATGGTTGTGTTGAGCCTGACGGCGGACCGGGAGACGCTGGCCTCAAGGCTGGTGGGGCGGGGACGCGAACCGGTGGCGGATTTGGCGGCGCGTCTGGCGCGTGCGGCGCCGCCGGTGCCGGAGGGGGTGCCGGTGGTTGAGGTGTGCAACGATGGGACGCTGGCGGCAGCGGTGGACGCGGCCGAAGCGGGGTTGTTCGGAGCGGCAAGGCAGTGTGTGCCGAGCCCTTCGGATCAGATGTCAGGAAGGCGTGAGACGAGATGACCGAGACGATCCTTGCCAATGCACGCCTTGTTCTGGAAGACGAAAGCTTTGCGGGCCATGTGGTGCTGCGCGACGGGCTGATTGCCGAGATCGGAGGCGGGACAACGGTACCCCGAGGTGCCGTCGATTGCGAGGGCGACTGTCTGGCCCCTGGGCTGATCGAGTTGCATACGGACAATCTCGAACGCCATATCAGCCCACGGCCCAAGGTGGACTGGCCGCATCACGCGGCCATTGTGGCACACGATGCGGAACTGGCAGGGGCGGGGATTTCGACCGTCTTTGACGCGATCCGGGTGGGGTCGATTATGCAGAGCGGGCGGCATTCCTATGGGAAATACGCGCGGTCGATGGCGACAGAGATCATGGGGATGAGACGGTTAGGCGCGCTGCGGATCAGCCATCTGCTACATCTGCGGGCCGAGACCTGTTCGGAGACGCTGATCGAGGAACTTGACGAGTTCGGGCCCGAGGACGGGATCGGCATCGTGAGTCTGATGGACCATACGCCGGGTCAGCGGCAGTTCAGCGACCTGACGAAGTTCGCGGCCTATGTGCAGGGGAAATCAGGCCTGACGGATGCGGCGTTCCGGGATTATTGCGCCTATTTGGAAGGGCTTTATGCGCAGTTCGGTGCCGCGCATGAGGCGGCCACGGTTGCGGCGGCGCAGCGGTATGGCGCGACCCTGGCAAGCCACGACGACACGACGGCTGCGCAGGTTGAGGCGTCGGTCGCTCATGGGGTGCGGCTGGCGGAGTTTCCGACGACGGTCGAGGCGGCGCGGGCCTGCCAGGCGGCCGGGGTGGCAGTCATCATGGGCGGGCCGAACCTGATCCGGGGCGGGTCGCATTCAGGAAACGTGGCGGCGGCTGAGCTTGCCGATCTGGGGTGCCTTGACATACTGTCGTCGGATTATGTGCCGGCCTCGCTTTTGTCTGGGGCCGTGATGCTGGGCGAACGCTGGGACGACATGGCGCGGGGGATCGCCACGGTCACGGCGGCACCGGCGCGGGCGTCGGGGATGGCTGACCGGGGGCGGATCGCGGTGGGGCTGCGGGCGGACCTGCTGCGGTTCGGAAAGGTTGCAAATGTGCCCGTCACGCGGGGACTGTGGGTCGCAGGGCAGCGGGTGGCGTGATGGGGATTCTGGTGGAGCCGAGGGGGATCGAACCCCTGACCTCGTCATTGCGAACGACGCGCTCTCCCAACTGAGCTACGACCCCAATGGCGCGGCTTGTGGCGCGTCCTATTGACGAAGTCAAGTCGCGCCACAGGTCTGTGGGCATGTGTGCGTTGGCCATCGAAAATGTGCAGTCCTACCCCCGTCCGCCGTTGCTTGACCGGGTTGCGGAGATGTTGCGGCTTGTCATCGGGGGCGCTGTTGTGGCCGAGACGGCGGAAGGGTGGCGGGTGTGCGAGACGCATCATCCGCCGACCTATTACTTTCCGCCGGGAGCGATTGCCGAGGGGTTGTTGCAGCCGGTTGCAGGGCGTTCGTTCTGCGAGTGGAAGGGGGCGGCGATCTACTTCGATCTGGCATGGGGTGATCTGAGGCTGCGGCGGGCTGCCTGGGCTTATCCGGCTCCCACGCCGGGATTCCGGGCGATTGCCGGGCATGTGGCGTTCTACGTCTCGGACCAGGTGCAGGGGTTTGTGGGCGAGGTGCAGGCCCGCCCGCAGCCGGGCGGGTTCTATGGCGGCTGGGTCACGCCGAACCTGACCGGGACGATCAAGGGTTCGCCGGGGACCGAGGGCTGGTAGTTAAGCCGTGGGTAAGGTCCTGCGGCCCGAGGCGGAAGGCATTCCCGAAACCGCCGTTCAGGGGGGCGACGCAGACGACATGGCTGAACATCAGGAAATCGGCAAAGTCGAAGTAGAGCCCGGACTTGGGGTGATCGGCCTGCCAGCGGGCGCGGTGGGCGGCCTCGTCGGTTTTCTCGGCTGTTGGCAGCAGCGTCCGGCGCGGGTGGGTCAGCGGATCGCCCCAGAGGCTGGGTTGACCGACAAGGAGTGAGGTTGCCGGACTGGCGCGGATCGCGGTCGTATGGCCGGAGAGGGAAGAGACGAGGAGGAGTGCCGCCGTCCCGTCCCAGCCGATGGCCACGCGGGTGACCACCGGGCCGCCGGTTTCGGGGTCAATGACGCCAAGGGCGCCGTGGCGGGCATTGATCAGCAGATTGCGGGCCAATTGGCGCGCATCGTCGTCGGTGGGGCGGATCAGGTTGGTCATCCGGAGAAGGTGGAGGCGGTACGGTGCTTCGGCAATGGGCGATCAAGGGCTTGTGCTGGGATGGGTTTGTGCTGCTATTCTCGTCCTGTGCCGCATGTTGCGGGCGGGCCGGACCGGATTGCGGCGGGCCGGGGTCATATGGGAAGAAGGGTATTGAAAATGAACAGTATGGCACTCTCGATTGGCGTGGCTGTCATTGTGGCGCTCGGCTCGTCAGCCACGGCGCAGGACGTCATTGGCACCTATGCGGCCTATATCGGGGATGATGACCTTTACAATTCTGACGGTGAGCGGTTGTCCGCGCCCTGGCAGGTGCTGCGGCAAGACCGGGCGAATTTTCACCGCTATGGCATTTCGCAGCCCGGCGATGAATGGGACCCATTCTTTTCGGACGCCAATAACCGCGCCGCGATGGAGCAGATGATCATGAACGGCTATATGGACCCGCAGGCCGGGCGCGACATCATGAACGGTGGTGCGATGGTCGTTGTCACGATCTACGGGTCAGGGAATGTGGGCGATTACGTCAATGTGGACGTGTACCGCTAGGGTCTAGCGCCCGATCTTCCACCAGTAGAGCGCAAGGGCGGGGAGTTCCCTGAGCCCTTGCCATACCTGTGTCTTCGTGTCTGCACCCTTAAGGCTTGGGCTCTGGCTGGCCGGGTGGAGGCCGAGCCTGCGGGCCGTGAGCCGGGCACGGGGGGCGTGGTACCAGTCGGTGACGATAAGGACTTCGGTCGCGTTCAGCGCCTGCAGGATTGGCAGGGCAAATGCGATGTTTTCCTCGGTCGTGGTGGACTGCGCCTCGGGCGTGATGTGGTCATGAGGGATGCCGGCGGCAAGGAAGAGGTCGCGCATTACCAGTGCCTCGGCCGGTGGATGGCGCCCGGTGCCGCCGCAGGGGATCAGGTGGGTGGCGGTGCCATTATGCCAGAGCCGGGCGGCTAGATCGGTGCGCCGCCGCAAGGTGGGCGATGGGCCGTCGGGCCAGACTGCCGCGCCCAGAATCAAGGTGGCGATCACGGTGGCGCACCGGCGGACAGGGCGCGCGTCACTCCTGCGGCAGCGGGGTTGTAAGCTCGGCGACGCCGCTCAGCTTTTCGTAGATGCAGATCATCCTGTCCGTTCCATAGTCGGCGGTCAGCGTGACAAGAGCCGCGCCGTAGGATTGCGAGCCATGGGGGCTCACCTCGATCGTGGAGAGGCCGGGGTCCTGGACCAGGGCGAGGCAGGCTCTTGTGATGTTCTGGGCGAACTCCTCCCACGCATCGGGAGAGTCGGCGAATGCGGGGCTGGCGAAGAGGGCGAAGGCGAGGGCAAGGCGCATGGGGCAACTCATGTATGCAGGTGGGAATAGGTTAAGCACGAACCGATGTGTCGTCCACGGATGACATTTCCGCAAGGGCGGGTTGCCTCGGCGGGGTGGCATCCCCAAATCTGAGCGAGTGCGCATAACAGGAGAATGACAGGATGCAGTGCCCCGTGGATGGAACAATGCTGGTGATGGCTGACAGGTCGGGGGTCGAGATTGACTATTGCCCGAAATGCCGGGGCGTGTGGCTCGACCGGGGAGAACTGGACAAGATCATTGAGCGGGCTGCGGTCAGCGCGCCCCCGCCGGCTCCTGCTCCGGCGCAGAAGGCAGTGCCACGTTATGGTGAAGAGCCGCAGCGGGATGACTACCGGCGCGAGCATGACGATGACGATTACAAGTATGGACGAAAGAAGAAGCGGGAGAGCTTTCTGGGCGAGTTGTTCGACTTCTGACGGATGGGCGGGTTGAACCCCGGTCCTGATCTAGCCATGGGCGGGCTTGCGACGGGCGAAGCGTCACGTCAGCCCGGCGTTCTGCTTCAGAAGAACCAGCGGGCGCCTATGGGGACGCCTGTCGCGTCCTCATATCTGTTGCCCAGCCGGTCGCTGTAAGTGAAGCGCCGCCAACCTGCGTAAAGGTCGACCGACACAGCGTCGATGCTTTGAACGGCATAGAGACCCTAGTTTCCAGTCCGCGCGCCGTCGGAGAGGAAATCCTGACCAAGATCGTAATCGACCGAAAGCGAGGTTGTGCCGATGGCAAACCGGTCTGTCTGCCATCCTGCGCGTGCCCAGCCGTAGCGCGCCCCGTCCACCGCGGCACCCGTCGACAGGGACAGATTGAGACCGGTCGGTGCATGCACCACCGTGACCGACCCGGCCAGCCTTCAGGCGGAATCGCCGTCCGGATTGTCGAGCCATTGATAGCCAGCGGCGCTGCGCACGGTGAAATCGCCCACATCGCCTGTCCAGCGGATCGCGATATCGGAATAGTCGATGTCATCGGCAGGGGCGAGGATGTTCTGGCCGTAAGATGCGGACAGCATCACGCCGTTGACAACGGGAGTGTCATAACGCAGGCGCAAACGCCGTGCGCCGTTGAAACTCGCGTTAACCTGTCCGATGCGCACATCGGTCAGGGCGCCGGTTTCGTCGCGGAAGCGGAAGGACCCGAACCCGTCCGCCGAATTAGTCGCCCCGGCCACAAAGGTGAAAGAGTCATCCAGTCCCGCCGTTCCGTCAGAGGCCGTGCTGCCCTGACCAAAGGAGACTGTGCCGTAGGGCGCCTCTGCCGCTATCTCGAACCAGCGGAGCGCGGTACGTTGCCAATCGATCACCGGGGGTTCGAAATCCTGTGACACGGTGGCGCTGTTGCGCAGGCCAAGGCCGGTTTCAAACCGGTAGCGTAGCGTGGTGTCGCCCAGTGGTTGGACTGCCGTGACGCCAAGGCGAGTGTTCCAGTTGTCATTGTCCACGATCCCGGCGGTGATCTGCTGGCCATCAACAAAGCTCTGGTCGGTCAAGTTCACCTGGCCGTAGACGTTCGTGGAGATGCCGTCCGGGGCGGTGAAGGTTGAGACCGGTTCACAAAGCGGCGCGTCGATGGGGAGTTCCTCGGTCAGGGCGCCATAGTCGGACTGAAACCCGGTCGCCTCTTCTGCGGCGGCCGTCGTTGCCCCGAGGATGAGCAACGTCGCTAGAGTGTGATGTACGGGTGGTCCTTTTACTTTGGCATTTCTCCTTGCTCGAGGCTGACGAACTGCGAGTTCGGCGCGGGAAGCTGCGATGAGGCGGGCAGGTTACCTTGCCATCAGGAGGGTTTGGGGTCGCGAACCGACTGGCGTCAGCGTGATCCGGTTCGCCGGGCAGTTCAAGCGGTTCGGTTGGGCGGTATCGCGCTGAATGCCCAATTGGCGGCGCGGACGAGGGGCGAATGCGCGTGTCAGGAGATGCCTGTGGCCGGGCAGGTACGGAATTCGCGGACGGCAGGGGCGGCGTCGGTCAGGGGAATATGGGCCAAGGTGGTGCCGATGAAGGCGACGGCGGTGGTGTTGCGTTCGAGGCCGTCCAGCACATTGCCAAACCCGGTGTCGCGGACGGTCAGCGTGCGGCCGTCGTCCGAGAGGGTCTGGCGGTCGGTCTGAATCGTGAGGGGCCAGGGGCCGTCAAAGGTGATGACAAAGACCGGGTCGGCGGGCCATGTGCCTTGGGCAAGCGTCACCGCGATGGTGTATTCTGGCAGTGCGGGGTCGAAGGTGACGACGACCTCCCCCTCGGGCGCCTGATGGCTGAGGGTGCAGATGGGGACCTCTGTGAACTCCCACGCTGCGGCGGGGGAAGCGAGGGTGACGAGGAGGGGCCAGATGCGCATGGCAGGAAGCTAGGGCGCGGATGCGGCGGGGAAAGGGCCCGACGGAGCCGTTGTCGGGCGGCGGATGGCGCGGTAGCCTTGGGTGTCAGTTGGCAGGAGGACGGTATGGTGATCTGGCGGATGATGGCGGTCTTGGGGCTGGGTGTGATGGCGCAGGGGGCAGCGGCGCAGGACTGGGCCCGGGCAATTGCCTATGCACAGGCACCCGAGCAGTCGGGCGGCGTGGCCACAGCGGCGACGGTGGAAGAGGCCATCGCGGCGGCGGTGGCCACTTGCGTGGCGGGCGGGGCGTGGGAGGAGGACTGCTTTGTGTCGGCGGCCTGCGAGCCGGCGGGCTGGTCGGTCGATATCTTCCTCCAGCATCAGGAAGGGCCGCATTGGCACGAGATGATCTGCGGGATCGCCGAGGAGGCCACGATCAAGGCCATGGCTGCGGCCGTGTGTGACCGGGAGGCGCGGCCGTATCTCATCGAATGCGCGGTGGTGCAGGTGCGGGACCCCTCGGGCGTGAAGCAGATGGGGGAGTGACGGGGGGGCGGGGTGAACCCCGCCCTACGCCTGACGCGGGTGGAGGATGTCGTGGATTTCGACAGCCTCGCCTTCGATGCGGTAGCGATACTTGCGTGAGAGCACATAGCGCAGACGTGTCCCTTCGATGGCGCGGCCCATCTTGGGGAATTCGGCGAGAAGGTCGCAGGTGCGACGAATGTCCCCTAGGACCGCGGTGGCTGTGCGCGGGTTTTGCTGGCTGATATGGGCGTGCTGTTGGTCGAGGCTGGTCAGCTCCCGGACCGAAAACAGGATGTCAGCCACGCCAGCCAAACGTTGCGGCGACAGCGACGGGGTCTGCAGGGTCAAAGGACTCGGCGTCGATCAGCGCGAGATGGGCGCGTTCTTCGGGCGTGAAGGGCGCGGGGCCTTCGTAGGTCGTGACAAATGCCTCGACAATCTCGGCCAGCCGTATCTGATCGGGCATGGCAAGACGCGTTTCGGCATCGCGGATGAGGCTTTGGAGACGGGCGTTCATGGGGTGAAGGTAGAAGAGGTGTGCATCGTGGGGAAGTCGTTCGGACGAGGTGGCTGGTTGCTTGCGGGGCACGGGATATGGGCAAGGTTCGGAACGCGGCATCAGCGGTGCCGGTGTACCCCGCTCTCCGCAGATCAGTTTGCAGTGAATTGTCTGGTTCGGTTTTCTGCAGCGACAAATGCTATCCAAGCGTAAGTGGATTGGTTCATTCTCCGCAAGTGTGACAACGGGATGTGTGTCCATCGTCTAGAAGCTCGATCACGTTACCTTTGCAACCCGGTTCTTTGCAGGATGTCCGAGCAATAGAAAAGGAATCTCGACAAAGCGCACAACGAAGGGTCTTTTTGTCGTTAAGAAGATATGCAGTCTTATGCTCATCTATCTCCGTGTAACTGTCATGCCTAGTCCAGGCGTCATCAGTGCATGAAAGGCAGATATATCGCCGTTTGGATTTTTCGATTCCAATTAACTTCTTGAAGTTACCCTTTGTCAAAATCTTAGTGGAACATGCAAAACCATCTAGCACGTGCCCCTTCGCGCTGTAGTTTCTGCCATCATCAAAGAAAGATGCTCGATTATTGTTTGAATCGAGAAGCCAATTAGACAGCCAACTTTCAGCAGGCCAAAGAGCAACATATGATTCAACTGCAATTGCAACGGCCCTCTCAAGGTTCAAGTTTTCTGGACTTGCACCAAGATGATAGATCTTGTTGCGCTGTTCACGAAGTTCAGCATGTACCGCCGATAATTTGACGTTCAATGGGGAAGGTGAGAATGCAGCCAACGCCGAAGGAAGGTCAACTGCGTCTATTGTTCGAAGATTTGAAAAATCAATAGTAGATGACTTAGGAAGGCTCTTTGGGTCAACTCCTAATAGAAGCAGGTATGGACTGATTTGACAGAGCAAAGCTTTCAGCCTTAGTTCTGTAGAATGCGCAAGTAGCGTGATAACGAAACTGAGTTCTTCCTTACAAACTCTCTCATAAGAGGCTCGCTCCTCTTCCCAACCTTCTCCTTCGAAGGTTAACTCAAAGTCTTCAAAGACTTTGAGCGTGATCTCCCATGCCCTAAAAAATGATCGAAGTGATTGCTTGTTTAGGCCGTCGGCGTCAGGAATGTTTGTAATCATTTGCCTCTCACCGCCTCCCCCCTCTGTTCCGCTTCCCCCCATGCATCCCGCCGCGCCCGCCCGTTGAGCGGCCACCAGCGGCCTTCGCCCCCTCGACGGCCTTCTCCACCTCCTCCTGACGTGCCAAAGGATCATCCGCGATGGTGAGTTGGACCGTCTCCAGCCGCTTGATCTCGTCCCGCAACCGTGCGGCCTCTTCGAACTCCAGGTTCTCGGCGGCCTTGCGCATGTCCACCCGTAGCCCGTCCAGCACCGTTTGCAGGTTCGCGCCGAGGAGCGGTTTGTCGACGCGTGCCGTGACGCGGGCCATGTCGGTGTCGCCCTTGTACAGGCCGGACAGCACGTCTTCGACGTTCTTGCGGACGGTCGTGGGGGTGATGCCGTGTTCGATGTTGTAGGCCACCTGCCGCGCCCGGCGGCGGTCGGTTTCGCGGATGGCGCGTTCCATGCTGCCGGTGATGCGGTCGGCATACATGATGACGCGGCCGTCGGCGTTGCGCGCCGCGCGCCCGATGGTCTGGATGAGCGAGGTTTCAGAGCGCAGGAAGCCCTCTTTATCCGCATCAAGGATCGCGACAAGGCCGCATTCGGGGATGTCGAGGCCTTCGCGGAGGAGGTTGATGCCGACGAGCACGTCAAACGCGCCAAGGCGGAGGTCGCGCAGGATCTCGATCCGTTCGATGGTGTCAATGTCAGAGTGCATGTAGCGGACGCGGATGCCCTGTTCGTGGAGGTATTCGGTCAGATCCTCGGCCATGCGCTTGGTCAGCGTCGTGACCAGCGTGCGGTAGCCGGCGAGGGCCACGCGGCGCACCTCGTCCAGCAGATCATCGACCTGCATTTCCACGGGGCGGATTTCGATCTGCGGGTCGATGAGGCCGGTGGGGCGGATGATCTGTTCGGTAAAGACGCCGCCGGTCTGCTCCATCTCCCATGCCGCAGGGGTGGCCGAGACAAAGACGGATTGGGGGCGCATGGCGTCCCATTCCTCGAACTTGAGGGGTCTGTTGTCCATGCAGGAGGGCAAGCGGAACCCGTGTTCGGCCAGCGTGAACTTGCGCCGGTAGTCGCCCCGGTACATGCCGCCGATCTGGGGGACAGAGACGTGGGATTCATCGGCAAAGACGATGGCGTTGTCGGGGATGAATTCGAAGAGCGTGGGGGGCGGTTCGCCGGGGGCGCGGCCGGTGAGGTAGCGGGAGTAGTTCTCGATGCCGTTGCAGACGCCCGTCGCCTCGAGCATTTCGAGGTCGAAGTTGCAACGCTGTTCCAGCCGCTGCGCCTCGAGCAGTTTGCCTTCGTTGACAAGCTGGTCGAGTCGGGTGCGGAGTTCCTTCTTGATGCCCTGAATGGCCTGCTGCATCGTGGGCCGGGGCGTCACGTAGTGGCTGTTGGCGTAGATGCGGATGCGGTCGAAGGTGTCGGTCTTGTGGCCGGTCAGGGGGTCGAATTCGGTGACGGCCTCAAGCTCTTCACCAAAGAAAGAGAGTTTCCAGGCGCGATCCTCAAGGTGGGCGGGCCAGACTTCCAACGAGTCGCCCCGGACGCGAAAGGAGCCTCGCTGGAAGGCCTGATCGTTTCGCTTGTACTGCTGGGCGATAAGATCGGCGATGACGCGGCGCTGGTCGTACATCTGCCCCTTGATGAGGTCCTGCGTCATCGCGCCATAGGTTTCGACCGATCCGATGCCGTAGATGCAGGAGACGGAGGCGACGATGATCACGTCGTCGCGTTCCAGGAGCGCCCGGGTGGCCGAGTGGCGCATCCGGTCGATCTGTTCGTTGATCTGCGATTCCTTTTCGATGTAGGTGTCGGAACGCGGAACGTAGGCTTCGGGCTGGTAGTAGTCGTAGTAGCTGACGAAGTATTCGACGGAGTTGTCGGGGAAAAAGCCCTTGAATTCGCCGTAAAGCTGGGCGGCGAGCGTCTTGTTCGGAGCGAGGATGATGGCGGGGCGCTGGGTTTCCTCGATGATCTTGGCCATGGTGAAGGTCTTTCCCGTTCCGGTGGCACCCAGAAGCACCTGATCCCGATCACCGTTGCGGATCCCTGCGCTCAGCTCCGCGATGGCGGTGGGCTGGTCGCCCGCCGGTTCGAATTCGGCCTTGAGGATAAAGCGTTTGCCGCCTTCCAGCTTGTTACGCTGTTTGACGTCGGGGGCGGCGTAGAGGATCGGCATGTCCTGCGGGGAATTGTTGTGCATGGCGTCTCCTTCGGCTGAGATGCCTACATTTGATCTGTTTTTGTTCTACTGCAAGGGTGCCACGCCGGGGTGCTTGCGTGACGCGGCGGATTTAGCGATAAGGCATCACGCAAAGGAGGATTGTCATGCCCGCACGCATCTACAAACCCGCCAAGACCGCCATGCAGTCGGGCACTGCCAAGACGCATGAATGGGTGCTGGAATACGCAGCCGAGAGCGCCCGCGAGGTGGACCCTCTGATGGGCTGGACATCGTCGACGGACACGCAGTCGCAGGTACGGTTGCGGTTTGAGACCAAAGAGGCGGCGGTGGATTATGCGGCCACGCACGGGATTGACGCGGTCGTGCAGGAGCCCAAGGCACGCAAGCCGGTGATCCGGGCGGGCGGCTATGGCGAGAATTTCGCGACCGGGCGCCGGGGGGCCTGGACGCACTGAGCCTGCTGGTGAGGTGGGTGCGATGGCGCTGACGACCAACGAGCAGTTGCTGATCGAACAGCGGGTGACCAACGAGGCGCCCAATGTGGCGGCGGCTTACCTCTTGTGGTTCTTTCTGGGCATCCTGAGTGCGCACCGGTTCTATCTGGGAAAGCCCGGAACGGCGATCCTGCAGATCCTGACGTTCTTTATCCTGATCGGCTTTGTCTGGCTTCTGGTCGATGCATTCCTGATCCCGGGGATGATCCGCAAGAAGCAGGATGACATCCGCAGCCGGCTTGAATCCGAGATGCTGGCGAGGGGAAGTCTGTCGATGCGGTTCTGAGCGGCGCACTGACGGGATGTGCCGCGTTTGGTGTCAGGGTCTCTGCGACAGGCTTACGAGTGTCACAGGTGCAGTCATGAGCGGCGGCGCGCAATCCGGTTCGTTGGGCCACGGGTCAGGATATAGGCTGGCACCGCCAGGACAAGCGCCGCGACCAGACCCTGACCGGGGTGGATCTGCTGGTTGGCGATCAGCTGATAGGCCAGATCTGCGACGACGGCAATGATGAACAGTCGCCCGATGTCAGCCCAGCCTTCGCGCAGGACCCGCCGGCGGGCTGTCGCGCCGTTGCCAAGACGTTCGAGGAGGGGCGGCCGACCCGTTTTCGCATCCTGAAGTCCGGCACGGACGCCCAGCGCTGCGGCCAAGAGGGGCTGGAGGATCAGCCGGAAAGCCAGCGGGCCATGCCAGGCCGCATGGAGATCATTCATGAAGCCACCGAAAAACCAGTTCATGACGTCGTCTCTTGCTTTGTGCGCCCGTTGTTTGGCGGGATACCCATATCTGTGGCGCAAACTGATAAAGCATGCGAAGGAGAGAGCAAGGCGGGATATCGTTCAGAGCGGTCTTTGTGGCAAAACCCTCTCGACGCGCGGGACGGATTTGCGCTATCGGGGGGCGGAGAGATGGCGCTAGGGCCAGATGCCATACGACCAGTTTTCACGTGGTCCCATAGCTCAACTGGATAGAGCAGCTGACTTCTAATCAGCAGGCTGGGGGTTCGAGTCCTCCTGGGATCGCCAAACACTCGAATTACACATTTTATATCAGTTAGTTAGCGTCTCTTTTGGCGAGCGTCTTGGGGAAGTTCACCACAGTCAGTTCGCCGTTCGGTCTCACCAAGAGCATCGCTATGACATCGCTGGCCATGTTTTCGCGGTTCGCCGCTGCGATGTAGCGTTGCACCTCGGTCAGGGTTTTGTGTCCGGTGACCGCGCCGATTTGTTGGGCCGATGCGCCCGCCTCTGCCAAGCGCCGCGCAATCGCCTTGCGCAGCCCGTGCGGGGTGCAGTCGGGCAGTCCCGCCGCATCGCACCACTTGCGCATATCGCCCGAGAGGCTCTTGTCGGAGCGTTTCTTGCCGTATTCGGTTTGCAGAAATGTTCCCGCAGTCCGGTCACAGGTGGCCAATAGTTCGCCAATACCGGCGCAATGGGGATGCTGACAAGAACCGCATCCTTCTCCCGCTTGGTCTTTTGGCGACAGTATTCGATCCGGTTACCGTCCGCCGCCGCCTTGATTGAGAACCAGCCCAGCTTGACCACATCGACCCGCGCCGCCCCGGTCCAGAGCATCAGGGTCATGGCCCGGTGTGGCAGCATGCCGATCTTGTGGACGTCGTAGAACCGGGCAATCTCATCCTCACTCCATGTCTGATGCCCGCCGCCTTCAATAACGAATGGCTTTACCCTGACGCGCAGGATTGTTCGGAAGCCATTCCACCTTGACGGCAAGGTCGAGAAGCTAGGCAACACGCTTGCGCATGGTGTTTGCCGCGTTCGGGGTTGAGAACATTTCGGCCATCATGGCTTCAATGTGCCGGGGCTTCATGCCCACGTTGACACGCTTGCTGCCGTGCTTGGCCCGGAACCGTTCAATGATGGCGCGATAGGTCGCCTTGCTTCCTTCGGACACGTTCATGTAGTCTGTCGTCTGATAGAAACGCGCGACAAGGTCGTCCACAGTGCCGGGGGCTAGGGCGGCAGCGATCGGCGCCTCTGCGATTGGCGCCCGTACAGTGGCGGACCTTATGTTTGCGGATTTCGCTTCAGAGACTGCCGGACAAATCATCCTGCAGGCTGCCAAGCTGCGCTACATGAGCAATGGATGCATAAGCGCACCAGTCGTGGTACGTGCATCGTCGCCGGAGATGCAGATGTGGCGCAAGCAGCCATGTTGGCACATGTCGAACATATCCGCTTCACGACGCTTCAGGCGGCGGAACTGGAAGGTCCGGCTCCCTGAATACCGCGGTCAAATGGTCAGCCTTTCGGTCAGCCGGATTTCGGGTTCGGCCTGCATCAAAGCTATGACTGTGGCGGTCGCGTCAATCTGCATCTGAACATCACGGCCTATTGGCCGCCAACTCGCAGATCTTGCTGCGGAGAACATGGGCCTGTTCGCCGTCAAAGAGGGCGGCGAGGTGGTGAGTGTCCGATCTCGCGAGAAGGAAGGTTTGATCGTTTGACGAGAGGAGGATGATCTGGAGACTTGATCCGCGCGATGTCTCGAGGACCGGGGCCATGTTCCAGATTGTGATGGCTTGGGCGAGAAGAGCTGGGGCCGTATCGCCCTGGCTTTGAGTGATCTGGCCGTCGCTGATCATCACGAGAGACGCCGTCGGGGTGTGAATATGGTGGAAAAAGTCGAAGATGGCCGGGATGTGAAGTGACGTTACTTCGTCATCTGGCTGTGACGACGCAGGGGTCATGAACGGCATGATTGCGCTGTTGGCGGGGTTGGTTGTGGTGTCGAGGCGTTCCCACGTGAGGGTCAGTGAGGTCTCGTTCGCGGTGAGGTTGATCAGATAGGGCAGGATATCGGTGCCTTCGGATGGATCGTCCTGATCATGCCCGTGGCCGCTTCCGGACGGTGAGGGTTTGGACAAGTGCGGCCCAAGGATGCGGCCGTTGGCAACATCGACGCGCACGGCGGTGCCGTTCGGCGCAGTGAAGCATAGACGGCGCGGGAGGTACGTTTGCGTGACCGCGTCAAGGACAGTGTCCAGAAGTGCGTCGGGATCGGCGGCCGCCAGTTCTCTCGCATGGCCGTTGGATGGCGGATCAGGTGCAAGATGGGCCGCGATGATGCGGTCGAGCAGGCTATCGCCTTTGGTCATTCCGCGCCGCCGAGTTCGGCCAGCAGGGCTCGCGCGCGGGTTGCAAGTGCCGCAGTGTCGATCGTACGTGACCCGGTGCAGCAGATCGCGACCTCCCCGTCGGCGGGGTTGGTGATGAACGTCTGAAGCACATCACCTTCGATCACGATCACGGTATGGATCGTTGATGACAGCAGCGCGGTTGAGGGAAACGTAACGTTCAGCAGGCGTCCGGCACTTTGTGCCAGACGGTCAAGCTGCTCCTGCGGGCGAGTGTTTCCGCTGTTGGTCCCGAGGACGAGACCTGCCGCCAGATCTGCCAAAACCAGCGTCCTGCACCCAGGAAAAGGATAGCGGAGTTCTTCGAGCCGGGCTGCAATGTTCATCTTCGGTCCTGCCGTCAGTGATGCGTGCCGGAGGATGGGGCAGAAAAGTGAACGGGACGGAAATTCCGCCGGCGTCAGCCACGGTTACTGCGGGCCATGGCGCGAAAAGTCGCGATTCGCGGATCATCGGGCATATGCGGCGGGCGAGGCGTTGTTCCAAGAAAGCCCGCTTCAGAGCGAATGCGGCGGGGGAGAATGGCAGGTGCAGCAGGACCGGCGGGCAGAGCTGGGGTGGGGGTTGGAAGCTCTTCTGCGCCAAGATCCTTTGAGATTGCCGCGATCAACCGGTCGATGGCTGCGAGGAGCGCCTCTGCCCCGCTTGATGTCCAGTCAGGGGCACTGGAGCGCCCGGCTCGTGCCCGGGTCAGCGAGATGGGCAGGCAGGATTCTGCAAAAAGACCGTCGGTTTCGTGACGCAGTCGCCGGATGATCCGCTGCCGGTCATTATCGCCCAGAATCTTGTCGATCCGGGTGAGAAGCAACAGGCTGCGGCGCTGGATGGCGGGGGCCAACGTGGACCAGATCGCGCTTTCGCTTTGTCGCCAGGCCTGGGTCGCATGGGTACACCAGAGGATGCCGTCGGCCATGGGCAGGATCCGCTGCCATACGGCGGGCGGCATGTTGGGGTCCGACACCCCGGGCATGTCGATAATGTCGCATGACGACAGGATCTGTGCGTCCTGAAACAGCCGGACGTAGGCCGTTTCTGCCAGTGGGACGTCGGCGATGCGGGCAAGGCTGACGGGGATCGTCTTTCCGTCAAGATCGACCCGATGGGCTTGCCCGCGACCGTAGGAGATCCAGATAGGCGGAAGCTGTGTCGCGGTGACCTGCACGGGGAGGCGGTCGGCTTCGACGAGGAGATTGGCCAGCGTGCTTTTCCCGGCGCTGAATTCGCCCATCAGGGCGATGCGGGGCTTGCGTAGGCGGGGGCTATCCGCCTCGATGGCGGACTGATATGCGAAGGGGTCCGGGACAACGGGTTGGCCATCTACGTTCATTCTGAAAACCTCGAGACAGAGTCGATGATCGACTGGAGGGAATTGTGGCGGTCCTTTTGGCCTTTGATCCCAAGTAGATCGTCGAGTTCGGTGGGGCTCGCATCGGCTTTGGCCGCGATGCTTTGGATGATGGCCCGCTGATCCGACAAAAAGGTTTCCAGGACTGAGCGCGCCTTGACACAGATATCGTCGGCAAGGTCGCTGCGGATAGTCTGTGTCATGCGGGCTGTTTCGGCGCTGATGAGATCCTGAAAACGGACGATGAAAGTCTTGTAGCCTCGGGTACGGTGCCACCAGCTTTTCCACCAGCTCGCCTGCAGATCGAGTGCGACGGTCTGCGCGACGCTGACGGGCGGCGGGATGTGTATGTCGGGCGGAATGTCGATGTGCAGTTGATCGGAGGAACCGTCGATCAGCCGGGCCATGATGAGGAGGAGTGATGTGCGTGCTTCGGTCGTGGACTGCCGGGTGGCGCGCTGGAGTTCAGTTCCGAATCGGACATAGTTCGAGCGGAGTAACATGCGCAGACCGTCTGCGCTGTAGTGCCAGACGGTTTGCTCGCCCTTTGCTTCGAGATGGGCGAGTAGGGCTGTTGTTGCACGGTCCAGAAAGGACTTTGTGGCGCGGTCGATCCGGTCGGCATAGTCTGACCTGATCCGGGCGATGGTGCTGTCGAAGCCATCCAGCGCGGTCTGTTGAAGGGTGTCGAGGGTCGCATCGATCTCTGTCCGGGAGAGGGTGATCCTTGCCTTGCGGGCGGGGTCGAAGGTGCTGACCTTCTGGCTGGCCTCAATGCCCCGGGCGAGGTTCAGCGCACCCAGTGCGACCCGCTGGTGGACTTCGTGGCCAGCGCCATCGGCGATGCGGTCTGCGATGGCCTGATAAAGTCCGGGTATCCCCGAAAGTTCCCAGATGATTTCAGTCGGGTCGCGCGTCGGGTCAACGGGGCGTGCGGCGACGGCCGCCCAGTCAAGGAGCGCGGTGACGCTGTCTTCGGACAGGGTTGAGAGGGTCCCCGCGAGACTTGCGTTCGCCCAAAGCGCGCTGCCGAAGATGACCTGCGGATCGGTAGGGCCGTTGTGAACGGCGAGCGTTTCAATAATGCGCTCGAGGATTTCGCCGATCTCGCGCGAGGGGGTGGTGAGTTCGTCGATGCGGTTGACGAAGATCACGACCTCGCGCGATTTGACATTCGCGATGAGGCGGACAAGTGCCATGTCCATCGACGTGAGGGCCTGATGGGCCGAGAGTACGACGACGCAGAGCCGGCTGTCGCGGATGGCGTTGATCGTGATCTGTTCGCGCATCATGAAGGTGTCGTTGACGCCCGGCGTGTCGCGGAGACAGAGGCGCAGCGGCATTTCTGCGACCGAAAGGTAGAGGTCGGCCGATTTGGTGATGTCGGCAAACCGGCCCTGTTCGGAGGGGACGCTTTCGGCATCGCCGAAATCGTCGCCAAGGCAGACATAGCGTTCGATCAAATCCTGATCGAAGGTTTCGTAGTCGTGTTCCTGCCCGAGCAGCAGTTCAAACTTGCGGCCGAGCCTGCGCCGCGATTTTTCGCGCATCTGGCTGATCTGGGCGCGGACGCGTTCAAGGTCTTCTTCGGCCCCGGCGCGGGTGGCCAGTTCACCGATCCGCCCGCCGCTGTCGATCAGGCGCTGCCATTCATCATTGTCGAAGAAACGGAACCGGGCGCCCGTCTTGATCCCATGCGAAGGCGGGGCTGCGTGAATGGTAGTGACGACCGAGGTCCAGGGGTTGACGTCGGCAGGAAGAAGACCTGGCTGGCCGATCATTGCATTGATGAGCGACGTCTTGCCCGATTTGACCTGACCGATCAGCGTGACACTGGGTTCAAAGCTGTCCAGCTGCGCCAGAAGGCGCAAGGCGGCCTTGCGCGTCATCCTGTCGCCAAGATCGGACAGTTCGGAGAGGGCGCGGCGCAGAACGGCGGTTTGATCGGCAAGACTGCGCAGCCCCGTGAGGGCGTTGCGCAGCAGGGGAGCCGTGCCATCAGGATGAGTGGCGGCAGACTGTTCCAGATGTGGCTGAGCTTTCATGGCCGTTCCTTGAGATGAGCCTTGCGCCGCTGCGTGGAATGTGGCTCCGGGTGAACCAAGATTGTGGCGCGAAATGCGGCGCAAGTTTGGCGAGATATCAATTAATACATTGAATATTAAGTAAAAAATTCCTAACCACTGACCGCGATTTCGCGTCTTAACTGGAGAAGCAGGGCGAGTGCATCGGCGGCTGCGGCTTCTCCTCCTTCGATCTGCATGAGGATGAGGCTGTCGGCGGCGGCCAGAATATCGTCGAACAGAGGGCCCGTCTGGCCGGTTGCGAGGGGAACCATAGCCTCAATGCAAGCGGTGCAATGGGAGAGTATTGCTGAGGCGCGGTCCAGGGCGGGCAAGTCAAGGAGCGGGATCAGGCCCCGGGTCCGGAGGGTGAGCGTGGCGTGGATACGGTCCAGCGCGGATGCCATTGGCGGGTCGGGGGCGGCTGCAGCATAGCGGGACAGGAAGAGGTGCACATTATCGAAGAGGGCGTCCTGACCAAGGGTGATCTGATGCAGGATGGCTTGTGCGATTGCTCGGGCCACCTTTGGGTCTGGCCAGTGCTGCGCTGGGTGCGTGGGGATCGGAAGGGATGGCCGAACGAAGATATCGCGAAACTCATCAGCAAGATGGTCTGCCAGCGACAGGGCAGATGTCGGCTCAACTGAGGTCACAACAAGAAAGCTTTGGTCGCGGAGGGACTGCGGCACACGGGACCAGCGGTCGAGGTCCGTCGGGGAGAAAGATCGCGCACACCAAACCGCGAGTTGTGGCGTGATGGCGGCCAGTGCTGCGGCAAGATCATGGGGCGGGGCAGCGTCATGGATCACGATTTCGCGCAGATCGAGGGCGGCCAGCCTTGGGTCGGCGGTCAGGAAAATCGAGAGGTCTGGCTGTCCGCAATCTGAGTGGCCCACTATCGCGACCGTGGGTCGTCGAGCGAGTCGGAGCCGCAGTCTATGGCCAAGGGCCAGCACCTCGGGTGCGAGGGGGGACGCGAGAGTCCGGTCGAGCGCAATGAGGAGGGCAGTGGTATCGGATATTGTCATCTGGCGGCACACCGTTGTCGCGCGGCGTTGTCAGCGTGGTCCAACCGCCCAAGCCCTTTGATGCCCTGATTGGCGGCCAGCACACGGATGACCGAGATAGTGATATTGTCCTGATCAGGGTCATCCAGTGCGGACAGCGCGTCAAGCAGGGCATGTGCGACAGCGGTGCTGCTGCTTTGGCGGTGGTCCACGAGAATCTGCGCAATGCGTTCATTTTCAAGGAACTGGAGCCCGTCACTGGCCGCGATCAGAAGATCACCGGGCTTGAGCGCGGAGGGGTTATCGGGGCAGTCGATCCGCGAGACCGAGTTGCCGTAGAGGGCCGAGGTCAGGACATTCCGGTCAGGATGGTTGCGGCCTGTGTCTGGGTCGAAAAGGCCATGCGCGATCATGTAGTCAATCTGAGAACCAAGAGAGTGATCTTCATTGAGTTGTTGAAGGACACCGTCGCGAAAGAGGAAAAGCGGGGAATCCCCGATGGATATCCACCAGAGCGACCCCCGGCAGATGATCGGGGCGATGAGGGTCGATCCCATGCCGGTGCATTCGGGATGGGCGCTGATATGGGCGGCGATGCAGTCGTCGGCGGCCTGAGCGGCGGCGCGCAGGACAGTGGAAAGGTTGGCCTCGCGCGACAGGATCGCGTCGGACTGGAACAGGAGTTCGCTGAAAACCTCGCTTACCACGATCTTGCTCGCGATGTTGCCAGCGGCGTGGCCGCCCATGCCGTCAGCCAGCACGACAAAGCCCAGATCAGAGAATTCGGGAAAGCTGCTGATGACCGCGTCCTCCTGATGGTCGCGGCGTCCGAGGCCTTGGGCCGTCACGCTATCGAAACGGATGTCAGACAAGGGACGATCCCCCGGCAGAAGCCGCATCCCAGCGGAAATCATCCTTGCACAGGGCCACGAACCGGAGCGTTGTTTCACCCAGCCGGATCATGTCAAGGTGGTGCATGGGTTCGGTGCTGACCACGGGACGGTGGTTGAGCCGGACGAGATTTGCCTTGCCGCCGTGGCCAAGAAAGAAGGCGTTCGCCTCGTCATCATAAGCGATGGCGGCGTGGTTGTTGCGCGAAATGCTCATGTCGCCAAAGTCAAGGCGGACGGTCTGGTCTGCGCCGCGACCAACTTGTGATACGCCGTTGAAAAGCGCGAAGAAACTGCCCTTTCCCGGGCCGTCCGTGACGACGACCCAGCCGACGGGGAACCGGCCCTGCGCGGGTGCGGGTGCGGCGCGGGCGGCTTCGATCGGGTCAGTGACGAGGTTCTGGACGTGATCGTGGCCAAGAAGGCGCGTGCGGACCCGGCCTGCCCGGCGTTCGGGCAGAGGCACAGGGGGCGGCGGGACCAAATCGGTTGTAGGATCGGGCGGGACCGGGACAGCAGGCGAACCGGCGGTGTCAGGCAGCGGTTCGGGTGCGGGAACAAAGAGGTCAGGGATGTTGGCGGTCTCTCCATTTGAAACTGCGGGTTCCGGCAGCGACGTCTGACTCATCGGCTGGCCGGGACGCAAGAAGGCTGCGTCTGGTGGGAGACGCCGGTGTGGGGTGTCCGGTTCTTCGGGGGTAAGGGCGGGCTGAGCGATTGCCCGGCGCAAGCGTTCCGCGAAGGCCTCATCTCCGGGTGGCGGGGGTTGGGTGCCGGGTGGGACGGGATCAGGATCGGGTTTCGCTGCGTCGCTGCGGCTGGAGAAGATTCTGTCGAGACGTATCATCACCGTGCACTTTCCTCGGTGTTCCGATGGTTCGCGTGATTGTCGCAAAGACTGCGGGGATTCGGTGAAGATCGCGTTGACTGCATGGCGGGGCCCTTATCCTTGGCCTTCGTCGGGGATGGCTGACGACGGGGTGGCGACCATCAGCGAGACCGCATTTTGCGCGAAAGGCGCCAGATAGCCGATGACCCCGCCGATCAGGAGACCCGCTATGGCGAACCGGGCCGTGCGACTGGTGATGGACGGCTCGGGTGGTGGCGGGGACCAGTCGAAACAGCGGACCTGTGCAGCACGATCGGGTTCGGCAAGTCGCTGCGTCGATGGCCGGGTCGGGCGTATCGTCTTGGTGATCTCAGGCTCTGGCGTGGCGGGCCAGGGATCGTCAAGGGCCGGGTTATCGTCGGGAGGGTCGGCAGGTTCGTGGATCTCGTCGTCCTCCTCCTCGTCGAAGCCAATGTATTCTATGACGCGTGGCGCAGGCGGTTCGGCGAGGGGGACGGGCGCCTTGGCCTCGGGTTCCGGCGTCGGCAGGTGGGAGGATTCGGTTATGAGCCGGGCGATGGTAAGTTCGATATGCCGCGTGCGTTCCGCATCCGCGACGAACGCGGCCTGACGGCGGGAGGGGTCGATCAGGCAGGCCCATTCGCTGGCCGATTGAACCCGGTCGCCGGGAAGGACTGACATGGCGCGGTCGATAGTTGCAAGAAAAGCGGGGTCATAGGCATCAAGACGGCCCGCCAGCGGCAGGCAAGGGTCAGGCTGACCGGTGGCGAGGGCTGCAATCCGGGTCTGGCTGTCGGGCGGGGCACGGCCCGAGACGGCGTGATAGAAGGTGGCACCGAGGGCGTAGAGATCGCTGCAGGGAAATTGGCGGCTGTTGGCGATATAGAACTCTTGCGGAGAATAGCCGTCCTTGACCATGAGCATCCCGGTCAGGACGCGCGTGGCGCGGTGGGCATCCTCGCGCGCCGAGCCGAAATCGATGAGGATCGGTTCGCCCTTTGCCGTTACGAGGATGTTGTCGGGGGAAATGTCGCGGTGGAGGATGTTCTGGTCGTGCATGTAGCCGATGGCATCAAGCAGGCGGAGGAGGATCGCCTGCACCCGGGGCGGATCGAGGGGTATGCCTTTGCCTTCGATGATGTCGAGCAGGTCAGAGCCGGGGACAAGATCGAGCGCCATGTAGGCGGTGTCGTTGTCTTCGAACACCTGATGGACGCCGACAATATTGGGATGATCGAGTTTGGCGAGATTGCGGGCCTCGCGCAGGAAGAGGGCGACGAGGGAGCGGAACTCATCGGCGCTTGCGCGGGACTTGGCGCGGACGCGGGTTGCCGACCGGTGGCAGAGCGCGCCGGGGAAGCATTCCTTGATAACGACCCTGCGATTGAGACTGTCGCGGGCAAGGTAGGTGATCCCGAAGCCCCCGGCATTCAGGTAGCTTTCGATGCGGTATTGCCCTTGCAGCAGGGTTTGGCCCGGCGCGAGTTCTTCGGCGTAGGTCTCATCCATGTGATCGGGCGAAGTCGGGTTTGCCATGTGTCACCTTGGTTCGCCGGAGGTGGACGCCGGGCGGACAGTCCTGATCGCTTGGCACCGGAACTGTGACGAAAAGAAGGCAAAGGGGGCGGGCCGGGGCCTGCTGGCGGGTGTTGGCACTCCGCAGGAGCGTCCGGTTTCGGGCGGGGCGATATTCTTTCCATTTAGTTCCAGAATGTTAGGCGCTTCAAAGTTATCCAAAATGAGAAGCAGTTTCGAGGTTCGTGATCCCTAAAACGCGATCCTTTTCCGGCCTTGGCGTTCGTGTGGTGAGGGGTTTGCGGGCCTGTTCATGTGAACTTGGTCGTAGCAGGTGCGCATCCTGGCTTTCCAACCAGACTTCCGCCCGCTATTCTTGAACAAAGTTCAAGGAGTCTGAATGTCTGAACCCGCCAAGGATCGCCGCCTTGCCCTGCGTGACAGGCTTGTCCTGATTGCCGAGTGCCGGATCGCGGATCAGGGCCTTGCTGCACTGCGGGCGCGGGATCTTGCGGCTGAGGCGGGGTGTGCCGTCGGTGCAATCTATAACGTGTTTGGCGATCTGACCGATCTGGTCCTTGCTGTGAACGCCCGCACCTTTGCGCGCCTGGGTGCTGCTGCGGCGGCGGCGTTGCGGGAGGCGCCAGCAGATCCGGAAGAACAGCTTGTAGCCATGGCCCGCGCCTATCACATCTTCGCTGCGACGAACAATCTGTCGTGGCGGGCGCTTTTAGAAGTGGTCCGACCCACAGAACAAGCTGCACCGGACTGGTACCTTTCCGATATGGAAGAGCTTATTGCCTTGATCGACGGTCCGGTTTCGAGCATTTTTCCGACCTTGCCGCCGGAAGACAGGGTCGTTCTGACGCGAACTCTTTGCTCGGCGGTGCATGGTGTCGTCCTGCTGAGTCTTGCGGAGGTGAGCGCCGGTATTCCGCGTGAGAGGGCCGACCCGATGATTGACCTTCTTGTGCGCAGCCTTATCCGGGGTCTTCCGCGATGACAGAAACGACCACAGATGCTGAAACGGCTGCTTCCGGGGCGGCGCATGCGCCGGGTCTCTTGCCGCATCCGAAACCTTCCAGCGCGATGAGGCGGTTGGCTGCCGAGATTGCAGGGCAGGCGATTACGGTGTTTGCCCGGGCGATCACGGCGGTCCAGGCTGACTGGCGCGGGATAGAACCCGTGGCGCGGCAGCGGGTGTATTTCGCCAACCACACTTCGAACGCTGATATGCCGATGATCTGGTCGGTCCTGCCACCCGAACTGCGCCGCCAGACGAGGCCCGTGGCCGCGGCCGACTATTGGCTCAGGACTCCTCTGCGCGCCTTTGCCGGAGGTGAGGTGTTTCGCGCCGTGCTGATCGAGCGCCGCCCCGAAGCGCGGACGCAGGACCCGATGGCGCTTATCCTTGACGCGATTGACAAGGGATCCTCCCTTATCATCTTCCCTGAAGGCAACCGGAATATGACAAAGGACCCGCTGTTGCCCTTCAAGGCCGGGCTTTACAACATCGGGTCCAAGCGGCCGCATGTGGATCTGGTGCCCACCTGGATCGCCAACCTGAACTCGATCATGCCCAAGGGCGAGGTGATCCCGCTGCCGCTGATCTGCACGGTCATCTTCGGCGCGCCGATTCATGTTGCAGATGGCGAATCCAAAGACACCTTCCTGACGCGTGCGGCTGCGAGCCTTGCCGCCCTTGCCCCTGAAAGGCGCGCGGAATGACCGGCGCCACCAACCAGATCATTCTTCTGACGCTGGCGAGTTTCGGCCTGCTGGTCGCGCTCACGCTGTTTGGCGAATACCTGCGGTCGCGCGTGCCGCCGGGCAAGTCTGATCCGGTCGTTGAAACCTACATGACCCGGATCTATTCTTGGTGGACGATGGTGATCTTTTTTGCGCTGGCCTTGCTGACGGGCTTGTTCGGGGTGGTCCTGTTGTTCACATTCTCGGCCTTTGCGGCGCTGCGCGAGTTCTACACCTTTTCCTACAAGTCGCAGGCGGATCACCTTGCGCTGGCGCTTGCCTTCTTTCTCATCCTGCCGCTTCAGTTCGCCTTTGTCTGGTCAGGCTGGGCCGAGTTGTTCACGGTCTTCATCCCGGTCTATGCCTTTCTTATGCTGCCGATGGTGTCGGTCTTGCGGGGCGATCCCAACCGGTTCCTGAACCGTGTTTCTGAAACGCAATGGGGCCTGATGATCTGCGTCTACTGCATCAGCCATGTCCCGGCGCTGATGACGCTTGACCTTCCGGGATTTGAGGGGCGGGGTGTTCTTCTGATCGCCTTCCTTGTGATGGTGGTGCAGATCGGTGATCTGCTGGACATCTATTTTGGCCGCAGGATCGGTCGGACAAGGATCGCGCCGGGCCTTTCGCCCAAGACATGGGAAGGTCTGGTCTGCGGGGTTGTCGCGGCAGCGGTTACCGGGGCGATGTTGTACTGGATGACCCCGTTCAGCCCGCTGGCTGCGATGGCGATGGCCGCAGTCGCCTCGGTTACGGGCATGTTCGGCAACCTTGTCCTGACAGCGATCAAGCGGGACAAGGGCGTACGGGACTGGAGCCATCTGATACCCGGACAGGGTGGGTTGCTTGATCAACTCGACAGCGTGATCTTTGCCGCGCCGATCTTCTACCACCTCACCCATCTGATTTGGGCGAAGTGACGGGCAGTCTGCTGCCTCGTTCTGTATCGTCAGCCACCAAGGGCGGCCGCCTGTTCCCTTCGTAACACGCGGCGCAGGCCGCCAGCGGTCACGTGAAACGGAGGGTGGGATGATCCTCCCGCAAGCTGACTGACTCAACTCCTTTTCCGAACGGGGTCACGGTGCCCCACAAGTCCTGCTCGCCTGACTCGCGCGCATTCGATGCGTGCGGGGTGTTCGGGCGCAGGTTCCCGTCTTCCTCAGCGCCTCGACCGCCGCCGCCCGAAGCGGCGCTGGCGGTTCCTTTTGCAAAGTAACACCGCTTGGGGCAAGAAACGCCAGATTACCTGAGGCAGGCCGCAAATAGAGGGGATCAAGATGGGGACGATCAAGGAAGAAGACGCTGATGTCTTGAGTGTACTCAGCGACGCAATATCGGTTGGCGACGAAACAGTTTTCATGGAATTGACACCACCATCGACATCTGGATTTTGGTGGTCCGGCGGACGGGGGCTCGTGTTTGCCGCGCTCTGTGCGGGGCTGCTTGCGGCCTGTGAGGAGGAGAGCGGGTTGACCGCAGCCGAGGCAGAGGGTGCAGGGGCTGCGGCCTTCCTCGACATCGATCTGGAGAGTTTCGAGGCCGGGTGGGACTGCGCGGGCACCTATCCGCGCGGCGAGTTGGTGAACCGCCTGAACGGCTACCGGCTCTATCGCATCGGACCGATCGAATCTTCGCTGACGAGACTAACCATGTATCTCCATGCCGTGGACGGCATTCGGTCGGGGTGCCGTTTCCTTGTGACGGGCACAGAGCTGACGGAACTCCGTCTGCCGACACCCTACCCGCCGTTCGAACTGGGACAATATATTCCTTTCTATTCCCTGTTCGGCGACATGATCCGCGAAACCTGCGGCGGGTGGGAGCATGACAGCCCGCGACCGTCCCCTTCTGTAGAGGCCTGTTCGCGGCGGGCAGAGCGCGACATCCTGCGCCGGACGGCTCAAATCAGGTGGAACCGTCCCAGCGACGACAGCCCGGGAGACTGGGCGAATACCTTCCTTCTTTTTCTGGACGGAGAGGTCATCTTTGACGACGGGAGGCGGATGTGACTCAGTTCGTTGACAACACAGGACTGAACGAAGAAGCGATTGCGCGGGGACGCGCCGTTGCACGTGACATGGGCCGTCCGGCTTGCACGGACGCACCGCTTCGCAAGGCGGATGGGATTTGATCATATCGGAGGACGCCATGTGGCCCGGCTTGGATAGAAAGACACTGCCTGCGAGGGGACGGGGGCTCGTGCTTGCCGCGCTCTGTGCGGGGCTGCTTGCGGCCTGTGAGGAGGAGAGCGTGATGAGCGCAGCCGGAGCAGAGGGTGCAGGGGCTGCGGCCTTCCTCGACATCGATCTGGAGAGTTTCGAGCCAGGCTGGGACTGCACCGGCACCTATCCGCGCGGCGCGTTGGTGAACCACCTCAACGGCTACCGGCTCTATCGCATCGGACCGATCGAATCTTCTCTGACGACACTTACCGACTATCTCCATGCCGTCGATGGCATCCGGCCAGGATGCCGGTTCCTTGTGACAGGCGCAGACTCGCTGACGGAACTCCGTCTGCCGACACCTATCCCGCCGTTTGAACCGGAAGAGTTCAGCCCCTTCTATTCCGTGTTCGGCGACATGATCCGCGCCACCTGCGGCGGGTGGGAGCATGACAGCCCGCGGCCATCGCGTTCCGTATTGGCCTGTTCGCGGCGGGCAGAGCGCGACATCCTGCGGCGGACGGCCCAAGTCACCTGGAACCGGGATAGGGCAGACGGTACTGGGGAATACACATTTCTTCTGTTTCTGGACGGAGAGGTCATCTTTGACGACGGGAGGCGGATGTGAGTAATTTCGTAGACAACACAGGACTGAACGAAGAAGCGATTGCGCGGGGGCTTGCGGTTGCCAATTCCGTGACAATCAACTTTTCGACGGTATCGGAAGATCGTGCAACGCGGATCGCGATTGCACATTTTGAATTGCGCTGGAACGAGGACAAATTGGGCGAGGCGATCTTCCTTGCCGACGGTCCGGATGGCGGCGTCAGCATTGAATTGCGCAAGAACGCAGAAAAGCTCAAGAACCGGTTGAACGATGTGCTGGCCGTGATCCTTGCCATGATTGCGCTCGTTCGGTCGGTGTTCGGGGGCCGATGGCGATGGCGAACATGTGCGGGCTGATGGTTGCGACGGTGCTGAAGCTGTTGTTCCTGCGCGCGCTCTATCCCGCGTGGTTCCACGTCCGCCGGACGGACCCGGCGGCTGTCCAACCGGAAGCGGACCCGGTTGAGGAGCCTGTCGCCTATATCCCCTTGCATATGGCGGGCGAATAGGCGGTCAGGCCTGCGGTTGCGGACAGGCAGTCAAAGCCGCCTGTCCGTTCAGATTTTGCCTGGATCACTCCGTCCGCGGTGCGCCGCCTTCGAACACGTTGGCGTCGTGATAGCTGACCGCGGCCTGTTGCATCTGAAGATGCAGGCCTGTGCCCTTGAACGGATGGGCGCGGGCCAGAGCCTCGTCAAATTCGATACCAAGGCCCGCGCCGGTGGGCGGGGTGATCTGGCCGCCTTCGACGCGGATGGAACCTTTGATGAGCGCGTCATGAAAGGGTGTTTCGATCGTTTCGGCCATGAGCAGGTTGGGGATCGAGGCAGCAAGGTGGATGTTGGCCGCCCATTCGACCGGCCCTGCGTAAAGATGCGGGGCGACCTGGGCGTTGTGGACTTCGGCCAGAACAGCGATCTTCTTTCCTTCCCAGATACCCCCGGCGCGGCCCAGTGCTGGCTGCATGATCGTCGCGGCCCCGGCCTGCAGGACGGCGGCGAATTCGGCCTTGGTAGACAGACGTTCGCCCGTGGCCACGGGGATGCGGACGGCGCGGGCGACCTCGGCCATGGCGTTCACATTGTCGGGCGGGACCGGTTCTTCGAACCAGAGGGGAGAGTAAGGTTCAAGCGCCTGACCCATGCGGATCGCGCCGCCGGTGGAAAACTGGCCGTGGGTGCCGAAGAGAAGATCGGCCTTGTCGCCGACCGCCGCGCGGATCTTGGCGCAGAAATCGACGGACCTTGTGATGTCAGTCATCGCGGGCATGTGGCCCGCGCGGATCGTATAGGGGCCGGCTGGGTCGAATTTGACGGCCGTATAGCCCGCGGCGACGGCCGCAACGGCGGACTCGGCAGCCTGATCGGCATTGACCCAGAAATCGGGCAGGCCGTGATGGGGCAAGGGATAAAGGTAGGTATAGGCGCGGATGCGGTCATTCACCTTTCCGCCGATCAGCGCATGAACGGGCCTGTCGCGGTCCTTGCCAAGAATATCCCAGCAGGCAATCTCAAGGCCCGCAAAGGCACCGATGACCGTCAGGTCAGGGCGCTGGGTAAAGCCCGAGGAATAGACGCGGCGGAACATCAGTTCGATGTTCTCGGGGCTTTCGCCCGCCATGTGGCGTTCGAACACGTCGCGGATGACGGCACACATCGCCTCGGGGCCGACGCTGGCCGCATAGCATTCGCCGTATCCCACGATCCCGGTATCGGTCGTGACCTTGGGAATGATCCAGTAGCGGCCACCCCAGCCGGGGGCGGGGGGCGAGGTCACGATGATGTCTAGATCGGCAAGTTTCATGTGCTACCTTTGCGGGAACGGAGGGTGAAATGGATCAGGAGATTACCATAAAGCATCTTGGACCGGATGATCTTGAACTGCTGCTGGCCGTGCCGGAGGGACTGTTTGACGACCCGGTCGATGCGGTGCAGGCGGCGGACTTTCTGGCCGATCCGATGCACGAGATCATGCTGGCTTATGACGGGGATTTGGCCGTCGGCATGGTGACGGGGACGGTCGTCCTTCATCCGGACAAGCCGCCTTCGATGTTCGTGAATGAACTCGGCACCCGCGAAGGATGGATCCGGCGGGGGATTGCCCGCGACCTGGCAGAGCGGTTTTTCGACCTGGCCCGCGCGCGGGGATGCGAAGGGATCTGGCTTGGGACTGAACCTGACAACCTGCCCGCGCTTGGTCTTTACCGAAGTCTTGGCGGGCAGGAGATCACATTTGTCGGCTTTGGCTGGGACGGTGCTTTCGAAGACGAATAACGCCCGGCGGCAGGATGGCCACGTGTTCCGGGTCAATGCTGCGTCTTGGAACCGGGCCACGCCATGCCGCCGTTTGAGGACTGTGGAACGGACCTTGTCCCCGCCTTGGCTCAATCGCTGACAGGATTGCGACAGGTCATGTCGGTTTGGGCTGGACGGTGCGGATGGTCAGGAACACGGCCATGCAGAGGATCATGAGCGAGGCCGACAGCAGGAACGGCGCGCCGGGCAGGTAGATGCCGCTGCCTGCGGTGAACAGAAAGAAGATCTGGGTCATCGCGAGCGGCGAGAAGATCTGCGCGACCGACCGTGCAGACGAGATGACGCCCTGCAATTCGCCTTGCTGGTCGTCGCGGGCAATCTTGCTCATCTTGCCTTGCAGGGCCGGGGTGACGACAGCGCCAAGGGCTGTGATCGGGGTAAAGGCAAGTGCGACCCAGGGATTGGTCACGAAGGCCAGAAAGATGAAGGCGCCAAAGTTGAAAGTGATCCCGAACAGGATCGTCCCGCGTTCGCCCAACCGATTCAGGATCAACCGGATCAGCCCACCCTGCACGGCCGCGACCGAAATGCCGAACGCGGCCAACGACAAGCCGACCATCGAGGGCGACCAGCCGAAGTTTTCCTTTGTGTAGAAGGCCCAGACAGACGGATAAACGATGAAGGCGAACTCATACAGGAAAAACAAGAACAGAAGACGGCCCACATCGGGCAACTGTCCTATCTTGCGAAAGGCCGCGACAGGGTTCGCACGGCGCAGCGAAAAGCTCCGGCGGATGCGGTCGGTCACGGTTTCTGGCAGGACGAAATAGCCAAAGATCACATTCGCCCCGGCCAGAAACGCTGCTGCATAGAAGGGTGCCCGCGTGCCCCATTCAGCCAGCAGCCCGCCGATCACCGGGCCAAGGACAAAGCCCACGCCAAAGGCCGCCCCGACAAGTCCGAAGTTCGCGGCCTTCTTTTCGGGAGGGGAGATATCCGCGATGTAGGCCGTCGCGGTGGACTGGGTCGCCGCTGTGATCCCGCCGATGATCCGGGTCAGGAACAGAAGCCAGATCGTGCCAGCGACCGCCATGACGAGGTAGTCGATGCACATCACCGTCAGCGACACGAGCAGGACCGGACGGCGGCCATAGCGGTCAGACAGCGACCCCACGATCGGGCCGAAGATGAACTGCATCACGGCGAAGGTCGTGGCAAGGATGCCGCCCCAGACGGCGGCATTGCCGACCGTGCCGCCGTTCACCTCAGTGATGAGGTCCGGCATGACGGGCAGGATCAGGCCGATCCCCATCGCATCAAGGGTCAGCGTGATCAGGATGAAGGCAAAGGCGCGGCGATTGGGTTCCATGGCGCCTGACTAATGGGTTCCGATATGGGGCGGAAGGGGTTGGGCCGGGTTCAGGTGGCCGATCCTGTCAAGGAATCCGGTCAACGTTGCAGCAAAGGCTGCGGGCTGATCCACGCAGGGAAGGTGGCCTGCGCGGCGGATCAGGTGAAATTCGGACCCCGGGATCAGGGCCAGCGTCTCGCGCACCATGTCGGGCGGAGTCGAGCCATCCTCAGTCCCCGCGATGCCAAGCGCGGGCAGGCGCAGACTGGCGGTGGTGGTGAAGAAATCGGTCCCGCCGATGGCGGCAGCAGAGCCGCAGTAACCTTCGATCGGGGTTGCTGCCAGTTTCGCTCGCCAATGTTGACTGGCGGAGTTGGTCTGCCAGTTGCGCCCGAACCAGCGGGCGAGGATGGCATCCGCTGCAGTCTCCATACCGCGCGCGCGGATCGCCGCGATACGGTCGTACCAAAGGGCAGGTGTGCCGATCCGGGCGGCGGTGCTGGACAGGACAACAGCGCGGACAAGGTCAAGCCGCTTGACCGCCAGCCCCTGCGCGATGAGGCCGCCGAGCGACAGGCCGACAAAGACGGTATCGCGGACATGGTAGGCATCGCAGATCGCTTCGGCATCAGCGACGAGCGCTCCCATCGTATAGGGGGCAGGCGGCACCGAGGAGCGGCCATGCCCGCGCAGGTCATAGCGGATCAGGCGCAGGCAGGGCGGGAGCAGTGGCAGGGTGGCGTCCCACAGCGTCAGGTCTGTCCCCAGGGCATGGGCAAAGACCACAGGCGCGCCGCCGGGTGGACCATCGGCCTGCGTATGCAGTTCGGCGCCGGGGCGGCGGACGATCAGTTCGGTCACGTCCGCACGGCCCTCTGGAATATCTCTGGGTCCACGTTTCCACCTGATGCCACGACGATCACGGCGTCCCCCTCAACGGCCTTGGGGTGGTAGAGCGCGGCTGCCAGCGCCACGGCCCCGCCGGGTTCCAGCACGATCTTGAGGTGGCGGAAGGCCGCCGCCATCGCGTGCAGGCAATCGCCATCCGGGACGGCGATGCCCGAACCACAAAGGCGGCTCAGGATCGGAAAGGTGATCTCGCCAGGTTGGGGTGTCACGATGGCATCGCAGATCGACCCCGACAGGCGGGAGTTGCGCACGATCCGGCCCGCAGCGAGCGACCGGGTGACGTCGTCAAAGCCCTCAGGCTCCACCGGGCGGGCGCGCAGACCCGGCGCATTGGCTTCCAAAGCCAGCGCGATGCCCGAGGTGAGCCCGCCGCCGCCGCAGCAGACAAGCACATCCGCCGAAGTGATCCCCGCCGCCTGCGCCGCGATCTCAAGTCCTGCAGTCCCCTGACCTGCGATCACTTGGGCATCGTCATAGGGCTTGATGAGGGTCAAGCCGCGCTCGGCCGACAGGGCCGCGCCGATGGCATCGCGGTCCTCTGTCTCGCGGTCATAAAGCACGACCTCGGCCCCAAAGGCGCGGGTGCCGTCGATCTTGGCCTTGGGCGCGTCGCGCGGCATGATGATGACGGCAGGGACGCCGTGCATCCGCGCCGCCAGCCCGACCCCCTGCGCATGGTTGCCAGACGAAAACGCGATCACCCCCCGCGCCCGCGTATCAGGGTCAAGCGCCGAGACCGCCGACCAGCCGCCCCGGAACTTGAACGACCCGGTCAGTTGCAGGCATTCCGCCTTCACGAAGACGCGCCGCCCCGCGATCTTGTCTATGCCCGGTGCCCAGAGGAGCGGCGTTTCGCGGACGTGGCCTTTGGCGCGCGCCTCGGCGGCGCGGATCATGTCGATGTTCATGGGATCATCTCCAGCCAGCGGTGCAGCACGTCAAGCGCCACAGGTTCGTCCAGAAAGGGCACATGGCCGCGCCCGGGTACTTCGGCAAAAAGCATGTCCGGACGGCGGCGGACCATTTCGGCCGCAGTCGCGCGGGACAGAAGGTCCGACGTCTCGCCCCGGATCAGAGCAAGAGGCAGGCCTGCCAGCTTATCGAACAGCGGCCAAAGGTCGGGCGAAGGCTGTACGCCGCCGCCAAAGACAGCATCCCGCAGGCGGGGGTCATAGCGGATCACAAGGCCATCGGGCGTCTCGTCATAGTGGTTCATGACCTCGGCCAGCCAGCGTTCATGTGGCACACCGTGAAACCCCGTCCAATGCGTGGCACGGGCGCGCGCCGCCTCTTCCCATGTCCGCTGCACCGGATTACGGCCCAGATAGCCACTTATGACAGCAAGCCCCTCGGTCGCAATCTCGGGCCCGATGTCGTTCAGCGCGACGCCGGATAAGCGGTCACGTGCCGTCCGGGCGAGCCACATGGAAATCAGGCCCCCGCGCGAGGTGCCAAGCACCGCTGCCCGGTCAATCCCCAGATGATCGAGAAGGGCGACCGCATCCGCCGCCTCCTGTGGTATGGTATAGGTTGCAGGATCGGCCCGGTCCGACAGGGCCCGCCCGCGATAGTCCGGACGGATCAGCCGGACACCCTTCAGATGCGGCGCCACATGGTCGAAATCCCGCCCGTTGCGCGTCAGACCCGCAAGGCAAAGGACCTGCTTGCCTGTGCCTTCGTCGGTGTAATGCAGGCGCGTTCCATCATTTGCAGTCAGATACGGCACTGATGATTCCCCAAACTATGTCATGACCATGGGACGAAGACGGCGCCGACGAAATTGCGCTGTTGGTCTCTGACCCTGGCCCAAGTACCCCGGGGCGAGGGGGCGGCGTCCCCTCTCCCCGGCTCAGCCCGCCATGCCCCAGGCCTTCATCGCGGCCTCGACATCCATCCACATCACCTCAAGCACATTGCCATCAGGGTCGCAGACGGACTGGCCGTACATGTAGTCGCCCATTTCCTGCGGCTTGTTGTTGTTCGTCCCGCCATGGGCCAGCGCTGCGGCCATGAAGTCATCCACCGCCTGCCTGCTGTCCCGTGACAGGGCGACAAGGACCGCCGTCGAAGTCGCCGGATCGGCCAAGGGTTTCGGGGCGAAGCTGCGGAACTTTTCATGTTCCATGATCATGAAGAAGATCGTGTCCGAGACGACCACGCACGAACTCGTCTCGTCCTGAAAGCGCGGGTCAAAGGTAAACCCAAGGCTGCCGTAGAACGTCCGGGCACGGGCAATGTCGGTGACGGGCAGGTTGACGAAGACGAGTTGGGCCATGGCGGGTTCCTTTGCTGAGTCGCGGGTCGAGTTGATAGGATTCGTGCCTTGGCATATGCAATACGAACCGGCACAAGGAGCGCGTCGCAATGTCAACGGCCGGGGACAGGTCGGTAGTGGGTCAGTTTGATTTATGAAAGTTGCAACCCAGCCGGGAATTTGTAACTTGCGGCATGATCGTAGTGCTTCACCCCGCCCCTGGAACGATTGTTCGCGTTGATCTTTCAGAAGGCTTCAGGCCGCCCGAAATGGTCGGGAGACGCCCCTGCATAGTCCTTTCACCACCTTTAACCGGGCGACAACACCTTTGCGCCGTTGTACCTCTTAGCACTACACCTCCGAAGAAAGTTTGCGCCCATCATATGCAGATCACGCTAAATCCTCCGCTGCCGGACCCTTACACTAGCCCGGTCGCGTGGGTGAAGGGTGACATGGTTCTTACGGTCGCGTTTCATCGCCTCCGGCTACTGTTCGCGGGCAAAAGCCAAGGGCAGCGCGTTTACGATGTGCGAGTGATTGACGCAGCTACGCCGGAAGCCGTCCGCAATTGTGTCAGGGCTGGGTTGGGATTGTGATTTGAATTTCAGGCTCCGTTTCACTATAAGGTGCTAGTCGCCGGTAACATCGGCACTTAAGTCCAGCTTCGGCTGGCCATCAGGTCTGGTGACTGCAAACTTGTCCTGATGCCGATAAGGCCCCGTTTCGGCGGGGCCTTATGTTTTCTGACGGGGCTTGTAGGGGCCCCGCTTCTTGGGCGCAGGTGCTGCCGCTTCCACCAGCGCCACAAGGTCTTCGATTTCCCACGGGCTGGATACGAGGCCAGCGGCCATCGCAGGCGTCATGCGCAGCGTTTTGTGGGTCCGGCAGAAGTTGTAGTGCATGAAGTGCAGGGCCACGGCGTAAGCATGGTTTTCTGCCTTCTTTGAGAAAGCGTTGGTCAGGCGGGTGAACCGGCGCATACCCATCCGCATGGTCAGGTTCTGGCGCTCAATGTGCGAAGTTCCCACCTGCGACATGTCGGGCTTGCCGAAGATTGCGTCACCGGTCCGAGCGACCGTGGCGAGGCGGAATCGAGCACCGGCTGACCAAGCCCAACCATCCCTGGACCAAAGGACAGGTCGAGAGAATGAACCGCACCATCAAAGATGCGACGGTCAAGCGATACCACTACGACGACCATGCCCAGCTGCGCGCGCATCTCGCCGACTTTCTGGCGGCCTACAACTTCGCTCGAAGGCTGAAGACGCCGAACGGGCTCACGCCCTATGAATACATCTGCAAAATCTGGACATCAGAGCCGGATCGATTCATCCTCGACCCGATCCACCAGATGCCGGGACCGAACACCAAGGGCGGGGTTCACCCCACCACAAGCAATGCCCTGCGCCGCGCGGCACGAGCGCCCCCAACCTATCTCCGGAACGCCGCCCGCAACTCCGCCAGCCGAAACGCCCCAATTGCAAACCCCGCTCCGAAATAAGCCAGGATCCCCACCGCCACCAACCCCATCAGCGCGAAATACCGCACCGTCGGCATCGCAAGAAGCGGCGCCATCACCATCCCAAGACCCCACAGCACGGCACCCATCACAACCGACGCCACCAGAATGCGCCACAACCGCCCCTTCAGACGTGCGTCCAGAACCGCTGCATCCCCCATGCGGCGCGACCCGAACCACAACTGCACCACCATCCCCCAGCCCGCGACCGTCGTTGCCAGAGCCGCCGCCGCGAAGCCGATCACAGGCATCAGCCCGACCGCCACCACAAGGTTCACCACCATCGACACGACCGCATAATTGAACGGCCGCCGCGTGTCCTCGCGCGCAAAGAACAACGGCTGCAAGACCTTGTGCAGCACAAAGGCCGGCAGTCCCGCCCCATAGATCGCCAGCACGAGCGCCGTCGCGATAGTATCCTCCGCCCCGAACGCGCCCCGCTCGTAAAGGACCGAGATCAGCGGCACCGGGATCACCAGCAGCGCCACCGCCGCAGGCACGGTCAGGGCCAGCGAAATCTCGGTAGCCCGGTTGAACGCCCCCCGGGCCCCGTCCACATCGCCCGCCCGGAGCCGCCGCGACAGATCGGGCAACAGCACCGTCCCGATCGCGATCCCCACCACGCCCAAGGGCAACTGATAGAGCCTGTCCGCATAAGACAGCCAGGCGACGGCACCCTCGGTAAAGCTCGCTACCTGCCGCCCGACCAGCAGGTTGATCTGCACCACCCCGCCCGCAAGAATCGCAGGCCCCGCAATGATCGCAAGCCGCTTCAGCTCCGGTGTCCAGCGCGGCAGGCCCGGGACGAACCGCAACCCGGCCTTGTGCGCCGCCCACCAGGTAAACGCCAGTTGCGCGATCCCAGTGACCGGCACCGTCCAGGACAGGGCCAGCCCCATGTCCCAGCCCATCCAGTCGGCAAACAGCATCGCTGCAATGAACATCAGGTTCATCAGCACAGGCACGAACCCTGCCTCGGTGAACCGCCCATAGGCGTTCAAAACACCCGACAGAAGCGCAACAAGAGAAATGAACAGGATGTAGGAAAACGAAATCCTGCCAAAGGTCACAGCGAGATCGAACCGCGGATCACCCGCAAACCCGCTCGCCATCGCATAGACCAGCCACGGCATCGCAAACGTGCCCACCACGGTGAAGATGATCAGCAGGCTCCCCAGCCCGTTGAACGCATCCCGGGCAAAGCCCTGCGCGTCCTCGCCGCCTTCCAGCTTTTTGGCGAACATCGGCACAAAGGCCATGTTGAACGCCCCTTCGGCAAAGAAGCGGCGGAACATGTTGGGCAGGGAAAAGGCCACCAGAAACGCCTCGGCCACCGGACCCGACCCCAGATAGGCCGCCATCATCACGTCGCGCGCAAAGCCCGCCACGCGCGACAGCATGGTCCAGGACCCCACGGTCACGATCCCCCGGATCAGTCTGACAGGTCTCAACGGCGTCGTCCTCTCACCGGCAGAACGTCATGACCGCGCGCGCTCAGCCCCAAGCTCGATCGCCTCGCGCAGCTTGCGCTCCAGCGACTTCTGCTTTGCTTCGGTATGGAACTTCAAGCCGAACATGTCCTTGACATAGAACGTGTCGACGACCTGTTCGCCAAAGGTCGCGATCACGGCGCTTGCAATATAGACGTTGTTGTTGGCCATCGTCCGCGTCAGATCGTGCAACAGGCCCGGCCTGTCGCGCGTGTCCACCTCGATGATCGTATAGATCTCTGACCCCTCGTTGTCGAAGGTGATCGAGGTTGGCACCCGGAACGCCTGTTCCCGCTTCTTGATCCTGTCGCGGTCCTTCAGCGCATCCCGCGCTACGACCTCGCCGCGCAGCGTCTTGATGATCATGGACCGCAGGCGCGGCAGGCGCGACACCTCGTAAGGGTGCCCCTCAACATCCTGCACCCAGAAGATCGCGGTCGCATAACCGTCCTTGGACGTATAGGTCCGCGCATCGACCACGTTTGCACCGACCAGCGCCAGCGCCCCGGTCATCCGTGAAAACAGCCCCGGATGGTCCGACATGGCAAAACAGGCCCGCGTTGCATCCCGGTCAGGATCGGGATGCAGGTCGATCCGCACCTCGTCATCGCGGATGCCGCGCAACAGGTTCGCAAACACCAAATGGGCCGCCGTGGACAGCCCCTGCCAGTAGGGCCCGTAATGCCGCCCCGTTTCGACCCGCAGATCGGCGGCAGGCCATTCGGCCAGCGCCTCCCGCAGGGCCCGTTTCGCCTCGTCCTCCCGCGCCTCGCGGTTCAGCGCCTCCGCCCCGGTACTCAGCGCCGTATCGGTCGCCCGGTACAGCGCCCGTAACAACATGGCCTTCCAGTTGTTCCACGTCCCCGGCCCGACGCCGCGAATGTCACAAACTGTCAGCACCGTCAGCAGGTCCAGCCGTTCCTTCGTCTTCACCGCCTTGGCAAAGTCCCGCACCGTGCGCGGCTCGGACAGGTCCCGCTTCTGCGCCATGTCCGACATGAGCAGATGGTAGCGGACCAGCCATTCGACCGTCTCGCATTCCCGTCTGTTCAGCCCCAGTCGCGGCGCAAGCTTGCGGGCGATCTGCGCCCCCACCACCGAATGATCCTCGTCCCGCCCCTTGCCGATATCATGCAGGAGCAGCGCCACATAAAGCACCCGCCGGTTCACGCCGGCCTTCAGGATCGACGACGCAACGGGCAATTCCTCGATCAGCTCGCCCCGCTCGATCCGGGCCAGATGGCTGATGCACTGGATGATATGCTCGTCCACCGTATAGGCGTGATACATGTTGAACTGCATCATCGCGACGATAGGCGCGAATTCCGGGATGAACGCGTCCAGCACCCCCAGCTCGTTCATCCGTCGCAGCCCCCGCTCGGGGTTCCCGTGCTTCAAGAGCAGGTCAAGGAAGATCCGGTTCGCCTCCGGGTCCTCGCGCATCTCGGCATCGATCAGCCGCAGGTTCGCCGATAAAAGCCGCATCGCGTCCGGATGCAGCAGCGTCCCCGTCCTCAGCGCCTCTTCGAATATTCGCAGCATGTTCAGCTTGTCGCCAAAGAACGCCGTCTCGTCCTCCACCGTCAGCCGGTTCTGCTTGATCGCATAGGGCGCCTTTGCCTTCTTCTTCCGGGTCAGAAGCCGGGTCAGCATCGGCTCCGATTTCACATGCGTGGCTTCCTGCGCCGTCAGAAAGATGCGCGTCAGCTCTCCCACCCGCGTCGCATGGCGGAAGTAATCCTGCATGAAAAACTCGACCGCCCGCCGACCGCGTCCGTCCCTGTAATCCATCCGCGCCGCCACCTCGACCTGCAGGTCAAAAGTCAGCTGATCCATTGCCCGCCCGGTGATCAGATGCAGATGGCATCGCACCGCCCAAAGGAAATCCTCGGCCTTTACAAAGGTCGCATATTCGTCAGGGGTGAAGACGCCCAGCGGCACAAGGTCCGCAGCCTCGCGCACCCCGTACACATACTTCCCGATCCAGTAGAGCGACTGCAGGTCCCGCAGCCCCCCCTTGCCCTCTTTCACATTGGGCTCGACCACATAGCGTTGCCCGCCTTGCCTCTGGTGCCGCTCGGCCCGCTCGGCGAGCTTCGCTTCGATGAACTGCGGCGCAGTCGCCTTGAACAACTCGTTCCACAGCTTCTCGCGAAGCGTTTCTGCCAGCTTCGCATCGCCCGCGATATGCCGCATCTCGACCATGGACGTCCGGATTGTGAAATCCGTCCGCGCCATGTGCAGGCATTCCTTGATCGACCGCGAGGCATGGCCAACCTTCAGCCGCAGATCCCACAGGATATAGAGCATCGATTCGATCAGGCTCTCGGCCCAGGGCGTAACCTTCCACGGGGTCACGAACAGAAGGTCGATATCGGAATAGGGCGCCATTTCGCCCCGCCCATATCCGCCCACTGCGATCAGAGAGACATGCTCACCACCCGTCGGATTGGACAGGGGATGCAACCGCAGTCGCGCCAGATCAAAGACCGCCGTCACGACCTGATCGGTGAGCCAGGTATAGGCCCGCGTCGTCGGCCGCGAATCAAAGGGCCGCGCGGTGAAGGCCGCCGCAATCGTCACCGCCCCGCGCGCCCGCGCCTCGGACAGCACGCGCACAGCTTCGCGCCGGATGTCGCGTTCATCCGTCAACCCGACAATCGCCCGATCCAGCGCCGCCCGAACTGTGCCCGCGTCAAAAATAGACGACGCCGGACAGATCAGACTGTCCGGCGTGGGATCATTCAGAACGGTCGCGGCCTGTTCAGAAACCGGCGCCAGAGAAACTGCGGGGGGCGGGTTCAAGGATGACCACCTGATTGTTGCGCACTTCAGCCACGGCAAGGCCTCGCTCATTGGTGCCGTCAGACAGGAACCGGAAGATGCCGGAGGTTCCCTCAAAGCCCTGTCCTTGCGTTAGGGATGCCCGACCCAGCGGATCACCACCGCCCCGTGCCATCAGCGCTCCGACAGCCGCTATCCCGTCATAGGCAAGCCCGGCCAGCGGATGCGGCGCGGCGCCGTAGGCCGTCTGATAGCGGCTTTCAAAGATCGAGTTCATCTGATGATCAGGGATGGCGAACAACCCGCCCTGCAGTCCCGGCAGCGCCATCGCCTGCGGCGCGGCATTCCACCGGGTCAGCCCGATGATGCGCGTGGCTGAAGTGTTCAGACCCGCTTCCGGCAGGGCTGTCGCCAGAATCGGCAGGTCGGCATTGACGCCCGCCGTGGTGAACACGGCCTGCGCACCCGCAGCATTGGCTGCCGCCACGATCGCCGGCGCCCGGCTCAGGATACCCTGCTGCGACAGGGGATAGCTCTGCACGCCAGCCACGACCCCGCCATTGGCACGAACTGCCGAGGATATCGCATCCCGGCCCAGCGTGCCCTGCAGGTCCTCGGAATGGACAATCATGTAGCTGTTGATGCCCGTCCGCACGCCATAGCGTACCAACCGGTCCGCCGTGTTGCGGAACGTCGGCCCCAGGATGAACACATTGCCCCCGGCAATCGTCGGGTTGTTCGAAAAGGCCATGACGTTCACGCCCGATCCGGCGGTCGCCAGCCCCACGGCATTCGCTTCCTCGGCATAAACCGGCCCGAGGATGACATCCGCACCCTCCGCCACGGCCGAGGTCGCCACCGTCGCCGCCTGCGCCGGATTGCCTGCGGTTGCATAGACCCTAAGGTCGATCTGCACTCCGTTCAGGTCCCCAATCGCCAGCCGTGCGGCATTCTCAAGGTTCTGTGCGATGAAATTGTCGGATGCGGTCGCCGATCCCGCAGGGACAAGAAGCGCCACCTGGACGGGCGCACCGGCCTCGACCGTCGGGCCGGTGCCCGTTCCCGGAATCGGCGCACAAGCAGCGGCGAGGGCCAGGGTTCCAATGGCGAACGCATGGCCGATTGCCTTGCGGCGGCTCAGGATACGGGCAAACATACAGTCACTCTCCCTCTTGGTGACGCGGTCTTTTTGGTTGCGGCTGTCATCGGGCCGGGTCGTTTCGATCGCGATAGCATCATAGGCGCGGCAATACAGGGGTCTAGGCATGATTTTCAACCACAAGCCCCTTTCTGCCGGACTCTATTTCGTCTCGACCCCCATCGGCAGTGCCCGCGACATCACGCTGCGCGCCCTCGACGTGCTGGCCAGCGCCGACATGATTGCCGCCGAAGACACCCGCACCGCCCGCAAACTGATGGAGATTCACGGCATCAGCCCCGGCCAGCGCCCCCTGATCGCCTATCACGACCATTCCACCGGCGCTGCCGCCGACCGCCTCGTGGCCGGTATCGCCGCAGGCAAGTCCGTGGCCTATGTGGCCGAGGCCGGCACGCCCCTCGTGGCCGACCCCGGCTACGAACTTGGCCGCGCGGTCATTGCTGCCGGCCTGCCCGTCACCGCCGTTCCCGGACCCTCCGCGATGCTGGCCGCACTCACGGTCTCGGGTCTGCCCTCGGACAGATTCCTTTTCGTGGGATTCCTCTCCGCCGCACAGTCCCAGCGAGAGACCGAGATCGCGGCCCTCCGCGATATGCCATTTACCCTGATCTTCTACGAATCACCCAAGCGCGTATACGCCCTGCTAACCGATCTCGTGCGTATACTGGGTCCAGAACGGCAGGCTGTCGTCTGCCGCGAACTGACCAAACGGTTCGAAGAGGTGCAGCGCGGTCCGCTTTCCAATCTTTCCGTGATGTTCCACGACCGCGCGGTGAGGGGCGAAATCGTCGTTCTGGTCGGGCGGGCCGGGGCAGTGGATGTGGCCGATGGTGACGTGCAGACGGCGCTGAAGGAGGCGATGAAGACGATGCGGATCAAGGATGCAGCAACGATGGTGGCAGGGGCCATGGGCCTCCCGCGCCGTCAGGTCTACCAGATCGCCCTCACGCTCGGGGATGACGCATGACAGGAACCGTCAGCTATCACGCGGGCCTCGCCGCCGAAGATATCGTCGCCCGTGACTATCAACGCCGGGGCAGTGCGGTCGCCCACCGCCGCTGGCGCGGCGAAGCCGGCGAAATCGATCTCATCGCCCGCGAAGGCGACCTCATCGTTTTTGTCGAAGTCAAGAAAAGCCGGACTTTCGATCTGGCCGCGCTTCGCCTTGGCCGCCGCCAGATGGACCGCCTTTGCAATGCCGCGCTCGAATTCCTCGCGGGCGAACCCAAAGGACAGCTCACCGAAATGCGCTTTGACGTGGCCCTTGTCGACGGGCGCGGCACCACCCGCATCATCGAGAACGCCTTCGGCGCCCCCTGACCCATTGCACCCGCTGCAGGCTTGGGCCATGTAGCGGCGGGTCACGCAGCAAAGGGGTTCCGCGATGCCGCTCAAGGTTGCAATCCAGATGGATCCCATCGCGCCGATCAACATCGACGCCGATTCCACCTTCCGCATCGCGCTCGAAGCGCAGGCGCGCGGCCACTCGCTTTTCTATTACACACCCGACCGTCTTGCATTTCAGGAAGGCCGTGTCACTGCCCGGGGCTGGCCGCTGACCGTGCGGCGGGTCAAGGGCGATCACTACTCGCTCGGGGCCGAGCTTGAGGTCGATCTCGGCACCTTCGACGTGGTCTGGCTCCGCCAGGACCCGCCGTTCGACATGGGCTACATCACAACGACCCATATTCTCGACCTGATCCACCCCGGGACGCTCGTCGTCAACGACCCCTTCTGGGTCCGCAACTACCCCGAAAAGCTCCTCGTCCTCCGCTTCCCCGACCTCACCCCACCCACTGCCATCGCTCGCGATCTTCCCACGCTTCGCGCCTTCCGCGAACGGCATGGCGACATCATCCTCAAGCCGCTTTACGGCAACGGCGGCGCGGGCGTGTTCAAGCTGGCCGGCAATGACGGCAACCTCGCCTCGCTGTTTGAGATGTTCACCGGCATCAGCCGTGAACCCCTGATCGTGCAGAAATACCTCCCCGCCGTGACCAAGGGCGACAAGCGAGTCATCCTTGTCGATGGCGAACCCGTAGGCGCAATCAACCGCGTGCCCGCGCAGGGTGAAACCCGCTCCAACATGCATGTCGGCGGCCGCCCCGAGAAGGTCGAACTCACCGCCCGGGACCGCGAGATCTGCGCCGCCATCGGCCCGCTTCTGCGCGAAAAGGGCCAGATCTTTGTCGGCATCGACGTGATCGGCGACTGGCTGACCGAGATCAACGTGACCTCGCCCACCGGCATTCAGGAGCTTGAGCGTTTCGACGGCACAAACACCGCCGAAAGGATCTGGCAGGCCATCGAGGCGCGGCGGGCTGCGTGACATGTCCTGGCAACTCCGGGTCCTGAACGGGCTCCTGCGCCGTGTCGCCCGTCCCCGACTCGCCCGGACCGTCTCGCCCGAACGCGGGGCCGCTGATTTCGCGCACACCGCCCGGCGCGTCTTCCTCGTCCCGCCGCTGACGAACCATCTGACCGACCGCAGCGGCCCCGTCCCCTTGCATATCATCCGTGCCGCTGTCCCCCACGGGACCCTCCGCGCCCGCCAGATCATTCTTTACGTCCATGGCGGCGCCTACTTCGCCGGTAGCGGGCGCACGCATCTGGCCCTGATCGCCCGCCTGTCACGCCTCGCCATGCGCGAGGTCATCGCCCCCGACTACCGCCTCTTGCAGGATGCGCCCTTCCCTGCTGCCTTTGACGATATGCTCGCCGTCTGGGACTACCTCATCGCCAGAGGCCACGACCCGCAGGATATCGTCATTGGCGGCGACAGCGCCGGCGGTGGTCTGGCACTCTCCCTGCTGTCTCACCTGACCCTCCACGGCCAGCCCCCCGCCGGTCTCTTCGCCTTCTCCCCCTGGACCGACATGACACTGCACGGCAAAAGCCTGCATGCCGCAACCACCCGCGAGGTCGTCCTTCCCGTCGAGCGCATGGCCGAAGCTGCGACCCTCTATCTCGCTGGTGCCCCGCCTGAAGACCCCCGCGCCTCGCCCCTTTTCGCCCGCTACATCACCCCGCCACCCGTCCTGCTTCAGGCCGGCAGCCACGAGGCCCTCTGCGATGATGCCGTCCGCATGGCCGATCACCTCTGCGCCGCCGGGGGCGAGGTGACCTTGCAGATCTGGCCTGATTGCCCGCATGTCTGGCAGATGTTCGACGGTTGGCTGCCCGAGGCGCGGGATGCGCTCAAGGACACGGCGCGTTTCGTTCACACTTCCTTCGACAGGGCCAGCCGGTAACTCACCGCCTCGGCTACATGCGGCTGGCGCACGCCGGTAGCACCTTCCAGATCGGCTATCGTCCGCGCCACACGCAGCACCCGGTGATAGCCTCGCGCCGACAGGCCGAACCGCTGCGCCACCTTGGTCAGCAGATCCCGCCCCTGCGGATCGGGCGTCGCCACCTCCTCGAGCAGTTGCCCTTCCGCATCCGCATTGACCCGCACCCCGTCGATACCGTCAAACCGCCGGGCCTGCACCACTCGCGCCGCCGCCACCCGCCCGGCGACCGTAGCCGATCCGTCCCCTGATTCGGGCAGATCAAGGTCGGCATAGGCCACCGGCGGCACCTCGACCCGCAGATCGAAACGGTCCATCAGCGGGCCGGAAATCCGGCCAAGATAATCTTCACCACAGGCGGGCGCCCGGGTGCAGGCCCGGGCCGCATCGGCCAGATGCCCGCATTTGCAGGGGTTCGCCGCCGCGACCAGCATGAACCGGCAGGGATAGCGGATATGTGCATTGGCCCGCGCCACCACGACCTCGCCCGTCTCGATCGGCTGGCGAAGCGTCTCGAGGACGGTCCGGGGGAACTCGGGAAATTCGTCCATGAACAACACGCCGTTGTGCGCCAGACTGATCTCACCCGGCTTCGCCCCCCGCCCGCCACCCACGATGGCCGCCATTGACGCCGTATGATGCGGGTCGCGGAACGGCCTTGTCCGGCTGATCCCCCCTGCGCTGAGCAGCCCTGAAAGCGAATGGATCATCGATGTCTCCAGCGCCTCGGCCGCCGTCAGCGGCGGAAGGATGCCAGGAATCCGCGCCGCGAGCATGGATTTCCCCGACCCCGGACTGCCCACCAGCATCAGATGATGCCGCCCCGCCGCCGCGATTTCGAGCGCCCGTTTCGCCCGTTCCTGTCCCTTCACATCGCGCAGGTCACGCACCGCCACCGGCGTTGTGACCTCGCCGGGTGCCGAAGGCGGGATGGTCTGCGCCCCGGTGTAATGCCGGATCACCTCGGCCAAAGATCCCGCCGCGATCACCTCGGTCGCCGTAACCCAGGCCGCCTCGGCCCCGCAGGCGCTGGGGCACAGCAGCATCCGTTCCTCTTCCGCCGCCGCCAGCGCCGCCGGCAGCGCCCCGATGACCGGGACGAGCTTGCCACCCAGCGATAATTCCCCCAGCGCCACGGTCCGGGCCACCTCGTCATGCGGCAGGATGTCGATGGCGGCAAGCAGGGCCAGCGCGATGGGCAGGTCAAAATGCGACCCTTCCTTGGGCAGGTCGGCAGGCGAAAGGTTCACCGTGATCCGGCGCGAGGGCAGGGCGATCGCCATCGAGGTCAGCGCTGTGCGCACCCGTTCCCGCGCCTCGGACACGGCCTTGTCGGGCAGGCCCACGATGGCAAAGCTCGGCATCCCGGCGGTGACGGCGCACTGCACCTCGACCAGCCGCGCCTCCACGCCCTCAAAGGCCACCGTATAGGCGACTGCAACCACGAACCCGCTCCCATATCTCCCGTTAACGATGCGGGGGGAGTGGTTGAGGATTGGTTAATGCGAGCCGCGAGGAAATGTGCGGGCAAGCACGCAGCCTACGTCCGGTTCCACGCCTTCGCAAAGGCGGTCCAGGCCAGCGGATCGACCAACGTCTTGTCCCGGCAGAAGGCATTGCAGAACCCAAAGACCCGGCCCCCAGCCTCGAGCAGATGCGTCACCGGCTTCCCCGAGTAAAGGCAGCCCGCGTTCTCGGCCACCCCGCTCTCCGCCGCCTTTGCCGCCAGCGGGGCAGGGCCAGGCCAGGCGACCTGCGCATAATCCTTGGCATAACGCGCCAAGGTTGCCCCCTGAACCAGCCCCATCGCCCGCCAGCGCCGGAACGACGGATCGGCAAGATGTGCCGCCACATAGGCCGCCGCCACCGGACCGACCGTCAGCCCGTATCCTGCAATCCGCGCCGCCACCGGTGCATAGAACGCATCCGCCGCCGAATAGGCTCCGCACAGCCAAGGCCCCCCGAACCGGTCCAGCGCATGGCCCCAGATCACCTCGATCCGGTCAAGGTTCGCCTGCACCTCGGCCGACACCGGCACATCCCGATAGGCCGTGCGCAGGTTCATCGGGCAGGCCTGCCGCAGCGCTGCAAACCCCGAATGCATCTCGGCCGCCAAAGTCCGCGCCATGGCCCGCGCCGCCGGATCGGCCGGCCAAAGGTCCGCTTCGGGAAACCGGCTCGCCACTTCCTCGGCAATCGCGAGACTGTCAGACACCGCCACCCCATCGGGAGTCAGAAACGTCGGCACCGTCCGCGCCGGCGCATGGGCCGTCATCTGTTCCGCCACATCGCCCGAAGCGAAATCAACCATCGTTGTCCGCACCGGAACCCCGAAATGGTCGAACATGAGCCAGCCGCGCAGCGACCAGCTGGAATAGGCGTAGTCGCCGATAAGAAGGTCAGAGGTCATTCCGGTTTCCTTTTGCAGTCAGACAGTCGACAGAGGAACAGCTTGTGTTCGGTCAGAACATGGTTAGGTCAGGGGCAGGCAATCAACAAAAGGCATTGGCATGGTCTGGACGGTTATCGCGACGGCACTCGTATTGTTCATGTTCCTCGTCCTCGGCGCGCTCGTCAGTCAGGCGCGCGGTACATACGGGGTTCCCGCCCCGGCGACCACAGGCAATCCGGCCTTTGAACGGGTCTACCGAGTCCACCAGAACACGGCCGAGCAACTCATCATCTTCCTGCCCAGTCTCTGGATGTTCGCCGTCTACGTCTCCGACCCCGGGGCCGCCCTTCTCGCGCTCATCTTCATCGCAGGCCGTATCATCTACGCGCGCAGCTACAATGCCGATGCCTCCAAACGCTCTGCCGGTTTCGTGATAGCCCTCCTTGCCACGCTGATCCTGATGGTGGGCTCGGTCATAGGCGTTCTGGTTCCCGCGCTACAGTCTTGATTTGTGACGGTCCCGATCACGGGCAGTGATTGATCCGCCCGGCGGTCCAGCCCTCGGGACGACAGAGCAACTCCGTCACCGACAGATTGTCGATCCGCTGGCCGAACGCCTCCACCGTCGGCACGTCCAGCGCCCGCTGCAACTGCGTCAGGATCGCCCCGAAATGGGCCACGACGATCAGGTCGGCCAGCCTTGCCGCCAGAAGCCGGTCAACCGCCGCACCTACCCGCGCCGCCGCCTCGTCCCAGCTTTCGCCACCAGGTGGCTTCACCAGCCCCGGCTCGTCCCAGAAGGCGCGGATTCGGACAGGGTCATCTGCCTCCACCTCGGCATGGGACCGCCCTTCCCAAGCACCGAAATGTATTTCACGCAGCCCCGGATCATGCGGCAACCGCGGCCGCCCCCGGGCAATCGCATCTGCGGTCGCCACAGCGCGGGACAGATCGGACGACACCACATGCGCCTCGGGCAGATGCGCCGCCAGCCGGTCGAGCGCGGCCACATCCGACAGATCGGCTGGCAGATCCGTCCAGCCCACCATCCCTTTGGCATGCGTCGGACCGTGCCGCACCAGCCACAACCGCGTCACGGCAGCGATCCTTTAAGCACCAGAGGTAACCCCGCCATCACCACCACCACCAGCCCCGCCCGCGCCGCCATCCTCTGGTTCAACCCGCCCTGCGCATTGCGAAACCGCCGCGCCAGCGCATTGTCCGGCACAATCCCCGCGCCCACCTCATTGGATACGATCACCACCGGCGCAGCGCAGGCATAGAAGGCCGCAAATAACCCCGCCTCGGCCCGGGCAATCCCTTCTTCATCTGGCAACGGTTCGGCCAGCATCACATTGGTCAGCCAGAGTGTCGCGCAATCCACCAGAACCGCCTCGTCCGCCGTCACCCCGGCCAACGCCCGGCCCATGTCCAGTGGCTCCTCAACCGTCCGCCAGCCGCCACCTTCCCGCATGACCCGGTGCCTTGCCACCTTGGCCGCCATCTCATCGTCCCAGATCTGCGCCGTGGCGACATAGACGGGCCGCAGCCCCGATCCCTTGACCAGCCCTTCGGCAAATCCCGATTTGCCCGATGCCGCGCTGCCTAGGACCAATGTCAGTGTTTGCAAGGGCATCTGTGCATCTTTGTTTGATCCGGTCTGCTTTCCCCTGCGTAACCAATCCAAACAAGACGTGAAAGGCCTGCCCGACAGCGGAAGGCCTGAAGACAAATAGGGGGGTTTCACGTGGCGCTCGATGGTTTCTCTGATCTGACCTTTTCCCGCACGGCCATGAAGGCCGAACTTCTCGATGCGGAAACGGAATTGCGGCTTGCATATGCATGGCGCGACAAGCGCGACGAAAAGGCGCTTCACCGTCTCATTACCGCCTACATGCGCCTTGCCATATCTATGGCGGGCAAGTTTCGCCGCTACGGCGCGCCGATGAACGACCTCATCCAGGAGGCGTCGCTCGGCCTCATGAAAGCCGCCGACAAGTTTGACCCTGACCGTGGCGTCCGCTTCTCCACCTACGCCGTCTGGTGGATCAAGGCGTCGATCCAGGACTATGTCATGCGCAACTGGTCGATGGTCCGCACCGGCTCGACCTCTTCTCAAAAGTCGCTCTTCTTCAACATGCGCCGCGTCCAGGCCCGGCTGGAACGTGAGGCCGCCGCAGAAGGCATCACCCTCGAGGGCCACGAACTCCGCCGAATGATCGCGACCGAGGTGGGCGTGCCCCTCTCTGACGTCGAAATGATGGAGGGGCGCCTTTCCGGCTCCGACTTCTCGCTCAACGCCACCCAGTCTTCCGAAGACGAAGGCCGCGAATGGATCGAGGCTCTGGAAGATGACGGCATGCAGGCCGCCGAACGCGTCGAAAACAGCCACGACACCGACACGCTCCGCCAGTGGCTCCTGACGGCGCTCTCGTCGCTCAACGATCGCGAACGCTTCATCGTGCGCGAACGGAAACTCCGTGAAGAACCCCGCACGCTGGAAAGCCTTGGCGAAGAACTCGGCCTCTCAAAGGAGCGCGTCCGCCAGCTCGAAGCCGCCGCCTTCGGCAAGATGCGCCGCAACCTCGAATCCCAGTCTCGGGAAGTCGTCAATTTCCTGATATGAAGCTCTTCCTTGGCGCGGGGCTGGCCCTGTTTTTCGCCGGGACGGCCGCCGCCGACCTGCCCTTCCCCGATGCGGCAGGTCATCCCGTGGTTATCGTGGGAGAAATACACGATAACCCCCGACACCACCTGCTCCAGGCCGATACCATCGCCGCCCTCGCCCCCAGTGCGGTCGTGTTCGAAATGTTGACCGCCGATCAGGCTTCGCGTGCGACTCCCTACAACCGCACCAACCTTGGCGACGTCCTGCAATGGGAGGACTCCGGCTGGCCCGATTTCGCCATCTACTCCCCCGTCTTTGATGCCACAGGCGACACCGCGATCTACGGCGCCGCCGTCCCCCGCCATCTCGCCCAGCAGGCGTTCCAACAGGGCGCCGCCGCAGTCTTCGGCCCCGACGCGCCCCGCTTCGGCCTCGACCAACCCCTTTCCCCCGAAGATCAGGCCGCGCAAGAGGCCGAACAGGCTGACGCCCATTGCGGCGCGCTCCCGCCAGAAATCCTGCCCGGCTTTGTCGCGGCCCAGCGCCTGCGGGATGCAGAACTCGCCCGCGTCACCCTGAAGGCGCTCGCCGATACCGGCGGGCCCGTCGTCGTCATCACTGGCAACGGCCACGCCCGCCGCGATCGGGGCATCCCGGCCTACCTTGCCGTCGCCGCACCTGATCTGAGCGTATACTCCATTGGCCTCTTCGAAACCGGCAACCTGCCCGACGCCTTCCCCTTCGACGCCTGGGCCGAAACCGCCCCCGCTCCGCGCCCCGACCCCTGCCTTGCCTTTGAGTAGCGCGGTTGCCCCGCCCCCCCGATCGGCCTAACATCACCACACCGAACAAAGGGAACGCGATGCTGGCCGGAAAACACGTCCTTCTCATCATCGGCGGCGGCATCGCGGCCTACAAATCGCTCGACCTCATCCGCCGCTTGCGCGACCGTGGCGTCGCCGTGACCCCTGTCCTCACCCGCTCCGGCGCCGAATTTGTCACCCCGCTCAGCGTTTCGGCCCTCGCCGGGGTCAAGGTTCATCAGGACCTTTTCGATCTGACGTCCGAGGCTGAAATGGGCCATATCGAACTCTCCCGTGCCGCCGACCTGATCGTCGTGGCCCCCGCCACCGCCGATCTCATGGCGAAAATGGCCTCGGGTCTTGCCAATGACCTCGCCTCCACACTCCTTCTGGCGACGGACAAGTGCGTCCTCCTCGCCCCAGCTATGAACGTCCGCATGTGGACTCACGCCGCCACCCAGCGCAACATCGCCACCCTCCGCGCCGACGGCATCCTTTTTGCAGGGCCGGACGACGGCGTCATGGCTTGCGGCGAATTCGGCCCCGGCCGCATGGCCGAGGTGCCAGTCATCATCGACGCCATCGACGCCGCCCTGACGCACGGCCCGCTCAAGGGCCGCCATATCCTCGTGACCTCTGGCCCGACACACGAACCAATCGACCCTGTGCGCTATATCGCCAACCGCTCATCGGGCGCTCAAGGAACTGCCATCGCCGCCGCCCTCGCCGCCCTCGGCGCGGATGTAACCTTCGTCACCGGCCCCGCCTCTGTCCCGCCCCCGCAGGGTGTCAGGGTGATCAACGTCGAAACCGCAGCCCAGATGCTCACCGCCGTCGATGCCGCCCTTCCCGCCGATGCCGCCGTCTTTGCTGCCGCCGTGGCGGACTGGCGCGTCACCACCGCCTCGGACCACAAGATCAAGAAGGTCGCAGGAGCACTCCCCACCCTTAGCTTTGCCGAAAACGCCGACATACTCGCCACCGTCTCGCACATGACGACGGGCCGCCCCACGCTCGTCGTGGGCTTTGCCGCCGAAACCGACGACGTGCTGGCCCATGCCACCGCCAAACGGCAGCGCAAGGGCTGCGACTGGATCGTGGGCAATGATGTTTCGCCCGAAACCGGCATCATGGGCGGGACGGAAAATGCCGTCATACTCATCACCTCCGAAGGCGCCGAAACCTGGCCCCGCATGGGCAAGGATGAGGTCGCCCGCCGCCTGGCCCAACGCATCGCCACGGCCCTGGGCGTCTGACAAATGACCGCAGTCAAGCTTCTTTGGCTGTCCGAAGCCGACCGCACCCTGCCGCTCCCGGCCTATCAGACCCCGGGCGCCGCCGGGGCCGATCTCTGCGCCAATTTTCCCCCCGCGACCCGCGTCACCGGCATCACGCTCGCCCCCGGCGCCCGTGCCCTCATCCCCACCGGCCTCTCCCTCGAAATCCCCCCGGGGTTCGAGGTGCAGATCAGGCCGCGCTCGGGCCTCGCGCTCAAACACGGCATCGCGCTTCCCAACAGCCCCGGCACGATCGACAGCGATTATCGCGGCCCGCTCGGCGTGATCCTGATGAATGCAGGCGACGCCGCCTTCCATGTCGCCCACGGCGACCGCATCGCCCAGATCGTCGTGGCCACCGTCGTGCAGGCCACCTTCACCCTGACCGAAATCCTGACCGAAACCGACCGTGGCACTGGCGGCTTTGGCTCCACTGGGGTCAAACCGTGATCCTTGTCGGCGTGATGGCGGCCACGCTCTGGGGCATCGGCGCGCTGATGAAGGCCCCGGTCCGCGCGCGCCTCATCATGATCGGCATCCTCCTTTGCGCCGTTCTGGCCGAACAACTCCTCCTCCCCGACGGCCATCCGTTGCGAGAGGCGACGGGCAGGAGCCCCGCCTTCTGGTTCCTCCTCCTCTCCTTCGCCGGGGTCATCTGGCTCTACCGCAAGGGCCTTTCGGCCCTCCGCGCCCGCGCCAATCTTGCCCCGGCACCCGAACACGTCCGTCCCAGCAGCTTTTCCGAGTCCGAACTCGACCGTTACGCCCGCCACATCATCCTGCGCGAAATCGGCGGGCCGGGGCAAAAGGCGCTGAAAAACGCCCGCGTCCTCGTCATCGGGGCAGGAGGCCTTGGCGCACCCGCGCTCCAGTATCTCGCCGCAGCCGGTGTCGGCACAATCGGCGTGATCGATGACGACACCGTGGAAAACGCCAACCTGCAGCGGCAGGTCATCCACACCGACGCGATGATCGGCCAGCCCAAGGTCATGTCGGCCATGGCCGCAATGACCGCCCAGAACCCCCACATCACTGTCCACCCCTACAACCGCCGCCTCACGGCCGAGATCGCGGCCACACTTTTCGCCGATTATGATCTCATCCTCGACGGGTCGGACAATTTCGAGACGCGCTACCTCGTCAACCGGGTGGCCGCTCACCTCGCCAAGCCGCTGATCGCCGGGGCCCTGACCCAATGGGAAGGGCAGGTCAGCCTTTACGACCCCGCCCGTGGCGGGCCCTGCTTCGCCTGCGTCTTTCCGACAGCCCCCGACCGCGCGCTGGTGCCCTCCTGCGCCGAGTCCGGGGTGGCAGGTCCCCTGCCGGGGGTGATCGGGTCGATCATGGCGCTCGAGGCGGTCAAGGCCATCACAGGGGCCGGCGAGGGCCTGTGCGGGCGGCTTCTCATCTGGGATGGGCTAAATGCCGAGACTCGGGTGATCACGCTGCACCGACGCGAAGGGTGCCCGGCCTGCAGTGCTGTGCAACCCGCCCGGTAGGCACGCAACGAAAGGGGCGGCGATGGGCCGGATCATCCTGCACGGATCCATGATCGTCCTGCTGACGGTGCTGACCCAGCTTGGCGGCATCGCCTGGGCGCTGTCGCTCACGGTCCGGCGCTGGCGGGTGCCGATCTTTCTTGGCGCCTTCCTCGTGCTCTGGGCCGCGGCCCAGGCGCTTGCGCCTTTGGCCGGACGCGTCGCGCTGCCCTGCACGGGCGACACCCTGCGCATGCAATCGCCGCTCTACTGCGCGACCTTGCGCAACTTCGTGACACCCGAACTGGCAGCGGTGGCCGAAGATGCCGCAGCGCGGGTCGCAGACGCCTATCCCGGCACGGTGACGCTCGCGCTGGACGGCGGTTTCCCCTTTCTCGACGGCATGCCGCTCCTGCCGCATCTAAGCCATGACGATGGCGAAAAGCTCGACTTCGCCTTCTTCTACACCGACAGCGCCGGGGCCTACCTGCCGGGGGTCACGCGCTCACCCATCGGCTACTGGGCGTTCGAGACCGACGGCGCCTCGGATTGCCCGCCTGTTCGGCTCACCTTGCGCTGGGGGATGGGCTGGCTGCAGCCCCTCTTCCCGGACCGCCCCTTCGAGCCCGGGCGGACCGCCGCGCTGACCCAGGCGCTGCTTGATGATCCGCGCGTGGGCAAGGTCTTTCTCGAGCCGCCGCTGGCCGCGCGCCTTGGCCTTGCCTCGGACAGGCTGCGCTTCCAGGGCTGCCGGGCAGCGCGCCATGACGACCATATCCATGTCCAGCTCTGACCCCGCCTCGGCCGCTGCCGCGCTGGACCTGCCCGACCTGCAATGACGCGAGATCGTCGTCATGACCGAGAACGCCTATCCGCCGCGGCAGTTCCTCGATGCTGCGGGGAACGCGATCGGCTGGGAATATGACGCGATAGCCGAGATCGCCAAAGCGGCTGAACGCGACGGTGTCCATGAGAGCATCAGCTCGGACGCGATGGTTCCGGCCGTGTAGGAAGGCCAGCAGGACATGGGCATGACCGGGATCATCATCCGCGACGACCGCAAGGAGATGGTCGATTGCTCGGATTCCTGCATGGCCAGCCAGACCGTCATGATGGTGCGCCGCGACAAAGACCGCTTGACCTACGCCGCCTCCTTTGTGGCAAATCCCGACCTTCTGGTCGGTGCCCAGCCCGGCACCGCGCCCTTCCACACCGGCGTCTATGAAGTGCTCGACGGCAACTAAGCCAACCCCCGCATCAAGCTCCTCGAAACCTTCGGCGCAAGCGTGAAGGCCCTCAAGCCCGGTGACGTCGACCTCGTCCTGACCAACGGCACCGCGCCGCCGCGGGCGAAGGGCCCGGCGGCCGCATGATGATCCATGGTGTGCTTTACGCCGAAACACGGACCATGACGCTCAAACCCCGCCGCGGCTGCCCGGTATGCGGCGGACAGGACAGTGTTCATGGGGCCGTGATGGTAAAGGGCGCAGCCGCCAGCGTCATATAGGCGTCATCCGCCATCAGCCGCATCTCATAGTCCCCCGGGCCCAGTTCTTCATAGTATAGGTCTGGCGTCAGCCTGATCTCGCCTTCCAGCGTCGCCCCGGTATAGGCGAAGGCCAGATAGTTATAGACGCTGGGTTCTCCCCGCCGGTAAATTCCGATCCAGTCGAACCGCATGCCCGGCGCGCCCGCCCAGCGCACTGTCACCGGATCGCCCACCTTCACTTCAGGCGTCACGACCGTCACTGTCGCATCGCCGCCCTCGGCCACGACCGAAAACTGGGTCCGGGCGATTTCCTTTCCTTCGACATCAAGCATCACAGCATCATAGGCACCCGGTGCCAGACCAAAGGTCGAGAACTTCACGCTCGACCGCCAATAGGCCTCGATCCCCTCGACACCAGTGATCACATCGTTTGCCACGTCGCCGCCGCGCGGCACGATGCTGACGGCCCAGTCGGCCCGCTCCGGACTGTTCACCCGGACAAGAAAGAACGCGCCTTCCGTCACCAGACGCGGCTCGACCGCGACCAATGCCGGTGCTTCCATCGGCGTAACGGTGAACGTCGAAACAACCGCCCGATGGTCCGAAGGCCATGGCGTCACGGAAATCGCCACATCCGGACCGCCCGCTTCGCCCACGATCTCGGATGAAACGGTTTCGGCATGGGCGGCATAGACATAGTCGATCCGGTCCATCGGCTCGCCTTCCAGCATCGCGGGATGCGGAAAACCCGGCGAATAGGTCAGACCCGGCACAGCAAGCGGATCGGGATGGGCCACTCGGTAACTGTCGGTGAACCCTGCCTCGGTCATCACCTGCGACACCGGCCAGGCCACCGGAAACAACCGCTCGGGCAACAGGCCGACCGTGGCCTCCGTCCAGTCCAGATGTGACGGCGAATTGAAATCACCCGTCACGAACAAGGGCACCCCCGCTGCGACCAGCGGCCTCAGCGCCGCAGCAAATGGCTCGATCTCAGGCATCCGCGTGTCCAGTTCGACCTGCAGCACCGCCGCCAGCGGTTCGCCGTCACGTACGGCATTCGGCCCATAAGGATCAGAGGTCAGATGCAGGTTTGCAACACCCACCACCTTCCCCGGTGCCACCAGTGCCCAGGCCTGCACCGCATCCCCATCCAACCCGGCCAGCGAATACACGGTCTGTCCGGTCTCTGTCCGCTGGCCCAACCCAGAATCAAACAGCGGATAACGCGAAATGATGTGCCGCCGCAGATCAACGTAACTGTACCCCGCCGCCGCCGCGATCCGTATCGTATTCCCGTCGGGTTCCTGCAGTCCGACGATATCGGCATCGGCCGCCCGGATGGCCGCGATCACCTTGTTGAAATCGACCTGCTCGCCACCATACCAGACGTTGAAGGTCATCACCCGAAGGGTCACAGGCTCCTCCGCGACAGAAGGACTGGCCAGCATGGCGGCGAAGGTCATCAGGGTATAATGACGAATCCGGCGTATTGTCATCAGGACTCTCTTGCTTTGGTCGTCCGCCATCGTGCCGGTCGAATGTAAACAGAAGACCCGCTTTTCCGCCAATGCCCGCCCGCGATGGCACATTTTGCCGTAGTAGGAAATTCTTCTGTCTCTCGCGACCTGAAATCAGTCGACACACATGCTTGCCAACACCGCTCCCACCGTCATATTCGACCGTCAGTTCAACACATGAGGAAATGACATGAAGCTTTTCGCAACTCTCGTCCTGACCGGTTCGCTCCTTGCCTCTCCCTCGCTCGCGCAAGACCTGCCTGATCTCGCCGGCCGCAACATCACCGTCGTGACCGAAAACGCCTATCCTCCGCTCCAGTTCCTGGATGCCGGCGGCGCGGCCATCGGCTGGGAATATGACGCAATGGCGGAAATCGCCAAGCGGCTCAACATGACCGTGACCTACGAAAACATCAGCTGGGACGCCATGATCCCCGCCGTGTCCGAAGGCCAGTACGACCTCGGGATGACCGGCATCACGATCCGCGACGACCGCAAGGAAATGGTCGATTTCTCGGACAAGTACATGACAAGCGAGATGGTCATGATGGTGCGTGGCGATGAAGAGCGTTTCACCGACGCAGCCTCCTTTGCAGCCAACGCAGAACTCCTGATGGCCGCCCAGCCCGGAACGACCCCCTTCTATGTCGGCGTCTATGACGTACTTGACGGTGACGAAGCCAACCCGCGCATCAAGCTGTTCGAAACCTTCGGTGCCACCGTTCAGGCACTTCGCGCTGGCGACGTGGATCTTGTCCTGACTGACGGTACTGCAGGCGCCGGATATGTCGAAGCCTCCGACGGCGGGCTCAAGCTGGTCGGCGAACCGCTCGGGACCGAAGATTTCGGTTTCATCTTCCCCAAAGGCTCCGATCTCGTCGTCCCGATCAACGCAGCCATCGCGTCCCTCGCCGCCGACGGCACGCTCGATGCGCTGAACACCAAGTGGTTCCTCGAGTACAAGATGGGTGAATGAAGCCCATCAATCCCGGTCATAAGCGGGCGCCCGTGCGTCTTTTCGGGCTGCCCCGCTGATGGTGCCAACACCGCCGCAGGACAAGGATTTTCCCTGGTGGCTCGTCATCATCGCGATGACGGGCCTCTACCTGTTCTGGCAGGTGCTCTCGGCTGAAACCTATGCCCTGGTGCTGCGCACGCTGGCCAAAGGGATCTGGATCACCGTGATGGTGACCATCGTCGCCTACTCACTGGCTTGCCTCCTCGGACTCGGTCTGGCCCTCGCCCAACTCTCGGGCTCCCTCATCCTCCGTCAGGCCGCCCGGCTTTATGTCGAGGTGATGCGTGGCATCCCGATCATCGTCCTGCTCCTCTATGTGGCCTTCGTCCTCGCCCCCGCCACGGTCGAGGCGCTGAACTGGGTCCTCGCCAAACTCGGCCGCGACCCGATCCTCTCCCGCGACTTCCCGCTCCTCTGGCGCGCCGTCATCGCACTTACGCTTGCCTACGCCTCTTTCCTGTCGGAAATCTTCCGCGCGGGTCTGCTCTCCGTCGACAAGGGCCAGATCGAAGCGGGCGAGGCGTTGGGCCTCAACCGCTGGCACCGCTTCCGCTTCATCGTCTTTCCGCAGGCGTTCAAGGTCATCCTCCCCCCGCTCGGCAACGATTTCGTGGCCATGGTCAAGGATTCCTCCCTCGTCTCGGTCCTTGGCGTCAGCGACATTACCCAACTGGGCAAGGTCACAGCGGCAGGCAATTTCCGTTACCTTGAAACCTACAACGTTGTGGCGCTCATCTACCTCACGATCACCATCGGCCTCTCGCTATTCCTGCGGAACATTGAACAGCGCCTGCGCCAGCGCACCGAACGCTGATCTGTTCCTCAGGCGGAGAGGAAATTCTCCGCCTGTGGTGTTCAGGGCTGGCTGACCGGCCGCACCGCCCTCAGTTTGCGTCAAGGCCTCCGAACAACCCGTTACCATTGGCAAGGCCTTCGGTCGGGACGGCCTGGATCACGTCCCAGAGCTCGACAATCACGCCGCCGTTCATCCGGAACAGATCATCGAATGCCTGCGGCTTTGGGTCAATCGGGGTAAAAGTGCGACTTCGAATGCCGCAGCCTCGGGCTGCCTGTTCTGCACGATGCGGGCGGGCAGGCACCGTCTAGGGCCGCTGACACGCGCGCGGGTGGAAAAGATCGACGCCGCCGGACAGGCCGCCTATCCCGCCTTCCTGCAATCGGCCCGTGACACGGGCGAGGGGATCGGCGAACGCCCGTCGCGGCGGGGGCAGGAGACCTTGGCAAGCAGATCGCACTCGCCATCTCCCAACGCCCCTCGGGCGAAGACAAGGCCCGCATCCGCGAAATGCCGACCTTGGCGATGTCGGTCTTCACCCGGCCATAGCGCCGCGGGACACCGGCTTTTTCACATGAACCCCAACGGCAGGTGTGGCATCACGCCGCCGCCGCGCCTAGGTTTGCTTCCAAAGGAGTCCCGCCATGACCAATCCCCTGCTCGCCCTCTGGACCACGCCCTTCGGCCTGCCCCCCTTCGACTTCATCCGCGACGAAGACTACGCCCCCGCCGTGAACGAGGCGATTGCCCGGTCCCGCGCCAACATCGCCGCCATCACCGGCAACCCTGACGCGCCCAGTTTCGTCAACACGATCGAGGCGCTGGAAATGGCCGATGCAACCCTGAACCGTGTCCTTTCCGCCTTCGGGACAGTTGCCGGCGCCGACAGCAACCCCGCGCGTGAGGCGCTGGAACGCGACTTCGCCCCCCTCCTCTCCGCCTACGGGTCCGAAGTCACCTCGAACAAGGCCCTCTTCGCCCGTGTCGACTCCCTCTGGCAGCAACGCGACACGCTCGGCCTCACGCCCGAACAGGCCCGCGTCCTGATGCTCACCCGCCGCGCCTTTGTCCGCGCCGGCGCCCAGCTTGAGGGCGATCAGGAATCCCGCATGACCGAGGTGAAATCCCGCCTCGCCGTCCTCGGTACCCAGTTCACCCAGAACATCCTGGCCGACGAACGCGACTGGTCCATGCCTCTGTCGGACGCTGACCTTGCCCAGCTTCCCGTTTTCGTCGCAGCCACCGCCCGCGCCGCCGGACAGGACCGGGGCGCGTCAGGCCCTATCGTCACGCTCTCCCGCTCGCTCATCGTTCCGTTCCTGCAATTCTCCCCAAACCGCGCCCTGCGGCAAAAGGCGTACGAGGCCTGGGTCGCCCGAGGCGCCAACGGCACAGCCACCGACAACCGCGAGATCGTGGCTGAAACTCTCCGCCTCCGCGAAGAACGCGCCCAGCTTCTCGGTTACGCCAACTTTGCAGCCTACAAGCTTGAAACCGAAATGGCCGGCACCCCCGCCGCCGTCCGCGACCTCCTCCTTCAGGTCTGGACCCCTGCCCGCGAGGCCGCCCTCTCCGATGCCGCCGCCCTCGAATCCATGCTCCACGCCGACGGCATCGCTGGTCCGCTTGAGGCATGGGACTGGCGCTACTATGCCGAAAAGCGCCGAAAGGCCGAACACGATCTGGATGAGGCGCAACTCAAGCCATACCTGCAGCTCGAACGCATGATCGAAGCCTCCTTCGCCTGCGCAACCCGCCTCTTCGGCCTGTACTTCACCCCGGTTGAGGCCCCCCTTTACCATCCCGACGTCCGCGTCTGGGACGTGACCCGCAACGGCCAGCATCTGGCCGTCTTCATCGGCGACTACTTCGCCCGCCCCTCCAAACAGTCCGGCGCATGGTGCTCGGCTCTGCAGAACCAGCAGCGCCTCGTCGCCGACCTCAAGCCGCATGTCATCAACGTCTGCAACTTTGCCAAACCGGCGGCGGGCGAACCTGCGCTCCTCTCCTATGAGGACGCCCGCACACTCTTCCACGAATTCGGTCACGCCCTGCACCAGATGCTCTCGAACGTGACCTATGAATCCATCTCGGGCACCTCGGTCGCCCGCGATTTCGTTGAACTGCCAAGCCAGCTTTACGAACACTGGCTCGAAGTGCCCGCCGTCCTGTCGGAATTCGCCACCCATGCGACAACCGGCGAACCCATGCCCGAGGACCTCCTCGACCGCCTGCTCAAGGCAGCGACCTATGACATGGGCTTCCAGACCGTCGAATATGTCTCCTCAGCCCTCGTCGATCTCGAATTCCACGACGGCCCGGCCCCTGCTGACCCGATGCAGAAACAGGCCGAAATCCTCGAAAGCCTCGGCATGCCCCGCGCCATCCGCATGCGCCACGCTGCGCCCCACTTCGCCCATGTCTTCTCCGGCGACGGCTATTCCTCGGGCTATTACAGCTACATGTGGTCCGAAGTCATGGACGCCGATGCCTTCGCCGCCTTCGAAGAGGCCGGCAATCCCTTCCACGCCACCCTCGCGGCCAGCCTTGAGGAAAACATACTCTCCGCCGGCGGGTCCGAGGACGCCGCCGTCCTCTACGCCCGATTCCGCGGCCGCATGCCTGGCGTTGAAGCCCTTCTCAAAGGCCGGGGCCTGCTGGACGCTGCCTGATCCCACAGGTTCTTCTGCCCTGCCACGGCGCCAGGGCAGGACAGGACCCCGGGCCCAACACCCAACCCGAACCCCGTCCTGCTGCTTTTCGCAGGACAAGGGCCCCTAACGGCGTTCCGCCGCAGGGCGTCGCCCCCTGTACCATTCCGGCACGCTCGCAGAACTCCCCCGGGACCTCGCCAGCGCCCGGCACCAAGACCCCGCCCCGCTCCACACCGAAAGCCCGAAACGGCGCTACCACGTCGGATCATCCGGATGCGGCTGCACCCCGACGGGGTCCTTGTGGATCAGCACATCCGCCTTGGGATAGGCCGCAATGATCGCCCGGCGCAGTGCCGCGCCAATGGCATGGGCTTCGTCCAGCGTCTGACTGCCGTCCAGTTCGATATGCATGTTCACAAAGATCCGGCTCCCCGCAACCCGCGTCTTGAGGTCATGAAACCCATGAACGCCCGGAAAGGTACGCGCAATCTCTTCGATCCCGGCTATCACCTTGGGGTCGGCCCGCCGGTCCATCAGCGCGTCAAGAGCGGCCTTGCCGATCCCCAGCGCCCCAAACACCATCAGGCTCGCCGCAAATAGCGCCACCACGGAATCGATCCGCGTCAGCTCAAGCGCCGCCGAGGCCCAAAGTGCGATGATCGCCCCGATATTCGGGATCAGGTCACCGATGTAATGAAGCGAATCCGCCGCCACCACCTTGCTTCCCGTGACCCGCGCCACCCGCCGCTGCCACAGGACCAGCCCCGCCGTGAGGATGATGGAAAACCCGATCACCGCCATCCCAGCCCCTTCGGACGCAATCACCGGTGCCTCGGGGGCCAGCAGGCGCAGCACGGCGGCGACACTGATGACGCCCGCCGAAATCAGGATAAAGAACGACTGCGCCAGCGCCGCCAGATCCTCGGCCGATGTATGGCCAAAGGCATGATCCTCATCCGCAGGCCGCGCTGCATAGGCGATCGCCGCAAGCCCGCCCAAAGACATCATCAGGTCAAGCGCCGAATCGGCCAGCGTCGCCGCAATCGACAGCGCCCCCGTCTGCTGCAACGCCCAAAGCTTGGCCAGCACCAGCACAAAGGCCACCGTCACCGACAGCACGCCGGCGGACAGGTTCAACTGGTTCTCGTGCTGGCGGTGCGTATTCATCGTCCCCCGCCCCTAACGATGCCGCGCTGCGGCGACAAGATCACTCGCGGATTTCGTCCGCCTCCACACCCCAGACCGAGGTCTTGCGCACCCATCCGGCAAAGCCCCCCGCATGGATCTGGCACCAGTCCAAGGAGCATTCGTCCAGAAACGCGATCACGCCCTGCTCCAGCCGCGCATTCTCGGTCGCGCCCTCTTGTGGCCGGTTCAAAAGCGGCAGCATGTCCTGATCCACGATCACTGTCCGCGTCCCGGACAGAAGCGAGTAATGCACCCAACCGCCCAGTCCCTCGCGGTCGATGACGCGACGCCAGTGGCCATACTCCGCCGTGATCTGCAGCGGCATGTCCTCGCGCACAAAGACCCAGTCGATCCGGTGCGACAGCGATGGCCCCCGCCGCACGTTGCCCTCGTTGGTCTTGAGCGAGACAAAGCGCGGCAGCGGCAGATTCGTCTCCGGCCCCACAACCGGCCCCTCTGCACTGGCTTCCATGACCTTTTCTGCGGCCACGACCGTATCCTCGGCCACCGCACTCGCCTGCAAAAGCGCCGCTTCGGTATCGGCAGCCATCGCCGCATCCTCGGCCGCGATCACGTCATCGGGAATGACAAGCGAGGCCGGGCGCGCTTGGGGGCGCAGTTCCGTGGCAATCTCCTGCGAAAATGCTTGCGTCGTCGCGGAAAGCGCGATCACAACGGCCGCAAGCGGGCCTGCCCATCTCCGCGAATTCATCCGCAACCTGCTTCTTGCCTCTGCCGCCGGGCGCGTTGTTCTTGTGCGTCGCGTCCCTGGCTGGCAACCTGCCACCAAAACCCGGCCGTTGAAAGTCAAGGAGCGTTCCCGATGCCATCGAAACGGTTGAGTGTTGTCGTGACGCGACGGTTGCCCGCGATTGTCGAGACGCGGATGAAGGAACTCTTTCACGTCACGCTCCGCGACGACGATACCCCCATGACGCGCGAAGCGCTGGCTGCGGCCTTTGCCACCGCCGACGTGATCGTCCCCTCGCTCAGCGATACCATCGACACGGGTCTTCTGGCTCAGGCGGGCGAGAATCTGAAACTCATCGCCAACTACGGGGCAGGGGTTGACCATATCGACGTGGCCACCGCCCGGCAGCGCGGCATCCTCGTCTCCAACACTCCCGGCGTCGTAACCGAAGATACCGCTGACATGACGCTGGCCCTCATCCTCGCCGTGACTCGCCGCATCCCCGAAGGGCTTCATCTGATGCAGACCGGCGAATGGCACGGCTGGGCGCCCATGGCGCTCTTGGGCGGGCGGATCGGCGGGCGGCGGCTTGGCATCCTCGGCATGGGCCGCATTGGTCAGGCCGTGGCCCGCCGTGCCCGCGCCTTCGGCATGCAGATCCATTACCACAACCGCAATCGCCTCCGCCCCGAAGTCGAAGAGGCGCTCGAGGCCACCTACTGGGAAAGCCTCGACCAGATGGTCGCCCGGATGGACGTGCTCTCGATCAACTGCCCGCATACGCCTTCGACCTTCCACCTGATGAACGCCCGCAGGCTCAAGCTGATGAAGCCCTCCGCCGTCATCGTGAACACCTCGCGCGGCGAGGTGATCGACGAAAATGCCCTCACCCGCATGCTTCGTGCCCACGAAATCGCGGGCGCCGGCCTTGACGTCTATGAACGCGGGGCCAAAGTGAACCCGCGCCTGCGCGAACTGCCCAACGTCGTCCTTCTGCCCCATATGGGCTCGGCCACCGTCGAAGGCCGGATCGAGATGGGCGAGAAAGTCATCATCAATATCAAGACCTTCGCCGATGGCCACCGCCCGCCAGATCTGGTCGTGCCGGGGATGCTGTGACCGCCACAGGACAACAAGCGCAAGGATCACAATCACCAGGGTCAGGGCAGCCTCCGCAGTTCGTCCCCCAGCAGTCTGGCCGGAAGCGGTGAACAAGGGGTAAAGCGGCAAGGCCTTGCGATCCGCCGCCAAATCCGCAAAGTCGCCCTCACAACCAACCCGGCAGGGGCCGGTGAAACAAGGAAAGGCTCACCATGGACCTCGGTCTCACAGGCAAGACGATCATCGTCACCGGCGGCGCCTCGGGCATCGGAGCGGCAGTCAGCCAGATCCTTGCCGAAGAAGGCGCGGTCCCTGTCGTCTTTGCCCGCCGCGAACCCGATGCGGCCTTCTTCGCGGGCCTCGCCGCCCTGTCACCCAAGGCGGGCTGGGTCCAGGTTGAACTCTCCGACGACGCGGCCTGCGCCGCCGCGATCACCGAAACCCGCGACCGCTGGGGCCGTATCGACGGGCTGGTGAACAACGCCGGGGCCAATGACTCGGTGGGCCTCACCGCAGGCCCCGCCGCCTTCCGCGCCTCGCTCGACCAGAACCTGATCCACTACTACACGCTGGTCCATCTGATCCTTGAAGACCTGAAGGCCGCAAAGGGCGCCATTGTCAACGTCTCGTCCAAGACCGCGCTCACCGGGCAGGGCAACACCTCGGCCTATGTCGCGGCCAAGGCGGCGCAACTGGGCCTTACCCGCGAATGGGCCGCAGCCCTTGCCCCCGACGGGGTGCGCGTCAACGCAGTCATCCCGGCCGAGGTCATGACCCCCCTCTACGCCCGATGGATCAGGACTTTCGCCGACCCCGAGGCCGAAATGGCCCGGATCGGATCGCGCATCCCCCTTGGCCACCGCATGACCACCCCGCGCGAGATTGCCGATGCCGTGGTCTGGCTGTTGTCCGACCGGGCGAGCCACATGACCGGCGAATGGCTTTTCCCCGACGGTGGCTATACCCACCTCGACCGGGCATTGACGTAGGGTGGGTGCAACCCGCCAGATACCCCCGCATTGACCCGCTGCGCTTACCCATTACGGTCTCTTGACCAAACCCATGGGCTCTGTCACACAAATCTCTTGAGGGATTCATCGCATGAATCCAATGTGATAGCTGGATTGCGTGAGCAGACTGAACACGCCGACCTGCAAGACCCTGAACTGGCCCGCCCAAAACAAGGTACTCAAGCGTCGGGGATCGCTGGTGATCTGGTTTGAACCAGAAATGACGTGGGCGGCGCAGCCGACCGGCAAGCGGGGTCGACAGCCCGTCTGAAGTGATGCTGTCGTCCAGACCTGCCTGACGATGAAGGTCCTTTTCGGCATGGCGCTCAAGCAGACGACCGGCTTCGTCGGGAGCTTGTTGAACCTGATCGGTCTGGACCGGGCTGTGCCGGACTTCGGCACGCGGAGCCGCCGCCAGATGATCCAGAAGGTCAACATCCCCTATCGCGGTTCAGCAGGCCCGTTGCACCTGCTGTTCGACAGCACGGTGATCAAGGCGGAGGGTGAGGGTGTACTGAGGAGGGTCCGTGTGGCCGTCCTGAACGGCTACACCGCGCTCGGCGTCCCTGTCACGAAGGTCGCAGGATAGGTCTGTCCCGAGACTGGGGAAGTCCGACCGTCTGTCAATCCGTGCCATAATGCCTCCCATAGGGTCAAGCCCATGAATCCCCAAGCAGACAACCCGATCCCTCTCCAGCCTCATTTCTTTACCCCACCACCTCACGGCATCAGAGCCCAGTCCTGCGCCAGATCACCCTTGGCCAGCCGGTGTTGCGACGCCGCGATGCAGTCCGGCATTGCATGGCTGAAGCCGCCCCTTCGGCGGCAACAGCGACCGCACCCCGCCCAGCCACCGTAACCCCACCCATTGTTCCAGCACCGGCCCGATCACGTCATCCGTATGGACAAAGTCCATCACCCACGCTTTGCCCGGAATGGGCAGCTTGCCCATCATCGGGCACGGCGCGGCAAAGGCCACCGTGGGCACCTGATAACGCGCGCCAGAGATCTGCGCCGAAGCCGCCCCCAGGGAATAGCCGATCACAAACTTCGGCCGCCGCGTGTTCAGGAACTTCGCCACCTCCAGCGCATGTTCGGCAAACCCCATGTGCCACGTCGCCGCCCCGATCCACGGGTTCAGCTTGTCCGATCCCAGCCATGCCCACTGGATGCTGAACGCCTTGAGGTTATATGCCGTCCAGTCGCTGAACCCGTTCCTGGCGGGGATGATCAGCACATCAGCCGTCGTCAGGCAGCCCTTTGCCCCCTTCGTCACCTTCGCCCGCAACGGCGGGAGCGCGAAAGGCCGGCCGCACCAGTTCCGCCGCATCCCGCAGTTTCATTCGCATGATCACACACACTACGCCGCGTCAGGATGAGGCCACGGACGCCCGCAACCGGTTCAGCCAGGCTTTCCAGACCCGGCCCATGGTCGCATTCACGCCGCGACAGGTCGGCTGGCTGTCGCCTTTGCCCCCGTGATAGGCCAGATTGCAGCCGAGCCATCCCGCCCTCCAGGAGTCTGCCCCATGAACGCCCCGCTCAAGACCCATGTCAAAGCTCTCGTCGTCGGCGGGGGCGCGGTCGGCACGTCCATCGCCTATCATCTTGCGGCGGCAGGGTGGTCTGACGTGATGCTCCTTGAACGCGACGAACTGACCTCGGGTTCCACATGGCATGCGGCGGGGCTTCTGCCCCTGTTCAACATGTCCTTCGCCACGACCCACATCCACAAATACTCGGTCGATTTCTACAAATCGCTCGAAGCCGAGACGGGCCTCAACGCCGGGTTCGCCGTCGTGGGCAATCTCCGCATGGCCCAGACACGGGCGCGGATGGACGAATACATGGTCTATGCGACCACCGCCGAAACCTGTGACGTCCCGTTCCAGTGGCTGACCGCCAAGGACATCAAGGACCGCTGGCCGCTCGTCCGCACCGATGACCTCGAAGGCGCAATCTACCACCCCACGGATGGCTACATCAATCCGGCCGACGTGACGATGGCCATGGCAAAGGGTGCCCGACAGCGCGGCGTGATGATCGAACGCCGCTGGCAGGTCGACGGCTATGAATGGAAGGGCGACCACTGGGATGTAACCGTCACCAACATGGTCGAAAAGGGCGGCAATCTCGTCCCTGGCGACGACAAGGTCGTCATTCACGCCGAACACGTCGTCACCGCAACCGGCAACCACGCCCAGCGGACCGCCAAACTCCTCGGCATCAAGATCCCCGCCATCCCCGTCGAACACCAGTACATCGTCACCGAACCCGACCCGCTGCTCGTCGAATGGCGCAAGACCCATGACCAGCACCCCGTCCTGCGCGACGCCGATGCCAAATGGTACGTCCGCGAAGAACGCGGCGGGTGGATCCTTGGCCCCTATGAACAGAACGCCCCCGCCCGGTTCGAATACGGTGTCCCCGACAGCTTCCGCGCCGATCTCTTCCCGCTCGATCTGGAACGGATCGAGACGGAATACATGTCGATGATCCACCGCATCCCCTCGTCCGAAACCGTGGGGCTCAAGGACGATTTCAACGGCCCGATCTGCTATACGCCCGACGGCAACCCGCTTGTCGGCCCTGCGCCCGGCCTGCGCAACATGTGGCTCGCCGAGGGCTTCTCCTTCGGCATTACGGCAGCGGGCGGCACCGGCTACTACCTCGCCCAGCAGATGGTGGAAGGTGAGGCCGAAATCGACATGGCCTCGCTTGACCCCAAACGCTACGGGTCATGGATGACGACCGAATATGCGGCCCGCAAGAACGAGGAATGCTATTCCCACGTCTTCATCCTCCACCACCCCGACGAGGAACGCGAAGCCGCAAGGCCCCTCCGCACCGCCCCCGCTTATGACCGCCAAAAGGCCCGCGGCGCGCAATTCGGTCAGGTCAACGGCTGGGAACGCCCGATCTACTATGCGCCGATGGGATTTGACGACCACGCCAGCCGGTCCTTCCGGCGCGGCGGCTGGTGGCAATATGCGGTGGACGAGGCCAAGGCGATCCGTGGCGGCGTGGGCCTGATCGACGCCACAGCGTTCACCAAGCATATCGTCAAGGGCGCGGGTGCCACCGCCTTCCTCGACTGGTTCACCTGCAACAAGCTGCCCAAGGTCGGCCGCATCAACCTGACCTACGCGCTGACCCCGACCGGCACGACCCGCACCGAGTATACCATCGTGCGGCTGTCCGAGACAGAATACTACCTTGTCTCTGCCGGGGCCTGGACGGACTATGACGGCGACTACCTGCGCAAATGCGTCGCGGACAAGGAGGCCGAATTCGGCCGGATCGAGGTGCAGAACGTCACCACCCAATGGGGCGTCTTTGCCATCGCCGGGCCGAAATCCCGCGACGTGCTCAAATCCGTCATCAAGGACGCCGACCCCGAAACCGCCCTGTCCAACAAGCGTTTCCCCTGGCTCTCGGCCCGGCAGATCGAACTCGGCATGTGCCCCGTCAACGCCATCCGCGTGGCCTATACCGGCGAACTTGGCTGGGAACTCCACCACCCGATCGAAATGCAGAACTACCTCTTCGACCTGCTGGAAAAGGCCGGTGCCGCCCACGGCATGAAACTCGTAGGCGCCCGCGCCCAGAACTGGCTCCGTCAGGAAAAATCCTACCGCGCCTTCGGTAACGAACTGGGGCGCGACGCCACGCCGCTCGAAGCTGACCTGCCCCGCTTCGTCGACCTGTCCAAGGATTTCCAGGGCAAGACCCGGATGGAGGCCGTGGGCATCCGCTCCAAATGCGTGACGCTTCTGATCGACGGCCCGACAGACGCCGATCCCTGGGGCAAAGAGGTGCTGTTTGCCGATGACGGCACCCGCGTAGGCCGCCTCACCTCGGGCGGTTACTCTGTCGCCTTCGGGAAAAGCATCGGCATGGGTTACGTCAAGCCCGAACATGCCGCTGTCGGCACCAAACTCAAGGTCCGCATGTTCCGCGAACTCTGGGACGCGGTCATCACCGAAGACAGCCCCTACGATCCGGCAAACGCTGCGATCCGCATAGACGGCTAGAACCAGCAAAGACCGTGGCCGGATCAGACCCGGCCACGGGCCTCAATCAAAGGTAGCCTTCGTCCGTCAGCGACTGGATGCCCGCCGTCGTGCCGTCGGTATAGCCGATACAATTCCAGCGCGCTTCGTCCGGGCCGACGCCCACGATCACCTGCGTCCCCGCTTCCGAATAGCTCGACTCCAGAACAACCACTTCGTTGTTTGTCGTGTTCGCAACGTCGCGCAGACAGCCCTGCACGGCGGGGCTTGGCGCTTCAGACGCGACGCTAACCGTTGCCGCCTCTTCACAGGCCCCAAGCAGGCCCATGACCAGAATTCCTGCTGCCACGCGGAAAGCCTTAGGTCCCATTCATTCCTCACTTGTTTGCTTCTGTGCCTAGACATGGCCAAGCGGGCCTTTCCGCCATCGTCCCAGCGGTCCATTCCGTTGGCGGGATCACACCTTCAAGCTCGGGCAAACGGCTGATCATGAAATCCGACATTTTCTCCGCCTGCATCTGGCTGGCGGCCTTGTCGCGGTCCAGAAGGTCAGCCGCCTGCGCCGCAAGGGGCATCGGTCAGACAAGGGCAACAATGGCAGCAACGGCAAAACGATGGGTCACGACATGATCTTCCGATGAAATCACACCCCACCCTGGGCACCCACTGCCCGCCCCTCAGGTCGGGATCACCCGACCCGAGCGTGGTCTACCCGGTCGATCGCCCCGCCTATTGCATCCGCCTCCCCAGCCACGCCCGCCAGCTTGCCGCCGATCCTGCAAACACGTTCAGGTCCACATTCCCGCCGATCCCAGGCACACGCCCCGTTCCCGAATACTGCCAGAATACCCATTGCGCCCCCGGATAGGTCTCGGACGGATGCCCCGCCGTGGACCGCAGCCAGAACTCCTCGTCCGTGATCTGGTCAAACCCGTTGTCCTCCCAGAACTCGATATTCGTATAGACGATCGGCCGCTGCCCGTAATGCCGCTCCACCATCCGCATGAAGATCGCCATCTCCGACCGCACCTTCTCGGGTGCGGGCCGTGTCCGGCAGGTCGGCGACTGCGGATTCCATTCAACGTCAAGCACCGGCGGCAGGCTTCCCCGATGGTTCGGGACATTGTCGATGAACCATTTGGCCTGCAGCGCCGCCGGCGTGCAGAAGTAGAAGAAATGATAGGCCCCCCACGGCACCCCCGCCGCCTCGGCGGCAAGCATATGGCTGCGGAACAGTGGGTCCACCCGGTCGCCACCCTCAGTCGCCTTGATGAACGCGAAATTCACACCGGCCTCGCGCGCCGCGGTCCAGTCCCCGTCCGACTGCCAACGCGAAAGGTCGATCCCTTGGACGAGATAAGAAGACGGCCCCCGCCCGGGCCAGTCAAACGGGTCCGCATCCCCGAAATTCGCCCGCTTGACCGAAACATTCGCCGCCGTGGCCGCCGACTGCTCCGCGTCCCGGGGCGCATCCCCGCAAGCCGTCAAACCCAGCACAGCGACAAAGGCCAACCACAGGCCCCCACGCCATCCCATCGCTACCCCTCCCGGAACCGCTGAGGCGACACCGCCGCCAAAACCTCGGGCGCAAGCCCGCTGATGCGCCCCGCCACCAGATCCGCCACCAGCTGCGACGCAGCGGGCGAGGTCTGAAACCCATACCCCCCTTGCCCCGCCACCCAGACAAATCCCGAATCCACCGGATCCGGACCCAGCACCAACTGCCGGTCGGGCGCAAAGGTCCGCAAGCCAGCCCAGTTCGACAGCATCCGCGTAACAGGCTCGGTCACATGCTCCTCATACCGCGCCAGCCCTTCGGCCAGCACCATGTCATCAGCAAAGGCATCATGGGGCACCGACGGGTCCTCCTCGGCCGGCGATACGATCAGCGCCCCCGCATCGGGTTTCGCATACCAATCCTCGCCCGCGCCCATAAGCATCGGCCAGCCGCCTGCATCCCGCCCGCCAGGCGCCGGGATGCGTGCCATCGACCGGCGCAGCGGCGTGAACCCGATGGGCGCAATCCCCGCCATCGCCGCCACCACATCAACCCAGGCCCCGGCGGCATTCACCAGCACCGCGCCCTCGTAAACCGCTCCGGCCTCCACCCGCCAGCCCTGTGCCGTTCGCGTGATCGCCGTCACTTCGGCCTTGCTGACGATCTCCCCGCCGTTCCCCCGCACCACCCGGGCAAAGTCCTGGATCAGCCGGTCCGTATCAATATCCCAGGCCTCATGATGAAACGCCGCCCGGTCCACGACTTCCCGGTTCAGGATCGGCCACAGCGCCACGGCCTCATCGACCGTGATCGCCTGCATCTCCATCGCCGCCGCGTCCGCCGCAAACTTGTCCGCCGTCTCCGGTGTCCCCACCATCAGCAAACCGCGCGGGCTCAGCACCCCGCCATGCGCCTCGGCCAGGTAGGTCTTGCTCGCCCGGTTCAGCGCCACGACAGATGGCTTGCCATAGGTCTCCTCGAACATCGCCGCTGACCGGCCCGAGGTGTGATACCCCAGCGCCGACTCCCGCTCGAGGACGACAACCCGCCCAAGCTCCGACAGCCGCGCCGCCGCCGAAATCCCGGCAATACCGCCACCGATGACGATGAAATCCTTCACGCTTCCTCCAGTCTGTCCGTCGCGGGCGGCGGGCTTGGGAACAGGGCCCCGACCCGCGCCATCAACTCCTCATCCACCACGACCCAAATTGCCGCCAGCGACGGTGCCAACTGCTCCACCGACCGAGCCGAAACGATAGGCCTTGGCCGCACTGCATGCCGCATCACCCATGCGACAGCCAAGGTCGCCGGGTTCACCCCCGCCTCAGCCGCAAGAGCTGCCAGCCCCGCTGCCGCCGCATGCATCTCGGGCAAGCGATAGCGCGCCGCATAGTGCTCGTTCTCGGTCAGCCGCCCCGTCCCTCCATTTGCATATTTCCCGGTGAGCAACCCGCCCCCCAGGGGCGAATAGGGAAAGACAGCCATGCCCTGATCCACCGCCATCGGCAGAATCTCGACCTCGGCCTGCCGCTTGACCAGATTGTACATCGGCTGGACCGCATCAATCCGCGTCCCCAGCGCCGCGCAGACCCCTTGCGCCTTCATCACCTGCCATGCGGCAAAGTTGGAAACGCCGATATACCGGATCAGCCCCTGCGCCTGCCATCCGGCAAAGGTCTCAAATGTCTCCTCCAGTGGCGTCGCCGGGTCGAACCGATGAAGATAAAGCAGATCGACCGCCTGCATCCCCAGCCGGGCCCGTGTCTCTTCGAACTGGGCCGTGATGTTGGCCCGCGCGGCCCCGCCGGAATAGCCCACCTTGGTCGCGACAAACACCGCATCACCCCGGACCATCTCGCCCAGCAAACGGTCCGCCGCCCCATCGGTATAGATCCACGCCGTATCGAAATGCGTGATCCCCGCCGCCCGCGCCGCCGCATACATTGCGGCCGAGGCTGCGGCATCCGCCCGCCCGCCAAACTGCATCGCGCCAAAGGTCAGGGGCCAAACCGGCTCGCCAGAGGTCAGTGTGATTTGCATGGCGCCACGGTCGCACGGCCTGGGGCCGGAAGGGAAGGGGGCCCGTCACGCCGCCACGCCAACGGGCGATGACCGGCTCTATTCCGGCAGGCTTTCCGGATCCCCCGGAACACCCTGATCCATCAGGATGAACAGGATGATCGACCCTTCCTCACAGGTCGCATCCGTCCGCCGTGTCGCCACCACTCCCGCCACGGGGCTCGCATATTCCGCGACCACATCCCCGAAGGCGTCAAACTGAACCGCCACCTTCTGCCCCGCCGTCACCCGCTCGCGCAGCTTGACCAGCAGTTCCACATAGCCGCCCCGCGTCGTGATCACCGGCACCCCGGTGTTCCCGATGATGATGCCGCTGTCCTTCCCCGTCCGCCCCAGCGGCCCCCCGATCACGCCGTTCGCCTTCAGTACATTCAGCGTGCCCTCGACAAAAAGCCCGATCATCTCAAGGTCCAGCACGCGCGGATTGCCGATCTCGGCCGTCACCGTCGGTATCCCCACCAAGGTCAGCTCATTGCCAAGGATGCCGGGATAACCACCTGTACTGTCCAGGATCTGGTCAATCGGGAACAGCATCGCCATTTCGGCCACCACCGGATTGGTCATGTCAGCAAGATGGAACGACACACCGTCCATCCCCGTCGACACCGTGTGATAGTCGATCGCCAGATCCGCATTCGGCTGGAAGACCCGGTTGAACAGCAGCCCGGCATGGCGGCTTGCCGCAGAAAACCCGGCCTCGTTCCCCGGAAACTCGCGGTTGATATCCAGCAGATCAATCCCCCGGTTCGAATTGGGCCAGCGCCGCGCCATCCCCTCGATCGCCGGGCGCGAGATATCGAACACTGCCGTCACCGTCCCCGCCATCGTCGCAGGGTCCAGCACCTCCATCACCTTCTGGATCGTGCGCACCGGGCTGATCTCGTCCCCATGCACGCCGCTGGTCAGCAGCACCCGCTTGCCCGGTGCCGCCCCCCTGGCCACCATGATCGAGACATGCCAGACATGCCCCGAAGGCCCCTCGACCCCCCGGAAATAGAACCGGTGCTTGCCCGCAGGCAATCCCGCCACATCCAGCGCCGTGATGACCGGCTTGCCCCCGATCACATCCCCGGTCAGCGTCACACCGCCCGCAATCTCCTGCGCCGCAGCCCCGCCGGCTGCTGCCGCCAGTACCCCGGCACCCCCCGCCGTGATCAGCGAGGCCAGCATGAAATCCCTGCGGTCAAGTCCATCCTGCATGGCGCGTCTCCCTGTCCAAAACCCGCATGAATGATTCATACCACACCCGCCACAGGATGACAGCCGCCCAGACTACCCCTTGAACGTCTCCTTCAGCTTGTCGATCCCCAGGACCTTGAGGGCGAGGCTCTCATAGAACGGCTCGCTCGTGCCCTTCCTGATCTTGCGGATAAAGTATTTCTCGAACCCTATCTTGGCCATATGGACCCACTTGCCCGAAGACGACCAGTTCACATTGCGCGGCGGGATCTGCGGTTGCGCCACAAAGGCAATGCCGCTGTCGCCAAAGTCGGCCAGACAAACCGCATTCCAGGTCCCCACCTTGTCCGGTTCCTTGCCCCTGACAAGCGCGCCGATGTTATGCGCCGTCGCGGTAACCATCGATTCAATCATGAACCCGGTCTTGGGCACGCCACAGGGCACCGGCGTCGGCCCCATCGGCGGGATGGCCACACAGACGCCCACGGCAAAGATATTGGGGAATGCCGTGTTGCGCTGATGCTTGTCCACAATGGTAAACCCGCGCGGGTTCGAAAGCCCCGCGATCCCCGCGACCGGCTTGATCCCCCGGAAAGCGGGCAGCATCATCGCAAAGCCGAAGGGCAGCACCTTCTCGCCCTTGCCCACACCATCCTCGCCGATCTCCTCGACCGTCATCTGCCCCGCCTCGACCTTCTTTACCTTGGTCGAGGTCATCCACTTGATATGCTTGCCCCGCATATCGGATTCGAGCAACCCCTTGGTATCGCCCACACCGTCCAGCCCCAGATGCCCCACATAGGGCTCCGGCGACACAAAGGTCATCGGCACCCGGTCTCGGATCTTGCGCCGCCGCAACTCGGTCTCAAGAATGAACATGAACTCATAGGCCGGCCCGAAACAGGACGCCCCCTGCGCCGCGCCAATGATGACAGGGCCGGGGTTCTTGCAGAACGCCTCGAACGCATCCCGTGCCTTGACCGCATGATCCACATGGCAGACCGACTGCGTGAAACCTTCCGGCCCCAGCCCCTCGATCTCGTCAAAGGCCAGTTCCGGCCCCGTGGCGATGACTAGGTAATCGTAGCTGACCGACGTCCCGTCCGTCAGCGCGATCCGGTTCTCCTCGGCAATCAGCTTTTCTGCCGCCACCGCCTTGAACGCGATTCCCTTCTTGGCCATCACGGGTGCCAGGTCGATGCTGATATCCTCCCGCTCGCGCCAGCCCACCGCGATCCACGGGTTCGACGGGACAAAGTGATAGACCGGATCCTTCGTCACGACCGTGATCGTATCCTCGGGCCGCAGCTTTTCACGCAGTTCATAGGCCATGATCGACCCGCCCAGCCCCGCGCCCAGTACCACAACATGCGCCATGATCCGTCCTCCTCCACTGATCAAATCTGATATATTCAGATTTACTAATATATCAGAATGGCGCGGTGGCCTTGTCATGGATCAACTTGTGTCCTGAATCCTTTCCCCCCTCCCGGCCCGTGACGCGGGCCACAATGCCCGCTAGAACCGCCCCCATTCCCCAAAAAGACAGTCCTGCCATGCTCATTCGCCCCGAACGCCCCGAGGATATCGGCCAGATCGACAACCTCACCGCTGCCGCCTTTGCCCCCATGCCCTTCAGCGACGGCAGCGAACCCGCCATCATCCGCGCCCTGCGCCGGGACGGCATGCTCACACTGTCCCTCGTCGCCGCCGCCGATGACCGCATCCTCGGCCACGCCGCCTTTTCCCCGGTCACCGTGGGCGAGGTGTCACAACGCTGGTATGGGCTCGGCCCCATCGCCGTCGCCCCCGGCCATCAACGGCAGGGCATCGGCACGGCTCTCATGACCACCGGCCTGCAGCACCTCCGCACCATCGGCGCGCTGGGTTGCGCCCTGATTGGCGATCCCGCCTACTACAGCCGCCACGGTTTCATCAGCGAAGGCCACCTGCACTATCCCGGCGTCCCCGACACCGTCGTCCAGCACATGACCTTCAGCGGCCCCAGGCCAAGAGGCACCCTCATCTACACCCCCGCCTTCGCCGCCAAGGACTGACCGAGCCTCCGGCGAGGTCGCGCGCCGCGCGGACGAACGTCGCCCCAAAAAGCAAAGGGCGGGGAAACCCCCGCCCTCCGCCTTCAACCTATCTGGCGTCCCGATCAGCTCGGAATGTCGCCGACGATGCCTTCGACATAGAAGTTCATGCCCGAAAGCACTTCGTCCGTCGCCACTTCACCCTCAGCCAGCCAGACCGAACCGTCCTGCTTGCTCAGCGGCCCGGTGAACGGGTGATAGGCACCCGAACCGATCGCATCGCGCAGCGCTTCGGCTTCGGCCTTCACCTCGGCCGGCACCGCTTCGGTGATATCGCCGATCAGCACTTCGCCGTCGCCGATCCCGCCCCAGAACCGGCTGCTTTCCCAGGTCCCGTCAAGCACGGCCTGAACCCGCTTGATGTAATAGGGCGCCCAGTTGTCGATGATCGACGAAATCCGCGGTGTCGGCTTGAAGGCCGCCATGTCGGACGCCTGACCAAAGGTGAACACATTGCCCGCCTCGGCTGCAGCCGCTTGCGGCGCGGTCGAATCGGTGTGCTGCATGACGACGTCGACGCCCTGTTCGATCATCGCCTTTGCGGCATCGGCCTCCTTGGCGGGGTCGAACCAGGTATAGGCCCAGGCCACGACCATCTCGACATCCGGGTTCACCTTGCGGGCATGGATGAAGGACGAATTGATGCCCTGGATCACTTCGGGGATCGGGAAGGACCCGATATAGCCGATCTTGTTCGACTTGGTCATCCGGCCCGCAATCGTCCCGATCACAGCCCGGCCCTCATAGAACCGCGCATCATAGGTGGCCAGATTGGGCGCCGTCTTGTAACCCGTGGCATGCTCGAACTTCACATCGGGGAACTGCGCCGCAACATTGACGGTCGCGTCCATATAGCCGAACGAGGTCGTGAAGATCAGCTTGCAGCCCTGCAGCACCATCTGCGTGATCGCACGCTCGGCATCCGCACCCTCGGGCACTGATTCCTGATAGATCGTCTCGACCGCATCACCGAAATGGGCCTCGACAGCCTGCCGCGCCTGATCGTGCTGGAACGTCCAGCCGCCGTCGCCCACGGGCCCGACATAGATGAAGCCCACCTTCAGCGGACCATCCTGCGCCCGCAGCGGCAGACCCAGCGAAGCCGCAAGCGCCGCACCAGCGCCCGAGGCAAGAAGGGTTCTTCTTTTCATGTTTTCGTCTCCCAAGTTTTGCCGGTCTCACACCCGGCTGTTGTTATTGCCTCAGCTTGAGGCGTGGAAATGTTTGCCCAGCGATCCGGGTGCCCCCATCGCGCCGCCGCGGCCCGCTGACAAGAGCACAAGCGTCAGGATCGTTACCAGATACGGGGCCATCGACAAGATTTCGACCGGAATGGGAACGTTCACAAGCTGCAGGTTCAACTGCAGGACGGTGACTCCGCCGAACAAATAGGCACCGATCACCAGCCGCCCCGGTCGCCAGCTTGCGAAAACGACGATGGCCAGCGCAATCCACCCCGCCCCGGCCGTCACGCCCTCGGTCCATTGCGGGACCCGGACCAGCGACAGATAGGCGCCGCCCAGCCCCGCGCAGGCCCCGCCGAACAGGATCGCCAGCACCCGTACCCGGATCACCTTGTAGCCGAGCGCATGGGCGGCATCATGGTTTTCACCCACCGCCCGCAGGACCAGACCGGCCCGCGAATACTTCAGGAACGCCCAGACCCCCAGACAGATCCCAAGGCCCACATAGACCATCGGATCATGCTGAAACAGGATCGGCCCGATCACCGGAATATCCGAAATCACCGGAATATGGATCGACGGCACAGACGGCGCCCGGATGCCTACATAGTTCTGCCCCAGAAGCGACGACAGCCCAAGCCCCACCAGCGTAAGCGCCAGACCCGTCGCCACCTGATTGGACAACAGGAACTGCGTCAGCACGGCAAACAACAGCGACAGCGCCGCCCCGCCCGCCGCCGCGCCCAGAAACCCGATCCAGGGCGACCCGGTCGCGGTGGCCACGATGAAACCCACGATGGCCCCCGTGATCATCATCCCTTCGACGCCAAGGTTCAGAACCCCCGCCCGCTCCACCACCAACTCGCCAATCGCGGCAAGAAGAATCGGCGTCGCTGCAACCATAAGAGAGGCGACCAGAAGGATCGGATTGATTGCCGACAGATCCATCATGCCACCTCGCGCCGCGCCGCACGGATGCGGTAGTTGGTCAGCACGTCCACAGCGAGAAGGAAGAACAGCAGCATCCCCTGAAACAGCTGGATCGCCGCCGCAGGCAGGCCCAGCGACAATTGCGCCATCTCGCCGCCGATATAGGTCAGCGCCATCAGAAGGCCCGCCAGCAGGATGCCCACTGGATGCAGCCGGCCCAGAAAGGCCACGATGATCGCTGTGAAACCGTATCCCACGTTGAAATCAATGCTGATCTGCCCCGCAGGCCCCGTGACTTCGAACAGCCCGGCCATCCCGGCCAAAGCCCCCGACACGCCCATGCAGACAATGACAAGCCGTCCCGGATTGACCCCGGCAAAGGCCGCAGCCCGCGGGCTCTGCCCCGTCACCCGGATCGAAAAGCCCAGCATGTGCCGCGACAGGATCACATAGGCCACGATGACCGACAGGAACGCCATCACAACGCCCCAATGCATTCCCGTCCCGGCAATCAGCTCCGGGTTCGCCGTCGCCGCCCATTGTGCAAGGTTGCGTGACCCCGGAAAGCCCATCCCCTCGGGGTTGCGGAGCCACCCCAGCGCCGCCGCCGCCAGCAGCGACTGCGCCACATAGACCAGCATCAGCGACACGAGGATCTCGTTCGTCCCGAACCGCACCTTGAGCACCGCCGGAATCATCGCCCACAGGAACCCGCCCACGGCTCCCGCTAAGATCGCGAGCGGAAAGATGATCCACCATTCCGCCGGATAGAACGCCAGCGCCGTGGCCGCCCCAGTCAGGGCACCCATGATGTATTGCCCCTCGGCCCCGATGTTCCAGATCCCCGCCTTGAACCCGAAGGACAGACCGATCGCGATCAGGATCAGCGGTCCCGCCTTGACCAGAAGCTGCGGCCTTGCATAGCTCGCAAACGGCCCGAACAGCGGGTCCCAGAATATCGTGCGTATCGCCTCGACCGGGTCCTTGCCCAACGCCGCGAACATCAGCCCCCCGGCAATCATCGTGGCCACCACCGCAATGATCGGGGTCGCAATCGTCCAGCCCCGCGAAGGCTGCGCCCGTTTCTCCAGCCGGATCAAACCGCGCCCTCCCGGGCCGTGGCGCGCGCGGCGCGCCCTCTGTCCTCAACCGGCCACATGCGCGACCTCCATCCCGTGGGCGCCGCCCAGCATCAGCCCGATCTCGTCCACCGTCAGCCCCTGCGCCGGGCGCAGCGCCGAAAGCCGCCCCTCGTTCAGCGCCGCAAACCGGTCCGAGATTTCCATCAGTTCGTCCAGATCCTGCGACACCACGATCACCGCCGCCCCCTTGGAGGCGAGATCGAGCAGCGCCTGCCGGATCGCCGCCGCCGCAGACGCGTCAACACCCCATGTCGGCTGATTGACCACCAGCACATCGGGCCGCTGCAGGATCTCCCGCCCGATCACGAACTTCTGAAGATTGCCCCCCGACAGCGACCGCGCGGTATTCTGCGGCCCCGGCGTACGCACATCGAACCCCTTGATGATGCTTTCGGCGAAGGTCCGCGCCTTGCCCCAGTTCAGGAACCCGTTGGCCGTCAGCCCCTCGCGCACAGCGCCGGTCAGCAGCGCATTCTCCGTCAGGCTCATGTCGGGTGCGGCCGCATGCCCCATCCGCTCCTCGGGTGCCGTCAGCAGCCCCAGCCGCCGCCGCTCCGTCGGGCCAAGTCGCCCCACCGGCTGCCCCTTGAACTGCACCATCCCGTCGGCCACCCGCATCTCGCCCGACAAGGCCAGCAGCAATTCGTCCTGCCCGTTGCCCGCAACACCGCCGATGCCCAGCACCTCGCCCTTGCGCACTGCAAAGCTCACAGACTTAAGCGCCATGCCAAAGGCCCTTGGCGACGGCGCCGACAGGTCCTTGACCTCCAGCACCACCTCGCCGGTGACGTTCCCCGCCCGCGCCGGTGTCTGCAGTGTGCCGCCCACCATCTGCTCAGCCATCTGGCGCGCTGATGTCACACGCGGATCACAGGTCCCCACGACCTTGCCAAGGCGCAGGATCGTCGCGTGTTCACACAGGGCCCGGATCTCCTCGAGCTTGTGCGAGATATAGAGGATCGACGTCCCCTGCGCCCGCAACTTGCGCAGCGTCTCGAACAGGATATGCACCTCCTGCGGGGTCAGAACGCTTGTCGGCTCGTCCATGATCATGAGGCGCGGGTCCTGCAGCAGGCACCGGATGATCTCCACCCGCTGCCGCTCGCCCGCCGAAAGATCGCCCACGATCCGTGCGGGGTCCAAAGGAAGGCCATAACGGTCCGACACATCTCTGATCCGCGCCGACAGGTCTTTCAACGGCGGGGGATTCTCCATCCCCAGCGTGATGTTCTCGGCCACCGTCAGCGCATCGAACAGCGAGAAGTGCTGGAATACCATCGCCACGCCTGCCGCCCGGGCTGCACGCGGCTCATGCGGCGCATAGGGCTGCCCGGCCAGCGTCATCGTGCCATGATCGGGCCGTACCAGACCATAGATCGTCTTGACGAGCGTGGACTTCCCCGCCCCGTTCTCGCCCAGCAAGGCATGAACTTCACCCGCACGAATATCAAAGCTGATGTCGCTGTTGGCCACGACCCCGGGATAGGCCTTCGTCAGGCCCCGCAGGCTCAAAAGAGCGTCCTTCATCCCACCCTGTCCCCTCTGGTGGCCGCCATCGCCTTTGGCCTTAGTAACGTGGCTGTGACACCCACGGCAATGGCCTGCGGGTGCTTTCCAAGGGCCGGATCGCCTATCGGGCAGGCAATTGCCGAAATTCGTGCAGGCGCATGGCCCAAAGCCGCCAGCCGCGCCCGGAACCGCGCCCATTTCGTGGCCGACCCGATCAGACCCGCCCCGGCAAATTCATGCCCCAGAAGCGCATGACAGATCGCCAGGTCTGTCTCGTGACTATGCGTCAGAATCAAATGCTCGGCGTCCCGTGGCGCGAAGCGTGCCAGCACTGCAGGTTCTGCCGCCACGACAGGGACAACCCCTTCGGGAACCGCATCCGGAAACGCATCTTCCCGCGCATCGACCCAGGTGATCGCATACTGGGGCAGGGGGGCCATGACCCCGGTAATCGCACGCCCCACATGCCCCGCACCCCAAACCCAAAGCGGCTGCCGCGGCAAGGGCGCCGCCTCGATCAGCCAGCCCTCCACCTCGACCGGGTCCGCACCCGCCCGCATCGCAGCCATCCGCGATGCCACCTTGGGCGGCATCGGGCCGTCTCCAGCCAGCGGCCGCGCATAGGGCACCGCTCCGGGCAGGCACCCTTCGTCAAACCGCTCCCAGACCAGCGTCACCGACCCGCCACAGCATTGCCCCAGCCCGGGCCCGAGCGGCAAGACCAAATGCCGCCCCTCGCCCGCGCCCTGCACCTCCCGTGCGACCCGCACCGCCGCGAACTCCAGCGCCCCGCCACCGATGGTCCCTTCCTGCGCCGTCGCCGAGACTACCATCGACGTCCCCGCCACACGTGGCACCGATCCCGCCGTCCGGGTCACGACAACCCGCACAACCGGTCCCAGTCGCTCCACCGCGTCACGCAGGGCCGTCAGGTCGAAACTCACGCCGACGCGCCGCGCGCCCGGCGCACTGCCGCCAATACCGCCTCCGCAGTCGCAGGCGCCTGCAGGTCCGGCCAGGCCGCCCCCGCCGCGCTCACCGCATCCCGCAACGCAAGGAAGGCGGAAATGCCCAGCATGAACGGCGGCTCCCCCACGGCCTTCGACCGGTACACTGTCTCGGCCCGGTTCGCTCCGTCCCACAGCGCCACGTTGAACACCTCCGGACGGTCCGAACAGGCCGGGATCTTGTAGGTCGAAGGAGCATGCGTCCGCAGCCGCCCCTTGCCGTCCCAGACCAGTTCCTCTGTCGTCAGCCACCCGGCCCCCTGAACATAGGCCCCCTCGATCTGCCCGATGTCCAAAGCCGGGTTCAGCGAGGCGCCGCAGTCATGGATCACATCCGCCCGCAGGATGCGGTTCTCGCCCGTCAGCGTGTCGATGACGACTTCTGTCACCGCGGCCCCATAGGCGAAATAGTAGAATGGCCGCCCCTGTCCCCGGATACGGTCCCAGGACAGATCCGGTGTCTTGTAGAACCCCGTGGCCGAAAGGCTCACCCGGTTCACATAACAAACCGCTGCCGCCTTGGCGAAAGGCATGACCTCGGCCCCCACCCGCACCTCTCCGCCCTCAAAGACGACATCCGCCGCCTTCACCTGATGCAGCCCCGCCAGACACTCCGCCATCCGCGCCCGGATCGCATCACAGGCAACTTGGGCCGCCATCCCGTTCAGGTCCGACCCGGACGAGGCCGCCGTGGCCGAGGTATTGGGGACCTTCCCGGTATCCGTCGCCGTGATTTTCACGACTGACGCATCAACACCAAAGCGCGAAGCCGCTACCTGCGCCACCTTCAGGAAAAGGCCCTGTCCCATCTCGGTCCCGCCATGGTTCAGATGGATCGATCCGTCGGAATAGACATGAACCAGCGCCCCCGCCTGATTCAGGTGTGTGAGCGTAAAGGAAATCCCGAACTTCACCGGCGAAAACGCAATCCCGCGCTTCAGCACGGGCGACCCCGCGTTCCACGCCGCAATGGCCGACTTCCGCTCCGCATAATCGGCGGACTCCAGCAACTTCCCCGTCAGCCCGTGCAGAATGAAATCCGTGACCTCCATCCCGTAGGGCGTCGTCTGCGCCGCCGCCTTGGGCGAAAACTCCCCGCCAAACCGCTGCCCCGTCCCGGTTTTCTTTGTCGCTGAAATACCTTCAGGGGGGGCACTATCGGCGCGGAGGGCAGAATGCCCCCCTCCGACATCCACCGCCTCGCGGTAGAAGTTCACCCGACGCAGTTCCACCGGATCCATCCCCAGCACGTGCGCCAGATGATCCATCATCCGCTCCATGCCCAGCATCCCCTGCGGCCCGCCGAACCCGCGATAGGCCGTGGCCGAAGCCGTGTTCGTCTTCAGCCGGTGCGACGTGATCCGCACATGATCGAGCAAGTAGGCATTGTCCGCATGCAGCATCGCCCGGTCCGCAACCGGCAGCGACAGGTCCAACGACCATCCGCAGCGCGCATACTGGGTGAAATCGACGGCCAGAACACGCCCCGACGGGTCATATCCCACCTCATAGGCGATCTCGAAATCATGCCGCTTTCCGGTGATGACCATGTCGTCATCCCGGTCATAGCGCATCTTGCAGGCCCGTCCCGTTGCGCGCGACGCCACCGCACAGGCCACCGCCAGTGCATTGCCCTGAGACTCCTTGCCACCAAACCCGCCCCCCATCCGCCGCACCTCGCAGCGAACAGCATTCATCGGCAGGCCAAGGGCCTCGGCCACCTTGTGCTGAACCTCCGTCGGATGCTGGGTCGAGGAATGGATGACCATGTCGCCCCCCTCTTGTGGCAGGGCCAGCGCGGCCTGCCCCTCCAGATAGAAATGCTCCTGTCCGCCCATCGCAAACCGTCCCGACAGGCGCTTTGGGGCCCCGGCCAAAGCCGCCTCCACAGCCCCCTTGATCCAGATGCGCGGCCCTTCCTCGAATCGCGAATTGGCGGCCAGCGCCTCGGCAATCGTCAGAATCGGCACCTCCTCGGCATAGGTGATCTTGCCCAGCCGCGCCGCCTTCCGCGCAGCAAGATGGCTTTCCGCCACCACAAGGAAGATCGCCTGCCCCACATACTGTACCGGCCCCGGCGTGAGCAGCGGTTCGTCATGGGCCGATGGAGAAACATCATTGGCGAACGGCAGGTCCTCCGCCGTCAGGACCGCCACCACGCCGGGCGCGGCCCGCACTGCAGTCAGGTCCATCGCCGTGACCGTGCCGCGCGCAATCGTCGACAGACCAAAGGCCAGGTGCAGCGTCCCGGCCGGCACCGGCAGATCATCGATGTACCGTGCCTGCCCCGTCACATGCAGTGCGCCAGAGTCATGCGGCAGCGGCTGCCCCGCCGAAGGCGTCAGATCATTCATGCCCGCACCTTCAGCACGCTCACCGGCTGTCCCGCCATCTCCGCGAAATACCGCCGCAGCATCCCCTGCGCCGCCTCAAGCCGGTACGCGGCCGAGGCGCGCATATCACTCAACGGCGCGAAATCCGTGGCAACGGCCGGCAGCGCCGCCGCCATCGTGGCCTCACTCCACGCCTGCCCGACCAACGCCGACTCCACCGCTGCAGCCCGCTTCGGCACACCTGCCATGCCACCAAAGGCAATCCGCGCCGAAGTCACCCGGCCGCCGTTCACCGTCACATTCACCGCACCACAAACGGCCGAGATATCCTGATCGAACCGCTTGGACAGCTTGTAGGCCCGGAACGCCGGCGCCATGCACGGCACCGTCACTGCTTCCACAAACTCGCCCGGCTTCCGGTCCTGCTTGCCATAATCGAGGAAAAACGCCTCGACGGGCATCTCGCGCCGGGCATCCCCCTGCCGCAGATGCAACGTGGCCCCCAGCGCCATCAGCGCCGGCGGGTTGTCCCCGATGGGCGACCCATTGGCGATATTGCCCCCGATGGTCGCCGCATTGCGCACCTGCACCGACCCGTACCGCCGGATCAGTTCCGCATAGGACGGCAGGCTTTCGGCCACCGCCGCCCCCACATCCGTCATCGTCACGCCCGCGCCGAACCGGATCGTCTCCGGCCCTGCCTCGATCCCTTTCAGGTCCGCACAGCCGTTCAGGAACGCCACCTTGGGCAGGTCACGCAACTGCTTCGTCACCCAAAGCCCCACATCCGTCGCCCCAGCCACCAGTACTGCGTCCGGGTTGGCCAGATACCAGGCCGCAAGCTCATCCGCGCTTTGCGGCAGAAAGGCGTCAAGATGGGTTTCACTCACCATCCGCACATCCCCGCAGGATGGGTGCAACCCACCACCCCCCAAGGCCACCCCATCCGTCCGCATCCACTCCGGCACCGGCTCGGCCGCCGCAGCCTCTGCCGCCCGCACGATGGGCGCATAGCCTGTGCAGCGGCAGAGGTTCCCCGCCAGCCGGTCGTCGTGATCCGTCTGCCCGTTCAGATGCGCCACCGCCATCGACACGATGAACCCCGGCGTGCAGAACCCGCACTGGCTCCCGTGCTTTTCCACCATTGCCCGCTGCACCGGGTGAAGCGTGCCGCCCGGCCCCGCGATCCCCTCGACCGTCCGCACTGCCTTGCCCTGCACCTGCGGCAGCATCAGAATGCAGGCATTCAGCGCCCGCGACCCGGCCGCATCGGTCACCATCACCGTGCAGGCCCCGCAGTCCCCTTCGTTGCACCCCTCCTTGCTCCCCTTCAGCCCGCGCTCCTCGCGCAGCCAGTCCAGCAGGGTCCGCGTCGGCTCGGCCCTGACGCGCACGGTCTCTCCATTCAGAAGAAACGCAGTATCCATGTGAAAACCCGCCGCCTTACCCGAAATCCCAAAGCCCGTTGCGCGGTCGATGCGGCGTAGACCGCGCGCTTTCTCTCGGGCGGATGAAAGCGGTCCTGCCCGCCGTTGACAAGCCCCCTTGCGACGCAGGGCCAGCCTCTTCGCGACGGGAACAGCCAAAAGATGGCGTTTCGGGCGACCCTGCCCGGCATCCGGACAGGGGGGGCCGTCATGCCCTTCACCCGCCCCACGCGCCATCCCCGTGGGGTTAACGCGCGCAAATGCCGGATCAGTCTACCAGTGGGGCGGCCGCTGGCTTGCCGCCGGGGGTTCCATGCCGCCCGCCTCGCGGTCGATCTCGCGTTCGATCAGCATGGCAACCCGGCGCGTCAGCACGGCAATCTCGCGCTCCTGCCGGGCCACGACGTCGGACAGGTCCTCGACCGTGCGGGTCAGGTGGGCGAGGCGTTCTTCAAGCGGGGTCAGGTCTGTCATCATGCGTAAGGGTGGCCGCTCGGGGCTGCTGTTGCAAGAGGGGCTCTGCCCCCCGGCTGCGCCTCCCCCTGAGGTATTTGGGCTCGAAAGAAGCCGGAAGCAGGCAGAACGTGCCTGCGCACGCCAAGCCACGGTTGCCGCCCCGGCCTGCCCGCGATAAAGGCTGGCCCGCAAGCAAAGGCAGGATGATTATGGCCAAGGACAAACCCGTGCGCCGCCCCCGGGCCGAGCCGCCCAAGGGCTTTCGCGACTATTTCGGTGGCGACGTCACCGAACGCGCCGCGATGCTGGATCAGATTGCCAAGGTCTATCACCGGTATGGCTTTGACGCGCTGGAAACCAGCGGCGTCGAAACGGTCGAGGCTTTGGGCAAGTTCCTGCCCGACGTGGACCGCCCGAATGAAGGCGTCTTTGCCTGGCAGGACGAGGACAAGGATTGGCTTGCCCTCCGCTATGACCTGACCGCGCCACTGGCCCGGGTCTATGCCCAATACCGGCAGGACCTGCCCACCCCCTATCGCCGCTACGCGATGGGCCCGGTCTGGCGCAACGAAAAGCCCGGCCCGGGGCGGTTCCGGCAGTTCTATCAATGCGATGCGGATACCGTCGGCGCGGCCAGCATCGCCGCGGATGCCGAGATCTGCGCCATGCTGGCCGATTGCCTCGATGAAGTCGGGATCGCGCGCGGGGACTATCTGGTCAAGGTCAACAACCGGAAAGTCCTGAACGGAGTGATGGAGGTCGCAGGCGTCCTTGACCCCAGCGACCCCGACAAGTTCGCCGCCGAACGCGGGATCGTGTTGCGCGCCATCGACAAGCTGGATCGTCTAGGTGTGGACGGGGTTCGCGCGCTTCTTACCGGCGGCCGCAAGGATGAGAGCGGTGATTTCACGAAGGGGGCAGAAATGTCCTTACATCAGGTCGACATTGTTATGGCATTCGTATCGCCGAAGCATTCTTCACACCGCGTTCTGAAGGCTGAGACAGGTCAGTTCAACGTTACCGGTGGCAACCCCTTGATGTACAAGCACGGGAATACTCGGTCCAAAGAAACTGCGAGGATATTGGCCCAACTCCGTGAACTAGTTGGTGACTCTAGCGTTGGCACTGATGGCGTGAACGAACTCGAACAGATCGCTGAGCTCGTGGAATCACAAGGGTACGGCCCCGACCGCATCGTCATCGACCCTTCTGTTGTCCGTGGCCTCGGCTACTACACCGGCCCTGTCTTCGAGGCCGAACTGACCTTTGAGATCACCGACGAAAAGGGCCGTCCGCAGCGGTTCGGCTCGGTCGCGGGCGGGGGCCGTTATGACGACCTCGTCGAGCGGTTCACCGGCGAAACCGTCCCTGCCACCGGAGTCTCGATCGGCGTCGACCGCCTCCTCGCCGCGCTGCGCGCCAAGGGCCGCACCGCTGCCGAAGCGGCAGGCCCCGTCGTCGTCACTGTCATGGACCGCGACCGCATGGCCGATTACCAGTCCATGGTTGCCGACCTGCGCAATGCGGGCATCCGGGCCGAAGTCTATCTCGGCAACCCCAGGCAGTTCGGCAACCAGTTGAAATACGCTAACAAACGCAATTCCCCCATCGCGATCATCGCCGGGGCCGAGGAGCAGGCGCGCGGCGTTGTCCAGATCAAGGACCTGATCCTGGGCAAACGCATCGCCGAAAACGCGAGCCTTGAGGAATGGAAGGACCGCCCCAGCCAGATCGAGGTGCCCCGCGCCGATCTCGTGGCGCGGGTCCGCGCCATGCTGGCGGGCCAGTCGTGATCCCCACCACCGCCAAGGCCGCCGCCCGGGCGGAGGCGGCGCGGCTTTCCGCCCATTTCATCGCCGCAGGCGCAGTGCCGATCGATGCCGCGATCCTGCAGCCGGCCGATATCCTCCTTGATCTTTATGGCGAGGATATCCGCGCCCGCGCCTATGTCACCGGCGATCCCCTGCGGGGCGAGATGATGCTGCGCCCCGACTTCACCGTGCCGGTCGTGCAGATGCACATGGAATCGGGTGCCGACCCCGCCCGCTATACCTATGCGGGCGAGGTGTTCCGGCGGCAGGAAACCGACGACACCCGCCCCAACGAATTCCTGCAGGTCGGGTTCGAGGTCTTCGACGGCGCCAGCGCCGCCGCCGATGCCGAGGTCTTTGCCACCATCGCAGCCGCACTGGGCGATCTGCCAGTCAAGGCTGCGACGGGCGATATCGGCATCCTCGTCGCCGCCGTTGCCGGCCTGCGCACCACACCGCTCCGCAAGGCCGCTCTCGTCCGCCACATCTGGCGCCCCCGCCGTTTCCGCGCACTCCTTGACCGTTTCGGGGGCAAACTGCCCGCGCCCCCACACCGCACGGCGCTGCTTTCTGCCGCCGACCCCTTTGCCGCGGCCGGGCCGGAAATCGGTCTGCGCAGCCGTGCCGAAGTGGCCGAGCGGATCGAAAACCTGCGCATCGACGCCGCCGCCCCGCCGATCTCGGCCGAGGAAATCGACCTCATCGACGCGATCCTCGGCCTGCGCGAAACGTTGCCCCATGTCCTCTCCGAACTTCGCGATATCTCGGTCGACATGCCCGCCATTATCCCGTCCGTCCGCCGTCTTGGCGAACGGACGGATGCCCTTGCGGCCCGGGGCGTGGATGTGGAGGCGCTTGATTTCGAAGGCAACTTTGGCCGCACCTCTCTCGAATACTACGACGGTTTCGTCTTTGGCTTCTCCTCGCTCCGCCATGCCAACCTGCCCCCTGTGGCGACCGGGGGCCGCTACGACGCGCTGACCCGCGTTCTCGGGCAGGGCAGGGTTGTGCCCGCCGTAGGCGGCGTGATCCGGCCGGAACTCGTGGTCCGGCTCCGGGAGGCGAAATGATCAAGCTTGGCGTGCCGTCCAAGGGGCGGCTGATGGAAAAGACCTTCGACTGGTTCGGCGCGCGCGGTGTCCGCCTGCGCAAGGCCGGGTCCGAACGCGACTATGCCGGGGCGGTCGACGGGATTGACGGGGTCGAACTGGTGCTGCTGTCGGCGGGCGAGATTCCCTTCGACCTCGCCACTGGCCGCATCCATCTGGGCGTCACCGGCTCCGATCTTGTCCGGGAAAAGGTACCGCTCTGGGACCGCAGGCTCAAGGTGCTGGCCGAATTGGGCTTTGGTGGTGCCGATCTCGTCATCGCCGTGCCGCAGCACTGGGTGGATTGCGACAGTCTCGACGACCTTGATGCCGTCGCCGCCGCCTTCCGGCGCAAACACGGCTTCCGTCTGCGGATTGCCACAAAATATCATCGCCTTGTCCGCGACTTCCTCCAGTCACGCGGCGTGGCAGACTATCAGCTGGTCGACAGCCAGGGCGCTACAGAAGGTACGGTCAAGAACGAAACTGCCGAGGCGATTGCCGACATCACTTCGACCGGTGAAACGCTCCGCGCCAACGGGCTCAAGGTGTTGCCGGACGGGCTGATCCACGCTTCGCAGGCGACTCTGTTCAAGGCCAGCGCCGCCCTCTGGACCGACGCCGACAAGTCCGCCTTTCGTGCGCTTGAGGACAGGCTCGGGATCTGAGTGCCTGGTCCGGAAACCGGTAGGTCTCGCGGTCAGAATCGCCGGATCACGTCCACATGGCCGACAGCGGCGCGTTGCCGGTCTGCATGGCATGTGGCTGGTTTGGCCGATGATGGATGAACGACCAGGGCGGCTTTGGTTCAAAGGGTGTCCCGGTGCCCTTCTGCCAGTCCGCAGTTCCCGACAGCACGAAGCAAAGCTCCTCCGGCATGTGCTGGTGGCTGGGATACAGGGTGTCGGGGCCTTGCAGGGTCGGGCCCGACGACATGGAATCGCAGGGGTTCAGCACCCCGGATCCGAAGAGGAAGACATCCGCGCCATGCGCGCTCGGGCTGTCGACCCAGGGCAGGTCGTCGATCAAGTCCCTGAACGCGGCTAGGGCCGGGTGCGCATCACCGGCCGCAAGTGCGCATGGGACGCGGGTACGGGTTTCTCACTTTCGTGGACCTCCGCATGGGCCGTGATGCGGCTCGCCGCGTCAATGGCTTCAGAAACCCTGTTTCTGTGATAGACCTCTGCTGCCATCCGCAGAATGCCTGCCCTTCGTTGGTCCAGCATTCCTTCCGTTCGACCCGCACCGCGACAGAGATCTTTCACCAGGATCGCTTTCGTCGCCCGCATGACTCAAGCCCGAGGCGAGGATCGCATGGCGTTTCCAGCCGATCAAGCGAAGCGCGCGGCAGGCCAAGTCCGGCCTTGCCCGCAGGCCCGTCGTCGCGCACCCGGGCGCAGTGGTCGCCGGTCCCAAGGGGGCGCTGCACCCGCAGGTGAAGCTCCCCCCGGGACATGTGTCGCCGGAAGTAACAGGAGGGCGGGGGCAGGGGGCAAGCCCTGCGCGTTCAGGCACCCTTGTGCCAATCCCAATTCATTGCATCAAAGATGGGGCCATAGTGCAGCGCGAGTTGCCGCAATTCGTCTCCGGTCATCGCATCTGCCTTGTCCCAGGCCTTCGTCGCCACGCCAAGAATGCGGGGCGCGAGCAGAGCCTCGATCTGCCGGTCCTCGGTCGTGAACTCGCCCCAGAACGTGGCCTGCACCCCAGCGACGCGGGGCGCAATATCCTCGGCCCCCTCGGGCACAGGTGACCAGTTCAGCACCTCGGCCAGATCGACCCGCGCGGCCCAGGCCGCACCCCAGTCGCCCGGATCATCGGTGTGCGCCATGTCAAGATAGACATGCTGCGCCGGGCACATCACCACGTCATACCCCGCCCGTGCCGCCGCTACCCCCGGCCCTTGTCCGGTCCATGAAAACAGCAGCGCACCATGCCCCAGCCCACCATTGTTCCCCTTCGCTGCCTCTTCCCAGGCCGCAGGCCGGATGCCCTGCGCCGCCAGATGCGCGGCAAGTTTCTCCATCATCCAGCCCTGAAGATCGTCCCGCGTTTCCAGCCCATGCTCCGCCTTCAGACGATCAGCCGCTGGCGATCCGTCCCAGGTCCCGGGTGCCAGTTCGTCGCAGCCCAGATGCAGGATGCCCAGCGGGAACATCCCCGCTACCTCGCTCGTGAGCGGCAAGAGAAAATCCCAGGTCGCCTGCATTGCCGGGTTCATCGCATTGCGCGGATAGCCCTGAATGCTCACCTCAGTTCCCGTATCCTCGGGGTCGCGCAGGCCGGGGATCACCGCGTTCACGGCAAACGCATGGGCCGGGATCTCCACCTCCGGCAGGATCTCGATCCCCACTTCCTGCCCGTGCGCGATCAGGTCTGCCGCCACCGCCTTGGTATAGCTGCCCCCCGACCGGATACCGCCGCCGAATACCCCCGGCACCGGCAGCCCCTCGCCCCGGTAGGCCGTCTTCTGCCACAGGTCCGGAAAGCAATCGACCTCAAGCCGGAACGCCTCGTCATCCGAGAAATGCCAGTGAAACCGGTTCATCTTCAACAACGCCATCAGGTCCATCAGTCGCGTGATGGTACGCGGCTCCACATGGTGCCGCGAACAGTCCAGATGCTGCCCCCGCCAGCCGAAGCGTGGCGCATCCGTGATCACGCCACAGGGGATTGCCCCGTCATGCGTCTGCCTTAGCGTGATCAGCGTCACCGCCGCATAGAATATCCCCGCCCGGGCCGACGCACTTATCGTTGCCCCCGTCGGCGTGATTTCCAGCAAATAACCCTCAGGTGGCTGCGTTGGATCAAGATGCACCGCCAGCGGCACTCCCGTGTCGCCCAGCAACGGCCCCAGCCCCGTCCGCTCGGCAAGGGCCGATGCAGCCTCGAGCGGTTCGCCCTCGGCCATGAATGTCCCGGCCTTTAGCATCCCATTCACCGGCACCCAGTCCGTCGGACGCGGGACCAGCCGCAGCCCGTCATAGGGCTTCAGGTCCCGCCTCTGCGCCGGGGCCACGCCGCCGGGCAGGGCGGGCAGGGACACAGGCTCTGCCCCTTCGGTCCGCAGATAACTCCCCAAAGGCAGCCACGCCCGGTTCCAGATGCGATAGGCCGGGTTCAGATGTGCAATGACCACCTCATGCGGCTTGCCCGGCTCCAGATCGGGCAGTTGCACCTCGTTGTACCCCGCCAGATGCCGCAGGAACGTCCCCCCCGACACCACCCGCGCCACCGTCATCAGCGAAAAACACCAGACCGGCGCCGTCATCGCCCGGTCCGTTCCGATGGTGCACCGGATCGTGTCGCCCTCGATCGCGGCATCAAATGTCAGTGTCATGTCGTCCCTTCCATCCGAAGCTCGGCCACAAAGTCATAAATGTCGGAACGATAGACGCCCCGGGTGAATTCGATCGGCCGGCCAGACGGCAGATATCCCGTCCGGTCGATCCGCAGCGCTGCCGCGCCATCGGGCAGGCTCAGCATCTGCGCCTCGGACGGGGCCAGGTTGATGGCCGTGATTCGCTGGATCGCCCGCGTCGGCGCACCCCCCTGATCCCGCAGCACAGTGTAAAGCGATGTCTCCACCCGCTCCGGGTAGGGCAGGATATCCACCGGCAGGGACGATCGCTCGATCGCCATCGGTGTGCCATCCGCGCTCCGCAGCCGTTCGATCCGCGCCACTTGCCCGCCCGAAATTCCCAGCGCCATCGCCTCCTCCGGCGTAGGGAAGAACAGTCCCCGCGTCAGCACCTGACTTGTCGACGCTTTCCCGCGCGCCAGCATGTATTCCGTGAATGATGTCAGCCGCGACAACGGATGTTCAAGCTTGGGCGCCTGCGCCCGCACGAACGACCCCGCCCCGCGCCGTTGTTCCAACAGTCCGTCGGCCACCAGCTCTGCCACCGCCTTTCGTACGGTCACACGGCTCACATCCGCGAGCTCCGCCAGATCACGCTCCGGCGGCAACTGCGTATCCGCCTCCAGCCGGCCGGAACTGATCGCCGACGCCAGATGCCGGTACAACTGCACATAGCGCGGCCCGCGCCCGTCGCGGAACCACGCGGCAGCAGCATAAATCGAATCGCCCTCTGGCCCGTTGTTCCGCGGCCCCTCCATAACGACCTCCCCCGGGTCGGTTCACCCGCAGGCCGCTGCATCGAGGGCCTGATTCTCTGGTATCATACATATAATACCAATGTCAGACCAATGCGGAAAGAGATTCATCACCACCGTCATATTCTGCTGGATAATCAGAGCCTATGCACTTTTCTTGTGAAAGTGGTATTATATTGGTAGCAAAATAATCCAGCTTTGGTATGATCCCCCCGACAAGAGATTCGCTGTCCGCCGGGACGCGGAAACAGACGACGGGGAACGACGCTCTCAACGGGGGACGCGGATGGCTGACATTTCTGCCGACGCTTCGGCGCGTGCTGAAAGAAGCACCCGGACACCCATGTCCGAAAGCCTTTTTGCCTGGCTTCTGATCGCACCTGCCATCGTCTTCATCGGCTTCATCGTCGCCTGGCCTCTGGTCGAAACGATCCGCCTGTCTTTCACTGATGCCGATCTTGGCGGCGAAAACTGGATTGGTTGGGCCAACTATGCCGAACTGTTTTCCGACCCGAAATTCTACGACATCGTCTGGCGCACCTTCTACTGGATGTTCCTTTCGGTCATCCTCAAGCTGGTGATGGGCTTGATCGGTGCCTCGCTGCTCAATGCTGCCGTGCCGGGCAAGGCGCTGTTCCGCGTCCTCGTGATGCCGCCCTGGGTCATTCCCATCGCCATCGGTGTCATCGGCTGGAAATGGCTCTACAACGGCTACTTCGGCCTGATCTCGGGCGTGCTCCAGAACCTCGGCCTGGTCGAGGATCGCGTGGCCCTTCTGGCGACGAAAACCTCCGCCTTCTACTCCGCCGTCGTGACCGACGTCTGGGTCGGAACGCCGATGGTCACCCTCTTCTTCCTCGCTGCCATGCAAGGCGTCAGCCGCGACCTCTATGAGGCCGCCTGGGTCGACGGGGCAGGGCGCTGGTACCGCTTCCGCCGCATCACGATCCCGCAAATCATGCCCGTGATCGTCTCGATGGCGCTCCTCTCCGCGATCTGGACCTTCAACTCCTTCGAAATCATCTGGATCCTGACCGAAGGCGGCCCGCGCGGTGCGACCACGACACTCATCATCGACACCTACAAGGTCGCCATCTCGTCCCAGCGTTTCGGCGAAGGCGCCGCTCGCGCTGTGGTCATCGTGATCCTGCTCGCGATCTTCTCCCTCTTCTACCTGTTCTTCCTGAACAAGGTGAACAAGCGTTACGGGGCCAAATGACATGCTGATGGACCGCTATTCCCTGCTGCAAAAGATCGGCATCTACATAGGAATCTTCATCTTCCTGCTGTTCGTGCTGCTCCCGTTCATCGAGATGTTCCGCGTCTCGCTGCGCCCGCTCGATCACCTGATGACCGCCGATTTCACCTGGTGGTCGAACGACTTCAGCTTTCAGGCTTACCGCGATATGTGGGTGACCGTCCCGCTGCTTGGCCGCTACATCCTGAACTCGATCTTCATCGCGACCGCCGTGACGATCATGACCATGGTCGTCGTCGTCCCCGCCGCCTATTCCTACGCCCGGCTCGACTTCCCGTTCAAATCGCTCTCGCTTGGCCTCTTCCTTGCCGTGAACATGTTCACCGGAGCCGTGCTTCTGATCCCGCTCTACCGCGTGATGCGCACCCTGGGCCTCCTGAATTCCTACTGGGCGATGATCATCCCCGGCGTGGCCTTCCTCATCCCCACGGGCATCTGGCTCCTGCGGTCCTACCTTGAAAAGATCCCCAAAGAACTTGAAGAGGCCGCATACGTCGACGGCGCCTCCCGCATGTACACGCTGCGTCGCGTCGTGCTGCCGCTTGCAGTGCCGGGCCTGATCGTGGTGGCGACCTCAGTGTTCATCGGCGCCTATGCCCAGCAGTTCCTCTTCGCCATCACCTTCAACAACCAGCGCGAGCTTCAGCCGCTCCCCGCCGGTCTGTTCGAATTCATCGGCTATCAGGATGTCACCTGGAACCAGATGATGGCCGCCGCCCTGACAGGCGTCCTGCCCGTCATGCTCTTCTTCCTCCTGCTTCAGAAATACCTCGTCGCGGGTCTCACCGCCGGCGCGGTGAAAGAGTGAACGCGTGCCAAACACGCGTCCGGACGTGAAACAAGTTTAACCAAAGGGAGACTACCCAGAATGACCCAACTCAAGACCCTGACCCTCAGTGCGGCAATGCTCTGCGGTTCGGCACTTGGCGCGATGGCCCAGGATGCAATCGAACTCCAGTTCATCATGTGCGGCGGCGAAGTGCGCCCCGCCGACCAGGCTGTCATCGACCAGTTCCAGATCGACAACCCCGGCGTCACCGTGAACATGGAAGCTGTTCCCTGGGGCACCTGCCAGGACAAGTCGATGCAGCTCGCTGCTGCCGGCGACCCGGTCGATGTGGCCTACATGGGCTCGCGCACGCTCCGCCAGCTTGCCAACAATGATCTGATCGTCCCCGTGACCTTCGCCCCGGAAGAAGAAGCCCTCTACCAGCCGGGCGTTCTCAAGACCGTCACCGTCGGTGGCCAGTACTGGGGCATCCCGCATGCTTTCTCGACCAAGGCGCTCTACATCAACTGCAACGTGGTTGAAGCCGCCGGTGCCGAATGCGTAGCACCCGCAACCTGGGAAGAAATGATCGCACTCGCGAAAACCGTGACCGACAATACCGACGCCGCAGGCATCGGCATCGCCGGCAAGGATTTCGACAACACGATGCACATGTTCCTCGACTTCCTGTACTCTAACGGCGGTGTCGTGTTCGACGCCGACGGCAATCCCGCGATCGACAGCCAGCAGACCCGCGAAACGCTCCAGCTTTACGCAGACCTGCTGCCCTACATGCAGTCCGGCCCCACCGAGTGGGAACGCGACCAGATGAAGGACCTGTTCAACGATGGCCAGATCGCCATGTACGTGACCGGCCCCTGGGGTAAGGGTCAGCACAATGCTGAGATCAACCAGCTGATCGTTCCGATCCCGCACGGCCCGTCGGGACCCTCGGGTACCATCCTGATCACGGACTCGCTCGCCGTGTTCAAGGGCACCGGCAACGAAGAAATGGCGATCAAGCTTGCCAAGGCGCTGACCTCGGGCCAGGCCCAGTATGACCTCGACTCGTCCTGGGGCCTGACCCCGATCCTCCAGTACGAAAAGATGGGCATTGCCGAACCCTATTACCTGGCCGATCCTTGGCCGGTGTTCGTGGCCGGCATCTCCACCGGCGGGCCCGAGCCTCTGGTCGAGAACTTCAAGGACCTGCAGGCCGTGTTCACCAACATGGTGCAGGGCACAATGCTCGGCGAAGGCACGGTTGACGAACTCGTCACCCAGGCCGGCGTCGAACTGGCTGAAGTCAAGTAAGCCAATCCCCGGGCGGGGGCCTCACCCACCCCCGCCCGGACCCTTTCCCCGCATCCCGACCAGAGAGGCCAAGAATGGCAACGCTCGACCTTTCCCACATCACCAAGTCCTTCGGCACCGCCCAGGTGCTCCGCGACATCGATCTCGCCATCAAGGACAAGGAATTCGTGGTCTTCGTCGGCCCCTCGGGCTGCGGCAAATCCACCCTCCTGCGCATCGTCGCCGGGCTCGAAGAGGCGACCTCGGGCAAGATCTTCATCGACGGCCGCGACGTGAGCCGCGAACCCCCCGTGCAGCGCGGCATCGCGATGGTGTTCCAGTCCTACGCGCTCTATCCGCACCTGACCGTCTACGAAAACATCGCCTTCCCCCTCCGCGTCCAGCGCCTCGCCGAAGCCGAGGTCAGGCAAAAGGTCACCAAGGCCGCCGACATTCTCCAGCTTACCGACAAGCTTGATCTCAAGCCCGGCCAGTTGTCCGGTGGTCAGCGCCAGCGCGTCGCCATCGGCCGCTCCATCGTGCGCAACCCCAAGGTTTTCCTCTTCGACGAACCGCTCTCCAACCTCGACGCCGCACTGCGCGGCGACATGCGGGTCGAACTCTCGCAACTCCATGGCAGCCTGAACGCCACCATGATCTACGTCACCCACGATCAGGTCGAGGCGATGACCATGGCCGATCGGATCGTTGTCCTGAACGCAGGCAAGGTCGAACAGTTCGGCACGCCGATGGAGCTTTACCACCACCCCGCCACCAAGTTCGTCGCGGGCTTCATCGGCCAGCCCAACATGAACCTGATCCCTTCGACTGTGAAAGGCACAGGGTCCGATGGCCTGACAGTCGAACTCTCCGGCGGCCATGTCATGACCATCCCGGTCGAAACCAAGGGGGTCAGCGCAGGTGCCAAGGTCGAGGTCGGTATCCGCCCCGAAAACGTCGAACTCGGCCGCGGCATGGATGTGAAGATCAACGTGCTGGAACGCCTTGGCGGCGTCTCGATCACCTATGGCACGCTCGCGGGCACCCGTTTCTGCGCCTCACTCCCCGGTGATGCGGCGATCCGCGAAGGTGAAACGATCGGCCTGACCATGAACCCGCGCGACGCCCATGTCTTCGACGCCGCGGGCAAGGTCCTCCGCCGCACGATGGCCCCGGCCCTCGTCGCCTGATTGCCAACGCAGGGTGCGTGCCTGCACGCACCTTCGCCAAACCAAAGGTGCGCGCAAGCACGCACCCTACACAGGATGAACCCGATGCGCGTCGTCGTTGCAGGCACCGGCCTGCGTCCCATGCACGTCCTCTCGATCATGAAAGAGGAAATGCCCGAGATCGAATTCGTCGGCTGGTACGATCCTGAACCGACCTATTTCGCAAGGCTGGGCAAAGGCTGCCCCCGCTTCGACACCGTCGAAGACATGCTGGCCCGGACCAAACCCGACCTCTTCTTCGTAGGTTCCCCCAACGTCTTCCATCTCGACCAGATCCGCGCGGGACTGGAGGCCGGGGTCCGCATCTTCACCGAAAAGCCGGTCGTGGTCAGCCTCGACGAAACCTTTGCCCTCGCCGAACTGCTGGCCAAATACGGCACCAACTCCGTCATGGTCGGCCTCGTCCTGCGCTACTCGCTCCACATGGTCGATCTGCGCAAGGCGCTCGCCGCCAATGTACTGGGCGGCATCGTGAGCCTTGAGGCCAACGAACACATTGCCCCCTATCACGGCTCCTTCTTCATGCGCGACTGGCGGCGCATGGTGAAATGGTCCGGCGGCTTCATGCTCGAAAAATGCTGCCACGACATCGACCTCTACAACATGGTCACCGCCTCGCGCCCGAACCGCGTGGCATCTTTCGGCGGGCGCAAATCCTACGTGCCGAAAAATGCCCCCACCTCGAACGCCGAAAACGAAATCATGCATGTCAAGCCATCGATCTGGAATTCGGTCGATGACGCCTTCCATTCCGACGGCGACATCATCGACTATCAGACTTCAATCCTGCATTACGAAAACGGCGCAAGCCTCGCTTTCCACACCAACCTGAACACGCCCGACGAACACCGCCGTTTCTGCGTCATGGGCACCCACGGTATGGCCGAAGGCGATTTTGTGCGCGGCTATCTCAAGGTCACTTCCCGCGACGGCTCGACCTGGGCCGATCACGACTACACTGCAGGCGACCACCCGGCGACGGGCAACCACTACGGCGCCGACAACATGATGTGCCGCGATATCGTCTCCTTCCTGCGCGGCCAGACCGACACTCTCCCCGTCGGGATCGTTGACGCGCTCGAGGCCGGGATCGCCTGCCTCGCTCTCGATCAGGCCCGAATCGAAAGCCGCATCGTGGACCTGACCGAAACATGGGCGCGCTTCGACGCCTACGGCCTGCGGGGATGACCATGAGCAACAAGACCAAAGGCGCCCTGATGGCCGCCGAGATTGCCGAGGCCCCCGCCGTCTTTGACCGCGCCGCCACGCAGGATCATGCGGCCGCACTCCGGCCGCTCGATCTGACCCACAAACGCGCCATCTACACCATCGCGCGCGGCTCCTCGGATGCGGCGGCAAACATCCTGTCCTACGAATTCATGCGCGAACTGGGTCTGCCCGTCACCTCGCTGCCCCCCTCCGTCTTCTCCCTCGGCCGGGGCGTCGCGATGGAGGGAGCGGCCGCCCTCGTCATCTCCCAATCCGGTGCCAGCGACGATCTCGTCCGCTCCGCCAACGGGATCAGGGCCAGTGGCGGCTCCGTCATGGCCATCACCAACCAGCCGGGGTCCCGGGTCGAAGCCGCCGCCGACGTCACCATCCCCATCGCCGCCGGCCCCGAACTCGCCGTGCCCGCCACAAAGTCCGTCGTGGGTGCCATCGCCGCCGGCATGGCCCTCCTCGCTGCACTCAAACCCTCCTACATCTCCCGCACCCTCGCCTCCGCCGACGTCTTCGCGGGCCTCCGGTCGCCCAGTCATCCCCGTGCGGCGGACCTGACCTCCGCGCTCCTCCGCGCTCAGCACGTCTATGTCATCGGCCGCGACACGGGCTATGGTGCCGCGCAGGAGGTCGCCCTCAAGCTCAAGGAATGCTGCGCCCTCCATGCCGAGGCCTATTCCTCGTCCGAAGTCCTCCACGGCCCCCTGCAACTCGTGACCAAACCGCTCACGATCCTTATCCTCGACACCGGGCAGGCCGATATTCAGGACAGCCTTGATACAGCCGAGAAACGCTTCACCGCTGCAGGCGGCGCGGTCTACCGCATCCGCCCCGCCGATATCGGGTCGCAGGGCCTGACCCCCGCCGCCGCCGCCGCCCTCCTCCTCTGCCTGCTCTATCCGGTGGTCCTTGCCACCGCCGTGGCGCTGGGCCATGACCCCGACGCCCCCGCCACGCTGTCGAAAGTGACCCAGACCACATGACCCAAGACCTCTCCCACTGGGCCACATGGCGCGAAATCCACGCCCAGCCCGCCATTTGGTCCGACTGGTCCCACACCCTGCCGATAGCAGACCTCCGCGACTGGATCGCCGCGCAACCCACCGGCGAGTTCTGGTTCTGCGGCGCGGGCACCAGCGCCTATATCGGCGACATGCTCGTGGCCGGCCTAGAAAAGAAACGCCACCCTCGTTTCCGCTCTGTCCCCACCACCGACATCGTCAGCCGTCCACGGACCTACCTGTCTGGCCGCAGCCCCCTGATCGTCAGCTTTGGCCGCTCCGGCAATTCGACCGAAACCATCGGCACCCTCGACGCCATCGACGCGCTGGCCCCCAAGTCCCCCCGGCTCAACATTACCTGCAACCCTGAAGGCGCGCTCGCCACGCGGCCTGCCCCTGACTCGCAACAGGTCGTGCTGTTGCCCGAGGCGACCCACGACACAGGTTTCGCCATGACGTCGAGCTTCTCGACCATGCTCTACACCGCGCTGGCCCTCTTCGACACCACGACACCCGCGCCCGAGGCCGCCACCCGCCTCAGAGAGGCCGCCTCCCAACTCTCCGCCCTCCTGCCGCAGATGGCCACCTTCGCTGAAGCCGCCCCCCCGCCCGAACGCATCGTCTTTCTCGGCACAGGCGCACTCGCTTTCGCGGCCCGCGAATCCGCGCTCAAGGTCATGGAACTCACCGCAGGGGCCGTTCCCGCTCTCTGGGATTCGACGCTTGGCTTCCGCCATGGCCCCAAATCCTTCGTGCGGGGCAAGACCGACATCATCCTCCTCACCTCCCCTGACACCCCGGCAAATCTCTACGAAGCCGACCTTGCCGCCGAACTCCGCCAGCAATTCCCCACGGCCCGCATCACCACCATCGGCCCCGGCGGCGACATTTCCCTTCCCATGCCCCACGGCCCCCTCTGGTCCGCCCCTCTCGCCATCGCACTGGCCCAGATCCTCGCCGTCACCTGGTCCGCTGCCCTGGGCTTCGCCGTGGACGACCCCTTCGCCGGCCAGGGCACCCTCTCCCGCGTCGTCACCGGCGTCCGCCTCCACCCGGTCACCCCATGACAATCCTGCGCAAACCCCGCAGCCTCTTTCGGCCCCAGGTATTCCGGGGTGAATGCGCTACGGGCGCAAAGGGGCAGCACCCCTCTGCGACACAGGCCTCCCGATGATCGCCGCCGGCATCGACCTCGGCGGCACCAAGATCGAAGCACAGGTCTTCGCCGCCGACTGGTCCGTCACGGACCGCCGCCGGATCGAAACGCCACGCGATTACCCTTCCCTCGTCGCCGCCATGGCCGATCAGATCGCCTGGGCCGATTCCACAGCCCATACGGAACTCCCCGTCGGCATCGCCGCAGCGGGCCTCGTCAACCCCCGCACCGGCCATGCCTATACCGCCAACCTCCCTGCCACCGGCCGCCCCTTTCCCGATGACATTTCCCGCGCCGCAGGCCGCCCCGTCACCTATGTCAACGACTGTCGCGCCCTGACGCTCTCCGAGGCCATCTTCGGCGCGGCCAAAGGCCTGACCCCTGTCGCGGGCCTTATCCTGGGCACCGGCATCGGTGGCGGCATCGCCGTCGACGGTGCCCTTGTCCCCGGCCCCGCCATGGTCGGCGGCGAATTCGGCCACACTGCCGCACCCGCACATCTTATCGTGCAGCATAACCTCCCCGTCATCCGCTGTGGCTGCGGCCGCACGGGCTGCGTGGAAACCTATATCGCAGGCCCCGGCCTCACCCGCCTGGCCGAAACCCTGACCGGCAACGCCACGACCCCGCCCGACCTCGTCAGGCTAAAGGACACCGACCCCGCCGCGGCCCGCGTCTGGGCACTCTGGTGCGATCTCGTGGCCGAACTCCTGATGACCCTCACCTTCACGATTGACCCTGCGGCAATCGTCCTCGGCGGCGGCCTCTCCAAAATCCCCGGCGTAGACCGCGACCTGACGGCTGCCCTGACCCGGGTCCAGCTTCCCGGCTTCGCCGTCCCCCGCATCCTGATTGCACAGGCGGGCGACGCCTCCGGTGCCCGTGGTGCCGCATACGCCGCCCTGCAAGCCGCAGGAGGCGCCCATGTCTGACCCCCTCCGCCAGATCATCGCCCAAAACCGCGCGGGCCAACCGGTGGCCATTCCCTCCGTCTGCTCCGCCCACCCCGACGTCCTGCGCGCCTCCCTCCGCCTGGCCCAGCGCCTGGACCGCCTCGTGGTGATCGAGGCCACGTCAAATCAGGTCAACCAGGACGGCGGCTATACTGGTATGACGCCCGCCGCCTTCATCGCCTTCGTCCAGGGCCTTGCTCATGAAACCGGCACCGATCCCGCCCGAATCATCTACGGCGGCGACCATCTCGGCCCCCAGGCCTGGCGCAAACTCCCCGCCGAACAGGCAATTGAACGGGCCCATGTCATGGTCCGCGACTACGTCAAGGCGGGCTTCACCAAGATCCACCTCGACTGCTCCGAAGGCTGCGCCGGCGAACCCGCCCAACTCTCCGACGCCGTCACCGTCCCCCGCGCCGCAGACCTCGCCCGCACCTGCCAAAAGGCGGGCGGCGATGACCTCCTCTACGTCGTCGGTACCGAAGTCCCCCCGCCCGGCGGCGCCCGCAGCGAAGATCACACCGACATCCCCGCTACCACCCCACAGGCTGCCCGCGCCACACTTGACGCCCACATGGCAGCCTTCGCCAATATCGGAGAAGTCGGCGGACTCGTCGTCCAGCCCGGCGTCGAATTCTCCCCCATGTCGGTCCACCATCTGCCGCTCGCCCGCGATCCCGGCCTCAAGGCCGCCATCGCCCACCACCCCGGCGTCAGCCTCGAAGCGCATTCAACCGACTACCAACACCCTGCCGCCTTCCTCCGCTTGGCCGAACTCGGCTTCGCCTTCCAGAAAGTCGGCCCCGCGCTGACCTTCGCCTATCGTCAGGCCGTCTATGCGCTTGACATGCTGGCCCAGGCCGCAGGCTGGGGAAGCGCCACCATCCACGCCACGATGGAGGCCGAAATGCTGGCCCACCCCGCCAACTGGCATGGCCACTACCACGGGTCAGACCTCTATCTGCAACGCCACTTCGGCCTCGCCGACCGAATCCGCTACTATTGGCCCCGCCCCGCTGCCCAGACCGCCGTCACGTCACTTCTCGCTCGTCTCGACGGCCACAACCTCCCGCTCCCCCTCCTCTGGCAGGCTTTCCCTCCAGAAGTCCTCGACCGTACCGAAGCCCTCGGCGGCCCCCGCCCGCTCCCCCTCATCCACGCCACAATCGAAGCCGCCCTCGCCCCCTACTTCCTCCCCGAAGCCGCGGGGTCGCACCCATGACCCGCCTCTCCCCGCCCCCCGGCTTCTTTGTGGCCCAAGAACCTCGGAGTGGATTGGCCGCAGGCCAAGAGTGGCAGCAACCCTCCCGTCACGACACCGCCACCCCAGCCGAGGGCACCCCATGACCACCCCCCACTGGATCGCCCCCGACCTCCTCTTTCAGGACGGCACCCTTGATCCCGGCCTCGCCCTCCGGATCGAAGGCGACAGAGTCACCGACATCAAACCCCGCGCCGCCATGTCCGGACCCGTGCGCCAGATCGAAGGTATCATCACCCCGGGCTATGTCGACCTGCAGGTCAACGGCGGCGGCGGCGTCCTCCTCAACCAGACGCCCACTGTCGCCGGGATGCAGGCCATCGCCGCAGCCCACCGCCGCTTCGGCACGGTCGCGATCCTGCCCACCCTGATCACCGACGCGCCCGAGGTGCTGGACGCCACCGCCGATGCCGCCATCGCAGCCCGAGGGCAAAAGGGCATCATCGGCCTCCACATCGAAGGCCCCCATATCTCCGTTCCCCGACGCGGCACCCATGCTGAACGCTTCGTCCGCCCACTCGACGACCGCACCATCGCCGTCGTCCGCCGTCTCCGCGCCGCTGGCGTCCCCGTCCTGATCACGCTGGCACCCGAGGCCGTCGCCCCCGGCCAGATCGCCGCCCTCGTGGCGCTGGGCGCCGTCGTCTCCATCGGCCATTCCGACACGACTGCCGAAGGCGTCCGCACCGCCCTTGCCGAAGGCGCGGGCTGTTTCACCCATCTTTTCAACGCCATGTCCCCGCTTCTCCACCGCTCACCCGGTGTCGTCGGCGCCGCGCTGAACTCAACCGTACCCTCCGGTATCATCTGCGACGGCATCCACGTGGCCGACGAACTCGTGGGCCTCGCCATCCGCGCCCGGCCCGCGCCCGACCTCATGTTCCTCGTCTCTGACGCCATGCCTACTGTCGGCGGCCCCGACCATTTCCGGCTCTACGACATGAACCTGCATCTGGAAAACGGCCGCCTCGTCAACGACGAAGGCTCGCTCGCCGGTGCGCATGTGACGATGGCCGAAAGCGTCGCCCGCCTCGTCTCGACCGTCGGCCTCGACCCCGCCCAGGCGCTGCGCATGGCCGTCACTGTCCCCGCCAGCGTCATGCACCAGCCTGCTCTGACACAGTTGCTCGGCCGCGCGACCGACGACCTCCTCCACCTCGACGCCTGCGCCCGCTTCCTCACTACCCTCGACAGGCTCGGGTAGGACGGGGTGCACCCCGCCACACCCTTCGAAACCGCCCGCGGACCGGACACTTCATTCCGTAAGGTGGGTGAAACCCACCACCCCGGCAAGGCCGCATGTCGCGCGGAACGAGCGCCTCCGCTACCCCTTCAAATGCCGCACCACCGACACCCCCGCATCCGCCAGATCCATCACCCGCGCCAGATAGTGCTCCAGCGCCGCAAACCCGACAGCCGATCCCATGAACTCCGCCTCCAGCGCATCGATCATCCGCAACAGCCGCCGCCGGTGCACCCCCGTCCACACCTGCACCGGGTCGGCCACCAGCCCCCCAAAGGCCGAGATAACTGCCGCCAGCATCACCAGTGCCCCCAGCGTCCGCGCATAAAGCCACAAGGTCGCCTCGGTCGGGAACAGCCAGTACCACGTCCCGCCCAGCCATGACCCCAGCGGAAACTCCGCCACGGCTGCCTCGAAAGCCAGCGTGGACGCAATCGACGGCGCCATCGAAATCATCCCCGGCGTCACCGCATGCAGGATCACCGCCCCAAAGGCGAGCGTCCCCAAAGCCGTGGCCATGTCGGCCACCGCCGTCCGCGTCCCCGCATACTCGTTCACGATATGCAGCGCTTCCTGCGCCATGCCCTCTGCCGCCGCCACCGACCCGGCCCGCCGGATCAGCCCGCGCAACTCTGGTGCGGCCAGCACAGCCGCAGGCCAGTCGCTCCGCCGCGCCCCCGCGGGCACAGGCAGTTCCAGCAGATCGGTCAGCACCCTCCGCTCCACCTCGGTCGCCACATCCGTCGTGAACAGCACCGGCCGTGCCCGCAGCCACAGTGCCGCCCGCTGCAGCCGCAAAACGCCCAGCAGCAGCACTGCCACCCGCTGGATCACCGCCACCAGCCCCATCAGGACATTCACCGGCGCCCGCAGCAGATCCAGCACCAGCGCCTTGCGGTGAAGCCGGAACGTCCCCCGCAGTCCAAACAGGTCCTTCGCAAACCCGTCCACCCGCGCCCGCCGTTCCGCAAAATAGGCCCGCCCCGCCACAATCAGCGGATCATCCTCATGGGGCAGGGGGCCGGTGTCACTCATGCCCCATAGGTCAGCATCCGATAGGCCCGGCTCAAGACCCCCGCCTCACGCCTCACGCGTTTTTCCCCGGCTCTGGATCAGCACCATCCCCGCAAGGATCAGCACAACCCCAAGGCTCCGCGCCCAAAGCGCCCCCGGCACACCTTGCCACATGTCCACCACCACGCCCGATACCATCTGCCCGCCGATCACCAGCAATGCCGTGCTCACCGCCCCGATCCGCGCGATCAGCCAGCTTCCCGCCGACACAAAGATCACCCCGATCGGCCCTCCGATCCAGGCATGCCACGGCGCATCCTTCAGCCCCTCAGGCCAGAGCCCGCCCACCGCCAACCCCATCGCAAGCAACGCCACGAACCCCACCAGATGGTTCCAGAACGACGCCTGCAGGGGCGATGTCGACAGGCTCAGCCGCCCGTTGATCTGCCGCGAAAGACTGATAAGAAGCCCCGCCGACAGCGCCAGCCCGATGTACAGGATCATGCCGCCCTCCCGCCCAGAAAGATGATGAGGATGCTGCCCGCCAAGATCAGCCCCAGCGCAGCCATATCCCGCAGCGATGGCATCCGTCGCAGCATCCCGAACAACCCCCAGCGGTCCGCCGCCAGCCCGAACAGGACCTGCCCCACCAGCCCCAGCGCCAGAGTCCCCGACAGCGCCAGCGCCGTGTTCACCGTGACCCCCGACATCATCACCGTAACGGCCCCACAGATCCCGCCCAGATAGGCCCAAAGAGGGGCTCTTACCCCCGCTACAGCCGTCTCGCCCCGCCGCAAGAACAGCATGAACACCACAGCCGCCACCGTCCCCGTCCCATGTGCCGCAAGCGACGAAAACAGTGGCGTCGTGTACCGCGCCATCTCGCCGTTAACGCTGATCATCAACGTCATCAGCCCGCCTGTCGCAAAGGCCGCCAGATAGTCGATCGGTCTCCCCGCCGGGCCCGGAGCTTCGCCTGCCATCATCAATCCTCTTGTCTTCAGCCCGCGCTTATGGGCCCGATTCCCACGCGCCTGCAACCCGCTGTGGCCCTACCGCCATAGTCCTGCGTGCCAAACCCCAACGGGCAGGACAGGGCACCCCATCCCGGTCCCGAATGCGCTATGCTTGCACTGAGAGCCCCAGATCCCGGCCACACCATGCGCACACTCGCCACAATTCTGGCCTTGCTCATTGCCTTCGCCACCCCGGCCACGGCGCAGGAACGCACGACGCTCGGCGTCGGCCGCCTCTTCAACAACGATGCCATCGGTGATGGCCACGACCGTTGGCGTACGGGCTCCTTCGTCGTGTCGTTCATCTCCGGCTCCGGTTGGGATGGCACATGGCCCGGCCGCTTCAGCGACCTCATCGAACTCCGCTTCCGGACCGAAATCATCGCCCCCTATGCAGTCGGTTCAGACGGTTATCGCCCATATGTCGGTGCGCTCAGCTACGGCATTCACACCCATTCCGCCCTTGGTGGTGGCCAGCTTTCTGCCGGGCTCGACATCACCGCCATCGGCCCCCAGACCGGCATTTCCGGCTTTCAGGACTGGTTCCACGACAATTTCGGCCTGATCCCCGCCTCGGGCGGCGAAGATCAGCTTCCCGACGCCATCCACGCCTCGGTCATGGCCGAATACGGCTATCCCCTGCAACTCGCCCCCGCCGTCACCTTCCGTCCCTTTGTCGAAGGGCAGGCGGGCGTCGAAAACATCGCCCGCATCGGCGGCGATCTCATCTGGGGTCGCATCCTGCAATCCGACCTCCTCCTCCGTGACGTCCCCACCGGCCAGCTTTACCGCGCGATCCGTGGCCACGAGTCGGGCTTCGCCCTCGTCGCCGGGGCCGACTGGGCGCAAGTCGGTTCCTCGGTCTATCTGCCTCAGGATCGCGGCGTCACCGCCACCGACAGCCGCACCCGTGCCCGCATCGGCCTCCATTGGCAGCCGCGCCCCACGGCCTCGGTCTTCTACGGCCTAACCTGGCTTTCCCCCGAATACGAAGGCCAGCCCGAAGGACAGGTGCTCGGCTCGCTCAACGTCCGCTTTGTCTTCTGAGACGTCCGATTCATCCCTGTTGCCCGTCCCGGCCTGCCTCTGATACCCTCGTCGAAAGCCGCGCAAAGACGCGGGACCAGACACGCAGGGCAGGCACAACCCCCGATGGAATCAGGCTTTCGCGGCATGTTCGTGATTCCGTGGTCCGCCACGACCCTCGATTTCGAGCCCGCCGGCCCCGTCACATCACTCCGCCCCGGCCAGTGTTGGCGCTGGTCGGGTGAACCCTTCCGCATCGACGGTCCCGCCAACATTCTCCCCCTCGGTGACGCCACCGGCAGCGCGGACCTCCGCCGCCGTGCCGCCCGTTCCGTCCGCCGCCTTTTGCCTTCCGGCCCAGCCCACGCCGCGCCGCCGCCTCTGGCGGATGATGACCACCCGTCCTTCACCGTCACCGACGGCCGCAAGGTCTGGTCCCCCACGCTCATCCCGACCGGCCCCGACCGGCCTCCGCTGGTGCAGTTCGACGGCCACCTGCCACCCCGCAACACCGACCTTTGGGTCATCTCCGCCACCGGCCTGCCCGCCCTTCAGGCCGACCCCGCCGCCAGCGTCATCTGCTTCACCCCCGGTACACTGATCCGCACCCCCGCCGGCCTGATCCCGGTCGAACAGACCACACAAGGCACCCTGCTGCAGACCAAGGACAACGGCCCTCAACCCGTCCTCTGGACCGGTCGCTGCCGCGTGTCAGGCGCCCGCCTTCACGCCATGCCGCATCTCGCACCGATCCGCCTCCGCCATGGCGCGCTCGACGACGCCATCCCCGACGCAGGCCTCCTCGTCTCCCCCGGTCACCGCATCCTTCTGCAGGGCCTCCGCGCACGTGCCCTCTTCAGCGCGGACGAAGTCCTCGTCACCGCCCGCGATCTCGTCAACGACTCCACGATCCTCACCGACCGCGCCCTGAAAGAGGTGACCTACATCCACCTCCTCCTCCCTCAGCACGAAATCCTTTTCGCCAACGGCGTTGAATCCGACAGCTTCCACCCCGCCCGCGCGGGTCTTTCCACGATGGATGCCGCCGAACGGGTCAGCCTCCTCGCCCTCTTCCCCCGCATCGCCACCGACCCACACAGCTACGGCCCGCCCGCCCGCCGGATGCTCAACCGAAGCGAAGCCGCGATCCTCCGCCATCCCCAGGCCTGACCGCCATTCCCGCTGGCCGCACCGCGCCGGGGATGCTAGCCTTTGCGGTAAAAGGACAACCGCCCATGGCCGCAGGAAAGTCAGCCGTCGTCATGGCCTGCGATGCGGGCTACGCGCCCTATGCCTTGACGCTGGCCGACCAGATCGCCCGCACCCATCCGGATCGCAGCTTCGACATTTGCATCTTTTCGACGGACCCGCTCACGCTTCCCCCTGCTTTGAAACAGGCCGGTTTCTTGTTTGAAACAATTGCCTTACGAAACCCGTTCGAGGGTGGGCCGCACCAAAGTCGCCATGGGTCAGAAGCATATCTGCGCCTCATGATTCCGGATCAGATGGCCGGGCGCTATGAACGGATACTCTATCTTGATTGTGACATCCTGCCTGCGGGCAAGGGACTCGATCGCCTTCTCGGGATCCCGCTTCACGGGCAAGCGCTGGCTGCTGTCCGCGACAACACCCAGTGGCGCACACCCACACGCCGCCTGCCCGAGTTTCGTGCATTCGGACGCGCTGCCAAGCCTTACCTGAATTCGGGTGTCCTCCTGATCGACGTCGCCGCATGGCTGGAACAGGACATCCTCGGCCAATGCCGCGCCCTCTGGTCCGCCCATGCAGCCGACCTCACCCGCCACGATCAGTCGATGCTGAACCTGGTCCTTGACGGCAAATGGACCGAACTCTCGCCCGTGTGGAACTGGCAATACACATGGTCCTCGCGCTTCTTCGCCGACCTTGCCGAACCGCGCCTTGTTCATTTCATCGGCAAACGCAAACCATGGAAGGACACGGCGAACAGCCTCCCCCCGCGCTATCGCCGCGCCTATGCCGACTTCTGCGCCCGCCACTTCCCCGGCGCAGCCCCCGTCGATCCTGATGCTCCCGCATGGCCCGCAGACCTTGGCCGGTCCTTCCAAAAGCACTGGTGGAGCATGCGGTCCATGCAGCGCTACCTCGCCCGCTTCCCTGATCCCTTCGCCACCCGCCCCGCAGGGCAATAGGCTACTCGACCCAGGCCTTCGCCACCCAGGGCGCGGGCAGGTTGTAATGCCGCAAATGCCGCGAGATGCTTTCCGTCCGCCGCGCCGAAAACGTCGCCTTCAGATGCTGCCACGGGCTTTCGACCGGCCGGTCCTCGGTCCAGCGCCCCGCAATCGCATCCGGCGGATTCAGCGGCCCCGGAAAGATCGCGACCCGCGTCCCATTCGGCAACCTTGGCGCCATAATATAATTCATCGGAAACGACGGAACGCAATGCATCCGGAAATGCGCGACCCACCCCTTGGGCCAGAACTGCACGCCCCCCGGCGCATTCCGGGTCACAAACCGCTGCTCGAACCGATACTCGTCCGCGACCCCCTGCGGATCGGCCAGGAATCTCTCGCGCAGCGGCGCAAGCTTCCCCACCGGATAACGGAACAGCGATGTCTGCCCAAGTTTCTCCAGCGGCGTATTCGGGTTGCGCGCCAGAATCACATCCTCCGGCCCGCCCGTCTCGAAGAACGGCTCAAGCCGACCGGTAATCACCACATCCAGATCAACAAACAGCACCGGCCCCGTAGGCCCGCCCAGATCGGGCGCCCACAGCCGCGACTTGCCCCAGATGCCTTTCGTGTTTTTCGGTGGTTCACACGCCAGATCGGGCAGCGGCAGACAGGTCACCTCGGGCCGGATGCCTGCAGAATCATCGGTCAGGCAAAAGAACTCGAACGGCCCCGCAATGTTCCGCCCCACCATCCCGTACAGCCGGTTCAGATACTCCGGCCCGTACTTCCGGCCCCATTTGATCGTGATGAACTGCTGCTTCATGCGGCCTGCGGCTCCCGTTCGCCTTTCCGCCCTTGTCTGTTGGAAAACGACCCGCCGCAAGGCTTGACAATACCCCCGCCGTGATAGAAGGACGCCGCTCATGGTGTTGGCGGCCCCCGCAAGGGGTGACCTGTCGGGGTATTCCGCAAGGAATGTCCAGAGGACAACGCCCTTCACAACGCGGGCCGATCAACGGACCGCTTCATACCTGAAGGAGATCAGCCGTGACCAAACGCACCGCTGCCAAGTACAAGATTGACCGCCGCATGGGTGAAAACATCTGGGGCCGTCCCAAGTCCCCGGTCAACCGCCGCGAATACGGCCCCGGCCAGCATGGCCAGCGCCGCAAGGGCAAGCTGTCCGACTTCGGCACTCAGCTCCGCGCCAAGCAAAAGCTCAAGGGCTACTACGGCGATCTCACCGAAAAGCAGTTCCGCCGCATCTATTCCGAAGCCGAACGCGTCAAGGGCGACACCGGTGAAAACCTCATCGGCCTGCTCGAGCGTCGTCTGGATGCGGTCGTCTACCGCGCCAAGTTCGTGCCGACCGTCTTTGCCGCCCGCCAGTTCGTGAACCACGCCCACGTCACCGTGAACGGCAAGTCCGTGAACATCCCCTCCTACCGCGTCAAGGAAGGCGACGTCATCGAAGTGCGCGCCAAGTCCAAGCAGCTGGCCGTCGTCCTCGAAGCGATCAGCCTGGCCGAACGCGATGTGCCCGACTATCTCGAAGTCGACCACTCCAGGATGACCGCCAAGTTCGTGCGTCAGCCGGGCCTGGGCGATGTGCCCTATCCGGTCGTGATGGAACCGAACCTGATCGTCGAATACTACGCCAAGAACTAAGGCGTTACCCGGAAAGATCCGAGGGACAGAAACCCGCCGCAGCAACCTGCGGCGGGTTTTTTCATGTCTGCTTTGCCACGGATTGCCGGGCGGCGATACTCGCGCTAGATGCTGGCAAATCTAGGCATTGCGGAACGGATGGAACATGGCCCGAAAACCAGGCATCGAACAGGCATTCGAACGCGGACTATTCGCCTCGCGCTGGCTCATGGCGCCAATGTATGTCGGTCTCGTCCTATCGCTCGGCATCCTGCTGATCGTCTTTACCCGCGAACTCTTCCACTACCTTCCCCAAGTGTTCCAGATGGGAAGCGATGACGCCATCCTCGTCATCCTGACCCTGATCGACCTCACGCTTGCCGCAAACCTGCTGCTGATCGTCCTCTTCTCCGGCTACGAAAACTTCGTCTCCAAGATCGACCTTGGCGATACCGAAGATCGGCCCGACTGGATGGGAACCGTTGATTTCTCGGGCCTCAAGATGAAGCTCATCGCTTCCATCGTCGCGATCTCGGCCATCCATCTGCTCAAGCGCTTCATGGAAATCCGCAGTCTCGCGCAGGAAGATACCTATGGCGAACGCGAACTCTACTGGCTCGTGGTCATCCACCTGACATTTGTGGCTTCGGGCGTCCTCATGGCCGTGATGGACTGGCTGACTGCACAGACCAAGTCGCACTGATGCCGCAGGTCCGGGCCGGGTCGACGGGGCCACTGGCCTTGCCCTGCGCCCGGCGCTAAGACGGGACGACTGACCTGCAGGGCCTGCCAATGACAAGCATGATTCAACCCCAGTCCGGCATCATGGACATCGCCCTTTACGAAGGCGGTGCGGCCCATGTCGAAGGCAAGACCAACGTCCTGAAACTGTCGTCGAACGAAAACCCCCTCGGCCCCTCCGACTCCGCACGCGAGGCATTCTCCCGCGCTGTCCACGACCTGCACCGCTATCCCAACACCGATCATCGTGCACTCCGCACCGCGATCGGTGAAGTCTGGGGCCTGAACCCCGACCAGATCATCTGCGGCGTGGGCTCGGATGAAATCATCCATTTCCTTTGCCAGGCCTATGCCGGGCCCAGGGATCAGGTGATCCACACCGAACACGGCTTTGCCATGTACCGCATCTCGGCCCTCGCCGCCGGGGCCACGCCGGTCGAGGTTCCCGAACGCGACCGCATGACCGATGTCGATGCGATTCTCAAGGCCTGCAACAAGAAGACGAAACTCGTTTTCCTCGCCAACCCCAATAACCCGACCGGCACGATGATCGGCCCCACAGAAATCCGCCGTCTGGCCGAAGGTCTGCCGCCGCAGGCGCTTCTCGTTCTTGACGGGGCCTATGCCGAATATGTGGACGGCTACGATGCAGGTGCGGCGCTCGTTCACGAACGCAACAACGTCGTCATAACCCGCACCTTCTCCAAGATCTACGGTCTGGGCGGCCTTCGTGTCGGCTGGGGCTATGGCCCGCGCGAAATCATCGACGTGCTGAACCGAATCCGCGGCCCCTTCAACCTCTCCACCGCCGCCCTCGTCACGGCCGAGGCCGCAGTGCGCGATACCGCATGGGTCCGCAAATGCCGCACCGAAAACGCCAAATGGCGCGACTGGCTGGCCCGGACGCTCGCCGAAATGGGCGTACCCTCTGACATCGCCACCGCCAACTTCGTCCTCGCCCGCTTTGCCGATCAGGCCGATGCCGATGCGTGCGATGCGCATCTGCGGTCAGAAGGCATCATCGTCCGCCGCGTCGTCGGCTACAAACTCCCTCATTGCCTGCGCATCACCGTAGGGGACGAAGCCTCCTGCCGCCGGGTCGCCCATGCCATTGGCCAATACAAGGGCCTGCGCTGATGCAAGCCACACCGGAAACGGTCATCTATGACCGCGTGGCCCTGATCGGTCTCGGCCTCATTGCCTCCTCCATGAGCCATGCCATCCGTCGCGGCGGCCTTGCCCGGGAAATCGCAGGCTATGCCCGGTCCCCGGAAACCCGCGAAGTCGCCCGCGAAATCGGCCTCTGCGACCGCGTCTGCGAAAGCGCGGCCGAGGCCGCCGAAGGCGCCGATCTGATCGTCCTCTGCGTACCCGTGGGCGCGATGGGTCCCGTCGCCGCCGAAATCGCCCCGGTCCTGAAACCCGGTGCCACGGTCAGCGATGTGGGGTCGGTCAAGCGTGCAGTGATCGACGCCGTAGGCCCCCATCTGCCCGCGGGCGTCCACTTCGTCCCGGCCCATCCGCTGGCGGGGACCGAATATTCCGGCCCGCGTTCGGGCTTTGCGACCCTCTTTGACAACCGCTGGTGCATCCTTGTCCCCGGCGATGCCGACCCTGCGGCCGTGGCCAAACTCCGCGCCCTCTGGGAAGGCATGGGCAGCAATGTCGACACGATGGATGCCGACCACCACGACCTCGTCCTTGCCGTCGTCTCGCATACGCCGCACCTGATCGCCTACACGATGGTCGGCGTGGCCGATCACCTCCGCCGTGTCTCGAACTCCGAAGTCATCAAGTATTCCGCCTCGGGCTTCCGCGACTTCACCCGCATCGCGGCCTCTGATCCCACCATGTGGCGCGACGTGTTCCTGACGAACAAGGACGCCACGCTCGACATCCTCGGTCGGTTTACCGAGGAGCTCTTTGTTCTCCAGCGTGCCATCCGCATGGGTGATGGCGATTTGCTGCACGACTACTTCACACGCACCCGCGCCATCCGCCGTGGCATCATCGAAGCCGGTCAGGATACCGCCGCTCCCGATTTCGGCCGCGCCCCGGTGAAGGTCTGATGTTCCGGTGGGCGGCCTGCGTCGTCCTGCTCGTCGCGGGCGTGGCGACGACAGGCAGCGCCCAGACCGCCGAACCCCCCGTGCGTCCCGAAGCCCGCCCCGTCCCCGAGGCCCCCATGCGCCCCGAGGCCCGGCCAGAAGTCCCGGCCACCGCGACCCCCGCGGCAGGAACGCCCCCGGCGGAAGCCATGGCAACCGCCACCGCAACACCCCCGGCCAACGCAACCGCCGCAGTGACAACGGCAGAGACGGCCCCGCCCCGCCTCCGTCCGGAACCCCGCCCCGGCTCGCTTCAGCCCGCCACAGAAACCCCACCCGACCCCGGCGCTCTCGCCATGTCCGATGCCCCGGCAATCCCGACCACCCCGCTGGCGACAGTCACAGACGAGCCCGTCGTCACGTCCCGGCAGGCCGCCACCCCTCAGATTGAAACCCCCCTCGAACTCCCGCTCGCCACACCCGGCGACGCGCCGCTCGACCCGCTCATGGACGGCCCCCGCCAGATGATCATGGCCGAGGCGATGATGCAGGACCCGCCCGCCCCGCCGGTCTTTGTCGACCGATGGACCGGCGATTCGCCCCCGCTTCGCCCCGGCACGCCCGAAACCGTGACGGACCCCGGCGGCTCGAACTTCCTCTCGCCTGATGCCCGCTCCGAAGAACCGCCCAGTATCGCAACCACCTCCGTCCGCGTAGCCCTCCGCCCCCGCCTCCGCCCCGAGGCGCCCGTCGATCCCGCGCCGCTCGTCGCCACCGCGCCCGACTCCGCGCCCGTCTACAACGTCGGCGCCCAGCCCGGCGTTGCCCCTGAAGGCCCGCAGTTTTCGCCCCTCGCCGTCGCCCGCGCCCTCCGTCCCGAGGCGCGGTCGAACCGCGTCTTGCAGCAGGCCTCAGCGACCCGCCGCGAAACCGTGCGCGGCTCGATCTGCGGCAACCCCGACATCCAGGGCGAGGTTCTGGCCTCCATTGGAAGCGGCGGTGGCTGCGGTATCGCCGAACCGGTCCTTGTCCGCTCCGTCAGCGGTGTCCGCCTGTCCACACCCGGCACAATGGACTGCCGCACTGCCGCAGCTCTCAATGCGTGGGTCAATCAGGCCGCCGTCCCGGCCCTGCGCGGCTACGGCGGAGGTCTGGTCGGGCTCGACATCATGGGCACATACGCTTGCCGCCCACGCAACAATCAGGCCGGTCAGCGCCTGTCAGAACACGGCCGGGGCCGCGCCATCGATATCGGCGGCTTCATTCTGGCCAGCGGCAATGAAATCACCGTCCTGCGCGGATGGGGCACCGATGCCTATGGCGGTATCCTGCGCGCCATGCACCGAGCGGCCTGCGGCCCATTCGGCACCGTGCTCGGGCCGAATGCCAACAGCTTCCACCGCAATCACTTTCACTTCGACACCGCCAGCTACAACAACGGCGCCTATTGCCGATGACGCTACTGCTGAGGGATCAACCGCGGCGCCGGACCAAGGGGGATCGGCCCCAGCGTCATGTTCCCGTCCTTGAAGGTCAGCGGCGCGGTCAGCGTATCGCTACCGCCCGCAAGCATCGCGCCGCCCCGCTGCACCATCATCCCCATCGTCGGGTTCAGCACCCCCGCCGACACGGCCAGAGTGATCACCTGCTGCCAGTTCTGCGCTGACAGGCTGATCTCCCCCGTCGGAATCCCTGCTGCGTCCACGGTCAACTGTCCTTTGGCCGTAAAGCCCAGCGTCCCCCAGTTCAGCCGCAACTCCCGCAGATTGACCGCCTTCAGCTTGATCTCGCCCCGCATGTTGCGGTCCAGCGGCTGATCAAACGTCAGCCCTGAATCCAGCCAGACCTGATCAATCTCGGCGGGCAGGGTCCGCTGCGGGTCCAGCAACGCCTTGATCTCTGCAGGCGGCACGATCCTTTCGCCATTCAGGAACAGATCGTAATCCGCCACCCCCGGCCCCGCATCGCGGAACGCGAACAGCAATTTTTCCAGCGACACCTGCCACCCAAGGTCCGACACAACCGTCATCGGCCCGCTTTCCACCGTCGCCTCGTCAAACGGCAGCGACAGCCCCACATCGACCCCCGCACTCGCCCGCAGACCTTCGGCAGTCACAACCAGCCGGTCCCCCGGCAAGGTGATCACCTGCTGTTCGGGCCACACTGCAATCACCTGCGTCGGCCGATAGCTCAACGCGAACGTCTGAAAAACCGGCGCGGACCAGGTGATCCCGTTCGTCGGATGCGTCACGCTCAGATCGGTGATCGTCGTGTCAAACCGCGACGGAAACCCATGTGCGGACAGATCGGAATAGCTGATCTGCCAGCCGTCATCGACCAGCCCGTTCAGGAACCCCTCGACGCCATGCTCCATCGCATAGCGCCCGACAAACCAGTAACCGCCGTAAAGCCCGGCAAGAACAACAACAAGGATCGTCAGGAATCGCATCAGCAGACCTTTCACGCGGCAATGGTTCGGTGTTTACAGGCACCGCATGACAAGGGCTAGCGCAATGGACCTCTGGGTCTTCGGCTATGGATCACTCCTCTGGGACCCGGGCTTTGCCCCGGCCGAATCGGTGACGGCCACGCTTTCGGGCTATCATCGCAGCTTCTGCATGCTCTCGATCCACCATCGCGGGACCGAAGACGAACCTGGCCTCGTCCTCGCCCTTGACCGCGCCCCCGGTGCCACCTGCACCGGCGCCGCCTTCCGTGTGAACCGGAACGAGGCTGATCAGGTCATGACCATGCTCCGCGACCGCGAACTCATCTCCTCCGCATATCTCGAGGAAATCCACCCCGTGACCCTCGACGACGGGCGGCAGGTCGAAGCGGTCGCCTACGTCATCAACCCCGCTCACCGCCAGTACTGCCGCTTCGATCTTGAAACGCAGGCGCAGATGATCGCGGGCGCCACCGGCGGGCGCGGCCCGAACCGCGATTACCTCTACAACGCTGCCGCCCATATCGCCGCACTTGGCATCCATGACCCCGACATGGACTGGCTCGTCACCCGTGTCCGCACTCTCACACAAGCGGACGTGAAGCCATGACAGGGCACAATTCGTTTGGGTTTCCAGTCGGGTGCCTTTATGTTCCGGCAAAACCCTTAACCACGAGGAACGCTGCCGCGTGACGGACAAAAGGGAACCCGAGGCCGAGCCGAGATTCTCCCAGCCTATCCGCCAGATCACCTCGATGCTGATCGTGGTGGCTCTGGTCGCTGCTGGATTTTACGTCATTTTCGATACCGTCGTCCGGATCTTCTGGAACAACCCCTACCTCGACGGGGTGATCTTCGGTGTGTTCTTTCTGGGTGTGCTGGCCTGCTTCCGGCAGATGTTCCAGATCATGCACGCAGTCAGCTGGATCGGCGCTTTCGCGCACCCTCAGCCCGGCCGCGAAGTCTCAAATCCGCCCTCGCTCCTCGCCCCGCTGGCCACTCTCCTGCGGTCTCGCGGCTCGCGGATGCAGCTGTCCTCGTCGTCCAGCCGGTCAATTCTCGAATCCGTCGCCCAGCGGATCGACGAAGACCGCGAAATCACCCGCTACCTTTCCAATACCCTGATCTTTCTGGGGCTTCTGGGAACCTTCTTTGGCCTCGCGACCACCGTTCCCGCCCTCGTTGACACGATCAAATCCCTGAACCCGCAGGCGGGCGAAAGCGGCGCTGACATCTTTGCGCGCCTGCAACTCGGCCTGCAAACCCAGCTAAGCGGCATGGGCACCGCCTTCTCCTCCTCGCTCCTCGGTCTTTTCGGGTCGATGATCATCGGCCTCCTCGAACTCTTTGCCAGCCACGGCCAGAACCGCTTCTACCGCGAGCTTGAGGAATGGCTCTCCTCCATCACCCGCGTCAGCTTTTCAAGCGGCGAGGAGGGCGGCACCAGCAGCGACGCCACCATGATGGCGCAGGTCATCGACCATCTGGCCGAACAGATGGAATCGCTGCAACTGATGTTCACCCAGACCGACATCGCCCGCAGCCAGTCTGATGAGCGCATGGGCGAACTGTCTCAGGCCATCTCCCGCCTTGCCAACCGGATGGACCAGACCGAAACCAACGCCGCCCTCATGCGTATCGCCGAAGGGCAGGAACGCCTGATCGCCGTGCTCAGCCAATCCGGCGGCGGCGAAGGCATGGACGCCGAAAGCCGGATGCGCCTGCGCTCCATCGACGTGCAACTTCTCCGCATCCTCGAAGAAATCTCGGCCGGGCGGCAGGAAACCGTGGCTGACCTCCGCACCGAAATCGCGACCCTCACGCGGGCTGTCCGCGGGGCAGGGGCCCCCCGCGCCCTCCGCGACACGACACAGGGCTAAGTCATGGCACTCAGTCGCAGAGGGCGGGGTGGAGGGTCCGATCACTCCAACATCTGGCCCGGCTTCGTCGACGCCATGACAAGCCTCCTGCTCGTCCTGATGTTTGTGCTGACGATCTTCACCGTGATCCAGTTCGTTCTGCGCGACGAAATCAGCGGCCAGCAAACCCAGTTGACCGACCTCACCGCACAGGTCGCCTCCCTCACCTCTGCGCTGGGGCTGGAACAAACCCGTGCCGCCGACCTCACCTCGCAGGTGTCCAACCTCAACGCCGATCTGGGTCAGGCGAGCGAAGAGGCACAGGCACAGGCCGCCATCATCGCCGCTCTGACCGCCGAACGTGACTCCCAGACCATCGCTCTGACGGACGCCCAGTCCCGTATCACCGCGTTCGAGGCGCAGGTGGCCGGCCTCCTCTCCGACCGCACACAGGCGCAGGCCACCATCTCCGACCTGCAGGATCAGCAAACCCGCCTCATGTCTGATCAAGAGGCGCTTGACCTCGCCCTCGCCACCGCCCGCGACGAAATCAGCGCGGGCGAAGAACAGGCCCGCCTCGCCGCTGCCCGCCGTCAGGCGCTCGAAGCTCTCCTCGCCTCCCTGCAGAACCAGACCGCCACCAGCGGCGAACGCATCAGCGATCTTGAGGCCGCCCGGCTTGTCGACGCCGCCGCCGCCGAGGCGCTCCGGGCCAGGCTTTCTGACGCCAATGCTGAACTCACCTCCATGACGCTCGCGTTGGAACAGCAAAGGCAGGACGCAGAAGACACCCTCTCCCTTCTCGCCGCAGCCGAGGCCGCACAGGACGACCTGAACGTCAAGCTCGCCACCGTCATGCTGGCCCAGCAACAGGCACAAGACAGTCTGACCGCCCTGCAGTCCGACAACGCGGACCTCGACGCCCGCCTCCTCGCCGCACTGACCCTCCAGCAAACCACGCAGGAACAGCTTGACGCCGCCACAGCGAACCTTGCCACCGTCACGGCTGACCGCGACACGCTCAACACCCGCCTTGCCGCCGCCCTCGCTGCCCAGCAGCTTGCCGCAGGCGATCTTGCCGCCGCCCGGACCGCACTCAATGACGCACTTCAACAGTCTGAACTCAGTCAGGCCGAGATTCAGGACAAGCTGACCCAGGCCCTCCTCGCGCGCAGCGCGCTGGAGGCCGAACTTGCCGCGCGCGATGCCTCCACCGCACAGGCACAGGCGAGCCTCGAAGACCAACTCGCCACTGCCCTCGAACAAAAGAACGCGCTCCAGACCCAACTCGACAGCGCCGCCGCCACCGCCCAATCCACCCAGGCCGACCTTGAGGCCCGCCTCGCCGCAGCCCTGCTGCGGCAGGCCAGTCTGGAATCCGAACTGAACGCCCAGATCCAGACCGCCGCCTCGGCGAACGCCTCTGAAACCGAACTCCGCGACCAGCTGGCTCGGGCCCTTGCCCAAGTCGCCGCCGCACAGGCCACCACCACCACCCAGCTGACCGAAGCCGAACGTCAGGCTGCTCTGCTTGCACAAGCCAACGATGCCCTGTCAGAGGAAAAAGCCGTCTCAGCCGAAAACCTCCGGCAGGTCGCGCTCCTGAACGAACAGGTCACCGCACTCCGCAATCAGGTGGGCTCGCTGCAAGCTCTTCTCGATGTCGCCGACCAGACCGACACCGCCACCCAGGTGCAGATCGAATCCCTCGGCTCTCAGCTCAACACGGCCCTCGCCCGCGTCGCGACCGAAGAACGCCGCCGCCGCGAACTTGAAGAGGCCGAACGTCAGCGGCTCCAGGCCGAAACCGCCCGCCTCGCCGCAGCGGCGCAGAACCTCGAACAATACCGCTCCGAATTCTTCGGCCGCCTGCGCGAAGTCCTCGCCGGTCAGGAGGGTGTCCGCATCGAAGGCGACCGTTTCGTCTTCTCTTCCGAAGTTCTTTTTGAACCTGGTCGCGCCGAACTCTCAGAGGCAGGCAAGTCCGAGATTTCCAATGTCGCGGCCATCCTGCGCACGATCTCGTCCGACATCCCCCCCAGCATCGACTGGGTCATCCGCGTCGACGGCCATACCGACAACACGCCCCTGTCAGGCTTTGGCGACTTTGCGAACAACTGGGAACTCTCGCAGGCCCGCGCTTTGTCCGTCGTCCTCTACATGATCGCCAACGAGGGCATCCCGCCCAACCGTCTCGCCGCGAACGGTTTTGGCGAATACCAGCCCGTCAACCCCGCCGATACCGATGAGGCGCGGGCGCAGAACCGCCGCATCGAACTAAAGCTGACCGAACGCTGATCACGCGGCCCAGTTGTCCAGAAACCCGTAGAGGGCTTCCCAGTCGGTGTATTCCGTGTCGGCCTTTGTGCTCGCCGTCGGGTCTCGCTTCGCCGCGATCCAGCGCATCGCCCATGATTTCAGGAAATCATATTGCGCAAACCGGAACGCCCCGGCCACATGCACAACGATCTCCGGCGACCATTCCGTCTCGGCCGTCATCTTGGCCACGCAGGCTGCAATCCCTTCCAGATCCTCGGGGTCCGTACTTGCCGCTGACAGCGACACCGACAGAAACGCGTTCGGCACTTTGTCCATCTGCGCCTTGTGCAGCGTGACATAGGCCAGAAACTCCGGCTGATAACGGCCCGCATGGACCGAAGCCATCAGGATCACCCGCTCGAACCGCGAAAGGTCCAGACCATTCGCGCCCGAAATCTGGATGACCTCGACCTCCTTGCCGTTCAGCTTCAGATGGTCCCCCGCCCGCCCCGCGATCTTGCGGGTCTGCCCCTCGGTGGTGGCATAAAGGATCAGGACGGTCATATGCGGTGCTCCCTGCAACTGCCGCAAGGTGCGCCTTTCCCCTACGGAAAGCCCTGATCCTGATCAGCCGGGCGGTATTTCCATCTGGGTCAGCATCATATCCACCACAGTTTCGCCGCGCATGAGGGTGATTGTGGCCTCATAGGCCCCCGCAGCCCACCCCCCAGCCGGCACCGGCCTGCCCGCAGCCCGAAACAGTTGCGCCTGCGTCCGCTCCAGCATCTCGTTATGGTCGATCACCTCGCCCTCTGGCCCCGTGATCTTGATCCCCACCACATCCCCGGCCTGCCCGCCGAACAACAGCCCAAAGGCCACCAGCGCCGACGACCCCCTCAAGACGGGCACCGAAGCTGCGCCTGCCTGGACCGCCTCGAACTCGGGTACCGCATCGGCAAACCCCGCCGAAATCACCCCGCCAGGCTGATAGCGCAGGGGCGTCTCCCAAAGCGTGTCCGCCGAAGGCGCACCACAGGCGATCACCCCATCCGGATCGAACGGATCGACCTCGGCCCCGTCATGCCGCACCGACAGATGCAGATGCGGAAACTGCGTCTGCCCCGAAAGCCCGACCTGCCCCAGAGGCGTCCCTGTCGTCACCGCCTGCCCCGGCGCGACAAGGATCGACCCCAGCCGCATATGGCAATACTGCGTCTCCCACCCGCCCTCATGACGGATCACAACGCCATTCCCGCATTCCCGGTTGGTGACATCCGGCGCGTCCGGCCCCACTTGCAACGCATCCGCCATCTCGTCCCGCACACCCGCGACCACGCCAGCCGCCGCCGCCAGGACCGTCACCCCTGCCGACTGATCGGCCAGGGTCGGCAGCGCGATATCCGTCCCGTCATGCCCGTCATAACTCAGCGGACCGCAGGTGAAATCCGACGCTTCCGCGCCAGGATCATGGTCAAAGAACTGCTGGATATAGCAGGTTTCCCCGATCTCGCAGTCAATCGGGAACTCCAGATCAAAGGCCCTCGACACCGCAGGGGTGACGAGAGCCAGAAGGATCGCCCCAAGGCGTATCAATCAGTCCGCCGTAAGCAGGGGCGGCTTGTTCTTGGTCAGGCGCGGGGCCTGCATCGATTCGAACACCAGATGCAGCTTGTCGTCCTTTACGCCGACACGGACGACGCCGCCCTTGGTCAGCTTGCCGAACAGCAACTCCTCGGCCAGCGGCTTCTTCAGGTGTTCCTGAATGACCCGGCCCAGCGGACGCGCCCCCATCTTGTCGTCATAGCCCTTGTCACCCAGCCACATCGCGGCTTCGGGCGACAGTTCGATATGGACATTGCGGTCCATAAGCTGGGCTTCAAGCTGGAGGACGAACTTCTCGACCACCTGCATGATGACCTCCTTCGGCAGCGCGCTGAACGAGATGATCGCATCCAGACGGTTGCGGAACTCGGGCGTGAACAGCCGTTCGATGGCCACCGTATCCTCGCCCTCGCGCTTGTCCCGACCAAAGCCGATGGCTGCCTTCTGCATGTCCGCTGCGCCGGCATTCGACGTCATGATCAGGATCACGTTCCGGAAATCCACTGCCCGGCCGTTGTGGTCGGTCAGCTTGCCGTGGTCCATCACCTGCAACAGGATGTTGAACACGTCCGGATGCGCCTTTTCGATCTCGTCAAGCAGCAGGACACAATGCGGATGCTGGTCCACACCATCCGTCAGCATCCCGCCCTGATCGAACCCGACATAGCCTGGCGGCGCACCGATCAGACGGCTGACAGCGTGTTTCTCCATGTATTCCGACATATCGAACCGCAGCAGTTCCACACCCAGCGTATCCGCCAGTTGCTTGGCCACTTCGGTCTTGCCCACGCCGGTCGGCCCGGCAAACAGATAGTTGCCGATGGGCTTTTCGGGTTCCCGCAGGCCCGCCCGGGCCAGCTTGATCGCCGACGCCAGTGCCTCGATGGCGGCATCCTGACCGAACACCACCCGCTTCAGCGCAGAGTCCAGATCACGCAGCACCGTTGCATCATCCTTCGACACATTCTTGGGCGGGATGCGGGCGATCTTGGCGACGACCGCTTCGATCTCCTTCGTTCCGATGGTCTTGCGCCGCTTGCTGTCGGGCACCAGATGTTGCGCCGCACCCGCCTCGTCGATCACGTCGATGGCCTTGTCGGGCAGCTTGCGGTCGTTGATATACCGCGCTGACAGTTCTACCGCCGTCCGGATCGCATCGGCGGTATAGCGGATGTGGTGGTGATCCTCGAAATAGGGCTTCAGCCCTGTCAGGATCTTGATCGAATCCTCGACCGTCGGCTCGTTCACGTCGATCTTCTGAAACCGCCGCGCCAGCGCCCGGTCCTTCTCGAAATGCTGCCGGAACTCCTTGTAGGTGGTCGATCCCATGCAGCGCAGCTTCCCACCCTGCAACGCAGGCTTGAGAAGATTCGACGCATCCATCGCCCCGCCGCTGGTCGCGCCAGCGCCGATCACCGTATGGATCTCGTCGATGAACAGCACCGCGTCCGGGTGATCCTCCAACTCGGTCACGACCGCCTTCAGCCGCTCTTCAAAGTCGCCCCGATACCGGGTGCCCGCCAGCAGCGCGCCCATGTCGAGCGAATAGATCGTGGCCCCCGCCAGAACGTCAGGCACGTCACCGTTGACGATCTTGTAGGCCAGACCTTCGGCAATCGCGGTCTTGCCCACGCCCGGATCACCCACCAGAAGCGGGTTGTTCTTCCGGCGGCGGCACAGCACCTGAATGCAGCGCTCAACCTCCTGATCGCGGCCGATCAGCGGGTCAACGTCGCCCTTCTTGGACTTGGCGTTCAGGTCCACGCAATACTTGGACAGCGCAGATTCCTTGCCTTCAGTGACAGGCCCGCTCTCGGGCTCATCGGACTTGGACGAAGACGCACCCGTGATCGGGCGGCTTTCGCCAAAGGCCGGGTCCTTGGCCACGCCATGGGCGATGAAATTCACCGCATCGTAACGGGTCATGTCCTGCTCCTGCAGGAAATAGGCCGCATTCGATTCGCGTTCGGCAAAGATGGCGACAAGGACATTGGCCCCCGTCACCTCGGTCCGGCCCGAAGACTGGACATGGATCGCCGCGCGCTGGATGACGCGCTGGAATGCGGCGGTCGGCACGGCTTCAGACCCTTCGATATCGGTCACAAGGGTCGACAAATCATCCTCGATGAACTCTTCCAGCGTCTTCCTCAGCTCATCCAGATCGACCGAGCACGCCTTCATCACGCGGGAGGCATCGGGTTCGTCGATCAGGGCAAGGAGCAGGTGTTCAAGCGTCGCAAGCTCATGGCGGCGGGCATTGGCCAGCGCCAGCGCCGCATGGATGGACTGCTCAAGGGTGGTCGAAAAAGACGGCACGTTGAGTGCTCCTCTGATCGGGGGTCCGGAAAGGGTATGGCCCCTTCCTGACTGTGGCCTCTGAGGACTAAAGATCGGTGTTATCTGCCGCGCTTCAAGCTAAATCTTTCAAATATCCGATCACGACTGTTGATCGTTGCGACAGTTGCCCCGGATTCTGGCACTGGACGCTTCCGGAACTGCCTAGAACTTGTCCTTCCGCGCCCGGATCTCACCGAAAACGGCATGGTCTGCCGCATCCGGCATTCCCATCGCCGCCTTGACCGACGGCAGACTCGCCCGCAGGAACGGGTTCGTCTGCAACTCGAGCGACAGATAGGACGGAACCGTCGGCAGCCCCGCCTTGCGCGATGCGTTGATCGACGTGATCCGCGCATGTAGCGCCGGGTTCTCGGGTTCGATCGTCAAAGCGAATCTCGCATTCGCCGCCGTGTACTCATGCCCCGAACAGATCAGCGTCTCGGGCGGCAGCGCCGCAAGCCGCGACAGGCTCGCCCACATCTGCGCCGCCGTCCCCTCGAACAACCGCCCGCAGCCCATCGCCATCAGGCTGTCCGCGGTGAACGCCGCCGCACTTGTCGGGATATGGAACGCCACATGCCCCACCGTATGCCCCGGCACGTCGATCACCTCGACCGCCCGGCTGCACACCGTCACCTCATCCCCCGGCCTGACCGCCAGATCCAGCGGCGGCAAGCGGTACGCGTCCGCCGCCGCCCCGATCACGCGCACCCCGTCCCGCAGGGCCGCAACCCCGTCGATATGGTCGCCATGATGATGCGTGATCAGGATATCGTTCAGCCGCCATCCCCTCATCTCAAGCGCCGCCTGAATCGGCGCCGCCTCGGGCGCATCGACCAGCGCCGTCTCGCCCGTTGCCGCATGATGCAGCAGATAGGCATAGTTGTCCTTCAGACAGGGCACCGTCACGATCTCAAGAGGCATGGCAATGTCGCTTTCGCTTGATATGGTCCGCCTGATCCTGACCTAAGCACGGACCGCCCGCAATGCATCTGGATGTGCAGGACCTGCGCAACTTCTATTACCGCAGTCCTCTGGGCCGCGCGGCGCAAAAGGTCATCCGCGATCACCTCATCGCCCTCTGGCCCGAGGCAAAGGGACAGACTGTCGCCGGCTTCGGCTTTGCCGCACCCCTTCTCCGTCCGTTTCTCGAAGACGCCCGCCGCCTGATCGCCCTCATGCCCGGCCCGCAGGGCGTCATGCCATGGCCCCCCGGCCTGCCCAACGTCTCGGTCCTCTGCGAAGAAACGCTCTGGCCGATTCCGACCGGGATGGTCGACAAACTCGTCCTCCTCCACGGCCTTGAAACCTCAGAACACCCCTCTGCCGTGCTGGAAGAGGCGTGGCGTGTCATGGGCCCCGGTGGCCGCGCCGTGTTCATCGTCCCCAACCGCGCCGGCCTCTGGTCCCGCACCGACCGCACCCCCTTCGGCTTTGGCCGCCCCTATTCGCTGAGCCAGCTTGAGGCCCAACTCCGCAAGCACAGTTTCGTCGTCGAAAAGACCATGTCCACCCTCTACCAGCCCCCCTCGACCCGAAAGATCTGGCGCAAATCCGCAGACTTCCTTGAATCTGCCGGCCGCCACCTGCCCGTCTTTGCCGCAGGCGGTGTGCTGATCGTCGAAGTCACCAAACAGATCGCCGCCCCCACCCGCCCCGGCCTGCGCGAAAAGGTCCGCCAGCCGATCCGTGTCATGGACGCACTGCCCAGCCCTGCGGCACGGGGCCGCATCCGTCCAGGCGGCACGGACTGATCCCGGGGCCGATTGCCGGGCCAATTCAGGAAGTTCCTCACGAAAAGGCGAGAATCGCAAGGCACTCGTCGCAGAACGTGCTGTGTCCCCCGGCAGCGACCTCGCACGATGCGGCGGGATGCCCCGGACTTCCTTGCTGAAACCTTCGGAAAACCTGCGCCAAGGCGGTTGCGACACCAGAAAGCCTCTGCTACACGGCCCCTGATTTTATGGCCCCCGCGGAAACTCGGAGGCGTTTCAAGCTGCCCATCTGTTGCCCTTCTCGGGGCTGACGACGGGCCAACGACATCGAAAGGGTGGATGTGTCCGAACCAGCTTCGATCTCTACCGGAATTGCCAGCCGCTATGCGTCGGCAATGTTCGACCTGTCCCGCGAAACGGGGGCACTGGCAACGCTCGAATCCGACGTCGACGCCCTGGACGCGGCGCTCAGGGAAAGCGCGGACCTGCGCGACCTGATCTCCTCGCCGCTCTACAGCCGTGAAGAACAGGGTGCCGCGATCTCGGCCGTCGTGGCCAAGATGGGCCTGTCGCAGTCCTTTGCAAACCTCATGTCCCTGATGGCCTCCAAGCGGCGCTTGTTCGTGCTGCCGCAACTGGTCACGACACTCCGCGGCATGATCGCGTCTGAAAAGGGTGAAGTCACCGCCGAAGTTTCCAGCGCCAAGGCGCTGACTAAGACGCAGACCGAAAAACTGGCCAAGACCCTCTCGGCCTCGGCGGGCAAGACCGTCAAGATCATTGCAGCCGTTGATGAATCCCTCATCGGCGGACTCGTCGTAAAGATCGGCTCCCAGATGATCGACACGTCGATCCGGGCCAAGCTGATGGCACTCCAGAACACCATGAAAGAGGTCGGATAATGGCGATCCAAGCAGCCGAGATATCGGCAATCCTGAAGGACCAGATCAAGAATTTCGGCCAAGAGGCAGAAGTGGCCGAAGTCGGCCGCGTGCTGTCGGTCGGTGACGGGATCGCCCGCGTCTATGGTCTGGACAAGATCCAGGCCGGCGAAATGGTGGAATTCCCCGGCGGCATTCAGGGCATGGCGCTCAACCTCGAAAACGACAACGTGGGCTGCGTGATCTTCGGGTCCGACCGCGAAATCTCGGAAGGTGACGTGGTCAAGCGCACCCGCTCCATCGTGGACGTTCCTGCCGGTGAAGCGCTCCTTGGCCGCGTGGTCGACGCCCTTGGCAACCCGATCGACGGCAAGGGCCCCATCGCAGCCACCGAACGCCGCGTGGCCGACGTCAAGGCCCCGGGCATCATCCCCCGCAAATCGGTGCATGAACCGATGGCGACCGGCCTCAAATCCGTGGACGCCATGATCCCGATCGGACGCGGCCAGCGCGAGCTCATCATCGGCGACCGCCAGACCGGCAAGACCGCGATCGCGCTCGACACGATCCTGAACCAGAAGGTGTACAACGACGCCGCTGGTGATGACGAATACAAGAAGCTCTACTGCATCTATTGCGCCGTCGGTCAAAAGCGTTCGACCGTCGCCCAGCTGGTGAAGAAGCTCGAAGAATCCGGCGCGATCAAATACACGATCATTGTCGCCGCCACCGCCTCCGACCCCGCGCCGATGCAGTTCCTGGCCCCCTACGCCGCGACCGCGATGGCCGAATACTTCCGCGACAACGGCCGCCATGCGCTCATCATCTATGATGACCTCTCCAAACAGGCGGTGTCCTACCGCCAGATGTCTCTGCTGCTCCGCCGTCCGCCTGGCCGCGAAGCCTATCCCGGCGACGTGTTCTACCTCCACTCCCGTCTGCTGGAACGTTCGGCCAAGCTGAACGACGATCACGGCAACGGTTCGCTGACGGCCCTGCCGATCATCGAAACTCAGGGCGGCGACGTGTCGGCCTTTATCCCGACGAACGTGATCTCGATCACTGACGGCCAGATATTCCTTGAAACCGAACTTTTCTATCAGGGCATCCGCCCGGCAGTGAACACCGGTCTGTCCGTGTCCCGCGTGGGCTCCTCGGCGCAGACCCGGTCGATGAAGTCGGTCGCAGGCCCCGTGAAACTGGAACTCGCCCAGTACCGCGAAATGGCCGCATTCGCCCAGTTCGGTTCCGACCTGGACGCCTCGACCCAGGCCCTCCTGAACCGTGGCGCCCGTCTGACCGAGCTGATGAAACAGCCACAGTATGCTCCGCTGACCAACGCGGAAATCGTCTGCGTCATCTATGCCGGCACCAAGGGCTATCTCGACAAGGTGGCCGTCAGGGATGTTGGTCGCTGGGAAGCGGGCCTGCTCAAGCACCTGCGGACCAACCGCAAGGACGTGCTCGACATGCTCACCAAGGATGATCCGAAGATCGCGGGCGATGCAGAAAAGACGATGCGCGCCGCGCTCGACGAATTCGCCAAGGACTTTGCCTGAGCCATTGACCGAGACGACGCCAATTGAGGAGACGCGGGCATGCCCAGTCTGAAGGCCCTGAAAACGCGGATCACGTCGGTCAAGTCGACCCGCAAGATCACCAAGGCGATGCAGATGGTCGCCGCCGCAAAGCTGCGGCGGGCGCAGGACGCGGCTGAACAGGCCCGCCCCTATACCGAACGTTTCAACGCAGTGATGGCGGGTCTGGCGCAGGCGGCTTCCGGGTCGGCTTCGGCCCCCCGTCTCCTGTCCGGAACGGGCAGCGACAAGGTCCATCTTCTCGTCGTGATGACGGCAGAACGCGGCCTCTGCGGCGGCTTCAACTCGTCCATCGCCAAGATCGCGCGCCAACACGCGGACAATCTGACCAAGACCGGCAAGACAGTGAAAATCCTGACTGTCGGCAAGAAGGGCCGCGAGGCGCTCAAGCGTGACTGGGGCAAGGCCTTTGTAGGTCACGTGGACCTCAGCGCAGTCAAGCGTCTGGGCTACTCCAGCGCGCAGGACATCGGCCGCGACGTGCTCGCCCGGTTCGACGCGGGCGAATTTGACGTCGCCACCATCTTCTACAGCCGCTTCCAGTCAGTCATCTCGCAGATCCCGACCGCGCAGCAGATCATCCCTGCCAGCTTTGAATCCTCGGGCGCTACCGCGCTCTATGATTACGAGCCCAGCGAAGAGGCGATCCTTTCGGACCTGCTGCCCCGTGGTGTGGCAACCCAGATCTTCGCCGCCCTTCTGGAAAACGCCGCGTCCGAACAGGGCGCCCGGATGAGCGCGATGGACAACGCCACCCGCAACGCTGGCGAAATGATCGACCGTCTGACGATCGAATTCAACCGCTCGCGTCAGGCCAAGATCACCAACGAACTGATCGAAATCATCTCGGGGGCGGAGGCGCTTTAGTGCAGCGGGACGCGTTCAGGGACTGGGCAACAGGGCAGGGTGGCCTGAACGAGGCCACCGCCCGCAGCCACCTCGGACATCTGACCGAAGTGGAACGCCTCCTCGGGATCGACCTTGACGACGACTGGACCGGGACGAAGCTGAACCATACCGCCGATCTGATCGACCGGAACGATACGCTGAACCAAAAGACCAAGGCCGACTACCGTCAAAGCCTGAAGACATACGAAGATTTTCGCTCGCTGACGAGCGCATAGAGACGAACGGAGAGACGACATGGCAAACGCAAAGGGCAAGATCACACAGGTGATTGGCGCCGTCGTGGACGTGCAGTTCGGGGATCATCTGCCGCAGATCCTCAACGCGCTTACAACCGACAACAATGGCAAGATGCTGACACTTGAAGTGGCACAGCATCTTGGCGAAAACACGGTCCGCACGATCGCCATGGACGCGACCGAAGGTCTCGTGCGCGGTCAGGAAGTGACCGACATGGACGGACCGATCACGGTTCCCGTGGGCGACGGCACGCTGGGCCGCATCCTCAACGTCGTGGGCGAACCCATCGACGAAAAGGGCCCCATCGATTCCACCGCACGCCGCTCCATCCATCAGGACGCGCCCGCCTTTGCCGCCCAGTCCACCGCATCCGAAGTGCTCGTGACGGGCATCAAGGTGATCGACCTCCTCGCCCCCTATGCCAAGGGCGGAAAGATCGGCCTGTTCGGCGGCGCCGGCGTGGGCAAGACGGTTCTCATCCAGGAACTCATCAACAACATCGCCAAGGTGCACTCGGGCTACTCCGTATTCGCCGGCGTGGGTGAACGGACGCGTGAAGGGAACGACCTCTACCATGAATTCATCGACTCGGGCGTTATCAACATCGACGACCTGACCAAGTCGAAAGTGGCCCTCGTGTACGGCCAGATGAACGAGCCGCCAGGAGCGCGGATGCGCGTCGCCCTGTCCGGTCTGACCATTGCCGAACAGTTCCGCGACCAGTCCGGCACCGACGTTCTGTTCTTCGTGGACAACATCTTCCGCTTCACCCAAGCCGGTTCCGAAGTGTCGGCCCTCCTTGGCCGTATCCCTTCCGCCGTGGGCTATCAGCCGACGCTGGCCACCGACATGGGCGCGATGCAGGAACGCATCACCTCGACCAAGAACGGCTCGATCACGTCCGTGCAGGCCATCTACGTGCCCGCCGACGACTTGACCGACCCCGCTCCGGCCACCTCCTTCGCCCACCTCGACGCCACGACCGTGCTCTCGCGCGCGATCTCGGAACTCGGCATCTACCCCGCCGTGGACCCGCTCGACTCGACCTCGCGCCTGCTCGACCCCGCCGTTGTCGGGGAAGAGCACTACAAGGTCGCCACCGACGTGCAGAAGATGCTCCAGCGCTACAAGTCGCTGCAGGACATCATCGCCATCCTCGGCATGGACGAGCTCTCTGAAGAAGACAAGCTGACCGTGGCCCGCGCCCGGAAACTGCAGCGTTTCCTGTCCCAGCCCTTCGACGTGGCCAAGGTCTTCACCGGCTCTGACGGCGTGCAGGTCCCGCTCGACGAAACCATCGCGTCCTTCAAGGCCGTTGTCGCCGGCGAATACGACCACCTTCCCGAAGCCGCATTCTACATGGTCGGCGGGATCAAGGAAGTGGTCGCAAAGGCCCAGCGCATGGCCGCAGCAGCGGCGTAAGGAGTCCTCATGGCTGATACCGTCCAATTCGACCTCGTCAGCCCCGAACGGCGGCTGGCTTCGGTCCAGGCGCGCGAGGTTCAACTGCCCGGCGCGGACGGCGACATGACGGCCATGGCCGACCATGCGCCTACGATCACCACGCTGCGCCCCGGCATCCTCCGGGTCGTGCATGCCAGCGGAACGGATGACTATGTCGTCTTTGGCGGTTTCGCCGAAATCGGCCCCACCGCCGTCTCGGTTCTGGCCGAACAGGCCCTGCCCAGGTCCGAAGTGACCCAAAGCGTCTTCGACGGCATGATCGCCGTGGCCAAGGCGGGTTCCGGTTCGGTCGACGAAGTGGCCAAGACGCTGGCTGACATGATCGCCGTTGGTGACCAGATCGGCCTTTCGGCCCGCGCCTGATCGCTGTTGTCTGCGAAAAATGCAACAAGGCCCGGCTGTAAAGCCGGGCCTTGTTGCATTTCCCATTCGCTTTCCGGGAAAGATGCGCGATAGCCAAACCCGGTAAGCGGAAATCCGATGAAAAAGCTGCGAAATCACATGATCGGAATTGATCAGGGCGAAATCCTCCTGTTTTCCGACTATGAACACAACGGCGCCATGTGGACGGGCCAAGGCCAGCGTCAGGCCCGGGCAACCATCCGATTTTCCGAACCTTTCCTCGAAGCGCCCGCTGTCCAGGTCGGTTTCACGATGTGGGACATGTCGAACGCCGCCAACGGCCGTGCCGACATCACGACCGAAGAGGTGACCGAAACCGGCTTCGGCATCCTCTTCCGCACCTGGGGCGACACCAAGGTCGCCCGCGTCCGCGTCGGCTGGCAAGCCATCGGCCAGGTCCGCGACGAAGACCAATGGGATATCGCCTGACCCCGGGGTCAAATTACGAACGCATGGTCGTTCGCGCAGGGCGGGGTTCACCCCGCCACTGTCCACAAGACTCTGAGCGGGATCAGCGGGGGCTCCTGTGGAGCCACCGCCCCGCTCACGGCCCACGGTTTTCACCGGCCCCGGTTCCTCATACCTCGCAGAAGGCCGGTCCCTGCCCCGGCGGGGGGCGAAGCCCCTGCCCTTGGAGGGGGCAGGGGCTGGCCGGACGCCAAGGCGTCCTGCCGGAAAGCGTGCCCTACTGCGCGAGACCAAGGCCATGGCCTTGGTCAATGATCTGCCTTGGTCATCATCGTTGGGTGCGTGCTTGCACGCACCACTCCTTGCCTTTCGCCTGCGTAGGGCGGGGTTCACCCCGCCACCCCCCCTGCGCACACCCCGCGCCCGGCCCGCTAACGCCCCTTTAATCCCCTGCAGGCCAATCTCCTTGCCTGCAAACCCTTTCCGAACCCTTACCTCGCCGCCCGAAAAATACCGACGCAATACCGACGTGATACCGACGCGATACCGATCAAAAACCGACGTCATTTCTCATGAAATATCAAATAGATACGCTAGATGAAGCAGGACACCCCCCGCATCCCTGCGAACCTTGACGAAAGCTTAACGCCAAGCGCCCCCGGGAAAGGCTTACGCCGCCGAATAAAGCCCTTCATAAATCGGCGTCAGCGTCTCGTGATCGAACAGAGACGATACGCTCGTCCCGTTCCAGATGTTCAGGATCGCCTGCGCGAACATCGGCGCAGTCGGCACGATGCGGATGTTATGCGCGCCCTTGACCGCCGCCGTCGGCTCGATCGAATCCGTGATGACCAGCGACTTCATCACCGAATTCTGCACCCGCTCCACCGCAGGCCCGCTCAGCACACCATGCGTGATATAGCTGTGCACCTCCACCGCCCCGGCCTTGATCAGCTCTTCCGCCGCCTTGCACAGCGTCCCTGCCGTGTCGCAGATATCGTCCACGATGATGCAGACCTTGCCGGACACATCCCCGATCACCGTCATCTCGGCCACTTCACCCGCCTTCTCGCGCCGCTTGTCCACAATGGCCAAAGGCGCATTGATCCGCTTGGCCAGTTCCCGCGCCCGCGTCACACCACCCACGTCGGGCGATACGACCATCAGGTTGTCCATCTTGCCCTTGAAATGATGGTGAATATCCAGGCTGAAGATCGGCGAGGCGTATAGGTTGTCCACCGGAATATCAAAGAACCCCTGAATCTGCGCCGCATGCAGGTCCAGCGTAAGCACCCGCTCGATCCCCGCCTGCGTGATCAGGTTGGCTACCAGCTTGGCCGAAATCGGCGTTCGCGCCTTGGTCCGCCTGTCCTGACGGGCATAGCCGAAATAGGGGATGACGGCGGTGATACGCCCCGCCGATGATCGCCGCAAGGCGTCCGAAATGATCAGAAGTTCCATGAGGTTGTCGTTCGCCGGGTTCGATGTGGGCTGCAGGATGAACATATCCTCGCCCCGCACATTCTCAAACACCTCGACAAAGATCTCGCCATCATTGAACCGCTCGACCCGGGCCTCGACAAGACCCACATTCATCCCCCGGTGCATCGACATCCGCCGCGCAACGGCCCGCGCCAGCGTTTGATTTGCATTCCCCGAAATCAGCTTCGGTTCAGACATGGCGGCCATTTCGAGGTCCTCTCGCTGGGGGCATGCAACGGATTCGTGACGTTGACACCGCCTAGCACATGCCTACCCTGAGGCAAAGGAAACCGGGCGTCAGCCCCGGCCAAGGGGGGCGGAAATGCCGCATGTCGATTACTTCTTCACGGTGCTGTCGCCCTACGTCTACCTCGCCGGCACAAGGCTCGAGGCGATTGCCGCCCGCCACGGCGCTACGATCACCTACAAACCGCTCGACACCTCGGCCCTGTTTCCCCGCACCGGAGGTCAGATCCTCAAGGACCGCCACCCCAGCCGTCAGGACTACCGTCTGCAGGAAATGCGCCGTCAGGCGAAGAAGGCGGGCCTTCCCCTCAACCTTCGCCCCGCCTTCTTCCCCACCAACGGCGCCCCCGCCGCCTATGCCGTGATCTCGGCCCAGAAGGCCGGCGGCGGCGACATGGGCAAGCTCGTCCACGCCATCGGCAGTGCCGTCTGGGCCAAAGACCTCAACATTGCCGAGGATGAGGTGATCCGCGATTGCCTGTCACAGGCGGGCTTCGACCCCGCAGTCGCCGACCGCGGCCTCCTCTCCGGCGCCGAAACCTATGCCGCAAATCTCGAGGAAGCCGTCTCGCGCGGGGCCTTCGGCGTACCGTTCTACATCACCGGCACAGACGAACGGTTCTGGGGTCAGGACCGGCTCGACGATCTCGATGCCCACTTGTCCGGCAACCTCTGAAAGGTGGGTTTCACCCACTCTTCGCATCCCCCTCGGGCTTGTGAAATCCAGCTTTCACTTGACACGTGGGGTGGGTGAAACCTGCCATTCTCCCGGCATCACACCTGCGCCAAGACTGCCAGGAAGGCATCAATCGCCGCATCGCTCATCGACCAGTCACAGACAAATCGCCCCATCAGCATCTCATCCGGATCGCCCGCATCGACCTCGCCATCCCACAGGTAATAGACCGCCCCGGCGGCCATCAGCCGCTGATGTACCCGTCGCGGCAGGCGCGCAAAGACCAGATTGGCCTCCGGCTCCCACACGATCTCGGCCCCAGCCGCCCGCAGCCCGGCGACAACCCGGTCGGACGCCGCATTGGCCGACTTTGCCATGTCCAGCCACAGGCCATCCGTCAGATAGGCATCCATCTGCGCCGACAGATAGCGATGCTTGGAAAACAGATGCGCCCCCCGCTTGCGCCGCAACTCGAATTCCCAGGCCAGGGCGGGGTCAAAGATAACCGCCGCCTCGACCCCCATCAGCCCGTTCTTTGTCCCGCCAAAGCTGACCGCATCGACCCCGGCCTTCCACGTCATTTCGGCCGGCGAACAGCCCAGCCGGACCAGCGCATTGGTGAACCGCGCCCCATCCATATGGACTTTCAGCCCATAGTCCTGCGTCACCGCCGCAAGCGCATGCAACTCGACCAGCGAATAGACCGTCCCCTTCTCTGTCGCCTGCGTGACGGACACCGGCCCCCGCTGTGGCCCATGCACGCCCCTGCTTTCCTCGGCCAGCACCGCCCGGCGCAGAGCGTCCGGCGTCACCTTGGCATTGGTCGCAGGGACCAGCGTCAGTTTGGCCCCTCCGGTAAAGAACTCGGGCGCGTTGCACTCATCCTCGTTGATATGGGACATCGGCGCGCAGAATACTGTCTCCCAGGGCTTGGTCATCGTGGCCAGCAGCAGTGAATTGGCCGCCGTCCCCGTCGCCACCAGATAGACCGCAGCCTCGGGCGCTTCGAACACCTCACGCACCTTGGCCCGCACCCGGTCCATGATTACCTCCGCGCCATAGCCCTTGGCATAGCCGTCATTTGCGGCGCTCAGCGCCCTCAGAACCTCAGGATGAACCGGCCCGGCATTGTCAGAGGCAAAAAACATTCACAATGGCTCCTCGATGATGTGGTCTTCCCAGTCGTCCTCGTCCACCGCGAACTCCGGGATCGTCATGCCGCGCACCGACACGCCTGCGTCATGCACGCTCTCCGGATCCCCCGACACCAGCGGATGCCAGTCATAGAGCGGTCGACCCTCGTAAAGCAGGCGATAGGCGCAGGTCAGCGGCAACCAGTACATGTTGTCCACGAGCGTCTTGGGCGTGAGGACAATGCACTCCGGCACAAACTGATGCCGGTTCGGATACTGCGCACAGCGGCAACTCTGGTCGTCGAGCAACCGGCAGGCCACCCGCGTCAGCGCGACCTCGCCCGTCTCCTCGTCTTCAAGCTTGTTCAGGCAGCATTTGCCACAGCCGTCACAGACGGCCTCCCACTCGGCCCGGTTCAGCTTTTCCAGCGGATAGGATTCCCAGAATCGGGGGCGCAGCGTATCAGACATGCGCAAGAATATCCCGCGCCCGGTCGCAATCCGCCGCCATCTGCACGATCAGAGCCTCCAGACTGTCAAACTTCAACTCGGGCCGCAGATAGTCGACCAGCGCGACCGACAGCGTCGCGCCGTAAAGGTCGCCCTTGAAGTCAAACAGGAACGTCTCGCAGTTCGGCATGTTCTCGCCGAACATGGGCCGCACGCCGATCGACGCCGCCCCGTTGTAGGCTCCGGCATAGGGACCATCCAGAACATCGACCTTCACGGCATAGACCCCGAACCTCGGTGGATGCAGTCCGGCAATCGACATGTTGGCCGTCGGATAGCCCAACTCCCGCCCGCGCTGATCCCCCCGGATCACCTCGCCCTCGATCCGGTGCCAATGCCCCAGCATCGCCGCCGCATCGCGCGGCCGGCCTTCGCTCAGCGCCGTGCGGATCGCGGTCGATGACACTTCGCCCCAACCCAGATCCACCATCGGCACGACCGTTACGCCAAACCCATATGCCGCCCCGAAGGTGGTCAGATCAGCCTTCGTTCCCTTGCGACCCTTGCCGAAACAAAAGTCCTCGCCCACGACGACATGCGTCAGACCCAGCCGCGTGGCGATCACCTCGCTTGCAAATTCCTGCGCGGAAAGCCCCGCAAGCGCCGCGTTGAACGGGACTTCATACAGTTTTTCGATTCCGAGCTTTTCCAGCCGGTGCGCCCGCGCCGCCGGGTTCATCAACCGGAACGGAGAGGCGGATGGGTTGAAGAACTGCCGCGGATGCGGTTCGAACGTCAGAACCCCTAACGGAACACACTTCGCCGCGGCAACCTCGCGGGTCAGATCAATCACCGCCCGGTGGCCCAGATGTACGCCGTCAAAGTTCCCGATCGCCGCAGCGGCACCACGGTCGGACGGGTCGATGAAATAGGTGTCACGGATGATGCGCATGGCGGTTTGGGTAACGATCCTTGCCCCAAGGGGCAAGGGGGGGGCCTCCGCGCGGCGGGTCAGTCGGACTTGCGCAACGGAGCCAGCACCATCACCTCACCCGTCAGCACCTTGGCCCCCTTTACGATGCAGCGCGTGGCCAGCGTCACCCGCCGCTTCGCATGATCGACAGCCGTCTCCTCGACCACGGCATGCTCCGTATCGCCGGGCCTCACTGGCCCCAGGAACCGCAGCGACTGCCCCAGACAGACCCGCCCATGCCCTGGCAACTGCTCTCCGTTCACCGCCGAAACCAGACACGCCGTCAGCATCCCATGTGCACTCCGACCGCCAATCCGCGTGTCCTGCGCCCGGGCGTCCAGATGCACCAGGTTCCGGTCCGTCGTCACCTCGGCAAAAAGGGCGATATCATGGTCCGTCACTTCCTTGCGAAGCGACCGGATCATCCCGATCTCGATCTCCTCGATGCAGATCGTGCCGCGGGGCGTGTTGTCGGGCATGCGGCAAGTTGCCCTGCAATGATGAAGCGCTCACGATCAGACGTGCGCAACTTTGTTGTTTTCCATCTTTCGAATGACAAGGCCGATCTGGGTCTCATGTTCCGACGATCAGACCGCTTGCCCCGCACGACCGGCCCGGTCCGAAAAGATCAGGCCACGCCCTTCGGCCCGCTCTCTTCTTCAAGATGAAGCTTCATCTCGATCAGAATCCGCTGCAACTCCACCGTCTCTTTCAAAAGCCGCTTCGCTTCGTTGATCGAAATCACCCCGTCCGCAATCGACAGATGATATTCGGCCATCAGCATCGCGAACCGCTGGCTCAGCGTGATGACATCGCTGTTGACCCCGCCCTTCAGATTGCTGGTCGACTTGTGCTCAAGGCTCAGCGTGATGCCGCGTAGTTCGGCCAAAGCCGATGTCACATGCGGATAGGACGCCTTTGATTCGAGTTGCGCGACCGCGTCGATGGGCATGAACCGGTCGGCGTGTTCCTGATCGTCCGAGTAGTAGCGTCCCAGGGTCGCCTTGGATTTCCCGGTCAGAGTGCAGGCCACCTCGACTCCGACATCCTTCACAAGGGCCTCGGTGTGCTTCTTGAGATAGCTGTCGATTCCCCTCGGTTTCAGTTCAGCCATTTGTCAGCAACTCATGGGAAAGTCTGTTCCTTTGTTCCATTAAGGGGCCTCTGGGGGGTTGTCATGCACAAAGCAGTCCCGTGCGCCGGGATTGTAACGAGTTGGTGACTGATCATCACATCCGTGGGGGCGCAACAGGGTCCGGTGGTTGACTGGACGGGTCACCCCGCCTGCTTGCCTTCGGGCCTGTTTCTTGCACCGTCATTGGCCGGGGCGGGCTTGCATCGGGCCGGGTCTGCGGGCTACCACCCGTGTCATGGCCAAGCTCTACTTCAACTACTCGACCATGAACGCGGGCAAATCGACCGTGCTCTTGCAGGCGTCGCACAACTATATCGAACGCGGCATGCAGACCTATCTGCTGACGGCGCAATTCGACAATCGTGCAGGGCACGGTCGCATCGAAAGCCGCATCGGGATCGGCGCCGATGCCGATACTTTCGCCCTGGGCGAGGACCTTTTCGCAAAGATCCGCAACCGTCTGGCCGATGGCCCCTGCGCCTGCGTCTTTGTCGACGAGGCCCAGTTTCTGAGCAAGGATCAGGTCTGGCAACTCGCCCGCGCCGTCGACGACCTTGGCGTGCCGATCATGTGTTTCGGCCTGCGCGTCGATTTTCGGGGCGAGCTCTTCCCGGGCTCGGCGGCATTACTGGCCCTGTCAGATGAAATGCGCGAAGTGCGCACGATCTGTCATTGCGGAAAGAAGGCCACCATGGTCATCCGCAAGGGCGAAGGCGGCGAGGCGCTCGCCGATGGAGAGCAGGTCGTGATCGGCGGCAACGAACGCTATGTCTCACTCTGTCGCAGGCATTGGCGCGAGGCGATGGGTGATCGGGCGCCGGGATGAAGCGCTGGACTCCCTGGATCATTGCCGGCCTATCCCTGCTGGGACTGGCCGAACGTCAGGTCAACGCCTGGAACTCAGAACGACGGTTGGCAGCGGCGACCGCGACGCATGACATGCACCGCGATCTGACTTCAGGATCCTGCATCGAAAAGGACAAGGTCCTTGCCGCCCTGTCCTTGCGCGGCTGGACCATGACCCCCGAAACTCCGGCATTCTGCACAAACCCGCCCGGTCTGACCGATTGGGTCGTCATTCAGGGCCCGCCACCCAACCCGTTTGGCGACAGCTCGTCGCATCTGGCCTTTGGCACAAACGGCTGCCTGGTCACTTGGGAACCCGTCCCGTGTCAGTGACGGTCCACACCCCGGCGTCCGTGCGGTTTCAGGTTCTGTCGATCTTCGCCTGTTACGGCGTCGCTGGCTTCTATTGGGGAACCTATGTCGCGACACTTCCGGCTTTGCAGGTCATCGCCGGACTCGACAACGCTGCGTTCGGCTGGCTGCTCACCATGATGACGGTGGGCGGCATCATCTCGATGCAGTTGATGGGGCGTGTCCTGCATCGCGTCCAGGCTGTGGCCATTCCGCTGTCGCTTCTTGGGTTCGCTGTGGGGATGGTGATCCTCGGTTGGGCAAGGGGCCCGATTGGTCTGGGCTTTGCGCTCTTCTGTGCAGGCGCCGCTTCGGGTGTCCTCGACATATCGCTCAACATGCGGGTCGCCCGGATCGAACATGACTTCGGTCTGCGCCTGTTCAACCGGGTCCATGCCCTCTTCCCCTTCTCCATGTTGGTGACTTCAGCCGCCGTCGGCGTATTCCGCGAATGGGGCGCGACGCCCGCCCTTCTGTTTCCAGCGGCAGCGACCTTTCTTGTCATCGCAGCCGGGGGCGAATGGCTGGCCGGGCGGCATCAGCGGCCGGGGCCGGATCAGTCCAAAGGCGAAGGGCGGGTGCGTTTCGGCGGCGTCCTGATGGCGCTCGGTGCGCTTGCCGCTTTGGGCGCGATCATGGACGGCGGGGCTGGGACGTGGTCAGCCCTCTTTGTCGAAGGCCCGCTGGGAGGAAGCCCGATCCTTTCCGGGCTGGCGGCTGCATCAGTTACGCTGGGCCTGACGACGGGACGGCTGATCGCGCATCAGCTGGAACACTCGGTCCGCGACATGGTCATCATCCGCTCCACATCGCTTCTGGTGATCCCGTTTTTCGTCGCTCTTTCCTTTGCCCAGGTCCCACTGGTGGCGATCGGCCTTCTCTTCGTCGCTGGCGTCTGCCTTGGCCCGATCGAACCCGCTGTCTATCGCTCTGTCTCCAAACGCTTCCCCGAAACGCAGCGCGGCCGCGCGCTCGCCTTGGCAACAGGGCTGGCCTATGTCGGCTTCCTTGGCAGCCCGCCCTTGATGGGCGCGCTGATCCAGGGCTTTGGCTGGCCAATGATGTGGCTCAGCCTCTGCGTCTTCGCTGTCGCGGCTTCATTCCTTGCCGCGCGGATACCGGCCGCGAACAAACCCTAGAGCGTGTCGCCTTCAATTGTTTCCATATCCTGCGGCGACGAAGTAGTTTCGGCACTCCTGCGGATGGAATAGGTCGCAGACGGCACCGACTTGTCTCCACAGGGCCCCCGCTCTCGCGCTTCAGGATCACCATGTCGTTCACGAACCGCGGCGACGCCTGAACATGACGCGACGCCTCTCGATGTCCGTTCCCTTCCCCGACAAACGCGATGACCCGGCTCCGAAGCTCCATAGGATGTGGCTTGCCCATTCCGACACCCCTGCATCTTGCAGAACTACCCAATCACAATCCGCCCAATCTGGGAATCCTGAACCGCAACACTGGCGACACGCTCTAACCCTGAAACGGGCGGGTTCGGGCCAAGAGAGACTTTCCTGCCAACATCATGCCAGACCCGTGGATGCGCCAGATGTTTGATGTGTGCGCGGCCATTATGGTGGGTTGATCCGGCGGCAGGTGCGCGATGTGGAGTGGATCTTGGGGCGGGCGGCGTTCGTTGCCCAAGTCAAGCGGCGCAGGTTTCACATCATCGAGAATGTGGGGCAGTTCGTGTTATTCTGCAACGGCGAGCTGGTGCGGGTGATTGTGTGAGGTGTGTGCGGGGGAGGCAAATTACCTTGAGGGAATTTGGCAAAACTTCTGGAAGTGCCCTGCTGCCGGCGGAACGTGGTGGTTCCGAAAATCCTGAGGAGTAATCTCACAAAACGCGTGCAAGAGTTTTGGGCTGTGCTTGCTGCGGCGGGGAGTCAAAGCTAGATCGTGGGAAACCAAATGCAGGGAGTGACCGCGATGCCCGAAGACCTGATCAACAGCTTCATGACAGGGCCCGACGAACAGGGCCGGTTCGGCCAGTTCGGCGGGCGGTTCGTGTCGGAAACGCTGATGCCGCTGATCCTTGAACTGGAACGGCAGTACGAGATCGCCAAGACCGATCCGACCTTCTGGGCCGAGATGGATTTCCTGTGGAAACACTATGTGGGCCGCCCCTCGCCCTTGTATTTTGCAGAGCGGATGACAGACCATCTTGGTGGTGCCAAGGTCTATATGAAGCGGGACGAGCTGAACCATACCGGGGCACACAAGATCAACAACGTGCTGGGCCAGATCATCCTGGCCCGCCGGATGGGCAAAAGCCGCATCATTGCCGAGACGGGGGCAGGGCAGCATGGCGTGGCAACGGCCACGGTCTGCGCCAAGTTCGGGCTGAAGTGCATCGTCTATATGGGCGCGCATGATGTGGAACGGCAGGCGCCCAATGTGTTCCGGATGCGGCTTCTGGGGGCGGAAGTGATCCCTGTGACCTCGGGCCGCGGGACGCTGAAGGACGCGATGAACGATGCGCTGCGCGACTGGGTGACCAATGTGCGCGACACGTTCTATTGCATCGGCACTGTGGCGGGGCCGCATCCCTATCCGGCGATGGTGCGGGATTTCCAGTCGATCATCGGCAAGGAAGCCAAGGAACAGATGATGGAGGCCGAGGGCTGTCTGCCCGACACGATCATCGCGGCGATTGGTGGCGGATCGAATGCGATGGGGCTGTTCTATCCGTTCCTGGACGACAAGTCGGTCAGTATCATCGGGGTCGAGGCCGGGGGCAAGGGTGTGGATGACCGCATGGAGCATTGCGCGTCGCTGACCGGGGGAAGGCCCGGTGTATTGCATGGCAACCGGACCTATCTTTTGCAGGACGGGGACGGGCAGATCCTTGAAGGGTTCTCGATTTCGGCGGGTCTTGATTATCCGGGCATCGGGCCGGAGCATTCCTGGCTGCATGATGTGGGACGCGCACAGTATGTGGCGATCACCGACAAGGAGGCGCTTGAGGCGTTCCAGTTGTGCTGCCAGCTTGAGGGGATCATCCCGGCGCTGGAGCCGAGCCATGCGCTGGCCCATGTGATGAAGATCGCGCCGTCACTGCCGAAGGATCATATCATCATCATGAATATGTGTGGCCGTGGCGACAAGGACATCTTTACCGTCGCCAGATACCTTGGGTTTGACATGAAGATCTGACGGATCGTCGGGAGAAGGTCCGAAAACCTCTCCGACCTTTGCCTGCGGACCGGGGCCTGTTCATCAGACTTCGGTCCGTGTGTTTTCGGGGCGGTCCATGCGAATCCTCAGTCATCGAGCCTGACCCCGAAGCCGGCAGATGTGCGGCGGGGCGGGGAACCAGATACACAAGAGGACTGGACCATGTGGAAACTACTTCTGACGACGACGGCACTGGTGGCTACTTCGGCCGGGATGGTCGTTGCATCGCCGATCACGGATTCGATCGTGGCGCAACTGCAGGCGCAGGGCTTTGACCGGATCGAAGTGCGCGAAGGCCCGAGCCAGGTAAAGGTTGAGGCCAGCAACGGATCGGTCAAGTTCGAGGCGGTCTATGACAGTACGACCGGGGCTGTTCTCAAGCAGGAGACGTACCAGGTCGGTTCGAATGACGACATGTCGCCGGGCGTTGACGTGGAATCGGATGACAGCGATTTCGTGGATGTGTCGGATGATGAGGGGTCGGATGACCCGGCTGACGACAACAGCGGCAGCGATGACGACGAGTCGTCTGACGACAACAGCGGCAGCGATGACGACGAGTCGTCTGATGACGACAGCGGCAGCGATGACGACGAGTCGTCTGATGACGACAGCGGCAGCGATGACGACGAGTCGTCTGATGACGACAGCGGCAGTGATGACGACGAGTCGTCTGATGACGACAGCGGCAGCGATGACGACGAGTCGTCTGATGACGACAGCGGCAGCGATGACGACGGGTCGTCTGATGACGACAGCGGCAGCGATGACGACGAGTCGTCTGATGACGACAGCGACGAAAATGATGATGACGATGACGAGTCGGACGATGACAATTCGGGCAGCGGCAAGGGCCGTGGCCAAAACAGGGGCGGAGAGAGCAACGACGACTGATCTCGATCCGACGGATGATGACGCCCGGGCCGGTTCTCCGGCGCGGGCGTTTGCGTTTCGGAGCGGTCTTTGCCCGCAAATCGCCCCGGAAGGGCCGCATAAACCCCGGTTTATTGTCTTGTACTGCGCGTTTATAGCGTTCCGCGCAAACCTGCGGTCAATTGGCAGGGCAGGCCTGCGCAGGTCAGGACTGGGGTGCCGGACGATGCGGCCCGGACAAGGGGTGGATCGTGGCGGTGCAGCAGTCATGGAGGGAGTTGACGAATGATGTTCAAGGGATCGGCAATGGGTCTGTCGGTGGCGCTGTTCGCGCTGACCACCGGCATGGCGATGGCGCAGGACGACGGCAGCCTGGCCGATGATCCGGCGGTCGATATGGTGCCGGATGGCATCGACGACGGAACTGGTTTCACGAAATGCAACGACATGCCGGAGGTCGATGGCACCTTCGACATCAATGACGATGGCGACGGCGACGATGTCGGCACAGGCGCTGGCGACGGCTGGATCACGATTGACCCGATTGAAACCGTTTTCCAAGAAGTCGTCGTGGACGAGGGCGTAGTCTATGAGGACCTGGCCGTGTCCGGCTGGCCGGATGTGCCGGGCGACGAGGGGTCCGTCCCGCCTGAAAGCGAATGCGGTGAATGCGTATACGCGATGGGTGATGGTCCCAACTTCGTAGAGGCAGGTGGTCCCGTGCTGGAGAATGCGCGGGATGACATCAGTTCGTCCCATCGTTTTGTCAGTGACTGGGAGCCCTTTGCCCAACGTCCGGAGAGGCCCGATTTCTGCGTGGTGACGAAGCTGGATCTGGGCTGGCTTTGCCCGGATAACCGTCAGTAAGCGAATGCGGTGCGTCCCTGTCCCGGGCGCGCCGACGTTGCCGGGTCTGCCCTGTCGCTGCCTTCCCCAAACCGGCAGGGCGGGCCCGGTATTTCGGGGGTGAATGTCATGAAGATGCGAAATCTGTTTCTGGCGCTGGCCGTGGCCCTCAGCATGGCAGGCCCCGCGGCGGCAAATGAACTGACCGATGAGGTCACGACGGCGCTTGTGTCGCAGGGGTATGAGATCATGCAGATGAACCGGACCTGGCTGGGCCGGGTGCGGATCGTGGCGGAATCCGACGAGGTGCGGCGCGAGATCGTCATCAACCCCTACACGGGCGAAGTGCTGCGCGACTATTCAGTGTTGCTTGCAAATACCGAAGAAGAGCCCGCCGAGCGGCGCAATCTGTTTGAAGACAATGATGATTCATCCTCGGCCAATGCCCGCGTGGCAGGTGCTGCCGTGCTGCCCGATGCGTCGCTGAGCGCGACCGAGGCGCTGGGGGCAGCGATCATTGCGCCCTTGCCCCCTGCGGGTGAATAGGCGGATGCGGGCAGGGGCTGATCACCGGATGGGTTCATGCGGGGGGATGCCCCGGTGAAGCGCACCATCTTTCTTGTGGTATTGTTTGTTGTGCAGGCGTTATGTGCCTTGTTCTTTGTGTCCGATATCGCCTCTTCGGTATTGGGTGTTTACCCGGTTCCCCTGAATTGGAAACTCCGCGAGGTGATCGAAATCGGGGCGGCCATCGGGCTTGTGCTGGGGCTTGTGTTCGGAGCCCTTGCATTGGGCCGTTCGCTGAGAGATCTGCGGCGGGCCGAGGCGCGACTGCACCGAGCCTCAACCGCGTTCATCGACATTTTGAATGCAAGGTTTGACGAATGGCGGCTGACGCCGGCGGAACGGGATGTGGCGCTGTTTGCGATCAAGGGTATGTCGCTTCTGGATATTGCCACCCTGCGCAACACAAGCGAGGGCACGGTCAAGGCGCAGACCAATGCGATCTACCGCAAGGCGGGGGTTTCGGGGCGGCCGCAACTTCTGTCGCTGTTCATCGAGGACATGATGGCGGGACCGGTGGTGATTTTTGATGCAAAAGGCCCCTCTTCGGAGAGGACAAAAGCCGCGGTTCATGTGCTATAGATTCCGGATGGGCGCTGCTTGTCGAGGGTCCGCGTCCGTGTTTTCACGGAGGACTTCATGCCTTTGACCCTTTTGACACCATTGCGCGGCCTGTTGGGTGCCGGATGTCTGGCGCTCTTGCCCGTGACGGCGGCGGCGCAGGCCTGTCCCGACATTGACCTTGGGTCACCTGTCACGCTGGACGGTGATGCGTCTGCGCTTGCCTCGGCTTCGACGGTTCAGGTGCGGGCGGGCGGAAAGCTTAACCTGTCGGATTGCACTGACGTACTTGGCAACGGGTTCATTACCCCGTCGGCCAATATCGAAATGAAGCTGCGTGGCAATGCGGTGGCCCAGCGCGACCTGCAGGTTTCGATCGTTGCGGACTGCGACAGCACGCTGTTGGTCAATGACGCCGCGGGCGCGTGGCATTTCAGCGATGACGAGGACAGCAGCATGAACCCGCGGGTTGTGCTACCGCTGGCCGAGGATGGGGTCGTCGATATCTGGGTCGGGGCCTATGATGCTGCGATGGCCTGTCCGGTGACAGTCAGCGTCGAGACTTTGCCGCAGGGGACCTATGTGCCAACGTCGGAAACCGGCGGGGCGGGGCTTTGTCCTGATCCGAACATGCCGTCAATCGTACTGGATTTTACGGCGGCGCAGCTGGCCTCGCCGCAGACGCAGCAGGTGATTGCAGGCGGGGATCTTGACCTGTCGGCCTGCGCGGATGTGCCGGGGACGGGCTTTGTCACGCAGGCGGCGGATTTCGAGTTGAACCTGACCGGCAATGCGACATTCCAGGACATCGAGATCGCCGTGACGGCGTCCTGTGATGCGGTGCTGATGGTGAACGATGCCGACGGTGCGTGGCAGTTCGTTGATGACACGAACGGGACGGACCCGGCCTATGTCATTCCGGGGGCCAAGGACGGGGTCTATGATATCTGGGTCGGGTCGCTGACGGCTGAGGGTTGCGATTCAACGCTGTCGATCCGGGCCGGGCAGGGCGGCACGACGCAGCCGATGAACAACGATCTTGCGGTGCTGCCGGACCCGGGCAGTCTGACCGGGTATCGCGATCAGGTGGGGCAGGTGTTTTCGTTCGAGGTGACGGGTTCGGCAACGGGTATGGTCTGGGGGACGGACGTCTATACTGACGACTCTTCACTCGGGGCTGCGGTGGTCCATGCGGGCCTGCTGGCACCCGGGCAGACGGGTGTTGTGACGGTGCAGATCCTTGGCCCCTACAAGGGCTTTGATGCGTCGACCCGCAACGGCGTACAGAGCAGTGACTTTGGCAAGTGGGAAGGCAGTTATACCTTTGTGCAGGATTAACTGAACCCGGTCCCTGGGCGCCCTTGGCCGGGGCGCGCGGGGTCAGATCATCAGCGTATGGCTTTCCAGAACCTCCAGCGGGACGATTTCCAGTGCGCGCAGATGGGTTGCGGCGAGGTTCACCTCGGGCGCGCAGCCTTCGTCGTGGGCCTGCAGGAACCGGGCCGCGCCAAGGCACCAGCGGTCGCCGGGCTTGAGGCCCGGAAACCGCCATTGTGGATGGGGCGTGGAAAGGTCGTTGCCGACATAGGCCGAGAAGGCCAGAAACTCGGCCGTCATGACGGCGCAGACGGTGTGGCTGCCCTGGTCCTGCGCGCAGGTATCGCAAAGGCTGTTGCGGAAGAACCCTGTCAGCGGCGCAGTCGAACAGGGTTCGAGCGGACCGCCCAGCACGTTGAGGGACGGGTCTTTTTCCATAATCTGCCCTTTGACCTTGATCTGTCCTGTCAGAGATGACGCGGTTGCGGCGGGTTTTCAACCGCCGCAGGTCAGGGCGCGGGAAACTGGCTCGCGATCAGTTGGAAGATGGCGTAGTTTTCCTCATCCACGCTGGGGTCTTCAAAGGCGCGGTCGGCCGAGTTCACGGCGACAACTACATTGTCGTTCTGGTTGACGTAGATGAACTGGCCATAGACGCCCTGGGCCAGAAATTCGCCGGAGGGCCAGCCGGCGGGGATCCACCATTGGTAACCATAGCCGATCTGCCCTGCGGGTGTGCGGGCTGAGGGCAACGTCGCCTCGGCAATCCAGTTGGAGGGGACGATCTGCTGGCCCTGCCAGTTCCCGCGCTGGGCCAGCAACTGGCCGAAGCGGGCGTAGTCGCGGGTGGGCAGGTTCAGGCCGCCAAGGACAAAGGGCACGCCGTAGCCGTCGGTGAGGTAGATCGGGTCGACCTCCAAACCCATCGGGGCCACCAGGTACTGCTGCATGAGATCGGCCACGTTGCGGCCGGTGGCGCCGGCCAGCACCATGCCGATGACATGGGTGTCGATCGAGACATATTGCCATTGCGAACCGGGGTCGGCGAACCGGTCCTTGAGTCCTGCGGCAAAACCGTCCATCGAGCCGCCGAGGGCGAGAACGCGACCCATCTTGTTGATATCGGACCAGAAATCGAAATAGTCCTCGTTGAAGGTCACGCCCGAGGACATCTGCAGGACATTGCGGATCGTGGCGCCGTCATAAGCCGAGCCGATGAGGGCGGGGGCGTATTTGGTGACGGGGTCGTCGATGCTGGCGATGGTGCCGTCGTCAATCAGGATGCCGGTCAGGGACGAGAGAAAGCTTTTCGCGACGGACCAGCTGATCCGGCGATCTTCGGGCGCGGTGCCGAGGTAATAGCTTTCGTGCACAAGTTGGCCGTCGTGGAGGATGACGAGGCCGGTGACATTGCGGTCCGTGATCCATTCTGTCACGGCGGGTGGGAGCGTGAAATCAGGGCCGAGGGGCAGAGGGCTGACCGGTCCGTCGCCGCGGGCCATGGTCGTGTGGAAAAAGAGATCGTCCATATGGCTGAAGTTGTGAACGATCCGGTCTTCGTCAAAGAGCGAATTGACGGCGAGGAGGCGCGTGATGTCGTCGCGCTTCCAGATCCCGAGGCCCATGATGATGACGGCGAGGATGAGAACGATCCAGCGTGCAGTTCGGAAGAATTTTCGCATGTGGATGTGGCCCCAGTTGGTGCGTTACTTTGTGGGCAGGGGATCATGGCGGGGGCGTCGGTGCAACTGTGACTTGGCGTTGTGGGGAGGGGTGCGCGCGTTCCGCGTGGACCACGAGGCCCCGCTTTGGGCGGGCGGGCCCGCAAGCGCTTCCCTCCTGACTGCGCCTCCACTACCATCTCTCGTATGGCCAACCCCCGATTCATCCATCTTCGCGTGCATACCGAACACTCGCTTCTTGAGGGGGCGGTGCCGGTCAAGAAGCTGCCTGATCTTGCTGCGAAGGGGGGGATGCCCGCTGTCGCCATCACTGACACCAACAACATGTTCGCGGCGCTGGAGTTTTCGGAAACGGCGGCCAAGGCGGGCATCCAGCCGATCATCGGCTGTCAGCTTGATCTGGCCTATACCACGCCCGACCCCGGCAAGCGGCCCGAACCGCCTGCGCCCGTTGTCCTGCTTGCGCAGTCCGAGGCGGGCTATCTCAACCTGTTGAAGCTCAACTCGGACGCTTATCTTGGCAAGGATGGGGCGCTGCCGCAGGTGACGGTTGACAACCTTGCAGCCCATGGTGAAGCGCTGATCTGCCTGACAGGGGGGCCTGATGGACCTGTGGGGCGCCTGCTCCGGCAGGGGCAGAATCCCAAGGCGCAGGCGCTTTTGGCGAAACTGGCAGCGATCTTTCCGGACCGGCTGTATGTGGAGTTGCAGCGTCATCCGGTTGATGGGGGGCTTCCCGAGGCCGAGCGTCTGTCCGAGCGGGGCCATGTAGAGATGGCCTATGCGATGGGCCTGCCCCTTGTGGCGACTAACGACGTCTATTTCCCCAAGGCGGCACTGTTCGAGGCGCATGACGCGCTGATCTGCATCGCGCAGGGCGCCTATGTCGATCAGCAGGATGCCCGCCGCCGCCTGACTCCGCAGCATTATTTCAAATCGCCGCAGGAAATGACGACCCTTTTTGCCGACCTGCCCGAGGCGCTGGAAAACACTGTCGAGATCGCCCGCCGCTGTGCCTATCGGGCGAAGAAGCGGAACCCGATCTTGCCGCGCTTTGCCGAGAACGAGGTCGCGGAATTGCGGCGTCAGGCGCAGGAGGGGCTCGCGGCGCGGTTGGCTGTCATTCCACATGCGGCGCCGGTCGAGGAGTATGACAGGCGGCTGGCCTTTGAATTGGGCATCATCGAGCAGATGGGGTTTTCGGGTTACTTCCTGATTGTGGCCGACTTCATCAAATGGGCCAAGGCGCGGGGTATACCCGTGGGCCCCGGCCGAGGGTCGGGTGCTGGGTCGCTTGTGGCCTATGCGCTGACCATCACGGACCTTGATCCGCTGCGATACTCGCTCCTTTTCGAACGGTTCCTGAACCCCGAGCGGGTTTCGATGCCCGACTTTGACATCGACTTCTGCATGGACCGGCGGGAAGAGGTCATCCGCTATGTGCAGGGCAAGTATGGCCGCGACAGGGTGGGCCAGATCATCACCTTTGGCGCGCTCTTGTCCAAGGCGGCGGTGCGCGACGTGGGCCGCGTACTGCAGATGCCCTATGGGCAGGTCGATCGCATTTCCAAGATGATTCCGGTTGAGGGGGTCAAGCCTGTGTCCATCGAGAAGGCGCTGGCTGATGAACCGCGCCTGCGCGAGGAGGCCCGTAACGAAGAGGTTGTGGCCCGGCTCCTCGACTATGCCCAGCAGATCGAGGGGTTGTTGCGCAACGCATCCACCCATGCCGCCGGTGTGGTCATCGGCGACAGGCCGCTGGACGAGCTGGTGCCGCTGTATCAGGACCCAAGGTCCGACATGCCCGCGACCCAGTTCAACATGAAATGGGTTGAACAGGCGGGGCTGGTGAAGTTCGACTTTCTGGGTCTGAAGACGTTGACCGTCATACAGAACGCGGTCGAACTTATCCGCAAATCCGGCCGTCCGCTGAACGTCACTTCTGATGGCACCCGGCTTTATGAGCCGCCGCCGGGGTTTGAGTATGACATCGGGGCGATCCCGCTTGATGATGCGAAGTCGTATGACCTTTATGCCAAGGCCAGGACGGTGGCCGTGTTTCAGGTGGAATCCTCGGGCATGATGGATGCGCTCAAGCGCATGAAGCCCACCTGCATCGAGGATATTGTGGCGCTTGTTGCGCTGTACCGGCCCGGCCCGATGGAGAATATTCCGACCTATTGCGAGGTGAAGAACGGGCTCAAGCCGCGCGAGTCGATCCATCCGTCCATCGATCACATCCTGAAAGAGACCCAAGGGATCATCGTCTATCAGGAACAGGTGATGGAAATCGCGCAAGTCATGGCGGGCTATTCGCTGGGCGGGGCGGACCTGTTGCGCCGCGCGATGGGGAAGAAGATCGCCGAGGAGATGGCCAAGGAACGGCCCAAGTTCGAAGAGGGCGCTAAGGGCAATGGCGTTCCTGCTGACAAGGCGCGCGAAGTCTTTGACCTGCTTGAGAAATTCGCCAACTACGGCTTTAACAAGAGCCATGCCGCAGCCTATGCCGTGGTGAGCTATCAGACCGCGTGGCTAAAGGCCAATCACCCGGTCGAGTTCATGGCGGGAGTCATGAACTGCGATATTCATCTGACCGACAAGCTCGCCACTTATTTCCAGGAAGTGAAGAAAGGGCTGGGCCTGCCCTATTCGCCGCCCTGCGTGAACCGGTCGGATGCGACATTCGACGTGCAGGGAGGCCTTCTGGTCTATGCTTTGGGCGCGCTGAAGAATGTGGGCGTCGACGCGATGCGGCTGATCGTAGAAGGGCGGGGTGCGAAGCCTTTCGCGACGCTCTTTGATCTGGCGCGGCGGGTGGACTTGAAGCGGGTGGGCAAGCGGCCACTGGAAATGCTGGCACGGGCGGGGGCGTTTGACGTGCTTGACCCAAACCGGCATCGGGTGCTGGAAAGCCTTGATGCGCTGGTGGCCTATTCGGCAGCGATCCATGACCAGAAGTCATCCTCTCAGGTGAGCCTGTTCGGGGATGCGGGGGATGATCTTCCTGAGCCGCGTCTGGCTGGGGTTCCCGACTGGCAGCCTGCCGAAAGGCTTGCAGAGGAGTTCAAGGCCGTAGGGTTCTACCTCTCTGGCCATCCGCTCGACGATTATCTCCCTGCGCTGCGGCGCAAGGGGGTGACGACGCTGGACGAAGTGACGTTGCGGGCCGAACGCGGGGCGCATCTGGCCAAGATGGCAGGTACGGTTGCGGGACGGCAGGAACGCAAGTCGGCGAGGGGGAACAGGTTCGCCTTTGTTCAGATGTCGGACCCGACCGGGCAGTTCGAAGTCACGATGTTTTCGGAGGCTTTGGAGGCGGGCCGGCCTAATCTTGAACCAGGTGCGCAAGTGGTCATTCAGGTCGAAGCGACGATGGAGGCGGATCAGCTCAAGCTGCTGGGCCGCCAGGTGACGCCGATTGATACGGTTGTGGCGAATGCCGGGGCATCGGGCCTGCGGGTGTTTGTGGACGATCCGGCGGCGGTCGGGCTGGTGGCGACGATCCTTGACCGGGCGTTGAAGGACGGGGTCAAGGGCGGGCGGGGGCCGGTGTATTTCTGCCTGGTGGATGCGGGGCTGCCGGGTGAGGTAGAGCTTGACTGCGGGACTGAATACCCTGTGACGCCGCAGATCAAGGGCGCGCTGCGGTCGCTTCAAGGGGTGGTTGAGGTGGAAGAGGTGTGAATGGCGTCAGCGAAACCGGTCGAGCAGCCTTTGCAGGGGCGGACGGGTGTCTTCCTCGGGAGCAGCGACCGAGGCAGGCGCCACTTTGGGCTGAGATGCAACGTTGCGGGTGTTGGAGGAGCGCGGCAGAGTGAGGCGCAGGGCCACGGCGTTAAGGAATTTGGCCGTGTCGCCGGTGCCGAGCGCGGGGGCACCGTCGCTGATGCCATGCATGAGCGCGTCAAGCCAGTCGGCGTCAGCCTTGGCGAAGTCGTGCAGGACGTATCCCGGCACAGCATCCTTCTGGCCGGGGTGGCCCACGCCAAGCCGGACGCGGTGGTAGGCGTCGCCCAAATGGTCGTGCATTGACCGGAGGCCGTTGTGGCCTGCGTGACCGCCGCCCGTCTTGACTTTGATCTTGGCAGGGGCGAGGTCGATTTCGTCGTGAAAGACGGTGATGTCGGGAGGGGCGAGTTTGTGGAAACGCGCAGCCTCGGCCACGGACTGGCCGGAGAGATTCATGTAGGTGCCGGGTTTGAGGAGGAGGACCTTGCCCCCGGCGATGGTGCCTTCGGCGACTTCGCCCTGAAATCTGGACCGCCACGGGCCGAAACCGTGGTCCGCAGCGATCCGGTCAACGGCCATGAAGCCGATGTTGTGCCGGTTATGGGCGTATCTTGCGCCCGGATTGCCAAGGCCGACCCAGAGTTTCATGAAGAGGGCATATAGCGGGGCCGGGGGCGTTGTGCCAGTCAGTCGGCGATGTGGACGACGACGTTGCCGCGCTTGTGGCCCTTTTCGACAATGGCATGCGCTTTGGCGATATCGGTCAAGGGGTGGACGCTGTCGATGACGGGGGTCAGGCGGCTTTCGGTTGCCCAGCGGGCGAGGGTGGCGAGGTCCATCGCCTTTTCGGACGGGGTGCCGGCAATGTGTTTGCGGCCGTCGCCGTGCTTGCGGAGTGCGGCAAGGTTCTGCCCGAGCGAGCCTGCGACCATGAGATAGCGGCCACCGGGGAGCAGGAGGTGTTCGGTGGCGGCATAGGTGGAAACGCCCAAGGTATCGAGGATATGGGTGAAGCGGCCGGGTGTTCTGAGCACGTCTTCGGTGGTGTAGTCGATGACGTGGTCCGCGCCGAGACCCCAAACGAGGGCGAGGTTACGGGGAGAAGCGGTCGCGGTGACCGTGGCACCCAATGCACGGGCGATCTGGATCGCGGCTGTGCCAACGGATCCGGAGGCGCCGAGGATCAGGACGTGGTCGCCGGGTCTCACGCTGCCTTTTTCGCGCAGGAACCAGAGCGCCGTGGTGCCGCCGAAAGAAAGGGCGGCGGCCTGATCGTGGGTCAGGTTGGCGGGTTTCGGGACAATGAGGGCGGTTTCGGGCAGGGCGCGGTATTCGGCATGGGCGCCCATCCTGATGCCCGGAAAGGCTACGACGGCTTCGCCGGGTTTGAAGCGGGTGACATTGGACCCGACCGACGTGATGACGCCGGAAAGCTCGGTCCCGAGGACGGGCTTGCGGGGGCCGGTGATGCCGATGGCGAGACGACCAAAGGGGCCGAAGCCTGGGGGCAAGGTCAGGCTGCGCAGTCGCCAGTCAGCAGTAGAGACAGTGGTGGCGTTGACGCGGATGAGGACTTCGTTGTCTCGAGGCGTCGGTGTGGGGATCTCTTCGATCTTCACGACGTCGGGGGGGCCGTAACGGCGGTAGACAGCGGCTTTCATGGTCAGGTCCTTGCGAATGAGGGGGCTGTGCGGCTTGTGTCGCGGTTGATCAGTCACTCGGTGACGGTGAGGTCGATGAACCCGCCCGCGGCGGCAGCAAGCGCCAAGGTCTGATCCGTGGCATCGCCGCCCCAGAGCAGCAGGGCCAGGTCGAAGGTCAAGACGGTGGTCCCGGCGCCAACGCCGTTCGCATAGGCGCGCATCATCCGGGCGTGGTGGTTTGTGAAGTCGCGTTGACGGATCGCAAGGAGGCCAAGGAAGATGCATAGGATGAAGACCAGACCGAAGGTCTTGCAGAAGCCGTATGGTTCGGGCGGGGTTAAGGGTTGGGATGTGTAGGTCTGCGTCATCCAGATGCCGCCGATTGCCGCGGTCAGGCCTGCTGCAACGAGGATGCGGCCTGAGAGGCGGTGCCAGAGGGGGAAACACTTGCAGAGGCCGGGGGAGAACTGGAAGGCGCCCAGAAGCATGTCGACGCAAATCCCGGCAGCATGCATCAGGATGGAAGCGGGCGAGGCGTAGAAGCGGGCGTTGTCGGGGGTGATTGCCGCCGCGAACTCCATGTCGAACGGGCGCTCATCGGTTGCCGCGAGGGGGATGAGACGAAGGGTTAGGAGGCCGGTTGGGATGAGCATGGAAGGACTGGACATACGGTTCATGATGACCTTCTGGCAATGAAGGCGGGATCGTCGCCCCTTCAGGGCCGTTCGGTTGAGGGCAAAGGCGGGACTGGGTCTAGTCAGGGACCCAGGTAAAGACTTCGGTAATGGCCTTGTCGAAGACGGCCGCGATCTGAAAGGCGAGTTCGAGAGAGGGGGAATACTTTGCCGCCTCGATGGCGACGATGGTTTGGCGGGTGACGCCGACCTTTTCTGCAAGGTCCTTCTGCGTCATCTCGTTCGCGTCGAACCGCAGACGGCGGATCGAATTGGTGATCTGTCCCTTTGCCATCAGAATCCCCGGCGATGCAGCCAGATGCGGTAGAGATCCGCCCCGAGGCCTGCAAGGACCATGGCATAGGTGATGAGGTGGAAGACGAGGAATGACTCGCGCCCGAGGGCCAGGAGGATCATCGAGCCGAGGAAGCCAAGACCCAGAAGCGTGAAGGCGAGATTCATGGCCCGCATTTCGATCTGGCGGTCCCGTTCGTCTTCGCGGCTTTCAAGATCGGCCCCGAATATGGCGCGGACGATGGCGAGGATGATCTGGCCGAGGATGCCTGCGACGACGATTGCGCCGGTCAGGATGAGGATGGCTTGGCCGGTGAGGGCGGAACCATCGGCCCCGCTGAAGTAGCCGTCGGCATAAAGGGCCTGCACGCGCTGGGCGTAAATCAGGCTGGTGAGGAGGGTGGTTACGAAGGAGGCAGCGTATCTGGCTTCCTGATAGGACATGGCCGTGCTTTCGGGTAGGTCTGCTTTTATGGACACCATGTATCAAAGGAAATTCATGAAGTAAAGTATTGTTTACATAGTGTCGGAATTATGTGTCTTTCTGTGTTCGGGCCAGATCATGGAGGCCAAAAGAAAACGGGGCCCGAAGGCCCCGTTTGAGGTGGTGTTCCGGGGCTGTGTCGGCCCATTGCAGAGGGTCCTAGCGGATCTCTTCGATGTCATTGAGTTGCCATGTCTTGTCAAAATAGGCTTCTGTCGGGCCGTAGAAGCGGAAGTAGGGGAACCAGCCCTGGCCGGGGTTGGTCTGGATGAAATTGGTGGCGCCTTCGGGTTTCACCGGGCCGAAATAGACATCAACCGAACCGTCGGCATTGGTGACAAGGTCGGGCTTGCGCGAGGAGAGGTCGGCCGAGCCTGCGTCGGTGATGACGGGTGCGCGTGAGAGGTTGTCGTAAAGCGTGACCGACCAGAACTGCCGCACGGGCGGGTTTGGCTCGACCCGCATCCGGTAGGTCTTGCCGCCGTCGAGCCAGTTCCCCGTGCTGTCCTTGGAGGTTTCCAGATAGACTTGGCCGAAGCCGAGGATGCGGCCCTGCATCCCGGCCGAGTTGCCGATCGCCTCATAGAACCAGGACCCGCGTTCGTCGAGCTGGCTGTAGCCCGTCGCCTCCTGGTCGAGTTCGACGAGGTTGGCGTATTCCCAGTGCTTGCCGTCATAGACGGTGGCGTTTTCGAAGCGTTTGTCATAGGCGATGGTACGGGCCATGAGATCGCCCATCTGGGCGGCTTCGGTCAGAATCGCGGACTGGCGTGCGTCGGGGGCAAAGGGCTGACCGGGGATGAGGCCCAGCGGACGAAGCATGGCGAACATCATGCGGTCGCGGTCTTCGATCGGTTCATTGGCGAAAAGGTCCGAGAGGTATTGCCAGTAGGAGAGGTCCGTCGGCTGGGCTGAGGCCCAATCGCGGCCACCGACGGGGATGAAGGGGGTCTCAGCCGGAGCTTCGCGGTCGGCCCAGGCGTAGAGCCGGTGCTTGCGAAGGGTCGCCTCGGCCACGGCCTTGTCGGGGTCAAGGCCGCGGCTGCCAAACCAGACCTGATTGGTGGGCGACTGGACGACGATATAGCCTTCGGGGTTCATGTCCTGCGCCCCGGGCGGAAGGATAAGGTACCTGGCCCCCTGCCCCTGATCCGGTCCAGTCTGGCCCATGTCGGTCATCGGGCGCTGCCAGATGTCAAGCACGCCCCCCGCCGTCAGGCCGGCGGGAACCTCAACCACCAGCGGCCCCTGGGCGGCAAGATCCCAGAAGCTGAACGCGTAAAGCGTCGTGATGTTCGGGGTCAGCATGCCGGCCTTGTCGGCCAGATCCTTGTACAGCACCACAGCACCATTGGGGGCATCGAAGTTGTTCAGATGCGCAAGGTGCAGCGCATGGAAGCCTACGGCGGGCAGTGCCCAGATATAGGCCTGCGTGGCGCGCTGATAATCCATCTCGTTATAAAGGCGCTCTGCCGTTTCGGCGGTGGGATATCCAACGTCGAAGGTCAGCTCTCCGATCCGGGTTGTCACCGGTTCGGCCTGGGCCGAAACCGCTAACACGGCCAGAAGAGCAGCGCCGGCCAGGCGATGAGTGAGGTGTATCATTCACTGTCCCTTTTTACTTGGGGTTAAGAGGTCACTGGTTTTCGATAAGCCGGGGCAGGCTCCATTTGCCGTCAAGGATCGCCGGTCCGGGTCCATAGAAGCGGCCGACGAAGAAGAACGGGCCAGCAGGCGCGGGCAGCCAGTTTGACCGCCTGTCAGGCCCGGGATCCTCATGCTGGATGTATATTTCCAGCGCGCCATCCGTGCCCAAGGTCAGTCCTTCGGTCCTGTCGCCGATGGAGTAGCGGTTGATCGGGTTGTCGACAAGGAAACGTTCGGGCAGGCTGTACATGGTGATCGACCAGAACTCGGTTACCGGGGGCAATTGACCCGGCTCGAACCGCAAGACCCAGTGCCGGCTGCCATCCAGAACCTGACCGGCATCGTCGGTTTGCTGGCTTGCATAGAACGCCTCGGCCTCGGAATTTGCGTAGATGCCCAGCATCGCTCCGTAGTTGCGCTTCGTGATATAGGTGGCCCCCAACTCCTCTCTCGAGCCGAACATGCCGCGCGAGCCGGTCTGTGCCTGCGCCTCGGACTTGAGCGCCGCCGAGGCGTCAGCGACGCCCTGTTCGATAGCAGCGCGGATTTCGGGGGTTAACGCCTCTGGGTCGAAGGCCTTGCCGGGGGCAACGCCGATCCGGGCAAAGCGGGCGAACATTTCCTCTTCCGACGCGATTGTCGGCATGAAGGGCAGAAGCGCGTTGAAATAGGTGATGAAGCCGATGCCCTCCGCCTTGGCGCTATCCCAGACCGGCCAGTCGATGGCAGGGGCGGGCGCGGGTGCCGGCGTGCCGGCGAAGGCCGAAAGCGGCCTCAGGACATAATCCGCCTGCACCGCCTGCAGTCCGGCGATATCATCAGGCCCGAACAGCTGGGTCCGGGTGAGGGTGCCCACGAAATCTGTCTCGGCGCGGAAGACCTGCGTGATGCCCTCGGGCACGGTGCCGTCCCAGTGCGGACCGGCGAAGAGGTAGTTCCCCGCCTCGCGACCGGTGGTGCGCGCGCCGGTATAGGCGAAGTTGTGGGTATAGAGGTCGAACCACTGGTTGACATAGTAACGCGGCGCCGGGACGGCCGGAAGCGACAGGACCATGGGTTCGGTCCTCAGGTCCAGCCAGGCCCAGGAATAGGGCGTGTCATTGTTGGGCGAGACGATATCGGTGTCGGCCGGCGTGGCCGAACGCGCGTAATGCCGGAATTGATTGAACCCGCCGACATAGCCAGGGAAGGCGGTGTTGACCGTCTGGTTGTACATCGTCTGGTAGCCCTGAAGCGGGGCATAGGCGTAAAGCCACGCCTCGGCTGCGATGGCGCGGGCCTCGTCTGGGGTGAGGTCCTGGGCGCGCGCCATGGTCGCGAGGGACAGGAAAGCTGCAATAAAGAGGCCGAACAGACGGGACATCAACTGCATCTAGAGTCCTTTGCGGGGCCATTTGTTGAACTTGCGCGCTGGTATCAGAATTGAATCACGACCTTTGACCAATTCTGTGCAATGGCTAGGGAAATGGCTGGAATCTTTGGGAGCTATCCGAATGTACAGGGATGAAGGGTTGCAGATACTGGCGGGTCAGGGATGGCTTGCCGGGACGTCGGAAGAGTTTCGAGAGCTGTTCCTGCCCATGGCGCGGTGGCGGCGGTTTGCGGCGGGAACTGTGGTGACGCTGGGCGGCGAGGAGGCGGATGACATCATCGGCATGGCGTCAGGCGTGATGGCGTTCACCTCGGCGCTTGGCCAGCCGGATACGCCGGTGATGCATCTGGCGCGGGCGGTCTACTGGATGGGATACGGCCCGATCCTGCTGGGCGGGGCGCGGGTGGTTTCGGCAGAGGCGCGGTCCGAAGTCTGGGTGGCGAGTTTCCCCAAGGCGCGGCTGCTGCCGCTTCTGGACGACACGACGGGATGGTGGCGGTACTTCATACGGCTTGTGGGCGAATACGGGAATATGAGTGCAACAATCGCTTCGGACCTGCTGATCCCCGAGTCCGAGCGGCGATGTGCGGCGGTATTGTTGCGGTTCGGGGGGTGCCAGGGGGCGGTTACGGCGCCGGTGCTGGTGCCGGTGACGCAAGGAGAATTCGCGGCTTCGGCGAACCTTTCGCGCAATTCGGCCGGGAAGATCCTGCGGGGCTGGGCAGCGCAGGGGCTGGTCGAAACGGGGTATGGCGGGATCACGATCGTGGACCCGGCGGGATTGCGGACGGTCATGGAGCGCCCGTTGGCGCGGTAGGACGAAAACGAAAACGGGGCCTCAAGGGCCCCGTTCCCTAGTCGATCGGGTGGCATCGGTTATTCGTTGTCAGCCGAACGCAGGCCCGAGGGGGCCGAGATGTTGGCGATGACGAAGTTGCGCTCGATCGTCGGCGTGACGCCTTCGGGAAGCACGACGTCCTGGATGTGGATGACGTCGCCCACTTCCTTGCCCGTCAGGTCGACGGTGATGTGGTCGGGGATGTCACCAGCCAGCACGTTGAGTTCGACTTCGTTGCGGACCACCGTCAGGACGCCGCCGCGCTTGATGCCGGGGGATTTGTCGGCGTTGTCGAAGTTCACGTGGATGAACAGGTTCACGCGGGTCGTGCGGCGAAGGCGCAGCAGATCGACGTGGGTGGGAAGGTCCTTGACGACGTGACGCTGCACGCCGCGGCAGATGACGCGGACGTCATCATGGCCTTCGACCTTGAGGTTGAAGAGGGTCGACAGGAAACGGCCTGCCTTCAGCTTCTTCATCAGGGCGTTGTAGGGGATGTTGATCGGAAGCGGATCAGTGCCGCCGCCGTAAACGATGCCAGGTACGTCGCCATCACGGCGAGCTTGGCGGGCGGCCCCCTTGCCTGTCCCCGCGCGTACCGTGGCGATGAGATCAGGAATCTCGCCAGCCATAGTGTTCTCCAATGTTAGGGGGCCGTCCTCCAAGGGTGTACGGCCCGGTAGAGGTTGCGCCTATAGGGGGGAACGGGTGGGAAGGGAAGGGGGATTCCTTTGGGCGGGCCGGGGAAGGGGGCTTTGCCCCCCGGCTTCGCCTTCCCCCGAGGTATTTGGGCTTGAAAGAAGCCTGGATCGGGATTTGGAGATCAGCCTTCCGGGATGAGCCAGAGAGAGGCGTAGGGTGGGAGGGTGATGGCACCGTCCTTTAGGTTGAGCGGGGCGCCGGTCAGGAGGTCACGGTAGCGGCGTGCGGGGTCGAGTTTGAGGGCCCAGGGGGTGACGGACTGGTCGGTTTCCGAGAAGTTGAAGAGGCAGGTGACAGTGCGGTCATCGGACAGGCGTTCGAAGATGAAGAGGCCGGGGTGGCTGATATCCACGATCTTTGTCGGGATGTGTGAGGCCAGTTGCGGCGTGGCCTTGCGGGTGGCAAGTATCGCCTTGGTCCCGGCATGGATGCGGGCGGCAGGGGTCCTGCCCTGCGGCAGTGTCGTGACGGCGGCCCAGTCCATCTGCGGGCGGTGCATCCAGCGGCCATCATCGGCAAGATCGGGATCGTCGTGGAAGCTGTAATCGTTCAGGAGACCGATCTCGTCCCCCATATAGAGGTGCGGTACGCCGCCGAAGGATGCGATCAGGGCGTGGCCCATCAGAATGCGTTTGATGGCAAGGTCGGCGGCGGGTTCGTCGTCTTCGTCAAGCGCGCGTTCGAGGCCCGCGAGGCTGGCAAAGCTGCCGACAGTGCGGCGGTCGCCGGCTTCGGGGTTTGACTGGAAATCCTCGCCCCGTGCAAAGGAGCCCTCAAAATCGCCTGCATAGAAGTCAGCCAGGAAGTTGCGGTGACCCACATCTGTCATCGGCGGGAAGCGGTTTGCATCTTCGGGCGTGATGGCCCAGCCGATATTGTCATGGCAGCGGATATAGGTCGCAAAGCAGGCGTGTCGGAAGCTTTCGGGGAAGTGCGTCTTCATGACGTAAGTCATCAGGCGCGTGTCGCGGGAGGCGAGCGAAGACCAGAACTGGACCATGAGGTTGTTGTGATGCGCGAGGTTCGAGACCTTGCCTTCATGTCTGCCCGTCCCAAGGTAGGCGACGAGATCGGCGGGGCCGACAATCGCCTCGGCCTTGTGGATGACGGCGGGGGCGGCGACGCGGGTGGACTGGACGAGGGCCTGCAGGAGGTCGTGCACCTCGGGGAGATTCTGACAGATAGTGCCCATCTTCTTCCACATGAAGGCCACGGCATCGAGGCGGAAGATCGTGACGCCCTTGTTGGCCAGATGCAGGATGGTGTCGAGGATGGCGAGGAAGAGCTCGGGGTTTTCCCAGTTCAGATCCCATTGGTATTCGTTGAATGTGGTCCAGACCCATTTCTTGAAGTCCGGGTAATAGGTGAAATTGCCCGAGCTCTGCGCCGGGAAGATTTCAAGTAGCGACTTTTCGTACTGTTTCGGCAGGGTGTCGTCATCGAACATGCGGTAGAAGGCCTGATAGAACGGATCCCCTTCGCGGGCGCGGGAGGCCCATTCGTGTTCCCTGGCCGTGTGGTTGAGGACTATGTCGATACCGAGGTCGATCCCCTCGGCACGGCAGGCTTTGGCAACGGTCTCGAATTTCTCCATCGTGCCGAGGGCCGGGTTGATGGCACGATAGTCCATCACGGCATGGCCGCCATCGCTTTGCCCCGGACGGGGTCTCAGGCAGGGCATGAAATGGGCGTGGCTGACGCCTAAATCCTTCAGATATGGAATATGGTCGGGGACGCGGGCGAGGGTGCCTGCGAATTTGTCGATGTAGAAGACGTAGGCCACCATGTCCTGAGAGAGGAACCAGTCGGGGTCGATGTCGCGGGTGAGATCAAGGGCACGCAGGTCGTCGGGGCGGTCGTGCCAGTGGGTGGCAAGGAGCGTGCGGAGGCGGTCCATGATGGCGGGCACGTCATGAGTGCCGCCGTAGAGACGGGTCAGCGGCCCGATGAGGTCGCGTTGGCCGCGCTGCCAGCGGAGGTCGAACAGCGGATCGGCCTTTGGGGTCTTGGGCTTGGTGGTGCGGGCCATGGGGATCTTCTGGTCGTGCCGGGGGTCAGTCCTGCCAGGAGCCTTCAAAGTCCTTGGGTATGAGCAGGATGTCGCGGTTGACGTCATGGATGTCACGGCGGCCGCAGAGGGCCATGGTGATATCCATTTCCTTCTGGATGATGTTGAGCGCGGTGGTCACGCCGTCTTCGCCCAAGGCACCCAGACCGTGGATATAGGCGCGGCCGATCATGGTGGCGTCGGCACCCATGGCGATGGCCTTGAGGACGTCCTGACCAGAGCGGATGCCGGAGTCCAGCCAGATCTCGGTCTGGCCCTTCACCGCGCGGACGATCGAGGGGAGGACGCGGATCGTGGAGAGCGCACCGTCAAGCTGGCGGCCGCCGTGGTTAGAGACGATGATCGCATCGGCGCCCACCTCAACTGCCTTTTTCGCATCTTCGACATCAAGAATGCCTTTCAGAATAAAGGGGCCGCCCCATTTTTCTTTCAGTCTTGCAACCTTGCCCCAATCGAGCTTGGGGTCGAACTGTTCGTTCGTCCAGGAGGAAAGAGAGGCCATGTTCTCGACATTCTTTGCGTGGCCCGCGATGTTGCGGAAGGTCCGCTTGTCGGTCTGGAGCATTTCGAGACCCCAGCCCAGTTTGGTGCTGAGGTTGATCATGTTCTTGAGCGTGGGCTTGGGCGGAGCGGAGAGGCCGTTCTTGAGGTCCTTGTGGCGCTGGCCGAGGATCTGGAGATCCAGCGTGAGGACAAGGGCCGAGACGCCCGCATTCTTGGCGCGCTGGATGATGTTGTCGACGAATTCCTCGTCCCGCATGACGTAAAGCTGGAACCAGAAGGGAGCCTTGGTCGCCTGAGCCACATCCTCGATCGAGCAGATGGACATGGTGGAAAGGGTGAACGGCACGCCGAATTTGAGCGCGGCGCGGGCGGCCTTGATCTCGCCATCGGCGCGCTGCATTCCGGTGAGACCTACGGGCGAGAGGCCAACGGGGATCGTGACCTCGCGGCCGAGCATCGCTGACTTGAGTGTGCGGTTGGACATGTCGACGGCGACGCGCTGCCGGAAGCGGATCTTGTCAAAGTCCGAGGTGTTTTCGCGGAAGGTCTGTTCTGTCCAGCTGCCGGATTCGCAATAGTCATAGAACATCTTGGGCGTGCGCCGCTTGTGCAGACGTTTCAGATCGTCGATGCAGGTGATGACGGTCACGGGCTGCGTCCTTTCCAGCGGAAATGTCAGGTTCTTTTAGCGATGGGTCGGGGGGGCCGCAATCGGACAATCGGGCTTGATTATGGTACGATATCGCACTATATAGTGCGATATCGTACCAAATTTGATGAAGCCCAAGATGAACCTTTCCCGACGCAAGACGCTTGCCATTCTGGGCGGCGGAATGATTGTGGCTGCGACGGCGGCCTCTGCCTATGCCATGACGCGGCTGCCTGAGGCGGCGCTGGCGCCATGGCACAAGGCGGGGAATTATGATGATCCGCGGATGCGGGCGTTGAGCTATGCGATCCTTGCCCCGAATCCGCACAACCGGCAGCCTTGGTTGGTGGATCTGTCGGTGCCGGATCAGGTGACGCTGTATGTCGATACCGAACGGCTGCTTCCGCATACGGACCCGTTCAACCGGCAGATCGTGATCGGCCTCGGCTGTTTTCTGGAAGTGATGCGTCTGGCGGCGCTTGAGGATGGGCTTGGTGTGACGTTTGATCTGTTCCCCGAGGGCGAGAATGCTGACAGGGTGGATGGCCGGCCCGTGGCGGTTGCGCATTTTGCGCCGACCGACGAGGCCCGCGATCCGCTGTTCGCGCAGGTGCTGCTGCGGCGGACCTTGAAGGACCCGTTCGATATGGCACGCACGGTTCCGGCCGAGGCGATCGCCGGTATCGAGGCGGCCGTGATCCATGGCTCTGCTGCCGCCTCGGTCAATGACGAGCGGCAAGTCGCAGCCCTGCGGGCGCTGAGCCATCAGGCGCTGGTGATCGAGGTCGAAACGCCGGTTACCTACAAGGAAAGCGTTGACCTGTTCCGGATTGGCCGGGCCGAGATCAACGCGAACCCGGACGGGATCGACTTCAGCGGGCCGCTGTTTGAAACGCTAGCCCTGACAGGGTTGATGACGCGCGAGTCGGCGCTTGACATGAACTCGACCGTGTTTCGGCAGGGGATGGATGCGGTGCTGGCCAATTGTGATACGGCGATGGCGCATATCTGGCTGGTGACGACAGGCAATACCCGTGCCGATCAGATCATGGCGGGGCGGGACTGGGTCCGGCTGAATCTGGCCGCGACGGGGTTGGGTGTCGGGGTGCAGCCGCTGAGCCAGGCCTTGCAGGAATATCCCGAGATGGCGGTGCTTTATGCAGATGTACATGAGCGACTGGCGGGGCCGGGGCAAACCGTGCAAATGTTTGCCCGGTTGGGATATGCGGCGACACCTTTGCCTGCGCCGCGCTGGCCGCTGGAGAACAAGATCATCAATGCCTGAGACTACGGGGCTGTTCTTCAGCCTGTTCAACGAGATTGGGATCATCGAACAACTGGCCCGCGCCCAGCTTGAGGCGCGGTTGCCGGAAGGGTTGATCACGCCGCACTTTACCGTGCTGAACCATTTGGTGCGGGTGCAGGACGGGCGGACGCCGCTTGACCTTGCCCGTGCGTTTCAGGTGCCCAAGACGTCGATGACCCACACGCTTGCCGGACTTGAGGCGCTGGGGTTGGTCGAGATGCGGCCGAACCCGGAGGACAAACGGTCCAAGCAGGTTTGGCTGACCGAGGCGGGGCGAAGCCTGCGGGAAGGTACAATCGCAGCTCTTGTGCCGCAGTTTGCCGATCTGGCACGGGAGTTCCCGGCAGAGCGGGTGGCGGCGATGCTGCCCGCTCTGATCGAATTGCGTCAGATCATGGATGCACGGCGCGGCCGGAAAGGGTGAGGACCGTTCAGGCGCTGTGCGCGCCGTCGGCCAGAGATTCGACGAAGGCCAGCACGTCGGCGACGGAGCGGCCTGCAGCGATTTCCGAGACGATGGCTGAGCCTACGACGGCGCCGTCGGCGATGCGGGCAATGTCGCGCGCATTGTCAGGGGTGCGGATGCCGAAGCCCACGATGACGGGCAGGTCGGTCTGCGACTTGATCCGGGCAACCTCGGGTGCGACATCGGCGGATTGAGCGGCTGCGGCGCCGGTGATGCCGGTTATCGACACGTAATAGACAAAGCCCGAGGTGTTTTCGAGCACCTTGGGCAAGCGTTTGTCGTCGGTCGTGGGCGTCGCAAGGCGGATGAAGTTCAGGCCGGCCTTGTTCGCGGGAAGGCAGAGTTCGCTGTCTTCCTCGGGCGGGAGGTCCACGATGATCAGGCCGTCGATACCGGCTTCGGTCGCGGCAGAGAGGAAGCTGTCAACGCCGCGCGAGAAGATCGGGTTGTAGTAGCCCATCATGACGATGGGGGTCGTCTTGTTCACCTTGCGGAGTTCGCGGGCGATCTGGAGCGTTCTTTCCAGCGTCTGGCCCCCGGCGAGGGCGCGCTGGCCGGCAAGCTGGATCGTGGGGCCGTCGGCCATCGGATCGGTGAAGGGCATGCCGAGTTCGATGATGTCGACGCCGGCGCCGGGCAGGCCAAGGACGATCTGGAGCGAGGTGTCGTAATCGGGATCACCTGCCATGACATAGGCCACGAAGGCCTTGCGCCCTTCGGAGCGCAGACGTGCGAATGTGTCGTCAATTCTGGTCATGCTGGCCGGTCCCCGTTCCTGTCCGCCGGGGTTTGCACGGATGGGGCTGGAAAATCAATGGGCGTGGTGCGGGTTGGCAGGTCCGCTGGGCGATGCCCCGGAGTTTCGTTGGTAGGGTGAGAGCTGGACGGGTCAGGCGGGCGCGGCGGGCATGGCCGAGATGATCCAGGCGGTGCCGAAGCGGTCGCGGACCATACCGAAGCCGGGGGAGAAGAAGGTGGGTTTGAAATCGTCGAGGATCGTGCCACCGTCTGCGAGGGCGTCGAACCTGGCCTTGGCGGTCTGGACGTCCTTGGCAGATTGCATGACAGAGAAGCCCTGCTGGCTGTCGCCGTCGGTTCCCGGGGGATAGTCCGAGGCCATGAAGGTGCCATCGTCGATGGTGACCTGACCGTGCATGATGCGGGCGCTGGCTTTCCACGCGTCGGGTGCGCCGGGGCCGTCGGCGTAGCGCATCATCTGCAGGTTCGTGCCTTCGAATACCTTCGCATAGAAGGCCAGTGCTTCGGCGCAATGGCCCTGAAAGTGAACATAGGGCATGGTGGGCATGGGTTATTCCTTTATTGCATCGGGGCCGAGACCATCCAGCGGATGCCGAAACGGTCCGTCACCTGGCCGAAACCCTCGGACCAGAAAGTCTTCTCAAACGGCATCTCTACTACGCCGCCTTCTGCCAGCGCATCAAAGGCCGATCGCGCGGCGGCTGTGCTCTCGAGTGCGATCATGACGGATGATCCTGCCATCACCGGTGTGCCCCCATGATGTCGTCCGAGCCGAACAACCACCCGTCGCCGATCTTGACCATCGCATTCATGACAAGCCCCAGTTTTTCGCTGGGAAATCCGCTCTCTGCCTCGGGTGCCTCGGACAAGTAGTTCAGTGTTGGGGCTGGTGCGCCAAAGATGCCGGCATAGGTGGCCATCGCCTCGGCGCAATTGCCATGGAACGTCAGATAGGGAACAGCTTGCATGAAGTGACTCCGGTTCCTGCTATACGATGTGGTCCAGAGTCTCGCATGGGTCGGCTGGTTTCCCAAGCGCCGTCTTGCGCATGGGCAGACCGCAGCCTAGAAGCGGGCCGCACCTGGGATAGGATGGATGACATGGGCTTTCGCATGGGGATTGTCGGGCTGCCGAACGTGGGCAAGTCCACCCTGTTCAACGCGCTGACGCGGACGGCGGCGGCGCAGGCGGCGAATTTTCCGTTCTGCACGATCGAGCCGAATGTGGGCGATGTGGCCGTGCCCGATGCGCGGCTGGACAAGCTGGCCGGGATTGCGAAGTCCAAGCAGATCATCCCGACGCGGATGACCTTTGTCGATATCGCAGGTCTTGTGCGGGGCGCCTCCAAGGGCGAGGGGCTGGGCAACCAGTTTCTGGCCAACATCCGCGAGACGGATGCGATTGCCCATGTGCTGCGCTGTTTCGAGGATGGGGACATCACCCATGTTGAGGGCAAGGTGGATCCTGTGGCCGATGCGGCGACGATCGAGACCGAACTGATGCTGGCCGATCTTGAGTCCGTCGAGCGGCGGCTGGCGAACCTGGCCCGCAAGATCAAGGGCGGGGACAAGGAATCACTGGATCAGCACCGGCTGCTGGAGGCCGCGCAGGCGGTGCTGGCCGAAGGGAAACCCGCGCGGACGGTGAAGGTGGCCGAGGATGACCGACGGACATGGCGGCTGTTGCAGCTTTTGACGGCGAAGCCGGTGCTTTATGTCTGCAATGTCGAAGAGGCTTCGGCGGCCACCGGCAATGCGTTTTCGGCCAAGGTCGCGGCCATGGCGGCGGCGGAGGGGAATGCGCATGTCGTGATCTCGGCCCGGATCGAGGAAGAGATCAGCCAACTGGACGCCGAAGAGCAGGCAATGTTCCTTGAGGAAATGGGGCTGGCCGAGGCCGGGTTGGACCGGCTGATCCGGGCGGGATACGAGTTGCTGCATCTGCAAACCTATTTCACGGTCGGGCCCAAGGAGGCGCGGGCCTGGACGATTCCGGCGGGCACGCTGGCGCCGCAGGCGGCGGGAGTTATTCATGGGGATTTCGAGCGCGGGTTCATCCGAGCCGAGACGATTGCCTATGACGACTATGTGGCGCTGGGCGGTGAAGTGCCGGCACGCGAGGCGGGTAAGCTGCGGGCGGAAGGCAAGACTTACCTCGTCAAGGACGGGGACGTGATGCACTTCCTGTTCAATACCTGATCCTGCGGTCCCGCGTCATTCGCGGGACCGGAGCACCTGTGCAGGTTTGGCGGCCAGCGGGCGCAGCGCGAATGTGAGACCCGCGACAAGGGTGGCAAGGATGCCGCCCAAGACGATGCCGAGGGCCGAGGGCCAGATCACCGTGTAGTTGCTGTCCATGATGAAGGTCTGGATCGACCATCCGCCAAGGATGCCTGCAGCAAGCGCCACGATGCCTGCAGCAGCACCGAGGAGGGCCGCGCGAAGGGCAAAGCTGGAGAGGATGCGGGCGCGGCTTGCGCCGAGGGTTTTCAGAACAGCGGATTCGAAAGTCCGGGCGGGCTCGCCTGCGGCGGCGGCGCCGATGAGGACGAGGAAACCTGTGAGCAGCGTGGCGGCGGCACCGTAGCGGGTGGCGGCCGAGATGCCGTCGATCACGGTTTCAGCCTGATCGATCGCGTCCTTGATCCTGATGGCGGTGATGTTGGGATAGGCGGTGGCGAGGTCGCGGAGGATTTGCGCCTCGGATTCCGGGGTGGTGTAGACCGTGGCGATATAGCTGTGCGGTGCCCCGGCCAGGGCGGCGGGGTCCATCGACATGACAAAGCCGATGCCGGCGGATTCGAAGTTCACTTCACGGAAGCTGGCCACGGTCGCGGTAATGTCGCGGCCAAGGATGTTGACGGTGAGCGTGTCGCCGAGCTTGAGGCCGATTTCGGCACCCTCTTCGGCGGAAAAGCTCACAAGTGGCGGGCCGGCGTAGGCGGTGGGCCACCATTCGCCTGAGGTCAAGGTAATGTTGTCAGGCAGTTCGGCAGAGAATGTGACGCCACGGTCGCCTTGGACGACCCAGTGACCGCCAGCGGCTTCCATCGCGTTGACGCCGTTGATCTTGGCAATGATGCCGCGCAGCATTGGCGCGCTTTCGACGCGGCTTACGGCGGGGTCGCCGTTGAGGCGGGCATTGAAGCCGTCGATCTGGTCGGGCTGGATATCGACGAAGAAATAGCTGGGCGCGACGGCGGGAAGTTCCTGGTCGATCGCCCGGCGGAGGTTTCCGTCGATCTGGCCTACGGCGGCGAGGACGGTCAGGCCGAGGCCGAGGGAGAGGACGACGGAGGTCGTCTCGCCCCCCCGGGCGCCGATGGCGCCAAGGGCGAGGCGGAGGGATGGATAGCCACGGGCTGCTGACTTGAAACGGCGGGCAAGCCAGCGGGCGGCAGAGGCGGCGAGGGTGAGGAGGAGGAGCGCCGCGGCGATGCCGCCTGCCGTCCAGAGGGTGAGTTCGGCCATGCCTGAGAAGAGGATGGCGGCCCCGATCAGTGTGGCGATGAGGAGCGCGGTGGCAATCAGGTAACGCGGGCGGGGCAGACGGCGACCTGCGCCGAGGGCATCGCGGAACAGGGTTGCGGCGCGGATATCCTCGGTCCGGGCCAGGGGCCAGAGGGTGAAGATGAGGGCAGCGAGGGCCCCGTAGAGGGCGGCTTCGAGGAGCGGTGCCGGGTAGAGGGCGAATGCGGCGGGGATCGGGAGGGTGGCCGCGATCATGGGGGCGAAAGCGAGGGGGATGGCTGCGCCGAGGACGAGGCCCATGGCGATGCCGACAAGCGCCAGCGCGCCGATCTGGAGGAAATAGGTGAGAAAGATCGTGCGACTGGAGGCGCCCAGCGTCTTCAGCGTGGCGATGACGCCGGTCTTGGTCGCAAGATAGGCGCGGACGGCGGCCGAGACGCCAATACCGCCCACGGCAAGCCCGGAGAGACCGATGAGAACGAGGAAGGAGCCGAGGCGATCCACGAATTCCTGCATCCCGCCCGCGCCGTTGCGGGCGTCGGACCAGCGCATCCCAGAGTCGCGCCAGAGGGCTTTGGCGGTGTCTTCGGTCGCCTGCAGGTCCGTGCCGGGGGGCAGGTCGAGTCGGTAGAGGGTGGAGAAGAGCGTGCCTTCGGTGATGAGACCGGAGTTGGCGAGGTCGTCCGTCAGGACGATGGTGCGGGGCCCGAGGCCGAAGCCGCCTGCGGAATTGTCAGGGTATTTCAGGAGGATCGCGGACAGGATGAAATCCTGCGTGCCAAGCCGGAAGGTGTCGCCGGGGGCGAGGCCTAGGCGATCGGCCAGCACGCGTTCCATCACCGCGCCGGGGGTGCCGTCGCGGCCAGTGAGCGCATCACGCAGGGGCATGCCGGGGTCAAGCCGGACCTGACCGACGAGGGGATAGGCGGTATCGACGGCACGGACCTGGGTGAGCGCGCGGTCGGCCGCCTCTCCATCGCCCACGACGGCCATGGAGCGGAAATCGACGGCCTCGGAGACGGTGGTGGCGGTGGATTGCATCCACGCTTTTTCGTCATCGCGGGCGAAGCGGTAGGTGAATTCGAGTTCCGCGTCACCGCCAAGGAGGGACGCGCCTTCGCGGGCGAGGCCAGCCTCGATCGAGGTTTTCACAAGGCCCACGGCGGCGATGGCGGCAACGCCAAGGGTGAGGCAAGCGAGGAAGATGCGGAAGCCCTTGAGGCCGCCGCGCAATTCGCGCCGGGCGAAACGGGAGGCGAGGGACAGGCTCATTCGGCGGCCCGGGCCATGGCGGTGGTATCGATCCGGCCGTCGCGGAGGCGGACGACGCGGGAGCAGCGGGCGGCCAGTTCGGCGGAGTGGGTGACCATGACGAGGGTCGCGCCGTGGCGGTCGCGCAGGTCGAAGAGGAGGTTGATGATCGCCTTACCGTTGGCCTCATCCAGATTGCCGGTGGGTTCGTCGGCAAGCAGGATCTTGGGTCGGGGGGCAGAGGCGCGGGCGAGGGCCACGCGCTGCTGTTCCCCGCCGGAGAGTTGGGCGGGGTAGTGGTCGGCGCGGTGGGCGAGGCCCACGGCCTCAAGCTCGGCCGCGGCGCGGGCAAAAGCGTCGCGGTGACCGGCGAGTTCCAGCGGGGTCGCGACGTTTTCCAGCGCTGTCATCGTGGGAATGAGGTGGAAGGACTGGAACACCACGCCCATATTGTCACGGCGGAACATGGCCAGCCGGTCCTCATCCATCGTGGTGAGGTCCTGACCCAGCGCCATTACGCGCCCGCCGGTGGCCTGTTCAAGGCCGCCCATGAGCATGAGGAGAGAAGACTTGCCCGATCCGCTTGGCCCCACGAGCCCCAGGGTTTCGCCTTTGTCCACCGCAAGGGTGATGCCGTGGAGGATATCGACCTTGCCCGCGTTGCCCATCAGGGACAGGCTGGCATTGGTCAGAGAGAGGACGGGATCTTTCATGGGGCGGGCTTTCGGCAAGGTTGTCTGTTCTGGATATGGCGCGGGACGCTGGCTCCGCAACCTACTGGTGGCGGGGATTGTGATTGCCGGGCCGGTCAATGCCGAAACCGTGACCGTGGCGGCGCTGGGGGACAGTCTTACGCAGGGCTATGGCCTGCCGCCCGAGGACGGTTTCGTGCCGCAAATGGAGGCCTGGCTGAAAAGGCAGGGGGCAGATGTGGTGCTGATCAACGCAGGCGTCTCGGGCGATACGACCGCTGGGGGGCTGTCTCGGGTCGCCTGGACGTTGACGCCGGATGTGGATGCGATGATCTTAGCGCTTGGGGGGAATGACCTGTTGCGCGGGATTGATCCGGCGAACAGCCGGGAGAACCTCAAAGAGATACTCGAGGCGGCGCAGGCGGCTGGAGTCAGGGTGCTCTTGGTGGGGTTGCCGGGGCCCACGAACTACGGGCCGGACTACAAGGCGGCGTTTGACGCGATGTATCCGGAGCTATCGGCAGAGTTCGGGACCGCGCTGTTTCCTGACTGGTTTCAGGGGCTTGTCGATCTGGGCGATCCCGAGATGGTGCGGCAGACCTATTTCCAGCCGGACGGGATTCACCCCAATGCGGAAGGGGTTAAGCTGATCGTGGGGGCGCTGGGGCCGGCGGTTCTGGCTCTTGTGCAGGGAGAGTGACCGGTCAGCTCTGTTCCCAGCGCCGCAAGTCGGCCAGGGTGAACATCGGCTCTACGGGACCGTCATCCTCTGGGCGGTAGTCCGGGTCCTGCGGCAGGCAGCCGCGGCCGCATAGCTGACGGACGGTGCGCGTGTCGCTGTCAACATGCCAGAGTCGGCCGCCGGGCGTTGAGATATAGCCGTCCACGTTCTGGGCCATGTCGCTGAGCATGTCGTCGGATGTCGGGAATTCCGAGGCGTAGTATGGGCTGTAAGTGCCATGCGTGTGCAATGAGGCGAGGAGCGTCATGCCGGCAGGGATCTGAGGTAGTTCGCAAGAGGCTTCGGACCCGCGGTTGATGGGGGTGAGCATGATCTGGCCGGCTTCGTTCAGCCCGATATAGCCGCAGTGTTCGGCATTGGCTGCGAATGAATCGTATTGGAGGCGGGTCAGGACCGATCTCACGGCGGCCAGTTCGGCACCGCTGGGCGAAGATTCTGCAGTGGGGACATCGGAGTAGGAGGCAAGAACGGGCGCGCTGCTGAGCGAACCGGTCTGTTCGGTGCGGCCGTTTGTGGATGCGGTCTGTCCGGGGACGTTTGTCTGGCGCGTCTGGGTGTCCGACGGAACCTCGCATCCGGCGAGGGCTGTCACCACAAGAAACAAGGGCCCGAACGACGTCGGGCCCGAGAGAGAGGTTTTCATGCGCTCAGGCGAGCGAGAGGTTCACTGCCGATTCGCGGCCATCACGGCCGGATTCGATGTCGAAGGTGACTTTCTGGTTGTCCTTCAGACCGGTGAGACCCGAACGTTCGACTGCAGAAATGTGGACAAACACGTCCTTTTTGCCACCATCGGGAGCAATGAAGCCGTAACCCTTGGTGGTGTTGAACCATTTGACGGTGCCAGTGGCCATCGTGATATTTCCTTTTTGTTCCGCTCGCGGGAGTGCAGCGGATCGGCTCTGTCAGTGCTGATCGATGGACTGAGGCCGTAAAGGAAACAGTGGTCGATAGAGGTAACGTCGCCGCGGCAGAATACCGTGACGTCATGTCAAAATCAAGGGCGATTGGGGTTGCGAACGGTGCAACCGGATAATGCAATACGTAAAGATGCTGCAGGAACAGGACGCCCGGTCGTTTCTGATGAAGGACCGGACGTCCTTTTCTGGCTTACGCCAGTTGCAGGTTGATCGCCGATTCGCGGCCGTCGCGGCCGGATTCGATGTCGAACGTGACTTTCTGATCGTCACGCAGGCCGGTCAGGCCCGAACGTTCGACGGCAGAGATGTGAACGAACACGTCCTTCTTGCCGCCATCGGGGGCGATGAAGCCGAAGCCTTTGGTGGTGTTGAACCATTTCACGGTGCCAGTGGCCATCGTGTGTCTCCTTCAGTGCGCTGCCCGCGAAAGTGCGGCAGCCCGGCTCAGTCAGTGTCACATCGAGGAACTGTGGCCGATGAAGGAGAACAGCGGGTCGAGAGAGAATAACGTCTGCAGTGGGGCGTATGCGCCCCATCGGGGATTTTAGCAAGGAAAATCGGTGACGCCCAAGATGAGGCGGTCAGGGGATTTCCGCAACAGAGGTCCTGGCCGGTTCGCGGGAAGTTTCGCGGGGAGTATCGTCAGGCCGCCAGATGAGGATGGCGGCAAGGACCGCAGAGACTGGTCCGGAGGCGCCCCAGATCGCGACGGCGGCGAGAAGCGAGTAGTCGAGGAAAACGAAGGATATTCCAGCGGTCAGAAAACCGACGACGCTGCCCAGAAGGATGATGATCGTTGCCAAGATGACCTTCTTGCCTTGTCTTTGACAATATGCGCGGCGAATCGGGCACAATTAAGGCGAGTGCCGGATTTGGTGAGTGGCTTGCAGTTAAGTCACATGAGACATATCTGCGAAATCAGATGAATTGGAGGCGATGATGGCCGGATTGAAGTTGACATGTCTCGATTGCGGGCAGGTGAACCGGTTGCCGGAAGAGCGTTTGGGGGCCGGGCCGAAATGCGCCGTCTGCAGGGCGCCGCTGGTGCCCGCCAGGGCGGTCGAGGTGGATCTGGCCACTCTGGAAAGGGCCGCGCGGACAGATGATCTGCCCTTGGTTGTGGATTTCTGGGCGCCCTGGTGCGGGCCCTGCCGGATGATGGCGCCGGAGTTTTCCAAGGCGGCGGGGTCGCTCGCCGGAAGGGCACGTCTGGTCAAGCTCAACACCGAGGCCGACCCGCAGGCGGGGGCCAAGTATGGCATCCGGGGGATTCCGACGATGGTCAAGTTTCGCGGGGGGCGTGAGGTGAAGCGGCAGTCTGGCGCTGTGCAAGCGGCTGATATTGTGTCGTTTTCGCAAGGTTGAGGTGTGTCGGTGCCGTATCGGTAATGCGTCGGTATCTTTTGCGCGGCGGCTTCTGCATCTGTTAACCCAGTCCCGGCATGATGGCCCTTCATGGAGGTCTTCTATGTCCTATTCATTGACAAAGACTGAACGGATTGCCCGGCAGAAGCTGTTCCGGCACCTGTGGGAACTGGAAAAGGACTCGCTTGAGGTCTCGATCCGGCGTGAGGTGCCAGAGGCGTGGCATACGCTTGAGGCTGATATGGATGTGATCGAGTCGAAGGTTAAAGTCACGCTATACCTTGATGCCTCGGTGGCGGGGTTCTATCGTGCGATGGGCAAGGGGTATCAAGAGCGGATCAACCGGATTCTGGCGACCTGGGCCAATCTCAAGATCGCGGGGCTGGTCGAACTTGAGACGGCGGTGCGCAAGCGGTTCGGGGCGATCATGGACCGGGAACGGGCGGCGGCGGCAGAGGGTGTTGCCACGCCGGGGTTCGGTGAGCGCGTGAAGGGGCCGGTAACGCGCAGTTAACCAAGGTCGGCGAGGGTGGAGCATGTCATGTTATCTCCGCTCCCGGGTCGCCGGTCAGACCGTGTTCTTTACCGTCCGATTGGCGGCGGAGGGATCGTCACTTTTGACCGATGAGGTGGAGCGGCTGCGGGTGGCGGTGCGGCAGACGCAGGCGGAACGGCCGTTCGGGGTGGCGGCCTGGGTGGTCTTGCCGGATCACATGCATTGCTTGTGGACCTTGCCGGAGGGAGATGCGGATCATCCGGTGCGGTGGGGCGCGATCAAGGCACGGTTTTCGATGGATTTGCGTAGGGCGGGGTTCACCCCGCCACCCCGGCAACCAATGGTCAAATCAGGGAGGCATGGCGGGGTGAACCCCGCCCGATACAGCGACAAGGGCGAAGTCGCCATATGGCAGCGGCGGTATTGGGAACATCATATCCGCAACGACGAGGATTTCGCAGACCATGTCCGGTATTGTTGGGTGAACCCGGTCAAGCACGGGTTTGTCGAACGCCCAGAGGATTGGCCATTTTCGTCGGTTCATCGGGATATTCGGAGTGGGTTGTATCAGCCGGGTTACGAATCCGGCTCAATTGTTCCTCGGTTCGCCGAGGGCGTGCCGGGGTGAACCCGCCCTACATTCTCTTGACCTAGCAATGTCCAGAATCTGACGGTTGCTACCTGTTTCTGCGGATTTCATCGAGGGCATTCGGTGCGCGTCGTTCCGGGGTGAGGATGTCTTCGGCGGATTTGGTCCAGACGAAGGGTCTTTGGCGGGCATTGTGCTGCAGCAGGCAGTTGCAGATCCCGGTCTCCATGTCATCGACGCTGGAGTAGCTCGCCCGGCGGATGCGCCGTGTCGTGATCATGGCGGAGAACCGTTCCACGAGGTTCATCCATGAGGCACTGGTCGGCGTGAAGTGCAGCTTGAAGTGCGGGTGTTTCTCGAGCCAGGCCATCACCTCAGAACTCTTGTGGGTAGCGCAGTTGTCGAGCAGGAGGCGGATGTCGCGGGGCTTGCGGAGGGCCCGGTCGATGTGGCGCAGGAATGTCAGGAATTCCCTGGCCCGGTGGCGCGGCATGCAGTCCCCGATGACAATGCCCGACTTCACGTCGGGCGCGGCGAACAGCATGGTGGTGCCGTGGCGCTTGTAGTCGTGGGTCATGGTGGCGGCGCGCCCCTGCTTGAGCGGCAACCCGGGCTGGGTGTGGTCGAACGCCCTGATCTGGAATTTCTCAACCACGCAGAGCACGACGGCCCTTTCCGGCGGATCCAGATAGAGCCCCACGATCTCGGGGACCTTTTCCTCGGACATCGGGTCGTTCGAGACCTTGAACCTGCGCACCATGTGCGGCTTGGGACCGGCCTCGGCCCAGATGCGTCCGACGCTCGGCGGCGAAATCCCCACCGCTCCGGCCATCGTGGAGCGGCTCCAGTGCGTCGCATCGGGAGGGGCCTCCCCCACCGTCTTTGCGATGACCGTCAGGCGCGTCTCCTGCGGCAGAGGCGGAACCTGCGACGGCCCGGGTTTGGGATAGTGCGGCGCGATCAGCGCCAGAATACGGCCCCAAGGCACCACTGCATCCATCTCCGCCAGCAACAGTTCCCGTCGCGTCTGCATTTTCTTCATCGCATCGCGAAGACCGGGAAGGGCGGGCTGTTTCGGCTTCGGCGGGGCTCCTCAACGGGATGCCCAACTCTACCAGTTCAAGCCAAATGTGGCAGATTTTTCAGACGTGACCTGAGATCAGAGGTATCGACGCCAATACCAAGAAGCCTGCTATTCAGAAATCCACCTTCATCGGGGACGCCAGTTTCAACGGCAAGGCCGGTCAATTCCGGGTTGAGGTCAGGGACGGCAAGACGGTGCTTCAGGGTAACGTTGATGGTGATGCATCCGTGGAAGTGTCGATTGTTCCGGACGGGGTGTTCAAGATCAGCGCAGCCGATCTTGTCTTGTAGCCGCAGTCGGAATCCCCGGGACTGTTGCGATCAGATCGTCTCCTGCAACTCACGCGTTGGTCGATACGCCACAAAGAACGACAGTCAGTGTCGCTTTCCTCGCCGCAAGCGGACATTGTCTTTGTCACTCTTTGCCCAAAGCCCAGGTGAGGTGCGACATGGCAGATACTTTGACCCGCAAGAAGCGGTCTGGCGGACGCGCCGGGAATTCGGCCCGGCGGGGGACTTCGGTGATCGAGCAGATGCCGTGGCGGATTCCATATAACCATGACCGTCCGACCGAGCCGATGCCGCCGGAAGGAGTCGCAGCGATCCATGATGGCGCGATGCGCATTCTGGAGGAGATCGGGATCGAGTTCCTGAACAGCGAGGCGATCGAGCTGTTCAAGCAGGCCGGCTGCAAGGTCGACGGCACCAACGTGCGGATGAGTCGCGACTGGGTGATGGAGATGGTTCGCAAGGCGCCCCAGGAGTTCACCATCACGCCGCGCAACCCGGACCGCATCCTGCCCATCGGGGGCAAGCATATCCTGTTCGGTAACGTGTCATCGCCGCCAAACTACTATGACCTTGAGGTTGGCAAGAAAGTGTCGGGCACGCGCAAGCATTGCGCCGATCTGTTCCGGCTGACGCAGTATTTCAACTGCATCCATTTCGCGGGCGGCTATCCGGTGGAGCCGGTCGATATCCATCCGTCGATCCGGCATCTGGATGTTCTGTATGATAAGCTGACGATTACGGACAAGGTCTGCCACGCCTATTCGCTGGGCCCCGAGCGGGTTGAGGACGTGATGGAGATGGTGCGGATCGCGGGGGGCTTGACCGAGGAGGAGTTTCAGGTGACGCCGCGGATGTACACCAACATCAACTCGACCAGTCCGCTGAAGCATGACATCCCGATGATCGACGGCTGTCTGCGGCTGATCCGGCGCGGGCAGGCGGTGATCGTGACGCCGTTCACTTTGGCCGGGGCGATGGCTCCGGTGACGATGGCGGGGGCGGTGACGCTATCGATTGCCGAGGCGCTTTCAGCCATTGCGCTGTTCCAATATGTGCGGCCGGGCTGCCCCTGTGTGATCGGGACGTTCACGTCGAACGTTGACATGAAATCGGGTGCGCCAGCCTTTGGCACGCCGGAATACATGCGGGCGACGCAGATGACGGGGCAGATGGCGCGGTTCTATGGTCTGCCGATGCGGGCCTCGGGCGTGTGTGCGGCCAACGTGCCGGACGGGCAGTCGATGTGGGAGACGTCCAATTCGCTCTGGTCTGCGGTGCAGTCGGGGACGAACATCGTCTATCACGCGGCAGGCTGGCTTGAGGGCGGGCTGATCGCGAGCCCTGAGAAGTTCATCATGGACTGCGAAGTGCTCCAGATGATCCAACGGTACATGGAGCCGCAGGTCTGGGCGACGGGGCCCGAGGATATCGCGCTTGATGCGATCCGCGAGGTGGGGCCCTCGGGGCACTACTTTGGCATCCAGCATACGCAGGACCGCTATGAGGATGCGTTCTATGCGCCGTTTGTGAGCGACTGGCGCAACTTCGAAGCCTGGGAGATTGCAGGCGGGGTCTGGACGCAGGAACGGGCGCACCGGCTGTTCAAGGAGATCATCGGGTCGTTCGAGGAGCCGCCGATGGACGTGGCGCACCGCGAGGAACTTGCCGATTTCGTTGCAAGGCGGAAGGCCGAGGGCGGGGCGCCGACGGATTTCTAGATTGATCCGGCGTTCATGTGGCAGTTTCTGTGCGCAGTTGCACAGGAAAATGGGCGACGGGCATGTTATCTGAAGGGCAGGACATGAACCGGAGTATGCCTTGCGATGACCGAGAATGTTGAATTCGGCCTTGATACCTTTGGCGATGTGACGCGGGGGACCGACGGCAAGTTCTTGCCGCATGATCAGGTGCTTCGCAATGTCGTTGCCGAGGCGGTGCTGGCCGACAGCCACAAGATCGACTTCATCGGGTTGGGCGAACATCACCGGGATGACTTTGCGATTTCCTCGCCCGAGGTGGTGCTGGCGGCGATTGCGGGACAGACCAAGCATATCCGGCTGGGGACGGCGGTAACGGTGCTGTCGTCGGAAGATCCGGTGCGGCTGTTCCAGCGGTTTTCGACACTGGATGCGGTCTCGGACGGGCGGGCCGAGGTCATTCTGGGGCGGGGGTCGTTCACGGAATCCTATCCGCTGTTCGGCTATGCGCTGAAGGATTACGAGGTTCTGTTCGAGGAAAAGCTTGACCTGTTTTCGCGGCTGATCCGGGAAAAGGAAGTGACCTGGTCGGGCACGACCCGGGCCGGGCTGAACAAGGTGACGGTCTATCCGCCGCTGTCGGCCAAGGGGCTGAAGGTGTGGATCGGGGTGGGCGGAAGCCCGGAATCCGTGGTGCGGGCGGTGCGCTATGACATGCCGCTGATGCTGGCCATCATCGGGGGCGATCCGCGGCGGTTCCTGCCCTATGTCGACCTTTATCACCGGGCAACGGCGCAGGTGGGGCGCGCACCGCAGCCTTTGGGCGTGCATTCGCCGGGGCATGTGGCCGAGACGGATGAACTCGCGATGGAGCAGGCCTTTCCCGGTTACAAGGAATTGCGCAACCGGATCGGGGCGGAACGCGGCTGGGGCCCGACCTCGCCCGAGGAGTTCCGTCACGAGGTGCAGTCGGGATCGATGTATGTGGGTTCGCCCGAGACGGTGGCCAGGAAGATCGCGGCGACCGTGGGGGCGCTGGGGCTCGACCGGTTCGACATGAAGTATTCGATGGGGACGATGCCGCATGCGCATCTGATGACGTCGATTGATCTGTACGGGCGGAAGGTGATCCCGATGGCGCGGGATATTCTGGCAGGGTCAAAGGCGGCGAAGCTGGCGCAGGTGCACTAGGGACTGACTGCGTTTCGGTGCTGGGTTGACCAAGGCCTTTGCCTTGGTCACGCGCTGCCCTTTGACGAGGCGCGAGTTACGGGGGCCGGTGGAACCTTTTGGCAATGAGCGCGGGGCGGTGGCCCCACTGGGGCCCTCGCGGCTCCCGCTCAGATAAGGGCCTGACGGACGACGGAATTGTCCGGCGACCGGCATCCGGCCGTCCTGACTTGCCCAAAATCATGAAATCGGCCATAGGCGGGCGGATCATCGTCCCCGTGGGTGGGGTTGGCAAACAACTGGTGTCATCGCCTGTCATAATCGGAGATTATGCGGGAAATGCACGAGTCGGAAGGAGAGACCCTATGCGTATCGCAGTCCTTGGTGGTGACGGTTTTGTCGGCTGGCCGACCTGTCTGCATCTGTCGGATCTGGGGCATGAGGTCCATATCATCGACAACCTGTCGCGCCGCTGGATCGATGCGGAGCTGGGCGTCCAGTCGCTGACGCCGATGGACAGCATCCAGGAACGCTGCCGCATCTGGATGGAAGTGACGGGCCGCAAGCTGCATTTCCACCTGTTGAACGTGGCGACGGAATATGAGCGGTTCCGGGGCTGGCTGACCGAGCATCAGCCCGACGCCATCATCCATTTCGCCGAACAGCGGGCCGCGCCCTATTCGATGAAGACGGACCGGCACAAGGTCTATACCGTCAACAACAATGTCAGTGCGACCCATAACGTGCTGGCCGCCTTGGTGGAAACCGGGATTGACGCGCATCTGGTCCATCTGGGGACGATGGGGGTCTACGGTTATTCCAGCATCGGGGCGCCGATCCCCGAAGGCTATCTGGATGTCGAGATCGACACACCCAACGGCAAGAAGGAACAGCAGATCCTTTACCCGACGCGGCCGGGGTCAGTTTACCACATGACCAAGAGCCTCGATCAGATCCTGTTCCAGTTCTATGCACAGAATGACGGGCTGCGGATCACCGACCTGCATCAGGGCATCGTCTGGGGCACACATACCGACCAGACCAAGCGGCATGTGCAGCTGATCAACCGATTCGACTATGACGGGGATTACGGGACGGTCCTGAACCGGTTCCTGATACAGGCGGCGATTGATTATCCGCTGACGGTGCATGGCACAGGCGGGCAGACGCGGGCCTTCATCCATATCCGTGATTCGGTACGCTGCATCGAGCTGGCGCTGGGCGATGCGCCCAAGGCTGGCGAGCGGGTGCGCATCTTTAACCAGATGACCGAGACGCACCGGGTGCGCGATCTGGCGCAGATGATTGCGGCGCAGACGGGGGCCGAGGTGGCGTTCCTGCCAAACCCTCGCAAGGAAGCGGACGAGAACGAACTGATTGTGAAGAACGATCAGTTCCTCGCGCTTGGGCTGGAGCCCACGACTCTGGCAGAAGGGTTGCTGGACGAGATCGTGGACGTGGCCAAGAAATATGCCCACCGGATTGACCGCAAGCGGGTTCCGGCGGTAAGCGCCTGGACGCGGGACATTGCCGCGCGGATAGAGACGGACCCGGAAGGAAAGCGGCTTCGGTCGGTTTCCTGACCGTGTCGCGGGGTCTGGAGGCGAACCGGCCGACAGAGTCGCGGTTTGCCTATGTGACGCTGGTGACCAATGCGGATTACGCGGTGGGCGCGGCGGCGCTGTTGCACTCCATCGCGTTGACCGGGACCGGGGCGGACCGGGTCGTTCTGTATACCGGGGCGGTGACGGAAGCGTTGCTGGCGCCCTTGGCGGCCCTTGGGGCGCGGCTGGTGAGGACGGAACTTCTGCCCACGTCGGATGCGTTCAACGACGCGCATGGGCGGGCGCGTCTGCATGGCGCGGCGCCTTTTGCCAAGGGCGGCAAGCCGCCGTTCCATACGCCGCTGGACAATTTCGCCAAGCTTCGGCTGTGGCAGATGGAAGAGTATGAACGGGTCGTGTTTCTGGATGCCGACACGCTGATGCTGCAGAATTGTGACAAGTTGTTTGGTTATCCGGAGTTCTGTGCGGCGCCGAATGTCTACGAGAGCCTTGCCGATTTCCATCGGATGAATTCGGGGGTCTTTGTGGCGCGGCCCTCGCGGGCGACTTTTGACGCGATGCTGGCGATGCTGGATCAGCCGGGGGCCTTTTGGCGGCGGACGGATCAGACTTTTCTGCAGGCGTTCTTTCCGGACTGGCACGGGCTGCCAGTGATGTACAACATGCTGCAGTATGTCTGGTTCGCGATGCCCGCGCTGTGGGACTGGTCTCAGATCAAGGTGCTGCATTTCCAGTATGAAAAGCCCTGGGATGCGGTCAACCCCAAGGCGGATCAGTTGAGCGTGCTTATCGACCTGTGGAAGGTCTATGCGGCGGGCGGGGTGCCCGATCTGGCGGCTTTGCGGGCGCCATGATGCTGGCTGTCACCGGGGCAACGGGGTTGGTCGGGCGGTTCATCGTCGAGGATGCGCTGCGGCGCGGGCAGGCGGTGACGGTGCTGGGGCGGACGCCGCCGAGCCCCGGGTTCTTCAGCGGGGCGGTGGGGTTTCAGGCTTGGGAACTGGGCGGGGTGCCCGAGCTGCGTGGATTTGACGGTCTGGTGCATGCGGCGTTTTCGCATGTGCCGGGGCTTTATCGCGGGGGCGAGGGGGATGATCCGACGGGGTTCATGAAGTTGAATCTGGACGGGTCGGTCAGGCTTTTTGCGGCGGCGGTGCGGGCCGGGATGGGGCGGGTTGTGTTCCTGTCCTCGCGGGCTGTCTATGACGGGTTGCCTTTGGGGACGGCTTTGGACGAGGCGATGGAAATCGCGCCAGACAGTCTTTATGGGCGGGCCAAGCTGGAGGCGGAGCAGGCGCTGGCCGCGACAGGGCGCGGGGTGAGTTTGCGGGCGACGGGGGTCTATGGGCCTGCGGGGCCGGGACAGGTGCATAAATGGGCGGGACTGTTTGCGGATTTTCGGGCGGGGCGGGCAATCGCGCCACGGGTTGCGACCGAGGTTCTGGGCAGTGATCTCGCGGCGGCGGTGCAGGTCGGGTTGGCGTCGGGGGTAACGGGGGTGCTGAATGTGTCGGACCTGCTGCTCGACCGGCGGGGTCTGCTGGCCGAGGTGGCGGCGCTGACAGGGTGGGACGGGGTGTTGCCGGAGCGGTCGGGGGCGGTTGTGTCGACGATGCAGACGGGGAGGCTGGAGGCCTTGGGCTGGCGGGCCTCGGGGTTGGCGGGGTTGCGGGCGGCCTTGCCTGCGATGATCGCGGGTTCATAAGGCTGTCGGATCCGAAACCCTGAGTCTTATCTCCGGGATGAAAGGCAGATGGAGTTCCAGATGACAGACCTTTGATCATCTTGTGATCGCAGGGAGTGAAACCTGTTGTGCGACGCGTCCGTGTCTTTGCCTTCCGGCGTCACAAGCTCCTGCCACTGGACGACTGCCTCTATGCCCTGCAGCCCTCGATCCCACACCTGACACGGTCAGCGCTGCATCGGTGCCTCCAGCGTCATGGCATATCTCGTCTCCCGGACGTCGAGGAAGACAAGCCGAAGCGGCAGAAGTTCAAACGCTACCCCATCGGGTTCTTTGTAAGCGGTGGCTGAGGACCGTCCTAGTTTCCGCTTGACTGGTTTTGGAATGCCCATGGCATGAGGTCGTCGATGCGGGACGCTGGGTGGCGGTTAGCGATGGCTGTCAGGGTTGCGCGAAGGTAGGCGTAAGGGTCGACG
>JAPLPE010000034.1 GCA_026400355.1 Rhodobacterales bacterium | reverse complement strand
GTCTGGCGGTCGGGGTCTCTTGCGGCGATGCGCTCACCGAAGGCTTTGAGGCAGCGCATCTTCGCCTCGATCCGGCTTCGGACGTGGCATCCGGTCCAGCGCTTCCAGAATGCCCTGCCACAGTGCCGGGTGGCATGCAGGGTTTCGTTTCTGGCGATTGCGGCCGGGCAGTCCTCTTTCCAAGGCCGCCCGTTCTTGCGGATCGGGATGATCGCAGTGGCCTGCCGGTCAATGATGGCCGTGTGGCAACGGCGGGTGTCATACACCAAGCCGAGGAACCTGATGCCGGTGCTGTCCACGAGAAGGTTGAGAGGCCCATCGGCACGGCGACAGGGGATCTGGACGGCCAGGGTCTTTTGTCGCCGGCACAAGGTCGTGTAATCCGGCACGGCCCAGTCCGGGTCGGCCAACTTCAGCAGGCTGGCGACCATCCCTGTCGTTTGCCGGAGCGGCAGCCTGAACCGACCCTTGATGGTCAGGCAGAACTGGATCGCCGTATCCGAGAACACCGCGGGGCGACCCGGGCCGCTGTCAGGCGGCGCGAGCCAGGTCATGTCCCTGTCCAGCCAGATCGCCGGCGACCCGCGCTTCTTCAGTGAGGCGCTGTAGCTGGACCAGTTCGTGGTGCGGTAGCGGGCGGGTATCGGCTTGCACATGCGGCCTGTCTAACCGCATGGATTCACATTATGAATCCTCTCCGGTCAGAGTTGTGCAACGACGCCGGCCGGAACCCTTGGTTCAGCCCATCAGGAGGTCAAATTTCAGGAGACCGTCGCGGGACAATCGGCATATAGGCGAGTGGTTCAGATGAGCGAGTGTTGCGGGGGCTTTGCAGTGACTATATTGGCATGACAACGACATTCAGGGGACTTTGGGCCGATGGCAAACTACCTTTACCGCAAAGACGTGCCCGATGACCTCGACCTTGGGCAGGTGGTGGCCATCGATTGCGAGACGATGGGGCTGAACCCGTACCGGGACAGGCTGTGTCTTATCCAGATGTCGGGCGGGGACGGGAATGTGCATCTGGTACAGGTGATGCCGGGGCAGAACGAAGCGCCGAACCTGTGCCGGATGCTGACGGACCCAAAAGTGCTTAAGCTGTTTCATTTCGGGCGGTTTGATGTTGCGGTGCTGTTCCATACCTTTGGAGCGCTGACAGCGCCCGTCTATTGCACCAAGATCGCGTCCAAGCTGGTGCGGACGTTCACGGACCGACATGGGCTCAAGTATCTGCTGCAGGATGTGATCGGCGTCGATATCTCAAAGCATCAGCAGATGAGCGACTGGGGGGCTGAGACGCTGACGGCGGCGCAACTGGAATATGCGGCGTCGGATGTGCTGTACCTGCACCGGGTGAAGGCCGAGCTTGACAGGATGCTGGCGCGCGAGGGGCGGACCGGGATCGCGCAGGCCTGTTTCGATTTCCTGCCGGCGCGGGCTCAGCTTGATCTGGCCGGGTGGCCAGAAATCGATATCTTCGCGCACTGACATGCCCGACAGCGCCCAGTTCCTGACGACCGCCCGTCGTGTGATCGGTGAGGAAGCGGCTGCGCTGACAGCGCTGGGAGAGGGGCTGGGACCGAGCTTTGCGGCGGCGGTGCAGACGCTGCTGGCGGCCAAGGGGCGGGTCATCGTTTCGGGAATGGGCAAGTCGGGGCATATCGCGCGCAAGATTGCAGCGACCTTTTCTTCAACCGGGACGCCTGCGCATTTCGTCCATCCGGCCGAGGCGAGCCACGGCGACATGGGCATGATGGCCAAGGGCGACGTGGTCATTGTCCTGTCCAATTCGGGCGAGACGCCGGAACTTGCCGATCTGGTGTCTTATACCCGAAGGTTTCGCATTCCGCTGATCGGAGTGGCGGCGCGGGAAGACAGCACGCTGCTGACACAGTCGGACGTGGCGATTGTGCTACCGCAGCGGGGCGAGGCCTGTGGGACTGGGATCGTGCCCACGATTTCGACCACGATGATGCTGGCGTTGGGGGATGCGCTGGCGATTGCACTGATGGAACAGCGGCAGTTCACGCCGGACAATTTCCGGGATTTCCATCCCGGCGGGCGGCTGGGGGCACGGCTGAGCCGGGTGCGGGATCTCATGCATCAGGGCGAGGCGATCCCGTTGGTCGGCCACCATACTCCGATGAGCGATGCACTGCTTACGATCAGCCAGAAGGGCTTTGGCGTGGTTGGTGTGCTGGACGCAGACGGGCAACTTGCCGGGATCGTGACAGACGGTGACCTGCGGCGGCATATGGCCGGGCTGCTGGAACAGACGGCGGGTACGGTGATGACTGCGGACCCGCGCACGATCGGGCCGGATGTTCTGGCCGAAGAGGCGGTCGCGGTCATGTACGAGCGCAAGATCACCTGTCTGTTTGTGGTTGATCCGGCGACGTCGCGCCGGGTAGTGGGCATCCTGCATATCCATGACTGCCTGCGGGCCGGGGTGGTATGACCACCGTGGCCCGTTCGGACACCAGATACACAAGGTTTGTAAACTGGTCCAAGATCATCCTGCCGCTGGCTGCGCTGGCGCTTTTGTCGACCCTGTTCCTGTTCGCTCGGAGCACCAACAACGGGGTGACGATCCCCTATGCTGAAATTGAGGAGATCGCGAACGAGCCGCGGATTTCGGCGCCGTCGCTGGCCGGGATTGCCGACGACGGGACGGTTGTGGGTGTCACGGCGAGTACGATCCGGCCGGATGCCGCCGATGCAGACAGCTTTTTTGTGATGGATATTGCGATTACGCTGGATGCCACAGACGGATCGCGGGTCGAGATCACGGCGGCCGAAGGGCATGTGGACGGACCTGCGCAAGAGGCGCGGCTGACGGGCATGGCGCGGGCGGTGAGTTCGAGTGGCTATACGATAGAGACGAGCGAACTGACCGCAGACCTTAAGGCGGGAACTGTAATCTCTGAGGTCCCGGTGACGGCGCAAGCGCCCTTTGGCGCATTGACTGCGGGGGGGTTGACGATTCATGCCGGAATGGACGGGGTTGGCACACAGATGGTTTTCAACAACGGGGTCCGACTGCTATATCAGCCGCAACCTTAGGAAAGATCATTTCGCGTGAACCGTACTGCAGCCTTCCTGATCGCGTTTGCCCTGCCGCTGATGGCAAACGCCCAGACCAACATTGCGCTGGGCGGGATCAACGCTGATCCGAACGCTCCGGTCGAGGTGACTGCGGATACGCTGAATGTGGATCAGGACAGCCGGACCGCGAAGTTTTCGGGGAATGTCGTGATCGGCCAGGGCGACATGCGCATGTCGGCTGCCGAGGTCGAGGTCTTCTATGACGAGGCGACGGGGCAGATCGCGCGGTTCGTCGCGTCGGGTGGCGTGACCTTTGTGACGGCGACCGAGGCGGCGGAATCGCAGACAGCGGATTATGATCTGACTGCAGGTGTGCTGATCATGTCGGGCGAGGTCCTGCTGACGCAGGGGCTGAACGCGCTGTCAGCGGAAACGATGACAGTGAACCTGCGTGACGGGACCGCGCAGATGCAGGGCCGGGTGCGGACGGTGTTCCAGACCGAAGGCAGCAACTGATGCCGGAACTGACCGTCACCCAGGGCGACGTCGGGCTGCGGGTTGTGGGGCTGCGCAAGAGTTATCGCAAGCGGCCGGTGATCCGGGATGTAAGCCTGACGCTTGGCCGGGGCGAGGTTGTGGCGCTGCTGGGGCCGAACGGGTCGGGGAAGACGACCTGTTTCTATTCCATAGCGGGACTCGTCACGCCTGAAGGCGGGCAGGTCATTATTGATGGCTGGGACGTGACGACGCTGCCGATGTACCGGCGGGCGCGGATGGGGATCGGCTATCTGCCGCAGGAAATGTCGATCTTCCGGGGGCTTTCGGTCGAGGACAACATTCTGGCGATACTTGAGATCAGCGAGAGCGACCATACCAAGCGGCGGGAAAAGCTTGAGGAATTGCTGTCGGAGTTTTCGATTTCCCACCTGCGGCGGGCGCCTGCGCTGGCCCTGTCCGGGGGTGAGCGGCGGCGGGTCGAGATTGCGCGCTGTCTGGCGGCCTCGCCCAAGTATGTGCTTCTGGACGAACCCTTTGCGGGGGTGGACCCGATAGCCGTGGGGGAGATCCGGTCTTTGGTGCATGACCTGAAGAACCGGGGGATCGGGGTTCTGATCACGGACCACAATGTGCGCGAGACGCTCGAGATCGTGGACCGTGCCTATATCCTGCATGACGGCAAGGTGCTTATGTCGGGCACAACAGAGGAGGTGGTGCGGGACGAGAATGTGCGCCGCGTCTATCTGGGCCAGTCGTTCCGGGTGAACTGATCCCCGTTCCCCTGCGGCACATTGGCCCGCCCTTTGCGCTGGGTCATTGACAGGCGGGGGGAGTCTGGTGCCACATGAGGAGGATGACTTGCGTGGCTTTTCCTTGCCCCGGATCGACGGTCGCACTGCCCGATGGCGGTTTCGAGGCCCGAAAACCGGATGCTGTCATCACTCTCTCTGCACAGCAGATACGGCGCCCGGTTCCGGGTGCGCGTCTTTGTGCCTGAAACGTCAGGAGCACACATGCGTTACCAGATCAGCGGAAAACAGATCGACATCGGCGAGGCCCTGCAGGGCCACGTCAAGACCGAACTGGGCGAGACGATGGCCAAGTATGCCGGCCGTCCCACGGATGCGACCGTGGTGTTTTCGCGCAGCGGATATGAATTCGTCTGCGAGATCGTCGTGCATCTGTCCACCGGCCTGACGGCGCAGGCCAAGGGCCATGCCGCTGATATCTATGCAGCTTTTGATTCAGGTTGCGAGAAGATGGGAAAACAACTGCGGCGCTACAAGCGCAGGCTGAAAGACCATCACAAGGCGCGGCCCGACCCTGTTGAACTTTCTGCGGCTGACTCGTATATCCTCGCTGCAACAGAAGACACGGAAGACGTTGAGGACGAAGAGCTGAACCCTCCCATCATCGCTGAAATGGAAGCGACGATTCCGTCGCTGACGGTCGGTGAGGCAGTGATGCAGATGGAAATCGCACACGCGTCGGTCCTTGTCTTCAGGAACGAAAAACATAGCGGGATCAACGTCGTGTACCGGCGTGATGATGGCAACATCGGGTGGATCGACCCGCGTAATGCGGGCTGACTGCCGCAAGAGACAGGACGGGTGCGATGCGACTTGGCGATATCCTCAGTGCCGCAGCCGTCAAGGTTCTGGGGGCCACCAGCAGCAAGAAGCGCCTGTTTCAGGATATTGGCGATCTGACCCAATCAGCCTATGGGCTGAACTCGGGTCAGGTTGTCGAGTCGCTTATGGAGCGTGAGGTTCTGGGGCCGACGGGCGTGGGTCATGGCGTGGCCCTGCCCCATGCGCGGATACCCGGGGTAGACAAGATCCGGGGCGTGTTCATCCGGCTGGAAAAGCCGCTTGAGTTCGATTCGATCGACCGGCAGCCGGTTGACCTGATCTTTGCACTGATCGCGCCGGCGAATGCCGGGGTTGAACATCTCAAGGCGCTGGCGCTGGTGTCGCGGACACTGCGGGATGTGAACCTGCGGGCCAAGTTGCGGGCCAACAGTGACCCCGCGACCCTGCACACGATCCTGACCGAAGCGCAGGCCAGTCAGGCGGCATGAGGCGTTAGCACTTTGTTAGGAAAGGCCGGCACACGGGTGGCGGTCCCTTTATTCTAGCTTATCCATTTGTTTTTGCAGGGAGAACATCGTCTGTAGATTGTCGGTAAAGCGTCGGTATCACGTCGGTATTACGTCGGTATGATTTTGACGGTAGCGTAGGGAAGTGTTTACGGATTTGTATAGCCGAGGCGGATTAACACGGGGTTTGGGGGCCGGACGCCCGATCTGATGCCTTGGCCCTCAAGGATGAGGCTTTGGCGCAAAGCAGCCGCTTGCATGGGAAATCTGCTGTCGCCGACGGAACATCGCAGGACGGTTTCATCGTCCTGGTTGAGTTCAGGAAAACCTGAACATCCTGGATGCAGGAAATGGATATCACCAAACTGGGTTCTGCGCCGGCCATCGCTCTTCTGGCTGATTGAATGGCGATTGCATTGTTTCCGGCGAATACGGGCGCAGGTCGCGCCGAAAACTGGCGCGTTCACGACCAGAGCAGCGTCGGCCTGATCATGATGCCGGACTCGATTGCCCGCGGACGTCGCATCGTGGAAACGGTCGCATATCCGGCATTCTTTCTGGCGGATCAGGTCACTTGCATCCGCACGTCGCAACCGTCACTTTGAATTGGTTTGGCTGCCGCGCAACCTTGCCCATTGCCTCAAAGTCCGGACTGACTTTCCAGAGAAACGAAAGAAGCATGAGCCGTAATCTTCCATCTGGGGTTTGGGTTGCTGTCCAATGTGCAATCAGTGCCTTGACCAGATCAGAGCGACTCCTTCGACACAGGGCGCAGGCACGCCCCACAAAGATGACGGAGATGTTGGAGGTAGTGGTTCGAGCGGAGCCTCTACATTCTTGTTCGGGACAGCCCGGAGTCCGGCTTCAGCCCCAGGGGCCGAAGCCAAATGTCATGTAGTCGCGGGTGTAGGCGTCGCGGGCGAGGGATTCGAGTTCCGGATCGTAGATCGCAGCAAGGCGTGCCTGGTGGGGGTCGGTCGGTAGGGGCAGTTCCGGCACGTCGGTCTGGCCTATGGCCCAGGCGACGATGGCGATATCGGCGGCAAGGCGGTCTTCACGCAAGATGAAGTCGGGGAGGGCGAATTGGGCCATGCCCTGCAGATGGGCGGCCTGTCCGGCCCAGGCGGCATCAGTGCGGATGTTGGTCTGGCCGCCGAGGTTGGCCTTGAGGAAAGTCAGGAAAACCTTGAAGGCGGCGCGATGGTTTTCCGTCGGTAGCACGTCGGGAACCGGGCCTTCGGGGAGGGGCAGGGCAAAGGTGCGGCGGAGGTTTTCGCGGATTTCGGGAAAGCTACCTTTGCCGTTCGACAGGATCCGGTCGCAGAAAGCCGCGTGGGCGCGGGCGAGCGGGTGGCGGACCACGGTGAAGGACCGATGGCCAGGGCGGGCGTCTTTCCACTGGCGGAGCGTCTTGTGCGTGAAGTCTGTTACCGGCGCGGCGCCGTCGAGAGTGGTGAGCCAGTCTGTCACGGCCTGTTCCGGGCCGGACTTGATGGGCATGAAGATCAGCAGACTTTTCGCGGCGGCAAGATAGGTGGGGATTGCCGGGCCGCGCCGGGGTTCGAAATTCGGGGTGCGGCTGAGGTTGAAGCGGTCGAGCCCTGCCAGTGACTTTTCCATTTCATCAAAGTTGACGACCTTGTCGTCGAGCGGTTCGGGGTTCTGTTTCTTGAGCTTCTTGTCAAGAGCGTCGATCCGTTCGTCGGTTCCAAGGTAGGTGGCGAGGCCGTTCATGACGTCAACGTCCTGCAAGTCCTGGTAATCGACATAGAAGGCGGTCTGGCCTGTCTTTTGCAGGGCGTTGAGGAGGTGGACCTGAAAGGCCTGAAGGCGCTCAAGGTAATCCTCGAACTCGGCCGCGTTGAAGCGGATGGATTCGCTGCGGGCGTGTTTGGCGTTGGTGAGCTTCCACTGGCCCGTCGCGGCGACGATCTTGCGGCTGACATAGCTTTCGATCGGGTTGCGGGTGAGGATGATCTTGGCGCAGCGCGGATCAGGCAGGATCAGGTCGAGCACGCGGGGATCGTGGTCGTTGAAGAAACGGAAGCCGCCGAGGGTGCCTGGCTGGGAGCGGATGGCTTTCAGAAGGAGGGTCGGGTCGGCATCGCGCTGTGACTGGGTCACGCCCAGGATATCGGTGGAATTGGGGTATCCGATGAAGGCGGGATTGAAGGCCTCACCATGGCATTTCAGGTGGCCAAAGCTGTTGATGTTGGCCTCGAGGAAGTTCGAGCCTGTGCGCATTTCGGCAAAGACGACGAAGCAATCAAAGCGCGGGGCCATGATCTATTTGACCAGATAGGGCTTGCGCTTGGTCGTCGGGGCCGTGGCGGGTGCGGGATCGACCGGGAAGTCGCCAATGAGATAGGGGTGCATGCCCTGATTCTGGAGGTTCTGGAGGAACTGACCAAAGCCTGTGAGGCTGACCATGCGCGGGGCTTCGGTCAGGCGGCGGGCGGATTGGGTGCTGATTCCTCCGACGATGGACTGGAGGATTTCCATCGGTGCTTCGACGAATTCGGCCATCGACCAGATCTGGACTTGGGACTTGGCATGGGGCGAGCGCAGGGCCTTGAGGTGGTCGGCCTCGATCCTTTGGAGGCGGGCGGCCTCTGTCCTCAGGTCAGCGAAGTTACCGCCGGACTTGAACAGGGGGACGGCCCAGGCACCCGAGATGACCGAAATGCAGGCATTCGGGTCTCTGGCGAGGTGCCGGCTGATATCTTCGGTATCGGCGGGGCCGTATTGGAAGCACTGGCGTTCGCCGCGGGTGTTCCAGATGAGGTTGGTCAGGAACATGCGCGGGGCATAGTCGCGGAGCGTGGCACTGTCCGGGAGCGCGCCGGAGAAGGCGGGCTGACGACCTTCGAACTGGACCCGGTCGGGGGCGAAGAGATGGCCGTGGACGCGATTGCCGGTGGCGCGGGCCAGCCAGGCTTCGAAATCCTCGAAAAGCTCGGTGAAGCCTTGGAAGACGGAATAGGGCGAGGAGGTGACGCCGTTTTCCCAGCCGTCATTCGGAAAACGGCTTTGCATGTAGAGGCCGGGGCGGCCACGGGTGCGGCTGTCGACGGCCTTGGCAAAGATGCGATCGATCTTGCCCGGGTTCGGTTCGGCGCCTTTGGTGGCATCGCCATTGGCCGAGAGGAACGTGTCATAAAGCAGATCGGCATGGGGCCATATCTTGCGGGCGACAAAGCAATCAGACCGGCGGAGAAGCTGAAGGTGGTCGTCGTAGAAGATGTGCGGTTTGCCCTGAAAGTCGAACCTGGACAGGGTGAGAGAGCGGCTTTCGATCTGCTGGGTGTAGAGGCGGGCCAGCGTCTGGAAGTAGCTTTCATCGGGGATCCAGACCTTCTTGAAGAAGTGGTCATAGGTGGGCCGGTCGGGATCGTTGAGGATAGCAGCCAGAGTGCGGCGCGTCAGGCACCACCATTGCGAGCCCATGTGGGGCGTAATCCCGGCGGGGATGCAGCGTTGGAAACCGAAGCGGCGCTGGAGCGCGACATATTTGTCAAACAGCAGCCGCTGGCGTTTCCACGAGAAGGGGAAGCGGAGGGTGAAGCGTTCTTCGGACAGGCCGCCGACCGTCCACGGGACGTCGGCGATGGTGGCGCTTTCGATGAAGTCGGTGTTGGGGCGGGCGGCAAGGTAGGCTGCGAGATCCGCGATGGGGCGGAGCGGCAGGCAGGAGCCGGAGGCGAGGTAGACGTGCTGCACCTTCGGAAAACGTTCGAGCATGAGTTCGCTGGCGGCCTGGCTGGCCGCGACCAAGCCCCATGAGCCCCATTCGGTGCGGAAACGGCGGGAGAAGAGGACCTGCGGGAGGTCGGATAACTGACCTGCGAAATGAGTGTAGGTGGTGGCGCTGACGGCCTGATCGACATGGACAACGACGGGGCAGCCGCCGGCGACCCAGTGACGGATCACCTGTTCGGCCCGGTCAAAGGCGGTGTGGACCATGATGACTACGCCAAAGGTCATGCCCAGTTCCCTTTTGACATGAGCCCCAGAATCTCGAGCTGGCGCCAGTTGATGTACTTCTCGCTCCACCGGCACCAGAGATCCGGGTTGTCGCTGAGCCTTGCGGCATAGGCCTTGTATTCCTTGGAGGCGCCGTAGTGCTGTTTCCGCTCCAGCTCCTCCTGCGCCTTGGTGGTGAAGGTGTCGAGGAACTTGGTATGAAGGAGGACCCCGGACACCTTTTCGCCGCCCCATTCGTCATAGACGAGGTTCAGCCCGCGCGGCAGGAGATTGTGCGTTGAACTGACGTAGGTGTAACCCTTATCCCATTTCACGAGTGGTATCTTGTTCAGGGCTGGGGCCAATTCGGGGCGGTCCGCAAAGAACATGCGGGCGCGGGGACCGCCTTGAATCCAGAGGTTGCCGAACTTGCGGTTGCGTTCGATCGTGTAGTTGCCGGGGTCGAACCATGACGCGATGGCGATGGGGTCCTCATTCTTGGGATAGGGGGTCTGGTCGATGCGGCCCTTGGGATACATGTCGAGAAGCATGGCCCCGAAGGACTTGATCGAGGAGGCGTCGAGCCAGTCGGTCAGCGCGCGCAGGGGGCGCGTGTCGCAGAAGGGATAGACGAGCAGTTCGTCAGGATCGACGACAAGGCACCAGTGACCGGTGCCGTGTTTCATCTGGAGCCAGTTCAGCCAGTCCACGCCAAAGCGGGCGCTTTTGTAGCTGGAGTCGGTGTGCCAGAGGCTGACGTCCGCCTGTGCGGCGAGGTATTCGGCGCCGCCGTCGGTGCTGCCGTTGTCGACCATGATGAAGTGGTTGACGCCCAGATCGCGATAGTAGCGGAGGAAATAGGGGAGCCGCACGTCTTCGTTCCGGAAGGTGGAGAAGACGAGAATGTCGGACGGGCGGATCTGGCTGGTCCGGTCATTGACGGGTGTGAGGTCCCGCCGCTTGCGCCAGGCGCGGATGCGCCAGCGCTTGCGTTGTAGCCTGAGGCGATATGACTGAAAGAACCCCACCTTACCCTGCCTTAGTCCCTGCTCTGCCTGCTTTAGCGCCTATCATGTCACGCTTAAGGCGATCTTGAAGTGAGCCCACCAATCGGGGGGAACAAGTCTGGTTTCAGGGCGCAGCCGTGGTTTTTTCGCGGCATTGCGAATTTCCCGCAACCAACCGACCGGGTTGTTCGCGTCAATGTAGGTTGCGACGGGGCCAAGTAACTCATGAGTGATGGGCAGGTCGCTGCAGATGATGGGCGTGCCGAGAGCGGCGGCTTCGAGGAGCGGGAGGCCGTAGCCTTCGGCGAAGCTGGGAAAGAGGAGGGCGCGGGCGTTGGCGAGGAGGGCCGCCACGGCCGCGTCGGGGAGGCAGGGGCGTTCAAGGATGCCGGGGGGATGGGCGTCGAGGCGGGCAAAGACGGCGTCATTGCGCCAGCCCCGGCTGCCGCAGATGACGAGTGTGGGCGGTGCTGGGCCGAGGTCGGGCCAAAGGTCGAGCAGGAGGGCGTGGTTCTTGCGGGGTTCGATCGTGCCGAGGATGACGAAATAGGGGTCGGGGGGGAGTTCGGTGGCGGGATCGGGCGTGGCGAGATCGACGCCGAGGGGGGCCACGACGATCGGAGGGCAGCGGCCCATCTGAGTGAGGTGGCGGGTGAGGTCTTCGCGCACGACGTTGGACTGACAGAGGATGGTGTCGGCGTGTCGGCTGACCCGGGTGAGTTTGGCGCGAAAATCGACGGGGGTGCCGTCACGCTGGAACTGGGGCCAGTCGAGGGAGATCGTGTCGTGGACCATGACCGTGATGCGAGCGGCCGGAAGGGTGCGGAGGGTCGTGAGGACGCGGTCGGTCAGGTTGCTGTGACCCACGTTGATATAGGCGGTGCCGGAGGGCAGGTGGCGTTTCAGCATGGGGCCCAGCGCGAAGGGCAGCGCACGGGCGATGGCATGGCGACGGGCGAAGGATTCTGCGGCGCGGGTAGCGGGAGAGGCTTTGCGCGAGAGGCGGGAGAGGCCGGAGGCGGTGCCGAACCGACCTGATGTGTTGGCCATGTCGAGCGCGGCCAGACCAGCACCGTCAAGGAGGAGGTAGCCGATGTTCGTGCGGATCAGGCCGAACACGGGGATGGGTTCGGCGATGAGGGCCCTGAGCCAGGCGCGTTCGACGCGGTCGATGCCGGTCGGCGTCCGGCCTGCGCGCGAGATGAGGCGCGTCAGGTCGAGGAGCCGTGCAGCGGGCGTGGTCATGGGCGGGGGCCTGAGCGGCCCGGACCTACTGCGCTGCGTCGCGCATGGACAGGAGTTGCTGCAGGTAGCCCGAGAATTCGTCGCGCAGGTCAGGTCGGGCGAGGCCGAAGGCGACGGTCGCCTGAAGGAAGCCTGCCTTGGAGCCGCAGTCGAACCGTTCACCCCGGAAGCGGTAGCCGTACACGGGGCGGCCTTCGGTGACTTCCATCGCGATGGCGTCGGTCAGTTGAATCTCGCCCCCAGCGCTGGGTTTGATCTGGTTGAGGTTATTCATGACCCGGGGCGTGAGGATGTAGCGGCCGATCACGGCAAGGTTCGACGGGGCGGTCCCGGCAGGGGGTTTTTCTACCATGCCCTTGACCGAGACCATCGAGCCCATGTCGTCCTTGATGTCGAGTATACCGTAGGAGGAGGCCTTGGACGGCGGAACCTCCATCGCGGCGACCATGCAGCCGCCGGTTTCGGCATGCGCTTCGACCATCTGCTGGAGGCAGGGGGTTTCGGCGGCGATCACGTCATCGGGGAGCATGACGGCAAACGGTTCGTTGCCGATCAGGCGGTGGGCGCACCAGACGGCATGGCCGAGGCCGAGCGCCCGCTGTTGGCGGATGTAGGCAATTGCGCCGCTGTCCATGTTGGTGGTCTTCAGGATTTCGAGAAGGTCATCCTTGCCGGCCTTGCGGAGGGCGGATTCCAGTTCGGGGGCCTGATCGAAGTAATCTTCGAGCGCGGATTTGCCACGGGTGGTGACGAAGATGAATTCCTTGATGCCGGCGGCGCGGGCTTCGTCGATGGCGTATTGGATCAGCGGTCGATCCACGAGGGTCATGATCTCTTTGGGAACGGATTTGGTCGCGGGGAGGAAGCGGGTTCCCATGCCGGCCACAGGAAAGATTGCCTTGGAGATCCTTGTCTTCATTGCCTCATATCCTTCAACGCTTTTTGCAGATAGCTAACAGCTTTTTCAGCACCGCGCATCAGTCTCAACCGTGTTTATGCCCGCACTATGGCAGTTGAAGCGACAATAGCCTGATCTGGAGCACATTTCACGGGCTTTTCTGGCCAGAGTCACTATCCGTCCGGATTAGTGCGACACGGCGGAATTCCCGTTCAACGCGATCCCGGAAATGCCAGAAGCGGAAGGGCGGATCGGTGCGGAGGGATTTTCCGAAGAGGCCACCAGTCTGGAGCCAGTATCCTTCAGATTGAAAGCGGACGCGGTGCGGGCGGGCAGTGGGGGAGAGAATTACGGCAGTGACGGTGTGGCCCTGGTTGATCAGGGCCTTTGCCCGGGGGGCGATTGTACGGAGGCGGCGGGCGGAGAGGAGATCGTGGGGGCCGGTGGGGGTTGAAAGCGGGAGGAAGGGTTGTGTCGGGGACGGTATCGGTGGGAGAGACGTGAGCGGACGGGTCATTCCGTCCTGCCAGCCGGTATCGAAGGTGGCCAGAAGCCGGTTCACGTCGCGGGGTTCGAGGCGGCCTGCAACCATGTGGGTGAGGAGGCGGCGGCGCTGGTCGGCGCGTTCCTGCAGGTAGACGGGCTGCGGGTCGCCCTTGTGGTGCTTGCGGAGGAAGGCAGCGAGGCTCGCACCGATTTCGTGCAGGTCGCGGGGGGTGCGGTCGGGGTGGCGGCGGTCGCTGGGCGAGAAGCCGTGGTGGACCTGGGCCAGGGGGACGACGGCGGTGCGGGCCATGAGGCGCAGGTTCAGGTCGGTTTCGTCGAGGTAGAAGCGGAAGACGGGGTCAAAGCCGCCGAGTGCCGCGAGGGTCGTGCGGCGGAAGGCCATGTTGGTGCCTTCGGTCTTGATCGCGTTTGCGCCAGACGGGTTGAGGATGGTGGGGGTCCGGTGGTCAACCGTCAAAGGGTGGCTGGAGCCGTCGGGACGGGCATCGCGGGCCTGCCATTGGAAGGAGATGCCGTTGCGGGCGAGGACGAAGCCGGTGGCGGCCATGACAGTGGGATCGGCGAACGGAGCGGTCAGGTGGGTGAGCCACGTGGGTTCGGGGACCGCGTCGTCGTCAAGGAAGGCCACGATTTCGCCGGCGGCGGTAAGGCCCAGGTTGCGGGCGGCGGAGATGTTGGGGGTGTCAAAGGGAATGGTCTTGATGCGGTTGGACCAACCTGCGGCGGAGAGCGCGGCGAGGCCCGGTGGGTCGGCAACAACCACGACCTCGAGGTTAGGATAGCGGAGTTGGGCGGTTGCGGTGACGCAGAGAACGAGGGCCTCTGGCCTGCCACGGCTGACGATGACGACGCTTGTGGCGGGTGCCGTCACGCGACGCCCATCTGGGCGAGCATCTGTTCGATGCGGGGGACGTCGGCGGGGTTGTTGAGTTCCCAGAACTGGCGGCCTTTCGCCTCGACCTCGACACACAGGACAGGCGTGCCGTTTTCGAGGAAGCGGAGTTGTTCGAGGCCTTCGAGCGTTTCGAGCGGGCCGGGTTCCCAGCCGATGTAGGCGACCAGCGCCTCGGGCCGGTAGGCATAGACGCCGACGTGGTGGAACACGGGGGTGGCGTCGGCGGGGCCAAAGGTCTGGCCGGTGTAGGGGATGACTTCCTTTGAGAAGTAGAGCGCGCGGCGGTCGGTGCCGAAAACAGCGGTAGTGCCGCCGACGCGTCCGGCGCGACGGTCTTCGAGGAAACCGTTGAGGGCGGCGCCTTCGGTGCGCAGGACGGGGGTGGCGACGGCCATGATTGGGGCGGCGCGGAGGTTGGCCACGAGATCCTCGACAAACCAGCCGGGGGTGAGGGGGGCGTCGCCCTGGAGGTTGACGACGATTTCGTAGGGTTCGCGGAGGTTCGCCAGAGCCTCGGCGCAGCGTTCGGTGCCGTTGCGGCAGGTAGACGAGGTCATGACGACTTCGGCCCCGAAGGCGATGGCAGCGTCGCGGATGCTGTCGTCATCGGTAGCGACGACGACGCGGTCGACGCCAGAGGCGGTCTTCGCGGCGTCCCAGGAACGGTGGATCAGCGTTCGGGATTCGCCGGTCGCGCCGCGCAGGGCGACGAGAGGCTTGCCAGGGTAGCGGGTGGAGGCAAAGCGGGCAGGGATGACGATGAGGACGGACATCAGGCGGGTTTCAGCACGACGCCAGGGGCACAGGCGATGAAGAAGGGATTGGCGAAACCGGCCTTGCCATAGACGAGCGGGGTGTGGTCGTCGAAGCGGACGACAACTCCGCCAGCACCGGCGAGGACGGCGTGACCTGCGGCGGTGTCCCATTCCATCGTTCGGCCAAGGCGCGGGTAGAGGTCGGCCTCTCCTGTCGCGACGAGGCAGAACTTGAGCGAGGAGCCGGCGCTGGTCATGTCGCGGACGGCGTAGCGGGTGATATAGTCGTCGGTGGCCTGATCGCGGTGGGACTTGGAGGCGACGACCATCAGGGCGGCATTATCAGGTTCCGAGACACGTATGGGCTGGGTCACGCCGACCTTGTCCTTTTCGGGCATGCCCAGTTCCTCGACCGAAGCACCGGTGGCGTTGGTGTAGAAAAGACGGCCGATGGCGGGGGCATAGACGATGCCGCGGATCGGCACGCCATGTTCGACATAGGCAATGTTGACAGTGAAATCGCCGCGGCGCTGGACGAATTCCTTGGTCCCGTCGAGCGGGTCGACAATCAGAAAGGTCGAGACGGACTGGCTGTGGCTTGCGGCCTGTTCTTCGGTCACGAGCGGCACGTTGGGGAAAGCGGCGCGAAGGCCGGCCGAGATCAGGGCATCTGCGGCCTCGTCGGCCTCGGTCACGGGGCTTGCGTCGCTTTTTGCCTTCACGTGGAAATCGGGCGAGGCATAGACCTTCATGATGACTTCGCCGGCTTCGAGCGCGAGCCGACGCATCACTTCGGTAAGAAGAATGAAATCCATACCCTGTACTGCCCTTCATTCGCCATCTTTGCCCCCGAGTCTTGGCGCAGAGTTGAATTGCCGGGGCGCGCTCCTTATGCTGTGGGCCCAAGGGATCGGCAAGAAATACATGCGATCGCGGGTGCAGGGGATGTGCGCCGCCGACGTGGCAGCGTCAGGACAGGACCGATGTTTCAGGCAACGCGGAAGCCCAATACCCAGCGGACCGTCGTCGGAATGGCGGAGCTGATCTACCACACGACGGTTCACAACATCCGCAAGAGCCACCGTAATGCGCTGGCCGGGCTGGCCATGAACCTTGTCCAGACCCTGATCATGATTGCGGCGTTCTATTTCATGTTCACGCTTCTGGGCGTCCGGCGGCAGGCGATCCGTGGCGACTTCATGCTTTATCTCATGTCGGGGATCTTCATGTTCATGGCCCATACCAAGGCCATGGCCGAGGTGGTGCGGGCCGATGGCCCCACGTCGACGATGATGAACCATGCGCCGCTGAACACGATCGTTACCATAGGGGCGGCGGCCCTTGGGTCGCTTTACCTGCAACTCCTTTCGATTGCGGTGATCCTGTTCATGTATGACGTGCTTTGGCATCCGCTGATCATTGACGATCCCGCCGGGGCGATGGGCATGCTGTTGTTGTCATGGTTCACGGGAGTCGGCGTCGGGATCATCTTTCTTTCGGCCAAGCCGTGGTTCCCCGAAGGCGTGGTGATCGCGTCGGCCATCTATGCCCGTGTGAACATGATCGCGAGCGGCAAGATGTTCGTGGCAAACACGCTACCGACTTACCTGCTTCACATCTTCAACTGGAACCCGCTGTTTCATACGATCGATCAGGGGCGGGGATATGTCTTCATCAACTACTACCCGCATTTCAGTTCATGGACCTATCCGCTTTATGTCGGGATCGGGCTTTTCATGATCGGGATGATCGCAGAGAGCTATACGCGCAAGCATGCCTCGGTGTCGTGGAACGCGGGGCGGTGATGTCTGGCGTGTCGTCCCGTGGCCAGCCCTCGGGGCTCTGCCCGTCGCCGTTGTTCTTGAAACAATGGCGTACAATGGCGAACCCCGAGGTACTTGAACGACAAAGAAACAGCGGGGAAGCTACGGGGCCGAACGGGCGCCTGCGGAACTTTGCTGGCAGGTTCATGACGGGGGATCGCTTGATGGCGGTTCGACCATGAGACGTAAAGTGTTGGTCAGGTCACCACGCGGAGGGTGAGGTTGATCCTTCCTCCGCTGTGCAAGAGGGTTGAGGAGCCCGGGCGGATGCGGTCAACGCCGTGGTAGATGAGGCGGGCGTCGCCGCCCAAGACGAGCACGTCGCCGGAGCGAAGCCAGAGGGACTGGGTCGTGCCGCCCTTTTCGACATTGCCGATGCGGAAGAGGGCGTCGTCGCCAAGCGAGACGGAGACGACGGGGCAGGTGAAATCGGCCTCGTCCTTGTCCTGATGGAGGCCCATGCGGGCGCTGTCGCGGTAGAGGTTGATCAGGCAGCATTCGGGCGGGCGTGGGCAGTCTGAGACCGCGTCCCAGACGGCAAGGACCGCGGGCGGGATCGGGGGCCAGGGTTTGCCGTTCGGATGGTGCGGTTCATAGCGGTAGCCGCGCCGGTCGGTGATCCAGCCGAATTGGCCTGCGGCGGTCATCCGCACAGTCATCGGGCGGCCCGAGGGTGTGACAGGGGCGAAGAAGGGCGCGGCGGCGGCCACGTGGCGCAGATCGGCCAGCATGGCGGCCTGTGCGGCAGGCGAAAGGAAGCCGGGCCAGATGCGGACGCCGCGGACATTCAGGCCGGGAGGGGGAGACATCGGTCGTGGCAACCCTGTGACAAGCTGTTCAAAATGGAGCAGATCGGGGCCAAGAGGCAGTTGCAGGCCCGGAATGTGCCTCCTATATACGCTTGGATCAGTGACGGGGCGCCAAGAAAACGACCCGGCACTTTCATCCAGAAGGCCGGGGTGCCTGCATGGGCCCCTGCCGCTCAAACCGCCTCAAGAAAGGGTTTTGAAATATGGCCAAAGTCATCGGTATCGACCTTGGAACGACCAACTCCTGCGTTGCCATCATGGACGGCTCGCAGCCCCGCGTGATCGAAAACTCGGAAGGTGCGCGCACCACGCCGTCGATCGTCGCCTTTGCCGAAGAAGAGCGTCTTGTTGGTCAGTCTGCCAAACGGCAGGCTGTGACGAATGCTGACAACACGATTTTTGCCGTGAAGCGCCTGATCGGCCGCCGGTTTGACGACGCGGATATCGCCAAGGACAAGAAGAACCTGCCCTACACGCTGGTCAACCAGTCGGGTGATGCCTGGGTGCAGGCCCGCGGCGAACGGTACAGCCCGTCGCAGATTTCTGCCTTCATCCTGCAGAAGATGAAGGAAACCGCCGAGTCCTATCTTGGCGAAGAAGTGACGCAGGCCGTCATCACGGTGCCCGCCTACTTTAACGATGCCCAGCGTCAGGCCACCAAGGACGCCGGCAAGATCGCCGGCCTTGAAGTGCTGCGAATCATCAACGAGCCGACGGCGGCCGCGCTGGCCTATGGGCTCGACAAGAAGGAAACCAAGACGATCGCCGTCTATGACCTTGGCGGTGGTACGTTTGACGTGACCATCCTCGAGATCGATGACGGCCTGTTCGAAGTCAAATCCACCAACGGAGACACGTTCCTGGGTGGTGAAGACTTTGACATGCGCATCGTCAACTACCTTGCCGAAGAGTTCAAAAAGGAACACGGCGTCGATCTTACCAAGGACAAGATGGCGCTGCAGCGGCTCAAGGAAGCGGCTGAGAAGGCCAAGATCGAGCTGTCGTCCTCGACCGCGACGGACATCAACCAGCCGTTCATCAGCATGGGCTCCAACGGTCAGCCGCTGCACCTTGTGGTGAAGCTGACCCGCGCCAAGCTGGAAAGCCTTGTAGGTGATCTGATCAAGGCGTCAATGAAGCCCTGTGGGGCAGCGTTGAAGGACGCAGGCCTGACCACGGCTGACATTGACGAGGTCGTTCTTGTCGGCGGTATGACCCGGATGCCGAAGGTCGTGGAAGAAGTGACCAAGTTCTTTGGCAAGGACCCGCACAAGGGTGTGAACCCGGACGAGGTTGTGGCGCTGGGTGCGGCCATTCAGGCCGGCGTGCTGCAGGGCGACGTCAAGGACGTGGTTCTGCTGGACGTGACCCCGCTTTCGCTGGGGATCGAGACGCTGGGTGGCGTGTTTACCCGTCTGATCGACCGCAACACGACGATCCCGACCAAGAAGAGCCAGATCTTCTCGACCGCCGAGGACAATCAGAACGCGGTGACGATCCGCGTGTTCCAGGGCGAGCGTGAAATGGCGTCGGACAACAAGATGCTGGGCCAGTTCAACCTCGAAAGCATCCCCCCTGCCCCGCGTGGCATGCCCCAGATCGAGGTGACGTTCGACATCGACGCCAACGGCATCGTGTCGGTCAGCGCCAAGGACAAGGGTACCAACAAGGAACAGAAGATCACGATCCAGGCGTCCGGCGGGCTGTCGGATGACGAAATCGACAAGATGGTCAAGGATGCCGAGGCCAATGCCGAGAACGACAAGAAACGTCGTGAGCTCGTCGAGGCCAAGAACCAGGCCGAAAGCCTGATCCATTCGACCGAAAAGTCGATGGAAGAGCATGGCGAAAAGGTGGACCCGTCCACCATCGAAGCGATCGAACTGGCCATTGCGGCGCTCAAGGACGAACTGGAAGGCGACAACACCGGCAAGATCAAGTCGGGCATTCAGAACGTGACCGAAGCGGCGATGCGTCTGGGCGAGGCCATCTACAAGGCCAGCGCAGGTGAGGCTGAAGGCCCAGCCGATCAAGGCGGCAGCCGGGGCGGCGATGACGATGACGATTCCATCGTCGATGCCGACTTTGAAGACCTGGGCGACGACAAGCGGCGCCGCTGAGCGCGTGATGCGGGAACGGACCGGCCCCCTGACAGGGGCCGGTCCTTTTCCGGCCAAGGGGACCGATGTCGATGGCGAAGCGCGACTATTACGAAACGCTGGGCGTGTCCAAGGGCGCCAGCGCCGAAGAACTCAAGAAGGCCTATCGCCAGAAGGCGAAAGAGCTTCACCCGGACCGCAACTCTGAGAATCCCAACGCCGAGGCCCAGTTCAAGGAAGTGAACGAGGCTTATGACGTTCTGAAGGATGCCGACAAGAAGGCAGCCTATGACCGCTTTGGCCATGCGGCGTTCGAAGGCGGGACGGGTGCGCGGCCAGGCCAGGGCGGGTTCCGCCCGCAGGGTGATTTCGCCTCTGCGTTTTCGGACGTGTTCGACGACCTGTTCGGCGACATGATGGGCGGTCGCGGTGGCGGGGCACAGGGCCGTGCCCGGGCGGCGCGGGGCAATGACCTGCGCTATAACCTGCGGATTTCGCTGGAAGAGGCCTATGGCGGGCTGCAAAAGACGATTGCCGTGCCCACGGCGGTTTCTTGCGGGTCGTGCAAGGGGACAGGCGCCGAAGGCGGGTCTGAACCGCAGACCTGCCCAACCTGTTCGGGCATGGGCAAGGTGCGGGCGCAGCAGGGTTTCTTTACCGTGGAACGCACCTGCCCCACCTGCAACGGCATGGGTCAGACGATCAAGAACCCGTGCAAGGTGTGCAGTGGCGCGGGCCGGGTCGAGAAGGAGAAATCCCTGTCCGTCAACATCCCTGCCGGGGTGGAGACCGGCACACGTATTCGCCTTGCCGGAGAGGGCGAGGCCGGGATGCGGGGCGGGCCGACTGGCGACCTTTATATCTTCATCGAGGTCAAGGATCATGCCCTGTTCCAGCGCGACGGGAATAACCTGTTCTGTCGCGTGCCGGTGTCGATGGCTGATGCCGCGCTCGGCGGTGATATCGAGGTGCCGACGATCGACGGTGGCAAGAGCCGGGTGAAGATCCCCGAGGGTAGCCAGTCGGGCCGGCAGATGCGCCTGCGGGCCAAGGGCATGCCCGCACTGCGGAGCAAGGAGTTCGGTGACATGTTCATCGAACTTGCCGTGGAGACTCCGGTCAACCTGACGGCCCGGCAGAAGGAATTGCTGCGCGAGTTCCACGCGCTGAGCGAGGCGAACAACCCGCAGACGGCGGGGTTCTTTTCGGCGGTCAAGAGCTTTTGGGATTCGATGAAGGGCTGACAGCTTTCTGTGCGTCTTCTGAGGGCCCCTGCGGGGGCCCTTTTCGTTTGCGCTTAACGGTTTGTTCACCGGTTCTTGCGAGACTGTCGGCATGAGCCAGCCGCACGTCTTTCAGGAGTCACTCGCATTGTTTCCCTCGGCCGGGGATGATGATGAGGCTTTGGGGACGCCACTGACCGGACGATTGCCGAGTTACATCGGAGACCATCGCAAGCGACTTCGCGAGCGGTTCAATATGGCCGGTGCGGGGGCCCTGCAGGACTACGAAATCCTGGAACTGGTGCTGTTCCAGCTTATGCCGCGTCACGACGTCAAGCCTTTGGCCCGGGCGTTGATCGACCGTTTCGGAGATTTCTCTCGTGTTCTGTCCGCCCCCCGTGACCGTCTGAACGAGGTGAAGGGCGTCGGGCCCGAGATCATCACGGGGCTGAAGGTTGTCGAGGCGGCGGCGCACCGGATGGCGCGGGCCAAGGTGATGCAGCGGCACGTGATCAGCAGTTGGGACGCCGTGCTTGATTATTGCCACACGGTGATGGCGCATCGGGAGACCGAACAGTTCCGCATCCTGTTCCTTGACCGCAAGAACGTCCTGATCGCAGACGAGGAGCAGGCGCGGGGGACGGTGGACCATGTCCCCGTCTATCCTCGCGAGGTTGTGAAGCGGGCGCTTGAGTTGAACGCGAGTGCGATCATTCTGGTGCATAACCACCCTTCGGGTGATCCGACGCCATCGCAAAGCGACATTGATATGACCGAGCAGATCAACACGGCGGCACAGGCGCTGGGGCTCACGGTGCATGACCATCTGATCATCGGCAAGTCGCGCGAACTGAGTTTCCGCGCGGCCGGGTATCTGTAATGTTCATGGGATCAGTCGGGATCGATCCAGAGTTCGACGCGGCGGTTGGCATGCTGGCCTATCGGCGTGTCGTCGCAGGCAACTGGCAGCGCTTCTCCATAGGCGTGCGTTTCGAGCCGGACCTGTCCGGGCAGAGGGCCGCCAAGAGCCTGCAGGAGATCACGGCGGATCGTGTCGGCGCGGGCGTCGGAGAGCTCTCGGTTGCCGTCTGCTGGGCCACGGGAATCGCTGAAGCCGGCCAGAACAAGACGGTGACCATTGAAACGCCCGTCACGGATCGCGCGGGCCAGAACGCGGAGGTTGGAGCGCGAGATCGCATCAAGCCGGGTGGAACCGGGGTCAAAACGAAAGGTCAATGTGAGACGTTCGAGCGGACCGAGTTGGGTCAGCATCGACTGGAGTTCGGAAAGCGTAACTTCTGGTCCCGCAGCGTGAATTGCCGCCTTGAGCCGGTCGCCCTGTATTGCCCAGGGAATCGTGCCGGGGTCGGTTCCGACGACCCCGGCACGGTCAAGGACGATCTGGGCGCTGGTCGTGCCCAGCCAGGCAAGGAAAGCGGCCGAGGCGTCGGGAAGGCGGCGCATGGGCAGATAGAGCAGCGCGGGCAGGACCAGCGGGTAGTCCTGCGTCTTTATGCTGTCGGGCGAAAGCGTGGCCGTGATACCGCAGCGCCCCCTGAGCGCGAGCGGGATGGCATCATTTGCGTTGCCACGAGAGACGATCCCGATGGCACCGGGGTCAGTGGCCACGGCTACAGCGACATCGGCATCCGTGGCGTGGTGAATGACGGGCCCGAGGCTACGGTCTGTCGGGGAGAGCAGAAGGGAGACGAGGCCCTGAACCTGCCCGGACGCCGCATCTGCGAGGTGAAGGGTGATGGGCAGGTCATCGCCGCCAAGGGCGCTCCAGTTCGTCAGGTCGCCGGAAAAGATGCGGGCGAGTTCGGTGAGATCAAGGTCGCGCACCTGTTGGCCCGGTGCGACGATGGGGGCGAGCGCATCAAAGGCCAGCGTGATGCTGCTGCCAGGGCGGTCAAGCCGGCCAAGGCCCGCATCGCGGCCAAGGTTGATTTCCTCCGAAGTCAGCGGGCGCAGGGCGATGGCGATGTCGGCCTCGTTGGCCACGAGGTCGGCAAAGCCGTCTTCGGTCGTTGTAGTGTGGATCTGGAAGCTCTGCGTCAGGACGCCGGTCGAATCGGTGAGGGCGTAGCTGACGACACCGTCCGAGGGGGCCGTACGTTCAAAAGAAAGGGCGTTTTCGGTGGCAAAGGCTTCGATGAGGGCGGGCAGGACGAGCGTAGTGATCTGGCCGTCGCCAGAGAAGCGGAGCAGAGGCACAAAGGCTGCCGGATCGGGGCAGCCCGGGCCGACGCAGGTGACCGCGTTGAGGTCGAGTGTGAGTTCGCCGTAGGCGCTGTCGACGCGGATGAAGGTGCCGTCAAAACCGAGAACCCGGCCCTGCAGGTTGAGGCTCCCGGAGGGCGAGGTGAGGATCACGTCCAGCGGAGAGTTGGTTTGTACAGGCTGGGGCGGTTCCGAAAGTGAGGTGGTTTGCGCGGGATCGGGGGCGACCGAAGGCGACGCGGAATCGGGTTCCGGGGTGGTGTCTTGAGTGGCCGCGGGCTCTGGTGTCTGGACCGTCGCGCCAACCACATCCTGTTGTGGGGTGCCGGTCCCGGGCGTGGTCGTCTCTCGAACGGTCGCCGTTTGATCCTGAGCGGCGGCCAGTGACGCGAAAAGGCAAAGTGCGGCGAGGGGTGCCGCACTTTGGATCAGGAAGAAGAGAGACCGGATTCGGCTGGCGATCATTTCGCCGCGAGTGTCAGGTCCAGCAGCAGGTTTTTCAATACGAGATATTGGCCAACTGCATCACAGGCAGGAACCGCCATGTCGAGGTCGAGTGCGAAGGGCTCGGCACCCGGGGAGAGCTGGATTGTCTGGGCAAGAAGATTGGAGCCGCAGTTGTCCGCGGTCACGGGCGTTTCGACGCTGAATGCGACGGTCCCGGACATGCGGCTTTGGCCCGAGGGATAGGAGTAGACCTCGGCCATCAGCGGGTTCATGCCTTGGCCATCGCCAAGGCGAACGAGGAAACCGCCCGTGCCTGCAAGGGCCGCGTCAGGGTTGCGCGATGCACCGTGCCAGACATGGCCTTCGTCGGCATAGCTGGCACCAAATTCGAGGGCGTGGATCTCGGGCCCGTCGAGACCCTGCCATTGCAGGACGGCGCGGTCATAGGTGCCCAGATCGGGGACCGTCACGATGGCGACTGCTCCCTGATCGGCGCCGACGTCGGCCATGAAGACGGCGTTTTCAGACAGAGCCGGGACAGACAAGCTGACCATGCCAGAAGCATTGGTGAGGACCGAGAACATCATGCCCTGGTGATGGATCGTCACGCGGGCGTCGGGTGCGCAGGGGGCCAACAGGTCGAGCTGGACCATGGCGGCGGGCATCGCGGTGGCCATGAGCGTTGGTTCGCATACCGGATCAGCCAGGATCGGTGCGTCGGGGAGAGTAGGTGTGGCATCGGTCGGGTTCAGGGCGGCCTGCACAATAGGGGCGTCAGGAACCGGATCCTCGGTCACTGCGGGGGCAGTGCCGGCTGCGGGGTCGTCGAAGGACGGGGTTTGAGAGACCAGTTCGGCCGGGTCGATTGCGGCCTGAAGAGCCGGGGCGTTTTCGGGCGCAGTTGAGGGGGCTTCGGTTGCGGCGACAGTGATCGGTTGGGTTTCTGTCAGGTCTGGCGTGATGAGCGTTGAACCCGGGGCAGCTTTGTCGGCGGGGTCAACCGCGGCTTCGAGAACCGGGGTTGTTTCTGGCGCAGTGGCGCTGGCATCGCCAACAGCCATAGGCTGCGGCGCCGACAGATCGGGCGCGGCGAAAGCGGGCGGATCCACGTTGTCGGCGACGCTGACCGGGGCCGCGACGATTTCGACCGGTGTCTGGGCCGCGACAACGACCGGCGCGGTCAAGGTATGGGTGGGGTCCGGGCGTTCCTGCTCGATTGAAGCTGCCGTGCCCGGCTGTAGCATCTCGCCCGGGAGGGGCGCTGTGGCCGATGCTGTCTGGGCGGCAATGGGGTCACCGCCGAACCTTGCGGCGAGGGCATCACCGTTCTGCATGACGAAGCCGATCCCCAAGGCGACCGAGAACGTGCCTGTGGCAACGGCAATCTGACGGATGCGCGACATCAGATGTTTCCTTTTCCATGACGGAATTTGGAAACACTGTGCAGGAGAAAGGTGGCGCTACCGGGGCGAGAAGGTGGATTCATCAAGGCTGAAATCGGGCAGCGCCGTGGCAATGCCGGATTTCAGGATAGTCCCACGTCAGATCCTGAGTCAGATCTTGCCGTGGCAATACTTGAATTTGTTGCCGGAACCGCAAGGGCAAATGTCATTCCGGCCCGGATTGCCCCATGTGGACATGTCCGATTCGACAAAGCCGGGACGTGGCGTTCCGGTGGCGACGGCCGGGGTCTTTTCGGCGGCGACAGTTGCGTCAGCGGCTACAGTGGCGAGCGCCGGGGCCGCTGCGACCTTGGCAAGGGCCGGGGCGGCGGCGGGAACAGGCGCACCTGCGGGTTGGGCACGGCGCTGCTGTTCCAGCATCCGCTGGATCATGACTTGCTGTTCTTCCTGCGTCATCGGGCGCAGTTGCGACAGTTTCTGGGTCACGTCTTCGCGCAGGCTGTCGAGCAGGGTTTCGAATAGCTGGAAGCTTTCGTTCTTGTATTCGTTCAGCGGGTCGCGCTGGGCATACCCGCGGAAGCCCACGACAGAGCGGAGGTGTTCCAGCTTGAGCAGGTGTTCGCGCCATTTCGCGTCGATGGTTTGCAGGAGAATCTGCTTTTCGACGCTGCGCATGGTTTCGGCACCGAAGGCAGCGGTCTTTTCGGCCATCGATTTGTCAGAGGCTTCGAGGATGCGGGTGCGCACGTCATCGGCGTCCACGCCTTCTTCGGCGGCCCATGCCACGATGGGCAGGTCGAGACCGGCCTTTTCGCGGATGTCGGTCTGGAGTGCCTCGGTCTGCCACTGGTCGGGATAGCTGCGGGGCGGCATGTTCTGGTCGACAAGGTCATCGACGACCTGATGGCGCATGTCGGAGGCGATTTCTTCGATATCGGTCGCTTCCATGATCTCGCGGCGCTGGCCGAAGATGACCTTGCGCTGGTCGTTCATGACGTCGTCGAACTTGAGAAGTTGCTTGCGGATATCGAAGTTCCGGCCTTCGACCTTGGCCTGGGCGCGTTCGAGGGACTTGTTGACCCAGGGGTGAACGATGGCCTCGCCTTCTTTCATCCCGAGCTTGGACAGGACCGAGTCGAGCCGTTCGGAGCCGAAGATGCGCATGAGGTCATCTTCGAGCGAGAGAAAGAAGGAGGACCGGCCAGGGTCGCCCTGGCGGCCTGAGCGGCCGCGAAGCTGGTTGTCGATGCGTCGGCTTTCGTGGCGTTCGGTGGCAAGGACGAAGAGACCGCCCGCCTTGATGACGAGTTCCTTGTCGGCGGCGTGTTCGGCTTCGATCCGGGCGCGGACTTCGTCGGGGTGGACGGTGGGGTCGGCGGCCATCGCCTCGAGCACTTTGAGTTCGACGTTGCCGCCAAGCTGAATGTCGGTCCCGCGGCCGGCCATGTTGGTGGCGATGGTCACGGCACCGGGCTTGCCGGCGTCGGCCACGATCTGGGCCTCTTGCGCGTGCTGGCGGGCGTTGAGGACGTTGTGGGGGATGCCTTCCTTCTTGAGAAGGTTGGACAGGAATTCGGATTTCTCGATCGAAGTGGTGCCGACGAGGATCGGCTGGCCCTTGGTGTGGGCTTCCTTGATCGTCTTGACCACACCTTCGTATTTCTCGCGGGCGGTGCGGTAGACCTGATCGTCTTCGTCCTTGCGCGCGATGGGGCGGTTGGTGGGGACTTCGACGACGCCGAGGCCGTAGATTTCCATGAACTCTTCGGCCTCGGTCAGGGCGGTCCCGGTCATCCCGGCGAGTTTATCGTAGAGGCGGAAGTAGTTCTGGAAGGTGACCGAGGCGAGCGTCACGTTTTCCGGCTGGATCTTCACGCCTTCCTTGGCTTCGATCGCTTGGTGGAGACCGTCGGACAAGCGGCGGCCGACCATCATGCGGCCGGTGAATTCGTCGATCAGGACGACGTTGTCGTCGCGGACGATGTATTCCTTGTCCTTGTTGAAGAGCTTGTGCGCACGGAGGCCCTGATTGACGTGGTGCACGACGGTCGTGCTTTCGGGGTCATAGAGGCTTTGGCCTTCGGGGAGGATGCCGGCAGAGACGAGGCGCTGTTCAAGGAATTCGTTGCCTTCGTCGGTATAGGTGACGTTGCGCGTCTTTTCGTCGAGTGTGAAATGGCTTTCGTTCAGCTCGGGGATGATCGTGTTGACGCTGATGTAGAGTTCGCTGCGGTCCTGTGCGGGGCCGGAGATGATGAGCGGGGTGCGCGCTTCGTCGACGAGGATCGAGTCGACTTCGTCGACGATCGCATAGTTGTGGCCGCGCTGGTACATCTGGGCCAGTTCGGACTTCATGTTGTCGCGGAGATAGTCGAAGCCGAGTTCGTTGTTGGTGGCGTAAGTGATATCGGCGGCATAGGCCGTCTTTTTCTCGGCCTCGGGCTGCTGGGGATAGACGACGCCGGTGGTGAGACCGAGCATGCCATAGACCTTGCCCATCCATTCCGCGTCACGTTTGGCCAGATAGTCGTTCACCGTGACGACATGGACGCCTTTGCCGGTGAGAGCGTTGAGGTAGGCGGGGAAGGTAGCGACGAGCGTCTTGCCCTCGCCCGTCTTCATTTCGGCGATGTTGCCGTGATGAAGGAAGATGCCGCCCATCAGTTGGACGTCAAATGCGCGGAGGCCCAGCGCGCGGCGCGCGGCTTCGCGGCAGTTGGCGAAGGCTTCGGGGAGAAGCGAGTCGAGATCCTCACCGTCGCGAGCGCGTTTCTGGAGCGCGAAGGTCCTGTCGCGGAGGCCTTCGTCCGAGAGCGCCTTGAACTCGGGTTCAAGCGCGTTGATCTTCTCGATCAGCGGGCGCGTCGCCTTGATCTTGCGGTCGTTCGGTGTGCCGAACACCTTTTTGGCGAGCGTTCCGATACCGAGCATGACTTGCGTTCCTTGGCCTGGCTGACGTCAAATTGTGAGGAGGTTGCTTGCTGCCTCTACGCGCGAAGCTTAAAGAGACGGCCAAGCGCGGCCCCCACGGAGCCCTCTGGGCATGTAAGGGTCAGCCGCAAAACTGTCAACGTGGCGCGCCCGTGCCACCGATCAAGGGAACGTTTTATGATGAAACAGTCGTTCTGGACTGCGAGTGCCGTCCTGTTCACGCTGGCTGCTGCGCCGGTGATGGCGCAGGATGCGCCGACCAAGGATACGGTCGTGGCGACGGTCAACGGGACCGATATCACGCTGGGCCAGATGATCGTTGCCGCCGCGCAATTGCCGGATCAGTACCAGCAGCTTGAGGCGCCGGTTCTGTTTCAGGGCGTGATGGATCAGCTGATCCAGCAGGAAGTTCTGGCCAATACGCTCGGGTCTGTACCCTCGACCGTCACCGTGACGCTTGAGAACAACAAGCGGACCCTGATGGCGAGCACCGTCGTGACCGAGATTGCCGATGCGGCGGCAACAGAGGAAGCGATTCAGGCGGCCTATGACGCGCAGTATGCCTATGCCCAGCCGGGGACAGAGTATCATGCGGCCCACATCCTTGTGGCGACTGAGGAAGAGGCCAAGGCCGTGATCGACCGGATCAACGGCGGAGAGGATTTCGCGGCCGTGGCGCAGGAAGTGTCGACCGACACCGGGTCGGGTGCGGCTGGTGGTGATCTGGGCTGGTTCGGTCTGGGCATGATGGTGCCCGAGTTCGAAACGGCTGTCGTGGCGCTTGCCAATGGCGATCTGGGGGCACTGTCGGCACCGGTGCAGACTCAGTTCGGCTGGCACATCATCAAGCTGACCGAGACACGGCCCGTGGCACCCCCGGCGCTGGAAGACGTTCGGGCCGACCTTGACGGGCAGATCCGGCAGGCTGCGGTTGAAGCCAAGCTGACCGAACTGATGGCGGCGGCCGAAATCACCCGTCCGGAAGAGGGTGCCTTTGACCCGACGCTGATCCTGAACGCCGATCTGGTAAAGGACTGATCTGACAATGGCTGTCTCTCCGCTCGCGCCCGCCAGTTTTCACGTACTGCCTGTGATTGATGGCGTCCGTTTTGCGGCCATCGCGGCGGGGGTGCGATACAAGAACCGGACTGATGTGATGCTGGCGGAACTGGCAGCAGGAAGCACCGTGGCGGGGGTGTTTACAACCTCTGCCACGCGATCGGCTGCCGTACTGGACTGCCAGGCCAAGAATGGCGGGGCAAAGGGCGGCAAGGCGGCGTTCCTTGTCAATTCGGGGAACTCGAACGCCTTTACAGGCAAGGGCGGTGCGGCTTCGGTCGCTGCGATTGCCGATGCGGTGGCAGCAACGATGGGAAACGATGCATCGCGTGTGTTCACATCGTCCACCGGGGTAATTGGCGAGCCGATGCCGCATGAGCGGATCACGGCAAAGCTGGGCGAGCTGAAGGACGCGCTGCGAGCCGATGCGATAGATGCGGCGGCCAAGGCCATCATGACGACGGATACCTTCCCCAAGGGAGCGGCGGCCGAGGTCAGAGTGGGTGGCAAGACGGTGAAGATCGCCGGGATCGCCAAGGGATCGGGGATGATCGCGCCGGATATGGCAACGATGCTGGTCTATATCTTTACCGATGCGGTGATCGGGCACGCGGCCTTGCAAGAGCTGTTGGGCGAGATCACGGACCGGACGTTCAACTGCATCACAGTGGACAACGATACGTCGACGTCGGATACGCTTTTGATGGCTGCGACGGGGGCGTCGGGCGTGGATGTGACGGGCGATGCCGCGTTTGCGGCAGGTCTGGAAAAGGTCATGCTGGATCTGGCGTTGCAGGTGGTCCGGGATGGCGAGGGTGCGACCAAGTTCGTTGAGGTGCAGGTGAGTGGCGCGGCGGACAACAAGGATGCGCGCAAGGTCGGGCTGGCGATTGCCAACTCGCCGCTCGTCAAGACGGCGATCGCCGGGCAGGACGCGAACTGGGGTCGGATCGTGATGGCGGTGGGTAAGTCGGGTGCGCGGGCGGACCGTGACCTTTTGTCGATTCGGTTTGGCGATATCACGGTGGCGCGGGACGGGTTCCGGGCGCCGGAGTATTCCGAGGAAGAGACCAGTGCCTATATGAAGCAGCAGGAACTGGTGATCGGGGTTGATCTGGGGATCGGGCCGGGTTTTGCAACCGTGTGGACCTGCGACCTGACGCATGGGTATATCGACATCAACGCTGACTATCGGTCTTGAAGATTGTCCTTGTTTCTGCCGTCGCGCTGATTGACGTGGACGGGCGGGTTCTGCTGGCGCGGCGGCCGGAGGGGAAATCCCTGGCCGGGCTGTGGGAGTTTCCGGGCGGCAAGGTTGAACCGGGCGAGACGCCTGAGGTGGCGCTGATCCGGGAGTTGCAGGAGGAACTGGGGATTGATACCTGGGCGTCCTGTCTGGCCCCACTGACGTTTGCGAGCCATTCCTACCCGGAGTTTCACCTGCTGATGCCGCTGTTCGCTTGCCGCCGCTGGCAAGGTGTGCCGCAATCGCGCGAGGGGCAGGTGTTGAAGTGGGTCCGCGCGCAGGATTTGAAGAACTATCCGATGCCGCCGGCGGATATTCCCCTGATTCCGATCTTGCGGGACTGGCTTTAAGGTACTTATCACCAAAAGTGACTGTTTTGTGGCGGTGCACAATGCCGAGATACGCTAACCTTTGTTAACTTATCTCATTCGAGGGTGATTCGCATGCTTAGGACCATCACGATCGGCACGTGCGTTTCCGTCCAGGGATTGCTCGTCAAGCAGTTGGATAACGGGCAGATTGTCATTCGCGTCGGCGAACGCCTGTATCAAGGCACGCCTATTCCCCGCGCAAGCTGATCAAGGCTTGAGAGAATGAAAAAGTGGATGGCATGGGCCATCCACTTTTCGTTGGTGCAGGTGGAACGCGTCAGAGAGTGCGTTCGACCGTTTCGCGTTCGAAGATTTCGATGACGTCGCCGGGGCGCACGTCGTCGTACCTTTCAAAGGCCATGCCGCATTCGGTGCCCGAAATGACCTCGGACACTTCGTCCTTGAAACGCTTGAGCGTCTTGAGCGTGCCTTCGTGGATGACCACGTTGTCGCGCAGGAGGCGCACACCGGCAGAGCGGCGGGCGACGCCTTCGGTGACGAGGCAGCCGGCGACCTTACCGATTCCCGAAACCTTGAACACCTCTTTGATCGTCGCGTAACCGATGAAGCGTTCGCGGATTTCGGCCTTGAGAAGGCCGGAAGCGGCGGCTTTGATATCGTCAACGAGATCGTAAATGATCGAGTAGTAGCGGATTTCGACGCCCTTCTGGTTCGCAGCGGCGCGGGCCGATGCGTTCGCACGGACGTTGAAGCCGATGACCGGCGCACCCGAGGATTCGGCCAGCGTGATATCGGTTTCCGTGATCGCGCCCACACCGGAGTGAAGCACGCGCACGCGCACTTCGTCGTTGCCGACCTTCTCGAGCGCCTGAGCGATCGCTTCGGCAGAGCCCTGCACGTCGGCTTTGACCACGACGGGCAGTTCGGCCACGTTCTTGTCAGCCTTGGCGCGGGCCATGAGTTGTTCCAGCGTCGTCGCGGCACCGGCAGCGGCACGCTTGTTGCGGGTAACCTGTTCACGGTAGGAGGCGATTTCGCGGGCCTGCGCTTCGGTTTCGACGACGTTGAGGACGTCGCCGGCCTGCGGCGTGCCGTTCAGACCCAGCACTTCGACCGGGACGGATGGACCGGCTAAGGTTATTGTTTCGCCCTTGTCGTTGATGAGCGCGCGGACCTTGCCCCACTGTTCGCCCACGACGAAGATGTCGCCCTTGCGGAGCGTCCCGTTCTGGACAAGCACGGTGGCCACGGGGCCGCGGCCCACGTCAAGCTTGGCCTCGATCACGGCACCCTGCGCGGCCCGTTCGGGATTGGCGCGGAGTTCCAGAATCTCGGACTGAAGCGCGATGGCTTCGAGCAGCTTGTCGAGACCCTTGCCGGTCTTGGCCGAAACTTCGACATCCTGCACGTCGCCCGACATCGCCTCGACGACGATTTCGTGCTGGAGCAGGTCGGTGCGTACCTTTTGCGGGTTCGCCTCGTACTTGTCGATCTTGTTGATCGCAACGATGATGGGAACCCTGGCCGCCTTGGCGTGAGAGATCGCCTCGATCGTCTGCGGCATGACCGCATCGTCAGCGGCGACAACGAGAACGACAATGTCGGTCACGTTGGCACCACGGGCGCGCATCGAGGTAAAGGCGGCGTGGCCTGGTGTATCAAGGAAGGTGAGCGTCGCACCATCATCGGTTCTGACCTGATAGGCCCCGATGTGCTGCGTGATTCCCCCGGCTTCACCCGAGACGACGTTGGCATGGCGGATCGCGTCGAGAAGCGAGGTCTTGCCGTGGTCGACGTGGCCCATGATCGTGATGATCGGCGGACGGGGCCGCAGATCTTCGGACTTGTCTTCGCTGGCAGAGATCACGTCTTCGACATCGGCGTCCGAGACGCGGACGACACGATGGCCGAATTCTTCGATGATGAGTTCTGCCGTGTCGGCGTCGAGCGACTGGTTCTGGGTCGCCATGATGCCGTTCTTCATCAGCATCTTGACCACGTCAGCCACACGTTCGGCCATCCGGTTGGCAAGTTCGCCAACGGTGATCGCCTCGGGCAGTTGCACGTCGCGGACGACCTTTTCACGGTCGGCAGACTGGCCCATCGCCTTTTGACGGGCGCGTTCCTGTTTCCGCTTCATCGCGGCCATAGAGCGCTGACGGCCACCTTCGCCACCGGTGAGGGCGTCGTTCAGGGTAAGCTTGCCTGCGCGGCGGACATCGTCGTCGGTCTTGGCCTTGGGCTTGACTACCTTTTCACCACGCAGCGTTTCGCGTTCGCGGTCTGCGGGGGGCTTGCGGACCGGAGCAAGGCCACGAGCCGAACGGTCGTCTTCAACCACGACGGGTGCTTTTGGGGCGGCAGAGGGAGTAGAGCGCGCCGGAGCAGCAGGCGCCGCCGCCTTGCGGGCGGCCTCTTCGGCCTTGATCCGGTTGCGCTCTTCTTCTTCGGACTTTTCGCGGGCGGCATCTTCGCGTTCGCGTTCTTCGCGCTCTTTCGCTTCCATTTCGGCGCGACGGCGCTCGCGCTCTTCAGCGCGTTCACGTTCTTCGGTCTCGCGTTTCGCGGCCTCTTCGGCCTCGCGGACGCGGGACATGGCCAGAGCCTTCATCCGCCTTTCAAGTTCGGCATCTGAAATCCCTGCAGGACGTTTGGACGGGTCGCCCGTTATGGCGCTCGATGAATGTGCCAAACCGGCAGGCGCACCCGGTTTGGGCGGCGCAACGATGCGCTTCTTCTTGGTTTCCACCACGACGCTCTTGGTGCGGCCGTGGCTGAAGCTTTGCTTCACCTGGCCCGGACGGGCTCCGGGCGCACGCAGACCAAGAGGTTTCTTGTCGTCGGTATCATTCATGTAGCTACTATATCCTTCCCGGCGGTCCCCTGACCGCCGTCAATTTCGCGCAATCCGCGAAGCTTCGCGGCTTCCTGTACAACACGGTCGCTCAGTCCACCAGACGCGAGCGCGCCATGTATCACACTTTGACGTCCGAATGCCAAACCCAATTCAGCTGACGTCAAACAGCCGAAATAACGGGCCCCTGTCGGAGTCCAGAGTTTGGTCTTGCCGCGTTCAGAACCATCGCTGGCCTGCAAAAGAACCCTGACGCCGCCCTTGTCAAGCGCGGTCTTGACCTTCTCGAAGCCGCAGATGGCAAGCCCGGCCTTGCGGGCGAGGGCGACCAGATCAACGACACGACGGGCAAGCTGACGCTCGACCTCGTCGGCCAGTCCTGCGGGGACCGCGATGGCCTTCTTGGCAGATCGGGCGAACTGGCCCTTGCCTGCCTTTTCCAGAACAGCGCGATCTGCAGTCACCCACATGCCGCGCCCCGGCAGTTTTTCAAGCACATCCGGATAGACCTGATTGTCCGGACCGACGACAAAACGGATCAGGCCCGCCTTGGGCTGAACTTCGCCCGTGACGATGCACTTGCGTTCCGGGCCGTCCTGTTCGCTATCTTGTCCGCCACGGGTCATGGGTGTGCCACAAGGACCGGAATCAGTCCTCCTGTTCCTCATCTTCGGCATCGTCGCCTTTGTTCAGCTCGTCGGGATCGACCCAGCCGAGCATGACACGGGCGGTCATGACGAGGTTTTGCGCTTCTTCGAGGCTCACGTCGAACTTTTCCAGAACACCGTCGTCCTTCACGCGGTTGCCGTCGACGGTCGTCCAACCGCCGGCCAATTCCCAGTCGGCACAAGTGGCGAAATCTTCGAGCGTCTTGACGCCATCAAGCGCAAGCGCCTCGATCATCTGCGGGGTCAAGCCCGGGAAGGCGACGAGGCTGTCTTCGACACCCAGTTCACGAGCATGATCGAGGGCGGCCTTGTTCTTGGCCTCGAGATAATCGCGGGCGCGGGCCTGAAGCTCGTGCGCCGTCGATTCGTCCACGCCGTCGATGACAAGAAGCTCGTCCTGATCGACATAGGCCACTTCCTCGAGGTTGGTGAACCCTTCGGAGACAAGAAGCTGGGCAAAGAATTCGTCCAGATCGAGCGTGTCCATGAACAGCTTGGTCCGGCTTTCAAACTCGGCCTGACGGCGCTTGCTCTCTTCTTCCTCGGTCATGATGTCAATGTTCAGACCGGTCAGCATGGAGGCGAGCCGCACGTTCTGGCCACGGCGACCGATGGCGAGCGAAAGCTGTTCCTCGGGCACGACGACCTCGATCCGTTCGGCGTCTTCGTCGAACACGACCTTGGAGACTTCGGCCGGTTGCAGCGCGTTGACGAGGAAGGTCGGGATGTCCTCGTTCCACGGAATGATGTCGATCTTTTCGCCCTGGAGTTCGTTCACCACGGCCTGCACGCGGCTGCCGCGCATGCCGACGCAGGCGCCGACGGGATCGATCGAACTGTCATAGGAAATGACGGCAATCTTGGCGCGCGAACCGGGGTCGCGAGCGACAGCCTTGATCTCGATGATTCCTTCGTAGATCTCGGGCACTTCCATCTTGAACAGTTCGGCCATGAATTCGGGCGCGGTGCGCGACAGGAAGATCTGCGGGCCGCGCTGTTCGCGGCGCACGTCCTTGATGTAGCAGCGGATGCGGTCGCCGGGGCGGTAAGCTTCGCGGCCGATCTTTTCGTTGCGGCGCAGAATGGCTTCGCCGGCACCCACGTCGACGATGACGTTGCCGTATTCCTCGCGCTTGACTGTCGCGTTGATGATCGTGCCGGCGCGGTTCTTGAACTCTTCGTACTGACGGTCACGTTCGGCTTCACGGACCTTCTGCAGGATGACCTGCTTGGCCGACTGCGCGGCGATGCGGCCGAGTTCAACGGGGGGCACTTCTTCGGTGATCAGGTCGCCGACCTTGGGATCTGCCAGATACTGGCGGGCCTGGGCGACGGTCAGCTGGGCCTGATAGTTTTCGACCGCGTCATCTTCGACCACGGTGCGGACGCGGGAAAACACCGCCCGGCCGGTCTTGCGGTCGATCCTGACGCGGATGTCCATTTCGGCACCGTAGCGGCTTTTCGCGGCGCGGGCGAGGGACTCTTCCATCGCTTCGACCACAAGGGCCGGGTCGATCATCTTTTCGCGCGCGACCGCCTCGGCGGTCTGCAAAAGCTCAAGCTGGTTGGCAGACGTAATGGCCATCAGTTCTTCTCCTCTGCGGCCCCTTCGGGGGCGTCATCCGTATCTTCTTCGTCATCACCGTCGATGATGGTCTCGACCTCATCGAACTGGGCCTCATCAATAAGGCCCGCATCCTTGCGTCCGCGCAGCACGTCACGGATCAGCTCGTCCGTCAGGACAAGCTTTGCGTCCGACAGCCAGTCGAACTTGAGCCCGATGGTCACGGGTTCCTTGGTGTCGTCGAGTTCGATCAGAACCTCGTCATCGTCGACTCCGGCAAGGATGCCCTTGAACCGGCGGCGGCCGTCGATCAGTTCCTCGGTCTCGATCTTGGCCTCGAACCCTTGCCACTGGTCGAAATCCTTGAGCCGGGTCAGCGGCCGGTCGATGCCGGGCGAGGAGACTTCGAGCGTATATGCATCAACGATCGGGTCTTCGACGTCGAGCACGGCGCTGACGGCGGTCGAGATGAGAGCGCAATCGTCCACCTCGATCGAGCCGTCGGGCTTCTGGGCCATGATCTGAAGTGTCGATAGCTTGCCCGTCATGAGCCGCACGCGCACGAGTTCGAATCCCATGTCCTCGATGACAGGGCCGATGATCTGAGCAATGCGGCGGTCAATAGCCGCTTTGGCGATGAGGTCTGACATGCTGTCCTGCAAGCACAAAAAAACGGGCGCGCGGCCCGTTGATCTTTCCCGGTGGAGCCTTGGGGGTGGAAGCCAAGACGCCGCTTTCGAGCGGGATATACGGAGACCACGGCCAAGTTGCAAGGGGCAACTGCGGCTGGTTTCCTTGTCGGTAAACTACTTTCGCCAGAGGCGCGCGCCAACCGCAGGCTGGCGCCAAGCAAGAACGTGGCGCGGCAGGCACCTCTGACAGATTACGGCCGGTTGTGGATCAGGCGAACCACCAGCGTTCGGCGATCCTGCCGCCGTCGAGGGGCAAGGTCACGCCCAGCGCATTGCCGTGGCGCAGGCTGGCGGTGTGGGCGTCGGTCCAGGGCAGGTGGGCCGCGACGGTGACGGCGCCACGGGTGGCGGCGATTTCCTGCGCCTCGGCGTAAAGCGTGGCACGGGTCGTGCTGTCAAAGGTTGCGCGGGCCGTGGCGAGGAGGGCGTGAAAGGAAGGGTCCTGGCCCAGTGTCGATTCCCATGCGCCACCAGGGCCGATGGCGGCGGAAAAGGCCCAGTCCTCGGTCAGGCGGCCGGCAGAAACGCGGGTGACGAGGTCTGTCGTAAGGTCAAGGCCGGTCCGGCCCGTCAGCCACGCGGCCATGTCGGGATCGTGCACCCGAGGCGCGACGGGGGAGAGGTAGGGGTTCATCAGGCCGACCGGGTGATCGGCAGCGACCCGGCCCTGTCCGGCAAGGGATGTGTCGATCAGGGACTGCCGATCCAGCGCGGGCTGGAGTGCGCTCGCGAAGTCCTGAGAAAACGGCTCCGGGAGTGAAGCGATCAGGTGGGCGTTGCCGGTGGCTTGCATCACTCGGAGATCACGCCGGGATTCGAGCGCGGCGAGATAGGGACCCGCCACACTGTCGATTGCGTCCACACTGCCCTGCGCAAGGGCTGCGATGCGGTCCGAGGGGTTGTTGAGGGCGATGATTTCGACGGCATCAAACCAACCTGCCCTGCCGTCCTTGTAATGCGGCGTGACCCGCGTCAGACGGGCAGACTGGCCTGGCAGGAAGGTTTCGACGCGGTAAAGGCCGGTGCCGATTCCGTCGGCCATGCGGCCCAGTGGGGCGATGACAAGGTGGGGATCGGACAGGAGGAAAGGAAAATCGGCGTTCGGCGCGGCAAGGGTGATCTGGACCTGACCGGGGCCGGGAGCGTTCATGTCGTCGATCTGCGCCACGATGGAGGCAGCGGGCGAAAGGGCGCCCCGGTGCCAGTCGAGCGAGGCCAGAACATCGGTTGCCGTCAGGGGGCTGCCGTCGTGAAAACTCAGGCCACGCCGCAGGGTGAGAGTCCAGATGCGGGCGTCGGGGGATGATTCCCAGCTTTCGGCGAGTTCGCCGGTCAGTTCGCCGGAGGCCGCGATTTCGGTCAGGCAGTCACGGACCGCGCCCTGCCCGGCCACCCGCATGAAGAGGCCGCGAAGAAAACGCGGATCCCAGCCGTCCGATTCGCTGGCCCCGGACAGGCCGAGACGCAACGTGCCGCCCCGTGATTGCGCCTGCAGCGGCACGCCCGAGGCCGCAAAGACACCTGCCAGCACGCCCGAGGTGATGAGGCCCCGGCGGCTGATCCGGTCGATCTGACGGGTGCCGCGGATCATTTCTGTGACACGCCCAGCGCGTCCATCGAACGGACGAGTTCGGCACTGATTCCCGGTTCGGACAGGGCATGCCCGGCGCGCGCGACAAGGTGCAGCCGCGCGCAGGGCCATGCGGCGGCAAGCCGATAGGCGGAGGTCGGCGGGCAGATCATGTCATAGCGGCCCTGCACGATCACGCCGGGGATGCGGGCGACGCGGTCCATCCGGTTCAGGATGGCCTGATCGGGCGTCAGGAAACCATTGTTCCGGAAATAGTGATTCTCGAGCCGGGCGAAGGCGCGGGCATAGTCGGCGGGGCCTTCACCCCCCGCGCCGTCATTGTCGATCGAGGCGAGCGCGTTTTCCCACGCGGCCCAGACTCGGGCATAGCGGGTTTCGGTCATCAGATCGCCGGAAAACAGGCGGCGGTGGTAGGCGCCGATCAGGTCGTCCCGCTCATCCTCGGGGATGGGTGCGGTAAAGCGGGCCCAGAGATCGGGCCAGAAGGCCCCTGCCCCGCCGCCATAAAACCAGTCGAGTTCGGGCTGGGTCATCAGGAACACACCGCGCAGGACGAGTGCCATGGCCCGTTGGGGGTGTTCCTGTGCATAGATCAATGCAAGCGTCGCGCCCCAGCTGCCGCCGAAGACGATCCACTGGTCGATGCCCAGCGTGCGGCGGATCAGTTCGATGTCTGCCACAAGGTGCCAGGTCGTGTTGGCCTCGACATGCGCATGTGGGCGGGACCGGCCGCAGCCGCGCTGATCGAACAGGATCACGCGGAAGACGGCGGGGTCGAAATAGCGGCGCATGGCCGGGCTGCAGCCGCCACCGGGGCCGCCGTGCAGGACGACGACAGGGATTCCATCGGGCCGTCCGCATTGTTCGACATAAACACGGTGGCCATCGCCCACGTCCAGTATCCGCTGATCGAAGGGGTCGATCGGCGGGTAAAGGTGGGCAGATGTGCGCTTTTGACCAGAGACCTTGTCCATGAACACTCTATATAGCGGGCGGAGATGGTCTTCCATTACCTAAAGCGGCAGGCGGACGGACAGAATGTTGCAAAGCGGAACAAACACGGTGAACGCGGCGGAAATTGCCAAATTCGAGGCGATGGCGGCGGAATGGTGGGATCTGAACGGGAAGTTCAAACCGCTGCACATGCTGAACCCCTGCAGACTGGACTACATCACGTCGCAGATCGCGGCTGAATTTGCCCGGGACCTTGACGATCCGCAGCCGTTCAAAGGATTGCGGATTCTGGATATCGGCTGTGGTGGCGGGCTGTTGTGCGAACCGATGGCAAGGCTGGGAGCGGATGTTCTGGGCGTCGATGCCGCGCCGCGCAACATTCCGGTGGCAAAGCTGCATGCTGAACAGTCTGGGCTGAAGATCGACTATCGCGTCGGCACGGCCGAGGCACTTGCGGCGGCGGGCGAGCAGTTCGACATCGTGCTGAACATGGAGGTCGTCGAGCATGTGGATGATCCGCTGGGGTATCTGACGGCCTGCCGCCAATTGCTTGTATGCGGCGGGCTGCACATCTGTTCGACGCTCAACCGGAACTCGAAAAGCTATGTCTTTGCGATCATCGGGGCTGAGCATGTGATGCGCTGGCTGCCCAAGGGAACGCACGACTGGGCCAAGTTCATCACGCCTGAGGAACTGTTTGCACTGCTGCAGAAGGCAGGGCTGGACCCGGTTGACCGCAAGGGGATGGTTTTCAACCCGCTGACATGGAGCTGGAGCCTGTCAGAGCGGGATCTGTCGGTGAACTATGTGACGGCGAGCATCAAGCCGTAGTCATTCCCCATCCGACAGGCGCATCCGCATTTCGCGCAACACCGGAAGGGCCGCGCGGACGCGGTCGATGCCGATGCCGTTCACGACCTCTGCCAGCATGGGGGTGATCGCGGCGACGGCAGCGTCGCGGGCGGCGAGGCCGGCGGGGCTGATGGAGACGAGCTTGCGGCGGGCGTCGTCCCAGTCGGGGCGGATGTGGACCCAGCCGGCCCATTCGAGTTTGCCGAGCGTGTTGGTCATCGCGCCGCGCGTCAGGTGGAAGATGCGGGCAAGCTGGGCCGGGGTCTTTTCCCCGCCGGTATGGGCCAGATGATTCAGGACCGAGAAGTGCGAAAGTTCCATCCCCTTGGGCAGAACCTTTGCGACATTGCTGCGGGCGAGTTGATCGACGGTCAGGATTTCGCTGAACAGCGAAACGGCCAGTGCGTCGGTGAGATTGTCCATCAGGGGCCTTTGAAGGGTCGGTCGTGGGTCAGGGCGGGGATGCGCTGGCGAGCTTTTGCCACTTCGGCGCGATCGAGGTCTACGTAAAGGATGCCGGGTTCGGTGCCGGCGTCAGCAAGGACCTCTCCCCAGGGAGAAACGATGAGGGCGTGCCCATATGTGCTGCGTGGTGGCGATGGCACCCCGGCGGGGTGCAGGCCAGTTTGCGCGGAGGCGAGGACGTAGCAGCCGGTTTCGATGGCGCGGGCACGCAAGAGCGGTTCCCAATGGGCGGCACCGGTCACGGGCGAGAAGGCGGCGGGGGCGAGGATGACCTCGGCACCGGCATGGGCGAGGGCGCGGTGGAGGTAGGGAAAGCGGACGTCGTAGCATATTGTCAGGCCGAGCGTGGCGAAGGGGGTCTTGACCACGACTGCGGTATCACCGGGACGGTAGGCGGCCGATTCGCGGTAGGTTTCGGTTTCTGACACGTTCACGTCGAACATGTGGATCTTGTCATAGCGGGCGCAGACCCTGCCGGTCGGGTCGATCAGGAATGACCGGTTTGCAAAACGGCCGTCGGGTTCCCCGGTCTTGAGGCCGAGCGAGCCGATGGATAGCCAGATGCCGAGCGATGCCGCCTTGTCGCGGAGACCGGAGAGAGTGGGGTCGGCATCTTCTGTCGTCAAGACCTCGCGCTGGCGGTCGCGGTTCGAGGTGAGACAGTTTGTGATTTCGGGCGTAAGGACAAACCCGGCGCCTGCCTCATGGGCGGTGTCCAGCATCGCTGAAACCATCGCCAGATTGTCGGCGGGGGTGTCGGACGAGGTGATCTGGAGGACTGCGGCTTTCACGCCTGCAACATCGGATCGAGTTTGCCCGCGTCTTCGAGCGCGTAGAGATCGTCGCAACCGCCGACATGCTGACCGCCGATGAAGATCTGCGGGACGGTGCGGCGGCCGTGGGCGCGTTGTTCCATCTCGGGGCGGCGGTCGGGGTTGGCGACGACGTTCACTTCGGAAAAGGTGACGCCCTTCTGATTCAGAAGGCGTTTGGCGGCGTGGCAATAGCCGCAAGTGGGCGAGGTGTAGATTTCAATGGTCTGCATTCTGGCGGTCCTCTTGCAGGGATCGACATAGACTTAGGCATCTTTCGCGACGCGGGCCAGATGCAAGACGCAAACCCCCGTTGCACCTGCTGCAAGGGCGGCTTCGGTGGCAGCGGCGAATGTGGCACCGGAGGTCATCACATCGTCAATGAGGAGGACGTGACGGCCGTTGAGCGCCTTGCGGCGGGGGTGGGGGGTGATGACCCCTTGCAGGGCCGCGAAACGAGCGTCGCGGGAGTGGCCGTCCAGCTTGCGGGTGTGGCGTGTGCGGATGAGCGCGTCGGGGGCCACGGGCCGGTTCAGATGGTGTGCGGCCCAATGTGCGAGGAGGGCGGCCTGATTGTAGCGGCGGGTGAGAAGGCGGGCCCAGTGCAGAGGGACCGGGACGATGATCGTGTCGTCCTGCAGAAGGGGGGCCGCGACATTGGCCAGCCATTGCCCGGCCGGGCGGGCAAGGTCCGTGCGGTCGCCGTGTTTCAGTTGCAGGACAATCTTGCGTCCGTTGTCCTTGTAGAGAAACACGGCGCGGCCACGGGACCAGGGGCGGGCGATGGTCATGCAGTCGTCGCACTGAACGATCCCGGCAGTTTCATTGCCGGGGAGGGGCGTGCCGCAGGTATCGCAGACCAGACCCCCGATAAAGCCAGTGTCGCGCCAGCAGGGACCGCAGAGGCCAAAGTCTGCGTCGGTCAGCGCGCCGCAAGAGACGCATTGCGCGGGGTATATTGCATGAAGCAGACTTTGCATCTTTCGTCCAAGCCCCCTATTTGGGCGCCATGCAGACACCGCCCATCATCTTTGACCGTCAGGCCCTGACGCGGAACCGCGCCCGTGCGGCGCGCGCGCCGGTGACGTTCTTGCGCGAGGCTGTAGCGGTCGAGGTTCAGGAGAGGCTGAATGAGGTTAACAGAAGGTTTACGGCGCCCGCCGTCGTGACGGGATGGCCGTCGGTCTGGGCCGGGGTCATGCCCGGCGCACGGGTTGTGGCGGATGACGAGGTGCTGGCACTCGCCCTTGGAAAACACGATCTGGTGATCCATGACCTGTCGCTGCATTGGGCGAATGACCCGGTGGGGCAGTTGGTACAGTGCCGTCATGCGCTCAGGCCCGATGGGTTGCTGATTGCGACGCTGTTCGGTGGGCAGACTTTGGCCGAGTTGCGCGCGGCGCTGGCCGAGGCAGAGGTGCAGGTTTCCGGGGGTCTGTCGCCCCGGGTCGCGCCCATGGGCGAAATCCGGGATCTGGGCGGTCTTTTGCAACGGGCCGGGCTGAACCTGCCGGTGGCGGATGGGGTGCCCTATGACGTGACCTATGCTGATGCCTTTGATCTGATGCGGGATTTGCGCTGGATGGGCGAGACCAATGCGCTGCAGGGTCGGCTGCGGCGACCAACGAAGGCGGCGGTCATTGCGCTGATGTCGCAGATCTATGCGGATCGTTTTGGCAGGCCGGACGGGCGGATCACTGCCACTTTTGATGTCATCGTGCTGACAGGTTGGGCACCGGCCCCGACGCAGCCGCAACCTTTGCGTCCTGGGTCTGCGACACATCGGCTTGCCGATGCGTTGCGGGTGATAGAAACACCGCCAGAGCCGTCGGGCGATTGACCGATTGATGAAACCGCTTATTTCCCTTTGAGTCATTCATGGATAATCACGGAACGCCAGCGATGCTTGATGCCAAATCGGATCAGAACCGGGATATGGTTGCTGTTTGTCCGGCCCATGCCCCGGCGGACCATCCCAAGATCAAGCCCGCGCGGGTAGGAATTCTTCTGTCCAACCTGGGCACGCCGGATGGTTATGACTATTGGTCGATGCGGCGCTATCTGGGCGAGTTCCTGTCGGACCGGCGGGTCGTGGATTATTCGCCATGGCTGTGGCAGCCGCTGCTGCAACTGATCATCCTGTCGAAACGGCCGTTCTCGTCTGGTGCGAACTACAAATCCATCTGGAACCACGAGAAGAACGAAAGCCCGCTGCTGACGATTACCAAGGACCAGACGGCGGCGATCCGGGCGCGGATGCAGGCGCGGTACGGCGACGATGTGATGGTCGACTTCTGCATGCGCTATGGCAATCCTTCTACCAAATCGAAGGTACGGGAGATGGTGGAGGCGGGTTGCACGCGCATCCTGTTCTTCCCGCTTTATCCGCACTACGCCGGGGCAACTTCGGCGACCGCGAATGACCAGTTCTTCCGTGCGCTGATGCAGGAAAAGTGGCAGCCGATCGCGCGGGTCGTGCCGCCCTATTTCGACGATCCGACCTATATCGATTCGCTCGCCCAGTCGGTCGAACGGGCCTATGCGGCGAAAGAGACGGCACCAGAAGTTCTGGTCTGTTCCTATCATGGCGTGCCAGAGCGGTATCTGCGTGAGGGCGATCCGTATCATTGCCAGTGCCAGAAGACGACGCGCCTTTTGCGCGAGAGGTTGGGCTGGGACAAGGCCAAGATCACGACGACGTTCCAGAGCCGTTTCGGGCCGGAGGAATGGCTGAAGCCTTACACGGTTGAGGAAGTCGCAAGGCTGGCCAAGAACGGGATCAAGCGGATCGCAATCTGCGCACCTGCCTTCAGCGCGGACTGCATCGAGACGCTGGAAGAGATCAACGAAGAAATCCGCGAAAGCTTCCTCCACGCCGGTGGGGAAGAGTTCACCTATATCCCCTGCCTGAACGAAGATGAGGCACATGTGACGGCCCTGTCGGGCGTCATCATGCAGAACCTGAAGGGTTGGCTGGATTAGTGCCGGGCTTGGTGGGTTTCACCCGCCCTACGGGATCCAGCTAACGTGGGTGATACCCACGGCAGCCTAGATCAGCAGAACCTGCGTGCCGACCTTAGCCTCGGGGAAGAGCAGGGTGATGTGTTCGTTGTACAGGCCGATGCAGCCGTTGGACGACCGGCGGCCGATCTTGCGCGTGTCGTGGGTGCCGTGGATTCGGTAGTATGGCCAGGACAGATAGAGCGCGAGCGGGCCGAGGGGGTTGTTGGGCGCGCCGCCTTCTACGACTTCGGGCCATTCGGGATTGCGTTCGCGCATCGAGGGGGTGGGGCGCCAAGTGGGGGCCACTACCTTCTCGGTAACTTCGGTTTGGCCCAGGCGGGTGAGGTCATCGGTCAGCGGAACGCTGGTCGGGAAGAGGTAGTAGACGCTTTGATCTTCGTTCCAGAAATGGAGGGCGCGTGATTTGGTGTCGCAGAGGATCGCACCGTTGATGAGGCTGGCGAAGTAGGGCTGCCAGTCACGTTCGACAAATGCCGAGACGTTGCGACGCACGGCGTTCGAGATGTCGCCTTCGACCTCGGTTGTGGATTCTTCGGACTGGGCAAAGGCTCTGGTGGCGAGACCCGCGCCGATCATTGCTGCCCCGACCGACAGAAACTGCCGACGGCCGATGCGTGCAAAGAATTCTTGAGCCATTTCCGGACCCTTCCGCTTTGGTTTCATGGTCTTTCGGGTCTGATACGTCTGAACCTATCCGTCTGCAATTCAAACAACCGTCAGATCGGCCAAACTGTGCTTATCCGGTTTGAAGTAGCCGAAGTCTGTCGCTAAGCAGACATGACGAACGAAAGGGTGCCTGATGCTGCGACGTAACGTGATGATGGGTTTGGGGATGGCGTTGGTGGCGGCATGTGCGCCGCGACAGTCAACGGTGGGGGCGGATGGGCTGCCTGTCCAGAGAATCTATCGGATCACGGACAGGGACGCGCAGGAAATCCCATACCGGATGCTGGATGGCGTAAACACATTGCGACAGGCTGCTGGCGCCGTGCCGGTCGCGCTGAACGCGCAACTGAACGCAGCAGCGGCGACCCATTCCCGGGACATGGCGATTCAGAACCGGCCCTGGCATTTCGGGTCTGACGGATCGTCGCCGGTGGACCGGCTGACCCGCGTCGGATACCCGGGCAAACTGGTGGGCGAGGTCATTTCAGAAAGCTACGAGACCGAACTTGAGACTCTGGCAGCCTGGATGGAAGACCCGCAGACGCGCTCCGTGATCCTGGATCCGACAGCGACGCAACTGGGACTGGCCTGGTTTCAGGAGGATTCCGGCAAGCTATGGTGGACGATGGTTCTGGCCAGATAAGGTCGGAACCGGTCAGGCATAGATGAAGATCGGCGTGCCGTTCTTGACCATCGAGTAAATGACCTCGACCTGACGGTTCGACACGGCGATGCAGCCGGCCGTCCAGTCCTTGGACCGGCGATACAAGCCGGGCGTGCCGTGGATGAAGATGTCGCCGCCGGGATTGCGCCCCTGCGACCGGGCGTAGGCCACGTCTTCGGCGTTGGGATAGGAGATGCCCAGAGAAAGATGATACTGGCTGCGGGGGTTGCGGTGGCTGATCCAATACTGACCTTCGGGTGTCTTGCCATCGCCCTGAAAGTGTTTCTGGCCGACCGGAGCGAAGCCAAGGTCAATATCATAGGTCTCGAGGACTTCGCGGTCGTGATAGAGGTATAGTTTGCGCTTACTCTTGAATGTCACGATGCTCGTCACCTCGGGCCCGTCATAGGTAAGGAAACGCGGGCCGGTGCTACAGCCTGCCGCGAGGACAAGGCCGCCAGCAATTGCGGTGCGCCGTGTGATGTTGACCAACTTGTTTCTGCCCCGGTTTTTCTACCGATTTTGTATGTGATAGCGCGATTTGGTCAGTTGGACCAGAACCCGTGACCCGTTTCGCCGCTCAAGACAATGTGAAGCGTGACACAAGTTCCACATGAGTGGACCAGCGGAACTGATCGACGACCGTGATCGGGTCGAGGTGATATCCGGCGGCGAGGAGCGTTCTGGCGTCCCGGGCGAAGGTGATTGGATTGCAAGAGACCATGGCGACCAAAGGCAGGCGGGCCGCCGCAAGTTCGGCCACCTGCGCCTCGGCACCGGCGCGGGGGGGGTCGATAACGGCGGCGTCGTAGTGCCGCAGGTCATCGGGAAGGAGTGGGCGACGGAACAGGTCGCGGGTTTCGGTTGTGACGCGGCGCAGGCCGGGGGCACCGCGCCAGCCTTTGTCGAGCGCGGCGAGCATGCCGGCTTCGCCCTCGACGGCGTGAACTTCGGCCCGTTCGGCAAGGGGGAGGGTGAATGTGCCGCATCCGGCGAAAAGATCGACGATGCGGGTGGCCTTGTCCATGGCTTTGAGGACGTGGGAAAGCAGGGTCCGTTCGCCATGTGCAGTGGCCTGAAGGAAAGCACCGGGCGGCGGCACAACATGGGCGCGGCCGAACCGTTGGGCGGGGGGCAGACGGGTGACGACGGGGTCAGAGTTCCAGACAAGGCGGACGATGCCGTGGGTTTCCGCAAGGCGGGCAAGGTCGAGCGTCAAAGCCGGGGTCAGGGGCTTGTCGGTTTCGATCAGGATATCGGGGCCCGCGCGACTATCGGTGACGGTAAGGCCGATCTCGGATTTGCGCGAGGCGGCGAGGAGGGTGAGGTCTTCGAGCGCGGGAAGGAGGGCGGTCAGGGTAGGGGTCAGCAACTTGCAGTCGGGGACTGCGACGAGGGCGTCGGAGGCGCGGGCGTGGAAGCCGACCATGGCGCCGGATTTCGTGCGGCGGCCCGAGAGTCTGGCGCGGCGGCGGGACAGGGGTGGTGAGGTTTCAATCCCCGCAATTTCGGCGGTGATCCCCTGCCCTTCCAATGCGCGGGCGACGATACCCGTCTTCCATGCGGCGACAAAGGCTTCGTCGGCGTGCTGCATCGTGCAGCCGCCGCAGGATTTGAAATGGCGGCAGGGTGCGGCTACCCGGCGGGGGGAAGGGGCAAGGATGCGGGCAGTGCCGTTAGGGAGGAGTTCGATCTCCTCTTCGGGGAGGGTACGGGGTACGAGTGTGCCATCATCGGCCCGGCCCATGCCGTGATGTGTGACAGAGACGATGCGCACTATTCCGCGGCCTCGGCGCGCAGGAATCCTCCGGACTGACGGTTCCAGTAGCGGGCGTAGAGGCCGTTTCGGGCAAGAAGGGCGTCGTGGGTGCCTTCTTCGACGATGCGACCCTGATCCAGCACGATGATACGGTCCATGCGGGCGATCGTGGACAGGCGGTGGGCGATCGCGATGACGGTCTTGTCCTGCATGGCGATGTCGAGGGCGGCCTGAATCGAGGCTTCGACTTCGGAATCGAGAGCGGAGGTTGCCTCGTCCAGGACAAGGATCGGGGCGTCCTTGAGCATGGCGCGGGCGAGCGCGATGCGCTGGCGCTGACCACCGGAAAGCTTAACGCCGCGTTCACCAAGATGGGCGTCATAGCCGGTACGGCCCTTGTAGTCGACCAGACCGAGGATGAAATCGTGGGCTTCGGCCTTTCTCGCGGCCTCTTGCACTTCGGCGTTGGTGGCATCGGGGCGGCCGTAGCGGATGTTGTCGCTGGCCGAACGGTTGAACATCGCGGTTTCCTGCGTGACCATGCCGATCTGGCGACGCAGGGATTCTTGCGTCACGTCACGGATGTCCTGACCACCAATGCGGACGGCACCTGTTTCGGTGTCGTAGAGGCGCAGGAGGAGGGAGACGAGGGAGGATTTGCCGGCACCCGAGGCCCCGACAAGGCCTATCTTTTCGCCTGGGCGAACGGTGAGGTTGATGTGCGAGACACCGCCCGATTTGCGGCCATAGGCAAAGGTGACGTCGTTGAACTGGATGCCTTCGGCGCTGGCGAGGGGGACCGCGCCGGGTTTGTCGGTGAGCGTATAGGGCGGAGTGAGGGTATGCATCCCATCCTCAACCTCACCCACGTTGGCATACATGCTCATCAGGGAAAAGCTGACCCAGCCGGTCATCTGGGCGATGCGGAGGGCGACCGTGCCGGTGGAGGCAATGTCACCTGCGGTCGCGGAGCCTTGTGACCAGAGCAAGAGCGTGAGGCCGACCATCAGGACGGGCAACGTTCCGGCGATGACCATGAGGTAGAGGCGGAAGGTTGTCGAGACGGAGCCGAAGGTCATCGTCCGGTCGCGGTAGTCGCGCATGGCTTCGACGGCGGCTTCGTCTTCGAATTCGGTATGCGCAAAAAGGATGACCGTGCGCATGTTCGTGATGGTGTCGACCACCTGCCCGGTCACAACAGCGCGTGAGGCGGCGCGCTGTTCGGCCTGGGCGCGGATGCGGGGCAGGAAGTTCGTGATGAAAAGGAGATAGGCCGCCAGCCAGAGCGCGAGGACTGCGCCGATGCGCCAGTCGATCGACAGAACGAGGATCATCGTGGCGAAGATCGAGGCCAGCGCAAAGATGACGGTGTTGAGGGTTTCCACCACGACTTCGGTTAAGGCGCGGGCGGCCTGCATCTGTTTCTGAGCGATGCGGCCCGCGAAATCGTTGTCAAAGAAAGTGATGGCCTGCCCCATCGTCCAGCGATGGAGACGCGACAGGACGAGTACGTTGAGATTGGGGCTGATGGCGATGCCCTGAAAGGCGGCCGAGAGGCCGTACGACAGGGGGCGGATCAGTATCAGAAAGACGGCAGCGAAGCTGAGAAGGCCGCTGTTGGCGGACCAGAGGTTTTCGGGCCCGGTCGCCTGGGCTGCGTCGATGACATGGCCCAGCAGCATGGCGGCAAAGACTTCGGCGGCACCGGCGATGGCAGAGACGATGCCGGCGATGAGGAGGACGCCCCAAGTGCCCTTGACCGCCCATGCAAAGAAGGCGGCCAGCCTGTCGGGAGGTGGCGTGATATCATCGTCAAACGGGCGCACCAGACTGCCGAGACGCAGCAGCAAGCGATTGCTGAGCGCCGGGCGGGATTTCATTCGGCAGCCTCGTCGGCGAGTGAGTCGCCGATGAAACCACCCGACTGGCGTGACCAGAGGCGCGCATAGAGGCCGCCGCTTTCCAGTAGGGCGCTATGCGAGCCGTCTTCGACAACCTGACCCTGATCAAGCACGACGATCCTGTCCATTCGGGCGATGGTGGAAAGGCGGTGGGCAATGGCGATCACGGTCTTGCCCTCCATCATGCCGTAAAGGGTTTCCTGAATGGCGGCTTCGACTTCGGAGTCGAGGGCCGAGGTGGCCTCGTCCAGAACGAGGATGGGGGCATCCTTGAGGATCACGCGGGCGAGCGCAATGCGCTGGCGTTGTCCGCCGGAAAGTTTCACGCCGCGTTCACCGACAAGTGCGTCAAACCCCTTGCGCCCGGCTGCGTCGCGGAGGTCGGGGATGAAGCTCATCGCTTCGGCCTTTTCGGCGGCGCTGAGAAGATCAGCCTCTGTCGCGTCGGGGCGGCCGTAGAGAATGTTGTCGCGGACGGAGCGGTGCAGGAGCGATGAATCCTGCGTCACGACACCGATGGAAGCGCGCAGGGAGTCCTGCCTGACGGCGGCGATGTTCTGGCCGTCGATTTCGATCACGCCGCCTTCGGCATCGCGGATGCGGAGGAGGAGGTTGACGAGGGAGGATTTGCCAGCGCCGGAACGCCCGACAAGGCCGATCCGTTCGCCGGGGGCGATCGTAAGGGTGATGCCGTTCAGGCCACCGTACCCCTTGCCGTAGTGGTGTGTCACATTCTTGTAGGCGATGGCGCCTTTGGTGACCTGAAGTTCGGGGGCGTTCGGGGCGTCCGTGACGGTCTGGGGGACCGCGATGCTTTGCAGCCCTTCGCGGATCGTGCCCATGTGTTCGAACGTGCGGACCGTCATCCACATGATCCAACCGGTCATCGTGTTGAGGCGGAGCGCCATCGCGACGGCTGCTGCGACCTCGCCCACTGTCAGGTGGCCGTTGGACCACAGGAGCAGCGCGGGGCCAATGACGAGGAGCATGGCGGCAGAGTTGAAAAGCGCCATGGCGCCCTGCTGGGCCGCAAAGACCCGCATCAGCGCGCCGAACCGCAGACGGTGGCGGCGCATGGCGGTGCGGGCAAAGCGTTCTTCGCGCGTCGCATGGGCAAAGAGTTTGACGGTTTCGATGTTGGAATAGCTGTCTACCACCCGCGCCGTAACACGGGAGTTTGCGTGGCTGTTCTTTTCCGAAGCCTTTCCTGCGCGGGGCGCATACCAGAGGACGAAGCCGACAAAGGCCGCAATCCAAAGCGCCATGGGCAGGGCAAGGACGATATTCATGCCCGAGAGCAAGATCAGAGTCGCAATTGCAAAGACGGCGGCCTGAAAGAAGGCCTCGAACAGAAGGAAAGAGGAGTCTTCAACGGCGTAGCCCACGTTCAGGACGCGGTTGGCCAGGCGACCGGCAAAGTCGTTCTGGAAGAAGCCGACGGGCTGGCCCAGCATATGCTTATGGGAACGCCAGCGGGCCTGAATGACCATGTTGGTCGAGATGCCCGAGAAGAGGACGATGGCGTTGAAGGCCAGGATCAACGGGCGGATCAGGAGAAGGAGGAGGGCGGCGATCAGCACCTCGCCCCCGTTGTCCTGCCAGAAGGTGGCGGGGCCGGCGTTCATCAGGTCAACCAGGCGACCGGCATACCAGATGAGGCCCAGTTCCAGCAGCGCCACGGCGATACCGACTGCGCCCGCGATCAGCATCACGTTCCGGAACGGGCGCAGATGGCCCAGCATAAAGTGAAGCGGACGCTTGTCCGGCGTCTGCGCCGGGTGGGCCGCGAAGGGATCAACCAGCCCCTCGACCCAGGTCGAGAGACGCGCGCGGAGTGTGGACATGATGATTACTCCGCCGCGTCTTCGATGATCGTGTCGCCGAGGAAACCGCCAGACTGCCGGGCCCAGAGGCGAGCATAGATGCCGCCCTGCTGGATCAGGGTCGCATGCGGACCGTCCTCGATCACGCGGCCGTCGTCCATCACGATGATCCGGTCCATCTGGGCGATGGTGGACAGGCGGTGGGCGATGGCGATGACGGTCTTGCCTTCCATCATGCGATAGAGAGTTTCCTGAATCGCGGCTTCGACTTCGGAGTCGAGTGCCGAGGTAGCCTCGTCCAGAACAAGGATCGGGGCGTTCTTCAGGATGACGCGGGCGAGCGCGATCCGTTGGCGCTGACCACCGGACAGTTTGACACCACGTTCGCCGACCTGAGCCTCGTATCCGGAACGTCCTTCACCGTCCTTGAGCTTGAGGATGAAGTCATGCGCCTCGGCCTTTTCGGCGGCGGCGATCATGTCGGCCTCGGTTGCGTCGGGGCGGCCGTACATGATGTTGTCGCGGACCGAACGGTGGAGGAGGGCCGTGTCCTGCTGGACCATGCCGATGGCAGACCGAAGACTGTCCTGCGTCACGTTGCGGATGTCCTGACCGTCGATCAGGATGCGGCCCGCGTCGGGATCGTAAAACCGCAGGATCAGCTTGACGAGGGTCGATTTACCCGCGCCGGAGCGGCCGACAAGGCCGACCTTTTGCCCCGGTTCGATGGTCAGCGTGACGGGACCAAGGCCGCCGGCCTTGCGGCCATAGCGGTGGTCGAGATCAATCAGGTCGATCTGACCATTGGTCACGGTCAGGGGTTTGGCAGACGGTGCGTTGACCAGCGTGATGGGCTGGGCGATGGTCTGCATCCCTTCGACAACGACGCCGAGCGACTGGACGAGGTTCGTCGTGGCCCACATGATCCAGTAGGTCAGGTTGTTCAACCGCAGGACAAGCGCGGTGGCCGCAGCAACGACACCCACCGACGCCGCGCCGGTGTACCAGAGCCAGAGCGACAGGGCAGAGACGCCAACGATAAGACCGCCGTTGAGCACGGTCAGTGTCACATCCATCGTCGTGATGATGCGCATTTCCTTGAAAAGCGCCTGCCGGGAATGTTCGATCGCTTCGTGAGCATAGCCCAGTTCACGGTCATGATGGGCGAACATCTTGACGGCATGGATGTTGGTGTAGCTGTCCACGACCCGGCCTGTGATGGCAGAACGCGCGTCGGAAGACGCCGTCGCGGCGGGGCCGGCACGGCGGATCGTCCAGCGCATGAGCATCAGGTAGAGCGCGACCCAGATGAAGAGCGGGATCAGAAGGAGCGTGTCTGCATCGCCCAGAAGAATGACTGCGCCAATCAGCGTCGTGACGGCAAAGGTCACTGCGTCGAGAACCTGAAACACGGCTTCGCCTGCGGCGGGCGGGGTCTGCATGATACGGTTGGCCAGACGCCCGGCAAAGTCGTTTTCGAACCAGCCGACGGGCTGGCGCAAGACGTGGCGGTGGGCGCGCCAGCGGATCAGTGTGCCGAAGTTGGGTGTGATCGTGTTATGCAAGAGCGCAACGTCGACCGCCGCGACGAGAGGGCGGATGAAGATGATCAACGCTGCAACGATCAGGATTTCAGCGCCATGGGCGGCCCAGAAGAGTTCGGGCGTCGTGCCGGAAAGGTGGTCGATCAGCTTGCCCACATACCAGACGATGGCGACGTCGCCGAAAGCGATCAGCGCCTTGAAGATCACTGACGCGACAAGGACACCCCGGAACGGAACGAGGAACTGGCGCATGAACGGCCAGAGGCCCGTCGGTGGCGCATCCTTTTGTTCATAGGACAGGTAGGGATCGACGAGGTTTTCAAAAAACCGGAACATGGACTTCGCTCCTTATGAGCGCGGAAACAGCAGTATGGAGTAGGGCGGGGTGCTACCTGACCGCCCGGACGGGATCGGTCAGGTCAGCTAAACTGACGATCTGAAATCCCGATGCGCATACTGCTTTCTCCTTATTGTCCGAATGTCCGGATAGACGAGTCTTTCCGTTCTGTCACCCCCGAAAAATGCGCTGTGCAGCATCCGGGAATACACTTTTCAGGCGAGGAGAGCGTCTTTGGTCAGCGTGAAACCCGAGGCGATCCAGCGGGCTTCGAGGTCTTTGAGCCTTGCGCCGAGGGCGGGGCCCTTTAGCGCAGGCATGAGATCGGCGGCGCGGACGGGGAAGGTCTGGGCGGCGCCGTAAAGAGCGGCGGCGCTGTCGGCGGGGTCGATTTCGCGGGTCATCAGGGCGGCGCGGAGGGCAAGAACACCGAGCGCGTCGGTTGGGCCGAGGCGATAGCCGAGGGTGCCGGGGGTGTCGGGTGCGCTGAGGGCGTCACACAGATTGGTGAGACGGGTGGTTTCGGCGTTGCCGAGACGGAGGGTCGTTTCCGCATCCTGCCCGCCAAGCGCGGCAAGACGGCGGACCCAATCAGGTGGCAGCGATGCGGCCTGTTCGACATGGACGAGGACGGCAATCAGGTGCGCTGCTGCACCGGGAAGGAGGCGCAGGAGAGCCCCGCTTGCCGACATGGCGGCAAGCGCGGGGGCGGGATCCGGCGCAGCAAGGAGTTTGCGCATCTCGGCCCCGATGCGTTCGCGGGACAGAAGGTCAAGGCCGTCGAGGTTTTCGGCACAGGCGGCGAGGCCGTCAGCGTCGATTCCGTTTTCGGGGGAACCAAACCATGCAGTGAAGCGGAAGAAGCGTAGGATGCGCAGGTAGTCTTCGCGGATACGCTGATGGGGGTCGCCGATGAATCGGACGTGTCCGGACAGAAGGTCTGGCAGGCCGCCCACAGGGTCTGTGACGGTGCCATCCGGAGCGGCGAAGAGGGCGTTCATGGTGAAGTCGCGGCGTTGGGCGTCTTCGGTCAGCGAGGTCGAGAAGGTGACCTTTGCATGGCGGCCGTCGGTTTTGACATCGTTGCGGAAGGTGGTGATTTCGAATTTCTCGGTGCCGGCAAGAATTGTGACGGTGCCGTGTTCGATACCTGTGGGGATGGCACGAAATCCGGCCCGTTGGGCCAGATCAGAGACGATTTCGGGAAGGGCATCTGTTGCGATGTCGACATCTGTCGCCTCGGCACCGATGATCGCATTGCGGACGGCACCACCGACGAACCAGGCCTGATGGCCCGCATCGGTGAGCACCTTGGAGACTTGCGTCGCCGGGCCGGACAGAAGCCAGTCGGCGGTGATCTTCATCTTGTGACCCGTTCGGCCAGGGCGCGAAGGATGCGGCCAGTGGCGCCCCAGATGTAATAGGGACCGTATGGGATCGTATAGTAGTAGCGGCGGCGACCTTGCCAGCGGCGCGCCTCGATCCGGAAACGGGTGGGGTCGGTCACGTGGGCAAAGGGCACACGAAAGACTTCGGCCACTTCGCCGGCTTCGGGCACTTCGTGGAAGGGTTCCCGGACGAGGCCGATCACGGGATGGACGAGGAAGCCAGTAACGGTTTCATGCGGGGGGAGTTCGCCAAGGACCTGAACGTGGTCACGGGGAAGACCGATCTCCTCCTGCGCCTCGCGCAGGGACGCGGCACGGGGGTCAGTGTCGTCGGGGTCCTGCTTTCCGCCGGGAAATGAGATCTGGCCGGGATGGTGTTTCAGCCGGGCCGAGCGTTTGGTCAGGATCACCTGAGCGACGGGCGTTGACACATCGACAGCGATCAGCACGCCTGCGGGACGAAGGACGCGCCTCTCGGGGAGGGGCACGTCCGGATTGAGGTCAAAGTCAGACGAATCGGAGCCCGGTAACGACAGGGCCCTGCGCAAGACCTGTTCGACTTCAGACGGGTTCACCTGCGGCACCTTTCGCCTCGAACCCCAGGGTGAGGGGATCGAATTCGTAATGCGCGCCGCAAAACTGGCAATCCGCCGTGACGATGCCTTCGGGCGTGGTCATGTGACGGATGTCCTTGGCGGAGTAGATCGAAAGACTTGTACGCACCCGGTCTGCAGAACAAGTGCAGCCAAAGACGACAGGCTGCGGGTCAAAGACGCGCGGTCCCTCTTCGTGGAACAATCGCACAAGCAGTTCGGTCGGCTGGACTTGCGGGCCGATGAGTTCAAGTTCCTCGACCGTGTCGAGAAGGAGATTGACGCGGTTCCAGTTTTCGCCTTCGTCGCCGTCGAGGATATCGGCAGGGTTGAGCAAGCCGCCTTCGCCGGTTGCGGCATCCTTGGCGACAAAGGGAGAAGCCTTGGGCATATGTTGCAGCATCACGCCGCCCGCGCGCCAGCGTTCCTTTTCGCCGGGGATGGTCGAATGGCCGAAGGTGAGCGAAAAACGGGTCGGAAGCTGTTCTGACTGAGCAAAATAGGTCTCGGCGCAGGCGGAAAGAGAGTTTCCGGCAATCGGGGTGATGCCTTGATAGGGGGCGTTTCCTGCGCCCTGATCGATCAGGATCGCAAAGTAGCCTTCGCCGATCTGGCTGAACGGATCGGCGTCAAGATCAAGGCGTTCGGTATCGTAACTCGCCCAGGCGCGGATGCGGGCGGGTTCGCCTTCTTCCGTGGGGCCGTAGTAGTCGGTTGCAATGATACGGGCCGGGCCATTTCCACGGACCTGAAGCGAGAGTTTCCAGCGCTCTTTGACGGTCTGGCCGATGAGCGCCGTCAGGACCGACATCTCGGTCACGAGCGCCTCGATCACCGGGGGATAGTCGTGCTGACGCAGGACGTTATCAAGCACTCCGTCAAGACGGGCCACGCGGCCGCGGATATCGGACCGGTCGAGTTGAAACGGAAGGACGGTGTCGTCCCATGCAATACGCGCGCCAAGGGTCATGGCAGTTTCCTTAACTGGACGGGAGGGGCATAACGCGTCCATATAGGCACGGCAAGCAAAGGTCCAAGGGGGCGGGCTATGATCAGGCGGTTTGGCGAAGCTGTGAAAACCGGGCAGTGCTATACCTTCCGGCCCGGCGTCTATGCCATTTTGCCGCGCCAGACAGATCTGTTGCTGACGTTTCAGGCGGAACCTTTGCCCGAGTTGCAACTGCCCGGCGGCGGGATCGACAAGGGCGAGGATCCGGTGCGGGCGCTGCACCGCGAGGTCTATGAGGAGACCGGCTGGCACATCGCCGCGCCGCGTCGGCTGGGCGCTTACAGGCGGTTTACATATATGCCCGAGTACGACCTGTGGGCCGAGAAGATCTGTCATATCTACATTGCGCGGCCCACGTTGCGGATGGGACCACCGCCCGAGGAACTGCACACGGCGATGTGGTGCGATGCCGCCGAAGCTGTCGGCTTGATTTCCAATGCGGGTGAACGGGATTTTCTGAGGCGTCTCTTCTAGATCCTGCGTTCAGAGAGTGCGTTTTTCCACGACGACCCCGTAGAGTGTCGTGAGGATGCTTGTCCCGACCATCAGCGTCGTCCAGTTGACGATGATGTCGATGAACACGCCCACGGGGCCTTGAAAGATCGCGCCCGTGATGACGGCCACGCCGACGTTGAGGCCCACGAGAATCGCCGAAGCCGTCAGGATGGCGTTCGACAGCGGCGCGGTCGCAGCCCAGGCGGCAGAGATCGTCAGCGGGCGGCCCAGCGCCGTTGCGGGAAGGACGATGGCAAGGCGAAGCCAGATGAAGCTCAGGAATGTGCCAAGGAGGAAGCCTGCCAGCAGGCCCACGATGGGTTGGCCGGGGCCCAGCATTTCGGAGGCAAGGCCAATCAGAATGGCGGCCGGGATCATGGCGAGCAGCGTCAGGAACCCGATCAGGACCGAGCGGCCGGCATAGGACCAGATCGGACGGCCGGCTATCGCCGGGAGGATGCCGGGATATTCCTCGAGCAGGATCAGGCGATGCCAGGCAACAGCGATCCAGGCCGAGACAAAGACGAACCCCAGAAGAAGGATGAGGATGGCAAGCGAAAGCGCGGAAGAGGGCGTCCCGCCTTCGGCGACTGCAATCAGATCCTCTGCCGAGGCGCCAAGGGAGGCGATGATGGCGAAGGCAAAGATGGCGACAAGCATGATTGGCCCGACAGAGACCTTGAGCGCATCTGTCAGGTTGCGGAACAGAAGTACAAAACTGTGCTGTATGATCTGCCAACCCATGCGCCTGCTCCTTTGCGTTATGTGAGGAAATGTGGTCGCACGGGCGGTTGCGCAAGGTCAACGGCGGTTGCTTGCCCTGACAGGCGAAAGGCATTACCCCGGCGTCTGTAAATAATCACGCAGAGACGCCCATGACCGGCACGAACGCCCCCAAGAAAGTTGTCCTCGCCTATTCGGGCGGCCTTGATACGTCGATCATCCTCAAGTGGTTGCAGAATGAATACGGCTGCGAGGTGATCACCTTTACCGCTGATCTGGGTCAGGGTGAAGAGCTTGAACCGGCGCGGGAGAAGGCGGTTCTTTTGGGCGTTAGGCCCGAGAACATCCATATCGAGGATGTACGCGAGGAATTCGTGCGGGATTTCGTGTTCCCGATGTTCCGGGCGAATGCGCTTTATGAAGGGCTTTACCTTCTGGGGACGTCGATTGCGCGGCCCCTGATCGCCAAGCGGTTGGTCGAGATTGCGGCCGAGACCGGAGCCGATGCGGTGGCCCACGGCGCGACGGGCAAGGGCAACGATCAGGTGCGGTTCGAACTGTCCGCGCTGGCGCTGAACCCGCATCTGCGGGTGATTGCGCCTTGGCGGGAATGGACGCTGCAGAGCCGGACTCAGCTGCTGGCTTATGCCGAGGAAAACCAGATCCCGATTGCCAAGGACAAGCGGGGCGAGGCGCCGTTTTCTGTCGATGCGAACCTGCTGCATACCTCGTCCGAGGGGAAAGTTCTGGAGAATCCGGCCGAAGAGTTCCCGGAGTACGTGCTGCAGCGGGTCGTTCCGGTGGAGCAGGCCCCGGATCAGGCCGAGATGGTTGAGGTCACGTTCGAGAAGGGCGACGCGGTTGCGGTGAATGGGGAAAAGCTGTCGCCCGCAATGCTGCTTACGCGGCTGAACGAGTTGGGCGCACGGCACGGGGTGGGCGTGCTGGATCTGGTCGAGAACCGGTTCGTGGGGATGAAATCGCGCGGTGTGTACGAGACGCCGGGTGGGACGATCCTTCTGGAGGCGCATCGGGGGATCGAGCAGATCACGCTTGATGCCGGGTCGGGGCATCTGAAGGACAGCATCATGCCCCGCTATGCGGAGATGATCTACAACGGATTCTGGTTCAGTCCCGAGCGCGAGGCGTTGCAGGCGCTGATCGACCGCACGCAGGAGCATGTGACGGGCACGGTGCGGGTGAAGCTTTACAAGGGATCGGCCCGCACGGTGGCGCGCTGGTCGGAGCATTCGCTGTATTCCGAAAAGCACGTGACCTTCGAAGAGGATGCGGGCGCCTATGACCAGAAGGATGCGGAAGGGTTCATCCGGCTGAATGCGCTGCGGCTGCGGCTGATCGCGGTGAGGAACGCGCGGGTCAGGGGCTGAGCTTCGGCCGGGCGGCTGTCGCCTCGATCTCGAGCAGGCGGGTAATCAGGCGTAGGGGCAGGCCGAAGTCCTGCGCGGCATGCTGCACCTCTTTCAGGACCGAGGCGCGGGAGATGAAGAGGCCGCCGATGCGGAAGAGATCGCGCGTCTTGCGGAAGGTGAGCCATGTCGTCTCTCCGTCGGACATGGCGGAGTAGAGACTGACCTCGGGGCCCAGGTCCGTCTCGGCCTTGAGGTTGGCGGCGATGACGGGTTCGAAGGCGGGGTTTTGCTCTTCCTCCGGTCGGGTGAGCCAGATGCCATAGGTCTGCCTCTTGTCGGTGGAGACGTCGCGCAGGAGGGCGAGGTCGGTGACCTCATGCCGTGGACCGGACAGAAGGCCCGACTCCGTAACGGTTTTCTGCACGATGAAAAAGCTGGGGAGCGCAACGACGTTGGCGAACTCCAGCACGATGCCGTCGAGAATGGTGCGGGGCTGTCTGCTGTGCGTGGTGAACTTGATCTCGGCAAAGCGAACCTCGCGGCCGCCGAGTTTGCCGGAAAACAAGGCGTCGACCTGGGCAGAAAGGTCATATGGCAGGAGACGTGGCGGAAAGGTTCTGACAAGGCTGTGGGAACCTGCCTGGTAGCTCAGTCCAAGTTCCCGCGCGACCCTTGGGATCATCTCGGCCTCGTGGGCGCTGCGGGCATGAAATTCGCCCCCGAATGCACCGACAAGGACCAGACCGATGACCACCACGAACATCCTCGGGTCGGTTGTGCCGTCCAATGGCCAATCAATCAACAGGTAGGCGAGAAGAGCGGTGACTGCGACCGACGCCAGGACGATGAGCCAGCCGCGCCGCTGGGCGGCGCGCAGGCGGGGCATGAGGCGGTCGACGGTCTGGGCGATGTCGGGCGGGGCGAGGGCGTCTGGGGTTTCGGGCGGCATGGGTCAGGCTGTCCGTCGCGCTGCCTGGGCATCAAGCAGGGCGGCGAATTCGGACGGGGACTGACGGGCGGCGAGGCTGTCGGCCATGAGGGCGGCTTGGGATTTGGGGGCCATGCCGCCAAGGGGCGGGTCGCGGTCGAGGTTGGTGGGGAAGGCATAACCCTCGGCCGTGGCGGCGATGACGTTGGCGATGGCTGCGGGGGTGAGCGTGCCCTGGGCGGCGGCGGAAAGGAGCACGGGGTAGAGCGCCTTGCACATGGCGGTGCGGTCGACGCTTTCCATCGCGCGGCCGAAGGCGGAGGAGACCTGGAAGAGGTTCACCATGCGCTTTACGTCGGCCGAGCGATTGGTTCCGGCAGCGTGAAGGAGCGCCGGGGAGAAGAAGAGCATGTCGCCCTTTTCCAGCGGCAGCTGCACGTGATGGGCGGCAAAGTGGTCGCGGAAGGCGGGCAGACCCATCGCGAGGTAGCCTGCGGTGTAAAGCTGGCTGAAGGGGAGAAGCAGTGTCGGGCCAGTTTCCAGGGGCGCGTCGACATGTGCGATGGCGCCCTGAAGGGTGAGGACCGGGGACAAGAGCTGGACGTGAAGGGGGTAGCGTTCGATGTCGGCGGCGCTTTGGAAACCGAGGTGGTAGTCGCGGTGTGAGGATTGCGCCGCTCCGCCGGGGTTCACGACGTTGAGCTGTGCGGTCATCTGGTAGTTCGGGCCAAGCCACGCCTCGGATACGAGGGCGAGAAACGGGTTGCCATAGTAGTGGGCGAAGTTTTCGGGGTCGGCGAGGCAGTGTTTTTCGAGACTGTTCCAGATCCGGTCATTTGCGCCCGGCTTGGCGAAATGGTCGCCTCCGCCCGAACCGAGTCTGTTCTGTTGGTCGATCAGGGTGCGGAACATAACAGAGGCCCGATCGATCATGGCAAGATCGGTTTCGGCATGCCTCAAGACGAGAACGCCGGGGCCGTTCAGAAGTGCATCCGTCCATTCGGCCATGATCTGTTGGCGTTCGGCGGGGTTACCAAGGCGGGGACGCAGGGTATTGCAGTCGTAGACGAGGACGTTGGAGCGGACATCAGCAGCGAGCGGGTAGTCGGCGATATCAGTCTTGCGGGCGGTGAGGGCAGCCAGATCCTCGACCCGGCAATCGGCGGCCTTGAGATAGATGCGGGCGGTGCGTTCGGCGGCTTTGTTTGTGGTCAGCATGGTGGTCCCCCTCGGTTGGGCGCGAGTTTGAACCTCGTGGTCATGGGCGGCAAGCGCGGTGATGATGAATTTTCATCAGAGTTTGTAGGCGGCAAGCCGGTCGTAATGGGGGAAGGCGAGATCGGTGAGGCGCTGATACGCGGGCGGGAGATCGGGCAGCGCACCTTCGGCAGAACCGAAACCAGTGGATTGGTGGATGGCGCCGTACCAATGGGGGGCCCAGATACCGTCATACGGCTTTGGTCCGGCGGGCCAGCAGAGCATGCGGTCGGTATAGGTAATGCCGAGGGCGGTGCAGAGTTTGGTCAGCATCGTCTGTGGGTCGGCGCGGATATCGGCACTGTCGATGACGAGGGGCGTATGGCCCAGCCAGTCGGTCACTTCATCGAACATTTGGGACTGCTGAGCAAAGCCGATATCGGCGAGTGTCGGGCCTTCACGCTTCTTGGCGTAGGAGGCGACAACCCGAGCGGGATGGCGGATCAGGAATACGTTCTTGCATGCGCGCATGAAGCCTCGGGGGAAGCCGTCGACCATGTGGAGGGGCATGTGTTTCTGATAGAACAGGCTCTGATTATGCGGAATCTCACCGACGCAGGCGGCTGCCACGCTCTCCGGATCGGCGTCATGGGCAGCGATGATCTGATCGCGCATCGGATGGTCGATACCCGTGGTCTTGAGATAGGCGGCGTAGAAGGGTTCATCCCAGACCGCGCAATCCTTCCGGGCGGCGAAAGAGTACATCATGGCGGTCGAAAGGTTCCGGGGGCCGGACCACATGGCGATGCGCATGATTCAGCGACCTTTGCCTAAGTTAGTCGGGATCATGCGGCAACAAGGTCCTTGTAGAGGGTGCGGAGGCGTTCGGTCATCGGACCCATCTGGCCCATGCCAATCGTACGCCCGTCAATTGTGCTGACCGGGGTCTGGGCGCCGAAAGTGCCGGTGAGGAAGGCTTCGTCGGCGGAATAGGTATCGACGAGTGAGAAGTTACGTTCAAAGACCGGGATGCCATTGGCGCGGCACAGGTCAATCACCTTTTGGCGGGTGATGCCGTTCATGCAGTAGTCGCCGGTAGAGGTCCAAACCTGCCCCTTGCGGACGATGAAGAAGTTGCAGGCGTTCGTGGTGTTCACGAAGCCATGTAGGTCAAGCATCAGCGCCTCGTCCGCACCGGCCTTTTCGGCGGCGATGCAGGCAAGGATGCAGTTGAGTTTCGAATGGCTGTTGAGTTTAGGGTCCTGAGTCATCGGCAGGCCGCGCATGTGGGGGACTGTGGCAAGACGGATGGGGCGGGGGATCTTGGGCTTCGAATGCTCCATGATGATGACCATCGTCGGGCCGGAACGGGAAAGGGAGGGGTGCTGGAAAGGGCGGACCTTGGTCCCACGGGTTACCATGAGGCGGGCGTGCGCATCCGTCGCCATGCCGTTGGCTTTCTGTGTGTCTAGCAAGGCGGAAATGACCTGATCTTTGGTCAAGGCAATGTCGAGGTCGATGGCCTTTGCAGCTTCGAACAAGCGGTCGATGTGTTCGTCTAAGAAGGCCCATTTGTTGTTGTAAAGGCGAATGCCCTCCCACAGGCCATCGCCGAGCATGAAGCCGGAGTCATAGACGCTGACCGTGGCCTGCGCCTTGGGGACAATGCGGCCGTTGATGTAGATGAGGATCGTCTCGTTGCGGGCATCTTCTTCGGCCTGGTGGGTGGTGACGTGATCGGTCATGGGGGCCTCCTTAGGGATGAGGCTAAAAGTCCGAGGCGAGGGTTCCAAGGGGTAAAAGGGGCGTGATCGCACGTAGGCGTGAATTGCAGGACGCTTTCTGTGCGGCATGTTGACGGCGGTTCGAGGGAGGTTTGTGATGTTTGCAAGATTTTGCGCGGTCGTACTGTGCCTTTGTCCGCTTGGCCTGCGGGCGGAGGAGGTCCTGACCGTGGCGGGTGGTTGTTTCTGGTGTGTCGAAGCAGATTTCGAGAAGGTCGCCGGGGTGACCGGAGTGGTATCGGGATATACCGGGGGTGCGACGGTCAATCCGACTTATGACGAAGTGTCGGGCGGCGGGACGGGGCACTATGAGGCGGTGCAGATTACTTTTGATCCGGCGCGGGTGAGCCTTGATCAGCTTTTGTACCTGTTTCTTCGCTCCGTGGACGTCACCGACGCCGGCGGCCAGTTCTGTGATCGGGGGGACAGCTACAGGACGGCGATATTCGTCTCTGACAGGGCGGAAAAGGATACTGCCGAAGCGGTGCTTGCGCAGGCATCGGCGGAACTCGGGGCAGTTGTGTTGACGCCGGTGCTGCCGCTTGGCCAGTTCTACCGCGCTGAGGAGTATCATCAGGATTACTACAAGGGTGACGACTTGGTCTTTACCCGTGCCGGACCCAAGCGGCAGGCAGCGGCCTATGAGTTCTACCGGGAAGCTTGCGGACGTGATGCGCGCGTTCGTGCTTTGTGGGGCGGTACTGCGCCGTTTGCGGAGTAGAGGGGGCGCAGGGGGCTTTGGTAGATAGGGCAGCGGGTCACGGCCGGAAGGCGGTAACCTCGGACAGGTCGGGGATCACATCGGCGGCGCCGGGGCGCGTGACCATAAGCGCGCCGGCGCGGGTGGCGAGCTGGATGGCCTGTGCCATGGGTTGACCACGGTCGAGCGCGGCGAGGACATAGCCGGTGAAGGTATCGCCGGCGCCAGTCGTATCGACAGGCGTGACGCGGAGTGCATCGAAATGGAGGCGCTGGCGGGTCTTGTTGTCGAACCAGTCGGAGCCATCGGCGCCAAGGGTGACAATCACGTCCCCGATGGGAAGGTCGGCGGGGCCGAGGCCGCTGGCGGTCCGGAGTTGATCGGCCTCTACTTCGTTCAGGATCAGAAAGTCAGTGAAGGGAAGGACAGCCTGAACCGAGGCCGCGCTGAATGGTGCGGCGGCGTAGGCGACGGTGAGGCCCATGTCGCGGGCGAGTTGGGCGGCTTCGGGCTGAAGGTTGGTTTCGTTCTGGAGGAGGAAGCGGTCACCGGTTTTCGCTTCGGACAAGGCGGCGCGGATGGTGTCGAGGGGGATTGCGTGGTTGGCACCCTGAAACAGGACGATACTGTTTTCGCCATGTGCGTCCACGTATATGATCGCGTGGCCGGTAAGCACCGGAACCTCCGCAATGTAGCGTGTTTCGACGCCGTATTCGATGAGACGCTGCGCGGCCCAGCGCCCGTCTGCGCCCACAGCACCGATGTGCATCACGCGCCCGGCAGCGCGGGCGACGGCGACCGACATGTTGGTGCCCTTCCCGCCAAGACCGGTTGCAAGTTTGGAGGCGGCCAGAGTCTCTCCCGGTGCAGGGATATGGGGCACGGAATAGACGTGGTCAGCGTTAATAGAGCCTAGATTCCAGATTGTCATGGGCGGGCGACCTTGCAGGCGGCCATTGCGGCCATGTTGAGGATGTCGTTCACCGTAGAGACAGCAGAGCAAATCTGGATTGGCTTTTCAACGCCGGAAAGGATTGGGCCGATGACGGTGGCCCCAGCCATTTCCTGCATCAGTTTGACCGAGATCGAGGCGGAGTGACGGGCCGGGACGACGAGGACGTTGGCCGGGCCGGTGAGGCGCGAGAACGGATAGTTTTCCATGGCGCGAGGGTTCAGGGCGACATCGACTGTCATCTCGCCTTCGTATTCGAAGTCGACGCCCCGTTTATCAAGGACTTTTGGGGCCTGAAGCATCTTTGTCGCACGCTCGGAAACGGGGTAGCCGAAGGTGGAGAAGGAGAGGAAGGCCACGCGGGGAACAAGGCCCAGATCCCGGGCGACCTCGGCCCCGCGTTCGGCGATATCGGCGAGGTCGTTTTCGTCGGGCCATTCGTGGACGAGCGTGTCAGCGACGAGAACGATCTTGCCGTTGTGCAGGACGGCAGAGACGCCGACGGCGCCGTCTTTGGGACCGGCGTCAAAGACGTGGTTGATGAGTTGCAGGACATGGGCCGATTTGCGGGTGGCACCGGTGACCATGCCATCGCCATGGCCGTGGGCCAGCATGAGGGACGCAAAGACATGCCGATCGCGCGCGGCAAGACGGTGAACGTCCTGGCGGTCAAAGCCGAGGCGCTGCAATCTTTGGTATAAATACGATTTGTATTTATCAAGATGTGGTGTGTTAGCAGCATTGATGATCGTCAGTTCGCCCACGGCATCGACCATGCCTTCGGCTGTCAGCTTTTCGGCAACGTCGTTTTCACGACCGACGACCAGTGCGGTGCCAAGGCCGTTGCGCTGATAAGCGACGGCGGCGCGGAGCACCCGGGGATCGTCGCCTTCGGCGAAGATCATCGTGGCCTGGGCAGCGCGGGCGCGGGCGTAGATGTTGCGGAGGATCGATGCTGTCGGATCCATGCGCGATTTGAGCGCGAGCTGGTAGCTGTCCATGTCTGTGATCTGGCGACGCGCGACGCCGGTCTTCATGCCCGCCGCGGCCACGGCGGGCGGGATTCGGTGGATGAGACGGGGGTCGAATGGCGTGGGGATAATGTAGTCGCGGCCAAAGGTCAGCTTCTTGCCATAGGCAAGGGCAACTTCATCGGGGACCTCTTCGCGGGCGAGGGCAGCGAGTGCCTCGGCACACGCGATCTTCATCGCGTCGTTGATGGCGCGGGCGTGGATATCGAGAGCGCCGCGGAAAAGGTAGGGGAAGCCCAAGACGTTGTTGACCTGATTGGGGTAATCGGAACGGCCGGTCGCGACGATGGCGTCAGGGCGGACGGCGTGAGCCTCTTCCGGGGTGATTTCAGGATCGGGGTTGGCCATGGCGAAGATGACAGGGTTGAGGGCCATAGAGGCGACCATTTCGGGCGTCACAGCACCTTTGGCCGAGACACCGAGGAAGACGTCGGCGCCGCGAATCGCGTCTTCCAGTGTCCGGTGATCGGTGCGGGCGGCGTGGGCGGATTTCCATTGGTTCATCCCGTCGGTCCGGCCCTGCCAGATCACGCCTTTGGTATCGCACATGAGGCAGTTGTCGTGATGGGCGCCCATCGTCTTGAGCAGTTCGAGGCAGGCGATCCCGGCGGCACCAGCGCCGTTCAGGACGATCCTCACATCTTCGATCTTCTTCCCTGTCAGGTGCAGCGCGTTGATGAGGCCCGCTGCGCAGATGACCGCTGTGCCATGCTGGTCATCGTGAAAGACGGGTATGTCCATCTCCTCTTTCAGGCGTTGTTCGATGATGAAGCATTCGGGAGCCTTGATATCCTCAAGATTGATTCCGCCGAAGGAGGGGCCGAGGAGGCGGACGGCGTTGCAGAAGGCATCCGGGTCTTCTGTATCAAGCTCGAGGTCGATAGAGTTGATGTCGGCAAAGCGTTTAAAGAGGACGGCCTTGCCCTCCATCACCGGTTTGCCGGCAAGCGCACCGAGGTTGCCAAGGCCGAGGACAGCCGTACCGTTGGAGATGACCGCGACGAGGTTGCCCTTGTTCGTGTAGTCATATGCGGTTTCCGGCTTTTCCGCGATCTCAAGGCAAGGGATGGCGACGCCGGGGGAATAGGCAAGCGAAAGATCGCGCTGGGTCATCATGGGGACGGTGGCCTGCACCTCCCACTTTCCGGGTGTGGGGTGCTGGTGGAACTGCAGCGCGTCTTCGCGGGTGAAGCGGGGCTTGGACATTGGGGTCTCCCTGACCGTTGGAGGAGTTAACGCCTGTCTGTGGCTTCCCGCAACGGGTGAGTTTTCGACTTTCGTCGCTAACATCGGACCGTTAGGGTTTGGCGGTGGTGATCCGGGGGGACGCATGGAAGCGAGCGACAGCGCCACGCCGATGATGGCGCAGTATCTGGAGATCAAGTCGGCGCATCCCGATGCGTTGCTGTTCTACCGGATGGGTGACTTTTACGAGATGTTCTTTGACGATGCCGTCGCGGCGAGTGCGGCGCTGGATATTGCGTTGACCAGGCGAGGCAAGCATCTGGGCGAGGATATCCAGATGTGCGGCGTGCCGGTGCATGCGGCAGAAGGTTATCTGCTGACGCTGATCCGCAAAGGGTTTCGTGTGGCGATCGCCGAACAGCTGGAAGATCCGGCAGAGGCGAAGAAGCGGGGGTACAAGGCGGTTGTCCGGCGGGATGTCGTGCGGCTCGTCACGCCGGGGACGCTTACCGAAGATTCGCTGCTGGATGCGCGACGGCATAACTTTCTGGCGGCCTTTGCCGAGGTGCGGGATGAAGGGGCGCTGGCATGGGTCGATATCTCAACCGGGGCGTTTTCGGTGATGGTCTGTCCGGTGGTGCGGTTGGGGCCCGAGCTCGCGCGGCTAGCCCCGAAAGAGGTGCTGATCGCAGATGGGTTTGACCGCATTCATGGTGAGATAGTGTCTGATTCCGGGGCCGCGCTGACCCCCTTGAGCCGCGTTGCGTTTGACAGCACGAACGGAGAGCGGCGGTTGTGCGGGTTGTTCCGCGTTGCCTCTCTGGATGCGTTCGGGACGTTTTCACGATCCGAGATCAGCGCAATGGCGGCGGTGGCCGAGTATCTGGAGATTACACAGAAGGGGAAACTACCGCTTTTGCGCCCGCCTGTTCAGGAGGGCGCGGGCGAGGCGATGCAGATCGATGGGACGACCCGTCGGTCTTTGGAACTGACCCATGCGATGGGCGGCGGGCGGGCGGGTTCGCTGCTGAACGCGATTGACAGGACTGTGACACCGATCGGGGCGCGGTTGCTGGAGCGGCGACTGTCGTCGCCATCCTGTGCGCTGCCGGTGATCCTGGGACGGCAGGCTGTTGTCGGCTGGATGCTTGATAATGCCGGACTTGCGCGGGATTTGCGGGATCATCTGCGAGGGGCGCATGATCTGGACCGGGCGTTGTCGCGGCTTGCGCTGGACCGCGGCGGGCCGCGGGATATGGCGGCGGTGCGGAACACGATTGAGGTGGCCGGGCGGAGCGCACGGGCGCTTGACGGGGCCGATCTGCCGGGAGTCTTGGCAGAGGCTGCGGCAGGATTGGTCGGACACGAGGGACTGCATGACCTGCTGAACAGGGTGTTGGTGGCCGAGCCGCCACTTTTGGCCCGGGATGGCGGGTTTGTGGCGTCAGGATATGACGCCGAACTGGACGATGCGCGGCGATTGCGGGATGAGGGGCGGTCCGTCATCGCGGGAATGCAGGCGGAGTATGCGGCGATTGCGGGCGTGCAGAGCCTGAAGATCAAGCACAACAATGTGCTGGGCTACTTTATCGAGACGACGGATACACATGCCGCCCGGATGTTGGCACCGCCCCTGTCTGAAACATTCATTCACCGGCAGACGACTGCCAATCAGGTTCGGTTCACCACGGTCGAGTTGAGTGCACTGGAAACGCGGATTCTCAATGCAGGCGGGCATGCACTTGAGATCGAGAAGCGGATCTATGAAAGCCTGAGAGAGGCCATAATCGGGCAGGCGGGACCGCTTGGCGTTCTGGCGAAGGCGCTGGCCGAGATTGATCTGGGAGCGGCTTTGGCCGATCTCGCGAGAGGCGAGAACTGGGTATGTCCGGTGATCGATACCAGCCGGGCGTTCCGGATCGAAGGCGGGCGGCATCCGGTCGTGGAACAAGCCCTGCGGCGGGATGGTGTGCCTTTTGTGGCCAATGACTGTGACCTGAGCGATGCGCCAATCTGGCTTTTGACCGGGCCGAACATGGCGGGGAAATCGACATTTCTGCGGCAGAATGCACTCATCGCGGTGCTGGCGCAGATGGGAGCTTTTGTTCCGGCGGCACGTGCCGAGATCGGGATCGTGAGCCAGATATTCAGCCGGGTCGGTGCCACGGACGATCTGGCGCGGGGACGATCGACTTTCATGGTCGAGATGGTCGAGACGGCGGCCATCCTGAATCAGGCGGATGATCGGGCGCTGGTCATTCTTGACGAGATCGGGCGGGGGACAGCGACCTATGACGGGCTGTCGATTGCCTGGGCGACGCTGGAGCATCTGCAGGCGGTGAACCGGTGCCGGGCGATATTTGCTACGCATTACCATGAGATGGCAGTGCTGGCGCACAAGCTGGACGGGGTCGAGAACGCGACTGTGAGCGTCAAGGAGTGGGATGGAGAGGTGATCTTTCTGCACGAGGTGCGGAAGGGGACGGCAGATCGGAGTTACGGGGTCCAGGTTGCGCGGCTCGCGGGGCTGCCGGCTTCGGTCGTGGAGCGCGCGCGCGTGGTGCTGGATGCACTGGAGAAGGGTGAGCGGGAGGGCGGCGGACGGCGGCAGACGTTGATAGACGATCTGCCCTTGTTCGCGGCGGTTCAGAAGCCCGCAGCAGTTCCGGTCAAGGTTTCGGAGGTTGAAACGCGGTTGCGCGATGTTTTGCCGGATGAGTTGACGCCGAAGGGGGCGTTGGCGCTCGTGTACGAATTGCGGGGAATGTTGCCTGGAGGGTGATCCGCATGGGCTAAACCCGCCCTACGCCACCGTAGGGCGGGTGAAGCCCGCCACGACAAGGGATCAATTGGCAGGCATTGAGGAGACGCCGACCTGTGCGGGGCGCAGGAGACGGTCGTGAAGGAAGAAGCCTTCGGTCATCACCTGAATGAGTTCGCCTGACTTGGTGCCGGGTATGGGGGCGTTGAACATGGCCTGATGGATGGCCGGATCGAATTTGTCGCCGATCTGGGGAGAGATGGCTTTCATCCCGTGTTTGGCAAAGACGCTGGTAAGTTCGTTGAGCGTAAGTTCGACGCCTTCGATCAGAGCGGCGGACACGTCGCGCTGTTCATGGCTGGCGCTGTCGAGCGCACGGCGGAGCGCGTCGTAGACGGGCAGGAGATCGCGGGCGAGTTTCGAGCCCCCGTAGTTTTCCGCCTCTCTCCGGTCACGCTCGGCCCGCTTGCGAGTGTTTTCGTTGTCGGCCAGCGCGCGCATGAACCGGTCCTTGTAGTCGTCCCGTTCGGCCCGGACGGCGTCCAGCTCGGACAGAAGGGCGAGGCCCTCAACCTCCATCGCATCGGTTTCGGCGGCAAGCTCGTCAAGGGTCTGGGGTTCGGTGTTCTGATCGGCCATGGCGCTTTATCCTGTCAGGTGCGGTCGGCAATGAGCTTGCCGACCAACTGGGCTGTGTAATCGACGATGGGAACGATCCGGCCATAGTTCAGCCGAGTCGGCCCGATGACGCCAACGGCGCCAATTATCTTGCGGTCGGCGTTCATATAAGGAGAAACGACGAGACTGGAACCCGAAAGTGAGAAGAGTTTGTTTTCGGACCCTATGAAAATGCGCACGCCTTCGCCTTGTTGGGTGAGTTCAAGGAATTCGGCGATATCACGTTTGCGTTCCAGATCATCAAAGAGGCTGCGGATACGGTCAAGATCGGCCTCTCCGTCGGGATCGCCGAGCAGGTTTCCGGCGCCGCGAACGATGAGCCGTTCAGTCGATTCGCCTTCTCCAACCCAGGTGGCGAGTCCGCCTTCGACGAGTTCGCGGGCGAGAACGTCGATCTCTTGCCGGCGTTTCCGGATCTCGAGAGCGACGGCCATGTGAAGTTCGGCGAGGGTTCGGCCTTCGGCGAGGGCGTTCACGAAATTGGCGGCTTCGCGCATCGAAGACGGCGTCTGGCCGAGCGGCGGGGTGAAGATGCGGTTCTCGACATGGCCATCAGCAAAGACGAGCACGACCAGGGCACGGTCCCGGGCGAGAGAGACGAATTCGATATGTTTGATCGGGGCGGTTTCGTGCTTGGGCGTCAGCACCAGGCTTGCGCCGCGGGTGACGCCGGAGAGGGCGGCGCCGATGCGGTCGAGCGTCGAGGCGACGTCGGGATCGTTGCCGCCCACGGTTTCGTCAAGCCGTTGGCGATCTTCTCCGGCGAGATCGCTTACCTCAAGAAGTCCGTCGACGAACATGCGGAGGCCAAGTTGCGTCGGCACGCGACCGGCGCTGATATGGGGGCTTCCGAGGAGGCCGAGATATTCAAGATCCTGCATGACGTTGCGGATCGTTGCGGCGCTGACCTGTTCTGACATGGTACGGGTGAGGGTGCGGGAGCCGACTGGCGTACCAGTTTCGAGATAGCCTTCGACAACGCGGCGAAAGACTTCGCGCGAGCGGATGTTCATTTCCTCGATGAGTGTCGTCTTGTCGGGCATGACGGGGTCCAACAGAGGGGGCGGGATATATAAGGACATTGGTTGGAGAACGTCAACGGGGGCGGATTCCGGGTTGGAAAACCGGACTGTCCGGCGTAGATGCGGCCCAGTCAGGATAAGGACAGACAGATGCGACCCTCTGGCAGACAGATCGACCAAATGCGCCCTGTGACGATTGAAACGGGGGTGAGCCGTCATGCAGAAGGGTCATGTCTGATCCGGGTTGGGGATACGCATGTGCTGTGCACCGCGTCGATTGACGAACGGGTGCCACCGTTCATGAAGAACACGGGGCTGGGCTGGGTGACAGCGGAATACGGAATGCTGCCGCGCGCAACGAATACACGGATGAAGCGCGAGGCGAAGGACGGTCAGTCGGGTCGTACGCAGGAGATTCAGCGACTGATCGGGAGGTCGCTCCGGGCTGGAGTGGATCGCGTGGCTTTGGGTGAGCGGCAGATCGTGGTCGACTGCGATGTGATCCAGGCAGACGGGGGCACGCGCTGTGCTTCGATCACGGGCGGATGGGTTGCACTGAAGCTGGCGGTGCGGAAGCTGATGAAGGCGGGAATCGTGATTTCCGATCCGCTGATCGATCCGGTTGCTGCTGTGAGCTGCGGGATCTATGCCGGGCAGCCGGTATTGGATCTGGACTATCCGGAGGACAGCGAGGCGGGGGTTGACGGGAATTTTGTCATGACCGGTGGGCGGCTGATCGAGGTCCAGATGTCTGCGGAGGGAGCGACGTTCACGCGCGATCAGATGGGGGCGTTGCTCGACCTGGCAGAGAAGGGGTCGCGGCAGTTGGCTGCCGCGCAGATTGTGGCGCTGGGATGAGACGTTTCACGGGCGACAGGTTGATTGTGGCGACCCACAACAAGGGGAAGCTGGAAGAGATTGCCGCCCTTCTGGCGCCCTTTCGGATCATCCTTTCGTCGAATTCTGATTTCGGGCTGCCCGAGCCGGAGGAGACCGAGACTACGTTTGCTGGCAATGCGCGGATCAAGGCACATGCGGCGGCCAAAGCGACGGGACTTCCGGCGTTGGCGGATGATTCCGGTTTGGAGATTGCCGCATTGGATGGCGCGCCGGGGGTCTATACAGCCGATTGGGCCGAGACGGATGCCGGGCGCGATTTCGACATGGCGATGCGGCGGGCCCATGCTGAGCTCACCGCATCGGGCAAAGCAGAGCCGTGGAGTGCGCGGTTTTGCTGTGCGTTGGTTCTGGCCTGGCCGGATGGGCATGACGAGGTATTTGAAGGTCATTCCTTCGGGCGTATTGTCTGGCCAGGCCGGGGCGCGCAGGGGCATGGGTATGATCCGATCTTCGAGCCTGAGGGCCATCCGGTCACCTTTGGCGAGATGGACCGCTGGGAGAAGAATCAGATGAGCCATCGGGCGGATGCGTTCCGCAAGCTCGTGGCGGGTTGTTTTGCCTGAAGATTGGGAAGCCGGTGGCTTCGGGCTTTATATCCATTGGCCATTCTGCATGGCGAAATGCCCCTACTGTGATTTCAACAGCCATGTCGCGGCCAAGATTGATCAGAACCGCTGGGCAAGGGCCTATCTGAGCGAGATTGACAGGGTCGGGGCACTGACACAGGGACGAATTTTGCGGTCGGTCTTTCTTGGTGGCGGCACGCCGAGCCTGATGGACCCCGAGGTTGTAGATGCCGTGCTGACAAAAGTCAGGGCGACCTGGCCCGTCGCCAATGATATCGAGATCACGCTGGAGGCAAACCCGACCTCGGTCGATGCAGGGCGGTTCAGGGGTTATGCGGATGCAGGCGTGAGCCGGGTATCCATGGGGATTCAGGCGTTGAACGACGCAGACCTTAAGGCTCTTGGGCGGCTTCATTCTGCGGCCGAGGCCCGGGCGGCGTTCGATATTGCACGGTCGGTTTTCGAAAGGGTGAGTTTCGATCTGATCTATGCCCGACAGGACCAGACCGTAGGTGCGTGGAAAGCCGAGTTGCGCGAAGCGCTGGCCATGGCGATTGACCATCTGTCCCTTTACCAACTGACGATCGAGGAAGGGACCGCTTTCGGCGATCGGTACAAGGCGGGCAAACTGCGCGGATTGCCGGATGAGGACCGGGCAGCTGACCTTTTTGCTGTGACACAGGAGATTGCGGATGAAGCCGGTCTCATGGCCTATGAAGTCTCTAATCATGCAAGAACGGGCCTGGAGAGCAGGCATAACCTGATCTACTGGCGCTATGGTGATTATGCCGGGATCGGGCCGGGTGCGCATGGGCGGCTGACGCTGGGCGGGCTGCGGCATGCAACCGAAACTGACCGGATACCCATGACGTGGCTGGAACGGGTTGAGCGATTTGGCAGCGGCGATAGCCTTTGTGCTGCGCTATCTGTCGCGGATCAGCGGGCAGAGTTTCTGATGATGGGGCTACGGTTGACCGAGGGGGTTGATCGGGCGCGCCTGTCCAGTTTCGGTGATTACGATTTATCCAAAAATATCAATGGTTTGATTGATATCGGGATGGTCGAGACCGCTGATGATCGGTTGCGCACAACCGAAGCGGGCCGTCCACTCTTGAACGCGGTCCTGCGGCAGCTTCTTGGCTGACCGAGTCAGAAGCCGGAGCAAGCCGGGCGGATCAGCCGCCAGACAGCACGCGAAGCAGATCGTCGAGCTGTGTCAGCGACATGTAGCGAAGGGTGAGCTTTCCACCCTCTTCGCCCGGCACATGGTCGATTGAGACCCCCATCCCAAGTGTCGATGAGAGCTCTTGTTCAATTAGAAGGGTGTCTGCATCTTTGCCAGAGGTCCCCGACTTCCTTGGTTTGCGGGCGGCAGGCGCGGTCCCCGGTTCGCGGGCAAGACGCTCGGCCTCGCGGACCGACAGTTTGCCGGAAATGATCTGACGCGCCAGTTCTGAGCTACGGGGATGCCCTATGAGCGCGCGGGCGTGCCCGCCCGAGAGAGCGCCGGAAATGACGTATTGCTGGACATCGTCAGGAAGTGCGAGCAACCGCATCTGGTTGGCCACATGGCTACGGCTTTTTCCCAGAGCGACCGCGAGTTGGTCCTGAGTATGGCCGAAGCGTTCCATCAGTTGTCGAAATGCGGCAGCCTCGTCCATCGCATTGAGGTCAGCGCGCTGGATGTTTTCGATGATCGCAACTTCGAGCACTTCGGTGTCTGTGTAGTCGCGGACGATGACTGGCACGTCATGCAGTTGCGCCATCTGGGCAGCGCGCCAGCGACGTTCGCCGGCCACGATTTCGTACCGGCCCTGGCCATTGGTTTCGGGGCGAACGATAAGGGGCTGAATAATGCCCTTTTCCCGGATAGAGGCGGCAAGCTCTGCGAGATCATCAGCATCGAAGGTCCTGCGTGGCTGGTTCGGGTTCGGCTGAAGAGACTCAACGGGAACCCGTATGTCAGGTCGGCGGGGGCGTTCGCCCTCGGATTCGCTGATCACGTCGGCCATGAGGGCTGAAAGGCCCCGGCCAAGACCACGGTTTCGGGATGTTTTGTCGGCCATGCCGTCCTCCGTCATGTTCAGCGTTCGCGGGCGATGAGTTCCGCAGCAAGAGCGCGGTAGGCTTCGCTGCCAGTCGAGTGAGGGTCGTAGTCGAGGACGGACATCGCATAGGACGGCGCCTCGGACAGACGCACATTGCGGGGGATGACCGTCTTGAACACCAGATCACCAAGATTCTGGCGCGCATCGCTTTCGACTTGTTGGGACAGGTTGTTGCGCTTGTCATACATGGTGAGGGCAACACCTTCGATCCGCAGGCCTGGATTAGCGGTCTGGCGCACTTCGCGCAGCGTGAGCATCAGTTGCGACAGGCCTTCGAGGGCGAAGAATTCACTTTGCAGGGGGACGATCACTGAATCCGCGGCGACCATTGCGTTTACCGTCAATATATTGAGCGAGGGCGGGCAGTCAATCAATATGTAGTCGAAACCGAGGGGTTCCATCGCTGACTGGCGGAGGGCATCGTGAAGAAGGAAGCTGCGGCGCTCATTGTCGATCAGTTCGATATCGGCCGAACTCAGGTCAGTTGTAGCTGCAATGATCGACAGGTTTGAAACTGCGGTGATCTGGATCGCCTCTGTTGGGGTCGCATCGCCAAGGATAAGGTCATAGGCGGTTACTTCGCGTTGGGTCGCCGTAACGCCAAGACCTGTCGACGCATTGCCCTGGGGATCAAGATCGACAAGGAGCACACGGCGCGCCGCGCAGGCCAGGGCGGCACCCAGATTTATGGCCGTCGTCGTCTTGCCGACACCGCCCTTCTGGTTGGCGATTGCGATGATCTTTGCGCGGCGCAGATGCAGGATGTCAGACATGACAGATATTCTTGATCATCAGGACTAGAGCCTCTGGGTCCGTGCTGCTTGGTTGGGACGCGATATCGAATTGCCAGGATGTACGAGCGAATTTGACTTCTTCGTCAGCCTTGCGGCCTTTGGGGAATATCGCCTGACCGTTTGGGGCGAGATGCCGGTGCGCGATAGGGAGAAGGTCTGCCAAGACGCCAAGGGCACGAGCGGACAGGACATCTGCGCCAAGCGGTGCCATGGATTCGATGCGCCCCGCGACAACCGTTGTTTCGATACCCAGTTCGCGAATGGCAGTCCGGAGGAAGACAGATTTTCTCTGGTCGCTCTCAATCAGGATAATGCGGCCGTCAGGATTGAGTTCGGCGGCGATGACTGCAATCACCATGCCAGGAAAGCCGCCGCCGCTTCCTACATCTGCCCAGCTTTTCCATTTGGCCGGGGCCATGGCGTAAAGCTGGGCTGAATCAATGACATGCCGGACCCAGATGTCTGAAACTGAAGAACTCGAGATCAAATTGATGCGGGACGTCCACTTGATCACGAGGTCTGCAAGGGCGTGCAGTCTTGCGTCTGTTTCACGTGAAACAGAAGTTCCCTTCAGAAGCTGCACGTCGTCCGCCATCATGCCGACACCGAGGCCGGGCCGCGCTTTAGACGAGCAGCGATAAGCATAAGGGCTGCGGGCGTCATTCCGTCAATCCGACTTGCCTGTGCGATAGTCCCGGGGCGAACTCGTTCTAGCTTGAGCCGCAGCTCGGTCGAGAGGCTGGGGAGATCGGAGAAAGACAGGTCTGCCGGGATGACTAGCAGGTCATCGCGCTGCATGGCAGCGATATCCCGCGACTGGCGATCAACATAGTGCATATACAGAGCGTCCCGCTTCAACTGCTTCTGGATTTCGGCCGGGACAGATGACAAAGATGGATCGAGGGACACAAGATGGTCAAATTCTGCGTCCACCAGTGAGAGCACATCCATCCCGCTGCGGCTTTGCTTGTCGGGATTCAACCGGATACCAATATCGGAGACAGAGCGCGCGGTGAATGTTCTTCCTTCGAGGGTGCGGCGCGTCTGTTCGAGCGTCTCTGCCTTGGCGCTGTAGGCCGCCCAGCGATCATCGCCGACGCAGCCTGAGCTGCGGCCAAGTACGGTGAGTCGCTGATCAGCGTTGTCGGCACGCAGTGTCAGCCGAAACTCTGCCCGGGAAGTAAACATGCGATAGGGCTCTGTCACACCACGGGATACGAGATCATCAATCATTACGCCGATATACGACGATGTCCGGCCGAAATGCACCGGTTCCTCATCACGCGAAAAGCGGGCTGCGTTCAGGCCGGCGACCAAGCCCTGAGCCGCAGCCTCCTCATAGCCCGTAGTCCCATTGATCTGACCTGCGAGATAGAGCCCCGGGACGCCGCGGACCGCCAGGGAATTGTCCAGTGCCCTTGGGTCGATATAGTCATACTCGATCGCGTAACCGGGCTGGGTGATCACGACGTTCTCAAGACCCGCAATTGAATGCACATAGGCGTTCTGGACGTCCACGGGGAGAGAGGTCGATATTCCGTTAGGATAAATCGTCGGATCATCCAGCCCTTCAGGCTCGAGAAAGACCTGATGTGAAGTCTTGTCGGCGAACCGGACAACCTTGTCTTCAATTGACGGACAGTATCGCGGTCCAATCCCCTCGATGTGTCCTCCATACATCGCGCTTCGCCCAAGGTTGTCGCGGATGATCGCATGGGTACATTCATTCGTATGCGTTATGCCACAAGAGATTTGCCGAGCCATAGGCGACTTTGACATGAACGAAAAGAGCGTCGGTTCATCGTCGCCTGGTTGGGTCTCAAGTCCAGACCAATCGATTGTGCGTCCATCCAGGCGGGGGGGCGTACCGGTCTTGAGCCGACCGAGCGGGAGACCAAAGGAATCGATTCGTTCCGCCAAGCGGACGGACGGCTTTTCGCCCATCCGGCCCGCCGGTCGCGACTTGTCACCGATATGAATGACACCACGCAGGAATGTGCCTGTGGTAAGGACCACAGCACGGCTGGAAAGGCGGTTTCCATCTTCGAGGATTACGCCGACGACTTGGCCAGAGTCCACGATCAGATCAACCGCTTCACCGGCAAAAAGGATCAACCCTTCCCTCGCCGCAATTTCGGTTCGCATTGCCGCGCGATACAGCGCCCGGTCTGCCTGAGCGCGCGGCCCCTGAACCGCTGGGCCTTTTCTGCGATTCAATAGGCGAAACTGGATCCCGGCCCGGTCTGCCACCCTGCCCATCAGGCCATCCATCGCATCAATCTCGCGGACAAGGTGGCCCTTGCCCAACCCGCCGATGGCCGGGTTGCAGGACATAACGCCAACCGATTCTGCAGAAAGCGTCACAAGGCAGGTTTGTGCACCCATCCTCGCAGCGACATGCGCAGCCTCGCAACCTGCATGGCCGCCACCGATGACGATCACGTCAAAGTCTTGATGTTTCACGTGAAACGCTCCTCACTTACCGATGCAGAACCTGGCAAAGATCTCGCCCAGGATATCTTCCACATCGACCCGACCCACAACAGCATCGATCGCCCGAATCGCTTGGTAAATCTCTTCCGCAACGATTTCAGTGTGTTGAGCCATGGTCAGCATGAGAATGATCGCCTGTTCAAGATGGGTTACCGCACGCATCATAGCAAGTCGATGTCTTTCCCTGATCGCAATACCGACCGTCGCTGTGCGCCCCCGCAACGCGGTGGATATGGCGGAAAGGAGCTGTTCGATCCCCGCACCGGTCAGTCCCGATACAGACGGGCAGCCTGAAGGCAGAAGATCGCCCTTGGCCCAAAGCACAATGTCACCTTCGACATAACCGTCGGCCGGGACCGGTTCGGACTCGCGCAGCCAGATGCGCAGATCTGCCACAGCGGCGCGATCGAGACCTCTCTCGATCCCGATTCGCTCTACCTCGTCCTCTGTTTCTCGCAAGCCTGCCGTATCAAGGAGCGTTACCGGCAGTCCATCGATATCAAGCCGTACCTCGATCACATCTCGGGTCGTACCGGCATGCTCTGAGGTAATCGCCGCCTCTCTTCCGGCCAGGGCATTCAGAAGCGTGGATTTCCCCACGTTCGGTGCCCCAAGGATCGCAACCTCAAATCCCTCACGTATCCGTTCTGCGACCCGGACTCCGTCGGCATCTTTCCGCAGTTCGCCCGTTATTCGCTCAAGAATATCCAAGACTTCAGGACCCACATCCACGGGCACATCTTCATCTGCGAAATCAATTGTCGCAGCAATCAATGCAGCCGCCCGGATCAACTGGCCGCGCCACTGTTCTGCCTTAAGCCCCAGGGCACCAGAGAACACGCGCATCGCCTGCTTGCGCTGAATCTCGGTTTCGGCGTCGATCAGATCCGCCAATCCTTCAACCTGGGCGAGGTCAAGCCGCCCGTTCTCGAGCGCGCGGCGCGTGAATTCGCCCGCAAGAGCGGGACGCAGCCCAGACTGCGCACCGAGGAACCGCTGCACTGCCGCAATGACAGCCGGGCTTCCGTGGACATGAAACTCGACAACAGATTCGCCGGTAAAGCTGTGACCTTCTGCAAACGTCATGACCAGAGCCTGATCGATCACCTCACCATCCACCGTAAGGCGGCGGAGAGCGCGGCCATTTTCGGGCAGCGACCCCGCGAGAGCAGCCGCAGCGGCATTCGCATCCGGACCCGAAACCCGGATTACAGAAACACCGGCGCGACCTGCCGCCGACGCAAGGGCGAAAATCGTATCCATAGGCTCAAGCCGTTACAAAGACAAATTAATCTATGAGTTCATCGAGTCAAAGAAGTCGGAATTCGTCTTGGTTTGCTTCAGCTTCGAAATCAGGAACTCGATCGCATCGTTCGTCCCCATCGGGTTCAAGATGCGACGCAGGACATAGGTCTTCTGCAGATCGATCTTGTCGACCAACAGCTCTTCTTTGCGTGTGCCGGATTTGAGAATGTCCATCGCCGGGAAGACCCGTTTGTCGGCCACCTTACGGTCAAGAACGATTTCGCTGTTACCTGTGCCCTTGAACTCTTCGAAGATCACTTCGTCCATCCGGCTGCCGGTATCGATCAGCGCCGTCGCGATGATTGTGAGCGATCCACCTTCCTCGATATTTCGCGCCGCACCAAAGAACCGCTTCGGGCGCTGGAGCGCGTTGGCATCCACGCCACCGGTCAGCACCTTGCCACTCGACGGGACAACGGTGTTGAAGGCCCGCCCAAGACGGGTGATGGAATCGAGCAGGATCACGACGTCGCGCTTGTGTTCGACAAGGCGTTTGGCCTTTTCGATGACCATTTCAGATACGGCAACGTGACGCGAGGCAGGTTCATCAAAGGTCGAGGAGACAACTTCGCCCTTCACCGATCGCTGCATATCCGTCACTTCCTCGGGCCGTTCGTCGATCAACAGGACGATCAGGTAACATTCCGAGTGGTTATGCGCGATCGAGTTGGCGATGTTCTGCAAAAGCACGGTCTTGCCCGTACGCGGCGGGGCGACGATCAAGGACCGCTGGCCCTTGCCAATGGGTGAAATCAGATCGATGATCCGCGCGGAACGGTCTTTGATCGTCGGATCATCCTCGATCTCCATCTTGAGCCGTTCGTCGGGGTAAAGCGGCGTAAGGTTCTCAAAGGCAACCTTGTGCCGGGCTTTTTCGGGATCTTCGAAATTGATCCGCTCGACACTCATCAACGCAAAGTAGCGTTCGTTATCGTTTGGCTCCTGGATGACGCCTTCGACGGTATCGCCGGTGCGTAGGGAATACTGGCGGATCATCTCGGGGCTGACGTAAATGTCGTCCGGACCGGGAAGATAGTTGGCTTCGGGTGAGCGCAGGAAACCAAAGCCGTCCTGGAGAACCTCAAGCACCCCGTCGCCCCCGATGATCCATTCTTCATCCGCCCGTTCCTTGAGGATGGAGAACATCATGTCCCCCTTCCGCATGGTGGAGGCGTTCTCGATCTCGAGTTCTTCGGCCATCGCCAAAAGGTCTTTCGGGCTTTTTCCCTTCAGCTCAGCGAGGTTCAGACGGTCTTGGGACATTGATAATCCTGATGAAGCCCTTACAGGGCTTGCTTTGCAGTACAGCGGGGGAGGTCCCCTTCCCGGACGGGAGGGATGGGTTCGGTTAGCCTGCTTTTGCCATCAAGTCAATCTGCAGCCCTAGAAGGGACGGACAATGACCATGACAACGATGACAAGCATCAGGACAGTTGGCACCTCGTTGGCCATTCGATATGTCCGTCCGGTCCGGGTGTTCGTGCCATTCACGAAATCCTTCCGGCGCGCCCCAAGCCAACCGTGCATCCCCGTCATCCCAAGGACGGCGGCAAGCTTGACCCAAGACCAAGCCGAAGACCAGTCGAACAAACCCATGCTGATCAGGATAAGGCCAAAGACCCAAGTTGCAATCATGGCCGGATTCATGATAAGTTTCAGAAGCTTGCGTTCCATCACCTGAAAAGTCTTGTCCAGTTCGGAACCCGCCGGCGCCTGTTCGGCGTGATAGACAAAAAGCCGTGGCAGATAGAACATCCCCGCCATCCACGAGATAAGTGAGACGACATGACCTGCAAGTAGCCACGGATAAAGAGGCATCAGAATCGAATTCATCGTCGCGCACTCCCTGTCGTCGTCTCCCTCTTAATGAAAAGTAAATGAAAGAAAAGATGATGATGATTTAGTGGCTCTGGATAAGTCGCAGGACCTTCGATGTCCCCCGGTTTTTCCACAAGTGGAAAAGCAGGGAACAAACCTGTCTGTAACTAAGAATAGTCTATAAACTATTGATAATAATAACATAAAATATGAATGAAAGGTAAACGTGAGCACTGTTTCGGGGTTGACTCCTGAAGTGTGCCAGATTCCCTCACAGGGTGGACTTATGCTTCTCCACAGTGGAAAACATCGGCCAAGCATAACCATTCTGGCCGGTGCTTTACTCCGTCACAGTCGACAATAGAGTATGGTTGGTTTTCAAGACCCGCTCCCACCCTGTTTTCAGCAGACTTATCCCCATGGCAGAACAGATCATCCTTGCGTCCGGTTCATCGATCCGCGCCACTCTTCTGCGGAATGCGGGATTGGCCTTTGATGTGGTGCAGGCGCGTGTCGATGAAAAAGGCATGCGTGATTCCCTTTTGGCTGAGGATGCCACGCCCCGTGACATTGCTGATACGTTGGCGGAGCTGAAGGCCATTCGGGTCTCAGGGCGGCACCGTCAGGCGCTTGTGATCGGTTGCGATCAGGTACTCGCACTTGGGGACCTTCTGTTGTCAAAGGCTGAAACGATTGGCGAGGCGCGTGATCAGCTTGTGGCCCTGCGAAACCGGACACACAAGCTTCTCTCCGCGGTAGTTATCTGTCAGGACGGTGCCCCGGTTTGGCGTCACGTTGGCGAAGTACGGCTAACCATGCGTGGATTTGCGGACGCGTGGCTGGACGACTATCTGGCGCGGAACTGGGACTCTGTCAGGGACGCCGTGGGATGTTACAAGCTAGAGGAAGAGGGCGTGCGCCTTTTCACGCGCATCGAGGGCGATTACTTTACCGTTCTGGGTTTGCCACTTCTTGAACTCTTGTCTTATCTCGCGCTTCGCGGAACGATAGAATCATGACAGAGCATCGCATTCCATTGGCCGGTGTGATCGGCAATCCGGTCGCGCATTCCCGTTCTCCGCGGCTTCATAAGCATTGGCTGAAACGATATGGCATCGAGGGGGACTATGTGCCGCTCCATGTCGTGGAAGATGATCTGGAACAGGTTATCCGGACGCTTCCCAAGATGGGCTTTGTGGGCGTCAACATCACGATCCCCTACAAGGTTGCGGTCATGCAGATCGCCGATCAGGTGAGTGACAGGGCAACGCTGATCGGGGCCGCGAATACGCTGATCTTTCGCAAGGATGGAAAGATCCATGCGGACAACACGGACGGCTACGGGTTCCTTGCGAACCTGCGGCAGAATTCGCGCTGGGAGGCCACGGCAGGACCGGCCGCCGTTCTCGGGGCCGGAGGCGCAGCACGGGCCGTGATCGAGGCCTTGCTTGAGGCCGGGGTCACCGAGATCCTGCTGACGAACCGGACGCGCGACAAGGCGGACGGGTTGCGGCACGAGTTTGGGTCAAAGATCACTGTGGTGGATTGGGTGCAGGCCGGAAACATCGTCGAGGAAGCCGCGCTTGTGGTGAATACCACATCACTTGGCATGACAGGGCATCCGGAATTGCGGGTGCCGCTGGATGGGCTGCAACCCGGGCAAGTGGTGACCGACCTTGTCTACAGTCCGCTGCAGACACGCCTGCTGCGCGAGGCCGAAGCAGCAGGGTGTTCAGTTGTCGACGGTCTGGGCATGCTTTTGCATCAGGGCGTGCCCGCGTTCGAGCGGTGGTTCGGTGTGCGGCCAGAAGTAGATGATGAGCTTCGGATTGCCGTTCTGGGATGAGTTTCGTCATTGGTCTGACCGGGTCCATCGGGATGGGCAAATCCACGACGGCCGCCATGTTTGCAGCGCGTGGTGTTCCGGTTTGGGATGCCGATGCGGCGGTTCACCGGATCTATGCCACCGCCGGCCCGGCCGTGGGGCCCTTGGGTGCAGTTTTTCCCGATGCGATTGTTGAAGGAGCCGTTTCGAGGACAGAGTTGAAACGGATCATCGCAAATGACCCGACAAGCCTGCGACACATCGAGGGGATCGTTCACCCACTGGTGGATGCGGACCGGGTTGCATTCCTTGCCTCGACAGGTGCCCCTGTCGTTGTCGTCGACATGCCGCTCTTGTTTGAAACGGGTGTGCATGAATGGGTTGATGCGACCGTTGTTGTCACCGCCCCGCCAGAGGTTCAGGCGCAGCGCGTGCTTGCCCGGCCGGGGATGACCGATCCCCAGTTTCGGACCGTTCTGTCGCGGCAGATGCCTGACGCGGAAAAGCGGTTGCGGGCCGACTATGTGATCGAGACGACCACCCTGGCGGCAGCGGAATCCGCTGTTGACTGCATTCTTGGCGACGTACACAGCCGCATCCGAAGCCGTAATTCTGACTGACTGAAGGAGATCCACATGGCCATGGTTCCTGCCCTAGTTCTGGAACGTCAGAATGCGCTGAGCATCAGAGAGATCGACCTGTCGCAGGATGTCGGGCGGGGGATGGTCAGGATCGCGCTGGATGTCGTGGGCGTCTGCGGTTCTGACGTGCACTATTACACCCATGGCCGGATCGGGCCGTTTGTCGTGAATGCGCCGATGGTTCTGGGGCATGAGGCGGCAGGGGTTGTCACCGAGGTTGGCGCTGAGGTGACCAGCCTGAAACAGGGCGACAGGGTCTGTATGGAGCCTGGGATCCCTGACCCATCATCGCGGGCATCCCGGCTTGGTCTTTACAATGTTGATCCGGCCGTCCGGTTCTGGGCCACACCGCCGATCCACGGCGTGCTGACGCCGCATGTGGTGCATCCGGCCAGCTATACCTTCAAGCTTCCTGACAATGTGAGCATGGCAGAAGGCGCGATGGTTGAGCCCTTTGCCGTCGGCATGCAGGCGGCGTTCAAGGCGGGGATCAGGCCCGGGGATACCGCGGTCGTCCTAGGTGCAGGGCCGATCGGGACGATGGTGGCGCTTGCGGCGCTTGCCGGAGGCTGTGCCCGGGTGATAATTGCCGATCTGGCGCAACCTAAGCTGGACATTGCGGCGGCCTATCAGGGGATCATTGCGGTCAACATCACCAAAGCCAGGGTTGCCGACGTGGTGGCGGAACTGACCGATGGCTGGGGCGCGGATGTAGTTTTCGAATGCTCGGGCGCGCCCAAGGCCTGGGAGGGGATTATGGATTTGCCCCGTCCGGGCGGGACCATTGTTGCGGTGGGCCTGCCGATGGGGACTGTCCCGCTTGATGTTGCGGCGGCCACAACAAGGGAAGTTCGGATCGAGACCGTTTTCCGCTACGCGCACCAGTATGACCGGGCCATCGCCCTGATGGCTTCGGGGAAGGTGGATCTGAAGCCACTCATCTCTGCGACCTATACCTTTGAGAATGCGGTGGCCGCCTTTGATCGTGCGGTGGAAGCGCGCCCCACAGATGTGAAGATCCAGATCAGCATGCGCTGAAGCCAGTTCCTTTTGTCGCAACTGACATGTCAGGCTTGGCATGGGTTGTTCATGCTGATTAATCTTGCGGCAGAGAGAGCCGGGGAGGGACTACCATGACCACTACTACATTTGTAAAGCGAGACTACAGCCTTGTGGGAGAAGACAGCCGCAGAGCTGTCGAGCTCGGGCTTGCATCGGCCGAGTGGTACCACTCGGACGTCCCGCGCAAGGTGATGAAGGAACTGATGCAGCGGACGGACCAGCCGGCCATCCGCGATACGATCCTGTGGTTTGCGATACTGTTCGGATCGGCGGCAGGGGGCATCTATTTCTGGGGATCCTGGGCCTGTGTACCGTTCTTCTTTGTCTATGGCGTGATCTATGGTTCGTCCTGCGATTCACGGTGGCATGAATGCGGGCACGGGACGGCGTTCCGCACCGCCTGGATGAACGATGTGGTCTACAACATCGCCAGCTTCATGGTTATCCGGAACCCTGTGAGCTGGCGGTGGAGCCACGCCCGGCATCACACCGACACTTATATCGTCGGGCGGGATGCGGAGATTGCCTGGATGCGGCCGCCGGCAGTGGTGCGCAATTTCCTGGCGTTCTTTGATGTCTGGGGCGCCATCAACTCGTTCAAGATCATTGCTCGTAATGCGACGGGCAACCTTTCGGCGGACGAGAAAAACTATATCCCCGAAAGCGAATGGCCCAAGGCGATCATGGCCGCGCGGATCCACATGGCGATTTATGCCCTGACGCTCTTGACCGCGCTTTACATGTGGTCATTCCTGCCGTTTATGTTGATCGGCCTGCCGCGCATCTATGGATCGTGGCACATGGTGATGTGTGGCCACCTGCAGCATGCGGGGCTTGCCGACAATGTACTGGACCACCGGCTGAACAGCCGGACCGTCTATATGAACCCGATCAGCCGTTACATCTACTGGAACATGAACTACCATGTTGAACATCACATGTTCCCGATGGTGCCCTATCATGCGCTGCCCAAACTGCATGCGCTGATCAAGGATGACCTGCCGATCCCGAACTCTTCAATCATGGATGGCTACAGCGAGATCTTTGCTTCGCTGCGGCGGCAAAAAAAAGACCCCGGCTACTATTTCCGGCGTCCGCTTCCGCCGACGGCCAAGCCGTTCCGCGAAGACCTGCATACCGAAATCCCTGAACGCCTGACCCAAACCGCGAGGACGCAAGCATGACCCGGAAGAAGCCGACCGTCGCCGATCTGAAGGCGCTTAAGGGCAAGGGGCAGCTTCTTATGCTGCGGATCACAACGCTGGAAGAGGCGGCGGCGGCAGAAGAGGCCGGGATCGACATCGTCTCTTTGCCCCCCGAGCTTGTCACGCATCCCCGGTATCGCGAGGTTGCGCCGACGCTGTTCTCCATGACCGGGATGACGCATCTCGAGTGTGGGACGAAAGAGGACTATCTGCGATTCTGCGGCAACATGCTTTGGAAGGGCGCTGATGCTGTCTATTGCAGCGGCAGTCTGGATACCGTCGCTTTTCTGGCCAACGAGCATATTCCGGTCGTAGGGCACGTGGGCCTTGTTCCATCCCGGGCGACCTGGACGGGCGGGTTCAAGGCGGTCGGCAAATCGGCGGACAGCGCGCTCGCACTTTTCGACGAGTGCCAAGCCTATCAGGATGCCGGAGCCTTTGCCGTAGAGATCGAGGTGGTGCCCGTCGAGGTCGCGACGGCTATCAGTGCGCGGCTGGAGCTTCTTCTGTGGTCGATGGGTGCGGGGCCGGGATGCGATTCCCAGTACCTGTTTGCCGAGGATATTCTTGGTACGAACCGGAACCACATGCCGCGTCATTCCAAGGTCTATCGCAATTTTGCGGCTGAATACGACCGGCTGCAGGCCGAGCGTGTGGCTGCATTCAAGGAATTTGCGGCGGATGTCCAAAGTGGCGCTTACCCCGAGGACAAGCATGTCGTGAAGATGGACCCGGCGGAGCTTGCCTCGTTCAATGCGGCGCTGGCCAAGGCATGAAGGCAGGGTTGCGGGAAATCGTTCTTGATACCGAGACGACGGGGTTTGAGCCGTCGGAAGGGGACAGGATCGTCGAGATCGGGGCGGTGGAGCTTTTCAACCATGTCCCGACTGGGCGGACCTATCACCAGTATATCAACCCGCAGCGGACGATGCCCGAAGATGCGTTCAAGGTTCATGGTCTGGGCGACGATTTCCTGCGCGACAAACCCGTGTTTGCAGCGGTGGCCCAGGCATTTGTGGCCTTCATCGGCGATGCGCATCTTGTGATCCACAATGCCGCGTTCGACATGAAGTTCCTCAACGCAGAGCTGGGCTGGCTCAACATGCCGCAGATCCCTTGGGAACGGGCCATCGATACCCTTGCCATCGCACGGCGGAGGTTCCCTGGATCGCCTGCCTCGCTGGATTCCCTGTGCCGTCGGTTCGGGATCGATAATTCGGCGCGCACCTTGCACGGTGCGCTTCTGGACAGCGAAATTCTGGCGGAAGTCTATCTGGAGCTGATCGGCGGGCGGCAGCCGGATTTCATGCTGTCTGCCGCAACGACTCCTGGTGCTGACATCCGGACCGAGGGTGAATGGAGGCCAAGACCACGACCGGTGGCGTTGTCCTCACGACTTACCGAGGAAGAAGCTGCCGCCCATGCTGCCTTTGTGGCTGGGCTGGGCGGCGACGTCTTCTGGTCAAAGCCGGTTTAGGAGTCCAGCTTGGGCGCTGCGGCGGCGGTGGCCTGCGCCTGAACACGGCGGGCGAGTTCGTTGCGGTAGAGCGCGAGGAAATCGATCATTTCGAGGTTCAGCGGCAGGAAGCCGCCGTCACGGGTGATGTCGCTTACGATGCGACGCAGGAACGGGAAGGTGATGCGCGGACATTCGATCAGAAGGTAGGGGTGCATCTGCTCTTCGGGCACGCCTTCGATGAAGAAGACGCCGGCATATTCGATTTCAAGAAGGAACAGCGTTTCACCCGAAGATTTGGCCTTGGAGGTGATGCTGAGCTTGGTGATCACTTCGTACTGGTTGTCGCCGCCACGCTTGCGGCCGTCGAGGTTGACCTGAACGACCGTTTCCGGCTGAAGATCCCCGGCAAGGCCCTTTTGCGCGAGGAAGTTTTCGAACGACATGTCGCGAATGTACTGGGCAAGCACGCGCTGGGTAACTTTGGGCGCAGCGGGCGGGGCGCCATTGGTGGGCGTGGCTGGGGTATCGACCATGATGGGCAAGGCTCCGGTGTGTTAGGACTTAACCGCCCCCTTATCAGCCCGCCCGCCTGCGCTCAATGGCTGGCTTCAGTGTTGGGTCCAGCCGGAGGGGTTGTGCGTGGGGCGTTTTGGCGGCGAGATCTCCTCGAACTCGCCATCGATGACGTGATCCTGCGGGCCAGCAGGGCGGGCGGTGCCGTTGATTGTTACGCCCATGACCATGCCCTGCGCCTTTGCCCTGCGGCGCAGGGCTGCAAAGGCGGCCTTCTGGACAAAGGGGATCAGCATGGCGATCGCGACTGCATCTGTCAGGAAGCCCGGGATGACAAGAAGCATGCCGGCCAGAACCGTCATTGTGCCGCGCACGATGCTTTCGGACGGGTCAGAATCTGCCAGAACACCTTCGCGCAGGCTTGCCATCGCATTCTGGCCCTGTTGACGGATCAGCCCGGCACCGATGATGCCCGCCAGAATGACAAGCAGAACGGTCTTGAGCACACCGATCCAGCCGCCTACCAGAATGAACAGGGCGATTTCGACAACCGGGATCGACAGAAACGCAACGATGAACCACATGACGGGCTTGTCCCTTCCTTTTGGGCAATGGTGGACTTGACCCCACCGGACGCTTACATAGGTGCGGTAATGACGCGATGCTATGCCCTGACCTGAAAAGAGGACGTAATGAATTCTTCGATCATCCAGTTGCTGGTTCTTGCCGGGATCGCGATCTTTCTGATCTTGCGGCTGCGGTCTGTTCTGGGGACGCGCGAGGGATTCGAGAAGCCGGCGATTACAACCGCCCCAGAGGCGAAGAAACCCAAACGGCCTGATCTTGAGGTTATCGAGGGCGGGCCGGACCGCGACATTACCGACCACGTCGCCGACGGGACCGATGCTGCACGTGCGCTTGCTGCGATGAAGGGCGTAGACAATTCCTTCAACGTTCGGGAGTTCCTGCAGGGCGCACGCGGTGCCTACGAGATGATCCTTATGGCGTTCGAGCGCGGCGACATGTCATCCGTCAAGGCGTTCATCGCTCCCGAAGTCTATGACGCCATGATCGGCGTTGTTGCAGAGCGCGAGAAGAACGGGCTCAAGGTCGAGGCGACGTTCGTGGGGATCAGCGATCTGGCGCTGAAGGATGCGACCTTTGACCGGCAGAGCCGCGAGGCTGAGGTTGCGGTCCGCTTTGTGGGCGAGTTGACTGAAGTCGTGAAGAATGCCAGGGGCGAAGTCGTGAGTGGCAGCGCAAACACCATCAAGAAGCAGAAAGACGTCTGGACCTTTTCCCGGACAATGGGGAGCGCCGACCCGAACTGGCTTCTGGTTGCAACAAGCGAATGATGCGGGCTTGTGTCCGGGCCGGTTTATTGGTCTGGGCGCTGTCGCAGTGTTTCGCGGGGGCGGCGTTGGCGCAGACTTCAACATTGCTGACGTTTTCTGATCTGGGCGGATGGGCCGAGGATGATCAATCCGAGGCCCTTGCCGCTTTCAGAAACACTTGTGGCGATCTGGTTGACCGCGACTGGATCAACCTTTGTGATCTTGCCGGTGATGTCACGAACGCGCGTGAGTTCTTTGAGTTGTTCTTTCGCCCGGTCCTGATCGAAGACGGTCAGGCGGGCCTTTTCACCGCGTACTATGAACCGCAGTTGCGTGGATCACTGACCCCGGATGATGTATTCCGCTATCCCGTTTATCGTCTGCCGTCAGACATCACCGACGGAGAGCCTTGGTTCACACGGCAAGAGATCGAGCAGAACGGGGTGCTAGAGGATCAGGGGCTGGAGATTGCCTGGGTCGATGATCCCGTTGATCTGTTCTTCATGCAGGTACAGGGATCGGGGCGCATCCAGTTGCGCGATGGCAGTGTGATCCGGGTCGGATATGCCGGGGCGAATGGGTGGTCCTATACGTCCATCGGGCAGGAGTTGATCGCGCGTGGCGTCTATACCGCAGATCAGGTTTCGGCCGAAGTGATCCGCAACTGGGCCAAGCGGAACCCGGTAGAAGGGCAGGCGCTTTTGTGGATCAACAAGAGCTACGTCTTCTTTCGCGAGGTCAACGAGGTCCCACCCGAGAAGGGGCCGCTGGGTGCCATGAACCGGTCTGTGACGCCCTTGCGGACGATTGCGGTGGACCCATCCATCGTGCCACTTGGTGCGCCAGTCTGGATTGAAACCGAAGGCACGGACCCCTTGCGGCGTCTGATGGTGGCGCAGGATACCGGGTCTGCGATCAAGGGTGCGCAGCGGGCAGATATCTTTTATGGGACGGGCCTTGCGGCCGGTATCAGGGCGGGGCGCGTCAAGGATACGGGGCGCATGGTCGTTCTGCTGCCGATTCAGCGAGCCTATGCCATGTTTCCAGAGCGGTTGGCCGGAGCCGAGTGATGCGGCGGCGAAGGCATCTGTCGGCCGAAGAACGGGCTCTGTGGGAACATGTGATCCGCAATGATGCGCCGATCACCAGGAGGTCTGCCAAGCCGATGGATGCTGTGCCGCCAAAGGCACCCGAAGTCCCGGTCCCTGCACCATTGATGCCGCCACCCGATCCGATCCGGCCTTTCGTGGTTGGCGAGAAGGCGGATTACCGGCGATCAGATGACCTTTTGCCAGGCTTGGCCGAAGGGATGGGGCGTGCGCCTGTGAGGATGGACGCCAAATCCTTTGGCAAGATGAAGAAGGGCAAACTTCACCCCGAAGCGCGGATCGATCTGCATGGGATGACACTGGACGAAGCTCATCCGGCGCTTCTGGGGTTCATCCTGCAATCGCAGGCGATGGGACGGCGATTGGTGCTTGTCATCACGGGAAAGGGCAAGTTGCGGGATGAACTGGCACCGATGCCCGTGCGGCAAGGGGTTCTGCGCCATCAGGTACCGCACTGGCTTAACATGACGCCTCTGCGGCCCCTGATCCTCCAGATTACCCCCGCCCATATCAGTCACGGCGGGAGTGGCGCATACTACGTCTACCTCAAGCGCGGCCGCTAGAGGACATAACGGCTGAGGTCTGTCGAGCGGCTGAGTTCGCCCAGGTGTTCTTCGACAAAGGCGGCATTGATTTCCACCGCTTCGCCACCCCGGTCGGGGGCGGTGAAGGATAACTCCTCAAATACGCGCTCCATCACTGTGTAAAGGCGGCGGGCACCGATGTTTTCGACGGTCCGGTTGACCTCGGCCGCGATGCGGGCGAGGGCAGCGATACCGTCGGGGGTGAAGGATACGTTGACGTTCTCGGTGCCCATCAGGGCCGAGTATTGCAGCGTCAGGGCATTGTCAGTCTCGGTCAGGATGCGGACGAAATCTTGTTCTGTCAGCGGTTTGAGCTCCACGCGGATCGGAAGGCGGCCCTGGAGTTCGGGCAGGAGGTCGGACGGTTTGGCGAGATGGAACGCGCCCGATGCGATGAAGAGGATGTGGTCAGTCTTGACCGGGCCGTGCTTGGTGGAAACCGTCGTCCCTTCGATCAGCGGCAGCAGGTCACGCTGGACGCCTTCGCGGCTGACGTCGGCCCCGCGGGATTCAGAACGGGCGCAGACCTTGTCGATCTCATCTAGGAAAACGATGCCGTTCTGTTCCACCGCTTCAAGCGCGGCCTTGTTCACCGCCTCATCGTCCAGAAGCTTGTCGGCCTCATCCGCGACAAGGAGTTCATAGCTGTCGGCGACGGTTACGCGCTTCTTGACCTTGCGGCCACCGAACGCCTTGCCGAAGAGGTCGCCGATGTTCATCATGCCACCCATTCCGGGTTGGCCCGGGACCTCAAAGCCCATTGGGCTGCTTGTGTCGGTCAGTTCAACCTCGATCAGTGTCGCGTCGAGTTCGCCTGACTTGAGCTTGCGGCGGAACATTTCGCGGGTGGCTTCGCGGGCGTCGGTCCCAGCGATGGCAGTGATGACGCGTTCTTCGGCGGCGTGGCGGGCTTTGGCCTTCACGTCGTCGCGCATCTGGGCGCGGACCTGAGAGATGCCGATATCCACCAGATCCCGGATGATCTGTTCGACGTCGCGGCCAACATAGCCGACTTCAGTGAACTTGGTCGCCTCGACCTTGATGAAGGGGGCCTTGGCGAGTTTGGCAAGACGGCGACTGATCTCGGTCTTGCCGACGCCGGTGGGGCCGATCATCAGGATATTCTTGGGATAGACCTCTTCACGCAGGCCGGCATCGAGTTGCTTGCGCCGCCAGCGGTTGCGGAGCGCGACTGCGACGGCGCGCTTGGCGTCCTTTTGCCCGATGATGAAGCGGTCAAGCTCGGAAACGATCTCGCGGGGGGTCAGGTCGGTCATGGGTTGGTCCTTTGTTCAGGCCCTGATCTATGGCTGATTGACCAGAAAACCAAGAGAGGCGAGAAAGAGGGACGAATTGTAGATACAGGAGTGGCAGATGCGGAAGATTGTCCGGAAACTGCCCCGCCAAGGCAAGGTGCATCAGCCTGTCATGCCTGCGCCTGAACCTGAGATCGAGCCGGGGGATTGGACCAATGTCCAGATCATCCTTCCAGAACCCAAGAAGCTGATTTCGCTCCGGCTTGATTCCGATGTACTTTCCTTTTTTCAGGGACAGGGTCGTGGGTATCAGACCCGCATCAACGCTGTTCTGCGGGCCTATATGAAAGCCAACAAAGGCGAGTGACGGGCTACTGAAGGTTCTGCCAGATAAGTGTCTGATCACCGCCCAGTTTTGAGTAGTGGATCGGGCGATACTGTTCCGCAAACCGGTCGAGTGCATCGTGGTCAGGCATGTCGTCAAGCTGCAGATAGGCTTCTATCCAGGCGAAATAGAAGCCTTCGAATTCATCCGAGCCATCAAAGAAGCTTTGGACATCGCCAGTGATTGCTGTCGTGGCGGCGCCGTCATCGATATCATTCATTGCAAATCGGATGATGCGTGAAAGTGCGCCGTCACAGACATTCTGAACGTCGATCCCCTGCCGTTCGAGCAAGAGCGTTGAGACAACAAGGGGCGAGATTGCGTGAAGTTGGTAGTGCAGCGCGAATTTGCCCCGGCCCATTTCCTGCGGGAGACTGCCATCGTCTGAGGCTGAGCACATGATGTGGCTGATTGACCACGCAGACCATGCGCGAAGGGCCGGGTCTTCGAGGATCGTCGCCGCGCTGGCCCCGCCCAGCGCCGCCCAAGCGCGCAGATTACCTTGGCGGGCGCCATCTGGGGCTTCGTTTTCCCAGTAGGTGGTCTGGGCGCGCATCAACTTCCGCAACCAATCCTTGATATCGTCCACATCGCTTGACGGCGAGGCAAAGGGTATGACCTGAAGAAGGACCAGACCAAAGCCTGCGATCCGGGAGCCGACAGTGAGGTTTGCCGTTTCTGATGACAGGTCCGACATTGCATCGGCGCGGGCCCAGACGCTTATCCGAGCGATGATACAGTCTGCAACGTCCTGACGATCGGCATCGTCTTCAAATACCTTGCTCGCGTCAGTTGTGAGATCCCGCAGAAAATCGTCCACAGGTCGCAGGGCGCCATCGGCCTCTTCTGCGGCGGCGGTGTCGATCTGGGACCGCGTCCCGGTCTGGTCGGAGTAACGGCTTCCGAAAGACAGGCTGAGAACCGGTTCGGGCGGCTCTGCGCATTGTTCGGCAAGGCCCGCCGTCGTTCCCGAAAAGAGCATCATCAGGGCGGCAATGGCGTGGCGCATCATTCGATCACCTCGATCCGGAGAAGCCGGGCCAGCGATGCTGCCTCGGTGTTGCCGGCCCGTTCGGCCTGTTCAAGCCAATTCAGTGCGGCGGTTCGATCTTCGGGGATCCCGATGCCATATGCAAGGGCACGGCCAAGTTCGGCCATGCCCACAATATCGCCTCCGTCAGCCGATTCTTGCAGCCACCGTGCCGAGGCCTGCAGATCGGACAGGGTCGTTGCGGTGTCGCGCAAGAGAAGTGCGTAGTCCCGCTTGGCTGTGATGTCGCCACCCTGGGCCACCTTGAGGAACACATCCGACATGTCGAATTCTTGATCCACGGCAGCGCGCACTTCGGCGTCCGCCACACGGTAGCGGTTGATGATGGCCGATTCCTGATAGGGCATGGCAAGGAGAGCGATCAGGTATTCTGCGGCTGCTGCGGGGTCGAATGTCGAAAGGTCCGGATCGGCGGTCAGATCGAAGAGGGTAAGGTTCGCAACGTTGTCCCCCTCGGCCAGCGCGCGTTCAAAGACCTGCCGGATCCCGGGTGCTGCGCCGATGTCGTAGAAAGTCATCTGCCTGTCCGAGATGGCGAGTCTGGACAGGACGTTGCCGCCCACGATGGCAAGACCGATCTGTTCCCAATGGTAGGACTGTTCGATATCGCCCCTGACGGTTGCGGCATCGCCGAGTTCTTCGGCGTCCTTTGTGCCGCAGTTCATGAGAGAAACGGCGCGGTCCATGTAGTCATCGACCCTGTCGGGGGACACAAAGGGGATCGCGAACATGAGTGCGGGGAAGTCACCGCGTTCTTCGATGATCTCGGCAAACTGCTGATAAACGGATACTTCCGTTCTTTCGTCCGCAGTCAGGCGGGCAAGAAGGCGGATGGCCGCCCCGTTGCCGAGGTTGCCGGCCCGCGTGAGGTAGTCGGCGATTTCTGAGGCAACCTTTGGGTCTCGCCCGTTGTCCTGGAGCAAGGCAATGGACAGATCGAGAGCTGCTGTGGCCCCGTTGTTGAGATAGATGCGACGGAACAGTTCAATGGCCAGATCACGTTCAGCGGGGTTTGTGGCGAGCGCAACTTCGAGTTTTGCGAAGTTCTCGAGTGTCTTGTCGGAACCATCCGCGCGTGCGGCCCAAAGACGGTGGGCATCGTCAGTCGCGAGGGGATCGGCCTGAACCCGTTCAACGAAATTGGCCAGGGAGGTTGAGTCACCCTGCAGCGCCTGTGTCTGAATCTGCGCGATCGTCTCCGGGTCCTTGAACGGATCAAGGGTGAGAAGGTCATTCGGGCTTATCGCGACGCTTTCGGACTGTGTGGCGTCGAACGCACTTGCCCAATAATCAGCTTCGGCAATGTGCGGGGCGTCGTTGGCCTGACAACGGTAAAGCCCGTCAAGGTTGTCCATGGCCGACATTTGGCCAAAGCGTGACACCGCCTCGGTCAGGAGATTGATGGCGCGGCTCATCTTGACAGGGTCATCGCGATAGCGGGTCAGCATGCGCGCAAGGATCTGCATGCCTTCAGCGTCCTGCCGCACAGCCGCCTCTTCTAACAGGCCCATCGCTTCGAGTTCACCGGCCCATCGGCCTTTGTGGAGCATCACTTCCTTGGCCAGTGTGGTAAAGACAAAGCCCGGTGCTGTGTCGAACTTGATCACTTCGCCAAGATACTGGAGGTACGGGCTGTTTTCGCTGGCAAATTCGGCGTCAAGATTGACCGAAAGCTGGAAATACCCCGACAGCGATGGGCGGGTCCTGCCTGTGTCTGCACTGAAGTTGAAGCCGAGGATCTCGAACAGGGATTCGTCATCGATGTTTGTCGCCGAACGGATTCGTTCGGCCTGAACCGCATCAATCGCGATCCCGCGTGAAACGGCGAGCCTGAGATATCTGAGGAGTTCGGCATTGTCCTTGTTGGCAGCGTCGGCCTCAAGATGATGCTCGACTATGCGCCAGGCAGCGCCCGCACCGCCAAGATCGGCGGCGAATTTGAACCAGGCCTGCGCGATTTCAGGATTGCGGGTCACGACCTCACCGGTCAGGTATTGCTGTGCGATCCGTTCTGCATGGCGGCAAACCTCGGCATTCATCTGTCCGAGCATCCCGCCAAAGGCGAGTGTGACGGTCATGTCGAGCGGTGCGTCCCAGCCTTCGACGGGGTCCCCCTGCAGTTCGAGCCGCGCTACGGTCAAGAGCGCGTCGGGGTTGCCGCCGTAGGCTGCTTCGCGGATCAGGCTTCTCGCATAGATTGTGTCTTTCGCCACACCGATCCCGTTTAGGTAGTATTCCGCGAGGGTCATGCGGTAAGTGTTGCTGTCGAGCCGGTTTTCCTGCCGAAGCAGTTCGATCAGGTTCAGGTCCCGAAGTTCGTTCATCCGACCGGCGTCAATATAGAGCGCGATCTTGGCCAGTGTCGCCCCGGTGCCTGCAAAGTCCGGATCAAGCGTTGCCTGCCAGTCGATCAGGGTCATGATGTGGTCAAACCAGCGGTGGGCGTCTTCTGCCTGAAGATTCCGAATATCCCGTCGGATGTACCTGAGCCGCAGGTCATCGTTGAGTTCATCATCGCCAAGACCGAGATCAAGTTCGTTCAGTTCGTCAAGTGACGCACCAGGGGTGCACAGGTCCTGCGGGACGACACGGGGTGGCATGAATGCCAGATCAAGCGTGTCTGCACATACAGGGCCGACAAGAGACATGCTCGCCAGCACGATTGCAGCAATAACGTAATGGTGCCGTTTCATCACTGTTCCCCTAGTCATAACAGGCCTTCACGCGGGCGTTGATCCCAAAGGGTACATCAAGATCAATCCGGACTGTTTGGACGCCATCAGCAAAGAGGCCCTCGATCGGAATGTAGAAGCGCCCGGTCGGTAACTGCAGCGGATTGCGGACAATCTGACGGGTCAGCGTCTGGCCCGAATTGCCGGTAAAGTCGAAACGGGCTTCGGTCGCCTGTGCGCCGTCGGCGTCCACGAAAAGCGTATAGGTCAATCCTGACTGGAGGGCGCGCAGGTCCGCAGTAATCGAGTTTGCCTCGAACCCCGCTGCAAGAGGGAGCGCGACACGGCAATTGCCGCTGGCCGCAGCGATGAGTTCGCGCATCGGCTGGTCACCGAACTGCGCGAGATTTTCAAAAATCGGATTGGCCCAGACAAGATAACTGGGCCGGGATTCCTGAAACGCGCGGGACGTCAGATAGGATGAAATGGCGGCAAAGGCACCGCCGCCGTCGACGGTGTATTCCAGTACTTCGAGCCCTGTACCCTCGGCAATGAATCCCGAAAGGTTGGCAGTCGTGCCGCCGGTGTATTCGGTGCCGACGAGTGCAATCACACCGTTGCTTTGCGTTGAGCCCAGAAGGGAATTGTTGCCGGTCGCCTGTCCGGAATGTAACCGCTTCGTCGCATAGGTTTCAGCTTCAACGAGCGGCAGGGGGACGGTGCAATGGCGTTGCAGGACATTACGCATGTCGGATTCGACAGCCATCGTACCTGTAGACCTTGTTTCAAAAGAAGACTTTGGCAATTCTGCGAATGGATCAGTCGCGATGATGAGTGCTGTAACGGCATCGGCCATCCGCCGTGTGCCGTCGGATGTCATTTGGTAGTCGGTCTGAAAGAAGGATGGTGGTGCTTCTGGCGCGGCACGCAGGGCTGTCCGGATGTTGGTCGTCAGGACGCCACTCAAGGTTAGCTTGCGCAACATTTCGTCGTAGATGGTTGTCGCGATGTTCAGGTCAAACCCGAAGTCCTGCGCCGCCGGAGGAAGCTGGTCGGGCATGGAGAGGCTTTTCGTCGGAACCGGTAGATAGATGAGCGTGGTTCCCAGAGCCGCAAGGGCCTCGGAAAGTTCGGCAATCTGAGTGACAGTTTCGTCGGAAAAGGCGTGGAACATGTGCATGTCAGGATCCAAGCGATAGAACACGCCGTGTGTTCCTTCGATGCTTGGCAGTCTGTGGCGGCCGGCAAGGTCGATGCAGCCATATGTCGACTGGGCCGTTGCGGGCAGAGTGACAAAGACAGCGAGGCAGCTCATTGCGGCCACGAGAAGCCGACGGATCATTGTGAAACCACCGTGTTGGAACCGTCCGTCTGAAGAGCAAGCAGGTTCGACGCAGTTACGCTGACCTGAAAGTTGTCTGCTGCGGCCGCGAGATTGAGGTATTCGATGGCCAGGGCACTGTCGGCGGTGGACAACGGCTGATCCATGAGGAGTGTCAACGCCATGCGCAGCGCAGCCCGTCCGTCGCCGTTCTTCTGATCCTGTTCAAGAATCTTGGCGCGCGTTGCCTCTGACAAGGCACCGAAGAGGCGCCCTTCGCCGTTCAGATCAATCACGGCATCAAGCGCGAGAGAGTTCCCGGCCCATGCATGTGCATAAAGCATTTCAATATAGGCACCGATGCGTTCCGGCGGTTCTGTCGCGGGATCAAGAAGATGCATGGCTTCGATCGCATCGGGAAGCGTCCAGATACGACCCGTACTTACCGCGATAGTGGCATAATGGGCAATCTCCGACGGGTTGGCTGGCGGATCGAGCGTCTCAAGAAAGCGGACATACCTTTGAGCGGCCAGACCATCATTCATGTCCGCTAGCGCGCGAAGCGCCTTTGGGCTGACGTCCTCCCCGGCGTGCATCGCGCTCCGTACAACCTTGAGGTCTTCGTCTAGTGTCGAGTTGCTGGAAAGGCCCGGAGTCACGACGACACTGACAAGACGGTCCTCCTGGTCTGACGGAAGAGTAATCGTCTGGTAGCGTGCAGGTTCTACCGTCTGCGTCGAGACAGGAAGCGGCAGGCAAACGCTGGCAAGCAGGATAAGACGCGGAACGAACCCTTGAGGCATTTCTTGGCCCTTCTCTATTGGTCGTAACAGAAACTCGCTTCTGGCATGACATCGGTGACCCCGCCCGAGGCGAGAACAAAGGATGCTTCACCGCGCATGTGGCGCGCGACTTCCGGGGTCTGGACTGCAATATCCCCGCTTAGAAACTCCTGATATTGGCGGGAAAAGTCGTTTCCATCCATAAGGATGGCCTCGGTCTGGGCACCGGAAAGGCCTACGCCGTTGAACGAGACGATGTTGCCTGTCAGCATCGTCTGCGCTCCGACGGGTTGGTCTGAGATCCAGATTCCCGCACTTTGATTGCTGAAGATCGTGTTGTTGTTCAGTCGGGCTGAGACGCTTGCGCGGACCTCGATGCCCTTCTGCTGGTTTTCGATGACCAGGTTGTTGTGGACCTGACCACAGTCGGATTCGATGAGAGCTATCCCGCCCCCTTGCCGGTTCCATACGATGTTGTTCGCAACTGTCGCGCCGACCGAGTTCGTGCGCACGACGATCCCTGCACGGTCTCCGCCAAGTATGACGTTGCCCGCAATGACACCATTGGCAGAGCCGGTTTCAAGCCGGATCGCGTTGGTCGGCATGCCGCCGTAGAAGACATTCGACAGGATCCGGGCGTCTCGGGTGCGTGAAACCGTCAGTGAGGGGCCCAGCATATCGTGGAATCGGTTTCCTCGAAGAACGACGCCAGTGTCGCCGCTGAGAGATACGGTTATCAGGCCCTCGAAGCTTGAATGCTCGATCCGACTTGGGCGGTCTGGGGTTTGGAGCACGCTCCGCATGATCGAAAGGCCCGAGAACTTCTCAGTCTCGCCAAAGCCAAGACCAACGAACCGTCCTGCCCTGACATCTACCGTACCCCCGTCGGCCGTCGTGACGAAGGGTTGGAAAGGGCCAATCCGTTCATTCAGATTTCCAACGGCGACCACTTTGGCGCCCTGGATCTGAAGATGGCCGAAGTTGACCAGAAATGCCCCGTCTGTGCGGCTAAGCTCCAGCACATCCCCGGGGCCTAGAACCAGGGCAGCCCCGCTCATGATGACAAGGGGGGTCTTGAGCGTCAGGGTCGTCCCGCCCAAGCCCAGTTGCAGGTAGGATTGCAGATCGGCAAGCGAAGCGTTTCCCCTGCGGATGACAAGGGCCGAACCGTCGGTTGAAGTTTGCGCGTTGAGAACGAGCGAGTTGTCTTCGGGGCCGAAAGCCTGAGTCAATGGCGTCAGGGCGAGGCGCATGTTCAGCCTGGAAAGCTCGACCGGGGCCGGTTCGGCTGCCGGAGGGTCAGAGACAAAACCAGCCGCAAAGTCTTGGGGCCGCACAAGCGCCGACATGCCGACCGCTTCGATCAGCGCGGCGTTCGACTGTATTGCGGACTGCGGAGACAACAGGAGAGCCTCAAGGTTCTGCAGCTTTTCGACCAGGTCAATGCTTTCCTGATCCGGAGGGCCCCCATGCGCAGGAACCACCCCGAACACGATAATAGCGATGGCTGATACAAGCCTTCGCTTGTCTTGTGTTGCGCGCCTTTGGCGTCGAGAGGCGTCACTGGCTTTATGCATACAGTGGAAGCGATTGCGCCAAGATCGGCTCGGGCTGCACGGTCCTTTGTGCCCCAAGCATGGTTACAAGGATGACCTCGACTTCTTTGTCCGAACTGTTGGCAAGAAGTGTCGGCAGTGAGTTGGTCAGGTCCATCCGCTGCCCCTGAACGAGCGGCGTGCTGGAATTGATGGTCGTGACCGCGACTTCACCACGGGAGACCATGACTTCGCGGTTGTCGACCGGATCAAGCAGCATGCTCTGGCCCGGCGCGATGACGGCCGATACCATTTCAAGGCTGTCGCTCTGGAAGATGGGGATCATGCCGCCGAAAGGAGTGGCATGTTCCTTTGGCCGGACGGCGAGATGCTTTTCAGCTTCGATCCGGTTGCCATTCTTGAGGTACTCGGCAACTTTCTTGACGCTTTGGCAATGGCCGACCCGAGTGACGAGAAGCGCATCTTGCGTATCGACGACGATGACGTCCTTCATCCCGACAACCGTCACAAGCCGCGAAGTAGATCGGACCATCGAGTTCGTGGTTTCCACTGCGATCACGTCGCCTTGGAACACGTTGCCCTGCGGGTTCGACTTGGAGATTCCGTACATGGCAGTCCAGCTTCCAACGTCGCTCCAATCGACGTCGAGCGGAGCGAGGGCGATGCGCGAGGTCTTTTCGAAGACGATGCTTTCGGTTGGGCCAGACACTGCCTGGCTAAACTGTTCGGAGGCAAGCTCAAGCCCGTCCATGGTCAGGCTGCCCATGATCACGGCTTGACGCACGGCGTTCACACTGGGCGCATCGAACTTGGTATACTCTTCGATGATCGTCTGGACCGCGAACATGCTGATGCCCGACGCCCAATATGCGATGTCGCTCTCCACAAGGAGGCGTGCCTTGCGCGAGGGCGGCTTTTCGACAAAGCGTCCCACGGCACGCAGGCCAGGATAGTTGATCATCGAGCCGCCGTCAGTGATGTAGCCAAAGCCAGTTTCGGCATAGCGCGGCTTGACCCCGAATGTGATGATGAAGCCCGCCTTGGCACCGTCCGTCATCGCCATGATGGTGCCGTTCAGGTCGCCTTCGATCACGTGGTCGGCAGGGACGACGACCATGAGCGCTTCGGGGTCTTTGGCTTGAATGGTCAATGCAGCGGCAAGAACTGCAGGTCCGGTGTTGCGGCCCATCGGCTCGAGAATGATCTGCGCAGCCGCGCCGATTTCTTCCAGTTGGGCATTGATCGTGTCACGGTGACGGATCGAAGAAACGATGACCGGCGCTTCGTATCCCGCACCTTGATGACGCAGGACCGCTTCCTGAAAGAAGGTCCGGCTGTCGGCGTCGCCGACCTTCTGGAACTGCTTCGGGCTTTGCGTCCTCGACACTGGCCATAGCCGCGTGCCGTTACCGCCACAGATGATGAGGGGATAAACTCTGGTCATGATGCGCCTGCCGGGGTCGGGAGAGAGCCGCCTAACAGTGAACGAGAGAAGCGGAGTTGGGCTGCCTTGCCGATATCTTCTGCAGTCAGCACACCAGAGGGCGGTTCGAGCAGGACGGGAACGAACAGATCGCCCCGCGCTGCCGCCGCGTTGGTGGCCGATGTCACGACGACCCGGACAGGAACCGTCCGACCGTCGTTGATATCAAGGTATGCCTTTTGGCCGCTCATCGCTTTCGAAAGCCCTTCGATACTCATCTGCGTTTGAACTCTGACCCCTAAACTGGAATCAAAAAACGACAACATTACGTCGGTCGGCAGAACAGTTGCGCCTTCATAAATTCCTTCTGTAACAGATACTTCGCAGTCACAAGGAAGCTGGAAATTAAGGACGTCCCCGGCATTTGAGTTGATAGAGAATACAACTTCTCCGGCCTTGGCATCGGGGTTCAAATAGGAGATCTGGCCCGAAGTCGTGGCACGCATCTCTTTTCCGACACGTTCGATGAAGACGGGGCGCGCTTCGACCGACTGGGTCGCGCGATTGTAGAGAATCGTTGAAACCGCAAGGATGATTGAAAGAGACATCACGCCCACGGCGAGGCTACGAAGCCTTAGCTTGGATGGGACCTCTGTCTCACCGTCTTTGGTGGAATTGGGTTTGGTCGGGCCCGAGTAGCTGAGAAGCCCACCCATCGACACGAAGTCACCTGCGATAAAGCTGTTGATGATGTAGCGGAGCTGGGGAAGATGTGCGCCGGCCGGGTCCATGAACTGCAGGGTCATCTCGCCGTCTTTGCGGGATCCTGCCACGACCGCTTCGGGGAAGAGCGTGACCGAGAAGCCTTCAAAATCAAACTGAAGTTTGATGACTTCTTTGTAGTTGACCCAAGCGGGATCAATCGGCCCATTGGTGGCGACATAGGCTGCTGTGACAGATATGCCGACCCCTTCAAGCCGTGCATCTGCGATTGTAGCGCTGAACGGGATCGGCAGGACGGGATGTTCGGTTTCGTAGACGAAATCCTGTGGGAACGAGTGCCTTGGTTCGAACCTCTGAACTATAGGTTCGGCAACGCTTTCAGGTGTGTCTTTGCGCTGAACGATGCGCTTTGCAGCATCACGCTCGTTGCCGGACTTGCTGGAAGTATCACTCATGTGCAACCTCGCTCTGCCGGGTGGGGGTCAGATTTGGGCCATTACGATGACGGCGAGTGTCAGTGCCGCTAGCGCAATTGCATGATGAAAGTTTGATTCGATGGCCTGAATTCGCGCCTCGCGGCTTGGCTGGACGCTGCCGCCAGCACCTTGTCTTGTCCACTTCTGTTGGTTCAGACGGAACAGCACGATTGTCTTGACGAACGATCCGGCGATCTGACCGAAGTAAAGGATGAAGGGGTGGGTGATCGGGAACCAGGATCCGCGGAAGACCGAGATGATCACGCAGAACACATAGCGCGTGAACATGACCCAGCCGATGTAGATCGGGATGATCGTTGGCGAGTCGGCCAATGCTGCGTAGGACACTGCGATAGGGCCGACCAGCGTTGTCCACATCGAGATGCGCTGGTCGAGGATTGACCACCAGGTAAAGAAGCCGATCTTGGCGGGGCTGATGCCAAGCGCCCGGCTGTTGGTCCGCATCATGTTGCCGAACCACCGGGTCATCAGGACGTTCGAGCTTTCGAAGAAGGTCGGCCTTGGCTGCGTTTCCATCGAAAGGGACTGCACGTCGGGCAAGTAGGTCATCTCGTAGCCATTCTTTAGGAGCCAGTACCAGGTCGACTTGTCGTCGCCCGTGAGGAACTTGACCCGACCCAGACGCCAATGATCCAGGTAGTCGTTATTGATCTGCTCGATGAATTCGGGGTTTGTCGCTAGGTCTGCCCGGAAAACAGACATGCGGCCCGTGAGCGTCAGCACGCGGTTGCCGATACCCATCGAGCACATCATGACCTGGCGCTGGTTGAAGCGGAGGATGAACCAGTCACGGAACAGGTTCTTCTTTTCGATCATGACGGCTTCGTCTGTCGTCAGCGCGCCTACCTTCGGATTGGTGAATATCGGTGCCGAATGTTCCACAATGTCGATTGGGACGATTGTGTCGCCATCGACGAAGACGACGATGTCATGCCGGGTGGGGGCATGACGGGCGATGATGCGCAGGGTTCTTGCAAGTGCGTCGCGCTTGCCGCTCGATTTGATCCGGTCAATCACCAGTTCGACCCGGCTCATATCCTCGGGGCACGTATGGTAAAGACTGCGGATCAGACGCTCGTCCGATCCGTCAACTACCGAAGCTACAATCGTTGCCCCGTCACGCGCCCTTGCGGCTGCAAGAAACAGCCCACGGTAGCAGGCGATCGTGCTTTCCGCGTCCACCATGTAGGTGGTCACAAGAAAGTAGGCGTGGGACGGTACGCCAAGGCGCGCAAACTTGCGGAACGCCTTGGCCTTACGTTTGGGGTACACGATCCAGTAAAAGAACGCCGCCCGCGAAAAGTTGATTGCTGCCCACGAATAACGCCAGGTGCCCAGGAACCCCAGGATGAAGATGGTGTTCACGGCATGCTCTGAGTGCGCGATGATCCCGAGGGGTATCACGGTCATGAGCAAGTAGATGGCCGCCCAGTATGCCCCATGCGTGAGTGCGGTGAACATGGTCGGTTACCAGCAAATGCCTTGGTATCGACCTTCGGACTTCATTGCGCGGTTCATGCGAGTCAGGTCCACGACAGGGAGGGTCTTGGAGGCTTTTTCAAGCGTCACGACTGTGTTCTTGTAGTAGTTGCCCACAAGGATTGCGCCGCTGTTCCCGATCAGCGTGTCGATGTCTGCAACCATCCGTTCCTTGAGATCGGGGATCACGTCATTGCCACGGCCGGAGGACGAGTTGTTGGCAGCAAAAGCCTCATAGACATATGGGTCGTAGATATCGATATCGACGCCTTTTTTGATCAGGCGCGCGGCCAGTTCGGCAAGAGGACTTTCGCGAAGGTCGTCGGTGCCGGGCTTGAAGCTGATACCGACAAAGCCGACCTGTTTGACGCCGGACGCTTCGATCATATCCTGGGCGCGCTGGATCTGGGCTTCGTTCGCTTCGACAACTGCATTCAGAAGATGGGCATTCACGCCGGTCTCGGCTGCAAGGTGCTTGAGTGCGCGCACGTCCTTGGGCAGGCACGATCCGCCGAAGGCAAAGCCGGGGCGCATGAAGTACCTGGATATCGCGATCTTTTCGTCCGAGCACAGGATCTCCATGACGGTCTGGCCATCAAGGCCCGATGCCTTGGCGATGTTGCCGATCTCGTTCGCAAAGGTAACCTTTACGGCGCGCCAGGTGTTCGAGGTGTATTTCACCATCTCGGCGGTGCGCAGGTCCACAGTGTGGATCCTGCAATCAAGGCCGCTGTTGAGTGCGGTCAGAAAATCGTCTGTCGGCTTGTCCATTGATCCGAATACGATGAGGCCGGGATCGTAGTAATCTTCGATCGCCGTGCTTTCGCGGAGGAATTCAGGGTAGTAGCCGACACCAAAGTCACGGCCCGCAAGCTTGCCCGAGGCTTCCTGAAGGGAAGGGATGCAGGTGCCTTCGGTGCTGCCGGGTACGATGGTTGAGCGGATCACGACCGAATGGTATGCGGACTTGCTGGCCAGCGCCTTGCCGATATTGCGGCAGACGCCTTCGACATGAGTCAAACTGACCGATCCGTCGGGCGCGCTGGGCGTGCCTACACAAACGAAACTCGCGTCCGTGTTGTCGATGGCATATTGCACATCATCGGTCGCGGTCAGTTTGCCTGCCTTAACGACCCTGGCGATCAGATCGTCCAGACCGTTTTCTACGATGGGCGACAGCCCGTCATTGATTTCTTTGATTTTTCTGGGATCGACGTCGACAGCGATGACGTCATGGCCATCACTGGCCAGACATGCAGCCGAAACGACGCCGACGTATCCGATACCGAATACGCTCACTCTTGCCATAATTCTGCCTCATCTTCTTTTTCTTGTTGTATTTTTTGTTTTTAATATGAGCGGGTTGGCAGAACCGTTCAAACAAAAACAGCACTGTTTCCGTGTTTGCAACACCCAGTGCCAAAATCGCTACAGTACAGAAATCTTGCGTGTATGTTGTGTCGGTCGTGGCAGACGGACTCAAGGCTTGGTGCCCACATGCAAAACTCCGCCGAATGCGATGCAATTATGAGTTGTATTGCGATTGAAGTGATCATCTGTCGCCGCTGCCCCGGACTTGACCAGACAATGACGAAGAGCCATTAACGATCGAAACAAGACGGGCAGCCCTATCCAAAGTCAGTTCCTACCTGCCTTGAGAAAGCCATAGTCTCTGGGAGAACCGACGTTGCGGCACAAGATCGCCAGTATCCTCTTGATTGGCCTCCTCGCTGCCTGCGGTCAGGTCATCACGATAAACCTTCCGGGGACCTCAGGCAGAGGCGGTATTCCTGAAGGGTACGATCTTCTTTTCAGCCCGGCACCCCATGCATTCGCAATGGTCAGTGCGCCTGAACCGGTTCGCCGTGGCGAACGGAGCGAACGTTTTGAATTGCGTGACGGGGATTGTGGCGGATCAGACTGCGGCAACTATCGCTATCGCTCCGAGATCAGCGAAAACAAGGACTCTACCGTGGCCCGCCTGAACCGTGACATCTGGTTTGGCTGGAGCTTTTACAACGACACGATCCTTTCGGTCAGCCGTGACACCTGGCTTGGCACGGTCGTGGGCGGATGGAAGCTGGAAGGCGAACAGCCAGCGATCTTTCGGTTCGTTCAACAGCCTTTGGGCGAAGGTGACTGGGACAGCTGTGATCCTGCGATCTGTAACCGTGGCGGCAACCCGAACGACGATGTGGTGGTGCAGCTTGACGAGATGCGCCAGTCTGCAAACTGGGGAGATGCCCAGAACGACGGTAACATCTGCCGGCTTTGGAGCATGCAGGGCAATCTTGGTCGCTGGGTCGATATCGTTGTGAACACCAATTTCGGCAGCGACGGCTATGGCTATCTGCGGATCTGGATCAATGGCGAGATGAAGTGCAACTACACCGGACAGGTGGTTTCGGCAGAACGTGCCCGCACGCAGGTTCCCGGACCGACGAACCGGCGCGGAATCTTCAACAGTTACACACAGCGCTGGTCGGAACGTCAGGGCACGGCCGTCAAACCCCGCATGATCGTCCATTACGACGAATTCCTGGTCGGCCTCTCGCGCCTTGACGTTGATACGCGTCTCCGCGAAACCAACAGGCTGCCCCCGGTCGACTGAGCGTCAATGCGCGGTCAGCGTTTCAATGGTCAGGTTACCGTTGGTGTAGACGCAGATATCTGCAGCGATCGCCATCGCCCGGCGGGCAATCTGCTCGGCGTCAAGATCGGTGTCCATGAGTGCCCGCGCCGCGGCGAGAGCATAGTTCCCGCCTGATCCGATGGCGGTCACGTCATGTTCCGGTTCAAGGACATCTCCGGCACCCGTGATCACCAAGAGCGTGGTGCCGTCGCTGACGATCAGCATGGCTTCCAGTTTCTGAAGGTACTTGTCGGTCCGCCAGTCCTTGGCAAGCTCCACGCTGGCACGGGCCAGTTGCCCCGGAGTCGCTTCAAGTTTCTTTTCGAGCCGTTCCAGCAGAGTAAAGGCATCTGCCGTTGAGCCGGCGAAACCTGCAATAACCTCGTGCCCGCCGGGGTTCAGGCGGCGCACCTTGCGTGCGGTACCCTTGATTACAGTCTGACCAAGGCTGACCTGCCCGTCACCGGCGATGACGACACGACCGCTCTTGCGGATGCCGATGATCGTCGTGCCGTGCCAGCCGGGAAACTCGTCTTTGGCCATGGGTCAACTCCTTTAGCCGTATGGCCAAAGATATGGCCATTGTTGCAGCCGGTCACAAGAGAGCCTTTGCAAAGCAAAAGGGCGCCCGAAGGCGCCCCGCATTGATCAGCTAGAGGCGGGATCAGATCGACTGGAGGATCCAGTTCTGCAGCGCGGCCTTTGGGGCGGCACCTGCGCGATTCGACACGACCTGACCGTCCTTGAAAACGAACAGGGCCGGAATGCCACGCACGCCCATCTGGGCGGGGGAATTCGGGTTCTCGTCCACGTTCACTTTGACGATCTTGAACTTGCCTTCGTACTCGGCCGAGATCTCTTCGAGAGCAGGGCCGATCATCTTGCACGGGCCGCACCATTCAGCCCAGAAGTCGACGACCACCGGAATGGTCGATTTCCGCACCTCGGCGTCAAAGGTTGCGTCAGTCACAGCGACGGTTGCCATCAGGTCTCTCCTCGGCATCACATGTTGGAGGGGGAAGCTAGGACTGCCACAACCCATCGTCAAGCCATGGTCGCGCGTTGCAAGGCCGCTATTCCAAGTACGGGGGGTATCGGCATCAATTGTCCGGTCGCTGTCCAGAGAACTGCGACCTCGACGGGACGGTCCGCATAGATTTGCGCCAACATTGCCTGATACGCGCCCATCTGGCGGAGGATTCCTTCCGGGACCTCATGTGCAGTCCCGGGGACGATGCGGTTTGTCTTGAAGTCGATGGCCGTGATACGGTCGGGACCGATGAGCAGCCGGTCGATTGAACCGTGAACGCGGCCAAGACCCGGAATCTCTGCGGTCAGATCGACCTCTGTCAGGGCGTCAGATGCAAAGATGGGGCCAAGGGCGGGCGATCCGATCATCGCGATGGCGTCCCGCACAAGGTCGGTGGGGTCCCCGACAAATGCGATTTCCTCGGTCAGGAACAGAAGGTCTGCAGCGTAACTTGATCGGTCCTGCGGCGGAACTGAAGGAAGGTGCTCTAGAAGCAGGTGAATGATCGTTCCGCGGGCGAGGGCAAGTTCATGGTCACCGGCGAGTTCATCGCCGATGACCTTGGCACCACCCAAATCGGAAGGGGACCGAACCACAGGCAACGGTTTCGGATACTCGGGTAATGCAGGCGGGTCAGGCGCAAAGACCGGGTCCGAAACGGCCCGCTCTCGATCGATCAGCGGGAGAGTTTCCCAATCAAGATACGCATAACGCAGGCCCGGTTCAGGACCGAATTCAAGTGCTGTGGCTCCGGTCTGAGCCATCCCCTCTTCGACCATGGCATACCAGCTTTCACCGCCCGTTCCGGTTTCGCCCGCAGCGCAGACGATCAGCCAGCTTTCTGCGCGGGTCATCGCAACGTAAAGCAGACGCCGCCTTTCACGTTCCTGTGCCCTGATCATCTCGTCCCGGACTTCGCGCATGGCGGGGGGCATCTCGGGCAGGCGTGCCGCCCAAAGCCGATGGTCACCGGCCGGGATAAGGGTATCTTGAGTACGGATCTGCCGCTTGGCGGTGTCGGGAAGGATCACAATGGGGGATTCAAGGCCCTTTGCCCCGTGCACTGTCATCACCCGAATCCGATCGCCGGCCGCATCCAACTGTCGTTTGACCTCAAGTTCGTCGGTCACCATCCATTCGACGAACCCGGTCAGCCCGGGAATCTCGGTTCGTTCATAGGCGAGGGCCTGCGAAAGCAGCGCATCTATTCCGTCCTCGGCCTCGCTCCCCAGACGGGCCAGTAGTTTGCGACGACCATCATGGCGCGTCAGAATGCGGTTGATAAGGTCATAGGGCCGCAGGAAATCTGACTGTAACCGCAGGTCATCAAGAACGCTCAGGGTTGCTGTGTGATCAGACGCGCGCAAGGCCTGCCAGAGATAGTCACGTTCGGGGCGCAGATGGGCCAGCGAATAGAGTTTCTGTTCGGTCCAGCCGAACAGGGGCGATTTCAGGGCAGCGGCAAGAGACAGGTCATCCTCGGGCAGGGCTAGGAACTTCAGGAGCGCACCGATGTCACGCACGGCGAGTTCGGCCCCGACGCGCAAGCGATCAGCCCCCGCGACGCGCAGTTTGCGGGTCTTGAGCGCCCGGATAATCTCTGCAAACAGATCTGACCTGCGCTGGACGAGAATGAGGATATCGCCCTCGGTGATGCGGCGCCGGGCCCAGGTGCCCTTCTCCGCGGTTTCGACGGGGATTGTTCCGTCATGGACCATCGCGGTCACGCGGTCGGCGATCTGTTCGGCCAGCAGGATCGTGTGGTGGCGTTCGCTGACCTGATCAACGGGGTCGGTCCAGTGGCGATCTGCGGCTTCCTCCTTGACTGGGGCGATCGGTGGCCAAAGGTCAACGCGGCCCGGCATCCGGTCCTTGAAAGCAAAATGGACGGATTCATCGGGACCCAAGCCTTCGAGATGAGGCCCACGAAATGTGTTGTCCACGACCCGAAGGATCGCAGCCGATGACCGGAACGAGTAGTCGAGCGTCAGGGGGACGAGCGCCTGACCGATGTTCTGCAACTGGTTGCCAAAGTGCCTTTGCATCCGGTCAAAGGCTTCGGGGTCGGCCCCCTGAAAGGAATAGATCGACTGCTTCTTGTCGCCGACGACAAAGATCGTGCGTTCCCGCCCCGGCTGCGCCCCTTCGCCAGAGGCGAATTCCTGCGCCAAATGTTCGATCACCGACCATTGGGTTGGCGACGTATCCTGTGCCTCGTCGACAAGGATATGGTCAATACCGCCGTCGAGCCGGAAAAGGACCCATTGAGCAACGGCTGGATTGGTAAGCAGCGCACGGGAACGGCTGATAAGATCATCGAAATCGAGCATTCCGCGCCGAAGCTTGGCCTCTTCATAGGCCGGGACAAAGACGGCGGCAAAGGCATGAAGTGCCTGTGTCCGCGCTAGGGCAGCCAGGGCAAGCCGGTCGGCGCGGGCGTCTTCGACCCGCTCCATCATCTTTTCGACGGCTGAGATCAGCATGGGGTCTGTGGCGCGAATCGCCTTGGTCGGAAAGGTGCCGATCTTGGCGCCAAAGGGAGACTTGGCAGAGTCGCCAAAGAGGAACACTTCCTCCAGTATTTCGAGATCTGCGAGGGTCGGGCGTCGGGTGAAGCTGATAGCCGAAAGCCGGGCCGACGCCTTCTGGTCCGTGACCAAGCCCTTTTGGCAAAGCGCGATCAGATCGGAGAGCAGGGCAGAGTCACTTTCCGGAAAAACGAAATCGACCAGCGTTTCGGCCGTCAGCGCGTTCGCCAGTCCAAGTGCCGCGCGCAGTTCGGCCTCGGATGGGATGTTGGTGAAGGATGCCTTTTCGGAAGCTATCTCTTGCAGCAGCGTTTCGATATCCTCGCCGGTGAAGTGGCGAGCCAGCCCTTCGAGGAGATGCGCCTGCGGACCCAAAGCGATCTCGTCCACGACCTCGGCCCGGAGAAGGGCGGCGGCGCGATCTTCCATTTCGGTGAATTGGGGGCTGACCCCGGCTTCGAGCGGAAAGCGGCGCAGGAGGCCGGCGCAGAACGAATGGATCGTCTGGATCTTGAGCCCCCCAGGCGTTTCCATGGCCTGGGCGAACAAGGTGCGCGCCTTGCGCAGACGGCTGTCATCAAGGACGCCATCAACCCCCAGAACACGGAGTTCATTGCGCAGGCTGTCGCTGTCCTTCATCGCCCAGGACCCGAGGCGTGCAAACAGGCGGATCTGCATCTCGCTTGCTGCGGCCTTGGTATAGGTCAGGCAAAGGATGTTCTGCGGGTCGACGCCGTTCAGCAGAAGGCGGGCAACGCGGTCGGTCAGCACACGGGTCTTGCCCGATCCGGCATTGGCCGAAAGCCAGATCGAAGCCGTGGGGTCGGCAGCGGTGACCTGCCGTTCCGATGCGGCATCGCGTTTCATGTGATATCCTCGGGGGTGACCGGTGTGGACTGGTCCCATTCGCCAAATCGGGCAAGATGATCGTAGCTGCCCGCTAACCCGTTCCGCTTGATCGCCATGCGAGAGGAGTAGCCGCGCAGGGGATCGCGCCAGCGCGAGATCAAATCGCGCAACTCGGTCCAGACCTGTACCGCCGGAATATCCGTCAGCGGGGCGGGAACCTCGACCGGCTTTGTTCCGACGCCGATAAAGCGCGCACCGAGGACGGGTTGCGCAGGAATGCCGGGAAATCCCCCACGTTCAACCATTGCGGCTTCGAGCAGCAACTGCTTTTCGAAGGCGCGCTGTTCCTTGTCGGACGGCGGTGCCCCCGTCTTGTAGTCATAGATCATGGCCCGCCCGTCGGGGCTTATGTCGATGCGGTCGGCCTTTGCGGTGAGGGTGAATTCAAGATCTGAGATCGTGGCGGCACCCTTGATTTCGTAGTGGTGGGGTGTGGCGAGGCGTCTGCGTTCAACCTCGGTTTCGACAAACCAGCCGGCAATGCGGTCGAGCCGGGCCAACCAGAGGTGCCGAACGGTTGGCCAGGGACACTCTGCTGCAAGGACACGGGTAGCAACATCGACAAGCCTGTCCCGCGCTGCCGGGTGACTCGGGTCGATTCCGGATCGGATGAATTTCTCGAAAACCCTGTGGAGGATCGTTCCGCGCAATGGCGCGTCGGCCAAAGGTGTGAGCGGATCAAGAGGCGAGAGCCTCAGGACCTTTTCCGCATAGATGGAATATGGATCGCGGATCAGGCGGCCAATGGCCGTGACGGAAAGGGACTTTGGCCGTGCTGCGCCGGGTGGGCGGGGTGAGGGGCGGGGCGCAGGTTCCACGACGGTCTGCGCGGCCGACAATGCCAGCGCCTTGCCAATCCAGACCGTCCCGCGCTGCCGCATCAAGGACAGTGCCCTGTCACCCCCTTGTTCCGGCAGTCCGCCCAGAAGGTTCGTGAGCCGGTTGATCCAGCGTGACGCAACGGTTTGTGCATCAGCGGAACGGATCGACCTGGTGATCCATACTTCACGGGCGGCGATGGCCTGACTGTAGTCATGGGCAGACAGGCCGATCTGCCGTTCGGGTAGCAGGAGCCCCGCCTTCTGACGCAGCACCCGGTTTAGCCAAGGGTCGGGTGACGGGGACTTGGGCCACGTGCCTTCATTCATCCCGCCAAGTATAATGAGATCCGCACCTTGGACCCGCGCCTCCAGCGTGCCCCAGATAAGCACCTGCGGGTGCCCCTTGTCGCGGTCGCGAACCTCGCCACCGTTGAGGACGGAACCGAAAAGGGCGGCATAGTCGCGGGTTGACAGGACACCGCCCGCGTCGGCGTGGCGGACGAGATCATCACATATGGCCCGGGCAGAGCGGCCTGCCGCTTCGGCCCAGAGGGCACCTGCCCCAATGGCGGCATCCGGCCCTCCCGCGATGCGTTCGGACAGAGCGATGTGGGCGGTCAGGTGGTCCGAAAGACTGCGCGTTCCGGCACCGACCAGCGCGTCTGTCCATGAAGCAATCCAGGTGGCCCAGTTCAGCCAGCCCGCTTCAGTGCCACCTGACTGCTCTGCCCATCGGATCACATCTGCGCCGGTTGGAAACGGCGGTCCCTTGCGGCGGATCGAGAGTTCCAGTTCACGTGTCCGCAAGAGGTGATCGCCCCGGTCTTCTCGGCCACTGTGACACAGTGGATGTTTGAGCAGGGAAAGCAGGGCTTCGGCAGTCAGACGCTCTCCTGCGAGGGCCGCGACCTGGCGCAAGAAACGACCGGGCGGCGACAGGGGTAGCGGCATCCCGGCGCTGTCGTCAGGAATGATGCGCCAGCGGTCGAGTGCGGCAGCGACTTGCCGGGTGAGCATACGGTCAGGGGTGATGAGTGCGGCGGTGATACCTTCGTCGATGGCTGTCCGCAGGCGGAGGGCGATAATCTCGGCCTCGACCCGTGGGGATGGCGATTCGACCAGCGTCAGGCCTTCGGTGGCGGCGATGAGATCGCCAAGCGCGGCACCGTCGACGCGCCATTGGTCAGTGACTGGTGCGGGTCGGAGTGAGAGCGAGACGAGACGGTTCCGCGCTGGGGATGGTGGAAGCGACCCGGTCCAGTGCCTGACATCGCCGCGACCGATCCCGAGGTTGTCCATCAGACGCCGGAATCGAAACTGAGGGTGGTCCTCTCCGGTCAGGGCATCGTCAAGCCGGTCCCAGGCAGGGGCGGGAAGGTCGAAGTCAAAACCGGGAAGAATGACTGCGCCCTGAGGCAACTTTGCCACGGCCTGAAGAAGAAGCGCCGTCGCGCCTCGCGAACCGGTGGAACCCGCGACGATCATCGGGGCCTGCGGTGGTTCGTTCTGCCATTTCTCGGTCAGGCGCAGGATGACCTGTCTTTGCCTGTGTTCCCGGTCTGCGGTTTCGTCCGCAAGCTGCCGGGCGATCTGGAGAAACTGCAGCGCCCTCGACCAATGGCCCGACAGATCGGTCACATCCAACGCGGCGATTGCTTCGCCCGTCACCCCTTCGCCTGCCATTTCGTCGAACAGCGTTGCAAGACTGTCGGAAAGGTCGAACAGCGCCGATCGGGGGGCAAGATCAGGCTGACTGTCGAGCAGTTGAGCCACGAGTTGCGATAGTTCCAGACGCCGCCGGAGCGGTGAGACCGGCGGCGGAAGATCTGCACCAATGGGGTCGAGCGCAAGATCAGTGATAAGCCTGATCCGTGGCAAAAGGCGTGGGGGGTCGCCGTCAAAGACCTCGCGGATGCGGCGTTGCATCCGGCGGGTGTTGACGAACAGCGTCACCTTGGCCCAGTCTGCCGGATCGCCAGTGCCTAGACGGGCTTCAAGTCCATCAACGACTTCCCGTGCAAAATCGACGCCCGGTGTAAGGGCAAAAAGGCGGGGTCCGGGGGTTTCAAACATGGCCTTGCCTCAACACAGCTTCGGCCAAGGGAATGCTTTCCGGCCGGCCAACGTCGCACCACTGGCCGGTGTAGACAATCCCGAAAAGGGTGTTGCGGGCGATCATCCGGTCCCAAAGCCTGTTCAGCGAGAATACCTTGTCCGGGATTTCATCCAGCCCTTCTGTGCGCAGTATCTGCGCACCGGAGTAGACAAGGCCGGGCCCGCGCGACAAAAGCCCGTCCTGGGTCACAAGAAAATCACCTCGGCCGGTATGGCCGATGGCCGCTTCGCGGGGCAAGAGCAGCAGGAGGCCCTCCATTTGGGTCGGATCCCATCGGGTCTTGAGGGCGGCCAACGGGTTCGGTCCTTGCCAAATGGCATCGCTGTTCAGCGTGAAGACCGGCCCTGCCCCGAGCAGGGGAAGAGCATGACTTAATCCCCCGCCGGTTTCGAGGATCTGATCGGCTTCATCTGAGAAGAGGACGCCCCGTCCTTCAAGATGAACGCGAATCATGTCGGGCTTGTAGTGTGTGTTGACCACGATCTGCTGAAGCCCAACCCCTGCGGCAAGTTCGATGGCATGATCGATCAGGGCCTTTCCGCCCACGTCGATCAGCGGTTTGGGCCTGTCACGGGTGAGCGCGCCCATACGAGTGCCTAGACCTGCAGCAAAGATCATCAGCGAGTCAGGTGTCATACCGCTCCTCTCGCAGGCGGTGGCAGGACTTCGGCAAGTGCATTGTGCAGATTTGTCAGGGCGGGATGGGTCAGGTCTTCATGGACATGAGCCAGCACCCGAGGCATCAGGTCAAGGTAGCGCGTCTTGCCGTCGCGGCGGGCAAGTCGGGCAAAGATGCCGATGATGCGCAGGTTCCTTTGGACGCCAAGTACCGCGGCAGCCGTTGCGACGTCTTCGGTGTTGCTGCCTGTGGCGGCAGAAAACCGCAGGAACATGGCGTTCCGGGTGTCTCGTGAGACATCCCGGCGGGCATCACGGAGGAGTGACACAAGATCGTAGGTCGGGGGCGCACATACAGCGTCCTGAAAGTCGAGCAGACCGACACGGTCGGTACCGCGCAGTGAGGGTCGCCAGATCAGGTTGTCGGCGTGAAAGTCGCGCAGGGCCAGACAATCGGGCGTCCCGGCGTAATCCCAGAGCGCAAACCTTAATAGATCAATGATATGAGCGGCCTGGTTATCGCTGACATTCAGGAGATACCATTCAAAAACCGGGCCGATCATCCCGGCTGCGTGGGTCGGATCAAGGCTGACAAGGTCGGTAGGGGGTTTGCGGGATTGAAGACGGATCATCACGTCAACTGCTGCGGCGTAAAGCTCTTCTTCCTGTGACGGATGGTGGGTCAGCCATCGGGCAAATTGAAATGCCCCAAGGTCCTCGAGAACAAGCAGGCGCTGCGCGTCATTGACATGGAACACCTTGGGTGCTGCCAGACCGATGTCACGGAGATGGGCTCCGATCCTTTGGAATGCCGAAAAAGGCGCGGGCGGTTCTGCCGAAGCATCCATGAGGATCGCGGAAGACCCGTCGGGCCCTATCAGGCGGGCGTAGCGCCGCGAAGAGGCGTCGCCCGACATTGGCTGGATGTCCCAGCCCGCGAATCCGGTTCCGGCAAGAAGGTCAGTCAAGCAGACTCTCCAGCCTTGACCGCCACGTGTCGTTACCTTCGAAAGATAGAAGGTGCGGACCTTCGGAGGTTGCCATGAAGCCTAGGCTGAGTGCGCATGCCGGGGCGAGAGCCCCAAGACGGTCCGGCCATTCCACCAAGCAGATCGCAGTTTCAAACGCCTCTTCGAGCCCAAGTTCGGCAGCTTCATCCGGGTGGGCCAACCGGTAAAGGTCGGCGTGCCAGATGGTCACATCATCTGTCGGGTAAGTCTGGACCAGCGTGAAGGTCGGAGAAGGGACATCTTCGCGCGGGTTTCCTGTCAGGGCGCGGATCAGAGCGCGGGCGAATGTCGATTTTCCAGAACCGATCGGGCCCGATAACAGAAGGCAGTCGCCCGCCCGCAGGCTCGGGGCAAATCGGGCTGCAAAGTCGGCAGTTGAAGTCTCATCCGAGAGCAGCAAGGGTCCGGCGCGAAAGGTCATGGCCGGAGATTAGGTGGCGTGCCGACGCCTGCAAGTCAAATCAGACACTGGAAACGGCGCGCGTTCTTGACTGAGAGTTGACCGATTCCGGAGGTAGGTCGGCAAAGCCGGCATCATGGGTCAGTGATCGCAGTCCGATCAGGGTGTTTCCGCCGGTCAAGGGCGCTACGCGGCAGATCATGGGGCGACCATCATCAAGCCTGAACAGGTCTTGCCAGTGTTTCCGGTCGGAAACGGTTTCAATGCCATTCAAGATACGATCCCATAGCCGCGTCGGGTTGGACCGTCCACGCCAACGTCTGATTTCGTTTGTGATGCTGATGTCGGACAGGGAATCAATCGCGATGCCTGCGATTTTCGCATATTCGGCGTTGCTCATGACAAGTGTGCCCGCTGGGGAAAAAACGGCAATTGCCTCGTCGAGACTGTCCAGTGCCGCTTGCGCGGTTTGAAGCTCGCTGCGGACATGTCGGGTCAGCAGGATTTCATCGCTGATATCTTCAAACAGAAAGGCGATTGCCCCATCAGGGTGAGGACGACCGGTCACCCGATAAGTGCGCCCGGACGGCAGATACCAGTTTTCGCAATACGTGCCCCGGACTGCTGCCGCCTCCAGTGCGGAGACCTGATCCCGCCAATTTGCATAGTTCCGCGGTTCCGGCAGCATGTTCATGTCATGCAATCGGTCCAGAACCGAGTTTACCAGTGGACGGGCGCTGAGGAAAGTCACCGGCAGGCCCGTGAGATCATGAAGGGCAGGGTTGAAGAGCGACAAGCGACGTTCGCGGTCAAAGATCGCAAGCCCGATGGTCAGATGGGCGAAAGTCTTGGTCAGGGTCTGGATGAACTTGTGCCGACCGCTTTCAGCCTGGATGAGGTTGCTTGCATCAGCCGCAAAGTGCACCGTGTCAAGACCACGCCGGACCGAGGTCACCTCGAACCACATTGGTTCAGTCATCCCCGGAAGCAGGATTGGCGCACGCTGGGTGGTTGTTCTGCCTTCAGTTGTTGCCGGCGCGATGGCGGGAAAGATCGGGTCGACGGGCCAAAGCGGGTCGCCTTCCGCCGCAGGAATGAACCGATCAGCGAGTTTGAGATAAGCTCTGTTGGCCCAGGTGAGCCGTCCATCGACATCCTGTTTCCAGATCAGTTGCGGCGCGTCTTCGGCTATGCTGCGGAGTATGTCGAGTTCCGCTTCCAGCGACGCGATCAGGTGGGTCGCACTGTCACCATTGCCCGTCAGCGGCCCCGAGAGAGAGAGGCGGACCACGCCATGACCTGCTTCGACTGTGATCTGGTTGCGGGTGTCTGCCCCGGTGAGGATGAGGCTGGAGGTCTGGGCGTTCGCGCGGCGCATTCCCCTGATCCGTTCAGTAAGGTCAGGGAAGTGGCGGGAGAGTTGCGTAACAAGACCGTCCTGATCTGTCTCTTCCAGCTGCTGGGATGTCAGGAAACGACGAGCTGTTGGCGTCGCGTCTGCAAGAGTGCCGTTCTCAAACAGATAGACAGTTTCGGATTCAGAGCTTTGGGCCTTTCCGGTTTCCCGCAATTGTCGGCGGCTGAACAGATAGTGGAGTAGCCCGACGATAGCCCCTGCCAGTGCAACCGCCAGGAACACGACAATTAGAATCAAAATCGAACGATCTGACATGATCCGAGGTGCCCGCCATGATTCAACCGTTCGACGATGCGTTAGATAAGTTAACTGACCGTTAACTCAGCGTTAATCGCATGGTAATCCTTTGGATCAGTTTTGTTGGCCGCTGCTTCCGTTTCAAGCTCTGATCGGAATGTTCTCGCCCAGCCCTTCCGACGTTTGTTCGACAGGTGCCATGATTATCTCGACAGGCCATTCCACTATCACGATCGCACCAGTCCATTCATCGTCACCACCAGTCCCGTTGGCGCCGTTGGCAAAACTCAACCGCGCCCCGGACCGTTCCAACAAGGTCTTTGCAATGAACAGACCAAGTCCCATTCCTTCGTATCCGGGCCTGCGCACGTGGTCGTCGGTTATCTTGCGGCCGCGCATGAAAGGATCGCCAATCCGGCCGATCACCGATTGTGGAAAGCCGGGACCGTCGTCATGGATCCGGACAATGACGGACCGTTTTGTCCATGTGGCCTCAATTTCGACGCTGGTTTCAGCGAAATCGACGGCGTTCTGGATCAGGTTCCGCAGGCCGTGGATGATCTCGGGGCGGCGCATGATGACCGGTTGGCGGGAACCGTCGGCGTCGTCGGGTGCTGTCGCAAAGCGAACCGTCTTGCCACGGTTGAGATGAGGTTCCGCAGCCTCCTGCACGACGGTTTCAAGCGGTGCGCGGCGCAAGTGGAGGTCTTCTTTTCCGGCGCGACCCATGGAACGGAGGATATCGCGGCAGCGGTCGGCCTGGCTGCGGATCAGTTCGGCGTCGGCCCGCAGGTCTGGTTGACTGTCGAGGTCTTCCATCATCTCGCTGCTCACAAGCTTGATGGTGGCTAGCGGTGTGCCGAGTTCGTGGGCGGCTGCGGCGACAACGCCGCCAAGGTCAGTCAGCTTTTGTTCTCGGGCAAGGGCAAGCTGGGTGGCCACGAGTGCTTCGGACATGAGATGCATTTCGGTGGTGACCTGACGGGCATAGATGCCGAGGAAGACCACGCCGATCATCAGTGCCGCCCAGAAGCCGAAGAGAAAGAGATTCGGAAGAACAAGGGCTTCACCGCTTCCTGTCAAAAGGCGGACGTGCCATTGGGTCAGGGCGGTCAGGAGCGTCATGGCGATGAGCCCGATCAGGATAGTGCTGCGCAGGTGCAGGACGGTGGCCGAGATCGTGACGGGCGCAAGCATCAGAAGCGCGAACGGGTTGTGCAGCCCCCCTGTGAGGTAAAGAAGTAGCCCGAGCTGGAGAATGTCGAAGACAAGGAAGATGCTTGCCTCGCGCTCGGACAAGCGGCGGCTTTCGGCAAAAAGGAATGTTGAGAACAGGTTAGCCACGATCAAGGCACCGATCGTGATGGCGGCAAGGCCAACCTCGATCTGAAGATGGTAGACCATGACGGCGACAACGATCGCGCCGATCTGGCCGACTATAGCAAACCAGCGCAGGATCACGAGGGTTCGCAGGCGGACCCAGTTGCTGCGGCTTTGTTCCTGAAACATCTCGAGCTCGGTCACGGCCATGTGCAAGCCCCCGGCTATGCGGCATATCTGCACCTTGATATGGGGCGACGCTCAGCGGATCAATGCCGCGTCTATTGTGGTGCGGTAAGCCGTCTCTAACGCGTCGGTGCCAGAAACAGAAAACGGGGATGATCATGCAAGACCGGACGATAGCCATTCTAGCGTCTGTAATCGTTGTGTCGGCTGTTGTTGGCGCCTTCTTTGCGAAGGACGTCTTTGCCCCGGCGGGGGATGCCTTTTCAGACTGCCGTGGCGGCGCAGTCGCAGGCGGGGATATCGGGGGGCCGTTCGAGCTGGTCAATGCGGCGGGACAGACGGTGACGGACAAGGACGTCATCACGACGCCCAGCATCGTCTATTTCGGTTTTACCTTTTGTCCCGATGTCTGCCCGCTCGACAACATGCGGAACGCGCAGGCGGTCGACATTCTGAAGGAACGCGGGATCACGGCGACCCCTGTGTTCATCTCGATTGACCCCGCGCGGGATACGCCAGAGATCGTGGGGAAGTTTGCGATGAACTTTCACGACCGCATGATCGGCCTGACCGGCAGCCCCCAGCAGGTGGATGCCGCGTCGAAGGCCTATCGCACATTCTATAGCAAACAGGAGAGTGAGGCGGACGATCCGTATTACCTGATGAACCATTCGACGTTCAGTTATCTGGTCCTGCCTGACATTGGTTTTGTCGATTTCGTCGGTCGTGAGGACACGCCCGAGGTTGTTGCGGACCGTCTTGAGTGCTTTGCAAAGGCTGCGGGCATTTGACCCTCAGCGCTTTGGGCGCTACTTCCCGATGAAATGATGGGAAGGAATTGCTGTGGATAGCGAAGCCTACGATCTGGGCGAAGACCGGACGCTTCTTCTGGTTGATGACGATGATGCGTTCCTGAAGCGACTGGGCAAGGCGATGGAAAAACGCGGCTTCATCGTTGAATTGGCCGAAAGTGTTGCCGTCGGCAAGGCCATCGCACTGTCCCGCCCGCCCGCTTATGCAGTCGTTGATCTGCGGCTTGAGGATGGCAATGGACTCGACGTGGTCGAGACCTTGCGGGACCGGCGGCCGGATTGCCGGGTCGTGGTGCTGACGGGCTATGGCGCGATTGCGACGGCTGTTGCTGCGGTCAAGATCGGGGCCATCGACTATCTGTCCAAGCCTGCGGATGCGACGGACGTGACCAACGCCCTGCTGGCCCGAAAATCCGAATTGCCGCCGCCGCCCGAGAACCCGATGAGCGCGGATCGCGTGCGGTGGGAGCATATTCAGCGCGTCTATGAGCTATGCGATCGTAACGTGAGCGAAACGGCGCGGCGACTGAGCATGCATCGCAGGACGTTGCAGCGCATCCTCGCCAAGCGCAGTCCGAAGTAGCGCAGATGGCAGGAGGTGTGGCGACAGGGACGGGCAACCGGGTTCGGCTGGGCATCGCCATCATGCTGTTGGGCATGCTGATGTTTTCGCTGAACGATGCGATGGGCAAATGGCTTGTCGCGACCTACTCGGTGGGTCAGGTCCTCTTGATTCGCAGTCTGTTTGCGCTGCTGATCCTGATCCCGTTCATCTGGCGGCTTGGCCTGCCGCGGTTGTTCGGGGTGGACCGGCCCCGGATACAGGGACTGCGCGTTGCATTTGCGACGGCTGAAGTCTTCTGCTTTTACTGGGCGGTTCAGTATCTGCCGCTGGCGAACGTGATGACCTACTGGCTTGCCGCGCCGATTCTGACGGCCGCCCTTGCGCCGATCCTGCTGCGCGAGAAGGTAGGGCTGTGGCAGTGGGCGGCGATTGCCGTGGGTTTTGTCGGTGTGCTGATCGCGCTGTCACCGTCGGTTTCGCTCTATCTCTGGCCGACGGTCGTCGCCATGATCGGGATGACCTGTTTTACCTTCATGATGATCACGGGTCGTTCGCTGCGCGGGACGCCGGACGTGGCGCTGGTGTTCTGGCAGAATGCTGGGGCGGGGGTTGCCGGGTTGGTGCTGTCGTTCTTTTCCTGGACCCAGCCGACCGGGCCGGATTTCGTCCTGCTTGGCCTTCTGGGGATCGTCGCGATGACGGCGCATGTCTGTGTGACGCGTGCGCTCAAGCTGGCCGATGCGGCGATCATAGCGCCGTTTCAGTATTCGCTTCTGCCCTTTGCGATCATCTGGGGCTGGCTGTTTTTCCGGGACGTGCCGCCGCCGTCGATGCTTCTTGGCGGGGTTATCATCTTTGCAGCGGGGTTCTTTCTGTTCGTGATTGACCAGCGGTCCAAGAAGGCCAGCTAGGTCAGGTCAAACCGTTTGCGGATGCGATCAACCAGCTGGCCATCCTTGAGCGGGACGTCCCTGATAACGGCATATTCGACGAAACCCATGCCGCCATAGAAACGCAGGCCGCTGGCGTTGTCGGCGCGGATCGTAGCGTCGATGGCTTTGACTTTGGCGGTGCGTGCCGCCGCCAGTGTTGCGCTGAACAACGACTTACCGATGCCATGGCCCGTCATCCCAACCTTGACGAAGCTGGCGATCGCGGCCCAGTCGGGCGGCATAGTCGCCGCACCCGGAAAGCTTGGGTCAGGCCGCCAGATGGCTTGAAACCCGCAGACCGCGCCGTCAAGTTCGGCCACGGTACAGGCGATCAGAAGTGGCGCCGTTACATAGTTGGCGATCATCCCGTCGGGGTTGAACGGGTCTTCGTAGGCCGTGGTGCCGCCGATGGCGATGATCTCGTTCAGGATGGCGCACATGGCGGGGGCGTCGGAAGGGGTCGCAGGACGGGTCTTGGTGGTCATGGGGCGGTGCCTTTGGTCAGACGACGGACTTTAGCCAGCGCATGAACAGGCGCAAGGCGGGTTTGACCGGGCCGGGACGGGTGACCATGAAGTAGCCAAGTCCGCCGTCGTCACGGTCATGGACAATCAGCAGGCGGCCTGAGGCCAGATCATCCTCGATCAGCGCGGGGAGTTCGAGGTGCAGGCCATAGCCGCGCCTTGCGGCTTCGAGCGCGAGTTCTTCGGTCGGGACATGGGGGCCGGTGACGTGATCAGGGTCGATGCCGATCTTGCGGATCCAGGCGTGCTGTTCGGGCCATTCATCCTCGATCACCCAGGGGAGACCCTCCTCGTTTGCCTGTCATGTGTGAGCTTTGGTTTCGGGCTTCTGACTGGGTCGTCTGCGATCCTTTTCGACGGATTCTATGCGCTGATCGATGCTGGGATGAGCGGGCTTTCCCTCCTCGTCTCGTGGCTGATTACCGAAGATGCGCTGCGACGCGAGACCGGACAGCCGGGGAAGTTCCGGTATCAATACGGTTTCTGGCATTTCGAGCCGCTGGTGCTGTCGCTGAACGCGATCATGCTGACGGTGGTGGTGCTTTACGCCTTGGCTGGGGCGTTTGTCCTGCTGTTTGACGGCGGATCGGTGCCGGATTTCGGCTGGGCGATTGTATATGCAGGGGGCATGACTGTGATCTGTCTGGGCATGGGGATCATGCAGGGGCGGGCCAATCGCACAGTCGATCCGGCGCTTGTCGCGCTGGATGCGAAAAGCTGGAAGATGTCGGGGGCGATTTCGTTCGCGCTCTTTATCGCGTTCATCATCGGCTGGCTTCTGACCGGGACGCGGTACGAGCATCTTCAGCCCTTTGTTGACCCTGCCATCGTCTCGCTCGTCTGTCTGGCCGTGCTGCCAGCGCCGCTGTCCGATCTGCGAAACGCCATCCGCGAGGTGTTCCGGATCGCGCCAGAGGATCTGGATGCCCATGTCACGGCAGTCGCAGCGAAGGTGGTCAAGACCCATGGTCTGGAGGACGCCTATACCTAAGTGTCGCGTGTCGGACGGTCGCTTCTGATCGAGATCCAGTTCCTCGCTCCCAAGGGGTGGCCGGTTACGAGCGTCGCGCAACTGGACGCGACCCGCGAGGAGGTCGGCCAAATGATCGGTGAGGAAGGGCCGCATCGCTGGCTGACGATCAGCTTTACCGAAGATCCCGACTGGGCGTTCTAGGGCGCTAGCACGCAGCCAGAAGTGCCTCGTGCCGTTCGACGAAGGCGCGGCGCACCTCGAGCGGGGGGCGGAGGCGGATTGTCAGGACATCGGCGACGGCGGGATCGGGGACGCCAAAGAACTTGTCGGCCTCGGCCCGGGTGAACCCGGCGATCCGGGTCGCCTCAAGCCACGCGCTGATCCGGTCGGCCTTCTTGATCTGCTTCTTGATGTCGGCGGGGACCTGCGCTGGCAGGCCAAAGCGCAGGTGGATGGCAGCGGTCAGACGTTCGTCCAGAACGCCGTAGTCCGCTCCGATGGCCGATTTAACCGGGCTGATCATGTCACCGATCACATATTCAGGCGCGTCATGGAGTAGGGCGGCAAGGCGCCATTTCATCAAAGCCTGAGGCTGCTGGCGGGCAAAGATTTCTTCGACCAGCAGGGAATGTTCGGCCACCGAAAAGGCATAATCACCATGTGTCTGCCCGTTCCAGCGGGCGACAAAGGCAAGGCCATGCGCGATATCCTCGACCTCGATATCGACGGGGGTAGGGTCAAGCAGGTCAAGCCTCCGGCCCGACAGCATCCGTTGCCATGCGCGTTGAGTCGGCATTGTGGTCTTGCCCCTTTTTTTCCATCAGATCTTGCTGTCTCTGAACACGATTGCCAAGATTGGATTGTGTCTGTTTGTGCCCAAGGCCTGGGCCGGTCAAAAGAGATGATGGAGTTGCTGAGGATGGTCGAAAAGGCAGAACCGATGGATTTTCAGGGTCGCTGGCGCGAGATTGTCTCTGACCCGCTGAACCTCTTGATCCGCCGTGTTGGAAATGCCGGAACGATTGAGAATGGTTTGGTATGTCTTCACAACGGTCATCGGGTGCCGGTCGCCGGAGAATATGCCTACTACAATGACTTTTCCAATATTCTTGTGATCAACCGGGGTGTTCATGAGCCCCTAGAAGAATTTGTGTTTCAGGAAATGCTTAGCGTTCTTCCCGAAAGCCCGGTGATGCTCGAACTAGGGTCGCTGTGGGCGCATTATTCAATGTGGATGCTGCAGGCGAGACCAAAGGGCAAGGCATTCATGGTGGAAGCAGATCCCGTGGGCCTTGAGGCAGGGCGCCGAAACTTTGAATTCAATGGCTATAGCGGGGTGTTTGAGCTTGGCTTTGTCAACAATGATGGTGTCACCGTTGACGACTTCATGGCGCGTCACGGGATCGGACATCTGAATGTCCTGCATGCCGATATCCAGGGGCATGAGGTTGCCATGCTCGACGGAGCGATCTCCGCCTTTCGGGCCAGGAAAGTCGACTATGCGCTGATTTCCACGCACGGCGAGGCGCGGCACAGAAAGGTCTCAAACTGGTTCGAAGACAAAGGCTACAGGCTTGATGTCAATTCTGGGTGCCTGTTTCACACCACGAGTTTTGACGGATTCATCCTTGCCGTTCGCCCGGATCTGCCGCGTTTCATACCGAAACTTCCGATTCTTGGGCGGCGAAAGATCAATCAATCCCAGCCAGAAGACCTTGTACGATATGTCACCAGGATGACACGTCAACAGAAGCAGATGCGCGAAGAGCCGACATTGCCCGCCACGGATGCGGATGCTATCTGACCGCGCGTAGCATAGGATCAAGGAGAGCGGCCAGATGCCGAAGGATTACATCGTCAAGGATATCGGACTCGCGGGTTTTGGCCGCAAGGAACTGACCATCGCTGAGACCGAAATGCCGGGGCTGATGGCGCTGCGCGAAGAGTACGGCGAGAGCAAGCCGCTCAAGGGCGCGCGAATCGCCGGGTCGCTGCACATGACTATCCAGACGGCTGTTCTGATCGAAACGCTGGTGGCGCTGGGTGCCGATGTGCGCTGGGCGTCTTGCAACATCTTCTCGACCCAGGACCACGCCGCCGCCGCGATCGCAGAAAGCGGCACGCCGGTCTTTGCGATCAAGGGCGAGACGCTGGAAGAGTACTGGGCCTATACAGACATGATCTTCAACTTCGCCGAAGGGACGGCGAACATGGTCCTGGACGATGGCGGCGATGCGACACTCTACATCCTGCTGGGCGCGCGGGTCGAGGCCGGGGAGACCGGGCTGATCGCTGTGCCCACCTCGGAAGAGGAAGTTTGCCTGTTCAGCCAGATCAAGAAGCGGCTTGCCTCTTCGCCGGGCTGGTTCACCAAGCAGCGCGCCGCGATCAAGGGCGTTTCGGAAGAGACGACGACGGGCGTGCATCGTCTTTATGACCTGCACAAGAAGGGTCAGCTTCCTTTCCCGGCGATCAACGTCAACGATTCGGTCACCAAGTCGAAGTTCGACAACAAGTATGGCTGCAAGGAATCGCTGGTCGACGGGATCCGTCGTGCGACCGATACGATGATGGCGGGCAAGGTCGCCGTCGTCTGTGGCTATGGCGACGTGGGCAAGGGGTCTGCGGCCTCGCTGCAAGGTGCCGGTGCCCGGGTGAAGGTCACGGAAGTCGATCCGATCTGCGCGCTGCAGGCTGCGATGGACGGGTTCGAAGTTGTGGTGCTTGAGGATGTGGTCGACAGCGCGGACATCTTTATCACGACGACCGGCAACAGGGACGTCATCCGCATCGAGCATATCCGCGAGATGAAGGACATGGCGATTGTCGGCAACATCGGCCATTTTGACAACGAGATTCAGGTGGCGGCGCTGCGCAACCACAAGTGGACGAACATCAAGGAACAGGTGGACATGATCGAGATGCCGAATGGCAATCGCATAATCCTTCTGTCCGAGGGCCGTCTTTTGAACCTGGGCAACGCAACGGGGCACCCGTCATTCGTCATGTCGGCGTCGTTCTCGAATCAGGTTCTGGCGCAGATCGAACTATGGACCAAAGGCAATGATTACGCCCCCGGCGTTTACATCCTGCCCAAGCAGCTTGACGAGAAGGTCGCGCGGCTTCACCTCAAGCGGATCGGGGTCAAGTTGACCGAACTTCGCAAGGATCAGGCGGATTACATCGGTGTAAGCATCACTGGGCCGTTCAAGTCAGAGCATTACCGCTACTGATTGCAGGCAAGACGAGAACTGGCGGCAATCCGCCACTTCTTGACGATTCGGACTTTACCCAGGGACGACCGTTCATCTACGTTGACGAGAAGCCTTTCCGGAAGACCGGACAACAGACCGAAACGGTCAATTGAAACCCAGGGGGACCTCTACGATGGGGAAAAGAGACGATCTGATTGCGCAGTACGCTGATGATTTGCGCAAGAAGTGCAAGATGGAACCGGATATGGCGCTGCTGACGAAGGTCACCATCGGCTGTGGTCCGGCGATCTATGACAATGACGCCCAGACCGTTGCTGCCTCGGACGCGGCTGAGATTGAGCGCGTCAAGAACAACTTTCTTATCAAGAAGCTGGGTCTGAAGGACGGCCCCGCGCTGATGGACGGGATCAAGGCCGTCGTTGCCACTTATGGCGAAGGCGAGCGGAACAAGTACCGGGCTGTGGTCTATTACATGCTGACCAAGCATTTCGGGAAGGAAGGCGTTTACGCGTGATCCAAAGGGATTCCCTTGAAGCGCCCGGTCATGCCTATGACCGGGCGCTTTGCATTTGAGGCAAGTCTTACGGGCATTCTGATTGTCTGGAAGGCTGCGCTGGGCTAACTCAGAGTCGTGAGCCAGGACGGTTCGGACCAAGAGTTTCTTCTTCGCGTGTGGGAGTACGCGGGTGAGAAGAGAGGCCCGGTGACCGTCCTTTGCCGGGGCGTTCGGTTCGGGCCTCTCTGCTATTGTGAGGGTCAGAACAGGGTCAGGATGATGCCCATGATCATGCAACCGATGGTCGCATAGCCGCCGTCGATTACTGTCAGGGTGAATGGGCGCATCGTGTAGCCGTTGTTGAGCGCGATCCAAGGCGTGATGAAGAACAGCCCGACCCCGAGGCCACCCATGACGCCTTCGATCAAAGTATCTAGACCGGCCATGGCAAAGACGTGGCGCATCATGCCGGAGACAAGGATGATCGCGACGAACGAGATGAGATAGGGCGTCGGGCTTGATCCGTTGGCTGGGCGGCCGTCCGGGCCGCGCTTTACGCCGGACGCGACCATCCACGGTCCGGCCAGTATGGCATACCACAAGGCACCAAAAGCGAAAGTCGCGAAGGCGGCGACGATGACGGCCAAAAACTGCATGGGTCCCTCCCGTTTTTTCAGCATGATGCGCCGGGTCGGGATGGGACGCTAGGGCTCTGTTTGGCCAAGTGCGCAGATGATGTCCCATTCCTCGGGGCGGACCGGCTGAACCGACAGGCGCGAGTTCTTGACGAGGACCATCTCGGTCAGGGCGGGATGGTTGCGGATTTTGTCGAGCGTCACGGCATGGGCAAAGGGGCGCTGGGCGCGGACATTGACGCAATCCCAGCGCGGATCGTCGGTCGTGCTGTCGGGGTGGGACGGGCCGATCACCTCGACAATACCAACGATCTCTTTCCCGATGGAGGAATGGTAGAAGAAGCCCCGGTCACCCAGCTGCATCAGGCGCATGTTGTTGCGGGCCTGATAGTTGCGGATGCCGTGCCATTCGCCGCCCGTGTCGCCCAAGGCGACCTGATCGGGCCAGCCGAACACGTCGGGTTCGGATTTGAACAGCCAAAGTGCCATCAGCCGATGACCTTTTTCCACTCGATCAGGTCGGCGCGTTCGAACAGCCCGGCCCTGGCATAGGGATCGTTTGCAGCCCAATCGCGGGCGGCAGCCATGTCGGCCACGTCGAGAATGATGAGAGAGCCGCACATCTGGCCTCCGTCATCAAGGAAGGGACCGGCCATTTCCACGACTTCGGTGGAATTCAGGTAGTCGATATGGGCCGGGCGATTGTCGAGACGGATTTGCAGGGCACCGGGTTTGTCGCGGGTCATCAGGGCAACGCGCATCGGTCATTCCTCCTTGAGCGGGCGGTTGAGCAGGGTGTTCATGGCTTGGGATATCGTGAGATTTCCGTCGCAAAGGGCGGCGACGACGGCTGTGATCGGCAGGTCGATACCCAGCTTTCGGGCCAATACAGAGACTGCTTTTGACGTGGCGACACCTTCGACGGTGACAACCCGATCAAAGGATTCACGTCGTCCGATGGAAAGGCCGAAGCTGTAGTTCCGGGACAGGGCCGAGGTGCATGTGAGCACGAGGTCACCAAGGCCGGAGAGGCCGGTCAGGGTGTCCGGTTCGGCCCCAAGGCGCATTGCCAGGCGCTGCATTTCTGCAAAGCCACGTGTCATCAGGGCGGCACGGGCGCTGTCGCCAAGGCCCGCGCCGATGCAGGCGCCGCAAGCGATGGCGATGACGTTCTTCAGTGCTCCGCCAAGTTCGGCGCCAGTCGTATCGGTCGTACGATAAAGGCGGAGCGTGGGGGTCGACAGGGCTTCTTGCAGCGAGACCCCGGCAGGGTCGTTGCGGCAGGCGATGGTCAGGGCTGTAGGCAAACCACGGGCGATATCGGCCGCAAAGCTTGGGCCGGTCAGCAGGGCGGGAATGGCGGTGGGTATTTCAGAGGTGATGATTTCGGTCGGTCCGGCAAGCGTGCCCAGGTCGATGCCCTTGCAACAGGCGACAAGCATCTTGCCACTGAGACCAGAGCGGTGGTCAGTTGCGAAACCACGAAGGGCCTGAGCAGGTACGGCAAGGAGGACGATGCGTGCGGCATAAACGGTGTCTATGCTGGCAGAAATGTCGATGTAATCGGGCAGATGGACGCCCGGCAGGCGGGGGTTCATCCTATCCTTCTGCAGGGTCCTGACAGCGTCCGCATCCCGGGCCCACAACGTGACTTCTCGTCCATTCTTGGCCAAGGCGACGGCCAGTGCTGTGCCAAAGGCCCCCGCTCCGGCGATTGCGACGGTCATGCCTTGGCCCCCTTCTTGCCCGACCCGAGTAATGCCGGTGCGGCGGGATCGAGCGGCCAGCGGGGGCGAGCGGCAAGGCGCATGTCATCGACAAGGCCAAGCAGCAGGCGTTCGACCCCGGCATAGGCGATCATGGCGGCGTTGTCGGTGCAAAGGGACAAGGGTGGGGCTGTGAAGCGTGTCTGGTGTTCGTCGCAGAGGGCGGACAGCGCGGCACGGACCGGCCCGTTCGCGGCAACGCCACCGGCCACAGCAAAGGCTGGAACCGCAGGGCGGAGTGCGAGGTAGTTGTCCAGCGCGCGGTGCGATTTGCCGACAAGGATATCGCACACGGCAAGCTGAAAGGCGGCACAAAGGTCGGCCCGGTCGGCGACGGTCAGGCCGCCCTTTTCGGCGATGACCGAGTCCCGCGCCCGCAGAAGCGCGGTCTTGAGGCCCGAGAAAGACATGTCGCACCCTGGCCTGTCCATCAGCGGGCGGGGCATTGGGAAGCGGCGCGGATCACCCGCCCGCGCTTCTCGTTCGACATGGGGGCCACCGGGTTGAGGCAGGGCCAGAAGCTTGGCCGTCTTGTCGAAGGCTTCGCCGGGGGCATCGTCGATGGTGCCGCCGATCCGTTCGAACCGGTCCGTGCCGTGGACGATCAGGAACTGACAATGCCCGCCCGAGACGAGAAGCATCAGATAGGGAAAGGCAAGATTGTCGGTCAGGCGCGGGGTGAGGGCATGGCCGGCCAGATGGTTGACGCCGATCAGCGGCAGGCCCGTCGCGGCAGCCAGCCCCTTCGCGCACATCACGCCCGACATGACGCCTCCAATCAGGCCCGGGCCCGCGGTCACCGCTATTCCGTCGAGATCGGACAGAGAGAGATCCGCCTCGGCAAGTGCCCGTTCGACGCAAAGGTCAACCCGTTCAGCGTGGGCGCGGGCGGCGATTTCGGGCACGACGCCGCCGAAGTCGGCGTGGAGTGCGGTCTGGCCCCAGACAAAAGACGACAGGATCAACGCGCCGTCAGCACCGCTGCGCACGACGGCGGCTGCAGTGTCGTCGCAACTTGATTCAATGCCAAGCAGGGTCAGCGTCTGTGTCATGCGGGTTCCGGTTGCGCCCTTTTCTGCTCCAGGTAACATTGCCGCTTAAGGTGAACAATGGCGGCGACTGTCCGGGCGGAGGGTATCACATGACGGCGACCCTGCTTTTGACCCGACCGGAATCGTCAAGCCTGCGGTTTCTGTCTGAGGTCGAAGAGGCCATCGGCCAAAGGGTCAGGGCCGTTGTCAGCCCGATGATTGCCATCGTCCCGATGTTGATGGTCTGGGACGGTGGACCTGTCAAAGGTGTGGTCCTGTCGTCCGAGTTCGGTGCCCAGACGGCCGGGCAGATGGGGTTCCCGGCCGGGCTGACCGCGTTTTGCGTCGGCGACAGGACAGCGCAGGCTGCGGAGGCTGCGGGTTTTGCCGCTGTGAGCGCGTCGGGGGATGCCGACGATCTGGTGCGCCTGATTCTTGATCAACGGATGGAAGGGCCGCTTGTCCACCTGAGGGGAGAACATGCGCGGGGGAATATTGCCTTGCGGCTGAACGAAGCAGGGGTCCCCTGTGCGGAGCGCGTCGTCTATGCCCAGACTAAGGCTGCTCTGTCGCCGGAGGCTCTGGCCCTTCTGAGTGGGCCTAATCCCGTCGTCGCCCCCCTGTTTTCGCCCCGGACAGTTACCATATTTCAGGGTCAGGGTCCGTTTCATGCCTGTCTTCATGTTATTGCCATCAGTGACGCAGTGGCCAAAGCTGCGGACTCGTTGAAGATTGCGACACTGGATCTGGCGGCACGACCGGATGGTCCGTCGATGGTTGCGGCGACGGTCAACCGCCTGCGCGGGCTGAGTGTCGGTCCATCGGCTTGAGAGGGCCGTGCAGCCGGGTTAGGGTTTGAAGACTCGGTGCTTCGGCGATGGCAGACTGGTTTACGGAAAGTGAAGGGGAACAGCATGGCGCGATCTGCAAAGACCGATGGGGACAAGTCCGCAACCCCTGCCGACGATGCTGTTCTTTCTGAGGTGACGTCCTTGTCTGACAGCCCGGAGATGGGGATCAGTAGCGCTGAAAGTTCGCCTGGGGCCGAGATTCGGTCTGACGAGCCGCAAATTGTCGAAGCAGCAGAGCAGCGAGTGGCTTCCGAGCCTGCCCTGATCATCGATGAGCCCGAGGTTAAGGTCGAAACCATTGCCGTCGACCCGGAGCCCGTTGCCGAGGCGACCGAAGCAGCCACACCGCGCCCTCAGCCGCCAAGAGCGGCAGAGCCCGAAAGCAACGGACGCGGCGGATTCTTTCCGGTCCTGATTGGCGGGGTGATTGCGGCGGGCCTTGGGTATCTGGCGGCGTGGCAGGGGCTGGTCCCCGGTCGCACGGCAGTGCCAGAAGTTCCAGCAGTCACGGCAGGCGACCTTGCCGCACAGGCAACCCGGATCGATTCGGTTGAAGCGGCGATTGCCGCGCTGCCTGCGGCTGCGCCGGAACAACCACCTGCGCCGGATCTTGCCCCGCTTGAAGCCGATATCACGGGCCTGAAGGCAGGCATGACGCCGTTGCAGGATAATCTGGCCGCACTGGACGACCGACTTGGCAATATGGTTGCCCAGATACGCGATCTCGATACCCGCATTGTGGCGCTACAAGGCCGCCTTGCTGTGATTGAGCGTGCGCCGACAGAAGCGGGAACGCTCGCCGAGACGGCCATTGCCGAGTGGGAGGCTGAAATCCAGGCGCTTCGCGATCAGATTGCGGCGCAAGATACGCGGCTCGTGACGATTTCAGATGAAGCTGCTGCCAAGCTTGAGGCGGCGCAAACATCGGTCGCCGAGATCGAGGCCAGTGCGCAGGCAAGCGCGTCGGCGGAACTGCGGCGTGCGGCGCTGACGCGGATCCAGGCGGCATTGGATGCTGGAACGCCGTTCGAGGATGCGATTGCCGATCTGTCGGGCGCGGGCGTGACGATACCGGATACGCTGACCGCCGTTGCGGCGGACGGAGTGTCGACGATGGCCAATCTGACGGAAACCTTCCCGACGACGGCACGGGCGGCCATGGCTACGGCCCGTGCCGAAGGGCTTGCTGATGATGGCGAATGGCGGATCATGGCCTTCCTGCGCAGTCAGCTTGACGTGCGGTCCGTCACACCGCGTGAGGGTGATGATCCCGATGCCATCCTGTCCCGCGCCGAAGGGTCGCTGAGCGAACGGCGTCTGTCGGATGCGCTCGCCGAGATTGGTACCCTGCCCGAAGTTGTACGCGCTGAAATGTCTTCCTGGATTGAATCGGCTGAAGGCCGGGTCGCCGCTTTGGCGGCCCTTCAGACCCTGTCCGAATCTTTGCCCCTCTCCTCGAACTGAAGGCGAAAACGATGCTCTGGTCCCTGATAAAGATCCTCGCTTTCGTCGCGGTCGTCGCTGCACTTACTTTCGGGGCCAGCTACCTGATGGAGCTTTCGGGCGGTGCTGAAATCACCGTAGCGGGGTTTGAGGTAACGCTCAGCCCGTTGGAAATGACCATCGGCTTCCTGCTCTTGGTCCTGCTTCTCTGGATCACTTTGGGCATTCTTGGGTTTCTTCTCGCGCTTCTGCGCTGGATCAATGACGATGAGACCGCGATCAAGCGCTATTTCACCCGAAACCGCGAAAGGAAGGGCTTTGATGCCCTGTCCGAAGGGATGATGGCGCTGGCCTCGGGCGAGGGGCAGCTTGCGTTGGCTAAGGCGACACTGGCGAACAGGTATCTTGATCGCCCCGACCTGACCAATGTGATGGTGGCCCAGGCTGCCGAACTTGCAGGGGACAGGAAGAAGGCCGAGGCGACATACAAGCTGCTGTTGCAGGATGAAAAGACCCGCTTCGTGGGTGTGCGCGGGCTGCTCAAACAAAAGCTGGAGGATGGCGACAGCGTGACGGCGCTGCGATTGGCGGAAAAGGCGTTTCAGCTTAAGCCCAAGAATGTCGAGGCGCAGGATCTGCTCCTGCGACTGCAGGCCGAATCGCATGATTGGGCCGGGGCGCGTTCGACGCTGAGCAGCAAGCTGCGGCTGGGCACGCTGCCGCGCGAGGTGCACAAGCGGCGCGATGCCATTCTGGCGTTATCCGAGGCGTCAGAGATCCTGTCGGACGAAAGCACGATCGAATCGCGCGAAGCAGCGATTGAGGCGAACAAGCTCTCTCCTGACCTGATCCCCGCAGCCGCGATGGCGGCCCGCAGCTATGTGAAGAACGGCAATCCGAAATATGCCGTCCGGGTTCTCAAGAAGGCATGGAGCGCCCTGCCCCACCCCGACCTCGCCGCAACCTTTGCCGAGATCGAGCCCGAGGAAACACCCCGTGCCCGGCTGTCTCGCTTTGAGACATTGACCAAGGTTCGACCCGAACATTCTGAGACAAGGATGCTGCTGGCCGAGCTACTGATCGCAGCCGAGGATTTCCCTGCCGCGCGGCGGGCGCTGGGTGATCTGATCACGACCGAACCCACGTCGCGGAACCTGACCTTGATGGCCGCCATTGCTCGCGGCGAAGGTGCCCCCGAGGCCGAGGTGCGCGGCTGGCTCACCAAGGCACTGACCGCCTCGCGCGGGCCGCAATGGGTTTGCGATGTCTGCGGGACGGTCCATGCCAATTGGGGCCCGGTCTGCACTAACTGCCACGGGTTTGACACGCTGAGCTGGAAGACGCCCAAGACCGCGGAGTACGCCATGCCGGGCGGCACCGACATGCTGCCGCTTCTCGTTGGCAGCCCTTCCGAAGCGAGGTCTGATAACATCCCCGGCGAGCCGGAAATCATCCCGCCTGATAGGAACGATTAGCCCTTTCCGCGGGTTTATGCATAGTGCTTAAGGATTCCGGCGTTCTGATCTCGCTGCATCCGGCACCTTATTCTTTGGATGTCTCGGAATGAACTGAGTCGACGACTTTCGGGAATTCGATAGCCGAGTGCGCGACGCAATCAGTCCGACATGTTACCGGACGAAGGCCTAACGCTTCAGTAAGGTGCATTTTCTATTGACTCTAGAACCATTTGGAGTCCTGCGCGCTTGCCCCCGATTCGCGCGCGGGTTACACTGTGATTCGACGCGGAGGAAGACCTTGAAGCTGCCCAAGACCCTAGATCGTGAGCCGCTGGTAGATGCGGTCTTTGAGGTGCGCATGGGCGGCGCGCCGCAACTGGCAGACCTGTTGCCGGGCGCTCTCTTTGGCCAGTTGACGCCGAAGCCGACACTCCAGAGGCTGCCAGCAGCCGAGATACCTCAGCCGATCAGAGACCAAGACCCGAATCTAGCTTTCTCGCCTGTCATTCGACTTGACTGGGGCGAGTTCACGATCTCATTCGGGGATCGGAACCTAATCATCGCGTGCAAGCTGCCCTACCCGAAATGGCCTGCTTTCAAAGACGCCATTCTGGGCATTGTCGGGAAGGTGGCGCAAGTCGGCATGGCGGGGCCAGTAGAGCGCTACTCTGTCAAGTATGTCAATTTGATCCAGGCGCCAACGCTCGCGGACCAGATCGCGAAGATCAACTTGGCCGTCAGAGTCGGTGACGTGGAGGCGAAGGACGACCATCTTTCAGTTCAGGTCCACCGCAATGAGGGCGACACACTGCACATCATGTCTGTCGTGACCGGCGCGCAGGGAAAGATGCCAGACGGCAAGACTGTCTTCGGGGCCGTCGTGGATATCGACTCGATCCGCACGGCGCACTTTTCTGACTTTGGCGTGTTTGCTGCGAAACTCGAACCGGCAGTTGAGAGCCTGCGCAAGTCGAACAAGATCAAGTTCTTCAGTTGCCTTACTGAAGCAACGATCAATGAAATGGGGCCCAAGTATGATTGAACTCGCAGCGACCAGACCCACCTCCACGACCTTCGCCGTCGCCGTTGGTGCGGCGATGCTTGCGGGCCAGTTCCAGTATCCTTCCCGCGTCGAAGCATACGAGGTGCAGCAGGTGCGCGGCACCTATAGCGATTTCATGGAAAGCCTCGCGAAGCCTGCCGGGGTCGATCACTTTGCGCAGCAGATCGCCGCGATCTACAATGGCTTTGCCGAGCGTCAGGGACGCCTGGGGGCTGAGTTTGAAGCCGCGATCTTTATCGACCTCGAGAGTCTCTATGAGGCTTGATCCGCAAGATGACCTTTGACGCAGACGCCCTCCGCCAGCAGATTCCTTACTACCTGACGGCTGCTCCGGCTCAGAAGGTTCTTGTGACCGAACTCAAGAAACTCATCGAGGGAGCCGATAGAGGCTACTTCATTCCTGCAGGCTATGACGGCTACTCAGCCGAGATGCTTCAAGGCGATGGCTGGCGCGGTTTCCAGATATTCTCGTTCAATTCGGGCAACGTGAACGCGGCGCGCGGGATCGTGCTATCCAACTCCTGCGACGTGTCAGCAGAGAACGCGCGTGTTCTTCCGCCTAACGTGACGTTCGCGCCCATCGTCAAGCTATCGAAGATCGTTGAGCGGTTCGAGGCGCACGGCTTGGATGGCGAGAAAGTTGCATCTAGCCTAACGGACATCAAGGCGCAGCGAGTGACCAACATGTTCTATCTTCCGGCAGACGGTTTGCTGGACGAGGATCACGTCGCACTCCTCGACGACTTGCACTCGATGCCGGTGGAGGCCCATCGTCGGGAAGCCGTGAAGCTGTTCACACTCAGCATGGCTGGGTTCTACCTGTTCGTCTTCAAGTTGTCTGTGCACTTCTGCCGTCTGCATGAAGACGTTCACAGAAGCCCAAGGATTGCGGCTGCTTGAGGCCTTTTCGACCTTGCGCGCGCCGCCCAAAAATGTTGAACCACGTCGTGACGTAGACCGAAACGCACGACTCTTAGGGCGCTTCATTCGCGATCATTGAATCGGTGCAAGTATGACCTTCAAGCACAATATTCTGCGGGGGTTGACTTCAAGGTACTAGGGTCATAGTTGGTCGACACCAGAAAAGTGCCGCTGTAGCTCAGCTGGTAGAGCACGTCATTCGTAAGTAGCGGGTCCATCCCGGAATGACGTTCAAAACCAGTCAGTTGCGGGGGTTGACTTCAAGATAGTAGGGCCATAGTAGGGCCGCACCAGAACAGTGCCGCTGTAGCTCAGCTGGTAGAGCACGTCATTCGTAATGATGGGGTCGGGAGTTCGAGTCTCTTCAGCGGCACCAGCCTTCTGCCAAAACCCAGATATCGCCGAGATGACGGCACCCTTGGTCGTCCAGTCTTGATGACCTGCTACGCCAAGCTGCGGACTCTCGCCCGTTACATGCCTCAGACTTGAGGCTTACGGCGAGCAACCTTTCCGTGCACGAGCGCGCAGCGGCCCGCGTCCTTGAAGTAGAGATGCCGTCCGCCACGCGGGGTCGCGGCCCCCGGCCTGGCCAGCAGGTGCGACAGGCCCATCCCGGCCAATGTGGTTTCGCCCTGCGCCTCGCCGGTGTCGCGGTCAACGTCCAGATCGACAACGAACAGACCGGACGCCTTGCCCGTCGGAACCCCGACAAGAGCGGACGGAAACTGCGCCCTGAAGGCTGCGATCCTTTCGGGGTCGCAACTCGCATCCTTGAAGCCGTGGGGCGTGAGCGGCTCCTCCTTGGAATTGCAGGGGAACACGGGGAAACCGCGTTCGGCCAGTTCAAGGGCCACTTGCGCAGGGCTGGGGGTGAACGGTTGCATGTTCATTCGCGCCCCTCCCCATAGGCCAGGGCGGCGATGATGTCGGCCAACCGACCGGACAGGCCATACTTGCGGGCCAGACGGGCGAGGCGAAGGGCGTTCATGCGCAGACCCCTTCGACGTTGCGGACGTGACATTGCAGGACGTAGCGGGCATGGGTTCCGGCGAAGGGTTCGCCGTGCCGTTCGTTGTTCGTTTCAATATCCACGCCCATCTTGCGCAGATCGTAAACGTATGCCGACCAACGCGGCCCCGGATGATCGATAGCATTTGGTTCCAACTTCATCTAAGTTTCGTCTATTCTGGCACAAGAACGAGGGAGTTGGATTTTGATCATGGTCCTGTTTCTGTCGTCCCGGATCGGGTACGCCTTGGCCATGATCCCACCTTGACCGCCATTATTGGAACAACTGAGGACCAGTCCATGACAACGCGACGCCAATTTCTGGGAACGATTCCCGCAACCGGGGCAGCCTTTGCCATCGGCGGCAACTTTATCATGGAGCCGTCGCCCGCACGTGCAGAAGGGACACCCCCCGTTGCGCCCGGGCATTTCCACCCGAAGGGCAAGGCCCCGTCAGAGCATACAATCGCTGTCCTCAAGGCGGCCAAGGAGCAGTTGCCCTTTGCCGACACGCGTGATTTCGAGGAGTTCAACAAGGGTCTGATCGCCCGCCGGTCTGACCTGATCATTCCGTCGGACGCCGGTGGCGTGGCCTGGGACATGGAACGGTTTCTGTTCATCGATCAGGCCGAGGAGTTCGACACGGTTCATCCGTCGATGCACCGTATCGCCCAACTGAACCAGAACTTTGGCCTGTATGAGGTCATTCCCGGCATCTATCAGGTCCGGGGCTTTGACCTGTCGCAGGCGACCTTTGTCCGCAGCAAGACGGGCTGGATCCTGTTCGATGTTCTGACCACCGCCGAGCCGATGCGGGCAGCATGGGAACTGTTCCAACAGCATGTGGGTGAAGGGTTGCCGGTCAAAGCCGTCGTCTATTCACATAACCATGGCGACCACTGGGGCGGCGTGCGTGGTGTCATCACCGATGAGGATGTGAGTTCCGGGCGGGTAGAGGTGATCGCCCCGGTCGGGTTCATGAACAATCTGGTGGCCGAGAACGTCTATGCCGGGAATGCAATGAACCGGCGGCTGTTCTATCAGTATGGCATCCTGCTGCCGGTCAGCCCCTATGGTTTTGTGACGCAGGGCCTTGGACCTACTGTTTCGAACGGAACGCCGGGTCTGATCGCGCCGACCCGGATCGTGAGCGAGGCGATCGAAGAGATCGAGATCGACGGGCTCAAGCTCGTGTTTCAGAACACGCCGAACACCGAAGCGCCGTCCGAGATGAACACTTGGATTCCCGAGTACAAAACTCTCTGGATGGCGGAGAACATCAACGCGACGCTGCACAACATCTATACCCTGCGCGGCGCCCCGGTGCGCGATCCGTTGCGCTGGTCGAAATACATCAACGAAGCCCTCTACTTGTTCGGGCAGGAGGCCGAGGTGATGATCGCCTCGCACCATTGGCCACGCTGGGGGAATGAACGCATTCAGGAAGTGCTGCGCGGCCAGCGCGACATCTATGCGCACATGAACAATCAGGTGATGCATCTGGCCAACCAGGGCGTCACGATCAATCAGATCCACAATGTTTACAAGGTGCCTCAGTCGCTCCAGGACAAGTGGTATGCCCGCGGTTATCACGGCTCGCCCGAGCATAACTCGCGCGGCGTGGTGCAGCGGTTCCTTGGGTTCTGGGATTGCAACCCGGCGACGCTGATCCCGCTGTCACCCGCTGATTCCGCACCGCTTTACGTGGAGATGATGGGAGGTGCGGCCCCGATCATGGCCAAGGGCCGTGCCCTGCATGATGCGGGTGACTATCTGCTGGCGATCGAGATCCTGAACAAGCTGGTGCAGGCCGAACCCGACAATCTCGATGCCCGCGACATGCTGGCCGATGCGTTCGAGCAGGTGGGGTATCAGCAGGAAAACCCCGGTCTGCGCAACAGCTTCCTGTCAGGGGCGTTTGAGCTTCGATCGGGGATTCCGACCGGCGATCGCGCGTCATCTTCCAGCCCGGATATCGTCCGCGCCATGTCGGCTGAGCTTTGGCTCAATTTCCTTGGCATCATGATGGATTCGACCAAAGCCGAAGGGCTGTCGTTCAAGATCAACCTCCGGCTGCCCGATATCGGCGAGCAGTTCATCATCGAGATGGCGAATGCGACCCTGACCAACATTCAGGGGTTCCTCGCGCCCGATCCGGATCTGACAATCACGCTCAACCGGAGCGATCTGGAAGGCGTCATGATGGGCGAGACCGGGTTTGAAGGTCTCATCGCTTCGGGGGCAGCGGTTGTCGAAGGGGATTTGGCCATCCTCGGCACGCTGGCCGGGTTGATGGTGCAGTTCGACCCGCTGTTCGAGGTGATGCCCGGGACGGCCCCGGCGCCTGCCATCGATTCGGTGTTTTCCGACTCGCTTGACGTCAAGTTCGGCGCGCCGCCGCCGGAATGAGAATTGGGGGCGGCGGGTTGGCCCGCCGTCTCCTTATCCGGGAAGGACGAATTCGGCGGGCCTGGGGAGGGTCGGCCGGACGATGCAGCGAAAGCTTACATGGCTGGTCGAGGTATCGACTGGTTCGGCGTGTCGGGCGGCCGGGCGATAGCGCTTACAGTAGCTTGGCGCGCAAAGGTGCGATCCGCCCTTGAGCACCTTGCGCGGGATCCTCACGTTCGGCTGGGCCGGGTCGAAACTCTGGTTTTCGGCCGGGCCGCGCGGGTTCTTGGGAATGCAGCAGGCCTTGGCCTCTTGCGCAGGGTGGCGGTCAACGTACCAGTCCTGCGTCCATTCCCAGGTGTTGCCGATCATGTCGTAGATTCCATAGCCGTTCGGCGGAAAGGCCCGGACGGGGGACGTGCGTTCGAACCCGTCTTCCTTGAGGTTTTCGCGCGGGAAGATGCCCTGCCAGGTGTTGGCCATATGCTTGCCGCCCGGCGTCAACTCGTTGCCCCAGGCGTATTCCTTGCCTTCGAAACCGCCACGGGCCGCAAACTCCCACTCCGCTTCCGTCGGCAGGTCCTTGCCTGCCCAGCGCGCATAGGCCACCGCGTCGGCATATGCGACCTGCACGACGGGGTGATCGTCCAGATCGCGGTTCGTGCTGCCCTTGCCATAGGGACGGCGCCAGTTGGCGAAGAAGGTGAAATCCCACCAGGTGTAGAAATTGCGGATGTCGATGGGTCCCTTCTTGGGATTGAAGGTCAGCGATCCGGGCTTGAGCATTTCGGGTCGTGCACCGGGGTAGTCTTCGGCCTTGGGGGCGATCTCGGCAAATGTCACGTGTCCTGTCGCCTCGATAAAGGCGCGGAACTGGGCGTTGGTCACGGGGGTTTCGTCGATCCAGAAGGGGTCAACCTCGACCCGGTGGGCCGGGGCCTCTTCAGGGTAGTGGTGGTCCGATCCCATGAGGAAGGTGCCGCCGGGCACAAAGATCATGCCGGGCAGGTCCTTTTGCAGGCTCTCGGTTCTGCTGCTCTCGGTCGCGATGTCCACGGCGGTCCCCGGTTCCAGTGATCTGACGATGGCATCTTGCCGCCTTGGTCCGGCAAAGTCACGCGGGTTGACCGGTTTCGGCGGGCCACAATTCCGCGACCCTTTGACATTGGGCCCGCGATGGCATGTGTTGCATGCGGGGGGGAGAGAGCCCGATGACCGTGAGACTTGAGAACGCTGATCTGCGGGTTGACGTTTCGCCGTCCTATGGCGGGCGAGTCGTACACCTGATTGATCGGCAGACAGGGCGGGACTGGATGGTCCCGGGCGGTGAAAGCCCGCAGACAGGTGAGGATGCCGTTTATGGTGCCAATGAGGCGGTCGGTTGGGACGAATGCTTTCCGACGGTGTCGCGTTGGGACGCAACGGGGACGGTCTGGGACCGGAACCTCCGGGATCATGGGGATATCTGGGGGAGGCCGATGGAGGTTCTTGCCCAGTCCTGTGACTGCCTGACCCTTTCCGTCGAAACGGCAGAGTACCGGTTTGAGCGAAGTCTGAGGCTCGACGGACCTGTGCTGCATGCCGGTTATGCCGTTGAAAACAGAACCAAAGCGCCGATGCCGTTCCTTTGGGCGCTGCACGCGCTGCTTGAGGTCCGACCGGGGGATCGCCTTGTGATGCCGGGAATCGGGCGCATGGCTGCGGCCTTTGTCGGAATGAACGGCCAGCGGATCGAGATGGAAGGTATGGCCTGGCCAGAAGGTGATCAGCGCCTTGGCTTTCCTTTCGATGTTGTCCCAGAACCGAACGGGTTCATGGCCAAGCTTTACGCCGATGTGCCCGCCGATGCCTGCGCCTTTGTCGGCGGTCCGGACCGGTGGCTCGGCATCCAGTGGGACGGCAAGGAAAACGGCCATCTAGGGTTCTGGCTTACCTATGGCGCATGGCCTGCGCCGGGGCCGGGGAGCATGCATCATCTGGCCATTGAACCGACTACAGCCCCTGCCGATCATCTGGGGCAGGCCATCGCGAGCGGGCAAGACCATGCCCTAGCGCCCGGCAGACGGCGGGAATGGTCGGTGCGTCTTGTCGTCTCAGACAGGGCGGTATGACAGTGACCGCGGCGCCGGATCGTGTCTTTGCGCTGATGAGGTCGCTGGGGCTTGCCACGCGGCCAGAGGAGATCACGCTGACCCCGCTGACTGGCGGAGTTTCGTCTGACATCGTGCTGGTCGAGACGGCAGGGGGCCGGTACTGCGTCAAGTTCGCCTTGCCCAAACTCAAGGTCGCGGCCGACTGGCAGGTGCCGGTCAGCCGGAATGCGGCTGAATATGACTGGCTGTCCTATGTCGCAGGGATCAACCCGGCCTTGGTGCCGCGCCTATTCGGGCAGGATCCGGGCCTTGGCGGGTTCGCGATGGCCTTTCTGCCGCCGGAACGCTTTCCCAATTGGAAGGCCCTGTTGATGGACGGTCATGTGGACGTGCCCGTTGCTGCTGCCGTAGGCAGAGCGCTGGGGCGGATTCATTCGATTGCAGCGAAAGACCCTGCGACAGGCCCGCGTTTCCCCCATCAGGACAATTTCCATGCGCTCCGGCTCGAGCCCTATCTGCTTTTCGCGGCATCGCGACATCCGGATCTTTCGCCGCGTCTTGTGGCATTGGTCGATAGCTTTCATGCCGCCCGAATCTCGCTTGTCCATGGGGACGTGAGCCCCAAGAACATCCTATGCGGCCCAGATGGTCCCGTCTTTCTGGATGCCGAATGTGCCGTCCAAGGCGACCCGGCCTTTGATCCGGCCTTCTGCCTCAATCACCTTGTCATCAAGGCCAGTGCCGCCATCGCTGACCCTGCGCGTCTGGCCGAGGCGGCAAGGGCACTTTGGGCCGCATACGTCGCGCAGGTCGATTGGGAGGACGCAGGTGCCATCGAGGCGCGGGTTGCCGGTATCCTGCCCGCGCTCATGTTGGGGCGAGTCGATGGGAAATCGCCGGTCGAATACCTTGATCCCGCCGGGCAGGACAGGCTGCGGCAATTGGCCCGGCGTCTGCTGATCGCACAGCCAGACGGCATCGCGCCCATCATCGCGGCCGCACAAGAGGCAGGAGAATCCCTTTGACCAACAGAACCATCACTCGCGTTCTGGCCCGTCGTGTCTGGGATTCCCGGGGGCGACCCACGGTCGAGGCCGAGGTGCATCTGTCCTCGGGCGTTACCGGCCGGGCGATTGCACCCGCCGGGGCATCGCGCGGGACGCGGGAGGCGATTGACCTTCGGGATGGTGGCAGCCGCTTTGGCGGGATGGACGTGATGCGGGCCGTTGCCGGGGTGAACGGTGCGATCAATGCGCGGTTGATCGGGCTGGATGCGGGTGATCAGGCGGCTGTTGATGCGGCCCTGGTCGCGCTGGACGGCACGTCGAACAAGGCAACGCTGGGCGGTAACGCGACCGTGGCTGTGTCGCTCGCATGTCTGCATGCGGCAGCGCAGGGACCAGTATGGCAGCATGTGGCGCAACTTTATGGGGCGACGCCGACCCTGCCCCTGCCGGAAATCCAGATCTTTGGTGGAGGAGCGCACGCCGGGCGGCGGGTTGATATTCAGGACTTCATGGTAATGGTTCCGGGTGCAGGGACCATGGCCGAAGTCTTCGAGGTGACTGCGGGCATTTATGTCGCAGCAGGCTCTATCCTTGCCGAGAAGGGCCTTTTGCGGGGTGTCGCCGATGAAGGTGGCTGGTGGCCGGAGTTCACTTCGAACGAAGAAGCGCTCGATTTCCTGATCCGGGCGATTGAACGGGCCGGCGAAGTTCCGGGTGACCGGGTTGTGATATCACTCGACGTGGCTGCGTCTGAATTCGGGCATGGCGGGCAATACCGGCTGGCACTGGACGACAGGACGATGGATTCGGCCGGGATGGCTGAACGGCTTGGCCAGTGGCTAGACCGGTATCCCATCGCGTCGATCGAGGACCCGTTGGCCGAAGATGACCTGCCGGGCCTTGCGGCATTTACGCGGGAATATGGCGACCGGGTTCAGATCATTGGCGATGATGCGCTGGTTACGAATGCCGCGCTTGTCCGGCAGGCCGCTGCAGCGGGGGCCTGCAATGCGATGCTGCTCAAGGTCAACCAGATCGGCACCGTGACCGAGGCTGTTGCCGCATGGCGGGCGGCGGCTAACGCGGGTTGGCCCTCGGTCGTCTCAGCAAGGTCGGGAGAGACGGAGGATACCTCCATCGTCGATCTGTGTGTCGGGCTGGGGGCAGGGCAGCTAAAGGTCGGGTCCTTCGCGCGGTCGGAACGAATGGCAAAGTGGAACGCCTGCATTCGGGTCGAGGATACCAATCCCGATTTGCGGTTTGTCGGAGGTGAACCGCTGGCAAAGACGTGGTGGGGGCGTAAGGCCCGCGACTGAGCGGCCAAGCTCCCGCTTTGCGCGAAAACGGCTTCACCCGCCAGCATGATGCCGCTAGAAACGATCCTGCGCGGCTGTGATTCAGTCTTCTTGCCAAGGGTCGCGCCTGCCTCATCCTTATTTTGCGGACAAACCCTGTCCCCCCCGAAAGGCCCCGCGCCGGTGCTGAAAGACTTCCTATCCTATTACGCGCCCCACAAGCGCCTGTTCCTGCTGGATTTTGGCTGTGCCGTGTTCGCGGGCATCCTGTCGTTGGGCTTTCCTATCGCGGTCAAGCTTTTCGTGGACCGGTTGCTGCCAATGGGCGATTGGGGTCTGATTGCGGCGGCGGCGGCGGCGCTTCTTGCGATCTACATCGTCAATGCCGGGCTGATGATCATCGTGACATACTGGGGCCATGTCCTTGGCATCGCGATTGAAACTGAGATGCGCCGCCGAGCGTTCGACCATCTCCAGAAGCAGTCCTTCCGGTTCTTTGACAACCAGAAGACCGGCCATCTGATCGGTCGCCTGACCAAGGATCTTGAGGAAATCGGCGAGGTCGCCCACCACGGCCCCGAAGACCTGTTTGTGGCGATCATGACGTTTATCGGCGCGCTGATCCTGATGTTCATGGTCCATCCGCAACTGGCGCTCTTGTCCTCGGCCATCGCGCCGCTGGTCATGTGGCTGGTCATCAGCTTTGGCGGCAAGATGACGAACAACTGGCGCGAACAGTTTGGCCGGGTCGGTGCGTTCAATGCCCGGATCGAGGAGAACGTGGGCGGCGCACGCGTGGTGCGCGCCTTTGCGAACGAGGATCACGAACGGTCCCTGTTCGCCGTCGACAATGACAAGTACAGGCTGACCAAGCTGGACGGCTACCGGATCATGTCGGCGACCATTGCGATCAACTTCCTTGGGATGCGGGTCGTGCAGGTCGTTATCCTTGTCGCAGGGACATTTTTTGTCACGAACGGGAGCCTTTCTGTCGGCGGGTTCGTGGGGTTCCTGCTTCTGATCAACGTGTTCTATCAGCCGCTGGAAAAGATCGCAGCGGTGATAGAGACCTATCCCAAGGGGATTGCAGGGTTCCGGCGGTATTCGGAGCTTCTGGCGACAGATCCTGAAATCGTGGACGCCCCGAACGCCGTCACGCTGGGCGCGACGACAGGGGCCATCGCGTTCGAGGATGTGCGGTTTGGCTATGCTCCGGATCGGCCGATCCTGAAGGGGATCACGCTGTCCGTCCAGCCGGGCGAGACAGTTGCCTTTGTTGGCCCGTCCGGCGCGGGCAAGACGACGCTTCTGGCGCTGGTGCCCCGGTTCTATGACGTGGACGCCGGACGGATCACGATTGACGGGCAGGATATCCGGCAGGTCAAGATGACCTCCTTGCGACGGCAGATCGGTATCGTGTCACAGGATGTGTTCCTGTTTGCCGGGTCGCTACGGGAAAACATCGCCTATGGGCGGCTGGATGCGACCGAGGCCGAGATTCTGGAAGCGGCTCGCCGTGCCCGACTTGCCGACATGATCGCCGACCTGCCAGCGGGGCTGGATACGGTGATCGGCGAACGCGGGGTCAAGCTGTCGGGCGGGCAGAAGCAGCGCGTGGCCATCGCCCGCATCTTTCTCAAAAACCCGCCGATCCTGGTCCTCGACGAGGCGACTTCAGCACTGGATACCGAGACAGAGCGGATGATCCAGCAGTCGCTTGAAGAACTGGCTGAAGGGCGGACGGTGCTCGTCATAGCGCACCGGCTGGCCACGATCCGCAACGCAGACCGGATCGCTGTTGTGCGCGATGGTCAGATTGCCGAAATCGGGAATCATGCGGCGCTTCTGTCAAAGGAAGGGCCGTATCTGCGCCTGCACGAGGCGCAGCGGGTTGACGCGGTCGAGGTCTGGCAGCCTGCCGCAGAATAGGCTCTGATTCAGCCCAAAGCGGCACGGATCAGGGTCGCTATGGCTTCGGGGTCCTCTTCGTGGACGAGATGACCCCGACGCGGCACGCGGATCAGACTGGCGTCCGGCATGGCCTTTGCCGCATCGGCGCTGGTCGACGGCGGGACCGCGAGATCGCCATCAGCGGCGATGAAGGTTGTCCGGTGGCGGATCATGGGCAGACGCCCCAAGAGACCGTCCAGGTGCCATTGCGCCATCATGGCGAGCGTGCCGTCGACATGATCCCGGTCACTGGCCAGTTGCAGATAGTAGCCTATTCCTTTGGCATCGATGACTGACCCGGTCCCTTTGATGAGGTTCCGAACCGAGGACTCGGTCGCTGCAGCGGCAAACAACCCGGCCGTGAAGGGACTGAGGGCAAGCGCCTTGGCAAGCATCGGGAAGAGCCATCCGGCGACGCCCTTGAAGTTGGCCAAAGCCGCGTTGATCCCGATGATCTGCCCGCCGGGCACGGCACCGTGTTCTGCCATGCGGAGCGCAATCGCGCCGCCGGCCGAATGGCCGATGATGGCGCTGGGCTTCCAGCCCTCGTACCGGGCGAGAGACAAGAGGTCTTCGGCCATTTGATCGAGACCGCAACGCTGCCGCGCGCCCAGTTGCGTGAACCCTTGTCCGGGCAGATCGACGGCCACGACCCGGTGCGACTTTGCAAGGATCGGAAACAGGCCGCGCCAGCTTTGCGTGGCGCCCCCGGCGCCGTGGATCATAAGGATCAGGTCGCCATCGCCCGCCTCCTGCACATGCCAGCGGTGGGGGCGATGCAGGACGAAGCGCGAATACTCGGTCATCGGCCAGCCCTTGGCATCGGCGGGCCAGCGCATGGCTGTCAGTCGCCCAGAGCGGCAGAGACCGCCGCCGACAGCCTCTTCGCATCGGCGCGGGGCAAGGTCAGGTAGGTGGCCGCAAGAGTCTGAGCGAGCCTCTTCAGGCTCTGTTCAGGCCGGTTTCCGGTGTCGATGACCAAAGCCTCAACCCCGTTGCCCCGCAGGCTGCGTGCGACAAGCTCTGCATCTTGTGCCGCTTGTGGACGATTGGCGGTGCCGTCGAGTGCGATATTGGCACGGCCGTCGGTGAGAAGCGCCACAGTCGGGGTGAGCCCCCTGCGCCGGGCCTGAATGGCGAGGTCCATCGCGGTCCGCAGACCGGCGGCAAGGGGCGTTCCGCCGCCACCGGGCAGGGCGGCGAGCCGCCGTTTGGTCTGCACAAGGCTGCGGGTGGGCGGGAGGAGTACTTCGGCACCCGTCCCGCGGAAGCCGATCAAGGCGACGTGATCGCGTCGGGCATAGGCTTGGGTGAGGAGGAGTTCGACCGCGCCCTTCGCCTCGGCCAGACGGGCCAGTGCGGCGGAACCGGAGGCATCGACGGCAAAGATGAGAAGGCGGTCGGACTTGTCCTCGAACCTTTTCAGGCGGATGTCGGCGTTCCGGATGTGGAGGCCCGCCCGGTCAGGATTGGCTGCGGCGCGGATCGTCTGCCAAGACGCGGCGGCGCGCAGGGTCGCAACGATATCGATGCGTGCCCCGTCGCCCATCCGCCCGGCCCGCGAAGGCAAGGGCCGACCACGCCGGTTGCCCTTCTTTGCGGCCCCCGTCCCACTTCCCTTGGCCCCGCGTGCCCGCGCACCTGACAACCGGGCGAGCAGGTCGGCAGGAAGAAGGGCGCGGACGGCTTCGAGCAGCAATTCTTCAGGCAGGATCAGTTCATCTTCAGCCTTCTGCGACTCGGTCTGGTTATCTGAAGTTTCGGTTTCAGGCGGTTCTGGCGGTTGTTCGGGGGAAGGGACGCGTGTGGCGCGGTGGGCAATTGTGAGGGCGCATGCACTTTCGAGATCGCTTGAATCGACACTATTCCGCCCAAAGAGCGCCGCCTGCGCGCGCGCAGCCCTCAAAGTAAAGATTGGCACACGGGCCGAGTCGACACCGAACTGGTCACAAAGGCCGATGATCTGTTCGAGCATCTCCGACGGCGTCGTCACCGAGGCAAGTCTGTCCCGCGCGGCCTGCAGATCGTCGGCATCGAAGGCAAATCCGGTCAGATCGCCCAGCGTCACATCGGACAGATCGGCAAAGAATGCGACCCTTTCAGCAAGCGCGACCGGCACCGACTCTTCGGCCTCGGCCCCTTCGTCCAGTGCGACAAGACTGTGCCCGCGCCCTTCGTCAAGGGTCAGGGCAAGTCGGGCGGCCATCTGTGCACCGCAGCGTTCCGCCATGGTCAGGATCAGGGCCGACGGTTCGCGCAAAAGACCCTGTTCAAGCACCATATGCCCTTTGGCCAAGGTCGCCGACAGGTCCAACCCGCCGAAAAGCGCCTCGTCCGTCATCGTGGGATGCAGGCGGGTCAGCGGCAGCGGCAATGACGGAAGCATCGCGGCCAGCGCATCGCGCACCGGGCCGGACCGTGCCCGCAAAACCATGCCGCCCAGACCCGCCGGATCGATGGCCAGCAGGGCCAGCGCCGTGGTTGTGCAGGCAAAGGGATTGGTGAGGTCAGGCAAAGACCTCCTCCACGATCCGCTTCACGCGCGAACCGCTTCCGGCTTCGTCCAGCGGATCGCGGCGGAGGCGGTGGCGCAGCGCCATCGCGGCCACATCGCGGACATGCGCCCGGGTCAGCGCGGTGTCGTCGCGCCATGCGGCATAGGCGCGTGCGGCCTTGAGAAGCGTCAGTTCGCCCCGCAGACCGTCCGAGCCGAGCGCAAGGCAGAGCGCCGCGACGTCGTGCAGGGTCTTGTCCGGTGTCCGCAGTTCCCGCAGCGCCTTGCGGGCGTTCAGGATGCGGTCGCGTATGGCGGCATCTTCGGCCTGCCAGCGTATCATGAAGGCGGCGTGTTCATTGTCATAGGCATCGCGGCGGCGGATCACCTCGACCCGCGTTTCGATCTCTTTGGGCGAGGCGACTTCGACCGAGAGGCCGAAACGGTCGAGGAGTTGCGGGCGCAACTCGCCTTCCTCGGGGTTGCCGGAGCCGACGAGGACAAAGCGGGCTGGGTGGCGGATGCTGAGCCCTTCGCGTTCGACCACATTCTCGCCAGAGGCGGCGACGTCAAGCAGGAGATCGACGATGTGATCTTCGAGAAGGTTCACTTCGTCGATATAGAGGTAGCCCCGGTTCGCCCGGGCAAGCAGGCCAGGCTGAAATGCCTTTTCGCCCCGTGTCAGAGCCTTCTCGATATCAAGCGCCCCGGTCACCCGATCCTCGGTCGCGCCAAGCGGCAGGTCAACGACAGGGGTTGGCATCTGGGTGACAGTCTTTTTCTGAAGCCCGGCCCAGTCGGGCACTTCGGCAGGTGTTTCCGCGTTGATCGGGCACCCCTGCACCGCGCTGATTGGTGGCAGGAGGGCGGCGAGCGCGCGCACGGCGGTAGATTTCCCTGTCCCCCGATCCCCGAAGACCAGCACCCCGCCGATGGACGGGTCGATGGCCGTCAGGATCATCGACAGTTTCATTTCGTCCTGACCGACGATGGCCGAAAAGGGGAAGGGCTGTTTCATGCTGGGACCAGTCCGGAGATGGGGGATTTGCCATTCCACGACCCGAGGTCTGAATGGACGGTGAAACGGGCATAGAGTTCTTCGCGGAACCAGCCTTCGTCGCGCACAGCGCGAATGGCGGCGGCGTGGGGGCCGGTGCGGGCGAAGCCGGCCATGGCCTTTTCGGAAGGCCAGATCGAGAACGTGACCTGATGGAACAGGGGCACCTCGCCGATGCCGATTTTGAAGGCGACGTTTGGATCGGTCCCGATCACGGCCGAGATGTTGGGGACCCGTTTCCAGAACCGTGCGGCAACGCCGGGTTTGACGGTGGCGCGGGTGAGGGCGGCAAGCGGTCCGCCCTGGGGGGCGGGTTCGGGTTCAAACGGAGCAACACCGGACCATTCGCCGCGCGATTGGGTGGGGGTCAGGAAGACGGTCCAGCTTTCTTCGGCATGGTCACGGTATCGGCACCAGACGGGTGCGTATGAGACGCGCTTGTGGGCCGTTTCGGCATCGGGCCAGGTGGCAAGGATTGCATAGACTGCCGTGTTCGGGATGGGCGTAAAGCCTTCGCCCGTCCCCGAACCGCAGAGTTTCCAGAAGCCGATATCCGGCGTGCGGGCCATTGCGGCCCGCGCAAGGCCCATCTGGCCCAGCGCCCAAAGGCGGGCTCCGATGCCGCCAAAGCGGAACAGGGAAAGGCTCACGGCTTGGGTCACGTTGGGTGCTTCCCGGAAGTGTCAACTTATCCTGACAGATCGGTGGGGGTTTGGGAAGATGCCGCGATGTCGCGCCGAGGTTCTGCTTACTGACCCTCGGATTGAGGCGTCTGCTCAATCAAATGGGCAATTCTTCGGCCTGACGTCACGAAGAAATCACCAAACGAATGGATTGTCAGACCGGAATGGTGGCGATAGTGTCAGGTTATGTTGACACATTTCACAGAAGACTCGGTCGCCAATCATGCCATCGTCATCGGTGCGGGACTTGGTGGGCTTGCTGCAGCGATGCAGTTGGGGGTCAAGGGGTGGCAGGTGACGGTCCTTGACCGGCTGGACCGTGCTGGCGGGCGCGGGTCGTCCATCACGAAAGACGGACACCGATTCGATCTTGGGCCGACGATCATCACGGCGCCGCAGGTGTTCGACGAACTGTGGGCTGCCTGTGGCCGCGATTTCCGCAAGGATGTCGATCTGCGGCCATTGGACCCGTTCTATGAAATCCGCTGGCCGGATGGTTCGCATTTCAGCGCGTCGGGCGATACCGATCGGATGATCGCCGAAGTGAACCGGCTGAACCCGGCGGATGTGAAGGGCTACAGGAGATTCCTGAAGGACAGCTATCGCCGTTACATCGTGGGCTATGAAGGCATGGTTGCCAAACCAATGCACCGCATCTGGGAGACGATAAGAGTTCTGCCGACATTTGCCTGGCTTCGCGCGGACCGGTCGATCTTTGGTCTGGCCAAGAGCCGCGTGCGCGACCCGCGTTTGCGTATGGCGCTGTCGTTTCATCCATTGTTCATCGGAGGCGATCCGCTGAACGTCACGTCGATGTACGGGCTGGTGAGCTATCTGGAGAAGAAATACGGCGTCCACTATGCGATGGGCGGCGTTCAGGCGATGGCCGATGCCATGGTCAAGGTGATCCGGTCGCAGGGCGGCATTGTCCGGCTGGGGGTCGAGGCCGATGAGATCCTGTTTGACGGCGATCAGGCGGCAGGTGTCAGGCTTGCCGACGGGACGGTGATCCCCGCGCCGCTGGTCATCAGCAATGCAGATTCCGGGCACACCTACACGCGCCTTCTGCGCAACCGCCCGCGCAAGGTCTGGACGGACCGGAAGATGGAAAGCCGTCGCTGGTCGATGGGGCTGTTCGTCTGGTACTTTGGCACCAAGGGCACCCGGGACATGTGGCCCGACCTTGGCCACCACACCATCGTAAGCGCGGCGCGCTATGAAGGGTTGCTGAAGGACATCTTCATCAAGGGCAAGCTTGCCGATGACATGAGCCTGTATATCCACCGGCCCACCGTGACAGACCCGAGTGCCGCGCCGGAAGGGGATGACACGTTCTACGTCCTGTCGCCGGTGCCAAATCTGGACAACGACAATCCGGTCGACTGGGCCCGCGAAGAGCCGGTCTATCGCGAAAAGATGGCGCGGGAACTTGACAGGATCATCCCGGGGTTCCGGGAGCATATGACAGCGAGCGTGGTCTTTACGCCCGAGACCTTCCGGGACCGGTATCTGTCGCCCTTTGGCGCCGGCTTCTCGATCGAGCCGCGCATTCTGCAAAGCGCATGGTTCCGCCCACATAACGTAAGCGAAGAGGCCAAGGGGCTTTACCTTGTGGGCGCGGGCACGCATCCCGGGGCGGGTCTGCCTGGCGTGGTGTCGAGCGCCAAGGTTCTGGCGCAGCTTGTGCCCGACCCGCCCTATGTCCCCCTGCTGAGGATGGCTGCCGAATGACGACAAATGTCCGCGCTGACGATCTGACGCATTGCCAGAATGCGATCCGGACGGGGTCATTGTCGTTTCATGCGGCATCGCGTCTGCTGCCATCCTCGGTCCGCGATCCGGCGCTGGTCCTTTACGCCTTCTGTCGCCTGGCGGATGACGAGGTGGACGAGGGCGGACACAAGGAACGGGCGGTTCTGACGCTGACTGAACGGCTTGACCTTGCCTACGCCGGGACACCGCGTGATACGCCCGAGGATCGGGCCTTTACCGCAATCATTGAAGAATTCGACATGCCCCGTGCGCTGCCCGAGGCGCTGCTTGAGGGGCTGGCCTGGGATGCAGTCGGGCGGCGCTATGACACGCTGTCGGGCGTCCGCGATTATTCTGCCCGCGTGGCGAGTTCCGTGGGCGCGATGATGTGCGTCCTGATGCGGGTTCGTGAGCCCAATGCGCTGGCCCGCGCCTGCGATCTGGGCGTTGCGATGCAACTGACCAACATCGCGCGTGACGTCGGCGAGGATGCCCGTGCGGGGCGGCTGTTCCTGCCGCTCGACTGGCTGCGCGAGGCCGGGGTTGATCCGGAGGATTTCCTTGCCGATCCGCAGGCGACCGACGAGATCCGCCGCATCGTGGCCCGCCTTCTGGCCGAAGCGGACCGGCTTTATCTGCGGTCCGAGGCGGGGATCAAGCTTCTACCCGCGCAAGCCCGCATGGGGATCTGGGCTGCACGCCTGATCTATGCCGGGATCGGGACTGAGGTGCGCCGCAACGGTTGCGACTCGATCTCGCGCAGGGCACGGACCAATTCCGCGCAAAAGATCGGCTGGATGGCGCAGGCCACGGCGCGGGCGACCCTGAACCGGGTGTCGCCGACTTCGGCCGTGATCTTTGCCAAGCCGTTGCCAGAGGTCACTTACCTTGTCGATGCCGCGGCCCGCCCGAAACCGCATCGCGGGCGGACGATTGCGCTGCTTGATATCCTCGCAGACCTTAAGGCGCGTGAAAGGTCACTTGGAAGAGGCCGGCAAGGCGCTTAGTTAAGGACCTGACCGGATTCCTTGCCATTTGCTGCAAGGACGATGGTCGCGTTCTGACCTGAAAGGCGCGACATCATGGATCTGACCCTTTTTGCGATCTTTCTGATCGCCTGTTTTGCCGCCGGAACGACCGGGGCGATGTTTCCCACCGGCCCTTGGTACAAGTCGCTGAACAAGCCGACTTGGGTCCCGCCGAACTGGGTTTTCCCTATCGCATGGACTTCGATCTATCTGCTGATTGCCTTTGCAGGTGCCCGGATCGCCCTTCTGGATGGCAATGCCTATGCGATGGCCTTCTGGGCGATGCAGATCGCGTTCAACACGCTCTGGACGCCGCTGTTCTTTGGCCTGCGCCAGTTGAAGGGATCGCTGCCCGTCATGGCCGGGCTGTGGCTTGCCGTGCTGGGGGCCACGATCACGAGCTATCAGCTTGATTTTTGGGCCGGACTGGCCTTCACGCCTTACATGATCTGGGTCTGCATTGCCGCTGCGCTGAACGTGGAAATGGCCCGGCTGAACCCCGGCGTCGTTCCGATCAAGACGGCAGAGTTGTGACAATGGGCCGGACGATGGTGTCCGGCCCGGTCTGTTGTTTAGCCAAGACGGCCTGACTTGAGCCAATCGGCACATTTACGCCCGAGTTCCGCGACAGCCCCTGCCTCGCAGGCTACGCTGTTGGCCTCGGGCAGGACGCCCTGCCAGTGACCGTTCGTGCCCTTGTTGATGAAGGTCTGCGCGCCAGAAGGCCCGGCCCAATGGAACGCAGACCAGAGCATGGGCTTTCATGTAGTCGAAGGAGCAGTGCTCCAGTCCGACTGCTCTTCTCCGATGAAGGCGGCGATGCAGCGGATTTCGCCTTCCACGTCCTTCCTGATGTCCGCGAAATGGACGAAAAGGACGCTGGGCAGATCCTTGATCACCCACCAAGTGCGAACGTTTTCCCGGTAGGACCAGAACGGCGCGCCGTCATTGGCCAGCCAGTCCTGGAAATAGGCGACCGGATCGGCGTGGGGCCACCCGATTTCCGGCCCGACGCGGCCTGGGATCTGGTTCAGGGCATCGTACTACATCTGGCTGGCGTTCACGTGATGGGTGTACATGCTCAATATCACCTCGTGGCCGGTGCGGCCGATATGGTCTGTGCTATGCCCCCCAGGTCCTGCGCAGGGTGGCGATCCAGTTTTCGAAGGCAAGCTTACGCACCAGAGGTTCGCCAAACCCGTGCCTTCGCAACGTATCGATCAGCGCAGGGAGGCCTGCCACATCCCGGATCACGTCCGGTACTGTCGCTCCGTCAAAATCGGAACCCAAGCCGACATGATCCTCGCCCAGTCGTCCGATCAGGTGATCAAGGTGCCGCAGGATCGGGTCCCATCCAATGTCAGGATCCTGCCGGCCGTCGGGTCTCAGGAAAACTGTCGCAAGGTTCAAGCCGACCATGCCGCCCGTGTCACGGATCATGTCGAGTTGCCGGTCGGTGAGGTTGCGGGTGGATGGTGTGATGGCATGGGCGTTTGAATGGGTCGCCACGAGCGGGGCGTCGGTAATCGCGGCCACATCCTCCATGCCGCGGGCATTCAGATGCGACAGGTCGACGAGAATCCGCAGCCGGTTGCATTCGTGGATCAACCGCTTCCCCGCGTCCGTCAGTCCCGGGCCGGTATCCGGCGACCCCGGATAGCGGAAGGGAACGCCGTGGCCGAAAACCGTCGGCCGGCTCCAGACCGGGCCGAGCGAGCGCAGACCCATCGCATGAAACAGTTGCAGGGCATCAAGGTCTGGTCCGATGGCCTCGGCCCCCTCCATATGCATCACCGCTGCGATGCGACCTGCGGCCATCGCCGCGTCGATATCGGCGGCCGTCAGGCAGAGGGCGAAATCGTCCGGTGCCGCCCGGACCATGCCCAGCAGATGGCCCGCCATCGCCAGAGCGATGGGTTGCGCCGTCGTGTGATCGATCAGCCGGGGCAGGGGCAGGTCATAGGGCGGTTTGTCCATCGAGGCATCCAGCGCCTCGGCCGGGTCGTCGCGGGGCGAGGGGATGTAGATGGCGAACATGCCGCCCGCAAACCCACCTTTCTTCATCCGGGGCAAATCAAGATGCCCGGTCCCGTCGCCTTCGGTCCAGATCGCGTCACGCCGGGCCGGATCATTCAGCAGACGAAGGAGGAAATCGTTGTGGCCATCGAAAACGGGAATCAGCGACATGACTTGCTTTCAGAATTGATATCCCGCCCACCCTAAGGAGCCTTCGTCGCGATGTGTAGGGTGGGTGAAACCCACCCTTGCTCAGGTGTCGAAGGTCCAGTCCGCCCGCCTTGGCACACGGACCGCCAGCATCGGCTTGAGAATCGGTGAACGGAAGCGGTCAAGATCCAGTGCCTCATGCACGCCGGTCACAGTTTCCCCGTTGATCTTTGTCTGCACCGCTGACCGGGAGTAGAAGGGTGCGTCGAGCATCCCAAGTACCTGACGCGGCACAATGCCCGGATCGGCCCGCGTTTCCCGCCTCACCTGCCACAGGGATCGTTTGAAAGTCGTGCGGGGCGGTGCGCTCGTCATCCTTGCGTTGCCGTCATCCTCGAATGCCACCGCCGCTTCAAGCTTTGATCCGTCGCGCCGTGTTGCATCATAGATGCAGATCGCGCCGTCCTTTGTCGGATAGCGCCCCCAGGTCCAGAACCGGAAATCTTGTTCAAGGGCGCGGGTGCCGAAATTGCTGTCGAAATAACCGTGACCCGACCATTGCCAGCCCGGCACCTCGAGATCGACTTCGATCCGGGCCTTGGGCGCGAAAGGCCGCCAGACATGGGCACCGTCGGATGTCAAAGGCAGTTCGACCGACGTCATCGCCGAGGGGATCAACGTGATCGTGCCGCGCACGCGCGAGATCACCGGCAGCCCGGACATCTCGTCTACCCCGATGCCCAGACGGTCGCCGTTCCACCGCATCGCGGATGGCCCGACCTGCAGTGCGTCCCGTGTGGACCGTAACGCCTTCCGCCCCCGGTCCGTCATCGTGAATCGGCCGCCTTTGCCATAGGTCGCGACATTGATGCAGCAGTGGTTCGTGGGCTCCTTCCGCCCCGACCAAGCATACCATGGTGAAAAGACCGACCCGATGAAACCTATGACCGAGACGGCGCGCGTCCCGTCATCGCTGATCCCATCGACATACCACCACGCGTAGCCGTTCGGGGGGACGTCGATGGCAAAGCAAGGTCGGTCAAGATCGCCGCGGCCGCGTGCCGTGCGGAGAGTGTCGCCATCGGCACCCCCGCCCCCGGATGTGCCCCGCCGCCCACGAGGTAAAGCCCCGGCACCGCCGTCCGCGCTGTTGGCCGTTTCAGCCCGGCGGTCAGCCCATGCGGGCTCCGCCCGTAGAGGGAACCTTGGCTCCCCGGGAAAAGCCGGGCAAAGCCCTGTGGCGTCGTCAACGCCCTCCGCCCCGGCAGAGGATCGAAGGTCAGGCCGAAAGCCTGCAGGCGGGAAAAGACCTGTGTCTGACATGAGGCGATGTCCTTTTCCGTCTCGCTGCCGCGCCCCTGATCAGGGGGGCCGTTCAGGATGATTTCAAATCGTTCGGGTCCGGTCGGGGTCGTGTCATCCGTCCGGTCCTGTGCGCAAAGGTAAAGCGTGCCGTCCGTTGGGCGTTCGCTTCGGGCCAGCGCCTCGAACTCGGCCTTGGGATTGCCGCCGAAGAATATGGTGTGATGCGAAATCTCTGGCCCTGATGGTCTGGCGGCAAAGGCGTGGACATAGGCCGACAGGCTGCGCGGTTCGACGGCCAATTGCGGTACCGCCCGTTTGCCCGCTTCGCCCAGCAGACCTGTGTAAAGCGCCCTTGGGTCACCGTTGAAAAGGACGACATCCGCCGTGATACGCCCTGTCGTCGTGGCGATCCCGCTGACCTTGCCTGACTGCAACTCGATCCGCTGCACGCGGGTTTCATAGCGGAACACTGCGCCGCGTTTGGCGGCGAGCGCCGCGATCACCTGCGCCACCCGGTGCATTCCGCCTTCCACCGCCCAGACCCCCCGCGCCTCGGCCTGTGAGATCAGCGACAACAGGGCGGGTGATGACAGGGGTGAGCCGCCAACATAGGTTGCATAGCGCCCGAACAGTTGCGCAAGCCGCGGATCCGAAAAACTCCTGCGCAACATGGCCGCAAGTGTCTGATGCGGGGCCATGTCAAGCAAAAGACCTGGTGACCGAAGCACCTGTGCCGTCAAGTCCGACTGCTGGGGTGCAGGAGCCTGCATCATCGGCGTGTCAAAGGCATCGAACAGCCGCGCGGTCCGTTCGCGGAACCGCCGGTACTGCTGTGCCGCCTTGCCGCCAAATGCTGCTGCGACATTCGACTCGGTCTCGGCCGGATCGGCCATCAGGTCGAACCGCGTCCCGTCCTCCCAGTAATGCCGGGCGAGGGTGGACAGGGGATGGAGCGTCATATGATCGGACAGGGACTCGCCCACTTCGGCGAAAAGCGCCTCGAACACCGGCCGCATCGTCAGGACGGTTGGCCCGGCATCCACAGGTCCGGCGACCGAAGGAACGGTCCGCATCTTGCCACCCGGTCCGGCTTGCGCCTCGACCACGGTCACCGCGCAGCCGGCATTTGACAGCCGCAGCGCCGCTGCCAACCCCCCGATTCCGGCCCCCACGATGACGATCCGTGCATCTTTCATCACGACCCCCTGCGAAGGATTGTTGACTCGGACACACAAACTGTCCAGTCTGATTGACATATATACTGTCTAATTCTTCTGACAGTGCCAGAACGACGACAGGCGAGGAACCCTGGAATGGGCGTGTCCGACCGTATCGAAGCCGCTATCTCTGCTGCCATCCGTGCCGGACAGGCCGGCATTTCGCCCGGGCGCCTTGCCGCGGCGCTGGGCTACTCGGTCACGCCGGGCGGCGCGCGAATCAGACCCACCATCCTCATGTCGGTCGCGAAGGCCTGTGGCGATGACAGACCCGCGCTGACTGATGCCGCGGCTGCTGCGCTGGAGCTGATCCACAGTGCGAGCCTTGTTCACGACGACCTGCCGATGTTCGACGACGCCGACCTGCGCCGGGGAAAGCCTTCGGTACACCGTGCGTTTTCGCAACCGATTGCCGTCCTGGCCGGTGACAGCCTGATCGTCATGGCATTCGAGGTTCTGGCCCGCGCCGGGGCGCAGGACCCGATGCGCGCGCTGAACCTGATTTCGGTTCTTGGCAAACGTACCGGCATGCCATTTGGCATCTGCGCCGGGCAGGGCTGGGAAAGCGAGGATAAGATCGATCTGTCGGCCTACCATCAGGCCAAGACGGGCGCGCTGTTTATCGCGGCCACCCAGATGGGGGCAATCGCCGCCGGACAGGAAGCGGACCCCTGGGAAGAACTTGGCGCCCGTATCGGCGAGGCCTTTCAGGTGGCCGATGACCTGCGCGATGCGCTGTGTGACGAGACGACGCTGGGCAAGCCTGCTGGGCAGGACGATCTTCACGGGCGTCCGAATGCAGTCCGCCTTCTGGGCGTGCGGGGTGCGGTGCAAAGGCTGGATGACATCCTGGCCGGGGCGATTTCCTCGATCCCGAAATGCCCCGGTGAAGGGCAACTGGCCCAGGTGGTCCGCGCATATGCGGACAAGCTTGTGCCCGCCACGGCCCGCGACCGGCTGATGGTTCCGGGAGAGTGACATCGTGGCCGACCTCGGCCTTCCTTCGACGCACAGGGCGCAACGCCGGACCGGCTGGATAAACCGCCTTGTCGCCTCAAGGTCGTTCCAGCGCTGGGCTGCCCGTTTTCCGCTGACCCGGCCCATCGTCCGCCATGAAGGCGAGGTGATGTTCGATCTGGTCGCCGGCTTCTGCCATTCGCAGATTCTTCAGGCCCTCGTCGCCTTCAACATCCCGAACCACCTGATGAGCCAGGAGGTGACCGCCAATGCTTTGGCGCATCGCAACGCGGTTCCGTTGGAACGCATGGTGATTCTTCTGAACGGGGGTGTCTCCATCGGTCTTTTGTCGCGGCGCCGCGACGGTACCTATGGCCTGACCCGTCGGGGAGCGGCATTGACGGCTGTGCCCGGTCTGGCCGACATGATAAAGCATCATGAGGTCCTTTATCGCGATCTCGCCGACCCGGTCGCGTTCTTCCGGGGTGAGACCCAGACGGAACTGGCGGGTTTCTGGCCCTATGTCTTTGGCGCAGGCGCGGCCAGCGACCCCGAAACGGCTGCGACCTATTCCCAACTGATGGCGGACAGTCAGGTGCTTGTCGCCGAAGACACGTTGGCTGCCGTGTCGTTCAAGGGCATCCGGCGACTCATGGATGTGGGTGGCGGAACAGGCGCTTTCCTTGCTGCCGTAGCGGCGGCCGAACCGGACGTGTCGCTGACCCTTTTCGATCTTCCTGCCGTTGCCCCCGGGGCCCGTGTCCGGTTCGAGGAACTGGGGTTCAGCGACCGGCTGACGATCGAGCCCGGCTCGTTCCGCGATGACCCGCTGCCAAGGGGCGCGGATGCGATCAGCCTGATTCGCGTCCTCTATGATCATTCCGACGATACCGTCCGCGCCCTTCTCCTTGCGGTGCATGCGGCCCTGCCCCCGGGTGGTCGGCTGATCATTTCGGAGCCCATGACGGGGGGCGATCAGCCACAACGGGCCGGAGACGCCTATTTCGCCCTCTACTGCCTGGCCATGCGCACCGGTCGGGCCCGGTCGGCCAGCGAGATCGCAACGCTTCTGGCAGGAGCGGGCTTTGGCCAGATCAGCACACCCCGACCGGCCCGGCCATTTATCACCTCCACGCTCACATCTGTAAGGCTAGGTTGACACTATATCTGTCTAAATGAGTTGACAGACCAAGATGTAAGGTTAGACTTACACCCAAGACGACATGCGGCAATTGAGTCCAAAGGTCTTGGGCAAGGCCGTGTGAGGAGTGGGGAATCGTGGACAGTCTGGCCGTCATCCTGAACGCACCCGGTTCACTGGGTCTGGACGTTTTGCCGATCACGGATCCCGGGGCCGATGATCTTGTCGTTGAAATCAGCCACTCAGGCATCTCGACCGGTACCGAAAAGCTTTTCTGGACGGGGCAGATGCCCCCGTTCCCGGGAATGGGTTACCCGCTTGTTCCCGGTTACGAGGCTGCGGGCGAAGTCGTCGAGGCCGGACCCGATACGGGGTTCCGCGTGGGAGAGCGGGTCTTTGTGCCAGGTGCCTCGTGCTATCTGGGGGCGCACGGTCTCTTCGGCGGGGCCGCGTCCCGCGTTGTGACCAAGGCCAGCCGCGTCAGCAGGATCGACTCGACCCTTGGTGCCGAAGGTGCGTTGCTCGCTTTGGCCGCGACCGCCCGCCATGCGATGGCTGGACCGGGCAAGCAGGTACCTGATCTGATCGTCGGTCATGGCGTTCTGGGCCGTCTTCTGGCCCGTCTGACCGTGGCGGCAGGTGCGCCCGCACCGACCGTCTGGGAAATCGACCCGATCCGGTCGCAGGGTGCCGTCGGTTACGAGGTGATGACCCCCGACGCCGACCCGCGCCGCAATTACAACTGCATCTTCGATGCATCCGGTCGGTCCGATCTTCTGGACGATCTGGTCCGTCGTATCGCCAAAGGCGGCGAGATCGTCCTTGCGGGGTTCTATACCCAGCCGCTTAGCTTCACCTTCCCACCTGCCTTCATGAAGGAGGCGCGGTTCCGCATAGCCGCTGAATGGGCGTCTGACGACATGGTCGCGACGCGGCGGCTTGTGGAAAGCGGGGCTCTCTCGCTGTCCGACCTAATCACGCACCGGCGTCCTGCCAGACTTGCGGCTCAGGCTTACGCGACAGCGTTCATCGATCCTGCCTGCCTCAAGATGATCCTCGACTGGAAAGCTCACGCATGACCCTCGACATTCCGAATCTCAAGGACTTTGACCAGCGGCTGCGCGAAGAAGCGCACGAGGATCTGGCCGACATCGTCACGACCGAGCCCACGAAGAAGACGCAAATCATCGCGATCTATGGCAAGGGCGGCATCGGCAAAAGCTTCACGCTCGCCAACCTCAGCCACATGATGGCCGAGATGGGCAAGCGCGTACTTCTCATTGGTTGCGACCCGAAATCAGACACGACCTCGCTGCTATTTGGAGGCAAAGCCTGCCCCACGATCATCGAAACCTCGTCGCGTAAGAAGCTTGCCGGCGAAGAGGTCAAGATCGGTGACGTCTGCTTCAAACGCGGCGGCGTGTTCGCGATGGAGCTTGGCGGGCCGGAAGTGGGCCGGGGCTGCGGTGGTCGCGGGATCATCCATGGCTTTGAACTTCTCGAAAAGCTGGGCTTCCACGACTGGGATTTCGACTACGTTCTGCTCGACTTCCTTGGCGACGTTGTCTGCGGCGGCTTTGGCCTCCCGATTGCCCGCGACATGGCGCAGAAGGTTATCCTCGTCGGATCAAACGATCTTCAGTCACTTTACGTTGCCAACAACGTCTGCTCGGCGGTCGAATACTTCCGCAAGCTGGGCGGCAACGTCGGCGTAGCGGGTCTTGTGATCAACAAGGACGACGGCTCGGGTGAGGCGCAGGCCTTCGCCAAGGCGGTCAACATTCCGGTCCTTGCGGCGATTCCCGCTGATGATGACCTGCGCAAGAAGTCTGCCAACTACCAGATCGTCGGCACGATGGACTCCCAGTGGGGCCCGATGTTCGCCGGGCTGGCCGAAGCTGTGGGCATTGCCCCCCCGGTACGCCCCAAGCCGCTGGATCAGGACGGCCTGCTGGGCCTGTTCGACGCCAAGGATACCGGCGGCGACTATGAGCTTGTTCCCGCCAATGACGATGACATGCGTGGCAAGTTTGCCAAGCCGAAGGCAACACTCGAGGTCATCTATGACGACGCGTGAGGGGTTCGAGGTCGGCTATGACGCCTCGGGTCAGGTCGAGGTGATCCAGAGCGCGGCTGCGCCGGAGATGGAACAGAACTCAGCGCTGCCGCAGGATGGTACGGGCTGCCACGCCGGTGCCGCCGAAATGATGGCGGCGGCGCGGTCTGCCGGCAAATCCGAGATTCTTGACCAATATGCCAAGGACTATCCCCAAGGCCCTCATGACCAGCCGCAGAGCATGTGCCCGGCCTTCGGGTCGCTGCGCGTTGGCCTGCGGATGCGCCGCGTGGCGACGATCCTGTCGGGCTCGGCTTGCTGCGTCTATGGGCTGACTTTCGTTTCGCATTTCTACGGGGCCCGCCGGTCGGTGGGCTATGTCCCGTTCAACTCGGAAACGCTCGTCACAGGCAAGCTGTTCGAGGATATCCGTGAGGCCGTCCACAACATAGCGGACCCCGCGAACTACGACGCCATCGTCGTGACGAACCTCTGCGTGCCGACCGCCTCTGGCGTGCCGCTCCGGTTGCTGCCGCCCGAGATCAACGGCGTCCGCATCGTCGGAATCGACGTGCCCGGTTTCGGCATCCCGACCCATGCCGAAGCCAAGGATGTGCTTGCTGGTGCCATGCTGGCCTATGCCCGCAAGGAAGTTGAGGCAGGCCCCGTGCAGGCCCCTGTCGGTGGCCGTTCCGATCGTCCGACTGTCACACTTTTGGGCGAGATGTTTCCCGCCGATCCCATGATGATCGGTGCGATGCTGGCCCCGCTGGGTCTGGCCGTCGGTCCGGTTGTCCCGACCCGGGAATGGCGCGAATTGTATGCCGCGCTCGATTGTAGTGCCGTGGCCGCGATCCACCCGTTCTATACCGCCGCCGTGCGCGAGTTTGAACATGCCGGGCGGCCCATTGTCGGCTCTGCCCCAGTTGGGCTTGATGGCACAGCCGCGTGGTTGGTCAACATCGGCGAAACCTTTGGGATCGCGGCAAACCGTGTCGCGGCTGCACAGAACGCTTTCCTCCCCGCGATCAAGGCCGCCCTTGGAGCTGTGCCGATCAAGGGCACGATCACGCTGTCGGGCTATGAAGGGTCCGAGCTTCTCGTCGCCCGTCTGCTGATCGAAAGCGGCGCGGATGTGCCTTATGTCGGCACCGCCTGCCCGAAAACCCGCTGGTCCGAGTTTGATGCCGAATGGCTCGCGGCGCGTGGGGTCAAGGTCAAGTATCGGGCCAGCCTCGAAGACGACCTTTCTGCAATGGAAGCGATCCGCCCCGACCTCGCCATCGGGACGACGCCCGTCGTTCAGAAGGCCAAGGAAATGGCGATCCCCGGTCTATACTTCACCAACCTTATTTCGGCCCGGCCGCTGATGGGTCCGGCCGGCGCGGGTTCCCTTGGTCAGGTGGTCAATGCCGCTATTGCCGGGAAACAACGCATGAAAACGATGCGCGCCTTCTTTGAAGGCGTCGGCCATGGCGACACCGCCGGTGTCTGGGAAGGTTCCCCGAACCTGCGCCCCGATTTCCGCGCCCAGCACCAGAAGAAACTCGACAAGGCCGCGAAGGCCGCCAAAGCCGAGGAGATGATCTGATGCTTGTCACCGATCACGACCGTGCCGGCGGATACTGGGGGGCGGTCTATGCCTTCTGCGCCGTCAAGGGGTTGCAGGTCGTCATCGACGGCCCGGTCGGCTGTGAAAACCTGCCGGTGACGTCGGTCCTGCACTACACCGACGGTCTGCCACCGCATGAATTGCCCATCGTCGTCACTGGCCTTGGCGAAAGCGAGATGGGTTCGGGTACCGAAGACGCCATGAAGCGCGCCTGGAAGGTGCTTGATCCAGCGCTGCCCGCCGTCGTAGTGACCGGGTCCATCGCCGAGATGATCGGCGGCGGCGTCACGCCGCAGGGCACGAACATCCAGCGTTTCCTGCCCCGCACCATCGACGAGGATCAGTGGCAGTCTGCTGACCGCGCGATGACGTGGATCTTTACCGAGTTCGGCCAGACCAAGGGCCGGATGCCCCCGGAAAAGCCGCGCGAAGAAGGGGCAGCGCCCCGCGTCAATATCCTTGGGCCGATGTATGGCACGTTCAACATGCCGTCGGACCTGCACGAAATCCGCCGACTTGTCGAAGGCATCGGGGCCGAGGTCAACATGGTCATGCCGCTGGGCGCCCATGTGGCCGAGATGCGCAATCTGGTGAATGCGGACGTCAACATCTGCATGTACCGCGAATTCGGCCGTGGCCTGTGCGAAGTGCTGGGCAAGCCGTACCTTCAGGCGCCGTTTGGAATCGACTCTACGACGAAATTCCTTCGCAAGCTGGGCGAGCTTCTGGGCCTTGATCCCGAACCGTTCATCGAAAAGGAAAAGCATTCCACGCTGAAGCCCGTCTGGGATCTGTGGCGGTCGGTCACGCAGGATTTCTATGCGACGGCGCAGTTTGCCATCGTTGCCAATGAAACCTATGCCCGTGGCGTGCGTCACTACCTTGAAGGCGATCTGGGCTTTCCCTGCGCCTTTGCCGTCGCCCGCACACGCGGCACCAAGACCGATAACGAGGAAGTCCGCAGCCTCATGCATGCCAAACGGCCCCTTATCGTCATGGGGTCGATCAACGAAAAGATGTATCTGGCCGAAATGAAGGGCGGGCACGGACCGAGCCCTGCCTTCATCCCCGCATCATTCCCTGGTGCCGCCATCCGGCGCGCCACCGGGACGCCCTTCATGGGCTATGCGGGCGCCACCTACATCCTTCAGGAAGTCTGCAACGGTCTGTTCGATGCCCTGTTCCACATCCTGCCGCTGGGCACGGAAATGGACAAGGCACAGGCCACACTCACGCCCCTGCGCCGCGATTTCCCATGGGACGCCGATGCGCAGGCTCGCCTTGACGAGATCGTCGCCTCTCATCCGATCCTGACCCGCATTTCGGCAGCCAAGTCTCTGCGCGACGCGGCCGAGCGTCATGCGCTCGAATCCGGGGCTGAACGGGTGGTGCTTGAAACCGTCGAAACGCTTGAACCCAGAAGGGGAGGATCAAGATAATGACTGACTTTACCTCGGACGCTCCGGTTTCCCGGACACGACATGCGCCCCCCAAGCGGGAATACTACGCCTACTTTGTGATCATCTTTCTGGCCACCTTGCCGCTCGCCTTCGTCACTTGGGGCTTGGGCGGTCTGCGCCGGATGGAGATCCCCGAGAAGGGCCCCTTCGCCCGCGCCTGGACCCAGGCCCGCATCATCACGCCGCATATCTTCTCGGCCTGATTTCCTTTCGGCCCGCGGTCGCCTGCGTCCCGGACCACATCGTTTCGCCTGACCCCAACAGTCCGGCGGGAGTAAGGGCAGGGGGTGATCCCCTGTCGTGACCCGGCCGCGGGGTGCGCGCGGCGTCAGTTCAATTTTTCGGAGAAAAATCATGGCTGATAAATCTGACCTGTCGTTCACGGGTCTCACTGACGAGCAGGCGCAGGAACTGCACTCGGTTTATATGAGCGGGCTGTGGATCTTCACGGCTATCGCCGTCGTTGCTCATATCCTGACGTACATCAAACTGCCCTGGTTCGGCTGGTAAGGAAGGAACATTCACATGGCACAGTTCTACAAGATCTGGCTGATCTTCGACCCCCGCCGCGTTTTCGTGGCGCAGGGCGTGTTCCTGTTTCTGCTGGCAGCAATGATCCACCTTGTCCTGCTCAGCAACCCCGAAACCAACTGGTTCAATCGCGCCTTCGGGCCGGAGCTTGTTGCAGTCGCAGAATAGGTCAGTCGCGAGTCTGACCCAAGTCGCGGGCGGGGCAATGCGTCGCCCGCGACATACGCACCGACCCCGGACGGCAGGCGGCCAACCGGTTTTGTATCTGGAGACGGAAGATGGCACAGCTCAGCTTCGAAAGAAAATACCGCGTCCGCGGCGGGACGCTCTTAGGTGGAGATCTGTTCGATTTCTGGGTGGGGCCGTTCTATGTCGGCTTCTTCGGAGTGACGACATTCTTCTTTGCGGTTCTGGGCACGATCCTGATCCTTTACGGGGCATCACAAGGTCCGACCTGGAATCCCTGGCTTATCTCGATCAATCCGCCGCCGCTTGAATACGGTCTTGGCGCAGCGCCGCTCCTTCAGGGCGGCCTGTGGCAGATCATCACCATCTGCGCGATCGGGGCCTTCGTGTCCTGGGCGCTGCGCGAAGTCGAGATCTGCCGCAAACTTGGCATGGGGCTTCATGTGCCCTTTGCCTTCTCGGTGGCGATCCTGGCCTATGTAACACTGGTCGTGATCCGGCCGGTCCTTCTGGGTGCCTGGGGCTATGCCTTTCCCTACGGCATCTTCAGCCACCTGGAATGGGTGAGCAACACCGGCTACGCTTATGGCAACTTCCACTACAACCCGGCCCACATGGTCGCGATCAGCTTCTTCTGGGTGAATGCCGTAGCTCTTGCCCTGCACGGGTCGCTGGTCCTTTCGGCGGTCAACCCGAACACCAAGGGGGACGAGATCCGCACGCCAGACCATGAAGACACCTACTTCCGTGATCTGATCGGCTATTCGATCGGGCCCTTGGGGATCCACCGCCTTGGGCTGCTTCTTGCCCTGAACGCCGGACTTTGGAGCGCGATCTGCATCGTCATATCGGGCACGATCTGGTTCGACCAGTGGGTTGATTGGTGGAACTGGTACCTCGACCTGCCGTGGTGGGTGAATGCGCCCGGAGGCATCAATGGGCCCTAGTCCTGAATCTCATCACCTGGCTGTCGTCACAGGAGGCATGAATGGCTGAGTATCAGAATATCTTCACACAGGTTCAGGTGCAGGGACCCCCGGAACTTGGGATCTCTGCGGATCGGGACACCGACCGTGAACGGACCCGCGGAACGACCTTCTCCACACTGGCAGGCACGTTCGGAAACGCCCAGATCGGCCCGGTTCATCTGGGTTCTTTCGGGATGCTGGCAGTCATCGGCTTTGGTGCCTGGTTTTTCATCATCGGGATGAATTTCTGGGCTCAGGCCGGCTACAATCCGGCGGTGTTCGCGCGGGATCTTTTCTGGTTCTCGCTCGATCCCCCAGCCCCTGAATACGGGCTCGGGTTTGCGCCCCTCAACGAAGGCGGATGGTGGCTCATTGCCAGCTTCTTCTTCCTTGTCGGCTGCTGGTCCTGGTGGATCCGCACCTACCTTCGGGCCAAGGCGCTCGGCATGGGGTATCATGTGGCTTGGGCTTTCCTGTCGCTGCTCTGGCTCATCATGGTCCTTGGACTGATCCGCCCCATCCTGATGGGAAGCTGGTCCGAAGCTGTTCCTTACGGCATCTTCTCCCACCTCGACTGGACCAACAGCTTCTCGCTCAACCACGGGAACCTCTTCTACAACCCGTTCCACGCGCTCTCGATCGCCTTCCTTTATGGCTCGGCACTGCTGTTCGCCATGCATGGGGCGACCATCCTCGCGGTCAGCCGTTTCGGCGGCGAACGCGAGATCGAGCAGATCGTGGACCGCGGGACAGCATCCGAACGCGCAGCCTTGTTCTGGCGCTGGACGATGGGCTTCAATGCCACGATGGAAGGTATCCATCGCTGGGCTTGGTGGTTCGCCGTTCTGACACCGTTGACCGGCGGTATAGGGATCCTGCTGTCAGGCACCGTCGTGGAATACTGGTACGACTGGGCTGTGCTGCACAGCTATGCGCCCCCGTATTGAGAGGAGAGAAGTGATGAGCGATCAAGACTCGATACTGAAACTGAACCTGAACCGCAGGGCAAAGTTGACCGCCGAGGTCACCTATCTGATGCTCAAAGGTGCAGGTTATGCTGCTCTGGTCTTCTTCGGAACCTGGATCTGCATCGCCATCATCGCGGCTGTCGGTCGGTCTCTTCCCGAGGGGGCACAGAACAACCCCGACCCGGCACCGCAGAACTTCATTGCCTTCGAGCAGTCGGTTCCGGTTCCCATGAACATGCCGGCAACCGCGTCGGCAGCTGACGCAGCCGCGTCAGAATGAGAAACGGGGGCAGCCAGATTCTTGCTGGTTGCCCCCGCAAAAGGATCGGGCCCGCCTTCCCGGAACGGCTCGATACACCGGGGTCTTCGGATCCCAGTTCCCTTCCTGTTGGCTACAGGAGACTGGCGTCACGAAGGGCTACCACCCGCGTGACGCCTTTTTTGCCATAAAGGAGCCTAGCATGTCTGACCGTCCATTGACACCGCTACTTGATCGCGTCGCTGGCCCCGCCGATCTTCGGTCCCTGTCTGATGAGGCCCTGACGCAACTGGCCCAGGAACTGCGATCCGAGGTGATCTCGGCCGTCAGTGTGACGGGCGGTCATCTGGGCTCTTCGCTGGGGGTTGTCGAACTCACTGTGGCGATCCACGCGGTGTTTGACACGCCGCGTGACAAGCTGGTCTGGGACGTTGGCCACCAGTGCTATCCGCACAAGATCCTGACCGGTCGCCGCGACCGTATCCGCACACTGCGGCAGGAAGGCGGGCTTTCCGGTTTCACCAAGCGGGCGGAAAGCGAATATGATCCCTTTGGAGCCGCGCATAGCTCTACCTCTATTTCGGCCGCACTGGGTTTCACGGTCGGCCGCGATCTGGGCATGGCCACGGGCGATGCGATTGCCGTGATTGGCGACGGTTCGATCAGCGCAGGCATGGCCTATGAGGCCATGAACAACGCGGGCCACGAGGGCCGCCGACTGTTCGTGATCTTGAACGACAACGAAATGAGCATCGCACCGCCGGTCGGTGCCATGTCGAAATACATCTCGGGCCTTTATGGCTCCTCGCCGTTCGGCGCGATGCAGAAGATGGCCGAAGGGTTCGAGGCCGCCCTTCCTGGCCCGCTCCGCGACCACGCCCGCCGGGCGCGTCAGCTTGTCACCGGACTGCCAGGCGGGCAGGGGACGTTGTTCGAGGAACTTGGCTTCAGCTATATCGGCCCCGTCGACGGGCATGACATGGACCAACTTCTGCCCGTTCTCCGGGCTGCCAAGGTCCGCGCCACGGGGCCGGTCCTGATCCATGTCTGCACCGTCAAGGGCAAGGGCTATGCCCCCGCTGAGGCGAGCCATGACAAGTACCATGGCGTGGCCAAATTCAATGTCGCGACCGGCGAACAGGCCAAATCCAAGCCAAACGCGCCCGCCTATACCAAGGTCTTTGGCGAGACGCTGACAGATGAAGCGTCCCGCGATCCCCGGATCGTCGGGGTCACTGCTGCGATGCCGTCAGGCACGGGCCTCGATATCATGCAGAAACGTTTCCCCGGTCGGGTGTTCGACGTGGGCATTGCCGAACAACACGCGGTGACCTTTGCCGCCGGGATGGCCGCGACGGGGTTGAAGCCGTTTGTTGCGATCTACTCGTCCTTCCTGCAGCGCGGCTATGATCAGGTCGTCCACGACGTGGCGCTCCAGAAACTTCCCGTCCGGTTCGCCATCGACCGGGCCGGGCTCGTCGGGGCGGATGGTCCCACCCATGCCGGAGCCTTTGACGTGGGTTTCATGGCGACCCTGCCCAACATGGTCTGCATGGCTGCCGGGGATGAAGTCGAGCTGATGCATATGGTGGCCACGGCTGCCGCCCATGACGACGGCCCGATCTCGTTCCGCTATCCGCGCGGCGAAGGCGAAGGCAACCCGATGCCCGCGCGCGGATCGTTGCTGGAGATCGGCAAGGGGCGGATCATGCAGGAAGGGGCCGATGTGGCCCTTCTCTCCTTCGGGGCGCACCTTGGTGAAACGATCCGGGCGGCGCGCCTTACGGAAATGCAGGGCCTCTCGGTCACGGTGGCCGACGCCCGCTTTGCCAAGCCGCTCGACAAGGCGCTGATACGGCAGCTTCTGCGTCATCATAAGGCGCTTGTGACGATCGAAGAAGGCGCGCAGGGCGGCTTCGGTGCGCTGGTGCTGCATGATCTGGCTAATGACGGTCTGTTGGATGGCCGCTGTCAGGTCCGCACAATGACTCTGCCGGATCGGTTCATCGATCAGGCGGCGCCCGATGTGATGTATGCCGATGCAGGCCTGAGCGCGACCGACATCGCCGCGACTGCGATGCAGGCGGCCGGTGTCCGGATGGGCCGTGTGAAGGTCTGAGGAAGCAATCCTGACGTTCCGGCTGTTTATGCAGTGCGGAACGTCACAGGAAGGGCGGTCAGTTCTATTGGAAGAATACTGGCAGATTCAGTCGAAGGAATTCTCGCAGCGTCAGCCGATCATGCGCCAACCAGCGTCCCGAAAATCCGGTCCTTGTGATCGGCCAGATAGATCCGCAGCCAAGGCGTGAACTCGAACGGACGCCGGGCCACCTGGGCGGCCAGATCATAAAGATCAACCCATTTCACAGCCATCACCTCGGCCGGATTCAGATCAATCTTCAGATCCTCCGGGGCCATAGCAACAAAGATATCGACCAGTTCATGCTCGATAAGCCCGCCGCCGACTTCGGCCCGGTACTCCACCTGATCGCGATGGGCGGGATAGAGCCCGGTAATCCCCAGCTCCTCGCGCAGCCGCCGCAGGGCGCATTCCGCCGGGTCTTCGACCCAGTCGGGATGGGTGCAGCAGGTGTTCGCCCAAAGTCCGGGCGTATGATACTTGGCCATCGCCCGCTGCTGGATCAGCACCTTGCCGCGCGAGAGAACAAACACGCTCACTGCCTTATGCCGCAGTCCGCGCTGATGGACCTCGAGCTTTTCTACCGGGGTCAGGGTGCCGTTGACCCAGGCCGGGATCATGTCGGTCATACGTGTAACGGTGATACCATTCCGGTCAGGTGCGAGATGTTCTTGAAACCGATCTTGAGATGCGCCAGCGGGCGTGCCTTGACCAGCTCCTTGTTCATATAGGCTTCGAACGTGAGCCTTTGCACGTCGACATCATGACACAGAGAGACGAACCGCTCTCTCCGTTCGTCGCTCCGGTAGTAGGCGTTCTGCATCGCGCCCAGAACGCGGAAGACCGAGCCATGTTCGCGCAGGAACATCTTGCGGGCCAGTTGGAGATCCTTGATCCGGCCTGACTTGAGCTTGGCTGCAACTGCGGTCGCCGCGGCCCGGCCGCAGGCCATGGCGTAGTAGATACCCTCCCCTGACGACGGGGCCACGACGCCTGCCGCATCACCGGCTACGACCACGTCGCGACCGTTGTCCCAACGGTCCAGCGGCTTGAGTGGGATCGGCGCGCCTTCCTTGCGGATGGTCTTGCAGTCCGACAACCCGGCAGATGCGCGGAGGCGTGCCGTGGCGTCTTTGAGATCCACACCGTCCACCATGGTGCCCATGCCGATGCTGGCTTGCTTGCCGTGCGGAAAGATCCAACCGTAGAAGTCCGGCGAAATCGCGCCGTCATAGACGACGTCACAACGCAGCGGGTCATAGTCTGCGTTCGCGGCTTCCTGACGCTCCGGGGCTTCGACGATCTCATGGTAGGCGATGACGTAGGGGATCTTGGCTGCGCCGGGGATCGCATCCCGCGCGACGTTGGACCGCGCCCCGTCTGCGCCGATGATCATCTTTGTCACCAGTTGGCGTTCCTCGCCCGTGGCCTTGTCGCGATAAATGACGTGGCTGCCGTCCTTGTCGCGTTCGATCCGCAGATAGGTTCCGGTGAAACGTTCGGCGCCAGCCTCTTGCGCGCGGTTGCGCAGGTATTCGTCGAACTGGTCACGGTCGACCATGCCGACAAAGCCGTTCTCGATGGGGATATCGACCTTGCGGCCGGTGGGCGAGATCATACGTGCCGTGGTGATCTTGGCCACAAGCTGTTCATCCGGGATGTGAAAGTCACGGATCAAACGCGGGGGGATGGCCCCGCCGCAGGGCTTGATCCGGCCCGCACGGTCAAGCAACGCAACCTTGAGGCCCGACCGGACCAGGTCTTCGGCAGCCGTGGACCCACAGGGACCGCCACCAACGACAACAACATCGTAATTCATTCTCATTCTCCCGGAACAAGTGCGGCGGTTGGCATCCGCCGGTCCATGATTCTCGCCGCCAAGAGGGCAGCGCAGACAAAGATCGCAGCTTCAAAGACAAAGACGGCCCCAAAGGCCTGCACATCGGACATGCTCAGGCGAAACAGGTCGACTAGCGCCGCCCCAGCCAGCCCGCCAAAGCCTGCCGCCACGGCCTGCGCCGCGCCCCAAAGGCCCATCCGCGTGCCTTCACGCTTTTCACGGCCCTCGCCGGCCAGTGCCATCATCGACCCGATGGCCGATACTGCGAACATCCCGTTGAACAGGCCGAGCGCCACAACGGCGGGCACCAGCAGCGTGGTCAGCCCAAGCGTCCCTACCAACGTGATCCCGGCCAGTGCCCCTGCAGAGCCGAGGCACCCGGCAACGACCCAGGATCGGAGCGAACCCCATTTGAACCCGGTGGCAGTGATCCCCACGAGCAACATGCCGACGAACACGCCCCCGTTCTGTGCCCCCGAAAGCGATGTCGACTGGCCCGGCGTAAAGTTGAAAACCAGACCCGCGTAGGGTTCGAGGATGAGTTCCTGCATGAAGTAGGCAACCATCGAAAGGAAGACGAAGACGGTAAAGTTCCGTGCCCGGCGGTCGGCCCATACCTCGGCCAGCCCTTCCAGGAACGGCGCAGTCTCAGGTTCGCGGACGGCGATCACGCGGCGTTCGATGCCCCAGGCGGCGACCGTTGTCAGAAGGATTGCCCCTGTCACGACGACGCCGACAATCCTGAACAGAAGACCGATCGAGTAGGGGTCGAGCATTGCACCCGTCACCCCGGCCGTCAGCGCGATCCCGAAGATCATCATGAGCCAGGTGATCGTGGCCGCTGCCGCCCGCCGCCGTTCCGCCGTGGCCGTCGCCAGCAGGGCGAGCAATGAGGTACCGGAGGCCCCGACTCCCAGCCCAATCAGCGCATAGGCGACGATGGACATGGCCAGCCCGGCCCAAAACGTCGTCTCAAACACCGGCAAAGCCAGAGCGGCCAGCATCGCACCCGCGCCCAGCGCAACCATGCCACCGATGATCCAGACTGTCCGGTTACCTCCCTTGTCGGACGCGAAGCCCCAGCTGGGGCGGGTGATCTGGATGCCATAGTGCAGCGCCACCAGCGCCCCCGGCAGAACCGCCGCGAGCCCGAGTTCAACGACCATCAAACGGTTCAGCGTGGACGTGGTCAGCACCACAATCGCGCCAAGCGACATCTGGACAAGGCCAAGCCGGAATATCTGGAACCAAGACAAGGTCTTCATGGCAACCCCCGCAACGCAAAGGCGGCAATCATCATGCCGCTGATATAAAAAACGATTCCCGTGCCGTTGTACCAAGGTGCCTTGCCCTTGGGGTCGCGCAACAGGACGCGCATCGCCGCCCCTTGGGCCACCAGAAGCGCCGCCAGGGCGAGGGCATGGAACGGTTTGCCCCAGGCGAACAACAGTCCGAAAACAGCGACCTGCGGTACAGCCATGACCCAGCAGGCAATCCACGCCGCCCTTTCAGGCCCCATCGTGACAGGCAGCGAGTGCACACCCATCTGGCGGTCGCCTTCGAGCGCCTTGAAATCGTTCAGCGTCATGATCCCATGCGCCCCGATCCCGTAAAGCAGCGCGATCACCACGACTTCCCAGGGCGGTGCGCCAACCGAAAGCACAGCGGCACCCGTGATCCAGGGCAGCGTCTCATAGGACAGACCGCAAAGCCCCGGCCCCCACCAGCCCGACCGTTTCAGCCGGATCGGCTCGGCCGAATAGACCCAGGCGGCCAGGACGCCCACGACCGTCGCGCCGAAGCCCCACGGTCCCAGAAGCCAGCCGACGGCCAGTGACAGGACCGTCATTGCCAGCGCAATCCAAAGGCCCCAGCGGCCCGGGATACGGCCAGAGGGAATCGGGCGGTCCGGTTCGTTGATCGCGTCAACGTGCCGATCGCACCAATCGTTCGCCGCCTGACTCATCCCGCAGACGACCGGGCCTGCCAGAACGACACCCAGCACGACCAGGCCCCATGACGTGACGGGTGAGACACCCGACGATACCGTCCCACACAGGTAGGCCCACATCGGCGGGAACCATGTGATCGGTTTGATCAGGCGCAGCGCAGCGCGGGGTTCGGGCCAGCGGCGCGGTTCGGGCAGGACCTGAAGGGAAGGGCTGACACTCATACTGTCAGATTAACTAGACAGTCATGGAGTCGGCAAGTGTAAACTTAGCTAGACAGTTGACCCCCGATCAATTCTTGTGGCAGCCTGTCCCGTCTTAGTCGTCACCGCGCTCAAGCAACCCGTACTTGCGCAGCTTCACATAAAGCGATTGACGCGAAAGCCCGAGCATCTCGGCCGCCGCCACGCGGTTGTTCATGGTCAGTTCGATGGCCGTCTCGATGCACATCCGTTCGACCACATCGGTCGTCTCGGCCACGATCTCCTTGAGCGTCGCGCTGCCCACGAGTTCCATGACGGACCGGACATTGTCATCTGTCATCGGCGCCCCGCTTGGGCGGCCCTGATCCATTCGGGCGGCGTCGCGGATGAGGAAGGCGAACACGTTCTGTGGCCCCGCCTGCAGCGAAGTCACCGAAATCTCGACCGGGCGCGGCGAACCGAACTCGCCTTGCACCTTAGTCGGATACAACCGCATCCGCCCCGACCGCACAGCATTCTCGGTCAGCACCTTGAGGTCAACCGACCCCCGCGACAGAAAGTCCGACAGGCTCCGCCCCCGGACGTTCATGTCATGCGCCATCTCGATCAGGTTGAGGAAGCTTTCGTTCGTCGCAAGGATCTCGCCTTCTTCGTTCGTAAAGACGATGGCGTCGGGCCCCAGCACATAAAGCCCATTCAGATTCTGGCTCAGGCTGTCGGCCTGGATCGACGCCGTGACCTCGGGTTCGATCCGGCACAAGAGGATGCGCTCACCCGCCGCGCGGAACAACGTCGGGATCAGGCGCACCGTCTCGCCCGACCGGGCAAGCTGCAGTTTCACAGGCACGGCCCTATCCGCGATTGCCTGAGCGGTCAGCGCATCCAGCAGATCGCCCCGCTTGCGCATCTCGAATTCGGGCGCAAAGGGCAGGCCGACCAGTTCATCCCGAGACCGGCCCAGAATGGCAGCCGCAACGTTATTCGCATCCGTGATTCGGCCGGTCTGAACCGAGACAAAGACCACCGCCTCGCGCGAGGACTCCAGCAGCACACGGAACCGCGTGTCGAATTCTCGCTGTGCCTCATAATCCCGCTCAAGCGCCATCTGCGCCTTGACCAATTGCTGCTGCATCTCGGCTACCGGGCGCAAGTCACGACCCAGCATCAGGATGGCACCATCCGGCCCGATCCTGTGAAAGGTATAGCGGATCGGAAATTCCCAACGCCCCATCCCGTCGGAATGGTTCAACTCGACCGGACGCATGTCCGGCTTGCCCGCCAGAAACTCGGCCAGCCGCGCATTGAACTTGGCTACACTTTCAGTGGCCAGCGCCGTGCGGATATCCTTGCCGTCCCACTGTTCAAGGCGGCGGAAAAAGTCATGGACCGGATTGACCAGAACAGACAGAACCATGCCCGTCTCGGACACTACGACGGCCAGGTCGGCCACATCGGCAATGATGTCGCCCAGAATGTCAGGCGCGATAAGCGGGATCGCTCCGCTGTTCCAGTATTTTGCCCCGCGCGACGTCAAAGAACCAGCGCCCCTGAATTGAACAGTTGCATGACTAGACCCCGTGCCCGATTCCGACCCCCGTGCGGGGAATAGTTCTGATCCCGCACAGCGCGAGTGCCTCGTTCAGGTCGCTCGTGGCAAAGTCCGCACCTGTCAGTGACGTGACTTCCGCCCCATCCCGAGGCAGGATTTCAAGTATAGAACCGCCGATCACGACAGGAGGCGGAAAAGGTGTGGAATGCTTGACCGCATGCACAAGTTTGCGAAGCGGTTCATGGCGTTCAAACTTGGTCGCCGAAATCAGTACGGCATCAAATCTTGCTTGACGCAGAGTCGGCCCGACCGCATCCAGCTCGGCTCCGATCAGCAACCGCACCGAAAGGCCCCGTCGCCGCATCTGCCCCGACAGGACCATCGCACCCAAAGTGTGATAGACCCCGGCCCCGACAATCATCAGAAGACCCGGTGCATCCCCGTCCGCCACCTCATCCGCGCGCCATTCCGGGCCTAGTTCGCGCAGCAGGCCTTGCAGGCGCGCGCAAGCGATCGTGACGCTTGCAAAACCAACTTCGTCCTCACACCATTGATCACCCAGCCGGCGCGCCACGGCCGGAATATAGAAATCCGCGATGTCTTCGGCCGTCACGCCCGCCGTGCGCATGCGCGAGACAACAGCGTCAAGCAAAGATTTGTCGCGGTCCAGTGCCGCCCCTTCAAACAGATCCAGGAACTTGCCATTTAGAACTTCTGACTCATGCAGACCCGGTGTCGCGACCACGGACAGCGCCGTTGTCGCAAGCCCTTCGACATTATCGCCTGACCACTCATCGTGGCGAAGCGTGTCCGTCTTCGGCAGATCCGACATCTCATTTCTCCAATGACCAAGGCAAGCCGCAACCGACCCATCTTGCCTCAAGTCGCAGACATTGTCTTTCAGCCCCCAAGCATTGTCAAAGCAAATTGACACCGACGGGTCATTCGGAGGCGTTTCCGCCTGATCAATATATTTAACTAATTGTTTATAATATATAATGATCTCAAACCTCTCGTGGCGCCTGCTTGCCCTCTTTCCGCGCAGAAAGTGTAAGTTAAAGTTGACACTATACCGATTCCACCCCTAATCTCATCTCAAGGGAACTCGATGGGGGAATCCGGAATGTCAGATATGCGGCCATCGGACTCGGCTGCCGGGTCTGGGCGCAAGGGGCTCTATACGCCTGACGAACGCGCGCGCCGCGATGCCTCTCCGTGGACGGTCGTTCAGGGAATCCTTGCCCCGGTGCAATTCCTGGTGTTTCTGGTCTCCTTGGCGCTTGTCCTGCGCTACCTCCTGACGGGCGACGGATACACGGCCGCGACGATCTCGATCGTTATCAAGACGGGCGTACTCTATCTTATCATGGTGACCGGTGCGATCTGGGAGAAAGTCGTCTTCGGCCAGTATCTCTTCGCCCCCGCATTCTTTTGGGAAGATGTCTTCAGCTTTGCGGTCATCGGCTTGCATACCGCTTATATCGTTGCACTTTTCACCCATTCCCTCTCGCCGGTTTCGCTCATGCTCCTCGCGCTGGCGGCCTATGCGACCTACGTGATCAACGCAGGTCAGTTTCTCTGGAAACTCCGCATGGCCCGCCTTGACGCGGCCCGTGCGGATGCCGGCCGAGGTGTATCCGCATGACCGCCCTTACTCCTCCAATGAATGGCGGTTGTCGGACGGCTCCTGTGCTCAAGGAACGCGGCCAGCGAGAGGTCTTTTGCGGCCTGACGGGAATCATCTGGCTCCATCGCAAGATGCAGGACGCCTTCTTCCTCGTCGTCGGCAGCCGGACATGCGCCCACCTTCTGCAATCGGCCGCCGGCGTGATGATCTTTGCCGAGCCCCGATTCGGCACCGCGATCCTTGAAGAGACCGATCTGGCCGGCATGGCGGACGCCCAGAAAGAGGTTGACCGCGTCGTGGCGCAACTCCTCGACCGCCGCCCCGACATCCGCCAGCTCTTCCTCGTAGGCTCTTGCCCGTCCGAGGTCATCAAGATCGACCTGCACCGTGCCGCCGAACGCCTGAACGCCCAGCACGCTCCGCATGTGCGTGTGCTGAACTACTCCGGTTCGGGGATCGAGACGACATTTACCCAAGGCGAAGACGCTGCTCTGGCCAGCATGGTGCCGGTTCTCAAGGAAACCGAAGCGCGCGAACTTCTCATCGTCGGCGCGCTGCCCGATGTGGTCGAAGACCAGATGCTCGGCATGCTTCGCGCCATGGGCATCGGCCCGATCCACTGCCTGCCCGCCCACCGGATCGATCAGGAAACTGCTGTCGGCCCGAACACGGTCTTCGCGCTCGTCCAGCCCTTCCTTGGGGACACCCATGCCGCCCTGGAACGTCGCGGCGCCCGTCACCTGCCCGCGCCCTTCCCCTTTGGCGAGGAAGGCACGACCGCTTGGCTCTCGGTGATCGCTGCCGAATTCGACGTCCCGGCCAGCCTCTTTTCACAGGTGACCGACGCCCCGCGCGCCCGCGCCCGAAAGGCCATCGCACAGGCTGCCGAAACCCTTAACGGCAAGTCGGTCTTCTTCTTCCCCGACAGCCAGCTTGAAATCCCGCTGGCCCGCTTCCTCACCCGCGAATGCGGGATGACTGCGATCGAGGTCGGCTCCCCCTACATCCACGACGCCCTCGTCGGCCCTGATCTTGACCTCCTCCCTGCCGGCCCGGTCATTTCCGAGGGTCAGGATGTGGATAAACAACTCGCCCGCGCCCGGGCTGCCCGGGCCGATCTGACCGTCTGCGGCCTCGGCCTCGCGAACCCGCTCGAGGCCGAAGGTCTCTCGACCAAATGGGCCATCGAACTCGTCTTCACCCCTGTCCATTTCTACGAACAGGCCGGCGACCTCGCCGGGCTCTTCTCCCGCCCGCTCCGCCGCAAATCCATACTGAAACTCGAGGCCGCAGAATGATCTGCACCTCTGGTTTCTTTGTCGTTCAGATACCTCGGGGTCCGGGGCAGTGCCCCGGGGGTCGGCCATGAAACTCACCGTCTGGACCTATGAAGGCCCGCCGCATGTAGGCGCCATGCGCGTCGCCACCGCGATGAAGGGGCTGCATTACGTCCTGCACGCGCCGCAGGGTGATACCTATGCAGACCTGCTGTTTACGATGATCGAACGGCGCAACCACCGCCCGCCTGTCACCTACACCACCTTTCAGGCGCGTGATCTCGGCTCCGACACGGCGACGCTCTTCAAGGATGCCTGCGCCGATGCGGTCACCCGCTTCAACCCGCAGGCCATCATCGTTGGCGCCTCCTGCACGGCCGAACTGATCCAGGACGATCCCGGCGGTCTGGCTGAGGCGATCGGACTTTCCATCCCCGTCATCCCGCTGGAACTCCCCTCTTACCAGCGCAAAGAAAACTTCGGCGCGGATGAGACGTTCCTCCAGATCGTGCGCCACCTCTCCAAGCCGCAGGATCGTTCGGCCCGCATCACCGCCAATATCCTTGGCGCGACCGCTCTTGGTTTCCGCCATCGCGACGATGTCGAGGAGATCACCGGTCTTCTGTCCGACCTTGGCATCGGCGTGAATGTCGTGGCCCCGCTGAACGCGACGCCCGCCGACATCGCCCGTCTGCCTGCCGCCCATTTCAACGTTCTGCTCTACCCTGAAACCGGCGAATCCGCCGCACGCTGGCTGGAAAAGAATCACGGCCAACCCTTCACCAAGATCATTCCCATAGGCGTCGGCGCGACCCGCGATTTCATCGCCGAAGTCGTACGGATCACCGGACGTGATGCCGCCTACGACGAATCCCGTCTGCGCCTGCCCTGGTGGTCCCGCTCGGTTGATTCAACCTATCTGACAGGCAAGCGCGTCTTCCTCTTCGGCGACGGCAGCCATGTCATGGCCATGGCCCGCATGGCCCGCGACGAGATGGGTTTCGAGGTCGTAGGAATGGGCTGCTACAACCGCGAAATGGCCCGGCCCGTCCGCGCCATGGCGAAAGAGTTCGGCCTCGAAGCGCTGATCACCGACGACTATCTCGAAGTCGAATCGACGATCGAGTCGCTTTCGCCTGAAATGATCATGGGCACCCAGATGGAACGCCACATCGGCAAACGTCTGGGCATCCCCTGCGCCGTCATCTCGGCCCCTGTCCATGTACAGGATTTCCCGGCCCGCTACTCGCCCGTCATGGGCTTCGAAGGCGCGAACGTCCTTTTTGACACGCTGATCCACCCCCTTGTCATGGGGCTCGAGGAACATCTCCTCACCATGTTCCGCGAGGATTTCGAATTCCACGACGAAGCCGGTGCTAGCCATCACGGCGGTCATGCGCCCAAACCGGTGGCCCAACCCGCCGCCGCCGAAGCACCTGTCCCAGCGATGTCGATCATCCGGGCGGAGGAGCAGCCCGCGGAACCCACTCCGGCGGAACCGGTCCCAAACAACATCATCTGGCTGATCGACGCGGAAAAGGAACTGAAGAAGATCCCGTTCTTTGTCCGCGGCAAAGCCCGGCGGAATACGGAAACCTACGCAGCCGAAAAGGGCCTGCGCCATATCAGCATCGACACGCTATACGAGGCCAAGGCCCATTATGCGCGATAGCCGGGATCAGGACAGCTACCGTTTCGTCATCGTGACGCTCGACTCGCATTCTGCGGGTCCGGCGGCGCGCGTGCGCGACCGGCTGTTGGCTGACTTCCCCGGGCTCGAAATCGCAATCCATGCTGCCGCCGAATGGGGCGAAAGCCCGGCGGCCCTTGCCGACGCTAAGGCCTCGATCGCGCAGGCCAATATCATCGTCACCAACCTCCTCTTCCTCGAAGAGCACACCGCCGCCATCATGCCCAGCCTTGTCGCGCGGCGGGACGATTGTGATGCGATGATCAACCTCATCGCTGACAGCGCCATCGTAAAGCTCACCCGCATGGGTGACCTCGACATGATGAAGCCCGCCTCGGCCACGATGAAGCTGCTCAAGTCGCTGAAACCCTCGTCCAAGGGTGGCTCTGACAGCGGCGCCAAGACGATGAAGGCGCTGCGGACACTGCCCAAGCTTCTTCGCCTTATCCCCGGCAAGGCGCAGGATCTGCGCGCCTGGTTCCTGTCGATGCAGTACTGGCTGGGCGGGTCGGACGACAACATCGAACAGATGATCCGTTTCCTGCTGTCGCGCTATGCCGACCGCAAGGACTGGCACGGAGCCAAATCCAAAGCCCCCATCGAGTACCCCGAGGTCGGCGTCTATCACCCTGACCTCCCCGGCCATCACATCTCCACCGACCTTGCCGCTCTACCCAGCCCGGCCAATCCCGTGGCGACGGTCGGCATCCTTATGCTGCGGTCCTATATCCTGTCCTCGGACAACGCCCATTACGATGCCGTCATCCGCGCGTTCGAGGCCAAGGGGATGCGCGTCATCCCCGCCTTTGCCGGTGGCCTCGACGGACGGCCTGCAATCGAGTCCTTCTTCCAGGGTCGCGTGGATGCGATGGTCTCGCTCACCGGCTTCTCGCTCATCGGCGGCCCTGCCTATAACGACAGCCCTGCAGCCATCGAACTTCTGACAAAGCTCGATGTGCCCTACGTCGCGGCGCAACCGCTCGAGTTCCAGACGCTGGGCCAGTGGTCGTCAAGCTCGCAGGGCCTTGGCCCTATCGAAACGACGATGCTCGTCGCCCTGCCCGAAATCGACGGCGCCACGAACCCGACCGTTTTTGCAGGCCGCCATGGTGACGAAGGCTGCACCGGCTGCTCGCATGCCTGCAAGGGTCAGTCCGAATGCAAGGCGATGGCACCCTGCCATGAACGCATCTCCTCGCTGGCCGAAAAAACCCTCCGCCTCGCCCGCCTGCATCAGAAGCGGAACGCGGACAAGAAGGTCGGCATCGTCCTCTTCGGCTTTCCGCCCAACGCGGGCGCCGTTGGCACCGCCGCCTACCTGTCGGTTTTTGAAAGCCTGTTCAACACGCTGACCCGGATGAAGGCCGAAGGCTACGCCGTCGATATGCCCGCGAACGTCGATGATCTGCGCATTGCCGTCCTGCAGGGCAATGCCCGCACCTACGGCCAGCCCGCCAATGTGGCCGCACAGGTCGATGTGGAAACCATCGTCCGCACGACCCCGCCGCTCAAGGTGATCGAGGCCGTCTGGGGCCCTGCCCCCGGAAAGGTGCAGTCGGACGGGCGCGGCGTGTTCATCCTTGGCCGGCATTTCGGCAACGTCTTTGTCGGGGTTCAGCCGACCTTTGGCTATGAAGGCGACCCGATGCGCCTTCTGTTCGAACGCGGTTTCGCGCCGACCCATGCCTTCGTCCAGTTCTACATGTGGCTGCGCAACACGTTCCAGGCGGACGTAGTGCTCCATTTCGGCATGCATGGCGCGCTTGAATTCATGCCGGGCAAGCAGGCCGGTTTGGGTGCGCGCGACTGGCCTGACCGGCTGATCGGCGAAATGCCCAACGTCTACCTCTACGCCGCAAACAACCCGTCCGAGGCGTCGCTGGCCAAGCGCCGTTCCAATGCCATCACGATCACTCACCTGACCCCGCCGCTTGCGGCTGCCGGTCTTTACAAGGGTCTGCAAGAGCTGAAGGACAGCCTTACCCGTTGGCGGAACATGGAGGCTGTCGACTCGGCCCGCGAAGAGTTGGAACAACTGATCCGCGCGCAGGCCAATTCGGTCGATCTGAATGCGCGGGACATCAACAAGCTCTGGTTGACCGTGCTTGAAACCGAAGGCTCGCTCATCCCGGATGGCCTGCACATCGTCGGCAAGCCCATGTCGGCCGCCGCCCGTCACGACATGATCCGCCTGATGCCAGAGCGGTCCGCCGCCGACCGCGCCCGCATTGACGAGATGCTGTCGGGTGACAACGAACTGAACGCGCTGATGCGCGCCCTGTCCGCCCGCTATATCCCGCCCGTGCCGGGTGGCGATCTGATCCGGTCGCCAGAGATCTTGCCAACGGGTCGCAACATCCACGCCTTTGACCCGTTCCGCATGCCAACGGCCTTTGCGATGGCCGATGGTGCGAGACAGGCGCAACTCCTGCTCGACACCCATCAAAGCCTGCCGCGCACCGTGGCCTTGGTCCTGTGGGGTTCGGACAACATTAAGTCAGACGGCGCCCCCATCGCGCAGGCTCTGGCGCTGATGGGTTGCACGACGCGGTTCGACAGCTATGGCCGTCTGTCCGGCGCCGACCTGATCCCGCTGGCCAAACTTGGTCATCCCCGGATCGACGTGATCGTCACCCTGTCGGGCATCTTCCGCGACCTTCTGCCTTTGCAGACCCGAATGCTGGCTGAAGCTGCGCTGAAATGCGCGATGGCGGATGAGCCCGAAGATCAGAACTTCATCCGCGCCCACGCGCTCGCCTATCAGGCCAGGACCGGGTGCGACATCGAAGCAGCCGCCCTTCGCGTCTTCTCGAATGCCGAAGGCGCTTATGGTTCCAATGTGAACACACTGGTCGACCAATCGGTCTTTGGCGAAGAGGACGAACTGGCCGACGCCTATGAAAACCGCAAGTCCTTTGCCTACGGCGTAACGGGCAAGGCCACCCGCAACACGGCCCTGCTGCAGGCAACGCTCAAGGACGTGGATATCGCCTACCAGAACCTTGAATCCGTCGAACTTGGCGTGACGACGGTTGACCACTACTTTGACACGCTGGGCGGCATCGCCCGCGCCGTGAAGCGCGCCAAGGGCGGCCAATCAGCCGCCATCTACATCGGCGATCAGACGCGCGGTTCGGCCAAGGTCCGCACCCTGCAGGAACAGGTCGCGCTTGAGACGCGCTCGCGCAGCCTCAACCCCAAGTTTTACGAAGGCTTGCTCAGGCACGGCCACGAAGGCGTCCGCCAGATTGAAGCGCAGATCACCAATACGATGGGCTGGTCAGCGACGACTGGCGAAGTCGAGCCTTGGGTCTATCAGCGCCTCTCCGAGACATTTGTTCTGGACGAAAAGATGCGTGAACGGCTGGCCGCCCTGAACCCGCAGGCCTCCATGCGCATGGCCAACCGCCTGCTCGAAGCGTCTGACCGTGCCTATTGGACGCCCGACGCAGCCACACTCGCCGCGCTGCAGAACGCAGCCGACGCCATCGAAGACCGCATGGAAGGGATCGCAGCCGAATGACCGCCCTTCTTCACACGATCCACACCCAAAGGAGGCCCGCATGAGCCCCAGAGATGAAATCCCGAACCTGCGCGGCCTTGACGGAGAAGGCTCGGTTCAGGTCCATCAGGACCCCGAGGCGCAGATCGTCGGCGCGAAGGTCTTTTCCGTTTATGGCAAGGGCGGCATCGGCAAATCGACGACCTCGTCGAACCTGTCGGCGGCCTTCTCCATGCTGGGCAAGCGCGTCCTGCAGATCGGCTGTGACCCCAAGCATGACTCGACCTTCACCCTGACGGGCCGTCTTGTGCCGACTGTCATCGACATCCTGAAAGACGTGGATTTCCATTCCGAAGAACTCCGCCCCGAGGATTTCGTGTTCGAAGGCTTCAACGGTGTGAAATGCGTCGAGGCCGGCGGCCCGCCAGCAGGCACCGGCTGCGGCGGCTATGTCGTCGGGCAGACGGTCAAGCTGCTAAAACAGCACCACATGCTTGAAGACACCGATGTCGTGATCTTTGACGTGCTGGGTGACGTGGTCTGCGGCGGGTTCGCGGCCCCCCTTCAACATGCCGACCGCGCGCTGATCGTGACGGCGAATGACTTTGACTCGATTTACGCAATGAACCGCATAATCGCCGCGGTGCAAGCCAAGTCGGCCAACTACAAGGTCCGCCTTGCCGGTTGCGTCGCCAACCGCAGCAAGAACACCGACGAAGTTGACCGCTACTGCAAGACGGTCGGTTTCAACCGTCTGGCCCATATGCCCGACCTCGACGCGATCCGCCGGAGCCGTCTCAAGAAGAAGACGATCTTTGAAATGGAAGACGCCGAGGACGTCGTTCAGGTCCGCAGGGAATACGTCCGCCTCGCCGAAACGCTGTGGAACGGGACCGAAGGTTCTGCCCCCGCCTGCCTGCCCGACCGCGAAATCTTCGAACTGCTGGGGTTTGATTGAGCCATGGCTGACTACGCCGCAACCCGCGCCAGGGTCGAGGATTACTTCGACCGGACAGCTACCCAGACTTGGGAAAAGCTGACCTCGGACGCGCCAGTTTCCGGCATCCGCGCCACCGTGCGCGCCGGCCGGAACCGGATGCGCACGCTGATGCTGGACCAACTGTCCGCCGACCTGACGGGTATGCGGGTGCTTGATGCGGGCTGCGGCACTGGTCTCATGGCCCTTGAACTGGCTGAACGAGGGGCACATGTCACCGCCATCGACATTTCTCCGTCGCTCATCGGCATCGCCCGCAAGCGCACCCCCGCCCATCTGGCCGATCAGATCGACTGGCGGGCTGGCGACATGACTGACCCGGCGTTGGGACAGTTCGACCATGCGCTCGCCATGGATTCGATGATCTATTATTCCGCCCCAGATGTGGCGGGCATCCTTGCCAAAGTTGCCCCGCGTCTTTCGGGCAAGTTCGTCTTTACCCTCGCCCCGCGCACCACCGCCCTCATGATCATGTGGAATGTGGGCAAGCTTTTCCCCCGGTCCGACCGCTCCCCCACGATGATCCCGCACACCACCGCCGGCATTGCCGGCGCGGTGCGCAAGGCGGGGATTCCGGGGCGCATTGCGGAAATCGAACGGGTCAAGTCCGGCTTCTACATTTCGACCGCGCTTGTCTTTCAGGGGCATCGCGCATGATCTTCAAGGCCAAGGACATCCACCGGTTTGCCTACCACTACCTGCCGTTTGCAGATGCGGCCAGCGACCAGCTGCCGATGAACCAGCTTCTTCGGCTGTCGCTGTTCCAGATATCGGTCGGCATGGCGCAGGTCCTGCTTCTGGGCACATTGAACCGTGTGATGATCGTTGAGCTTCACGTCCCGGCGACCATCGTTGCGCTGATGATCGCCATTCCCGTTCTGGTCGCCCCGTTCCGCGCCCTTCTGGGCTTTCGGTCTGACAATCACCGGTCCGCCATCGGGTGGAAGCGCGTCCCCTACCTCTGGTTCGGATCCCTCTGGCAGTTCGGCGGTCTTGCGATCATGCCCATGGCACTTCTCGTGTTGTCAGGTGATCACGCCATCGACGCTGGTTGGGCGGGTTATGTCGGCGCAGCCCTTGCCTTCCTACTGACTGGTCTCGGAATGAGCATGACGCAGACGGCCGGCCTTGCCCTTGCTGCCGACCGCGCGACCGAGGAAACCCGGCCAAAGGTCGTGGCTCTTCTTTACGTCATGTACCTGATCGGGATGGTGTTTTCGGCAATCATCCTCGGCACGCTGCTGCGTGACTTCTCGGCGCTGCGGCTGGTGCAGATCGTTCAGGGCACGGCTGTGGTGACGATCGTTCTGAACCTGATCGCGCTCTGGAAGCAGGAAAAGCTTTCCCCGATGACCAAGGCCGAACGCGAGTCCAAGGGACCGACCTTCCGCGAAGCCTGGGCCGATTTCGCCAGCGGCGGCGATGCGGGACGCATCCTTGCCGTCGTGTTCTTTGGCGCGTTGGCGTTTAACATGCAGGACGTTCTGCTTGAGCCCTATGGCGGCGAAGTGATGGGCCTGCCCGTGGCTGCGACCACGCTTCTGACGGCGATGTGGGCCCTTGGGGCGCTGGCCGGCTTCGGTCTTGCCGCCCGCTGGCTTGCCGGCGGGATCGACCCCTATCGCATGGCCGCGCGGGGCATCCTTGCCGGGATCGCCGCCTTTACCTGCGTGATTTTTGCCGCCCCCTTCGGGTCGGTCACGATCTTTTACGTCGGTGCCATTCTTATTGGTTTCGGCGGCGGCCTTTTCTCGGTCGCACTTCTGACTGCAGCCATGACGATGCCGGTGCAAGGCAACGCGGGTCGCGGCCTGGCCCTTGGTGCCTGGGGGGCTGCGCAGGCCACCGGGGCCGGGCTTTCTATCCTGATCGGGGGCGCCTTGCGTGACCTCGTCAACCACGCCGCCGGGAACGGCGTGTTCGGAGAGGCGCTCGCCACGTCTGCCACCGGCTATTCGGTCGTTTACCAGATCGAGATCGGCCTTCTTTTCATCACCCTCGTCGCACTCGGCCCGTTGGTAAGGGCCCGTGCGATGGATTCGGGAAAATCGGTCAAGCTCGAGCTGTCCGATTTCCCGACCTGACCAACGGAGGATAACGACAATGGTTGGTGTGACTTTCTTCGGCAACGTGGACCTGGCGCTCATCGCGCTCTGGATGTTCTGGATCTTCTTCGCCGGTCTGATCTTCTACCTTCAAACCGAAAACATGCGCGAAGGCTTCCCTCTTGTGGATGAAGACGGCAACAAGGCCATCAATCAGGGGCCGTTCCCTGTTCCAAGCAAGGACAAGACCTTCTACCTCCCCCATGGCCGAGGCGAATTGACTGTGCCCTCCGGACAACGTCTTGACCGCACCGATCTGGCATTGGCTCGCACGTCGAAATCGGCAGGCTCGCCCTATGTGCCGACCGGCGATCCGATGCTGGATGGCGTTGGCCCCGCCTCTTGGGCGAACCGCCGCGATGTGCCCGAGATTGATGCGCACGGCCATCCCAAGATCCGGCCGATGTCGACCCTGTCGGCCTTCCGTGTCTCGGCCGGGCGTGACCCACGCGGCAAGGTCGTGGTCGGTGGTGACGGCAATGTTGTAGGGCGCATCATCGACCTCTGGGTCGATGTGCCGGAAAACATGGTCCGCTACCTGACCGTGGACCTTAATCCCGAAGGTAGCGGAAAGACCCGTCTTGTCCCGATCAACATGACAAGGATCAAGGACAACCGTGTCGTCGTGCGCTCGCTCTATGCCCACAACTTTGAAGGCATACCGCAGATCAAGTCACCGGACGAAGTGACCCTGCTCGAAGAAGACAAGATCACGGGCTACTACGCGGGCGGCACGCTCTACGCCTCCCCTGACCGGCTTGAACCGGCGATCTAGACCAATCTGGCCGTCCCGCCCAGCCAGTGGGACGGTTCAAACATCCGCCGGGGAACGCGGAAGGAGCGAACAACATGAGCCACGACGACTTCAACTTTGAACCGGTAAGGGGACTGCCGGAAAAGCTCCCCGACGGAGAGCGCATCCTCTGGCAGGGCGCACCCGACGCTTGGGCGCTGGCCAAGGAATCGCTCGGCCTGCGCTGGGTGACCGGCTACTTTGTCTTTCTGGCGATCTGGCGCGCTGCCGTGTCTTCGGCAATCTATCCCCTGCCGATCGCGCTGGCCCACGCCGTTCCGTTCATTGTCATCGGGCTGGCCGCCTGCGGTCTGATCTACGGCTATGCGTGGGTGCAGGCCCGTGCAACGGTCTATACCCTTACGAACAAGCGTGTCGGCATGCGCATCGGCGCGGCGCTGACTATGACGCTCAACCTTCCGTACCAGTGGATCGGCAATGCCGATCTTGATCTGCGCAAGAGCGGGACCGGGACCATCGCCTTTGAACTCATCGGCCCGACCAAGCTTTCCTACCTGATGACTTGGCCGCATATCCGCCCCTGGTACATTGCCCGGCCCCAGCCCGCGCTGCGCTGCATCGCTGATGCCCGCAAGGTTGCCGAGCTTTTTGCCGAAGCAGCCGAAACCCGGATCTCGCAGACACAGGACCACCGCATCCAGTCCGGCGGCATCGCCGTCGCCGCAGAATAGGAGCGTACCGTCATGGCAATCGAACAAATCCGGATGCGTCACCCCGACAACAAGGAACTGGTCCCCCGGTTCCTTGTGCAGGCGATGTTCGCCCTGATGATCGGGACAATCGCACTTGCCGCCTTTGCCCGCCTCACCAACCGTCCGATGGAAGGCGTTCTTGAACGCGCGCCCATCGCCGCTGAACGCCAGGTGATCCTGACAGGCGAACGCAGCGGGCTCTACGTCGTGACCGATGCGGCCACAGGCGCGCAGATCGCGCTGTCATCGGACGACAAGGCCGGCTTCATCGGCGTCATGGGCCGCATGATCGACCGCGCCCGCCAGCTTGGCGACATTAAAGGAAATGACCCGGTGCGCGTCGTGCGCCGGGAAGACGGACATATCGCGATCATCGACGACAAGACCGGAATGGCGGTCGAGGTGACAGGATATGGCGCCGACAATGCTGCCGCCTTCGCGCGGATCGTGGACTGGAATCCGGCCGGTTAGCCCCCGGCTGGAATTGCGAAAAAGGGAACAAAGACATGGGACTTCTGACAAGGACGAAAGAAACAGCCCCCTGCACCGTGACGGTCAGTCACCGGTTTGACGAGCTGTCCGCACATGTGAAATTCGAAAACGGCGCCGTCGTCTATCCGGGCGACTCTGTGCTGGTCCAAGGGCCAGAGATCATGGCGCCCTATGGCGAGGTGATCGAGGAAAAGCGCACCGCCATCATCACCCGCGCCTCCAAGCTTGAACAGCTCTGGACCCGGGCCACGGGCGATTTCGAATTCATGGAACTTTGCGAATTTTCCTTCTCTGACGAGGTGATGGCATGAACGCGCACGTCAAGGCCGATCTGGCCCCCCTCCACTCTGCCGACGCAACCACCGCCGAAGAGGCGCTTGAACGGCAGGAAGTCGTCGACAGCGAAAGCGCGACCCGAGTCGCCCTGCAGAACACGCTGCTGACCCCGCGCTTCTACACCACCAACTATGACGAGATGGACGCCATCGACGTCTCTTCGGTCCGCACCACCTGGGACGCCCTCATCAACGAGATGAAGGCAGACCCCAACAAGGGCCATTTCAAGAAAAACGCCGACTGGGACCATATCGACTGGGACGGGATGGAGCCGAAACTGAAGGCCGAGTTCATCGACTTTCTGATCTCCTCGTGCACGGCCGAGTTTTCGGGCTGCGTGCTCTACAAGGAAATGAAGCGTCGCGGCAAGAACGAGGACATCACGACCCTCTTCCAGCTTATGGCCCGGGATGAGGCCCGACATGCCGGTTTCATCAACGACGCCCTGCGTGAAGCCGGGATCGCGGTGAACCTTGGCTTCCTTACCCAAGCCAAGAAGTACACCTACTTCCGGCCCAAGTTCATCTACTACGCGACTTATCTGAGCGAGAAGATCGGCTACGCCCGGTACATCACGATCTATCGCCACCTCGAAAAGAACCCGGAACTGCGGTTCCATCCGATCTTCAAATGGTTCCGTGAATGGTGCAACGACGAGTTCCGCCACGGCGAAGCCTTTGCTCTCCTGATGAAGACAGACCCGAAGCTGACCTCAGGCGTCAACAAGCTCTGGATCAAGTTCTTCCTGACCGCTGTCTATTCGACGATGAGCGTGCGTGATCACCAGCGCCCGGCCTTCCACGCCGCATTGGGCGTTGATCCCAAGCAGTACGGCTATGACGTCTTCCAGAAGACGAGCGAGATCTCGCGGCAGGTGTTCCCGCTGACGCTGGATATCGACAGCCCCCGCTGGCAGCCGAACCTTGACCGCATCGAAGCTGCCAACCACCAGATCGCTCAGGGCCGCAAGCAAGGCGGTATCGGCGGCTGGTTCAAGCGGCAGGCCGGGTCGGCCAAGGCGGCAGTCGCCTTCATCTCGCTCCTGACGATCCCGTCCATCCCGAATCAGGTACCGGACAATCCGCGCCTGCAACCTGCCTACTGACACCGTGGAGGGGGGCTCTGCCCCCCGCCTTCGGCCCCCCGAGGTATGTGGACAACAAAGAAACCGAAGATGAGCCACCCGCTGACTCTGGCAATCATCGCGATCTTCCTCTGGTGGTTCTTCACCGGGATGATCCTGCTTGCCGTCCGCTGGGCCGACAGGCAGGGCGGCGCAGCACATGGTATGGTCGTGCTGGCGGGTATTCCGATGCTCGCGCTTGGGGTGGCGGGCGTCATCATGTCCTTGCCCGGACAGAGCGTCGCTGCCGTCTATGCGGGTTTTCTGGGTGCGCTGGCGATCTGGGGCTGGATCGAGCTCGCCTTCCTTGCAGGGATCGTGACCGGCCCGGAACGACGCCCCTGTCCGCCGGGACTTTCTGGCGGGGTGCGCTTTTGGCGGGCCTGGAATACCGTGGCACATCATGAAATGGCGCTGACGGCGGGCCTTTTCGGAATGGTCCTGATATCGCGGGGCGAGACGAACAATGTCGCCCTCTGGACCTATCTTGTGCTCTACATCGCCCGCGTCTCGGCCAAGCTGAACCTTTTCCTGGGCGTTCCTCGGATCAATCTCGAATTCATCCCGATGCGGCTCGTGCATCTGAAGGGATACTTCCGGAAGGGCCCGGTCACTCCGGTCTTTGCGCTTTCGATCACGCTTCTGACGTTTGCCGTCGGCTGTTTCGTCGAAAGATTGATCTCGCTCAAAGACCCGGTCGAAGACGCAACCTTTACACTCCTCGCAGCGCTGTCCGCGCTTGCTCTTCTTGAACACTGGCTGATGGTGGTGCCGCTGCCGGATGCAAAACTCTGGCGGTGGATGCTGCCGGACCACAAGTCACACGCGAATGACCAAAGCAGAAAGACACTGTGATGAACTTTGATGCCCTTTTCAACGAACAGCTGGACGCGCTCAAGGCCGAAGGCAACTACCGCTATTTCGCTGAACTCGAACGCAAGGCGGGCAAGTTCCCCAAAGCCGGACGTCATACGAAAGACGGCGTGAGCGACGTCACGGTCTGGTGTTCGAACGACTACCTTGGCATGGGCCAGCACCCCAAGGTCATCGAGGCGATGTGCGAAGCCGTCCGCCGCACCGGAACCGGCTCGGGGGGCACGCGCAACATTTCTGGTACCAACCACGACCACCTGCTGCTGGAACGCGAACTGGCCGGTCTGCATGGCAAGGAAGCAGCGCTTCTGTTCACCTCGGGCTATGTGTCGAACTGGGCGGCGCTCTCGTGCCTCGGCGCGCGGCTCAAGGACTGCATCATCCTGTCGGACTCGGGCAACCACGCCTCGATGATCGAAGGCATCCGTCATTCGCGTGCGCACAAGGTCATCTGGAAGCACAACGACGTGGCCGACCTGGAAGCCAAGCTCAAGGCGCTGCCTGCCAATGCACCCAAGATCGTGGCCTTTGAATCGGTTTATTCGATGGACGGCGATATCGCGCCGATCAAGGCCATCGTCGACGTTGCCGAGAAATATGGTGCCATGACCTATCTGGACGAGGTTCACGCCGTGGGCATGTATGGCGCCCACGGTGGCGGCGTGTCGGAACGTGATGGCGTTGCAGATCGCATCACACTGATCGAAGGCACGCTGGGCAAGGCCTTTGGCGTTGTCGGGGGCTATATCACAGGCTCGGGCGCGCTCTGCGACTTCATCCGGTCGTTTGCGTCGGGCTTCATCTTCACCACCGCGCTGCCGCCGGCCGTTGCCGCAGCAGCCCGGACGTCAATCGCTCACCTGAAAGTGTCCGAGATCGAGCGGGCCCAACAGCGCCGTCAGGTGGCACGCCTGCGGGCAGCACTCGACCGGGCCGGCATCCCTCACATGAAGAACGACAGCCACATCGTGCCGGTCCTCATCAAGGACCCGGTCAAGACCCGGATGCTGGCTGATTACCTCATGCGGGAATGGGGGATTTATGTGCAGCCAATCAACTATCCGACCGTGCCGAAGGGGACCGAGCGGCTTCGCTTTACGCCGTCACCGCTGCATACCGATGCCGATATCGACCACCTTGTGGCGGCTCTGACCAGCCTGTGGAAACAGTGCGCCATCGCCCACGCCGTCGCCTGAAGTCCAAGGCGCACCTATCTTTCTTTGGGGGGGGTGGACCATCGGTCAACTTCCTCTATTCTACGGTTTGACTGGGGCTCACGGTCAAGGGCGATCCGGAAAAGCGGCCGGACCGCCAAACTCATCACAAGGGAGACTTCCGAATGAAACATCTGACACTTGCCGCCGCTATGGCGCTTTTGTCGGCCCCCGCCTTTGCTCAGGTATCAACGCAAGGTGATGCCGCAGCGGGCGAAGAGGTTTTTGCGCGTAACTGCGTGGCTTGCCACGTTGTCCAGAATGGCGACGAGGTTCTTGCCGGCCGCAACTCAAAGACCGGCCCGAACCTGTACCAGATGCCCGGACGTACGCCAGGCACCTATGAAGGTTTTGAGTATGGCGATTCCATGATCGCCTTCGGTGCCACCGGCGCCGTCTGGGACGAGGCCCATTTTGTGGCCTATGTTCAGGACCCGACCGGCTATCTGCGTGAACAGCTTGACGACAATCGCGCCCGCGGCAAGATGGCGTTCCAGCTTCGCAAAGAAGAAGACGCGTACAACGTCTACGCCTATCTCGTGCAACTGTCGGCCCCGGCCGCGCAGTAATCCGCGGGACCTTGTGTATGGCAAAGGCCGCCGGACAATCCGGCGGCCTTTGTCGTCTCAGACCGACACGCGTTCCAGCAGTTTCTCGTGGCTGGCATGTGCCTTGTGTTCGAGGAACACGACGCTGCCACGGTTCAGGGCAACGAATTCGTTTGCAAGTCCGAAGGCGAAATCGAAAGACTGCTCGATCAGGAAGATGGCGATTTTGACTTCGTCCCGCAGGCTGGCGATGACCCGCCCGATCTGCTGGTTGATATTCGGCTGGATACCCTCGCTTGGTTCATCGAGCACCCGCCGGGCGAGGCAGGGAATCGGTCGGGCCGACCTCCTAGGCAATCGCCGCAACCGGCGTCGGGTCGTCTCACGTCTTGCACGAAAACAGCACATCGAACGGCCCCCGCTTGTTCTTGAGAGCCATGTCGCGTTTGTCCAGGGAGATCAGACAGGCATGGACGATGATGTTGATGGTGCACGGGTACCGTCCACACTGCCGACCAAAGCTTCAACATCGCAGACGAATCCGGGTTCATCGCCAACTCCGACAAGATCCTGCCCGAAGCTACCCGCACCGAACTCGCCGCCCAAGCCTACGACACGCTTTTCGTCAACGCCGAGGGCGTGATGTTCGGGGACGGGGAAATCTGGATCACGCCCGTCTGTGGCGACGATGCCTGCGGTTCCTCCACCGGGCTCATCATCACCCTCAATTACTAGGCCAGCGCGGCCTCTCGCAGGGCACGGATGTTGGCCGCATAGGCCGCTGCGCCCCCTTTGAACAGCGCGGCCCCCGCGACCAGCACATCCGCGCCCGCTGCCACCAAAGCCGCAGCGTTCTCGACTGACACGCCCCCGTCCACTTCAATCGCAACTGGACGGTCCCCGGTCATACCCCTGATCGCCCGCACTTTATCGACCATCCCCGGCAGCATCTTCTGCCCGCTGAATCCCGGATTGACGGTCAGCACACAGACCACATCCACACTGTCGATCAGCCAACGCAGCGCCTCGATCCCCGTCCCCGGGTTGATCGCCACACCCGCCCTGCACCCCGCCGCCTTGATCGCCTGCAAGGTCCGGTGCGCATGAGACCCGGCTTCGACATGGACCGTCATGTTCGTGGCCCCTGCCCGTGCAAATGCGTCGATATGGGGATCGACCGGCGCGATCATCATGTGAACATCCATGACCCCCCGGATATGCGGCCGGACCGCAGCGCAAAGCGCCGAGCCAAAGGTCAGGTTCGAAACAAAATGTCCGTCCATCACGTCCACATGAATCCAGTCCGCCCCCGCAGCCTCCATTGCGGCACACTCCTCCCCGAACCGCGCAAAGTCGGCGGCAAGGATTGAGACTGCGATCTTTATGGTCCGGTCCGTCATGTCCGTCTCAGCTCAAGTGCGATGCCAATTGATAGGCCACTCGGCCCGCGCATCAAACGCCAAACCGCTTGAGCCCGCGCCCCGTCCCGCCCACAATCATCCCATGCCCACGCCCGACATCACCCGCTTCGGTCCCTACGATCCCGCCCCGCCGGACGAAGATGACCTCTGGTTTCTGCCCGCGTCCGAACCGGAAGACGAACTGCCACCGCTGCCCAAGGCCGATCGTCGTGCTCTGATCGACCGCCGCGCATGGCAGGCTGCCCAGGCGGACTGCGCCGTTGAACTCGCCGCCCTGACCTACCGCTTTGGCCTTCTCTCTGAGAGACTTCGCAACGCGGGTCCCGGCCGCATCCATCGGCTTGCCATCATCGAGTCCGCCGAACTCGGTTGGTGGGTCGGTGACCGGATCACCGCTGAACAGCTCTCGCTCTGGCTTGGCCTGCACCACGCGGCCGCCACCGACGACACGACGGCCCTGCAGCGCGCCGCCTGGGCCGTCCGACGCCTGTCGGGCGGGCCGGCGCCTGACGCCGATGGCTGGCTCAAGGGCTTGCCCGCCTTCCTTGGTCGCAGTCCCCATGAAACCGCCGACCTGGCCGTTCTCGCCGACGCGGCCCCTGCGCTGCACCCCGTCGTGCAGGGTGCGCTTCTGTTTCACTGTTGGCGCATGACCGGCCCCGGCGGCCCCGCAAACGGAATTGACGCCGCTGTCCTTGCCGCCCGCACCGGCGCGCTGATGGGGCAGGGCGCGCCCTTCCTCCCCCTCGCCACCAGCAACGCCCTTCGCGCCACGGGCCCTGCGCGCGACCGCCTGTTTACATGGCTGACCGGGGCCGAGGTCGCGACCCGCGCCGCGCTCACCCTCCTTGACCGGCTTGCGTTATGGGAGGATAGCACGCGCGCTTCACTTAGTGACCTGAGCGGCAAAACCCCACCCGCTCTCATCACTGCCTTGGCCGACTGGCCTCAAGTGACTGCCCCGATGGCCGAGGAACTGACCGGATCGAGCCGCGCCGCCGTGCAGCGAAATCTGGCCACCATGACTGACCGCAACCTCATCCGCGAAATCACGGGCCAGGGCCGTTTCCGCGTCTGGACCGCCCGGCTTTAGCTCTTTTCGTTCAGCCGCTTCTCGATCGCGGTCAGGCGCGCCAGAAGCTCTGTCCGATAGGCCGCATCCGCAGCCTTTTCATCCTGTACTGTCGCATCCTGCATGGCGTTCACCACCAGACCGACAAGCAGATTGATGACCGCAAATGTCGTCACGAGGATGAAGATGATGAAGAATACCCACGCATAGGGATAGACCTCCATCACCGGACGCACGACGCCGTCCGCCCATCCTTCAAGGGTCATCACCTGAAACAGCGTCAGGGCCGTGGCACCCAGATTGCCGAACTGCGCCGGAAAGCTGGCCCCGAACAATTTGGTCGCCATGACGGAACTGACATAGAAGACAATGATTGTCAGAAGGAACACCGACCCCATGCCGGGAAGGGCCTTGATAAAGCCTTCGACGACCTTGCGGATCGACGGCGAAAACGAAATCACCCGCAAGACCCGCAGGATGCGCAGGGACCGCAGCACCGAAAGCCCCTGTGCCGCCGGCACAAGCGAGATTCCTACAATCACAAAGTCAAAGACGTTCCAGCCATTGCGAAAGAACCTGGGCCCCAATGCAAACAGCTTGATCGCAAGTTCGACCGTAAAGACTGCCAGACAAAGATGATCCAGTGTCAGCAGAACGTCACCGGCGCGCGCCATGACCGTCGGTGATGTCTCAAGTCCGAGGATCACGGCATTGAACAGGATCACCCAGATGATGACGTTGCGAACCCGGTCGCTTTCGATAAAGGTGGCAAGCTTTTCGCGGACGGTCATGGCAGATCCGGTCTTTAGGCACCGATCTAGGGCCTGTAAACAGCAAACGCCCGGGCTCCAGGCCCGGGCGATCCAAAGTTGACTCCGACGCTACTCTGCCGCCGAGGTGATGTGCTTGTTCGGAGTGTCGTTGCGTGTTTTCCACAGCGACCAGGCCACACCGGCGCCAAGGATCGCAAAGGTGATACCAAGCGACCACACGGCTGGGAACTTCTCCCACCCCATCAGATCCGCGATAAAGATCTTGGACCCGATGAACACCAGCAGGATGGCAAGCGCCTGCTTGAGATATTCGAACCTATGCAGAACCGCAGCCAGCGCGAAATAAAGCGCACGCAGACCAAGGATTGCAAAGATGTTCGATGTATACACGATGTACGGGTCCGTCGTGATCGCGAACACTGCAGGAACCGAGTCTACCGCGAACACAAGATCCGCAATCTCGATCAGAACCAGCGCAAGGAAAAGCGGGGTCATCCAGCGCACGATCTTGCCGGACTTGGGGTCGGGCTTCTTCACAAAGAAATCGTGGCCGTGAAGCTCTTCCGTGACGCGGAACCGCTTGCGCATGAACTTCAGAACCGGGTTCTGGCTCATGTCGGTTTCCTTTTCCTTGATCATCAGCATGCGCACGCCGGTGAAGACTAGGAACGCGGCAAAGATGTAAAGGATCCAGCCGTATTGCGAGATCAGCGTCGCACCAAGGCCAATCATGATCCCGCGCAGCACGATCACGCCAAGGATACCCCAGAAAAGCACACGATGCTGGTACATTCGGGGAATGGCGAAAAAGCTGAAGATCAGCGCGATAACGAAAACATTGTCGAGCGCGAGTGTCTTCTCGACGACGAAGGCCGTCATGTATTCGGCTGCGGACTGCCCTCCGAACTGCCACCAGACAAAGCCGCCAAAGGCGACGCCCAGCGTGATGTAAAGCGCGGACAGGCGAAGGCTTTCCGAAACGCCGATCTCGTGGTCGTCCTTGTTCAGGATACCAAGGTCAAAGACCAGCAACGCCACGACGATGCTGATGAAGGTCAGCCACAGCCAGACCGGTGTGCCCAGAAACAATGAAAACAGGAATTCCAAGTTGGACCTCTCTTGCAGAAACTGGCTCGAGATCAATGATCCGGGGTCCGGGCATGACATCGAGCTTCCTCGATGCGGTCCGACATCACGACAGTTGGCTGTCGTCAGAGGGGCCCGGCCCGCAATCCGCAAGATGGCAACGGATTGCGGCCTTTCAACCCTTTCGGGTCAGAAAGTTACGCGTCCGGGATTCCGGCGTTCTCGATGGCCAGCAGCGAGGCCAGACCCGTGCGGTAATCCGGGTGGATGAGCATCACGCCCAACTCGTTCTTGATGCGATCATTTCGGACCTTCTTGCTTTCGGCATAGAAGCTCCGTGCCATCGGCGTCATCTCGGCCGTGGCAAAATCCTCGGCCGGTGGCACCGGCAGGCCCAGCAGATGCGCCGCATGGGCGATCACATCTTCAGGCGGCGCAGGGTCGTCATCGCAGAGGTTATAGGCCCGCCCGGTGTTCGGGTGCGCAATCGACGCAGCCAGAACCTGGGCAATGTCGTCAACATGAATGCGAGAGAACACCTGCCCCGGCTTGATGATCCGCCGCGCCGTGCCCTGCCGCACCTTCTCGAATGGCCCGCGCCCCGGCCCGTAGATCCCTGCAAGCCGGAAGATATGCAGCGGCAACCCCGGGATGGCCCGCCATTCCGCCTCGGCCGCCACCCGCGCCTTGCCTCTCTCGGTCGCGGGGGTCAGCGGGCTGTCCTCGTCCACCCATTCGCCGCCGTGGTCACCGTAAACGCCGGTTGTTGACAGGTATCCCACCCATCTGAACTGCCCGGCGCGCGCGGCAATCGCGTCCCCCAATTCGCACAGCACTGGATCGCCCACCGCATCCGGTGCCGCCGAAACCAGCACATGCGTCGCCGCATCTAGCGCTGCCGAGGGATCGTTTCCCGGCCAGATCAGCGGTTCAACCCCCATCGCTGCGAGACGGGCCGCCTTGTCCGCAGACCGGGTCGTCCCGATCACCCGCCACCCCTGTGGCAGCAAAAGCCGCGCCAGGCCTCTTGCCGAAAACCCGTGTCCGAAGGAAAGGAGTGTCTCTGTCATGGCCCAAGACATGCGTGGCGCGACGGAAAAGCACAAGGGCCTGTCAGATCCGTTGGCCCAAAGTCGCAGAGGTGATCCTGCCAACATGAAAAGTCACTTATAGGTGACAAAATGCTTGACAGTCTCAAATGATCACAATGAGTCACCAAATGGCGACATTTCGAACTCATGAGGATACCAAGACCACCACCCAGCTTTCCGCCCCGACCGCCACGCCATCCCGAACCACAGGCGCCGCCCTGATCGCTCTCGCGATCTGCTTCAACCTTCCCTACGCGTGGCTTGCCACGATCTTCGACTACCCCGGCATTCTCCGCGAACCCGCCGAAACGATCCTCGCTTCCTTCAACGCAGGCGGCACCCAATTCATCCTGACCTGGTACGCCTTCGCTTTTGCCGCGATCCTGTTCATGCCTGTATCGCTGGCCCCTGCCATCGCCAATGACGGCCTGAAAACCGACCTCGCCCCTGCCATTTCAGCGGCCATAACTGGCGCATTCGCAGGTGTCCTGCAGGCGATGGGCCTTCCCCGCTGGGCTTCATGGTCGTGCCCGGTCTTGCAGACACGCCAGATGCCGCAGGCAACCTTGCCATGATCCACGCCTAGGCCGGTGTGGCGCTGGGCGAACACCTTGGCATGCTGCTTACCGCCCTTAGCGTGGCACTGACGGCCGCGATCCAACGTCGCGAACCCCGCGCCCCGTGCCCTTGCCACCCTTGGCGCTGTCACCGCCGCCGCCGTCACCGATGGTGCCTTCGAACGTCTGGCCATTGCCATCCACGTCGAAGCGGGCCTTTTCGCCCTCGGCTCCATCGCCGGCTACCTGCTCATGACCATTTGGCTCATCTGCTCCGGCATCGGCCTGATCCGCAGCTGAACTTTCACCCAAATGTCATCCGACCTGGGCGATGCTTGCGCTAGCATCATCCCAGCATTTGTCCTTGTCCCGAAAGAGATACCGCCATGCCGCTTCACAACATCCTCCTCGCGCTCATTCTCGCCGCATTCACGGCCATGCCAGTCTTTGCTGCTGATACGGGCGGGAACGACACCGAAGACGCCATGGAAGAGGCGCGCTCCCAGATCAACAGCGAAAACTGGACGGCCGCTCTTGCCACATTGTCAGGAGTCGTCGCCGATGACCCGTCGAACGCTGATGCGCTCAATCTCATGGGCTATGCCAGCCGCAAGTCCGGCGCACTCGATCAGGCCGAACAGTTTTACAACGCCGCCCTCGCCATCGACCCCAACCATCTTGGCGCGCTGGAATATCAGGGCGAGCTTTTCATCATGACCGGCCGGATCGACATGGCCAAGGCCAATCTCGAAAAACTCACTGCACTTTGCGGCGGCTGTGAAGAACAGGCCGATCTGGCTGAAGCCCTGGCCGACGCAGGCGCCTGAAATCTGCGGGTGATCAGGCCGCCCGCCGCCTCAACTCACCGCCGGTCCGGAGCGATCCGGCGGTCAGCAGGCTCACGATGATCAGTGGTATCCCGATGCCGAATGATGTCCGGATGCCAAAATGCTCGGCCACAAAGCCAAGAAGCGGCGGGGCGAGCAGGAAGATCATGAACGAAAACTGCGCCAGCGCGGCTACGTTCACGGCCGCTGGCCGGTCAGTCCGCTGCGCCGCCGCCGACATGGCCAGCGGGAACATCGTGGCCGACCCCACGCCCATCAGCGCAAAGCCGAACATCGCCACGACCGCTGAAGGCGCAAAAGTCACCAAGAGACAGCCTGCCAGCAGAATCCACAACTGCACCTGCGCGACCAGAGTGGGCGATGTCTTGTCCACCATCCCATCCGCAAAGAACCGCGCTGTGGCATGGCAGAACGCAAAGACCGCCACCGTGATCCCCGCAGTAAACGGCGTTACGGCGAACGCATCGCGCATATAGATCGCGGACCAGTCGATGCTCGCCCCTTCAAGCAGCATCGCCGACAGAGTGAACGCCACCAGTACCATGATCGGCCCGGTGGGTGCCGCGAACTTGGGCGCATGATCGGCCGCCGTGGTGGGCCGGGCGGGGGCAGGCTGGAAATCCCGCAGGAACAACACGATCAGAACCGCCGAAACTGGCACAATCAGCGCCAGATGAACCTGCGGCGACAGCCCGATCCCCGCCATCCCGGCCCCGAACAGCCCCGCGCAAAAGAATCCTGCACTCCAGAACCCGTGACTCCGGTTCATGATCCGATACCCCGCCTGATGCTCCACCCGATCCGCTTCAAGGTTCAGCATGATCTCGATGCAGCCAATGGTAAGCCCGGCGGGCAGCAGCAGGACGAACAACTCCAGTGGCGACGGCGCATGCACGGCAATCGCATACCACATCGCCAACAGCGGGATCGCCGACATCAGCGCCCGCCGAAAGCCGATCCTTTCCAGATAGGGCGGCGCGAGCGTCAGCGCGATCAGTGTCCCCACCGGCGCCCCGATCAGGCCGAGGCCCAGCGCCCCCGTCTCAACTCCCATCGCCTCCTGGACCTGCCCCAGACGCGGAAAGATATTCCCAAGCGCAAAGGAGTAGATCGCAAAGGCCGCAAACACGCGGCGCGGGGCGGTCATGGTCAGGCCAAAGGGCATCGTCAGGTGTCCATCCGAAGGGATTTACGGGGCGTCGAACCGTTTCGGAGGTAGCGCGAAGGCGTCGCAGGGTGCAACAGCAAAGTTGACAGAGGCTTGCGTGACGGGCCCTGCACGGTCAGGTTGGCGCAGGGTGCAAGGGAACGTGGAAATGACTGCACAAAGCGAAGCCTACAGGTTCGCGCAGGGCCTGATCAAGGAAGCAACGGTCAACCGCGCCGAAAGCCTGTCCTTTAACCGGCCGGAAACCCGGGCACTTGTCCAGTTGCCACCGGAAATCCGGTTTCTCGACGGACTGCGTCAGCTTGACCTCGACCGAACAGACCTCACAGATATCTCGGTCGTAAGGGAACTCGCCGGACTCACGGACCTTACGCTCGACAACACGCAGGTCAGCGACCTGTCCCCCCTTGCGGGGCTGACGGCGCTCACGGGGCTCTCGCTCAACAGCACGCAGGTCAGCGACCTGTCCCCCCTTGCGGGGCTGACGGCGCTCACGACGCTCATGCTCAACAGCACGCAGGTCAGCGACCTGTCCCCCCTTGCGGGGCTGACGGCGCTCACGATGCTCATGCTCGACAACACGCAGGTCAGCGACCTGTCCCCCCTTGCGGGGCTGACGGCGCTCATGACGCTCATGCTCCACAGCACGCAAGTC
>JAPLPE010000011.1 GCA_026400355.1 Rhodobacterales bacterium | reverse complement strand
GCTCCGCAAAGCCGCCGCCCGCACCTACGAGGAGCTCTGGAAAGCCGTAGGCGCCGTCTGCAACCTCTTCACCGAGGACGAATGCCTCAACTACTTCATCGCCGCAGGATACAAACCCGAATGAACGCGACACGCTCTAGACCAGATCCAGCACGAAAAACACTTCCGGCGTTTCTTGCAATTTGGCAAAGGTCAGCTGGCCCGACGGCCTGAAGCCGTTTCGCCGGTGCCATTCCTGCGGCTCAGGCTCATCTTCCATCGATGATGTCATAAGTATTGTGGCGCCGCGCTTTTTCATCTCCTGTTCCCAGAAATGGAACATGCCTGACCCGACCCCTTGGCGCCTGTAGCTCTCCGACACCCAGACAAGGTCCATGTACGGGATCTTTCCCCAAAACATGCTGAATCGCAGAAATCCTGCTTTCTGCGGTCCTTCGGTTGCCACTATGTATTGGCGATCAAGAATGCATCGTCTGATCCAGTCCGGATCAACATGGCCATCATGGTCCAGAAGATATGCGTAATCAGCATCTTCGCCATACCTGATATCCTTGGTACGCTTTCCTTTGGAGGGCCCTGAGCGAGATCTGGTCGCTCAGGGATACGACGCAGCCCGCGCATTGACGGGCACGCGGTAGACCGAAGTCGTCGCGGTGATCAAGAGCCAGTTGCCACTTTGCCCCCCGAAGGTCAGGTTCGACGCGCGCTCGGGCAGGTGCAGCTTGCCCAGAAGCGTTCCATCGGGCGCATGGCAATGCACGCCTTCCTCATTTGCGCACCACAGCCGTCCTTCGCTGTCGACCCGCAAACCATCATGGAACTTCGCAATCGCGAGAAGCTCTTCACCACCCGAAAGCGTGCCATCCGGACCCACGGCAAAGCGACGAACGTGGTTCGGGGCGTCGGGGAAATTCGTGGCACCGGTATCGACAATGTACAAAATGCTTTCGTCAGACGAAAAGGCTAACCCGTTGGGCATGTAGAAATCGCTTGTCATCTGACGCACGTCGCCCGTCACCGGATCGGCGCGGTAGACGTGGCAACCCTCCATCTCGCGTACGCCCTCATAGCCTTCACCGCCAACGCCATAACTGGGGTCGGTGAACCAGATCGTGCCATCGGATTTCACCACAACATCGTTGGGCGAGTTGAACCGCTTGCCGTCAAACGCAACTGCAAGGACAGTGGTCGAACCGTCGGATTCGGTCCGAGTCACCCGCCTTGAATGCTGTTCGCAGGTCACCAGACGCCCCTCGCGGTCCACCGTATTGCCGTTGGAACTTGCAGCCCGATGGCGGAAAACGGAAACGGCACTGGTCGCCTCGTCCCAGCGCATCATCCGGTTGCCGGGGATATCCGACCAGACCAGATAGCCCGCATCAAACCACGCGGGCCCTTCGGTCCATTTGCTGCCGGTCCACAGCCGTTCGGCCTTTCCGCCCTTCACGGTCAGCGCAGCAAAGCGCGGATCAATCACCTTGTATACCGGCCCCCCAAGCGGCCCCAGTGGTTTCGGGTCGGTCACAGAAGCCATCCTCTAGCGCTTCATCGGGTTCGACTTGCGCCATTCCTCATATTCGCTGCGCGCATCGTCATGCAGCGGGTAATAGCGTTGCAGCGATCCCCCCTGCAGCAGCATGTACTTTGAGAAATCCTCCCAGTCGTGATGTGTGCCCGCATGTTCGATCACCTGCCCGGCCAGCGCCACCGGGCAGCAGACCGCGCCGTCATCATCGGCCACGATGATGTCGCCGGGGATCACCGTCACGCCCCCGCAGGCCACGGGGCAGTTATAGTCATAGGGCATTAGCCCGGTCTGGGTGTGAAAGTTCGGCGTCAGCCCCTTGATCCACAAAGGCATGTCGAGTTCCATCTGCCCCGGCCAGTCCCGGACGCAGCCGTCGATGACCATGCCGACGCCGCCGCGCCCCTTGAAATAGGTCATCATCATCTCGCCGAAAATGCCCGCGGTCATGTCGCCGCGCGCATCCACGACGACCACATCACCGGGTTGCGCCGCATATAGAACATGGCGGTGCAACTGCTTTTCGGGGTCATTATACTCCCCGTCGCCATACAGGTCTTCGCGCTTCGGCATCATCAGCAGCGTCAGCGCGGGGCCGGCAATCGCGCGGCCCTTGAGCCAGCTGACCGGCCCCTGGATATGGGGCTGCCTGATGCCGAGACCCGCGAGCGTGCCCGCCACCGTGGCGGCCCCGAGCGCCTTCAGCTTGGCAACAAGGGCGGGGTCGGGGCGGGGGATATCCTTGGTCATGTTGTCCTACCAGTTGGTGACGGAACCGTCGTCGCGTTTCAGATGCGGGGCTTCCCAGAACTTGAAGCTTTGTTTCTTGATCAGGTCCTCGTTCACCTCGACGCCAAGGCCCGGCGCATCGCTAACCCGATACACTGCGTTCTCGATCCGGGGCTGCTCGGGAAAGAATTCGGCATTGTCGAAGCCCAGCTTTTCCGCAGGCGAGGACCGCGTTTCCAACCACGAGAAATTGGCCACCGCCGCGCAGAAATGCACCGTCGCCGCCGTGCAGACGGGGCCCAGCGGGTTGTGCGGCATCAGGTCCACATAATGGGCCTCCGACCAGCCCGCGACCTTCATACTTTCGGTCAGACCGCCCACATTGCAGACGTCGATCCGGTTGAACTGATGGATGTCGCGTTCGATGTAGGGCAGGAACTGCCATTTCGACGCGAACTCCTCGCCGATGGCAAAGGGCACGTCGGTCATCCGCCGTAGCGCCTCATACGCCTCGGGCGTTTCGTCACGGATCGGTTCTTCAAGGAAATCGAGCGTTCCGGACGGCATCTTCTGACAAAACGACGCGGCCTCGGCCACGGAAAGCCGATGGTGATAGTCGATTCCGAGCACTACGGCATCCCCAAGCTCTTCGCGGGCCTTGATGCACCACTTGGCCGTCTCGGGGATGCTTTCGCGGGGTTCAAACCGGGTCGGATGTTCGTGGAACGCGGGCGACAGGCGCATCGCGGTCCAGCCATGTTCCACCAGCATCCGGGCCTGTTCGATCATTTCCGGCCCCGGCGGGGCACCGGTCGTGGCAAAGGTGGGAATGACGTCGCGCTGCTTCCCCCCTAGAAGCTGATGCACCGGAACCCCCAGCGCCTTGCCCTTGATGTCGTGAAGCGCAATGTCGATGGCGCTTATGGCCGCCTGCAACACGCGGCCGCCTTCGAAATACTGGCTGCGGTACATCTCCTGCCACAGTGCCCCGATGGCAAAGGCATCGCGCCCGATCAAGAACAGGCTGTAATGCTCGATCGCCCCGATCACTGCCTTTTCGCGCCCCGACAGGCCACTTTCGCCCCAGCCGATAATGCCCTCGTCCGTCTCGATCTTGACCAGAAGCTGGTTACGGATGCCGACCCAGACGGCATAGGGGGTAATGGCACGGATCTTCATGGGCCTACCAGTTCGTCACAGAGCCGTCGCGGCGTTTCAGATGTGGCGCTTCCCAGTAGCGGAAGGCTTCACGGGTCAGGGCCTTTTCGTCGATCTCGATGCCAAGACCCGGCGCGTCCGACACAGGGTAAACGGCCCCCTCCAGCCGGGGCTGTTGGATGAATACGTCATCCGTCTCGCCTCCTGCATAAAGGTCGCTCGCATTCACCCGTGTCTCAAGCCAGGCAAAGTTCGCTACCGCCGCTGACATGTGGATCGTCGCAGCCGTACAGACCGGACCCAGCGGGTTATGCGGCATCAGGTCGACATAATGCGCCTCAGACCAGCCCGCGACCTTCATCGCCTCGGTGAACCCGCCCACATTGCACAGGTCGATCCGGTTGAACTGGTGAATGTCCCGCTCGATGAAGGGTAGGAATTGCCATTTCGACGCAAACTCTTCACCGATGGCAAAGGGCACGTCGGTCAGCCGCCGCAGCGCCTCATAGGCCTCTGGGGTCTCGTCCCGGATCGGTTCTTCAAGGAAATCGAGCGTGCCGCGTGGCATCTTCTGGCAGAAGGACGCAGCCTCGGCCACCGACAGGCGGTGGTGCCAGTCGATCCCCAGCACAACTTCATCGCCCAGCGCCTCGCGAGCGGCAGTGCAGGCGCGGGCGGTCCTGGCGATGTGTTCGCGGGGTTCGAATATGCCATCCGTATCACGGAAATCGGGAAAGAACCGGATCGCAGTCCAGCCTGCGGCCTTGAGGTTCTGCGCCTGTTCGATCATCCCCGCCTGTTCGGGAGCCGAGGTCGAGGCAAAGGTGGGAATGACCTCGCGTTGCTTCCCCCCAAGAAGCTCATAGACCGGCACACCCAACGCCTTGCCCTTGATGTCATGCAGCGCGATGTCGATGGCCGACATGGCAGCCTGCAGCACGCGCCCGCCTTCGAAATACTGGCTGCGATAGACTGCCTGCCAGATCGCGCCTGTCTGGAACGGATCGCGCCCACGCAGGAATTCGGCGAAATGCCGGATCGCGCCGACAACCGCCTGTTCCCGCCCCGACAGCCCGCTTTCGCCCCAGCCGAAGATGCCTTCATCCGTCTCGACCTTGACGACCAGCTGGTTGCGGCGACCGATCCAGACAGGAAACGGGGCTATCGCAGTGATCTTCATCTACCAGCTCCAGAGCGTGCCGTCCTCGGCACGGGCGATGGGAAGATAGGCCTGCACATAGGGATGCCGGCCTGCGACTTTCTCATCAATATCAACGCCGTGGCCAATGGCCTCGCCGGTGTACAGATAGCCGCCCACCTGATGCCACGAATGTGGGAACATCTCATGGGTGGCTTCGGTATAGCCCGAAAACTCCTGAATGCCGAAATTCGGCACCCAGCGGTCCACATGCACATTGGCCCCCATGGCGACAGGCGACACATCCATCGGCCCGTGGCAGGCTGACCGGACATGATAGATGGACGCAAAGTCAAAGATACGCCGCAGCCCGGTCACTCCGCCCGCATGGACCGAGGTCACGCGGATATAGTCGATCAACTGCTCAGAAATCAGTTTTTCGCAATCCCAGATCGTGTTGAAAATCTCGCCCAGCGCAATCGGCGTCGTCGTATGCTGCCGGATAAGGCGGAAGCCTTCCTGCAACTCGGCCGGCACCGGATCTTCAAGCCAGAAGAGCCGGTAAGGCTCCAGATCCTTGCCAAGCCGCGCCGCCTCGATCGGCGTCAAGCGGTGGTGCGTGTCATGCAGCAGATGCACATCCCACCCCAGTTGATCCCGGATTTTCTCGAACAACTTAGGCACCAGCGGCAGATACTTGTGCGTAGACCAAACCTCCTCGACCGGGCGCGCCTGGACCATGCCGCCCGCTGCCTGATCGGTACTCGGCCCCGTGCCATAAATCGGCGGCAGGCCCGGGATCGACACCTGCGCCCGGATGGCGTCCAGCCCCTTTTCCCGCAGCGCGATCACGTTCTCGACCGTCTCGTCAATCGTCATGCCGCCGGCGTGCTGATAGATCATTATCTTGTCGCGCGACGCGCCGCCCAGCAGTTGATAGAGCGGCATGTTGGCTGCTTTGGCCTTGATATCCCACAGCGCAATGTCGATGCCGGAAATCGCAGCCATCGTGATCGGCCCTCGCCGCCAGTAGGCGCCCTTGTAAAGATACTGCCAGATATCCTCGATCCGGGAAGGGTCCTTACCAATCAGGATCGGGATCACATGCTCGGTCAGATAGGCCGCAACGGCCAGTTCGCGCCCGTTCACCGTGGCGTCCCCGATGCCGTAGAGCCCTTCGTCGGTCATGATCTTGACCGTGACAAAGTTCCGCCCCGGCGAGGCAATAATGACCTTGATCTCAGTGATCTTCATGTTCAGTCCTTCAGGGATTGCCAGGATGAACCCAGCCCAACATGCGTTCCGCCTTGGCCGAGGTCATGAAACTCGCCCGACCGGCAAAGTCGCCCCGAATCTCGACACCCGGCATGAATTCGGCGGCGAGGTCCCGGCTGGGCCGGTCAAAGGCGGTGTCGGGGGCCACGATGTAGAACACCTCATGCCCCTTCAGGTCCGTCTTGACGCTCAAAAGGCAGGCCTCCGCTGCGCAATCACGCCGCGTATAGGCCCAAAGATGCTTTTGCGGAGTCCAACTCAGATTCTTGTAGTGTTCCGCCGCATATTCGCGGTCAGGCAACACCCAATGGAACCGTAGCGATGCAATGCTGATGCCTTCATAGCGCCGCGCAAAAGCATCGGCCTGCTGTTCACATATCCACTTGGACAGCGAATATGGGTCCTCGGCATAGTTCGGGTGATCTTCATCTATCGGGAAGTAGTCATAGCGCGGCTCGCGGCTGTAGGCCTGCCCGATGGCATTGACTGAAGACGCCTGACAAATCCGCATGATGCTGTTTTCAACAGCTGCCCGCAGCGCATTGTAGCTGCCTACCACATTGTTGTTGTGAACTATGTGGTTAGGGTCGTTCATTGGATGCGGGATCGCTGCCATATGGATCATCGCATCGCAGCCCGCAAAGGCCGCGACCAGCGCGTCGTAGTCCGAAGCTTCGGCCTTGATGTATGTCAGGTCGGGATGGCTGACCGATTCCTTGGGGTCCACACGGTCGATGCTGACCACAGCATGACCTTGTTCCAGCGCCCGATCGGTAATCGCCCGCCCTATGCCGCCTGACCCGCCTGTGACTGCTATCTTCATGATTCAGCTCGCATAAACCGCTTCGCGGAGACCGCGGATATAGCCGATGGCATAGAGCCTGCCAAAGGAAGAATAACCCGCATTTTCGTTGCTGTCGCCTTCGACCGTCGGCACATGGTCCGGTCGTAGCACACCCGAAAACCCGATATCCTTGTAGGCCTTCATGCAGGCCAGCATGTCGGTTTTGCCAGCATCATGCCAGGTTTCCTCGAAATGGCTCGGCACGCCACGCACGTCGCGGAAATGGACAAAGCTGATCTTTTTCGCAAACTTCCGGATCACCGACGGTAGGTCATCCGTCATCAGGGTGAAGTTCCCCTGACAAAGCGTTATCGTGTTCTGCGGGCTGTCGGCCAGTTCCACCAGTCGCTGATAATTCGGAACCGACCGCATGATTCGGCCTACCCCCCGAATGGGCGACAAAGGCGGATCGTCCGGGTGCATCGATAGTTTGACCCCAGCTTTTTCCGCCACTGGCAACACCCGCTGAAGGAAGTATTCCAGATTGACCCACAGCGCCTCCTCATCGATCGGCGGCTCCTTGGTCAGGTCCTCGGGTACATCTTCCAGCCGGAAACTCGTCACGACCGACCCGCCGCGCGACGGGGTGGCCATGTTGGTGCGGACCCAGTTGAAATCGGTCATCCACTCATAGCACCAGACCGGAATGTTCAGCTTGCCCATGTTGGTTATCAACTCGCAGACGACATCGATTTCCTCATCACGCCCCGGCAGGCCGCGCTTGGCCAAGTTCAGCGGTGGACGTGCCTCGATCACCTCAAGCGCAAAGCCACCCTCGGCATAGGTGTTTTTCATCCGCGTGAGCGGCGCCAGATCACAGACCCGCTCGCCGACTTGAAGAGTGTCAAATGGCAGACCACCCACGGCCAGGTCAACCCCGGCCTGCTTGGCCAGCTTCCACAGGGGTGACGGCTTAGGGGCAATGAATTCAGCGATTTCGAGCATCTTTTGGTATCCTGTTAATGTCCGGCCGCGGGGCAGGGGCCCCGACCCCGCTCAGACTGGCAGTAGTTCGGAAAGTCTCTCGGCCGCGATCTTGGGATTGGCCTCGTGCAGATAACAGGCCGCCGCCTGCGTCTTGTGCATCTGGAACAGCGGCGGCTGGACCGCGCATTTGTCCATCGCAACCGGGCAACGTGACCGGAACGGGCAGCCCGTGGCACTCCCCCCCGTTTCCCGCGCCTTGATCGTGTCCGTCCCCCAGCGCTGGTTCAGGTTCGGCCAGGGGATCGAGTCCACCAGAAGCCGCGTATAGGGATGCTGCGGCGACTTGATCACCTCGTCCACATTCCCCGCCTCCATGACCCCGCCCCGGTAAAGAACGATGATCGACTTGGCGATGTGATAGGCCGTGGTCAGGTCATGCGTGATGTAGATGATCGACACGCCATGGTCGCGCTGCAGGTTGCGCAGCGTCTCAAGGATACTGGCCCGCAGCGACGCATCCACCATCGACACCGGCTCGTCCGCCACCAGGAGCCGGGGCTTCAGCAACAGCGCGCGCGCCACGTTGATCCGCTGCCGCTGCCCGCCTGAAAGCTGGTGCGGGAACCGTCCGAGCACATCCTCGGACCGCAGGCCGACCGCCGTCAGCGCCTCGTCCATCTTGTCCCGCGCCTGCGCCTTGGTCTTGGCCAGCTTGAACTTCTTGATGGGCACGGTCAGCAGGTGATCGACCGTATAGAACGGATTGAATACCGCAAACGGGTCCTGAAACACCGCTTGCACCTCCCGCCGGAAGGCCAGCTTGTCCTCGCCGGTCAATTGCGTGATGTCCTTGCCGCGATAGATGATCTGCCCCGTGGTCGGGGTGATGAACCCAAGAAGCAGCATTGCCAGCGTCGTCTTTCCGCTGCCGCTTTCTCCCGCGACTGTCATTATCGTCGGTTTGTCCTCTTTCAGCGTCAGCGAGATGTCCTGCAGTGCGACCGTCGACTTCGGGTTGATGATTCCCTGCGTATAGGTCTTCGACACGTTGCGCAGTTCAAGAAGGTTGGCCATTGCTCATGCCTCCTGATCGAAAAGGTGGCAGGTCACAAGCCGACCGCTTTGCAGGTTCCGCGTCAATGGCCGCTTTGACTTGCAAACTTCCATCACCTGCGAACAGCGCGGATGGAAGGCGCAGCCGAATGGCAGTCGCAAGAGCGAAGGGGCAAGGCCCGGGATGCCTTGAAAAACCCCTTTGTTGTCCAGGTTCGGCAGAGAAGAGATCAGCGCCTTTGCATAAGGATGCTTGGGATCTGTGAACATCTCGCGCACCGTCGACACCTCGACCAGACGGCCCGAATACATCACTGCAACCCGGTCCACGAACTGCGCCATGAGGCCCATGTCATGGCCGATCAGGATCACCGCCGCATTGATCTGGTCCTTGACCCGGTCAATCGTCTCCATCACCTGCCTCTGTGTCACCACGTCCAAAGCCGAAGTTGGCTCATCCGCGATGATCACCTGCGGCTCGAGCAGTATCCCGATGGCGATACAGACCCGCTGCTTCATGCCGCCCGACAATTCATGCGGGAACATCCGGAACACCCGTGCATCTAGGTCCACCGACTTTAGCGCATGAACACAACGTTGCTCGATCTCCGCCTTGCTGTCGCCTGAGCGGTGAGACTTGATTGCGTCCACAAGTTGCGCCCCGATCCGCAACACGGGGTTGAGCGAGTTCATCGCCCCTTGCGGGATATAGGCAATCCGGCTCAACCGTGACTTGCGCATCTCCTCGTCGTTCAGGCCCATCAGTTCGACTTCGCCGACGAAGACCTTGCCGCCCTCTATCCGTCCGGGCGCCTTGATCATCCGCATCATGGCCAGCGCCAGTGTGCTCTTGCCCGACCCGGACTCGCCCACCATGCCCAGTTTCTGCCCGGCCTGCAGCGTGAAACTCACGTCATCCAGCGCCTTGGCCCGGCCCGCATCGGTGTAGTAGGTCACCTCAAGCTTCTCGACCCGCAGCACAGGCGGTTCGGCAGCGCCGCGGGTCGTACCTGAACCGGCCGTCCGCTCTTGTGTGTTTACCATCGCTTCTATTCCGAACTGCGGACGCGGGGATTGGCGAGTTCATCCAGCCCCATGTTGATAAGGGCCAGCGACCCGAGGATCAGGATCATCGCCAGCGATGGCGCAATCGGCCACCACCACCACCCGTTAAAGAATGCGCCCTGCGACTGGGCCGACCAGATGATGTTGCCCAAGAGCGGCTCACGCAGTGGTCCAAGGCCCAGAACGGCAAGGTAAAAGGACGCAAACACCGCCGCAAAGACCTGCACCACAAAGGCCGCCGCGATAAAGGGCAGAAGGTTCGGCATGATTTCCTTGAAGATGATGCCAAGGCTGCCCACGCCCGACAGTTTCGCCACCGATACGAATTGTCGTTCTTTCATCGTCAAGACCTGCGCACGAACGACCAGCGTCGTACCCATCCAGCCCAACATCACGATGATCAGCGCCATCATCATGATCGTCACATCCCGCTTGTCGAGCGAACCGGCCACGACGACCTGGATCAGCAGAACTGGGATCGGCGTGAGGATCAGGCAGATGTTCTTGATGATCCCGTCCGTCCAGCCGCCGAAATAGGCCGAAGCAAAGCCAAGGATCACCCCGATGAACGTGCCGATTGCCCCGGCCAGCAGACCAATGGCTGCAGTTTGCCACATGCCCACAACCATCGCCGCAAACAGGTCACGGCCAAAGAAATCCGTTCCGAACGGGTACTTGAAGCTGGGTGGCTTCTTGGTCGGGGCGGAAAGCGGATAGGCATGCTTGGTGTCGATCACCATAAAGCCGATCGCCGTGAAAAGGATCAGCACCAAAAGTATGACGAGGCCGATCGCCAAGGATTTGTTCCGACGGATATATCGGAAGGCAAGCTGCAGGCGGCTCGGTCTCAGATTGCCGGCAGGCGCCATCGCCACGGTTGCGTCTGTCATTTCCGTCCTCCTACTGCTGCTTGATGCGCGGATCGAGAAGCGGATAGATGAATTCCATCAGAACCATGATCGTCGCCACCGCCGCCGTGATGAACAGCACGATCCCGTAGATCACCGGAAAGTCGTTCGACCGGATCGCATTGTTCAGCGCTGTCCCGATGCCGGGCAGGCCGAACAGCCCCTCCACGATGATCGCCGAGGTCACGACCGTCCCCAGCGCCAGCGCCAGCCCTGTGGCCTGCGGCAACAAAGTGTTGCGCAGATAATAGTCGCGGAAGATGCGGCCCGGGTTCAGTCCCTTGTGCTCGGCAAAGTTCACATAGTCTTCGCCCTGAATAGTGATCCCCATGCCCCGCATCGACAGCACCCAGCCGCCGACCGACCCCAACACCAGCGCGAGCGCAGGCAGGATCTGGTGCTTGACCGTATCCATCCAGAACCCGAAATCCGACCAGTCCGGCACGATCCCGATGGAATAGGCCCCGCCCAGCGGAAGCAGGGCAAGCTGGAAGCCGATGAAATAGATCAGCAGCACCCCCATGATGACCGGCGGCACGCCCGTCAGCAGGATGAAAGGCGTCGCAAAAGTCCGCAGCCAGCGCGGTGCCTTGGGCCAGGCCGAAATGGCGCCCAGAAGGTTTCCGATGATGAAACTCAGGATCGTCGTCACGATCAGCAACGCCAGCGTCCAGGGCAGCGCTTGCATGATCAGGTCCATCACGGTGGACGGATACCTGTTCAGAGAATAGCCGAAATCGAACCGGATGATCTGCCCCATGTAATCCCAGTATTGCTGGATCAGCGGCTGATCGAGACCGAACTGTTTCGTGTATGATTCAATGATCTTTTCCAGATCTGCGGGCGAAAACCCGCCCGTCCGTGCCAGCTCGGCAAAACGTTCCCGGATCGGGTTTGTATCGGAGAGTCGTGGAACGAAGAAGACAATCGTGGCCGCCGCCCAGATCACCATGAACAGGAACAGAACGCGACGAACGATAAGCCACAGGATCATGTGATCATCTCCGGTCAGCGGCCGCGCAGTGAGGGCGCGCTATGGAACTGACAAAAAAGGGTACGCGCAAACAGCGCGCGTACCCCCGTAACTTGACCTGTTGGATCAGGCTTTCTTGAGGCCCGTCACTACGAGCAGACCCGTATGCGCCCAGAAGGCACCGTTGGAACCGCCGGCCACGTTGTCCGCTGTCGGCCAGTTGGTCCAGTAGGTCTGGTTGTAAGCGATGCGGTGCAGCCACTGGATGATCGGAACGTCGATCTGATCGCGCCAGTAGATCTCCATCGCTTTGACCGCATTCTCCTGGAACACCGGATCGTCCGAGTCCAGCGGTGCCATAATGTCAAGGATTGCATCGTACTCGGGGTTCTTGTACCGCGAAAACCGGTTGTTGCCGGCTGATGTCCCGATCGCTTCGCTGAACCGCCCGTGGAACAGTTCGAACGCCGCGTACGGGTCCTTGAGGCTGGCGCCATGGCCGAACATGTACAGACCGGGCACACCGTCTGCCATATTCTGATAGGCATCCGTTCCAAAGTTGACCGAGGCATCGAAACCGGCTGCCAGCAGGAACTCGACCAGAACCGGAACGATGTCGCTGTGGATGCCCTCGAAGCCGTTGATCGTACAGTTGACGGTCTCGCCGTCCTTCTCCCACAGACCATCACCGTTCATGGTGAACCCGGCTTCGGTCATCAGGGCTGCACTCGCATCGGTGTCATACAGCCCCGGCTGCATGGACTCCACCAGCGCCTGGACTTCCGGCTTGTCGACGAAAGCCTGAAGACCGGGGTAGAGCGGGAACGGATAGATCGTCGCGATCTGTGCACCTTCGTAAAGGACCTCGTTGATCAGATCGCGGTTGATGGCAAGGCTGATCGCCCGGCGCACGCGTACATCGTTGTAGGGAGCGATCTGCGTGTTCATCCAGAGCGAGTTCGGCCACCAGTCCAGATAGCCATACGGCGAAGTATTGCCTGTATGGGTCGTGATCTTGTCGTTCTGAGCCAGAATGTTCCCAATGACCGACGACCGCATGTCGAGTGCGGAGTCCATCTCATTGTTCACCAGACGCTGGGCGACGGTATCCATGTTCTGACCAACCTGACCACCAAGCTGGACCATCACGACGCGCTTGACATCGGGCAGTGTCGCAACGCCGGCGTCAACAGCCCACCAGCTATCGCGCAGGTTGAAGATCTTCTGGTTCGCGTTCCATGCAACCAGATCATAGGGACCAGAGTGGATCAGCTCGGTACCGCCTGCATAGGCATTCACATCGGGCTGCGAACCCAGCACGGCCGGAACGATCGGAATACCCGTGTCAAACTTGAGGCAGAGTACTTCGAACTTAAATCGCGGGGCGGGGATCTTGAACTTCACGTCCACCGTCAGGTCGTCCGTCGCGGTCGCGCTTTCCACGAACTGGGCAAATGCGGCATGGTACGGAAGCTTGTCGTTGTTCAACTGGCCATCAAACGTGAACACCACGTCCGTCGCCGTCACAGGCGAACCATCCGACCATTTGGCCTTTGGATTGATCTTGATCTGGAGCGAGGTGAAGTCGTCCGCTGAGTATTCCATGCTCTCGGCGAGCCACGGAATGTAATCATCCTTGAAAATGCCGAAATACATCAGCGGTTCCCACATCAGGGCATTGCCTTCCTGGTGGGTATAGCCGGGCACGGCCCAAGGGTTTGTTACGCCGATGGGCGAGGTCATTGACCAGCCAAGGATCAGCTGATCTTCGCGCGGCAAATCCGCCAGCGGTTCCGCCGGGGCGATCTCTGTCGCGGCATCCTGCCCGAATGCCATGCCGGGCAGCGCGCCGGCCGCAATCGCGCCTGCGGCTGCCGTCTGTAGCAGCTCACGCCGACGAAGCATCATCATCATCGGAGATTCATCATTCATTTCTGCCATTCTTAAAGTCCTCCCAGACCTTGTTGGTCGTGCAGCTTCGACTATCGCATCGCGGCCCGGGCTTGCCGGTCCGCTGCTCTAGGCCACTCGGTCGTCTGTTCTTTCGCCAATTGCGCAAAGGCCATCAAAACGGTTGATCCCAACACGTTCGCTGTTCTCTGCGGTCTGGCACTCCTCCCGAACAGGCTTTCTTGGTGCCCATTGCGAACAACTCATCACGCGAAACTCGCTCTGTCAATCTGCAACTCCTTGTGATTACGCAAAATTACGGAAGCCGAGAATGCTTCTTTATACTCTTGTCTTGTGCAGTCGGGATCTGCCCCGAAAGCCTGTGGCATTCGGGGATTGCTTCTTGGCCGCTTTCCCTGACCACGCAGAATGCTCGCTTCGAAACGGTTCGATGAGGAAAAGACGCCGCCGGGCTCTTGATCGGTAAAGAAAATTTCTGTGATTACGCAAATTGCGCGACTTGCAAAGCCGCGTCGTTGACGCCATCCCCCGGCCTGCCAAGGGTTCCCTCGGAGGAGCACGAGGCAGGGGAGGGCGGTCCGCTATCGGCCTGCTCCTACGGGGGAAGAGCAATGAGGATTACTGACCTGAAATGCGCCGTCATCGGTAACAACCCCATCGTCCGCATCGTCACTGACGAAGGCATCAGCGGCTATGGCGAGGTCGAGCAGTACAAGCCCTACCTCAAGCCCTACATCATCAACCTCCGCGAAGCGCTTATCGGGATGGACCCGACCGATGTCGAACGCTGCATGCTCCGAATCCGCCAGCGCGGCGCCTTCAAGCCCTACGGATCCGCCGTGAGCGTCATTGAAATGGCTCTCTGGGGCATTGCGGGCAAGTCGGCCGGAGTGCCGGTCCACAAACTCCTTGGTGGCAAGGTCCGCGATCAGGTCCGCACTTACAACGGCTCTCTTCGCGTGCACATGGGCGGCTCGAACCCGGAACACTACGCCGCCGAATGCAAGCGGATGATGGCTCTTCCCGAAGGTTTCACCATTATCAAGCATGGCGTGGCCTTCCACTCGGCCCAGAAGCGTGAATTCCCCGATTTCACCTATGGCGACCCAGTATCCGGCGTCTTCCACGGCGCGCTCGATTCCGGCCTGATGACGGAACGCGGCCTCAACCACGTCATCGATTGCGTTATCGCGATGAAAGAGGTTCTGGGAGACAAGGTTGGTCTCGCACTCGACTGCGGCCCGGGCTGGACCGTCACCGACGCCATCCGTTTCGCCAAGGCAGTCGAGCCCTATAACCTCATCTGGCTGGAAGACATGCTGACCGGCGACTACATTCCCTACGTCAACGCGGACGTCTATCGCGACCTGACGCAGGCCACTTCGATCCCGATCCACACGGGCGAGCAAATATACCTCCGGCAGAATTTCAAGGACCTGATCGAACGCCGCGCGGTCGATATCGTTGGCCCCGACCCCTGCGACGTGGGAGGCATCGCCGAGTTGAAATGGATCGCCGAATACGCCCATCTTCATGGGATCCTGATCGCCCCACACGGCACGGGCAACGGGCTCCTCGGCCTCGGCGCCCTCGTGCAGGTCTGTGCCACTTTGCCTGCCAACTTCATCGCCTTCGAATATCCCAGCGGCAGCACGCCGTGGTGGTACGACATCGTAGATGGCCTGTCGGATCTGACCGTCCGGAACGGCATGATCAACGTCCCTGACCGCCCCGGCATGGGCGTGGACCTCAATCCCGATAGGGCTGCCCGCTATCTTCTTCCCCAAGATACAGATTTCTTCGCATGACGATTCGCCACGGGGTTCTTAGCGATTACGCCTGTATGCTTATTTGAAGGGCGCGCGCCAGCGCCCGTCCAAACGCCCAACGCCCCAAGTCCGGCCAAGGAGTCGCCTGATGCCTCTCGAATCCCCCGACCTGAACCCCCGCATGCCCTACCAGCTTCCATTTCCCGCAGACGCCCTGCCCGAAATCGTGATTCCCAAGGCCATCCCGGATGATGACCGCCTCTGGGTGCCGCAGGCCGAAAACGTTTGGTTCCGCCCGCTCTGCCTCAACCGCAGTCAGGGCTACTGGATGAACCTGCTCAAGGTCCGAAAGGCCGGCGTCCTGTCGCGCCACCGCCACCCGCAGTCCGTCCATGGCTTCGTGCTCAAAGGGCGCTGGCATTATCTCGAACACGACTGGATGGCTGAAGAAGGATCATACGTCTTCGAACCCCCAGGCGAAACTCATACCCTTGTCGTTCCTGATGGGGTCGAAGAGATGATAACCTTTTTCCAGGTCAACGGCATCATGTACTACGTCGATCCTTGGGGCAAACCGCTGGGGTACGAGGACGTGTTCACGAAGATTGACATGTGCCGCAAGCATTTCGAAGCCGTTGGCCTTGGCGCCGGCTACGCCGACCAGTTCATCCGCTGACGCTATGGGGTTCTGGCCTACAGACTGTTTCCGGGGCCACGAGGTACTCGTGATTGGCGGCACCTCGGGCATCGGTGAAGGCATTGCCCGCGCCTTCCACGCCGAAGGCGCGAAGGTCACAGTCACCGGCGCGTCCGAGGCCGAAGCCGCCACCTTTCGCACGTCCAATCCCGGCATTGCTGCCAGAATACTGGACGTCTGCGACCCCGCCGCGATCGCGGCCCACTTTGCCACGCTCACCCGCCTCGACCACCTGATCTACTGCGCCGGCATCATCCGGCGCGGTGCCGAACTCGATCCCGACGTCTTTGCACAGGTGCTCGACGTCAACCTCACTGGCGCCATGCGCGCCGCCACCGCCGCCCGCCCGCTCCTTGGGGCAAGCAGGGGCAGCATCCTCAACATGGCCTCCATGCTCGCCTTTCAGGGCGGCGGCCTTGTCCCCGGCTATTCCGCCTCGAAAGGTGGCATCGCCCAACTGACAAAGTCGCTGGCCATCGCCTTTGCCCTCGACGGTATCCGCGTCAACGCCATCGCGCCCGGCTGGATCGCCACACCTCTGACCCAGGCCCTCCGCGACGACCCCGCCCGCAACGACCCGATCATGGCCCGAACGCCCCTCAAACGGTGGGGCACACCCGAGGACATTGCAGGCGGCGCGATCTATCTTGCCTCGCCCATCGCCTGCTTTGTTACTGGTTCCATCCTCGTCGTCGACGGCGGCTATCTCATCACCTGAGCCAACCTGACTTGCTCGTTTGGTTAGCCCCTTGCAGAGGCAACATAGAACAGGACAGTGCTGTCCACTTTTCGCCTTTATTGGGCCCCATCCTGACCACAGTCGTCCCTTAACACACCGGTCATACCTGTCGCTGGACGAATCTGTTCAGCATCAAGCAAAGGTGGAGATGGACGATGGCTACGATCGACGGGACGACCGGCAATGACACGCTCACCGGCACCACAACGACGGACAACATCTCTGGTCTTGCTGGCAACGACACTCTGTTCGGTGGCGCCGGGAACGATACGCTGAATGGCGGCGCAGGCAACGACAGCCTGAACGGCGGTCTTGGCACCGACACCGCCGACTACACCGGGTCCGGGACTGGCGTCACCGTCAGCCTCACCACGGGTACTGGTACGACGGGTGATGCCGCCGGTGACACGCTGACTGCGATCGAGAACCTGACTGGCTCTGCCCAGGACGATGGCCTGACGGGTGACGCGAACAACAACGTCCTTGACGGTGCGGCAGGCGATGACTCGCTCTTTGGCGGTACCGGCAACGACACACTGCTGGGCCAAGTAGGCAACGACACGCTCTTTGGCGGCACCGGGAACGACACCCTTCTGGGCGGCGACAACAACGACACGCTGAATGGCGGTGTGGGCAGTGACAGTCTGAACGGCGGCACTGGCACCGACACGCTGGATTATGCGGGCTCGGCAGCAGGCGTGACAGTCAACCTTGCGCTGAATACGGCAACCGGCGGCGACGCGACAGGCGATACGATCACCGGTTTTGAAAATGCTACGGGTTCGGCCCAGGGCGACAGCCTGACGGGTGACACGAACGCCAACGTCCTGGACGGCGCGGCAGGTAACGACTTCCTCTTTGGTGGCAGCGGCAACGACACGCTCTTTGGCGGTGCCGGAAACGACACCCTGCTGGGCGACGACGGCAACGACGTCCTGAACGGCGGCGCAGGCAATGACAGCCTGAATGGCGGCCTCGGGACTGACACGATCGATTACACGGGCTCGACAACGGGCGTGACCGTCAACCTCGGCCTTGGCACTGTAACGGGCGGCGATGCGACCGGCGACACGATCACTGCTTTTGAAAACGCTTCAGGCTCCGCCCTGGGCGACACCCTGACGGGTGACGCGAACACCAACGTCCTTGACGGCGCGTCCGGCAACGATACGATCTTTGGCGGGTCCGGGGTTGACACGCTGCTGGGCGGTGACGGCAACGACTCGCTGAACGGTGGCGTCGGCAGCGACAGCCTGAACGGCGGTCTCGGCACCGACACGCTGGATTACACGGGCTCGACAGCGGGCGTGACCGTCAACCTTGCCCTCAACACGGCAACAGGGGGCGATGCGTCCGGCGACACGATCACTGCATTTGAAAATGCGACGGGTTCGGCCCAGGCCGATAGCCTGACCGGAGACATTGACACCAACGTCCTTGATGGCGCGGCAGGCAATGACACGCTCTTTGGCGGTGCCGGAAACGATACGCTGCTGGGCGGTGACGGCAATGACACGCTGAACGGTGGCACTGGCACGGACACCGCCGACTACAGCGGGTCCGGGACTGGCGTGACTGTCAGCCTCACGACCGGCACTGGTACGGCAGGCGATGCAACCGGCGACACGCTGACGGCCATCGAGAACCTGACCGGTTCGGGTCAGGGCGACAGCCTGACTGGCGATGTGAACGCCAACGTCATTGACGGTGCGGTCGGCAACGACACGATCTTTGGCGGCGACGGCACCGACACGCTCTTTGGTGGCGACGGCAACGACACGCTGAATGGCGGTGCGGGAAGTGACAGCCTGAACGGTGGAACCGGCACCGACACTCTGGATTACATGGGCTCGACATCGGGCGTGACCGTCAACCTTGCCCTGAATACGGCAACGGGGGGCGACGCGACCGGCGACACGATCACCGGCTTCGAGAACCTGACCGGTTCCGCACAGGGCGACAGCCTGACGGGTGACGCGAACACCAACGTGCTTGACGGTGCGTCCGGCAACGACACGCTCTTTGGCGGTGCCGGCACCGACACCCTTCTGGGCGGCGACGGAAATGACATGCTGATCGGCGGCGCAGGCAGTGACAGCCTGAACGGCGGCCTTGGCACCGACACCGCCGACTACACCGGGTCCGCGACCGGCGTCACCGTCAGCCTCACCACGGGTACTGGTACGACGGGTGATGCGGCCGGTGACACGCTGACTGCGATCGAGAACATCACCGGGTCCGCCCAGAGCGACAGCCTGACGGGTGACGCGAACACCAACGTCATTGACGGCGCGGCAGGCGATGACACTGTCTCTGGTGGCAGCGGCAACGACACGCTCTTTGGCGGTGCCGGAAACGACACCCTGCTGGGCGACGACGGCAACGACATCCTGAATGGCGGCACAGGCAGTGACAGTCTGAACGGCGGCACCGGCATCGACACGCTCGATCACACGGGCTCGACAGCGGGCGTGACCGTCAACCTCGCCCTGAACACGGCAACAGGGGGCGATGCGACCGGCGACACGATTACCGGCTTCGAGAATATCACCGGCTCCGCCCTGGGCGACAGCCTGACCGGCGATGCGAACACCAACGTCATCGACGCCGGGACCGGCAACGACTCGCTCTTTGGCAGTGCCGGAAATGACACCCTGCTGGGCGGCGACGGCAACGACACGCTGAACGGTGGCGCAGGCAGTGACAGTCTGAACGGTGGCCTCGGGACCGATACGCTGGATTACGCGGGCTCGACAGCGGGCGTGACCGTCAACCTTTCCCTGAACACGGCAACGGGGGGCGATGCGACCGGCGACACGATCACCGGCTTCGAGAACCTGACCGGCTCTGCCCAGGGCGACAGCCTGACCGGCGACACGAACGCCAACGTCATTGACGGCGCGTCCGGCAACGACACGCTCTTTGGCGGCGAAGGGAACGACACGCTGCTGGGCGGCGACGGCAACGACACGCTGAACGGTGGCGCGGGCAGTGACAGCCTGAATGGCGGGCTCGGGACCGATCTTATCGACTACTCCACCTCGTCCTTCGACATTTCGGTGAACCTGAACGCCGGCGTCGTTTCCGGCGGCGAAGGAAATGGCGATACGATCGCTGGCATCGAAGGGGCTATCGGCTCGGCCTTCGACGATTTCTTTGTCGGCGATATCAATAACAACCGCTTCTTTGGCGGAGACGGGGGCGATTCTTTCGACGGCGGAACCGGCAATGACGCACTCTTCGGCGGCGACGGCAATGACAGGCTCATCGGCGGCGCCGGGGCCGACACACTCGACGGCGGCGCGGGCATCGACGTGGCCGACTACAGTGCGTCCACCGGTGTGGCCATCACGGTAAACCTTTCGACTGGCGCAGGCATCGGTGGCGATGCGCAGGGCGATGAGCTCACCAGCATCGAATCCGTCACTGGAACCGGTCAGAGTGACTCACTGACAGGTAACACCGCCGACAATATGCTCGATGGTGGCAACGGGAATGACACCCTTTCCGGCGGAGAGGGCAACGACACGCTCTACGGCGGAATGGGCAATGACACCATCTTTGGCGGGGCCGGCGCGGACTATATCGACGGCGGCGACGGGATTGACTCGATTTCCTTCGCCTCATCTTCCGTTGCCGTCACAATCGACTTGATTGGCGGGCCTTCTGCGGGCGGAGAAGCCGAAGGCGACATGATCTCAGGCATCGAATCCGTGACCGGTTCGTCCTTCAACGACATGTTGTTGGGCAGCGATGCCGCCTCGACCATGTGGGGCGGTGCCGGGGACGACAGGATCTACGGCGGGTTCGAGGTCGACGTTCTCTATGGCGGCGACAATAATGACACCATATCGGGTGGGCAGGGGGCCGACAGCCTCTTTGGTGGCAACGGCACAGACACGCTCGACTACACTTATGCGTGGGGGTCCGTCACCGTAAACTTGGCCACGAGCACTGGGACCGACAACGACGCAGAAGGCGATGTCTTCAGCCTGTTCGAGAACCTCGCAGGCTCGGGCTATGACGACCATTTGACCGGTGACAACAACGCAAACCGGATCGAAGGCAATGCGGGTTTCGACTCGATCTTCGGGGGCGGCGGGAACGATACGCTGATCGGCGGCGACGACACTGACAAGCTTTCGGGCGGCGCGGGGAGCGATACGCTGAACGGTGGCGCAGGTCTCGACTATGCGGTTTACACCGGCTCGGCCGCAGTGACCGTCAACATGTCAACCGGCCTCGTATCCGGCGGTGATGCCGCAGGTGATATCTACATCGGCATTGAAGGCGTCGTCGGGTCCGAAAATGGTGACACACTGATCGGTGACACGGCCTTCAACTTGCTTTGGGGCGAGGGCGGCAACGACACGATCGACGGCGGTGCCGGCGACGATGACTTGCGCGGTGGCGATGGTGATGACGTGATCCTGGGCGGCGCAGGCAATGACGCGATGCTGGGTGGTGCCGGTCTCGACACGATGGACTACTCCGCGTCCTCTGCGGCCGTAACCGCCAGCCTGACCGGTTCTTATGGGGTCGGTGGTACGGCAGAGGGTGATGAAATCTTCGAGTTTGAAGCTCTGATTGGTTCGGGCTTCAATGACGTCCTCACCGGCAACAGCTTTGCAAATTCGCTCTACGGAGGGGGCGGTAATGACAGTGTCTACGGCGGTTCGGGCAACGACCGGCTGGACGGTGGAACCGGCAATGACAGGATGGAAGGCGGTTCAGGCAACGACACGTTCCTGGTGGACTCTGTCGCCGACGTCGTGTTTGAACTGCGCGAAGGCGGCGGCACTGATCTCGTGTTGTCTGCGGTCACCTATACATTGGCTACCGGGGTCGAGAACCTGACACTGACAGGTGCCGCTTCGATCAACGGCAACGGCAACGAAGATGTCAACGTCCTGATCGGAAACAATTCCGCAAACACACTGTCTGGTTTTGGGGGGAATGATACGCTGTCGGGTGCAGATGGCAACGACCGCCTGGACGGTGGAGCCGGCAATGACCGGATGGACGGCGGTTCGGGGAATGATACCTTCCTGGTGGACGCTGTGGCCGACGTCGTCATCGAACTGGCCGGAGAGGGCACGGATCTGGTGTCGTCTACGGTCACCTACACCTTGGCGACCGAGGTCGAAGACCTGACGTTGACAGGTACCGCTTCGATCAACGGGACTGGCAACGAAACTGCCAACGTCCTCATCGGAAACATCGCCGCGAACACGCTGTCTGGTCTTGACGGAAATGATACGCTGTCAGGTGCAGATGGCAACGACCGGCTGGACGGTGGAGCCGGCATTGACCGGATGGAAGGCGGTTCAGGAAACGACACATTTGTGGTCGACAGTACAAGCGACATTGTGGTCGAGCTGAACGGAAATGGCACCGACACGGTTGAATCCAGTGTCAACTACACCCTTGGCGCGTTCATGGAAAACCTGATGCTGACAGGCACGGCGGCGCTTAGCGGTACTGGCAACGACCTTGCCAACACGATCATCGGCAATTCCGGCGGAAACACGCTGAACGGAGGACTCGGCAGCGATACGTTGACAGGGGGGGTGGGCTCCGATCATTTCCTGTTCGATACTGCACTCGGCACGTCCAATATCGACCGGATCACCGACTACGACGTCGTTGCAGATACCATCCGGCTTGAAAACGCGGTCTTCACTGCGCTGACCAACGGGGCACTTGCCAGCACGGCCTTTGTGGCCAACACATCTGGCAATGCTGCAGATGGTACCGACCGGATCATCTACGAAACTGATACCGGCAAGCTGTTCTACGACATGGACGGAACGGGCGCAGCGGCAAAGGTCCAATTCGGGATCATGGCGAAGGGTCTTGCCGTAACGAGTGCAGATTTCTTCGTCATCTGACGCATTGCAGCAGGGCAGGGGGCCAGCCCCCCTGTCCACCCACCCGATCATCCGGTGACCAGTCCATCCCCGACCACAACCTGCCTGTAGCACCGCTCGGCAATCTTTTCGTCATGCGTCGAAATGAGAAACGTCGTGCCCTCGTCACGGTTGATCTCGGCCATCAAGTCAAGGACCTGCATAGCCGACACCCGATCAAGGTTCCCCGTAGGCTCGTCAGCCAGGACAAGCTCCGGTCCGTTCATCAAGGCGCGCGCGACGGCAACCCGTTGCTTTTGCCCGCCCGACAGGTTTCCAACGGCATATTCGACCCGTGACGCAAGGCCCATGCGGACAAGCAATTCGCGCCCTCTCGAACGCGCGGCGGCAGTCTCGCGGCCCTCACGGATCGCTGTAGGAAAGAGCACGTTCTCCAGCGCCGTAAAGTCGGGCAGCAGATTGTGGAACTGGAAGACGAACCCGATATGCCTGTTCCGGAAATCCGTCAGCGCCCGGTCCGATGCCGTCATCAGATCGACGCCCAGCATCTGATGTGACCCCGAAGTAGGCCGCATCAAGGTCCCAAGGATGGTTAGCAATGTGCTTTTTCCCGACCCTGAAGGTCCAAGAAGTGCTGCCATCTCGCCCTCGCCGAGCGTCAGGTTCAAACCCTTGAGCACGTGGGTCTCGGTATTGCCGCTTCCAAAGGTCTTGACCAGATCCCTGACCTCGACAAGCGCGCTCATTGGCCGATTGCCGTTACAGGATCGACACGCGCCGCCGCACGCGCCGGAACTATCGACGCAAGGATCGCACCGGCAAGCGTCAGAAGGATCGCGGCACCATAGGAACCTTGCGTGATGTCAAGCGGCAGCGAGCCGCTCTGGAAGTGTTCCCGCGTGGGAAAGGGCAACAGGGCGAGATAGCCGATCAGTGCCCCGGAAAGGCCGCCAAGAAGGCCGATCAAACCGCCTTGAAGGACAAAGACAAAGACAACAAAGCCGCGCTCGGCACCCATTGCGCGCATGATGCCGATTTCGGGCCGGCGCCGATAGGTCGACAAAAGAAGGGCCGAAGCCACACCAATGATGATGGTAATCATCGCAAAAGTCTTGAGGAGTATTCCCGTCTGGCTTTGCGCCTTGAGCGCATCCATCAATTGCGCGGCCTGTGTTGTCCAGGATGTGGCGGTCAACCCGGTTGCGGCGCTGATTCTGACAGCGGCCGCGTCCGCTGCATAAATGTCGCCCAGCTTGATCTCGATTCGCGTGACTCCCTGCGGCATCTCGAACATGGTCCGCGCCGTGCCTATGCTCACATAGGCGGTTCTCTTGTCTGTGGCGTCGGACCCGGTTTCAAGGATGCCTGTCAACGTCAAAAGCGCCTCGATCCCCTCGGTAGATTGCAACCGCACGGTTTGCCCAAGGCGGAGTGACAGGTCATCCGTCAGCCCACGGCCAAGAATGATTCGCCCCACGGCAAGATCAGCCGAACCTTCGACGATATAGCCCTGCAGATTCAGGATCGACGACTCAAGACCCGGTTCGATCCCGTTGATCGCGACCTGGGCAACCTGCGCCCCCTTCGTCAGAAAACCCGAGCCGTTGATCTGCGGAGAAACGGCAATGACGCCGGGCAAACTTTCAATTATTGGCACAAGGCTCGCGGCGTTGGCCAGATTCGCCGTCTTCTCCCGGGGGCGTTCCGTTACGGTCAGAACCAGTCCCGGCCCTGCCGGAACCAGAACCGCCGGGTCCAGCACCTTTGCCTCGATTGTGACATGCGACAGATCCCCGGCTATCCGCGCCAAAAGGAACTCGGCCAATCCGCCGATTAGTGCCGACATGAAGATAAAGATGAACACACCCACCGCAACACCCAAAACCAGAAGAAGGGTCTGGGCCTTTGATGCGGTCAGGTATCGCGTGGCGATCTTGAGCGCATATCGCATCAGGGCTTGCTCAGCCTGATCGCCTGACCATCAGTCAGGCCCACCGCATCAGTAATCACCACATCTCCCCCACTCAGCCCGTCCGTCACAACAAGACGCTCGGCCGGCCAGTCGATAACCTTGACCGGTGTTGCGACAGCCTTCCTACCCACGGCCTTGAAAACCGTGCTTCCCGAAGGCGCCGTAATGATGGCGGATCGCGGAACGGTAATCTCATCTGTCCCCTCGGCCACGATGATGTTGGCGGTCACGGTCAGGCCGGCAGGCGCCTGCACGGGCGCGTCAAAGTCGATCCTGATCGCCAGCCCCCCTGTTGCCGTGTCTACGCGGGGAGAAACGAAACTGACATGTCCCTCCTGCGTTTCGGCTGACCCGACAAGCTGCAACACGGCCCGCAGCCCTGGACTGATCTGCGTCGCAAAGGTCTCGTCAACGCTCGTCTCGACGATCAGATCGGAAAGATCTGCCAGCACGAATAGAGGCGACGCCGTATCCACAAGCTGACCCGGATCGACATGTCGCTCCATCACGGTTCCGTCGATGGGCGCCCGCACGGTATAGCGATCTAGCTGGATTGTCGCTTGATCGACCCCAGCCCGCAAGCGATCCACTTCTTGTGCCGCACTTTGCAGCCTGTTGTTCGCATCCTCTCGCACAGCATCGGCAACATTGTCGCCCAGTTCACGCGCCCGGTTATAGACCGAAGCGGCCTGTGTCTGGGCCACAATCCCTTCCTGCAGCGCCGCCTCGGCCTGCCGGACGATCGCATCCTGTTGGGCATGGTCCAGATGGGCCAGAATGTAACCGGCCTTCACCTCGCTTCCTTCGTCGACAAGAAGAGCAATGACCGTCCCCACAACCGATGCATGGACCGACACCGATGTTCGCGCTGCGATCTGCCCGTTCAGGGCAAGGATACGCGACACGGGGCCCGGTTGCACCGTCTCTGTCACCACAGTGACTGCGTTTGCTGTCCATGGCCGGAACCAGACAAGCGAAACGGCTCCGATAATGACCGCAATCGTCAACACCGCGACAATCCACCATCGCCGGGACCGCCCACCTTCTGTTTCTTCCTTGATCCCGGCATCTTGCATGGCGAACTCGCTCTGATCCCGCGATGAGGCGGAATGATGATCCTCGTCTAGCATGTCTCCGCAACCCAACCCTGATCTGAGACAAGTCGCAATTGCGTTCGTTCCGATCATCAGGGTCGTGCGATGAACCACAGATCAGGCAAGAACGATGTGTTCCAGGAACTGTCTGACTGCCTTCGATCGCATTACATTGCAGATGATCCTTGTCGCCAACCCACCCGAGAAATGACAAAGTGGTGGCGGACAGAGTATCCCCTGCAAAGGCCTATATCTGGCGGTCGCCAGTATAGCCTGGATATTGCCACCTGCAACCATTCCATTACTGCGGCATCATCCCAGGTCTCACACTCGCCAATATGTGGGCAGATCAACATGACCGACAATAAACGAGAGGGACGATAAGCCAACTGGTCAGGGTCGGCCAATTGATCGCAAGCCACAGGGAAGGGACGCCGGCCTTTGACAAACCTCACCTTGCCTTGGAATGCGGGCCGGGGACGTCAGCTGGCTTCTGGCTGTCAGCCAAGTCGTCATCCGGTTCCAAATGTTCATCAATGAACAACTGCCGCGCCAGAATTTCCGCCGTAAAACGTTCAAGACAGAATGGAAGATGCAATTCTTCCACCCATCGCTCGATCATCAGTGACCGTTCTATCGCGGGCCAACTTCGCATTGTACGCTCTGTTGCTCTGCCAACTTCCCCATGCTGCCTGTCCATTGAACCTTCATCTGTCGGCGAATTGGGGTCCTGGACAGGAGAGATCCGATCACTTTCTTAAATGGCGACAAAGACTCAGCATGAATCAACTATAGCGTGTCTACAAGGATCCCGCTGTCCCCCAGAAGAACAGCTATACTATCCGAGATGGATCCGGCGACAGACACTCTTGCGCTGACAATCTTCACCCAGAATGTCGTCTGCCCTTGGAAAACAACACAGAAGGGCAGTCACTCACCTCCGCAGGGGGTTTCCGCGCAGAGGCAAGGGGTGAGCCTTGCACAAGGACAACTGAAAACCTCGGAACCCGGCCGGACCCAAGCCGAACTTCTGGCCGTCCTTCGCCATGTTCGTTTATGTCCAGCCCGAGGCGCTGAACCATCTCTCAGATATTGCAGTACGGCGCGACTGGCCTGCGGGCACGATGCTTTTCCAGAAGGGCGACCCCGGGCAACGACATGGTCGCACTCAGCGAAGGCCACGTGAAATTCTCGATCGCCGCTCCCACCGGCCGCGATCTCGTTACGACTCATGCCGAATGCGGTATGATCCTCGGAGAACTACCGCTTCTTGACGAGGAACCACGCTCCGCAGTTGCCAAGGCACTTTAACTGACCACGGGCAATGTTGTTCAGCGCAGCAACTCTCAGGATCTTGCCGTTCGCCACACTCACCATATGTTGGGCGTCGTGCGATGGCTTTGCCGCCGCCTTTGCGACACCAACGACAAGCTTGTATCCATTGCTCTCTGCGGGCTCGAAGCGCGTCTGGACCGCTTTCTCCTCTTCACCCTTCGCAATATCCACGTTGATGTAATCCCCCCAACCCCGTGCTGCGCCTCGACATCAATCAGTCTGAACTGGCCTCAGTCCTTGGCGCGAGCCGCCCCAAGGTGAACCGCGCCCTCCAGAACCTGATCCAATCCGGCGCGCTCCTCTGGTAGGACAGCAGGCTTGTCTGCAAAGTCGGAATACTTCTCCTTATGTCTGACCCCCAAACGGGATAGTGTAGGGTCCCTGATCGCCGGCGTAGACGCCTCATTGCGCGGCAAGTAAGTCGGCCTCCTCTGCGATCAGCACGTCATAGTCGCCCCGGTCCCTGAACCCCAAACCGCCGTAAAACCGCCGCGCCTCCGCATTCCCACGGTCCATCAGCAGTGTCAGATAGGATGCATTCCACACCCGCCCCGCTTCAAGCGCTGCGGCCAGCAACCTGCGCCCCAGACCCTGTCCCCGCGCCACCTCTGCGACAAACAGGTCCTGCACCAGAACACCCGGACGCCCCCGCAGGGTCGAATAATCCGGATAGAACAGCACCAGACCCAGCGTCAGCCTGTCACCTTCGGCCAGAATGGCACCAAACAACGGCCGCGCCCCGAACCCGTCCCGCAGCAGATCGGCCTCAGTCGCCCGCAGCACCGCCCCGTCATGCCGGGCGAGCCTCTGCAGAATCGCATGGATCGCCGGTACATCCATCGCCTCTGCGTCCCGCAGCGTGATCACGCTCAGAACCCGACCCCGGCCGTGCCCTTCAGGCCGAGCATCTGCCTCACCTCGTCCGGGCTGGCCACCTCGCGCCCCAAACCCTCCACGATCCCCCGGATCAGCCGCACCTGCTCAGCATTCGACTGCGCCAACTGCCCCTTTGCGATGTAAAGGTTATCCTCCAGTCCCACCCGCACATGCCCGCCCATCGCCGCCGACATTGTCGCCATCGGCACCTGCGCTCGCCCGGCCGCCAGCACCGAGAACATGTAATCCGACCCGAACATCCGGTCCGCCGTCCGCTTCAGATGCGTCAGCGTATCCGGTTCCGACGCCATACCGCCCAGCACGCCAAAGACGAACTGGATGAAATAAGGCGGCTTGACCGCGCCCCGGTCCACGAAATGCTTCAGCATCGTCAGATGCCCGATGTCATAGCATTCGAACTCGAACCTTGCTCCCCGGACTTCGCCCATTTCACGCAGGACCGTGGCAATGTCGCGTGGCGTGTTCCTGAATACCAGATCATCAGTTCCCTCCAGAAACGGCTTTTCCCAGGCGTGCTTCCACTCCTTGATCCGCGCGATCATAGGATACAGTGCAAAGTTCATCGACCCCATGTTCAGACTGCACATCTCGGGCACATTGGCCTTGGGGGCCGCCAGCCGCTGCTCCAGCGTCATGATCGCCGACCCGCCGGTCGTCATGTTCACAACCGCATCCGTCCCCGCCTTGACCGAAGGCAGAAAACCCGCCCAATGCGCCGGGTCCGATGAAGGATGCCCGGTTTCGGGATGGCGCGCATGCAGATGCAGGATACCCGCCCCCGCCCTGGCCGCATCCACCGCCTGCGTTGCAATCTCCTCAGCCGTCACCGGCAGATAGGGCGACATCGACGGCGTATGGATCGACCCGGTGATCGCGCAGGAAATGATGATCTTGCTCATGGGGTCACCTCCAGCCCGCATTCTGCAGCAAAAGCCTCAAGCGCATCGCCCAACTTGCCCATGATCTCATCCACCTGCGCAGGCGTCGTGATCATCGGCGGCGCGATCAGCACATGATCGCCGCTGTATCCCCCCCGCGACCGACGCGGATAGATGATGAGCCCCCGCGCATAGGCGGCCTCCGTCAGCCGGTCAAAGGCCCTCAGGGCAGGGGGCAAAGGCGCCTTCGTCTCCCGGTCCGCGACCAGTTCCAACGCCAGCAAAAGCCCCATCCCCCGCACGTCGCCAATGAACGAATACCGGTCCATCAGCTTCGAAAGCTCACCCTTCAGATGCCCGCCTACCGTTGCCGCGTTCTCCATCATCCCCTGCCGCTCGATTTCTTCGATCACGGCCAGACCCGTCGCGCAGGCCAAAGGATTGCCTGCATAGGTGAACCCATGCAGGAACCCGCCGCCCGCCAGAACCCGGTCAACGACATGCCCTTGCGCCACAACCGCGCCCAACGGCACATAACCGGCTCCAAACCCCTTCGATACCGCAAGGATATCAGGCGCTGCATTCCAGTGCTGTGCGCCAAAGAACCGGCCCGTCCGCCCGCCACCCGACATCACCTCGTCATGGATCAGCAGTACCCCGTGCCGCGTGCAGACTTCGCGCACCGCCGACATATACCCAGAAGGCGGCACCAGCGCCCCCGTCGATGCCCCCCCGATCGGCTCGATGATGAAGGCAAGCACCGTCTCCGACCCCTCGGCCAAGATCCTGGCCTCCAGTTTCGCAGCATAATGCGCCCCGGTCGCCGGATCGTCCGGGTCCAGCCCGTCCAGCCACGCCCGGGGCGCGGCAACCTTGGGCATCACCCGCATCATCGGCGTAAACGGGTCCGTCAGGCTGTCGTAGCCCGTTACCGACAGCGCCCCCAGTGTGCAGCCATGGTAGGATGGCCAGCGCGACATCACCTTCCACCGGCTGCCCTGACCAATGGCAACAGCATATTGCCGGGCCAGCTTCATTGCCGATTCAACCGCTTCCGACCCGCCTGAGACAAAGAACACACGGTCCATCCCGGGCCAGGCCAGCGAAGCCGTCTTGACGGCTAAAGCCTCGGATGCCTCGGTCACGAAATGCAGCCGATAGCCGAAGGTCGACTTCTCCATCTGCCGCCGCATCGCGTCCAGCACATGCGGGTTCGAATGTCCGATGTTGCAGACCATCGCCCCGGACGATCCGTCGATGAACCGGTTTCCGTCCACATCCCACATGTAGATGCCTTCAGCCCGATCAAGAACGGGCCGCTTGTGGTCGGTCTGGTAGAAAAGGTAGGACCGTTCGTTGCGCAGATCGTGGCTATTCATCGTATGTCCAGAACTCTTCGCAGGGATCGTGTTGCCTTCGCCTCGGATGCTAGTCGCAGCGCGGATGATCCGCCACCCGGGAACAAGACAACCTTTCTCGACAGTGCCGCGCAGAAGCCCCAAGGCACTTTCGAAATCGCTTGGCCAACCGCACTTCGAGCGGTCGATCTCATACAAAGCAATAACTGGAAAGAGATTGACATGAAATCGATCCAGATCGGCAAGACCGGACCCCAAGCCAGTCAAGTGATCCTAGGTGTTTGATCCCACGGTTTGATGGTGGTGGACTGCCCCCATCGAGTGGTCCGGGTTGAATGTTAGTGCATGGTCGGCCTCGTCACGGCCCTGATCGGCACCCCCGGCTCGTGGTATCTCTGCCTGGACCGGACCAACTGGAAGATCGGCCAGACCGACGTCAACGTGCTCGTACTGGCTGTGGTCACGGCGCGGTTCCGGATGCCGCTGATGTGGACACTGCTCGATCACTCCGGGAACAGCACCACGGCGCAGCGGATCGCCCTGATGAAGCGCTACCTCGCGCGCTTCGAGGCCGGCACGGTGCGCATGCTGCTCGCCGACCGCGAGTTCATCGGTCAGAAATGGTTTTCTTTTCTCGTGGAGACGAAGGTCCCCTTCGCCATCCGTATGAAGGAGGAGCAGATCATCCACGTCAAGGGGCGCGCCCTGTCGCTGAGCTCCTGACCGCGTTCTGAGCCTTGCCGACACCGATCAAATCGCCTGCATCCAGCACTTCTCGTAGCCAGCCTGGAACGAGCCTTCTGACTCGGAATCATAGGACCCGGCGTTGCGCTCATAGGCCATGCTCAGGCCGGCCAGCCTGTCGTTTCTTCCGGCCGCGCAGCCGTCATCAAAGTAGGCACTCGCTCTTTCATCGGTACCGGGTGCTGCGGTCTCTTCGGTACAGGCACCGAGTATTGTCAGGACCGAGACGGCGGCGACGGAGGTAAGCAGCTTGACTGAGTTTTTCATTTTCGTTCCTTTATTGTATGTTGTTATTCCGTAACGACGCAGTTTCGTGGCGATGACCGCCACGATCTTGTCCGCCTTATGGCCACAGCGGTTCGGGTAAGGCTGGCGTTCCGGCGCCAAGGATTGCGAGGATCGCCTGACGCCAGTCAGGCCGAAAGAGGACATCAGCCCTTGGACAAGCACTTCTCGTAACCTGCCTGGAACGAACCTGCATTTTTCGGTGTCATACATGCCGTCGTGGCGCTCGTAGGCCAGGCTCATGCCGGCCTTCCTGTCTTTCTTGCCGGCCTTGCAGCCATCATCGAAATAGGCGCTGGCTTTGGCATCGGTGCCGCTGGCCTGTCACTTGGCCGCCTGATAACTGAAGACGGCATTGCAACCAGCGTCCACGACGACGCCATCGCTGTCCGCCCACCAGCCCTTTTCATGGGTGCAGTCACCTTCGAGCACCTGCTTTACCGTCACATGGAGCTGGTCGGCACCCGGAAGCGGGCAGCGGTTCATTCCGCCCGTAGAACCGCATGTGATCTCTGACGTTGTTGCCTGTGCCACACCGACAAATCCGATGAACGCACATGTCGTCATAAGTCCTTGTATTGTCTTCATTCACTTTCCCTCTGGTCTTGGTTTGTCAGACTTGGCGGTTCCATTCTGCAAGGCTGCGCCCCTTGTGGAAAACGTCGCAGAATTGCGCCAAGATGACCTTGGCACAGCCTTGGGTCGACGTTTCTCCGGCGACCGCCACAGTATCCGCCGGAGAATTCGGTTTGACCGGCCAGCACATCTTAGTACTCGACCACCTTGTCGAGATCGAGCCGCCAGCCGGCTGAGCTACTCCCCAACTCTTGGACAGATTTCCGGCTGAGTTAAGCTACCTCGGGGATCGGGTCCCGGACGCCAAGACGGTCTGGCTTTATCGCAAGGCCCTGGCGAAGGCAGGCATGGTGGAGGCGCTGTTCAGCCAGTTCGACGGCTATCTCGCCCGGAAGGGCTACATCGCGCGCGGCGGTCAGATCTTGTCAGATCTTGGATGCGTCAATCGTGGCCGTGCCGCGCAACCACAACACCCGCGAGGAAAACGCGACGATAAAGAACGGCGAGATGCCCGAGGACGTCGTTATCACTGGCGATGGGGCGGCTGAGGGCGGCAATTTGTTTGACGTGAATGTTGGGTCGGTCGAATTCCTTGGTCCCTTCGCACGGGCCCAGCTGATCAATGATGCTTTCAAGTCGGCGCCTCTGGTCGCCCAAGTGCCCTATACAACCGTCCGGAGCATGGGCATCGAAGCTGGCCGCACGCTCAGGATCAGCCTGCCGCGCGAAAGTCTGCGCATCTTTGATCAGGAGACGGCTTATGGTTGACATATCCGCCGGGATGGACGGCTTTGCGGCACCGCCCGCAATCCGTCCGAAATCGGGCCGTGACGACCGGATCATGCTGGCCTTTGTCATCATGATCGGCCTTTATCTGATCGTCGCACTTGCCCTGCCGCTCGGCATGATGCTTTGGAAATCAACCGAAGTGCGCAGTTTCTCTTTCGCAGCGGTCGAGGCCGAAGTGGACACCGGGGCCGGTTTCGTAGCCTTGGGCACGCTTGAAGCGTCTGCCGGGCGTCTGGGCCTGTCGGACGAGGTTGCGCAGGCCCGGCGGGGTCCGTCGCTTACGGCCGCACAGATGTTCCCGCGGGGAAACTTTGAAGGCGACCCCGTGGTGAGTGCCCGTTTCCGGATCGTGGGTGACATGCTGGGCGGGTCGCTTGACATCGGCGGTACAAAATTCGTACAGGGTGAATGGGCGGAAGTGGACAATACAGGTCTGCGGCGTCTGGTAATCCGGGCGGGCACGATCACCTCCTTTGCGAACTTCAAAGAGTACTTCGGCAATCCCGCACTGACCCAATCCATCACCAACAGCTTTGTCGTGTCACTGGTGACGACCCTCATTACGGTGTTTCTGGCCTTCGGCTTTGCCTATTCACTGCATCGCACCTGCATGCGGTTCAAGGGGTTCTTTCAGACCATCGCAACTGTGCCGATCCTTGTCCCGTCACTGCTGGCAGGTCTGTCGCTGGTCTATCGGTTCGGCAATCAGGGTCTGGCCAAAGGTCTGTTGTTCGGGGGCAGCATCTATGGCTTCTGGGGAATTGTGCTGGGCTGCGTGTTCTTTACCTTTCCGCATGCGATGCTGATCATCTCGACGGCACTGCGGATTTCGGATGCCCGGCTTTACGAGGCTGCGCGCGTTCTGCAGGCCTCTCCGACCCGGACCTTCTTTACCGTCACGTTGCCCGGTGCCCTTTACGGCTTGATCTCGGCCGCGTTCGTCGTCTTCACACTAGAGCGTGTCGCGTTCATTCGGGTTTGTATCCTGCGGCGATGAAGTAGTTGAGGCATTCGTCCTCGGTGAAGAGGTTGCAGACGGCGCCTACGGCTTTCCAGAGCTCCTCGTAGGTGCGGGCGGCGGCTTTGCGGAG
>JAPLPE010000022.1 GCA_026400355.1 Rhodobacterales bacterium | reverse complement strand
CTATCCCGGCCCCGGCGGTCCCGACACCGTCTCGGACCTGTCTGGCGCAACAGTCGGGGACGATGATCCGACAACGGTCGATCTGGACGTCACCGGCGCGATCAACCTCGTGAAGACCGCCGATCTGTCCGCCGTCTCTCTTCCTCCCGCAGTGGGAGAGACCATCACCTACAGCTTCACCGTCAATAACACCGGGCCGGTGACGCTGCTTGACGTGGTCGTGACCGATCCCTTGCCGGGGCTGGACCTGACCGGCAGCCCGATCTCCAGCCTTGCGCCCGGCGCGACCAACAGCACGGCCTTCACGGCCACTTACACGTTGACCCAAGCCGATATCGACGCCGGTACGGTGGACAATACCGCAACGGTGACGGGGGATTATGTCTCGGACGGATCGGGCACGCGGACGGAAGCCACGGACACGTCGTCGACAACCTCGTCGCTGACGGGCGACCCGTCAGTGGCGCTGGTCAAGACTGCGGATGCTTCGGCGGTGACGACGCCGGCGCTTCCCGGTCAGGTGATCACCTATGCCTTCACCGTCACCAACACCGGCAACGTCACGCTGACCGACCTGGACTTGGCCGATTTGCTGCCGGGCCTGGTGATCACCGGCGGGCCGATCGCCAGCCTGGCCTCGGGCGTGGTGGACAGCACCACCTTCACCGCCAGCTATGCGATCACCCAGGGTGATATCGACGCCGGCAAGGTGGAGAATTCGGCCACCGTGACCGGGACCTTTGACAATCCTGCCACCGGCCCGGAGGACGTCACAGATACCTCAGGCTCAGACAGTACCAATGATGATCCGACCGTGGTCCCGCTGGCCCAGGCCCCTGCGATCACGCTGGTCAAGACGCCGGATGCCTCCGGCGTCAGCTCTCCGGCAGCCTTGGGAGAGTCGATCACCTATGCCTTCACCGTCACCAACACCGGCAACGTCACCCTGACCAAGGTGACGCTGGCTGACCCGCTGCATCGGACAGCACGACCTTCACCGCGGCCTACACGCTGACCCAGGCCGATCTCGATGCGGGCAATGTCGAGAATTCGGCCACCGCGACCGGCAACTACACCGACAACACCGGTGCGGCGGACACAGTGGAGGACGTCTCCGGGTCCGACCAGACCAATGACAATCCGACGGTCGTGCCGCTGACGCAGAATCCGGCGATTGCAGTGGTCAAGACGCCGGATGCCTCCGGCGTCAGCTCTCCGGCAGCCTTGGGAGAGTCGATCACCTATGCCTTCACCGTCACCAACACCGGCAACGTCACCCTGACCGATGTGACGCTGGCTGACCCGCTGCCGGGGTTGATCCTGACCGGCGGTCCGATCGCCAGCCTGGCACCCGGCGCATCGGACAGCACGACCTTCACCGCGGCCTACACGCTGACCCAGGCCGATCTCGATGCGGCTCAGGTTGTGAACCAGGCCACCGCCACTGGCACCTATCCCGGCCCCGGCGGTCCCGACACCGTCTCGGACCTGTCTGGCGCAACAGTCGGGGACGATGATCCGACAACGGTCGATCTGGACGTCACCGGCGCGATCAACCTCGTGAAGACCGTGGACACCTCGCTTCTGTCCGATCCGGCGCGGCCCGGGGATGTCCTGACCTATGCCTTCAAGGTCACCAACACCGGGCCGGTGACCCTGACCGATGTGACGCTTGCTGATCCGCTGCCCGGCATCACGCTGAGCGGGGGACCGATCCTGCGCCTCGCCCCCGGCGCGACCGACAGCACGACCTTCACGGCGCGCTATGCGCTGACCCAAAGCGATATCGACGCGGGTACCGTATCGAATACCGCGGTGGCGACCGGGACCTATATCCCAAAGGCCGGCAGCACCGCGACAACCACAGATATCTCTGGCACGGATGTGGACAACGACCTGCCGACCGACGCGCTGATCCCGGCGCAGCCGGGTATTTCCCTCGTCAAGACCGCAGACACTTCGCAGATGTCTACGCCGACGCAGATCGGCGACGTCATCCTGTATCGCTTCGCGGTCACTAACACCGGCAATGTGACGCTGACCAATGTTACTGTCACCGACCCGCTGCCTGGCCTGACCCTGAGCGGTGGGCCGATTGCCAGCCTTGCACCGGGCGAGAGCGACACAACGACGTTCCTTGGCACCTATTCAGTCAGCCAGGCCGATTTTGACGCCGCCGAAGTGAAGAACCAGGCCACGGCCACCGGCAATCCGTCCACCGGCCCACCGGTGACTGTAGTGTCCGGCGGGACCCTTGGCGATGAAGGTCCTACCGTGGTGCCCTTGACCTTCAACCCCGATGTGACGGCCTCTAAGGTGGCCAGCACCCAACGCGTCATCATCGGCGATGCCTTCACTTATGAACTTCAGTTTAGGTCGAACTCTCCGGGTGCGTTGCGCGATGTCACCGTGGTGGACATCCTGCCGGTGGGCCTTGTCTATACACCCGGCTCGGCCAGGCTGGACGGCACCCGGCAAGAGCCGGTGATCAGCGGCCGCACCCTGCGCTGGACCGGCCAGACGATTGCCGGCAACGCCGCGCTGACCGTCGAATACGCCGTCCGCGTCACAGGGGATGCGCCCTTGGGTGATATGGAAAACCAGACCTGGCTGGCCACTTCGGGCGGAGATCGTATCTCCAACATCGCCAGTGCCACCGTGCAGCGTGAGCCCGAAGCCGTATTCGATTGCAGTGACATCATTGGCAAGGTCTTCGACGACCGTAATCAGAACGGCTATCAGGATGCGCCGGAAGGGTCTGAGGACAGCCTGACCGAGCCGGGGATTCCCGGGGTCCGCGTTGTCACCACGAGAGGGGTCATCGTGACGACCGACGAGTTCGGCCGTTTCCATGTGCCTTGTGCAGAACTGCCGCAGCAGGCGGGGTCGAACTTCACAATGAAGCTGGACACCCTCTCGCTGCCGTCCGGCTACGGCGTCACCACGGAAAACCCGCGAACGATCGTGGTGACGCCTGGCAAGATGGCGAAGCTGAACTTCGGTGTAGCCCAGTCGCGTGTGGTTCGGGTTGAACTGTCGGCCAGCGCCTTCACTTCGGATGACCAGCCCTCGGCTGCGTTGGAAGACGGGGTCCGCCAGTTCGTTGCCAGTTCCGGAGAGCGGCTAACCTTCATGCAGTTGAATTATGTCGAGGCAGGCGAGACCGATGACGTCGCGCGGCGACGTCTTGCCAGTGTCGAATCGCTGGTGCGCAGGACCTGGGGCGATGACACAAGATTGCAGATCGAAATGACCATTCAGCGCGGGGGAGGGGCGTCGAATTGACTCGTCGCCTCATTGCAGGCCTTGGTGCCACGGTCTCTGTGTTTTGCCTGACCGACTTGCCGGCTTTTGCTCAGGATCAGGCCTGCGTGGCGCCGTCCGACTGCGCGATGACCTTTGCGTCAGGCAATAACACCGGAGGGGTGACAGCGCTGCCGATCGCGCCGATCGTCGGGGACGGCTTCTCGATCAGCATCGACAGCAGCCCCGCGGCAGGTACCTGGAGCGCTCCCGCAAGCCAAAGCCCGGCGGACATCCGGTTCTCGCAAGATGACATCCAGGTCCGCTTCGACGGCTTGGGGGTGCGCCCCCGGCTGGATGTTCAGACCGCAGCGCCGGGTCCTTTTGCCCCAGGCGATGCCGTCACCTTCTTCAATCGAATGAACTATCCATATGCGGTAACGGGCGGAGAGTTGCGCATCCTTGATCTGGACGCGCCCGGAGGCATCCAGACGCTCGCGGTCCTTCCCATGGCGCCCAATGGCGAGATCAGCGTGACGCTGCCAACAGGCACGCGGCTGGCATATGTCTACCGCGTGACCGATGCTAACGGGCGGTTCGACGAGACGCGGCCGGTCCTTCTGGGCACTTCGCGCGATGTGACGCGAACTGACCTTGAAACCGAAGAGCAGGGCCGCGATAGCGCTGCGATCCGGGCAATTCCGGTCCGCGGCGGGGCAGTGACGGTTTTCGTCCAGAACTTGGCCCCAGGATCCAGGGTGGTCACCCTGGGCACCACGATCACGCCTGATGTCTCGGGCAGCGCAGTGGTCCAGCGGGTATTGCCCGTTGGCCAGCAATCCATCGCAGTGCGGGTGATCGGGCCAGACGGGCGCGCAACCGAGATCACGCGCGAGGTCACGATTCCGACGTCAGACTGGTTCTATGTTGGCACAGTCGATGTCAGCATCGGGCGGGCGACCGGGGACGGTCCGGCCGGTCAGGACGAGGCGTTCGAGACGGGCCGCATTTCGGGCTATGCCACGGGCACCACGGCCAGCGGCTATCAGATCACCGCTCAGGTCGACAGTGGCGAAGATGAACTTGGCGATCTGTTCAGCAATATCCTGGACAAAGACCCGTCCTCGATCATCGACCGGATCGATCCTGATCTAGCCTATCCGACCTATGGCGACGATTCCACGCTGGATATCGACGCCCCTACCTCGGGCGGGATGTACCTGAGGGTCGAGAAGGACAGCAACTTCTTGCTCTGGGGCGATTTCAAATCAGAAACTGCCGGCACCGAGCTTTTGAGCAATGAACGGACCCTCTATGGCGCGCAGACCGTGCTGCAGACGCAAGGCACCAATGCTGACGGGCAGCCCCGTTTGCGTTTCGAAGGTTATGCGGCACAGGCGGACCAGTTGCCTCAGCGTGACGTGCTGCGCGGTACGGGTGGGTCGATCTATTTCCTCAGCAAGCAGGATTTGCTGGTCGGATCGGAAACCCTGACGATCGAGCTGCGCGACGGCAATACCCAGCGCCTCATTTCCCGGACCACATTGATCCAGGGCAAGGACTACGACATCAACTATACCCAAGGGGTTGTCACGCTTTACAGCCCGCTGTCAGGCTATGGACCGGGCGGCGCGCTGCTTTCGGCCAACCCCAATGGCGATGACACGCTCAACCTTGTCGCACAGTACGAATGGCAACCTGCGTCTGGTGACGTTAGCGGCTATTCCTATGGGGCCCGTCTCACCTCCGGCATCGCAGACGGGCTGCAACTGGGGGCAAGCTTCCAGGTCGAACAGGGCGGGATGGCGGACCAGACGGCCTATGGCGTCGATCTCTCCTGGCGCAAAAGCGACCGCACCTTCCTCACCGCCGAAGTCGCGCGGACCGATGGGCCTGGCTATGGCTATATCACTTCGTTAAACGGCGGTTTGACAGGGACAACCACGGACGCGCCAGACGGCAGCGGCACGGCCTACCGGGTCAACGCCCAGGCGGCGCTGGACGAGCTTTCCTCCGGCTTGTCTGGCACCGTTTCAGCCTATTTTGAAAGCTTCGATGCGGGCTTTTCGTCGCTCGACTATCAGATCACCGATCCCGAGCTGTATTGGGGCGTAAGCGCCGACCTGCCCCTCGGCAACCGCCTCAGCATCGCGCTGAGCTACGATTCCTATGAAGAAGACCCCGGGGTCTGGGACAAGCAGGGCAAGGTCATTCTGACCTACCAGTTATCGGATACCGTCTCGGCCGAACTGGGATGGGGGCATGTCGATGCCGCCAATCCGGACAGCACGGACGAAACCGGAACACGTGACGATCTTGCCGGTCGCCTGAACTGGACGGTTTCGGAGACGGCAAATTTCTATGGCTATGCCCAGGGGTCCTACAACATCACCGGCACACTTGAATCCGCCAACCGCGTCGGGGTTGGTGCCGAACTGGCGTTCGGAAAGACCTGGTCGCTTGCGGGCGAGGTTTCTGCCGGCGCGAGCGGCCCCGGAGCGCGGATCCTGATCGGCCAGGACAAGGGCGCGGACTCCAACGTCTATTTCGGCTATACCCTTGATCCCAACCGCACCGTGGATGGGTTCGTCCTGACCGGGCAGGACGAGGGGCAGGTCGTGGTTGGCGGCCGCAGGCGCTACAGCGACAGCGTGACCGCCTTTGCCGAAAACACCTATGATCTCTTTGGTCAGCAGCAGTCGATGAACGCGACCTATGGCATCACCTACGCCCGGTCGGACCGTACCGTCTATACCGGGGCCATCGAAACCGGGATCGTTACCGGCGATCCGCAGGGAAAGGTGAACCGCACCTCTGTGTCGCTGGGCGTGCGGCATGACGAGAGCGAGGCATTGAGCACGCGCGGACGAGTCGAGGTCATCGTTGACCAAAGCGACGTCGGCACGGTCAATACCCTGCTTTTCAGCGGCCTGATGCGCTACGACCTGACCAGCCAGGACCGGATCGTCGCCAATCTGGACGCGATGTTCAACAACACCGAAACGGAATCCCTGCCGCAGGGAAACTATGTGAATTTTATCACGGGTTATGCCCTGCGCCCCATCCTGGATGATCGATTGAACGTGCTGGCAAAGTATCAGTATCTTGACGACATGGTCGCGCAGACGTTCGACGACCGCGGCAATATGGTGCCGATTCAGCGCAGCAACGTATTCAGCATTGATGCCGAATATGACCTGTCGAACGTCTGGACGATCGGGGGCAAGCTTGGCTTCCGTCTGACCGAAAGCGCGCCAGACGCTGAAGTGGCCCTGTCCGCGAATGATGCCTGGCTCGCGGTCGCGAATGCGCGCTACCACCTTGTCAATGAATGGGACGTGCTGGTCGAAGCGCGCAATCTGACGGCAGTAGATTCAGAAACGTCGAACTTCGGTGTTCTGGCGGGCGCGTACAAGCAGCTAGGGCCGCATGTAGAGGTCGGGGTCTCCTATAACTTCGGGACCTTCTCAGACGACCTGACCGACCTTATCCAGGACGACCAGGGCGTTGAGATCAACTTCATTGCAAAATTCTGACCTACGTGGCCGCAGCGCGGTGCTGAGTCTTTTCCCAGTTTACGGCCATTGACAACGTGTTGATTTCCACCCGGAAGGGCTCTGATGATGTGACCGCCCCCCCACGGCATCGATGTGCCAAGGTGGGTCTGCGATGATCCACAAAGGAGAGCTGTCGTGACGGAGAGTACGTCTGTCGGGCTTGACCTGGCGAAGAATGCCTTTCAGGTCCATGGGGCTGACGCGTCGGGGCGGGCGGAGTTGCGCAAGTAGCTGAGGCGGGAACAGGAGCTGGCCTTCTTCAGCCAGTTGCAACCCTGTGTTGTGGTGATGGAGGCCTGTGGATGCGGTCACGGACCGTATCGCGGCTGCGCCATTGCCAGACCGTCTGCTCGCTGATGCCGTAACGCTCGGCCACCATCCACGCCGGGTCGACACCCTCAAGGAATGGCAGCGTCGCAGACCCGAGCTGTTCAGGAAGCGCGTCTACGATCACGCGGGATGTGACAAGGTTCCAGACTCATAACCAGCAGATGACGATAGCGGTGAGGGCGCATGCGGAGAGGAACAGGATCGGGCATCGGTCATCCCGCTTCGTGCGTGTAGGCCGGTCGGGCGGGCCGGATGGGGCGCGGCAGATCGGGCGGTTGCAGCGTTCAGGGTCTGCGAGTGTTGCTGGCCATGCATGCGGGCGCTGCCCCGCGCCTTCGGCTCCCCCTGAGGTATTCCGGCGACTAAGAAACCAAGGGGCGGAAGCAGGGACTGTCCGGTGGTCTCAGGGCCGTCCGCGGTGAGTGGTCATCCAGGCGGTCGCGAAATCGACGAGGGGTCTTTGGTGCATGGTGGCGATCTCGTCTCTAATTCAAGCGCCTTAGGCCATCACGCTCTGGTTCGCTATCTGGCCCGGCGATCTGGCGCGCGAGGCCAAGTGCCTCCAACGCTATGATAAACCACCAGCCGGGGTCGACCTGCCCTGACTCGACACCCAGACGAGCCGAATGCGGGAAGGCATGGTGATTGCCGTGCCAACTCTCGCCGAATGTCAACAACCCGATACCCGGCAGGTTGTAGCCCTGCACGGGAAGGCCGTCGATCACCCAGCCCTGGTGGCCCTTCTTGTGCGCGAAATGACCGACAGCCCAATGCCCAAAGAGCGAGACCGCAATCCGAAGGTTGACGCCCCAGAGAACCAGGCCAAATCCCCCCATCCACCACAGGCCAATCGCGAGCGGCAATTGTTGCAGCATCCACCATCTTTCCAGCCACTTATAGAACTGGTCGTCGGCAACTTTGGCTTCAAAGACAAATTGCGGCGGGGATTCCAGGCGGAAGACGCAATGGACCTGCCACCAGAAGTCTCGCCAGAAACCTGCTCCATGAGACGGATGCGGCGGGCAAAGGGACTGGCGCTGATGCCAGTCGCGCATGTCATGCGCCCGGATCATGCCCATCGGGCCAGCCATACCGACCAAGACGCCAAGCCAGACCAGCATCCGCTCCAGCCATCGAGGCGCGACGAAACTGCGATGGATCAACAGCCTGTGCATTCCGACCGAATGACCGGCACAAAGAGTGACCGCCGAAATGACGAGGAATGCCACAAGGCCTTCGACAGATGGTAGTATGAAGATTGCGCCAAGGCCTATCATTGCGTGGGCCGTGAACCAGAGCGATTTGACAGGATCCCAGAGGATCTGACCGTCAAGCGCAGAAACAGCAGGATCGGCTAAAACCCGTTCTGTCGAGATCAGGCCTTCTGTCATGGAGCCCATCCTGCAATCACATCAACAAGCCTGAGCCTATATCCGGGAAGTGAATGTCTGCAACCGGCTCGAAGAAGTCATTTGACGGTTTCACTCAGGGATGTTGGTGCCGCGCCCGATACCCTGCTTCCGTCGGGAACCATTTGTCGGGTGGCCAACACTAGCAGCCGGGCGCTGCCCCGCGCCTTCGGCTCCCCCTGAGGTATTCCGGCGACTAGAAACCAAGGGGCGGAAGCAGGGACTGACCGGTGGTCTCAGGGCCGTCCGCGGTGAGTGGTCATCCAGGCGGTCGCGAAATCGACGAGGGGTCTTTGTTGCATGAGGCGGAGGTCGGCGTTGCCGAGTTTGCCGGGGGTGAGGCCCGCAGATGCCTCATAGGCCGCGCCTGCATGGGGGAAGTCATCAGAGTCGACCGCCAGTGTCTGGTAGATGACCCAACGGCGCTGACCGTCATGCATCACCGCCGCGCCCTGGGTGTGGGTGGTCTTGCCGGGATAGTCGGCCCGGTATTCGGCCAGGTGGAGCGACGTGTTGTTGTCGTGGCCGACACCGATCAGCAGGACGCGGCCGTCGCAGTCGTAAAGCCTGCCGATGGGGGAAAGCGGGCCTTCGGCCTGTTCCAGCGGATGGTCGTGCGTCAGGACATCAGCAAGCCGGCCCCAGGCGGCGCAGGAGACATGGGGATGTGGGCTGCGCCGCACGTCCGGCAGGCTGCGGAAGAGGTCGGCCACAGCGCCAAGTTCGCGGCAGGCGCTGCGGGCGGGATCGTAGGCGGGCATATTGTCGCGGATGACAGGCACCCAGTCCGCCGGGACAGGCGGGTTCTGCCAGAGGGCGGGGTCGCTGTTGGCCGGCGTATGGGCAGGCATGAGGATCGTGCCGTCTGGTGTCACCACATCCTGAAGCGCCTGGATCAGCGCACCGGCCCCACCCACGATCCAGCCGATCGAACTCAGCGCGACATGGACCATGACGTGATCGCCCGCACCAAGGCCCCCTGCCCGGAGGTCACGGGCGAGCGAGGCCGTGGTGTGCGGATACGGGGTGCGGGCGCTTACTTCGGCTTCGGACATTGCGCCAGGGGCCTCAGGATTGCGCCTGCGCGAGCGAGCGGATGCTGCCGGGCCTGACCGCCGTGCCGCGCCTTGCGGCGGCAATGGCGGCGAAGGCCAGCGCGAGGCTGTCGAGATTGGCGCGGGTGCCATTCAGCGGGGGCTGACCCGTTTCCGCCGCGCAGAGAAGCGCGCCCATGGTGCCGCGAAAACCGTCGTTGAACCATGTCCCTGTGAGCGCGGGGCGGGCGAGACCTGCGGCGGTGGCGAGCGTCACGGTCTGGTGCCCGAGATCGGGGCCATGGGCGGCCAGAGTGCCGAGGGTGCCGGTGATGATGGACCGGTCCTGCGGGCCGAAGCGGGTCGCCGCGTCGAACAGGAACGCCGCCTGACCGCCGGGGAATTCGACAATGGTCTGGGACAGAAGTGGGACGGCCACGTCCTGACCGCCGGCGCGGGCGCGCGTGGCCATGACGTTGGTGGCAGCGGGACCGATCAGGGAGGTCAGGAAATCGAACCAGTGGATGGCGAAATCGTAGAGGATCAGATCCTCGATGCGTTCAAACGAGGTGCCCCTGATCCAGCTGTGATCCCAGTGGACGGAGAGGTGGACGGATTGCACTTGCCCGATCAGCCCGGCGCGGACGGCCTCGCGGATGTAAGACATATGGGGGGACCAGCGGCCGTTCTGGTTTACGGCAAGGACAAGGCCCTTGTCTTCGGCCAGATCGCAAAGGCGGGCGCCGGTATCGAGGTCATGGACGAAGGGTTTCTGCGAAAGGACATGCTTGCCGGACAGAAGAGCCGCTTCGATCAGCGGGGTGCGTTCGGCAGGGTGGGGCGTGATGTCGAGGACGGCGATGTCTGGGCGGGACAGGGTGGCCGCGATATCGTCAGTCGCCTCGGCCTGCGGGAAGAAGGCGTCGCGGCGTTCCACGGCGCGGGACAGTGTCCTGTTGCAGATGACGCGCACGTCGAAACCTGCGGTGCGGTAGGCGTCGAGATGGGCGGCCGAGATGCCGCCCGCGCCGACCAGCCCGATGGGCAGGCGGCCCTGCGGCATGGGGGGTTCATAGGGCAGGACCGGGGCCGGGATATCGGCGGCGGCGCTTGCGGTAAGGGAATAGGCCTCGGTCATGGGAGGAGCGCCAGTGTGCGTTTCTGGCGGGCCGATGCAAAGGCGGTGTCGACAATTCTTTGGCCGAGAAGGCAGAGGTCGGGGGCGAGGCAGCCGTCCACGGGCAGGTCGCGGGTGATGCGGTCGATCATGTAGTCGATGGGGCCGGTCCGCCCCGGGAGCGGTGTGTCGACGGGGATTTCGACAGGCGTCGGTGCGGTCCGGGTCTGGACCGTGACGAAGGCGTCGTAGTCGTAGCTGGAGATATTGCCCGTCGTGCCAACGAGGACAAAGCCGCACTTGGGTTGGGGTTGCTGGGTCCAGGGGTCGGTCGTGGTGCCCCAGCGGGTTTCGAACTTGGACAGGCCGCGCTTGTAACGGCAGACGGTGATGGAGTGCTGGTCAACCTCGATCCCCGGGGTTTCGTCGACGACCCCGGTGACTTCGACCGGTTCTTCGCCGTTCATGAACCAACTGCCGAGCGTGGTGCCGTAGCCCAGATAGTCAAGCAGGCTGCCCCCGCCTGCAGCGCGCTTGTAGAACCAGGAGTCGGGCTTGCGGCGTTCGACCTCTTCCGGGGTGACCTCGACCTTGTCGGCGAGGTGGTAGAGCGGGCCGCGGTTGCCGTCGTAAAAATGAACCTCGATCAGGTTACCGATTGTGCCCGCGTCGACAAGACGCTTGGCGGTGACGTGGCTTGGATACCAGGCGAGCGGCCAGTTGATGGCAAGGCGATGGCCTGTGGTGGACTGGGCGGCAATCATCCGGCGGGCTTCGGCACTTGTGGCGGCAAAGGGCTTTTCGACAAGGATGTCGATGCCGTGGGGGGCGACCTTCTCGACATAGGAAGCGTGGTCGGCGGTGGCGGGGCAGAGGATGGCGAGGTCGGCCTTGGCCGACTCAAGGCAGGCGTCGACATCGGTGAAAACCTGGGACGCCGGGATCGAGAAGTTGGCGATGGCCCCAGCCATCCGGGCGGGGTCGGTGTCGCAGATGCCTGCGATCTTGGCGCCGGGGTGGTCATGGACAGCGCGGAGCAGGTCACCCATGTGGAAGTGGTCGAAGTTGATGCCGACGATGCGGAGGGTCATGGCTTGGTGTCCTGATCTGCGGTCTTTGGGGCAAGCCTAGCACCAGGTGGGCGCGGGGCCAAAGCGGGAAACTCAGGTTGAGAGGTGGGCCCGCATGGCCGCGAGCGGGCCATTGGTCCGCATGGCCTGCACGATTGTCGTGAGGCGTCCTGTCAAGCCGGGGAGTTGGGTGAGGGTCGGTGGAAAGACCTCGGTCAAGGCAAGGATCGCGGGGACGGTGCGGGCGGGGTCATTGCCGGTTTCCGTCAGGATGCGCGTGATCGCTGGGATGATCGGGTCGGTGATGGCCATGTCGGTCAGGGCAAAGCGGGTGGCGTGTTCGATCCAGCCTGCGACCTCAATCTCCAGCCCGGGGGTGGGGCGGTTCGCGGCCATGAGCGGTTCGAGGAGGCGCTGGCGAATCTTGCGCGAGCCGTCGGTGGAAATCTGGGCGGTCGTGTGTTCAAGGGCCGTGTTGGTCAGGCGCTGGATGGATTCGTCGAGATAAGCGGCGTGGTCGATGCCCCTGACCTGAGGGAGGGTGGGTGTCACCTCGTCCCGGATGGTGCGGCGGGCGAAGGCGGCAAAGACGGGGTCGGCCATCATGGTGGCGGTCGTCACATGGCCCGCCATATGGGCAAGGTGCGACAGGCCGGTCTGCATCCCGTTCAGGACGCGCATCTTGATCGCCTCGTAGGCGGGCACGTCGGCGGTCAGGATCATTCCGGCGGCATCCCATGCGGGCAGCCAGAGGCGGGAATCTGCTTCGATGACCCACATGCGGAAGGGTTCGCCGATGACGAGTGCCTGATCCGCGACGCCAGTTTCGGCGGCGAGGGCAGCGATGTCGGCGGGTTTGGTGGCGGGGGCGATGCGGTCGACCATCGTTTCGGGGAAGGCGACGTTGGCCTCGATCCAGTCCGGGGAAACATGGCCGGTTGCAGCGGCAAGTGCCGCGACGCAATCGTGCAGCGTGCCGCCATTGCCAGGGACGTTGTCACAACTCAGGAAAGCAGGCGGTGAGTTTCCTGCCGCACGGATGTGGGCGAGCGCCGCGACGATAACGCCGGGGAGGGACCGGGGAGTTTCAGGATGGGCGATGTCGTGGATGATATCGGGATGGGTCAGGTCCAGCGCGCCAGTCGCGGGGATGTGGCAGTAGCCCTTTTCAGTGACGGTCATGGTGACGACGCGGGTCGCGGGGTCTGTCACCCACGAGAGGGCCTTGGCGAGGGTCGCTGCGTCCGTCACGGTAAGCGCATCGCAGATCGCACCGATGACACGGCGGTCGCGGACGGGCCCTTCGCGGAGTTCGCGGATAAAGAGGTGGTCCTGGACCCCGAGCATGGGTTCGAGTGCGGGGGGGCGGAGGTTGACGGCGCGGATACCCCAAGGGCCGAACGCATGTTCCAGCGCGTCTTCTGTGTATTCAGTCAGGTGGCAGCGGGAAAATGCGCCAAGGCCCAGATGGACAATGCCTGGGGTCAGGGCGGCGCGGTCATAGGCGGGACGGCGAAGGCCGTCAGGCAGGGTCTTGGCGGACAGGCGGGGCATCAGGGGGCGCCCAGCACACGCTGTTCCAGATCGATGACCGAGCCGGTGAGGAAACTGGACTGCGGTGAGAGGAGCCAGACGACCTGCGCCGCGACCTCCTCGGCCTTGAGGAAGCGGCCGAGGGGGAGGTTGGCGGCAACCTCGGCGGCCCAGCCCGGGCCTTTGCCAAGGATATCGCCCTGCATGACCATCTCGCCCGGCGTATCGGACCAGCCCATGTTGATCGCATTGGCGCGGATGCGGTGGCGCAGATAGGCGTTGGCCGCGTTGCGCGTCATCGTCACCAGCGCGCCCTTGGATCCGGCATACATGGAGAGTTCCGAGGTGCCGCAATGGGCGTTGATCGAGGTGATGTTGACGATCCCGCCGGGCGCGCCGCGTTCCAGCAGGTGGCGGATGAGCCCCTGCATGAGGAAGAAGGGCGCACGGGCGTTGACGGCATAGAGCGCCTCCCAATCCTCGAGCGTCCCGTCCTCGAACCCGCCACGGTTGGTGAGACCTGCGGCGTTGACCAGACCGTCGATCCTGCCAAATGCGCGGAGGGCCGAGGCGAAGATGGCGGCGGGTGCGTCGGGGTGGGCAAGGTCGGCGGACTGGATGGCGACGGCCACGCCCTGATCGCGGAGTTCAGCCACCAGACCTTCGGCCTTGGCGATGTTGCGGCCGGTCAGGAACAGCGCCCGGGCCCCTGCCCCGGCGGCGGCACGGGCGACAGCCGCACCGATGCCCTGCGTCGATCCGGTGATGATCAGGGACTGGCCGTCGAGTGAAAGTCGCATGGCGCCTCTTAGGCGGTTGGCTTGCAAATCTGCTTTCACCACAGCAGATTCGGAATTAGATTTCCATCCCTAGCCGCGTTTCGCATTCCGCCGCGCCGTCCGCGCGTCCATCAGCGCATCGCCCGCCTTCGTGCCGTCGTGGAATGTGCCGAACATCCGGTCAAGCGGGATGCCGCCATCGGCATAGTTCACCTCGAAGTATTTGTGGTGGAGGTAATGGGCAAAGGCGTGGGTGTTCATCGCCTTTTCGTCCACCGTCTCCATCTTGTCGAAGCCGATATGGCCCACGACCGCGCCGAGGCCCGCGATGTGCAACTGGTAGATCGCCAAGAGCGGGTTGGACGGGACGATGAGGTGGATCAGCACGCCCGAGAAGTAGAGGATATGTTCGATCGGGTGCATCGACAGCGACGACCAGGGCGACGGGTTGACCGAGTTGTGGTGGACGGAATGGATGTAGCGGTAAAGCACGGGGACGTGGATCAACCGGTGCACCAGATAGAAATGGAACTGGTGAAAGAGCGGCAGGATCAGGCCAAAGCAGACAAGCCAGACGGGGTTGGTCGACCACGACAGCCAAGGCACCCAGCCATTTGCGAAAACCCAGAGAACAAGGACCTCATATGCCGTCCAGGCGGGGATGCCGGTACCAAAGGTGCGGATCAGTCCTTCGGCATTCTGGCTTCTGAACATGAACGCATCGTTTTCTGTGTCCTGCGGGAATTTGGGGTTGTACTTGAAGGCGGTCCCTTGCTTCCGCTGGATGTAAAGGCGCAGTTCGAAGATGCCGTAGAAAATGACGACGGCGATGCAGTTGCGGGCAAGAATGCCCAGTATCCAGCCCCATGACAGGGTTTTCAGCGTCTCGGGGCCCGGGGTGAAGACGACCCAGAACAGGGTTGCGGTCGCCATGAACAAAACGTTCCACGGCAGGAAATAGCCGGGCAGCCATCTGAGGATGGCGCCAAAGTCGGGCGGAAAGGACCAGATCGGCGCCGTTGTCAGCGGGTCTTTCGGTGTCCAGTTGCCGCGTTTGTCACGCGAGCCATAGGCCGAGTCGTCCATCTTCGCCTCCCTAGCTTCCCCATAGACAGGGTTCCCCGTTTTTGGGCCCGCTTGCAACGGATTTGACGGGCCGGACGAATCGCAGGGACTTTCTCGACCGGAAGGGGGATCCGGCTGACAGGATGCCCGGAAGATTTGTGACAGTACAAAGTGACGCTGCAGCGAAGGGCGAGACTGAGGGCACATCGCAGCGATTCACGAGAATTGCTTATATAAGTCATTACGTTAAAATGAGAATCAGGTCAGGAGATGCGGTATTCAACGGCCGCCGTACCCAGCAAGGGCCTGCGGAAACGGTCAGAGGAAGGCCCGAACCAATGGCCTGAATCGGCGAATGTCACAAAACTTTTTCATTTTGTTTACATAGCGGTTGCCGAAGGTCTTTAGCCGCAGGTTCAGTGGTCATGCCGAAGGCGGCGTGGCCCACCCAGGAAACATCAGGAGCTTTCCATGACCCTCGTCAAACTGTCGGCCTCGGCGCTGGCAATTGCCGTGATGGCAACCGGCGCGTCGGCCCAGACCCGCAACCAAGTCCAGATCACCGGTTCTTCGACCGTTCTGCCCTATGCCACCATCGTGGCCGAAGCCTTCGGCGAAAACTTTGACTTCCCGGCTCCGGTCGTGGAAGGCGGCGGCTCGGGTGCCGGCCGTGCGAAGCTGTGCGAAGGCGTGGGCGAAAACACCGTCGACATCGCCAACTCGTCCTCGCGCATCAAGCAGTCTGACATCGATACCTGCAAGGCCAATGGCGTCAACGACATCATGGAAGTGCGGATCGGTTATGACGGCATCGTTTTTGCGTCGGATGTTGCCGGCCCGGCCTTTGCCTTTACCCCTGCCGACATCTACAACGCGCTTGGCGGTCAGGTTGCCAAGGATGGCGCCCTTGTTGCCAACGCCAACACCACCTGGGCTCAGGTGAACTCGGCCCTGCCCGACCAGAAGATCCTCGCCTTCATCCCTGGCACCCGTCACGGCACCCGTGAAGTGTTCGACACCAAGGTGATCGTCGCTGGCTGCAAGGAAACGGGCGCGTTTGACCTGTTCAAGGCCGCCAATGCCGATGACGAAGCCAAAGCCACCGAGCTTTGCAACACGCTCCGCACTGACGGCGTGTCCGTGGACATCGACGGCGACTACACCGAAACGCTCGCTCGTCTGGATGCCGACAAGACCGCCATCGGCGTGTTCGGCCTGTCCTTCTACGAAAACAACACCAACAAGCTGCAGGTCGCGACCATGTCGGGTGTGGTTCCCACGACCGAGTCGATCGCTGCCGGCGACTATCCGGTGTCGCGTCCGCTGTACTTCTACGTCAAGATGGCCCACATCGGTGTGATCCCCGGCCTTGAAGAATACATCAACTTCTTCGTGTCGGACGACATGGCCGGCCCGGATGGCCCGCTCGCCCAGTACGGCCTCGTGTCGGACCCCGAGCTTGCCGCGACCCAGGAAATGGTGGCCAACAAGGTCGCCATGGGTCCGCTGGAATAAGCTGACTGACCTCTGGGGCGGCGCAGCGATGTGCCGCCCCTGTCTGACTTTCGCCCAAACCCCGTAAGGATCGCCCATGTCGATGTCGATGGTTTACCTTGTGATTGCGGTTCTTGCGGTGGTGGGGTTTCTGTTGTGTCGCGCTCGTGCGCTCGCTTCGGCGGGCGGCGAGGCGCGAAATCTGCATTCGCTGCCCAACTACTATGGATGGCATGCGGTCGTGATGACGGTATTGCCGTCCCTTCTGGTTCTCATTGTTTGGCTGATCGCACAGCCAATCTATATCGAACGCCAGCTTGAAAACTATTTCCCGCCCGGCGCGCTTGAGGATGACTCGCAGCGCACGCTGATCATGGGCGATGTCCGGCGCGTGGCGGCCGGGATCGAGACAGCCGTGTCCCGCGGGGCGATGACTTCGGACGAAGCAGATGCCCTTTCGCCCGAAGACGTGCGCGCGAGACTTGCCGCGGCTCGCATCCCTCTTGGCAGTGAAGTGTCCGGTCAGGTTCTGGATGCGGCGCAGGATTACCGGCAGATCGTGATCTGGGGCGCGTTTGGGCGTGCCGCGCTGGCCATTCTGGTATCGGCGCTGGGGCTGCTTTACGCGGTCAGCGTGTCGAATAAGGATTTCCGAGCCCGCAACCGGGTCGAGCAGGTGACACTCGGCGTCCTGATCGTGGCCTCGATGATCGCCATCCTCACAACGCTCGGAATTGTTCTGTCCTTGGTGACCGAGGCGGGTCGCTTCTTCACGATGTACCCGTTCACCGACTTCCTGTTCGGCCTGAAATGGGATCCCAAGTTCCAGGGCAATTCGACCTTTGGTCTTATCCCGCTGCTCTGGGGCACGCTCTACATCAGTCTTGTGGCCATGATCGTGGCGATCCCGCTTGGCCTGTTTACCGCGATCTACCTGTCCGAATACGCCTCTCCGAGGGTCCGGTCGGTGGTGAAGCCGGCCATCGAGGTAATTGCCGGCATCCCGACCGTGGTGTTCGGCCTTTTTGCCCTTGTGACCGTGGGTCCGTTCCTGCGCGATTTCATTGCCCAGCCGCTGGGCCTTGGCAATTCGGGCGCCTCGGTCATGACGGCGGGGATCGTGATTGGTATCCTGAACGTTCCCTTCATCTCTTCTCTGGCCGATGACATCATCAATGCGGTGCCGCAGGCGATGCGCGACGGCTCTTACGGTCTGGGCGCCACGCCATCGGAAACGATCCGGCAGGTCGTACTGCCGGCGGCGCTCCCGGGCATCGTCGGCGCGGTCCTCATGGCGGGTTCGCGGGCAATCGGCGAGACCATGATCGTGACCATGGGCGCCGGTGCAGCCGCCACGATGAGCCTGAACCCGTTCGAAGCCATGACGACCATCACCGTCAAGATCGTGGGCCAGCTGACCGGCGACACGGCGTTTGACTCGCCCGAAACCCTTGTGGCCTTCGCTCTCGGGATCACGCTGTTCGTCATCACGCTGGCACTCAACATCGTAGCACTTTTGATCGTGCGAAAGTATCGGGAGCAATACGAATGACCGACCTCTCCTCTGCTCCGGGTGCAACCCCCGCAGGCGTGCGCAAGCCGCATTCGCTTTACGAGGTCGATGCGCTGACCAAGCGGCGTAATGCGACCGAGTTCCGTTTCAGGCTTTACGGGATCATTGCAATTGCGATCAGCCTTTCGGTGCTGGCCCTCATGCTCTTCACGATCTTTTCGGATGGCATTTCGGCCTTCCGGCAGGCCAGCCTGAGCTTTCCGGTGACCCTGACCGAAGAAAAGCTGGACCCCGCAGGCAACCGCAACCGCGAGGAAATGGCTAAGGTCACGACGATCGGCTATTCCAACCTTCTCAAGGAAAACTTTGCGGCATACGTCAACAGCCAGGGGTTCGAGGTCGAAGGTCTGACCGACGCCATGATCGGCGACATGCTGTCCCGCGATGCGGCGGCCCAGGTGCGCAATCAGGTGCTGGCCGATCCCGAACTGATCGGGACGACGATCGATGTCACCGTGCTGGCCAACGGGCGGATCGACGGTTACCTCAAGGGTCGCGTGAACCGCGAAGAGGCGCTGCGCGACAAGAACGTGACCCCCGAACAACTCGACCTGACCGACAAGCTGGTCGATCAGGGCATCCTGACCGTGGCGTTCAACTGGGGCTTCATGACCCGGCCGGACGCGTCTGACCAGCGGCCGGAATCGGCCGGTCTTGGCGTGGCGATCCTTGGCTCGGCCTACATGATGATGATCGTTCTGGTGCTGACCCTGCCGATCGGTGTCGCCGCTTCGATCTATCTTGAGGAATTTGCGCCCAAGAACTGGTTTACCGACCTGATCGAAGTGAACATCTCGAATCTTGCTGCGGTGCCGTCCATCGTCTTTGGTATTCTGGGTCTGGCGGTGTTCATCAACTTTGCCGGACTGCCGCAATCCTCCTCGCTTGTCGGGGGTCTCGTGCTGACACTCGTCTGCCTTCCGACGATCATCATCGCGACCCGCGCAAGCATCAGGGCCGTTCCGCCGTCGATCCGCGATGCGGCGCTGGGTGTGGGCGCGTCCAAGATGCAGACGGTGTTCCACCACGTTCTGCCGCTGGCCATGCCCGGCATCCTGACGGGGACGATCCTTGCCCTTGCCACGGCGCTGGGTGAAACCGCACCGCTTCTGCTGATCGGGATGGTGGCCTTTGTGGGCACACACCCGTCTGCGCCGATCCAGGGCTTCTTTGAACCCGCCACCGCGCTGCCCGTTCAGGTCTATGGCTGGGCGTCCCGTTCGGACCCGGCGTTCCTTGAACGGTCTTCGGGGGCCGTCATCGTCCTGCTTTTCTTCCTTCTGATCATGAACGCGATCGCAATCATTCTGCGTCGCCGGTTCGAGCGCCGGTGGTAAACAAGGTGAACAACATGCTTGACGATGCCCGACTGAAAGACCGCACCATGACCGGAACCGATATCAAGATCACCGCCCGCAACGTGCAGGTCCATTATGGCACATCGCATGCCATCAAGGACCTGAATGTCGATATCCTGAACAACACCGTCACGGCCTTCATCGGCCCGTCGGGCTGCGGGAAATCGACGTTCCTGCGCTGCCTGAACCGGATGAACGACACGATCGCGTCGTGCCGCGTGGATGGCGAGATCAAGCTCGACAGTGAGGACATCTACGACAAGAAGGTCGACCCGGTGCAGTTGCGCGCCAAGGTCGGCATGGTGTTTCAAAAGCCGAACCCTTTCCCGAAGTCGATCTATGACAATGTGGCCTACGGGCCGCGCATCCACGGTCTGGCCCGCAGCAAGGCCGATCTGGACGACATCGTCGAAAAGGCCCTGCGTCGCGGCGCCATCTGGGACGAAGTCAAGGACCGTCTTCAATCCCCTGGCACCGGGCTTTCGGGCGGGCAGCAGCAGCGCCTCTGCATTGCCCGTGCTGTCGCCACGGAACCCGAAGTCCTTCTGATGGACGAACCCTGCTCGGCGCTTGACCCGATCGCCACCGCGCAGGTCGAGGAACTGATTGACGAACTGAAGCAGAATTATTCGGTCGTGATCGTGACCCATTCGATGCAGCAGGCCGCCCGGGTGAGCCAGAAGACGGCCTTCTTCCACCTTGGCAATCTGGTCGAGTACGGCGAGACGGGACAGATCTTTACCAATCCCAAAGACCCGCGCACGGAAAGCTATATCTCAGGACGCATTGGATAAGTGACATGACGGGCGACGAACAACACATCATGCGGGCCTATGACCGCGACCTCGAGGCCATTCAGGCCATGATCATCAAGATGGGCGGTCTGGTCGAAGACGCCATCATGAACGGCACGGCTTCGTTGGTGAACCGGGATACCGAACTGGCCGAAAAGGTGCGTGCAGCGGACAAGTCCGTGGATGATTTGGAAGAGCTGATCAACGAAGAGGCCGCACGCACCATCGCGCTCCGCGCCCCCGTATCGACCGATCTGCGGATCATCCTGTCGGTGATCAAGATCGCGGGATCGCTGGAACGGGTCGGCGATTATGCCAAGAACATCGCCAAGCGCACCAGCGTCCTTGCCGAAATGCGGCCCATCAGCGGGTCAGACGGGACGCTGAAGCGGATGGCACGCGAAGTGCAGACGATGCTCAAGGACACGCTCGACGCCTTTGTGCGCCGGGACGAGGCGCTGGCCCGCGACGTGATCAACCGCGATCAGGACGTCGACCAGATGTACAACGCGCTGTTCCGCGAATTCCTGACCTTCATGATGGAGGACCCGCGCAACATAACCGCCTGCATGCATCTGCATTTCATTGCCAAGAACGTCGAACGGATGGGCGATCTGGTGACGAACATGGCCGAGCAGATCGTCTATCTGACGACCGGAAGCCGGCCCGATGAAAACCGGCCCAAGGGTGACCGGACGGCCTTTATGGACGGAGTTGACTGACCCATGCGCACCACACAACCCCATGTCCTGATCGTCGAGGATGAGCCCGCCCAGCGCGAGGTGTTGTCTTACAACCTTGAGGCCGAAGGTTTCCGGGTGACGACGGCCGCGAATGGCGAAGACGGGCTGATGATGGTGCAGGAAGATCCGCCCGATGTGATGGTGCTGGACTGGATGCTCCCCTCCGTCTCGGGGATCGAGGTGTGCCGCCAACTCAAGGCGCGGACGGAAACACGCGACATGCCGATCATCATGCTCTCGGCCCGTTCCGAAGAGGTGGACAAGGTCCGGGGGCTCGAAATCGGGGCGGATGACTATGTCGTCAAACCCTATGCGGTGAGCGAGCTGATGGCCCGCGTGCGCACCCAGTTGCGCCGCGTCCGGCCATCGACCGTCGGACAGGTGCTGGTGTTCGAGGATATCCAGCTGGACGCCGAAACCCATCGCGTGACGCGGGCGGGTGAGATGCTGAAGCTGGGGCCGACCGAGTTCCGCCTGCTGGCGACCCTGATGGAAAAGCCGGGGCGCGTCTGGTCGCGTGAAAACCTGCTCGACCGGGTCTGGGGCCGCGACATCTATGTCGATACGCGGACCGTTGACGTGCATGTGGGCCGCCTGCGCAAGGTCCTGATGCACAACGGCGGCAGCGACCCGCTGCGCACGGTGCGCGGCGCGGGTTACGCGCTGGGCTGACGCCCTTCATTTCCAGATCCTGAACCTCTGGCCCTGGTCAAAGCCCTGCGCCTTGCGCAGGGCCAGAAGCAGGTGCGCCGCAGGCGCTCTGCCCGGCACCAACCGACGCGGCGACATCTCACGCATTTTCCTCTTGCAGCCGCCGTCGTCTCTTTGTATCCGAACCGCACGAGACGGAGTGCGGGCGTAGCTCAGGGGTAGAGCATAACCTTGCCAAGGTTAGGGTCGAGAGTTCGAATCTCTTCGCCCGCTCCAGTTTCGGTAATGTTTACAGACACCTAGACAAGGCCGCCTTCGGGCGGCCTTTCTGTTGTTGCCGTTTGTTGCCATTTCCGTTTCATGTCCGCCGCCAGGATACTGATATCCAGAACCGCACCCTCCATCGAGTCGTCCGGAATGTGCAGGTAGTTCTGCTCTGTGACACGCGAATTCGGTGAGCCCCGCAGGATGAAGCGATCCCGCTCCGAGCCCTGGGTTACGGACAACATCTGGCCCGCCCGCAGGGCCGTCCACAGGGCGTTGTAGCTGCCCATGCATACCCGGCACACCTGGTGAAAGTATCTGGGGCTAATCCGTCGCTTCTATAACCGCCCGATCTGCCGTTCCCCATCCGGCCCGCCCGACCGGCCCACGCTCGCGATGATCGTCTGACACAGCACCATCGCGGGCACCTGACTGCGGAAATGGCCCAGCCGCGCCTCTTTCACGAACAGCGCATGCCGGGCCAGCGGGACGAGAGGGGAAAGTTCATTGTCCGTGATCGCCAGAATCGTCCGCCCCGCTGCAGCGGCCAGTTCCGCCGTCTCGATCGTCTCGCGCGTGTAATCGTCAAAACTGATGGCAAGGATCACATCCTCGGGTCCCACGGCCTGCACCTGCTGCACCCGCATGGCGCCCAGATGGTCGATCAGGAACGCCCGCTTGCCCACCGCAGCAAGGCCATAGAACGAATAGGCCGCGACCCCGAACGCCCCCCGCCCGCCCGTCACATGCACCGCGGGCGCAGCCCGGATCGCCTCTACAACCGCCCGCAGCGGTGCCTCCCGCTGATCCTCGACCATGCCCGACAGGCTGCGATAGGCGGACGAAGCAAAGACCTCAAGCACGCCCTGCGGATCGGACAGATCCAGATCCCCGTCCGCCGCCTTGTCCGATATCCCCTTCAGTCGGTCGGCATAGTTCAGCCGTGGCCCCACCAGCCGCGACCGGAACACCGCCTGCAGATCGGAAAACCGCTCGAACCCCAGTTCCTGCGTGAACCGCGTGATTGCAGACGGCGGCACGCCGGCACCGCGAGCAATCTCGACAATGGTCAGGATCGCCACATCCTCGGGATTGTTCAGCACGAATTGCGCCACATCCTGCAGCCGCGGCGGCAGGCTCGCCCGCCGCTCCTTCAGAAGTTCGACCAGCGCCGGATAGTCCAGCCGGTCTGTTAAGGGATCGCGCATTCTTTCGCCTGACATGCTCTCCTGCCCCCACTGTCACGCCGTTGTCCCCGCACTGGCAAGATCGCTGTCGCCCCACCGGCCGGTTTGGCAGCCAATCATGCGCTGCCTGCAACACTGGCACCCCCCAATTTCATCGCCCGGACAGGCGCCCTATCCGTCTGCGTTTCGCAAGTGCAGCACGAAGCCTCTCCTTCGGGTTGACTTTCATCCGCCATTGCACAAGGTCCGCGCATGAGCACCAAAGAGGTTTCATCATGCGTATTGCGATCATCGGCACCGGCTATGTGGGCCTTGTTTCGGGCGTCTGCTTTTCGGATTTCGGCCATGACGTGACCTGCGTCGATCTGGACCCGCGCAAAATCGCCAAGCTCAACGACGGCATCGCGCCGATCTACGAGCCGGGGCTCGAAGCCCTCATGGCCCGCAATGTGGAGGCCGGACGGCTCCATTTCACCACCGATATCAAGGCCGCCGTCGCCGGGGCAGGGGCCGTGTTCATTGCCGTGGGCACACCGTCGCGCCGGGGCGATGGCCATGCTGACCTCACCTATGTTATGGCTGCTGCCCGTGACATTGCCCATGCGATGACGGGCTATACGGTCGTCGTTACCAAATCGACCGTCCCCGTCGGCACCAATGCCGGAGTCCGCGACGTCATCCGCGAGGCGGTGCCAGGCGCCGCGTTCGACGTCGCCTCCAACCCCGAATTCCTGCGCGAAGGGGCTGCCATCGACGACTTCATGCGCCCCGATCGCGTCGTCGTGGGCGTCGAATCCGACCGCGCCGCCGCCATCATGGCCGAGATCTACCGGCCCCTGTTCCTGCGCGATTTCCCGATCGTCACGACCGATCTGGAAAGCGCCGAGATGATCAAATACGCGGCCAATGCCTTCCTTGCGACCAAGATCACCTTCATCAACGAAATCGCCGCCCTCTGCGAACGGGTCGGCGCGGATATCAAGGCCGTCTCCAGGGGCATGGGCCTTGACGGCCGCATCGGGAACAAGTTCCTCCATGCCGGCCCCGGCTATGGCGGCTCGTGCTTTCCCAAGGATACCAAGGCGCTGGCACGGATCGGTCAGGAACACGGCGCACCGATGCGCATCACCGAAACCGTCATCGCGGTGAACGAGGATATCAAGCGCCGGATGATCGACAAGCTGTCCGACCTTTGCGACGGCAGCTTCAACGGCAAGACGGTTGCGGTCCTTGGCGTTACGTTCAAGCCAAACACCGACGACATGCGCGATGCCCCCTCGCTCACCATCGTCCCCGCCCTGATCGGCGGTGGCGCCAAGGTCCGCGTCTGCGACCCCAAAGGCCAGCACGAAGGCGAGGCGCTCCTTCCCGGTGTCACCTGGATGGACAGCCCCTATGAGGCGGCCAAGGGGGCAGACCTCATCGTCGTCCTTACCGAATGGAACGAATTCCGCGCGCTGGACCTGTCCCGCCTTGCCAGGTCAATGACCACCCCCCGCATGGCCGACCTGCGCAACGTCTATTCTGCGGACGATGCCGGCAAAGCCGGCTTTGTCGCCTACGATTCCATCGGGCGGGCGCGCCTGGCCGTGTAGGGGGCTCCACCCCGCCTGCGGCTCTTCCGAGGTATTTGCGCGACAAAGAAACCGGGGGACGTTCAAGGTGTTGGCGAACGGGCACGCGGACCCTATCGTCATCCTGATCAGGTTTTCAGGCAGGATGACGATGACACCAAACCCCAACGGCTATGGCTGGCGCCCCGGCCATTACACCGCCGCCTACATCCCCGAACTGCTGACCGCCGACGGGCGCGCCGCTGCGGCCCTCTGGTCGCGCGCGCCCCGGACGCCCCGCTTTGTCGACATGGCCACTGGCACGCCCGCGCCGCTCGACACGACGGCGGCGGTCCTCTGGGATGAAAACGCCCTCCACATCGCCTTCTGGGCGGCCGAGCCGCATCTGGTCGCAACCCTCACCGAACGCGACGACCTTCTGTTTTTCGAGAACGACCTCGAAGTCTTCATCGATGGCGGCGACGCCTATTACGAACTTGAGTTCAACGCCCGTGGCACAATCTACGAGGTCTTCTTCATCTGGCGCGATGCCTATCGCAAAGACAGCCGCTGGGACGTGCCCCGTTTCGACGTGCACAACCCGCGCGTCCATTCCTTTGGCGGCGACTATGACCGTGGCACCCGCGCCTTCTGGACCGGCAACCACCCGCGCGGCACGCGCTGGGCTTTCCTCGACTACGATATGCCGGGCCTCGACGTGAAGGTCGCCGTCGATGGCACGCTGAACGATCCCGCCGACCTCGACCGTGGCTGGACCGCCGAAATCACGATCCCCTGGGCCTCGCTCACCGACCTTGCCAACGGCCGGTCCCTGCCGCCCAAAGACGGAGAGACCTGGGGCATCTTCCTGGGCCGTTTCCAGCAACTCGCCGCCCGTGTCGGCAGCACGACCGGCGGCTGGGCTGCCCACCCCTTCGGTGTGGCCGACACCCACATCCCCGAATGCTTCACCCAGGTCACATTTGACCGGGCAAACAAGGCGTAGGGTGCGCATCCTGCGCAACATTGCCTGAACCCCAAACAGGAACAGGGCGCGCGATGGCCCGCGCGCCCTGTTCATTGAGGCAAAGGGCGGGGGATGAACCCCGCGCCCTGCGCTGATCACATCCCCAAAGACGCCTTGTAGAGCGCGATCTGGCTTTCGCGGCCGATCTGGTCGGTGATCTTTTCCCAGGCGGCAGCAATGGCGTCTGCCGTTTCCTGCGCGCTTGCGTACTGGCCGGCATAGCCCTTGGCCAGTTCGTCCTCGGCAACCGAGTAGTACTGGAAGATGCCGGGGATACGGGGTTCGATCGCCGCGTTCGGGTGGTTGTAGCTGTCCCGGTTCGAGCCGAGGTAGTCTTCGACGAAGGCCCGATCGTAGCCCGCTGCTTCCCACTCCTCATAGATGAAGTGCGAGTTGCGGTAGGGCTGGAAGCCCGACGGATAGGCCGACATCCAGAGCGAGATGTCCTTTCCGCCCAGATGCGCAGCAGCCGACCAGGCGGCCTTGCGCTTGAGTTCGTCGCCCGAGACGCGGTTGGTGACGTAAACGCCCCAGCCAAGATAGGCGAGGTTCGGTGCAAAGTTCTCGGTCTCTTCCCAAGCCGAAGTCTGCGCATTGTAGACGCGCTTTGCGCCGGGGTTGATGTCAAAGCCCACAACGTCACCCACGACCGAGGTATCGGACGTGCGTGCGTTGGACCCCACGTCGCCCCACCAGGTGACGGCAGCGCCGGTACCGGCCAGGAACTGCTGGAACGCAGTCGTGCCTGGGTCTGCGTTGATCTGGTCGGCGGGATAGGCGTCGGCGGCGATCAGGTCCATGACGTCCTGAATGGCCTGAACCCAGCCCGGGTTGTTGACGCGCGGCTTCATCGTGTCGGGGTCGAACAGCCAGGCGGGATCGCCCGGATGCTTCACATAGGCCGTGGCGCGGTCTTCAAGGAAGTAGAAGCCGAAACCACCCCAGCCCTTGAGCGGGTCAAGGAAGCCATAAGCGGGCAGGCCGGTGAGCGGGTCAGTCTGGCCCTTCACCGCGATCGACATCGCGTTCACATCTTCCCAATGCATCGGCATTGCGGCACCGCCAATGGCACCGTCACCGAAATAGTCCTTGCGATATGACAGGGTGTGGCAGTCGCCGTCGATGGTGATCCGGTAGGACTTGCCATCCCATGTGCCGACGGGCGGCTGCAGATAGGCGACGAGGTCGTCGGCCTCGATCTGCGTCTTGACCCAGTCGGGCATCTCGTCCAGCAGGCCACGGCCAGCCGTGTCACCTTCGGACGGTGCGCCCATTTCGATGATGTCGAAATCGACTGTGCCGGTGGCGATCGCCTGCTGCAGGCGCGGGTTGTAGTCGGCCTGGGCCAGGTCGATCCAGTTGATCTTGGCACCGGTATAGGCTTCCCACGGCTTCAGGAACCCGCGGAACAGCACGTTGTGCAGGTTCTGGTTGTTCAGACCCAGGAAGGTCAGTTCCACACCGGCGAATTCACCTTCGGCCACGTTGGCCTTGGTGGGCCCGAGGCAAAGCTCACCGACTTTCTGCCAGTCCGCATCCGTGGGCGAACCCTTGCCGACGCCAGGGATCTGCAGAATCTGTGTGCGCAAATCATCCTGCGCGACGGCAGGACCGGCACCCAGACCCAGCCCGCCCAAGGCGGCCAGACCACCTACGCTCGCTGCCGATTGCAGCAGGCGGCGGCGGCTCATCGAAAGGCCGGCCGCGTAATTGTAAAGATCGACTTTCATTGACATCCTCCCTAATGGTGACCGCCCCCGAAGGGACGGGACCGGACGCGCCGCAGGTGCCGCGTCCCTACTCCCAAGGGAACATGCAACACCTTTGATATCGGGTTCCGGCTCCGGCGTTCTTGTCCGGACAATCCGGACAGTCTCAGCCTTCTTCCCCCAAGTCAAGCATCTAACATGTTAGTATGTTCAGGGGCGATGGACAGCTTGATCCGGCTCAGCTAGGACTGTCGCCACACCGGGGGAGGGGACCTGCAGACATGGCCGAAGTGACGATCCGCGACCTGCGCAAATCCTATGGCGGGATGGAAGTCATCCACGGCGTGAACGTCAGGATCACGGACGGCCAGTTCGTGGTGCTCGTCGGCCCCTCGGGCTGTGGCAAATCCACGCTTCTGCGGATGATCGCAGGGCTAGAGGAGATCTCGGGCGGCCAGATCGCCATCGGCGACCGGGTGGTGAACAACCTGCCGCCCTCGCAGCGCGACATCGCGATGGTGTTCCAGAACTATGCGCTTTACCCGCACAAGACGGTCGCGGCGAACATGGGCTTTGCTCTCAAGATGCAGAAGATGCCCAAAGAGGAAATCAACACACGCGTCGACCGCGCCGCCGATATCCTTGGCCTCAAACCCTACCTCGGCCGCTATCCCCGCGAGCTTTCGGGCGGGCAGCGGCAGCGCGTGGCGATGGGCCGCGCCATCGTGCGCAATCCCAAGGTGTTCCTGTTCGACGAACCCTTGTCGAACCTTGACGCGAAACTGCGCGTCCAGATGCGGGCCGAAATCCGCGAACTGCACCAGCGCCTGTCCACCACAACCGTCTATGTCACCCACGACCAGATCGAGGCCATGACCATGGCCGACCAGATTGTCGTCATGCGCGACGGCCATATCGCCCAGGTGGGCGCGCCGCTCGACCTTTATGACCGCCCCGACAACACCTTTGTCGCGGGCTTCATCGGCTCGCCTGCCATGAACCTGATTGACGGCGTGCTTGAAGACGGGCCGGACGGGCTCATGTTCAAGGCAGGCGATCTGCGCTTTCCGGCCCCGCGCAAGGCGGGGGCGGGGGCGGGCAAGAAAGTGGTCTTTGGCATTCGCCCCGAAAACCTCGCGCTCAGCAAAACCGGGGTCGAGGCGGCGGTGACCGTGGTCGAACCCACCGGATCGGAAACGCACCTTGTCCTGCGTGCGGGCGGCCGCGATCTGACCGTCGTGTCACGCGAACGCCTGACCGTGCGCCCCGGCGACATCGTGCACCTGACGCCGGACCTGTCGCTTGTCCACCTGTTTGACGGCGAGACGGGCAACCGCATCAGCTGAACTGACGAAACGGAGGAGACGACATGCTCAAGGGACTGGACCACCGCCTGAACGCCGACGTGCTTTACGTCCTGCGTGCCATGGGCCACGGCGATACGCTGGTGGTTGCTGACACGAACTTCCCCTCGGACAGCATCGCGCGGGCCACCGTCTATGGTGACCTTCTGCGCATGGAAAACCTGACCGCCGCGCAGGCGGTCGAGGCTGTTCTTTCCGTCCTCCCGCTCGACACCTTCGTCGATGATTTCGCAGGCCGGATGGAGGTTGTCGGTGCCCCTTCCGAAGTCCCGCCCGTACAGGCCGAGGTGCAGGCCGCCATCGACGCCGCTGAAGGCCGCCCGCGCCCGATGGTCAGCATCGAACGCTTTGACTTCTACGACCGTGCGCGGGACGCCTATGCCGTGATCCAGACCGGCGAACGCCGGTTCTATGGCTGTTTCGTCTTCCGCAAGGGCGTGATTCCGCCTGACGCCTGACGGCGCGACGGGGGCTGGCTTCGGAGCCTCTGGCGGGAATACTTGAGACCACAAGAAGCTGCGGAGCCGCCTTTCCTGCGGCCCGGTCAGCAAAGGAAGCAGGACATGAGCGCGAAACCCGTTGTGATCCTTGGCGTCTTTGTCGCCGATACCGCCTATCGTGCGCCGCGCGCGCCAAAGATGGGCGAAACCATCATGGGCGAAAGCTTTGCACTCGGGCCGGGCGGCAAGGGGTCCAATCAGGCCGTGGCGGCAGCACGCGCCGGGGCCGAGGTGCATTTCATCACCCGTCTGGGCCGCGATACATTTGCCGACATGGCGCTCAGGACCTGGGCCGAGGCAGGGGTCACGCCTGCCGTGACCCAGCATGACGACAGCTATACGGGTGCGGCCTATATCTTTGTCGAATCGGGCACCGGAAACAATGCGATCATCGTGGCCCCCGGCGTGGCGAGCCTGATTTCAGAAGCCGATATCGACGCCCGCGCTGACCTGATCCGGTCCGCCGGGGTCTTTGTCACCCAACTGGAACAGCCCCTCCCCGCCGCCCTCCGCGCCCTTCAGATCGCCCGCGAAGCTGGCGTCCGCACCGTCCTCAACCCCGCGCCTGGAGCGCCGCTGCCGCCGGGGATGCTCGCCCTTTGCGATTTCGTGACGCCGAATGAATCTGAGACAGAGGCGCTGACCGGCCTTTCCGTGGCGACCGTGGCCGAGGCCGAGGTCGCTGCCCGCGCCCTTCGCCATCAGGGGGCCGGGGCCGCGATCATCACACTGGGGGACAAGGGCGCGCTCTATCACGACGCGCACCAGACAGTGCATGTGCCCGCCATGTCAGCCGGGCCGGTCGTGGAAACCACCGGGGCAGGGGACGCATTCAACGGAGGCTTTGCGGCTGCTTTGGCCGAAGGGATGGACCCCGTCTCCGCCGTCCGGTTCGGCTGTGCCACTGCAGGTATATCCGTGACCCGCCCCGGCACCGCGCCATCAATGCCCTTGCGGGCCGAGATCGAGGCACTCTTGTCCCGCCCCTGACCTGCCGCATCTGCGGGCAGGATTTGTGCGTTTCCGCCAGAATGCAGCCCCGGGCGGCCCCCGACATGATTTGTAGGGTCGCATCCCCTTTTCGCGCCCCCCGGTTCCGGCCTACACTCCCCGGACATGCCGCTGCGCCCCGGACCCTGATGAACCTGTCTGCCCTTCCCCTTGAAGACCTGATCGCCTGCCCCCGCTGCGACGCGCTCTATCACGCTGCGCAGCCCGCTGCCGGGGAACGGGCTGTTTGCGGTCGCTGCCATTCCGTCCTGATCGCCCCGCGCCGCCGCGCCGGCATGACGATCATCATGATGGCGCTGACGGTCACGGTCCTTGTCCTGGGCGCGCTCTGGTTCCCCTTCCTGCGGATCAGCACAAGCGGGCTCCAGAACTCCTCGACTCTGCTCGACGCCGCCCTTTCCTTTGTCGGCGGGCCGCTTCTCATCGTCTCGCTCGCCGTGGTGGCGCTGATCGTGCTGGTCCCGCTGACCCGCGCACTCCTCATCCTCTACGTCCTTGTCCCGATCGTCTTTGACCGCCCGCCGCGCCCGTCCGCCCGCGCCGCCTTCCGGCTGGCCGAAGAACTTCGCCCCTGGTCCATGGCCGAGATCTTTGCCATCGGCTGCGCCGTTTCGCTCGTCAAGGTGGCCGATCTGGCCGACATCAGCTTTGGCCCGGCCTTCTACATGTTCGCAGGCCTGGTCGTGGTCAGCATCGTGCAGGATACCTGGATGTGCCGCTGGTCGGTCTGGAAATCCCTTGACGGCGCAGAGGGTTACAGGTGAGCGGACCGATCGTCATGCTGACGGCCCGCGATGCCGGCCTAGTTGCCTGCACCCGCTGCACCCGCGTCTGGCCTATCGGCCAGACCCATTGCGACCGCTGCGGCAGCCGGCTGGAATCGCGTGACGACAAAAGCCTGAGCCGCGTCTGGGCGTGGCTGGCCGTGGGCCTGATGTGCTATATCCCGGCCAACCTCTACCCCATGCTCGTCACCAAGACGCTGACGTCGAGCTACAATTCCACCATCGTTGGCGGCGCCATTGAACTCATGCATGGCGGAGCCATCGTTGTGGCGCTGGTCATCCTTGTGGCCAGTGTCGCCATCCCGATCGCGAAATTCGTCTGTATCGCCTACCTTGCGCTTTCGGTCCGCAGGGGCGTCCGTGCCGCGCCAGGCTCGCGGCAGAAGATGTACGAGATCGTGGAATACATCGGCCGCTGGTCGATGATCGACGTCTTCGTGGTTGCGATCCTCTCGTCACTGGTGCAACTGAACGTGGTGGCCGCGATCAATCCGGGGCCCGCCTCCCTTGCCTTTGCCTGTTCGGTGATCTTCACGATGCTTTCGGCCCAAGCCTTTGATCCGCGCCTGATCTGGGATCACATCGAAGCGGACGAAGACCCCGCCTCCGAAGGCGCGGCGGAGACAATCCGATGACCGACTCCATTCCGCCCGTCCCGGTCACGACCGCCCGCCGGTCGATCTGGGACCGCATGTCAGTCGTCTGGCTGGTGCCGCTGGCCGCCCTCTTCATTGCGCTGGGCGTCGCCTGGACCGCATGGCACGACCGGGGTCCGCTGATCCAGATCGTGTTCGACGATGCAGCAGGGGTCGAGGCCGGCCAGACCGACCTGCGGTTCCGCAACGTGTCCGTGGGCAAAGTCGAGAAGGTCAGCTTCACCGAGAATCTGGATCAGGTCATCGTCAATGTCCGGCTTGATCCCGATGTTGCCCCCTATGTGGACGACTCCTCGCAATTCTGGGTTGTCCGCCCGCAGGTGAACTCGCAGGGCGTGTCAGGTCTGGAGACCGTACTGAGTGGTGTGTTCATCGAAGGGACATGGGATTCCACCCCCGGCGAGACGAAGTATCTGCATCTTGGCGAAAGCATCGCGCCCCTGATGCCTTCGAACCGGCAGGGCCTGCGCATCATCCTGCGATCCACCGACGGTGCCCTGACCACCTCCATGCCGCTCATGTTCAAGGGCGTGCCGATCGGCCGCATCGGCGATGCCCGCGTCTCTCCCGACGGTCTCTCGGTCGAGGCCGATGCCGTGGTCTTTGCGCCCTATGACAGGCTCGTCCGCAAGGACACCGTGTTCTGGGATGCCTCGGGCTTTTCCATCTCTGTGGGTACCGGCGGGGCCACGATCAACTTTGCGAGCCTCGCCTCGCTCCTCATCGGCGGCGGCACGTTCGACACCTTCGTCTCGGGCTCGCCACCCGCCGAGGATGGCGATATCTTCCGCATCTTCTACTACGAGGCCGATGCAAGGGCGAGCCTCTTCAGCCGCAACAACGCCGCCACACTCAACCTCTCGGCCGTGTTCGAAGGCAATGTCGCGGGCCTGTCCGCCGGCGCCGCCGTGGAACTGAACGGCCTGCGGATTGGCGAAGTCACGGGCCTTGACGGCCTCATCGACCCCGAACGATTCGGCAATGAGGACATCCACCTGATCACCGTTCTTACAATCGAGCCGAACCGCCTTGGCCTTGAAGGCGACGGCAGTCCCGAAAAGGCGCAGGAATACATCGCAGGCATGATCGAGGACGGCCTCCGCGCCCGCCTTGCGACCGGCAGCATCCTGACCGGCGGGCTCAAGGTCCAGCTTCTCGAGGTGGCCGACGCGCCCCCCGCCGTCCTCGACACCGCAGCCGAACCCTATCCGGCGATCCCCACTGCACCAAGCGAGATCACCGACATCACCGCCACGGCGCAGGGCACGCTCTCGCGCATCAACGATCTGCCGATCGAGGAACTGCTAAACAGCGCGATCAGCTTCATGGACAACGCCTCCATGCTCGTCGGCAGCCCCGAGGTGCAGTCGGTCCCGAAAGAGGTCTCGGGCCTTATCGCCGATGTGCGCGGCGTCGTGGGGTCCGAAGCCGTGCAGGCCGTACCCGAACAGCTCACGGCCGTTCTGGGCGAGATCCAGGGCACCGTCGCCGATATTCGCGCCATGCTGACCGACATTCAGGCGCAGGATGCTGTGGGCCGGCTTCTTTCCACAGTCGATGCGCTGCAGGTCGCCGCAACCAACGCCGGCACCGCGCTCGACGGTGTGCCGGCGCTTATCGAACGCATCAACGGCATCGCCTCTCAGGTCGAGGCGCTGCCGCTCAACGATCTGGTCACACAGGCAAGCAGCCTTCTATCTTCGCTCGACGCGCTCATCGCCTCGGAAGAGGTCAAGGCGCTGCCCGGCAATGTCTCGGCCTCTCTCGAACAGTTGCGCTCTGTCCTTGCAGACGTGCAGGCGGGCGGCGTGATCGACAACGCCAATGCCGTCCTTAGTTCGGCCCGCGACGCCGCCGACCAGATCACCGCCGTCGCCGCACAGGCCAACACAGCGATGGAAGGCGTCCCCGCGCTCATTGACCAGATCACGTCACTCACCACCAAAGCCACCGAGTTGCCGCTGACCGATCTGTTGGATCAGGCGACAGCGCTCATGGCGAGTGCAGATACCTTCGTTTCCTCTGACGGGATGCAGACCCTGCCCGCTGACCTTTCGGCCGCGCTTGCCGAACTGCAGGGCGTGTTGAGCGATGTGCGAAACGGCGGCGTGATCGACAATGCCAACAACACGCTGGCCTCAGCCGCTGCCGCCGCCGACCAGATCGCCGCGGCCGCCGATCAGTTGCCCGCGATGATCGACAAGGTGAATGCGCTGCTCGCCAGCACCGAAACCGCCGTCGCAGGCTTCAACGACACGTCCTCGGTCGTGCGTGACGCCCGCGACGCGATGCGCGAAGTCACCCGCGCCGCCGAGGCTGTGGCCCAGCTCGCCCGCACCATCGAACGCAACCCGAACGCCCTGATCTTTGGAAGGTAAGCTGCCATGGCCCTCCGCCCCTTCTTGCTTGTGCTGGCGCTTGCCGCTTGTTCCCCAGCCCCGGTCCGCTTTGCAGTGCCCTCGGTTACGCCCGAAACCCGGATCGGCATTTCCTACGGCACGGTCGAACTGCGCGAAGTCAGCCTGCCCACCTATGCCCAGAACGAGGAAATCTCGATCGAGACGCTTGACGGCGGCATAACCCGGCAGGCGGGTCTCCTCTGGGCCGACCTGCCCGCACGGGCGATGACACTGGAACTGGGGTCTCTGCTCCGCGTCATAACCGGCGCACAGGTCGCCTCGGAACCCTGGCCCTTCGACAGCCGTCCGCAGGCGCGGGTCGAAGTCCGGGTCGAGGAAATGGTGGCCAGCCAGCGCGGCAATTTCCGCCTTTCCGGTCAGTATTTCGTCGCCGCCCTCGACGGTTCCGAACGCGGCCGCTCCCGCTCCTTCGCCCTCTCCGCCCCCCTCTCCCCCGATGCCGGCCCCGCCGAAATCGCCGCTGCACGCGGTCAGGTAACGGCGATGCTGGCCGAGGCGATCGCGCGGGATGGACTGCGGTAGCAGACCCAAGGCACAAGATCGTTTCTGGTGGCGTGCGATCGTCCTCTGTGCACCCATTCGGTTGAGCGGGATCAGCGGGGCATCCAGTGGAAGCACCGCCCCGCTCCCGCCCTGCCGCCTCCACCGATCCCCGTTCCACTCACATGACAGAAGGCCAGCGCCTGCCCTGGTGGGGGCGAAGCCCCTGCCCTTGGGGGGGGGCAGGGGCTGGCCGAACGCTAAGACGTCCGGCCGGAATGCGTCACTGTCGCCGCGTGACCAAGGCAATGGCCTTGGCCATTCTCGTAGGGTGCATGCTTGCACGCACCGCCGCCCGGACGCCCTCACCCAAGGTGGGTTGCACCCATCCTACACAAGACCCCCAACCGAGCGCCTAACCCGTCCTTAACCCCGCTCCCGCATAATGAGGCGACATGCAGGCTTGGTGAAGCCCGCCTCACCCCACCCCTTTTTCAGAATACTTAACCGGCCCTTACTCTACCGTTTCCGAAAACATCCAAAATCCACCGACGCAATACCGACGCAATACCGACGTGATACCGACGTGACACCGAAACGCAGAATGATGAAATACCAAAACCAAATCAGACACCTGCAAGACTTCCGCTGTTAACCCCACAGATCCCCCCGGCCCCGCAAGCAACCCCTAACCACCCGTTACCGCTCAGATCACCGTCCGCACCCAATGCCCTTCGCGGAACGTGATCCGAACCGCCGTGATTCCCGCCGTATCGTCCCACGTCGTCCGCTCCACCGTCACCAAAGCCGCACCGATCGCCGCCCCCATGACCCCTGCCATCGCGTCATCTGCTGCCGCCGCCCCGATCGCATAATCCCCCCTGACAAAAGGCGCATGGGTCACCAGCCACTCATTCGCACTCGCCACTGCCAGATCGACCGCCATGATCCCCGGCACCGCCGCGACATTCACCCAGCGGTCCTCATGGGCATAGGGCCGCCCGTCCGCCAGATGCAGCGCCGTCACATGCAAAAGCGCCCCTGCCACCCCCAGCCGCGCCGCGATCGGGGCAGGGGCCTCCTCCAACGTGCGGCCCAGCAGCCGATAGCCATAGACGGAATCCGCACCCTCAATCTCGGCCCGCAGGATCGGGATGGAAAACGTGGCTTTGCGCACTGGATGCAGCGCCACCCGCGTTCCCGCCTTGCGCCTGCGATCAAGCCATCCGGCATCGGCCAGCGCCTGGAGGGCGCGGTTCACTGTCGCCCGTGCCACGCCGAATTCCTTCGCCAGATCAGCCTCATGCGGGATGGTACTCCCCGGCGGCCATGCGCGGGCATGGATGCGCCGCAGGGCCTCGGCCTCGATATCCTGCCAGCCGGTCATATGGCGTCCCGCAGATCCCTCAACGCCCGGCGATACGCATCCGTGATCGCCTCTCGCGCCACATGCCGCCCGTCCTGCACCCGGTGCCGCCCAGCCGCCCAGACTTCGCGGATCATGCGGTCCGACCCGGCAAAGACGAAGGCGTCCAGCACCGTATCGCCCGTCCGCCCTTCCAGATCGACCGCCGTCCCGTCCAGCGTCATCAGGTCCGCCCATTCACCTGCAACAATCCCGCCGGTCCCGCGCCCTGCCGCCTGCGCCCCGCCTGCGACCGCGCCGTCAAACACCCGCCGCCCGGTCGACACTCCCGGCAGCGCCAACGCCGCGCGCGAATTGTCCCGCAGCCGCTGGGAATGGTCCAACTGCCGCAGCTCCTCGCTCAGCCCGATGCGGGTATTGCTGTCCGAGCCGATCCCGATCCTCCCCCCGGCCCCCATCCAGCGCACCCCGTCAAAGATGCCATCCCCCAGATTAGCCTCCGTAATCGGACACAACCCCGCCACCGCACCCGTCGGCGCCAGCGCAAGCGTCTCTGACTCCGTCATTTGCGTCAGATGGATCAAACACCACTCTGGCCCGACCGGCATGTTGCCCAGCATCCATTCCACCGGTCGCGCGCCCCGGGCAGCCAGAACCTCGGCCACTTCGGCCTTCTGCTCGGCCAGATGCATGTGCACGGGCCCTTTGGCCCCCGCCGTCACCGCCCGCAACCCCGCGACCGAAACCGCCCGCAGCGAATGAGGCGCGATCCCCGACGCGGTGTCCGGGGGCAGCCCGCGCAGCGCCGCAACGCTTTCTTCATGCAAACGCAGGAACATGTCCGGCGACGTCCCGAACCTGATCTGCCCCGGCCCCAATGGCCGCCCGTCACAACCGCCGAACTGATAGTGCACTGGAAGGAGTGTCAGTCCGATCCCCGTCTCCACCGCCGCCGCTGCAATCCGCTCGGCCATCTCGGCCAGCCGGTCATAGAGCGCACCATCTGGCCGGTGATGCAGGTAGTGGAACTCCACATTGCAGGCATACCCGGCCTCGATCATCTCCATCTGCACAAAGGCCGCAATGGCCTGCACATGATCGGGCGTCAGTCGGTCCAGAAACCGGAACATCAGCTGCCGCCAAGTCCAGAACGAATCCCCCGGGTTCGGCCCCCGCGTCTCGGTCAGGCCCGCCATCGCCCGCTGGAACGCGTGGGAATGCAGGTTGGCGGGTGCCGGCAACAGGATGTCCACCCTCTGCCCCCGCGCCGCAACGCCCGGGGAAACCGCTGAAATCCGCCCGTCCGCACCGATCGTGACCGCCACATCCCGCGCCCAGCCCCCCGGCAACAAGGCCTGCTTTGCCCAAACAACCGTCACGATCCGACCCGCCTTGACTCTGTTAATATGTACAGACATAATATCGCGGACAACCCCGAAAGCAAGCGGCCCCGCGCATCATGATCCTCGGAAACGCCTGTATTGCCACGCCCGAGACGCTCATCGACCGGGGAGCCGTGGTCACAAAAGGCGAGACGATCCTCTGGTCCGGCTCTGAGGCCACCCTGCCGCAGACGTATTACAACCACGAACGCACCGACCTTGGGGGCCGCCTTCTCACCCCCGGCCTGATCGACTGCCACACCCATATCGTCCACGGCGGCCACCGCGCCGCCGAGTTCGAAATGCGCCTTCACGGCGCGACATACACCGAAATCGCCCAATCCGGCGGCGGCATCCTCTCGACCCTGACCGCCACCCGCGCGTCCAGTTTCGAAGACCTTATCACCGCCGCGCTGCCCCGCGTCGATGCGCTGATCGCCGAAGGCGTCACCACCCTCGAAATCAAGTCCGGCTACGGCCTTGATATCTCGACCGAACTCAACATGCTCCGCGCCGCCCGTGCCATCGCTCAGCGCCGCGCGATCACCGTCAGGACCACCTTCCTTGGCGCCCACGCCATCCCGCCCGACCACAAGGGCCGCCCCGATGACTATCTGACCGACCTCTGTCTGCCCGCACTGGAACAGGCCCATTCCGAAGGTCTCGTCGATGCTGTGGACGGGTTCTGCGAAAACATCGCCTTCACCCCCGCCCAGATCGCCCGCGTCTTTGACAAGGCCCAAACCCTTGGTCTGCCTGTGAAACTCCACGCCGAACAACTCTCCCACATGGGCGGCACGGCGCTCGCTTGCCGTTACAAGGCGCTGTCCGCCGACCATCTTGAATACGCGACCGAGGCTGACGCAGCCCTCATGGCTGCCTCGGGCACCGTCGCCGTAATCCTGCCCGGTGCCTTCTACACGCTCTGCGAAACGCAACTGCCCCCCATCGCCGCCTTCCGCGCCAATGGCGTGCCCATGGCGCTCTCGACCGATTGCAATCCCGGCTCTTCGCCGCTTACCTCACTATTGGTCACCATGAACATGGGCTGCACCCTCTTCCGCCTCACCCCGACCGAGGCGTTGGACGCAGTCACCACAAACGCCGCCCGCGCCCTTGGCCTGACCGACAGGGGCCGCATCGCCCCCGACCACCGCGCAGACCTCTGCGTCTGGAACGCCGAAACCCCGGCCGAACTCTGCTACCGCATCGGCTTTAACCCTCTCTACAAACGCATCTACGGAGGCACTCTGTGACCCTCACCCTCACCCCCGGTGCCGCCACCCTGGACCAGTTGGAAGCCCTGTGGCGACAGGGCCTTGCCGCCCGGCTCGACCCCGCAGCCCGTCCTGCGATCAAGGCTGCCGCCGCCCTTGTGGCCCGCGCGGCCGCCGGGACGGACGCCGTCTATGGCGTCAACACCGGCTTCGGCAAACTGGCCTCGGTCAAGATCGCGTCCAAGGACACGGCTGCTCTCCAGCGCAACCTGATCCTGTCCCACTGCTGCGGGGTGGGCGAACCGCTCGACACCGCCTCGACCCGCCTGATGATGGTCCTGAAATTGCTTTCCCTCGGCCGTGGTGCCTCGGGCGTGCGGTGGGAGATCATCGCCTGCCTGGAGGACATGCTGGCCAGGGGCGTCACCCCTGTCATCCCCGGCCAAGGCTCTGTCGGTGCGTCGGGCGATCTTGCGCCGCTCGCCCATATGGCCGCAGTCATGATCGGCGAAGGCGAGGCGCGGCTGGGCGATCAGACCCTGCCGGGTGGCGAGGCCATGCACCGCGCGGGCCTGACCCCCGTAACGCTTGGCCCGAAAGAGGGGCTCGCCCTCATCAACGGCACCCAGTTTTCAACGGCTTGTGCGCTGACTGGTCTCTATGACGCCAAACGCGCCGCCCTTGGTGCCATCGTCACCTCGGCCCTCTCGACCGACGCGATCATGGGCTCTACCGCCCCCCTCGTCGCCGCAATCCACACGCTCCGCGGCCACCCCGGTCAGATCCGTGTCGCCGCGCTCATGCGGCAGTTGATGGAGGGCAGCGTCATCCGCGAAAGCCACCGCGAAGGCGATACCCGCGTGCAGGACCCCTACTGCATCCGCTGCCAGCCGCAGGTGACCGGCGCCGCGATGGACCTGCTCGAATTCGCCGCCAACACCTTGGAGATCGAGGCCAACGCGGTCACCGACAACCCCCTCGTCCTCGTCGACGAAGGGCTGATCGTTTCGGGCGGCAATTTCCACGCCGAACCCGTGGCCTTTGCCGCCGACCAGATCGCCATCGCCATCTCGGAAATCGGCGCGATTGCCCAGCGGCGCGTGGCGCTGATGGTCGATCCGACCTTGTCGTTTGACCTGCCGCCGTTCCTGACACCGGAACCGGGCCTGAACTCCGGCCTGATGATCGCCGAAGTTACCACGGCCGCGTTGATGAGTGAAAACAAACATCTGGCGAACCCCTGTTCCACTGATTCAACACCCACCAGCGCCAATCAGGAAGATCACGTCAGCATGGCCGCCCATGCAGCCCGGCGCCTGCGCAAGATGAACCAGAACCTGTCCGTCATCCTTGGCGTCGAAATGATCTGCGCCGCCCAAGGTATCGAATTCCGCGCCCCCCTCGTCACCAGTCCCGCGCTCCAATCTGCCATGGCCCGGATTCGTGCCGATATCCCGAGCCTCGGCCAAGACCGCTACATGGCCCCTGACATCGCTGCAGCCGCAGCCCTCATCACAAGCGGCGCTCTTGTTCAGGCGGCCAGACTATGATGCCGGTCGAGGTTTCCCAAGGCGATAGCCCCATCGTACTGGGCCTGCCCCATACGGGCACCCATGTGCCACCCGATATCTGGGCGCTCTTGAACGACCGGGGCAGGGAACTTGCCGATACCGACTGGCACATCCACCGCCTTTATGACCGCCTCCTGCCTGGTGCCACGACCGTACGCGCCACGTCCCACCGCTACGTCGTCGACGCCAACCGCGCGCCGGGGGACGAAAGTCTCTACCCCGGCCAGAATACAACCGGCCTCGTCTCTGACACGGATTTCGACGGCAACCTGATCTGGACTCAGGCCCCAACGCCCGGGGAGATCGCAATCCGTACGGCGGAGTTTCACGCACCTTACCATGCGGCACTCAGCGCTGAACTCGACCGCGTCCGGGCGCTGCATGGCACGGTGATACTCTGGGACTGCCACTCGATCCGGTCTCGGATCTCCTTTCTGTTCGAAGGCCGCTTGCCGGATTTCAACATTGGGACGAATTCCGGGACCTCATGTGATCCCAGAATTGCACAAGTCACATGTGAAGCCTGCCAAAGGGCCCTGGGCTACACCTCTGTCCTGAACGGGCGCTTCAAAGGCGGCTGGACCACCCGCCACTACGGAAACCCTGCCAAAGGCGTCCACGCGATTCAAATGGAACTGGCCCAGTCCACTCATCTGAAGACCGAATATGCCCCCTTCGCCTATGACGAAACCAAGGCCACGCGCCTGCGCCCCATCCTCTCCGCGATTCTCCACGATCTCGCCGCCCTCGCCCCCTCTCTCAAGGTGCCCTCATGACCGACAAGAGTTCTGGCCCACGCCACAACATCCGCGACATCTATCCCGCCACCGGCACCACGATCACCGCAAAAAGCTGGCTGACCGAGGCGCCGATGCGGATGCTCATGAACAACCTGCACCCTGACGTCGCCGAAAACCCCCATGAGCTGGTCGTCTACGGCGGCATTGGCCGGGCGGCACGCACCTGGGCCGATTTCGACAAGATCGTCGGGGCGCTCAAGGATCTGGAAAGCGATCAGACCCTGCTCGTCCAGTCCGGCAAACCCGTCGGCGTATTTCGCACCCACAAGGACGCACCCCGCGTCCTGATCGCCAACTCCAACCTCGTACCGCATTGGGCCACCTGGGACCATTTCAACGAACTCGATAAACGCGGGCTCGCCATGTACGGACAGATGACAGCGGGGTCCTGGATCTATATCGGGACGCAGGGCATCGTGCAGGGTACATACGAAACCTTTGCCGAGGCCGGGCGCCAGCATTACGACGGAAACCTCACCGGCCGCTGGATCCTGACCGGGGGCCTTGGTGGCATGGGTGGCGCCCAGCCGTTGGCCGCCGTGATGGCTGGGGCCTGCTGCCTGGCAGTCGAATGCGACGAGACGCGGATCGATTTCCGCATCCGCACCCGCTATCTTGACGCAAAGGCGCAGACGCTTGACGACGCGCTTGCGATGATTGCAGACTGGACGGCAAAGGGCGAGGCCAAGTCGGTCGGCCTCCTCGGTAATGCCGCCGACGTCTTCCTCGAGGTTTTCTCCCGCATGAAGGCCGGCGGACCGCGCCCCGATATCGTGACCGACCAGACGTCGGCCCATGATCCGCTGCACGGCTACCTGCCGCAGGGCTGGACCGTTGCCGAATGGCGGGCCCGTCAGGAAACTGAACCGAAAGCGGTCGAAAAGGCTGCGCGCCGGTCAATGAAGGCCCATGTCGCGGCGATGGTCGATTTCTGGAACGCGGGCGTGCCGACGCTGGACTACGGCAACAACATCCGGCAGGTCGCACAGGACGAAGGGCTTGAAAACGCGTTCGCTTTCCCCGGCTTCGTGCCGGCCTACATCCGCCCGCTGTTCTGCCGCGGCATCGGCCCGTTCCGCTGGGTGGCGCTTTCGGGCGACCCCGAAGATATCCGCAAGACCGACGTCGCCATGAAGCGCCTTTTCCCCGACAACGCTCACCTGCACCGCTGGCTCGACATGGCGGGTGAGCGCATCGCGTTTCAGGGCCTGCCCGCCCGTATCTGCTGGATCGGTCTGGGCGACCGGCACCGCGCGGGCCTCATGTTCAACGACATGGTGGCGTGCGGCGAACTCAAGGCGCCCATCGTCATCGGTCGCGACCATCTCGACTCAGGTTCTGTGGCGAGCCCGAACCGCGAGACCGAGGCGATGAAGGACGGGTCCGACGCTGTGTCGGACTGGCCGCTGCTGAACGCACTCCTCAACACAGCTTCCGGCGCAACTTGGGTTTCGCTCCACCACGGTGGAGGCGTGGGCATGGGCTTCAGCCAGCATTCAGGCATGGTCATCGTGGCGGACGGGACGCCGGATGCGGCGCGGCGGCTGAACAATGTGCTGTGGAACGATCCGGCCACAGGGGTCATGCGCCATGCCGACGCGGGCTATGACATCGCTCTGGATTGCGCCCGCGAACATGACCTGAACCTGCCCGGTATCGGCAGGCTCTAGGGGGGCGCCGCCCCCCTAGGCCTCTGGCTTCACCCCCCGAGGTAATTGGACAACAAAGAAGCCAAAGGAGTGGTAGGTTTCGTTGTCACAGAATTACATACCCCGGAGGGTCCGCAGTAGCGGCAGGCGTTCCCGTCAGAGCCCGTTGAGCGGCACTTTCAGCATGGGGCGGCCCGAATCGTCCGTCGGAATCTCCCCCGCCCGGATGTTCACCTGAAGCGACGGGATAATGAGTTTCGGCATTGCAAGCGTCTTGTCCCGCGCCTCGCGGAAGGCCACGAACTCTTCCCGGGTCTTGCCGCCACCGACATGGATGTTGTGGGCCTTTTCCTCGGCAACCGAGGTTTCCCAGCGGATATCGCGGCCGTTCGGGCCGTAGTCGTGGCACATGAACAGGCGGGTGTCGTCGGGCAGGGCCAGCACGCGCTGGATCGAATCGTAAAGTTGCCCGGCATCGCCACCAGGGAAATCGGCGCGGGCCGACCCGCCGTCAGGCATGAAAAGCGTGTCGCCAACAAAGGCCGCATCGCCCACCACATGTGTCATGCAGGCCGGAGTGTGGCCAGGGGTGTGCAGGACGAGCGCATTGAGCGAGCCTATCCGGTAGGTATCGCCGTCCATGAACAACTGGCCAAACTGTGACCCGTCGCGCTGGAACTCGGTCCCTTCGTTGAACACCTTGCCGAAGGTATCCTGCACCATGGTGATGTTCGCGCCAATCCCTGTCTTTCCTCCGCAATGGTTCTGAATATAGGGCGCGGCGGACAGGTGGTCGGCATGGACATGGGTTTCGATCAGCCATTCGAGCGTCAGGCCATTGTCCTGTATGAAGGCGATGATGCGGTCGGCATTGTCATGGGTGATCCGCCCGGCGGCATAGTCAATGTCGAGGACGGAATCGATCACCGCGCAACCGGTCCCTGCCGGATCACGCACGACATAGCTTATCGTATTGGTCTGAGGGTCAAAAAACCCTGTGACCGCGGGCCTTTGGCGGTCTGGGGCAGGCGAGGCTGTCATCGCGGATCCGATCATTCTGGGGCGCCTGTATGGGGCAAAGCATAAGTGTTCGTTCATGTTTCTGGCAAGTGCGCCGCTTGCCTTGGCGGCGCTTCCCGGTCACCTTTGCCGGAAATCACTCCCGAGGTTCTCATGAACGACTATGTCTTTCCCCCCCGTCAGCAGCCGGCCCTGTCCATCTCGGGGGAAGCCGGGCTTTATCCCGTCGCGCGCATCTTCTGCGTTGGGCGCAATTATGCCGCCCATGCTGCTGAGATGGGGGGCGCGGTTGACCGGGAGAAGCCCTTCTACTTTACCAAGTCCGCACATGCGCTCTTGCAGTCGGGCGCGGTGCTTCCGTATCCGCCCGGCACACAAGACCTGCATCACGAGGTTGAACTTGTCGTGGCGCTTGGCGCGCCGGCCTTCCGGGTCAGCACGGAACAGGCGCTGCGGGTGGTCTTTGGCTATGCCACAGGTCTCGACATGACGCGGCGCGATCTGCAGGGCGAGGCCAAAGACAAGCGGCGGCCTTGGGACACGGGCAAGGATTTCGAAGGGTCCGCCGTGATCGGGGCCCTGACGCCTGCTTTGGATGTGCCGCCGGTTGGGCCACAGGCGATCCGGCTGACGGTTAACGGTGCGAAAAGGCAAGAGGCACTGCTGTCGGACATGGTCTGGGATGTGGCCGGGATCATCAGCCACCTGTCAACCCTCTATCATCTTGACGCAGGCGACATCATCATGACGGGCACGCCGGCCGGTGTGGGGGCAGTTGTCCCTGGCGACCATCTGGCCGGGGCGATTGACGGGCTTGCACCCGTCAATCTGGAGATCGGTCCGGCCTGAGCAGGTTCAGCCCACCTGGACCCAGACCCGGTCACCTTCGATCCTGGCCGGGTAGGTCTTGAGGCTTACACAGACAGGGGCGCGCTTTGCCGCCCCGGTGCGGTAGTCAAACTGACCGTTATGCTTGGGGCATTCAATGACATAATCCATGACCAGCCCCCCCGCGAGGTGGACGTTCTCGTGGGTGCAAAGCCCGTCCGTGCAGAAGAATTCTCCGTCGGGCGAATGGTAAATGGCATACGTCTTGCCCCCGTGATCCCAGCGCATCACGTCCTCTTCCTCGATCTCGTCCACCGGGCATGCATCGACCCACTCGGCCATTTATCGTCCTCCTTCAGGCACGTTCGAAACGGTTCTACTCGGCAGCGCCAAGCGCTGCCACATGGAAATCTTCGCGATAGGGCCGCGCGGTGGGCGGCAGTTCGCGGTGAAACACGTAGTCCTGGTGGCGCGGTTTTCGTGTCTGGGCGGGCGACATTTCCTAGAGACTTTCTGCGACCGGGGGGCCGCGCGTTGCGTTGACACTTTCATGTTCTGGCGCGGCAAACTGGCGTTGTAACACTCCGCTGGCCGTCCGGTTTCGACAGCGCAGCCTCCTTCCTCGATAGGAACGCTGCTGCGCCGTGCCAAGTTGCGGTTTCTTTCTGCGGCCCGCAGGATTCATTGAAACGGCGGAGGGGGACGTTGATGGGATTGCCATAGCGGCCTGGAGTGGGCACCCCAAGATGACAGCTTGGCATTTCGTCAAAAACCATCAAGAATGATGGGTAATCTGACGGAACTACTTCAGGAGCCATCATGGGTCGGAGGCCAACCATCACCGATGTCGCACGTGAGGCCGGGGTCAGCATGGCGACAGTTGATCGGGTGCTGAATGCCCGCGAGAAGGTGCGGGAAGAGACGGCGCGGCGGGTTTATGTTGCAGCGGCGCGGATCGGGTATCATGCGGCACCGCTGATCGCACAAAGGCTGCATGCCGATGTGCCCGAGTTGCGGTTGGGCTTTGTGCTGCACAAGGAAAAACAGGCATTCTATCAGGCCTTTGCGACCGAGATCGAGGCGGCCGTCCACGCATCGACCCGGATCCAGGGACGGGCGATCATCGAATTTTCGGTGTCGCAGTCGCCTTCGGACTTTGTCGCACTGATACGCGGGATGCGGGGGCGAGTAGATGCGGTGGCGGCCAGTGCGGTCACCCATCCGGATGTCACGGATGCTGTCGTTGATCTGAAGAACCATGGGATTCCGACTTTTGCGCTGCTGAATGACTTTGCCCAGGGTGTCCGGCAGAACTACCTCGGGCTGAACAACCTCAAGGTCGGGCGGATTGCGGCGTCAATTATTGCGATGGCGGCGCACAAGCCGGGGCGGTTGGCCGTGTTCGTGGGGGGCTACCGCTGGCACGGGCATGAGTTGCGCGAAACCGGGTTCCGCAGCTACTTCCGCGAATATGCGCCGCAATTTCAGATACTTGACACGCTTGTAAACCTCGAGACGCGACAATTGACCTATGAGGCGACACTGGACCTGCTGGAACGTCACCCGGACCTGCGCGGCATCTATTGCGCCGGTGGCGGTATGGAGGGTGCGATTGCGGCCCTGCGCGAGGCGCGCAAACCGGGCGAGGTGAGCCTTGTCGTGAATGAGATCACGCCCGAAAGCCGGTCGGCGCTGATCGACCGTTATGTGACAATGGCGATTGCGACTCCGCTCCCGGTTCTGTGCCGGGATCTCGTGGGGCTGATGGCGGATTCAGTAGTTAACGGGATGACCGATCTGGTTGGCCAGCATTTCTTGAGACCTGAATTATTTCTGCCGGAATCCGTCTGACGAGACGGCGCGGAACCCGTTCGGTAATGCGTATCTGACGCGTCGGTATTGCGTCCGTCTCGTTCTCGGTTTCTCAGTCAAGTTGCCGGATTCCCGATTGCGACAGACTTGACGAAATCACATCAAGCCCTTGATGAGGGTCATCACGAATGATGGAAAAGATGGGCGAGGTGTTGACGAATCGGTCTGACGGGCAGACTCAGCCTGATTAGAAAATGCGCTGAAACCGGTCGCGTCTGCCTATGTGGTGACTAGGGGAAGGATACCGAAGCTATGTTGCCAAAGGCATTGAACCACATGACTGTGGCTCGGATGACATATGCTCAGTTCGTTGGTACGGCTGCGGCGCTCGGCTGCGTCGGGATCGAGGTCCGCAATGACCTGCCGCAACCGCTGTTTGACGGGATGGACCCTGTCGCCGCAGGACATCTGGCCCGCGACAAGGGGCTGCGCATCGTGGCTCTGGCCGAGGTCAAGCGGTTCAACGACTGGTCAGACGCCAAGGCGGCCGAGGCGCTGGACCTGATGAAGATCGCGGTGGCCTGTGGGGCCGAGGCGGTCAGCCTGATCCCCCGCAACGATAATCTGGGTATGGGCAACGGCGAACGGCAGGCAAACCTGCGCGTCGCGCTCAAGGCGCTGAAGCCCATGCTGGAGGACCACGGGCTGGTAGGGCTTGTCGAACCGCTTGGTTTTGAAATTTGCGCGCTGCGCTTCAAGTCCGAGGCTGTCGAGGCGATCGAGGCATTGGGTGCAACTGGCCGGTTCAAACTTGTCCATGACACGTTCCATCATCATCTGGCTCACGGTGGCCCGTTCTATCCAGAGCATACGGGCATGGTTCACATTTCCGGTGTGAACGATCCCAATATCTCGGTCAGCGAGATGGGAGACAAGCATCGCGTGCTGGTCGATGGTGCCGACCGGTTGGGCAATGTGGCCCAGATCGCGGCGCTGCAGGCGGGTGGATATACTGGGCCCGTGTCTTTTGAGACCTTTGCGCCCGAGGTTCATACGCTGGCCGACCCAGTTCGCGCGATTGCGACATCTTTCGAATTCATCTGGTCTGAACTCGCGGCCAAGGCCGCCTGACGGAGCGGGGCGAATGAGGTTCCCCGGGGAGGGGGCCTTCCGGCAAAAATGGAATGCGGTGCGCCGGACGCCGCCTTTGGGAGGAATGCGAATGAAAAAGACCCTCATCATCGCCGGGCTGACCGGTCTGATGTCGACGACCGCGATGGCCGAAACGATTGGTCTGTCGATGGCGACCTTTGACGACAACTTCCTGACCGTTCTGCGTAATGGCATGGTTGAATATGCCGCCACGCTTGACGGTGTCGAACTGCAGGCTGAAGACGCAAATGCTGACGTGGGCAAGCAGCTGAGCCAGATCGAAAACTTCATCGCCTCGGGCGTTGACGCCATCGTGGTGAACGCGGTCGATACCTCGGCCACGCAGGCTATGTCGGACGCCGCCGAAGCGGCTGGCATCCCGCTGGTCTATGTCAACCGTCAGCCGATCAACGTCGACAGCCTGCCCGACAATCAGGCCTTCGTCGCTTCTAACGAAGTTGACTCGGGCACGCTTCAGACCCTTGAAGTCTGCCGTCTGCTGACCGAAGCGGGCACGAATCCCGCCACTATCGTCGTCATGGTCGGTGACCTGTCCAACCAGGCCGCTGTTCAGCGGACCGCGGACATTCATGAAGTTATTTCGCGTCCTGAATGCTCCTTCATGACCATCGCTGAAGAACAGACGGCTACGTGGTCGCGTCAACTGGGCGCCGACCTCATGACCAATTGGCTGGGTGCGGGCGTGACCTTTGACGCCGTCATCGCAAACAATGACGAAATGGCAATCGGCGCCATCCAGTCGCTGAAGGCCGCCGGTGTGGACATGTCCACCATGATCGTGGCCGGGATCGACGCCACGCAGGATGCTCTGGCTGCGATGCAGGCAGGCGACCTGGACGTGACCGTGTTCCAGGATGCTGCCGGTCAGGGCGCGGGATCGCTTGATGCTGCCCTCGCGCTCGCCCGTGGCGAAACGGTCGAGCAGAAGGTCTACATCCCCTTCCAGCTCGTCACGCCTGCCAACATCGGCGATTATCTGTCGGCGAACTAAGGCCAGACTGCCTGGACGTAACGACCCATGGGGGGCCTTCAAGGGCCGCCCATGGTTTTCGGCATGATGGGGTTGGGACATGGCGGATTCAGCTATCAACGCAACGCAAGACGAAAGACAGGCCCGGGTCTGGCCGCAGGAACTGAACGCACTTCTGGGGTTGATCAGCATCGCCCTGGTTTTTGAGGCGCTGGCCTGGATCGTCCGGGACAGGACGTTCCTGGGCAATCCGCAGATCCTGCGGATCATGATCCTTCAGGTGGCTGTGGTGGGCATCATCGCCGTGGGGGTGACGCAGGTCATCATCACGGGCGGGATCGACTTGTCGTCAGGGTCCATCGTGGGTGCCACCGCGATCATCGCGACCAGTTTTGCACAGATGAGCACGCGCAACGGGCAGGATTTCACCGATGCTGTTTTCTGGGAACAGGGTTGGGTTGACCTGCCGCTGATCATTCCGCTGGCCGTGGGGCTGGCCATGGGACTGATTGCAGGTCTGATCAACGGCGCGTTGATCGCCTATACCAAGATCCCGCCCTTCATCGCGACGCTAGGCATGATGGTGTCGGCTCGGGGTGTGGCCAACTGGTGGACCAAGGGCGAGGCTGTTTCCAACCCCACAGAAACCTTCACCATGCTTGGGGCAGGTTTCACGCCGGTTCTGATCTTTGCCGGGGTCGCAATCCTGTTTCAGCTGATCCTGACCTATACGCTTTATGGGAAGCACACCTATGCTATCGGATCCAACCCCGATGCCGCCCGGATGAGCGGGATCAACGTCGAAAAGCATCTGGTGCTGGTCTATGCGATTGCCGGGATGCTGGCCGCCCTTGCCGGTCTTGTCGCTGCCTCGCGGCAGCTGACGGCGCAGGCGGGCATGGGGGTGATGTATGAACTCGACGCCATTGCGATGGCGGTGATCGGGGGCGTCAGCCTTGTGGGCGGGCGCGGGTCGATCATCGGGACGTTTCTAGGGATGCTGATCTTCGGCACCATCATCTCGGGTTTCACGTTCCTGCAGGTCGACGCCTATTATCAGGAGATGATCAAAGGCGCGATCATCGTGGCGGCCGTAGTGGCCGATGTCTGGCGGCAGAAACGCCGTGCGATGCGGGGGTAGGTCATGGCAAACGCGATCCTGAAAACCGAAGGCCTGACCAAGCATTACGGCGGCGTGCATGCGCTGCAGAATGCGGATTTCGAACTGCAGGCCGGAGAACATGTCGCCATCGTAGGAGACAACGGGGCGGGCAAATCGACCTTTGTCCGCCAGATTACGGGCGTGGAACAGCGCACGAGTGGAAAGATCTGGTTCGACGGGCAGGAGGTGAACTTTGCCGGCCCGCTCGACGCGCGGGAGGCGGGGATGGAATGTGTGTTCCAGAATCTCGCCTTGGCCGACGACCTTGACGTGCCGTCGAACCTGTTTCTGGGGCGCGAGATCATCAAGTTCAACCTCGGCCCCTTTTCGATCCTTGACCGCAAGGCGATGCGCAAGGCGACCGAGGAAGGGCTGAAGCGGACGGGTGTCAAGATCCCCAAGCTCGACAATGCGATCCGGCACATGTCGGGCGGACAGCGGCAATGCGTGGCCATTGCCCGGTCTGCCAGTTTTGCCAGCAAACTGATCATCATGGACGAACCAACGGCGGCATTGGGTGTGCAGGAAACCGCGCAGGTCGAAAACATCATCAAGTCGCTGAAAAGTCAGGGTATCCCGCTGATCCTGATCAGCCACAACCTGCGGCAGGTCTTTGATCTGGTGGACCGGATCGTGGTTTTCCGGCGCGGGCATCTTGTGGCCAATCTCAACAAAACGGAAACTGACGGCAACGATATCGTGTCCTACATCACGGGCGTGAAGTCGCAGAACAAGAACGCAGCTTACATCTAACGGCCCGGTCGGGCCCCCTGACAGACGAGTATTCCATGACCATTCGCTTCGGTGTTCTTGGCGCAGGCCGTATCGGCCGCGTCCATTCCAAAGCTATCGCATCCACCCCCGGTGCAAAGCTTCAGGCCATTGCCGATCCAGTGGCCAAGGCCGCACAGGATATGGCGGACATGTATGGCTGCGACATCCGCACCATCAAGGCAATCCTTGGCTCGGACGATATCGACGCGGTAGTCATCTGTACGCCGACTGACACGCATGCCGACCTGATTGAAAAGTTTAGCCGCGCTGGCAAGGCCGTGTTCTGCGAAAAGCCGATCGACCTGTCGGTCGCCCGCGTCATCGACTGCCTCAAGGTCGTGGAGGAGACAAAGGGCACGCTTATGGTGGGCTTCAACCGTCGCTTTGACCCCGACTTCATGGCGGTCAAGGCTGCCATCGACGCGGGCACTATCGGCAAGGTCGAGATGGTCACGATCTCCTCCCGCGACCCGGGCGCGCCGCCGGCGGACTACATCAAGCGGTCGGGCGGGATCTTCCGGGACATGACGATCCACGATTTCGACATGGCTCGCTGGCTGTTGGGGGAAGAGGTAGAGTCGGTTCAGGCCGCCGCATCGGTCCTTGTCGATCCGGCGATTGGCGAACTTGGCGATTTCGATTCGATCAACGTCATTCTGCGCACGGCGACGGGAAAGCTGGCCGTGATCACCAACTCGCGTCGCGCCACCTATGGCTATGACCAGCGGATCGAGGTTCTGGGGTCCAAGGGGGCCGTCAGCGCCGAAAACATGCGCGAGGCGAATATCGAGATCGCGACGGCCAAGGGCTTTACCCGGCCACCGCTGCTCAACTTCTTCATGTCACGCTATACGGCGGCCTACGCCAATGAAATCGCGGGCTTTGTCGCCGCTGTGAACAATGGCACGGCCACGCCGACGACAGGCGAGGATGGACTGCGGGCGCTGGCGCTGGCGGATGCCGCGCTGAAATCCGTGGCAGAGGGTCGCACCATCAAGGTTTCGGAAATCATCGCTTGAATGGAAGCAAGTTTTCATTTTTGTGAAACTTGGAAATAATCTGAAAATCGGACAAAGCCATGACCGCACGCCCGCTTGACGTCATCACCATTGGCCGATCCTCAGTCGATCTATATGGTGCTCAGGTGGGCGGGCGACTTGAGGATATGGCGTCGTTCAACAAATATGTGGGCGGATCGCCTACGAACATGGCCACGGGGACGGCACGGTTGGGTTTGAAATCTGCGCTGATCACGCGGGTGGGCGACGAACACATGGGCCGCTTTCTGCGCGAAGAACTGGCCCGCGAAGGCGTGGATGTGCGCGGGGTCAAGACCGATCCCGAGCGGCTGACCGCACTGGTGATCCTTGGCATCCGGGACCAGCACCAGTTTCCGCTGATCTTTTACCGCGAAAACTGCGCCGACATGGCGCTGTGCGAAGATGACATCGACCCCGCCTTTATTGCCGAGGCGCGGGCCGTCGTCGCCACGGGCACCCATATGAGTCATCCAAGGACCGAGGCGGCAGTGCTCAAGGCGCTGCGGCTAGCACGGGAGAACGGGTCGCAGACGGCGCTTGATATCGACTACCGTCCCAACCTTTGGGGGCTGGCGGGGCATGGGGACGGCGAAAGCCGTTTCATTGAATCGCAGGCGGTTACGGCCAAGCTTCAGACCACGCTGCACCAGTTCGACCTGATCGTCGGTACCGAGGAAGAGTTCCACATTGCGGGCGGCACGACTGATACCATCGCTGCGCTGCGGGCGGTGCGGGCGGTGTCGAAAGCCACACTCGTCTGCAAACGCGGCCCGATGGGGGCGTCAGCCTTTACTGGCGCGATCCCCGACAGCCTTGACGAAGGACAGGCGGGCCCCGGTTTCCCGATTGATGTTTTCAACGTGCTAGGGGCGGGGGACGGGTTCATGTCAGGCCTGCTCAAGGGTTGGCTCGATGGCGAACCCTGGCCCGTCGCGCTGAAATACGCCAACGCCTGCGGGGCCTTTGCCGTGTCGCGCCACGGCTGCACGCCTGCTTACCCAAGCTGGGTGGAGTTACAGTTCTTCCTGAAACGGGGCGTCGTGAACAAGGCGCTGCGCAAGGACGGCCCGCTGGAGCAGGTCCACTGGGCCACCAACCGGCATGACGACTTGTCCACCATGCGCGTGTTCGCCTTTGACCACCGCAAGCAGTTGGAAGAGATGGACGGCGCGACGCCTGACAAGATCGGTGCGTTCAAGCTGTTGTGCCTTGCCGCCGCCGAGAAGGTTTCGGGCGGGAACAAGGGCTACGGCATCCTCTGCGACGGTCGTCTGGGGCGCGACGCGCTCTACAAGGCGGCGGGGAAGGGGCTTTGGATCGGGCGGCCTGTGGAATGGCCGGGATCGCGGCCTTTGCGGGTTGAACCTGAACTTGGCGTCGATTTCGGCGGTCTGAACGAATGGCCGGTGACGCAGGTCGTGAAGGCTTTGTGCTTCTGCCATCCCGATGACGATGCGGAGATGTGGAAGGACCAGGAGGATACTATCTTGCGCCTGTTCGCTGCAGCGCGGCGCAACCGGCTGGAATTCCTGCTTGAGGTTATTCCGTCCAAGGTTGGCCCGGTGGACGACATGACGACGGCGCGGATCATTGAGCGGTTCTATGTGCTCGGCATTTTCCCCGATTGGTGGAAGCTTGAGCCCTTCAAGACCGAGGCAGCATGGGACAAGGCCTGCCACGCTATCCTGAAGCATGATCCTAACGTGCGCGGTGTGGTCGTGCTGGGACTTGATGCGCCCGCTGCCGAACTGGCCGACAGTTTCGCCTTGGCGGCGCGGCAACCCCTGGTAAAGGGTTTCGCCGTGGGCCGAACGATCTTCGGCGATGCGGCCCGCGAATGGCTGGCGGGGCGGATCGGGGATGCGGCCGCCGTGGATGCGATGGCCGGGAAGTATAGTGGGCTCTGCGCCGTCTGGGATCAGGCGCGGGCAAATGCAGGGGGTAAGGCATGACCACGATCAGACTGACGGCAGCGCAGGCCATGGTACGCTATCTGGCCGCGCAGTTGGGCGAAGACGGGCAGCCCTTTATCGCCGGATGCTGGGGTATCTTCGGCCACGGCAATGTGTCCGGTCTGGGCGAGGCGCTGCATGGCGTGAAGGACCATTTCCCCACCTATCGTGGCCAGAACGAACAGACGATGGCCCATGCGTCGATTGCCTATGCCAAGCAGTTGGGCCGGTCCCACGCAATGATGGTCACCTCGTCCATCGGGCCCGGCGCGCTCAACATGGTGACGGCGGCCGGCGTGGCCCATGTGAACCGGATCCCGGTGCTGTTCGTGCCGGGCGATGTATTTGCCAACCGTGCGCCTGATCCGGTGCTGCAACAGGTCGAGGTGTTTGGTGATGGCACCGTTTCGGCCAACGACTGTTTCCGCCCCGTCAGCCGCTATTTTGATCGCATCTCGCGCCCCGAACATATCCTTACAGCGCTGCCGCGCGCGATGCGGGTGATGACCGATCCCGCCGAATGCGGGCCGGTGACTTTGTCCTTCTGTCAGGATGTGCAGGCCGAAGCCTTTGATTACCCAGTCATTTTCTTTGAAGGGCGCGTCTGGCGCCTGCGTCGGCAATTGCCCGATGCCGCGGAACTCGACCGGGTGGCGACGTTGATCAAGGGCTCGGTGTCGCCCGTGATCGTGGCCGGGGGCGGGGTGCATTATTCGCATGCGACCAATGCGCTGCGCGAGTTTGTCGAGAAGCACCAGATCCCCGTCGTGGAAACGCAGGCGGGCAAATCGGTTCTTCCGTGGGATCATCCGCTGAACCTTGGTCCTGTGGGAGTAACCGGGGCCGCCTCGGCCAACGCGGTCTGCGCGGCGGCGGATGCGGTGATCGGCGTCGGCACGCGATTTCAAGATTTCACGACCGGGTCTTGGTCGCTGTTTTCCAAGCCGGGGCGGAGGCTCATCAGCGTCAATGTCGCGGCCTATGACGCGATGAAGCACGGGGCAGAGCCGCTGTGCTGCGATGCAAGGCTCGGCCTGCGGGAACTGTCTGATGCGCTGGGCACCAAGGCGTTCGCGGCCCCGGCCGCATCGCTCAAGGCCGATTGGTTCGGCGCGGTTGATCCGCTGACGGCGGCGCCCATGGCGGGCAATGTGCTGCCCACCGATATGCAGGTCATTGGCGCGGTGCAACGGGCGTCGGGGCCTGACACGGTTGTGATGTGCGCGGCGGGGACAATGCCTGGCGAACTTCACAAGCTGTGGAAGGCCACTCGGCCAATGTCCTATCACATGGAATACGGCTTCTCCTGCATGGGGTACGAGATCGCGGGGGCCTTGGGCATCAAGATGGCCGAGCCGGACCGGGATATCGTCTGCATGCTGGGCGATGGCAGCTATATGATGGCCAACAGCGAACTGGTTACGGCCTGCATGATGGGAGTCAAGATCACCATCGTGGTCACTGACAACCGAGGTTTCGGATGCATCAACCGCCTGCAGATCGCCACCGGCGGGGCTGAGTTCAACAACCTCCTCAAGGACGCATGGCAGGTCCAGCCTTCGGCGATCGATTTCCACGCCCATGCGGCGGCGATGGGGGCCACGGCGGTCAAGGTCAGCACGATTGCGGAGCTTGAGACTGCTCTGGTGGATGCAAAGGCCGCAACAGGCCCCTATGTCGTTGTCATCGACACCGACCCCTACCCCTCGACCCCCTACGGCGGGACGTGGTGGGAAGTCGGCGTGCCCGAAGTCAGCGTGCGCCCCGAAGTGCAGGCGGCGCGCGAAAACTATGAAAAGAAACGGAAAGAGCAGGTCCTGTCATGATCCTTTACGGCACCAACCCGATTGCCTGGTCGAACGACGACGATCAGTCTCTTGGCGCGCATATTTCACTTGCGCAGTGCCTGGACGAGACGGCCGAGATCGGCTTTGACGGGATCGAAAAAGGCCACAAGCTGCCCACGACGGCCGAAGGGGTCGAAAAGGAACTGGGTGGACGGGGCCTGAAATATGTCTCTGGCTGGCATTCGCTGAACTTGCTCACCAGCACGGTCGAGCAGGAAAAGGCCGCGATGCAGCCCTATCTTGATCTGCTGAAAGCGGTGGGATCAAAGGTCATCATCACCTGCGAAACGTCGAACGCGATCCACGGCGATGACCGCATGGCGGTGAATGACAAGCCCGTGCTGGCAGTTGGCGACTGGCTTGCCTTTGGTGCCGGGGTCGAGGCGCTGGCGCAGTTTGCAGCAGCACAGGGGATCAAGTTGGTCTATCATCACCACATGGGCACTATCGTCGAAAGCCCCGAGGAGATTGATATGCTCATGGCCATTACTGGCCCGGCCACGCATCTGCTGTTCGACACCGGTCACTGTCTTTTCGGTGGCGGCGACCCCGCCGTCATGGCGGAAAAGCACAAGGCCCGCATCGGCCACCTGCACGCAAAGAACGTCCGCGCGCCGATCATGAAGGCCGTCCGCGAACAACGTCTGTCGTTCCTTGAAGGCGTGCGCCGTGGCGTGTTCACCGTGCCGGGGGACTCCGAAGGTGCAGTCGATTTTCCGCCGGTCCTGCGGGCGGCAGCCTCGGTCGGCTACAGCGGCTGGGTCGTGATCGAAGCGGAACAGGACCCTTCTGTCCGCATTCCGTTTGATTATCAGAGCATGGGTCTGAAGGCGCTCAAGGCGATGGCCCGCGAAGCGGGGCTCAACGCGTAAATGGGCGGCCTGTTCGACGTCCAGATCCCGTGGTTCATCCCGCTTTATCGCCGCGTCATCGTCGTGGCGCTGCTGTTGATGTGGACGGTGGTGGAGTTTACCCGGGGCAGTCCGTTCTGGGGCATTCTGTTCGGCGGCATGGGCGTATACTGCTTTTACCAGTTCTTTATCGCCTTCAACCCCCGAATGCCCAAGACGGAATCCGAGGAAGAAACCGCTGAAAAGACAGAAGAAAACACTGGGGACAAGACCGAATGACAACGCTTCTGCGTAAGCCCAAGGGCACGACCGGAAAGGTTCACGAGGTTTCTGCCAAGGACGCGGGCTGGAACTATGTCGGGTTTTCGCTCTACCGCCTTGCACCCGATGAAGCCGCAGCCGAGGCGACGGGCGACCGCGAGGTCATTCTGGTGCTGGTCGAAGGCAAGGCGCGCCTGACAGCCGGAGGTCAGGATTTCGGCCTGATGGGCGACCGGATGGATGTGTTCGAAAAGTCGACCCCCCATTGCCTGTATGTGCCGGGGAGCAGTCACTGGACTGCCGTTGCCGAAACCACGTTGACATTGGCCGTTTGTACGGCACCGGCCAAGGCTAGCTTTCCGGCGCAAAAACTCGGTCCGGACGGGATAGGGCAAGTCACGCGCGGCAAAGGGGCCAACACCCGCTACATCCATCCTATCGCCATGGAGGATCGTGACGTCGCCGGAAGCCTTCTGGTGACCGAGGTCTTCACGCCCGCCGGGAACTGGTCGTCCTATCCGCCGCATCGTCATGATGTGGATGACTTCCCCAACATGACTTATCTGGAAGAGACGTATTACCACCGCCTGAACCCGTCACAGGGCTATGGGCATCAGCGAGTGTGGACCGAGGACGGGACACTCGACGAAACGATGAGCGTCTCGAACCACGATCTGGTTCTGGTGCCCAAGGGCCATCATCCCTGTGCCGCGCCCTATGGTTACGAGATGTACTACCTGAACGTCATGGCCGGACCGCTGCGCAAATGGCGGTTTAGGAACCATCCCGACCATGACTGGATCGCCAACCGCGACGCGTGACGCGCGCTGAAGACGGCGGCCTAATCGCTGCCACCACCGCCACCGCTGTCTTTGCCGCCACCCCCACCTGAGTCGCCGCTGACGGTATCTGACCTGCTGGCGGCCTCGTTATCTGGCATGCCGGGATCATCCTGGTCGGCATCACTGCTTTGCATCGCTTCCCGGGCGGGCTGGTCTGGCGGCGTGTCGGGCCGCCGCCCGGCATCGCTGTGCATCCATACGACCGACGGGTCCGTCGGGGCCGACGCCCCGGCAGGCGGTTTTCGCCGGACGAAACGGGCCAGAACGATAACCGCTACGAAGGCAAGGATCAGCGCGGCGGCGAACGGGTTCACGGTTTGCGGCATAGGTCGGCCGGCATCAGGTGATTACATCGGGCGCGGCCCGGTCGGTGTGGGACGTGATCCCGGCAATGGCCTCGGCCGCCGCGATGACCGGGGCGAGTGCGACCTGCGCATCCTGATGCATCCGCGCAGGTTCCGTTTCGACAGATTCCAGATAGACGCGCAACGTTGTGCCCACCGTGCCCGTGCCGGACAGTCTGAACACCGCCCGCCCGCCGCCCGCAAAGCTGATCCGCAGGCCCTGTTTCGCAGAATGCGAACCGTCGACCGGGTCGTCATAAGCGAATTCATCTGCCGAAATGACCGTCAGCGGACCAAAGGACTGGCCAGGGAGGGAAGTGAACTTGTCGCGCAAGCCGTTGTAAAGCGCGTTGGCCTTGTCGCTTTCCACGTCCTCGTAATCGTGGCGGGAATAGTAGTTGCGCCCGTAGGTCCGCCAGTGATCCGTCATCAGATCGGCCACGGATTTGCCCGTTGCGGCAAGGATGTTGAGCCACAACAGCACGGCCCAGAGCCCGTCCTTTTCCCGCACATGGTCGGACCCCGTACCCGCCGATTCCTCGCCACAGAGCGTGGCTTTCCCGGCGTCGAGGAGGTTGCCGAAGAATTTCCATCCTGTCGGCGTTTCATAGCAGGCGATCCCTTTGGCCGCAGCGACGCGGTCAACTGCGCCGCTGGTCGGCATGGACCGCGCGACACCCTTGAGGCCTGCAGCATAGCCCGGGGCAAGATGCGCATGGGCTGCAAGAAGGGCCAGGCTATCAGACGGGGTCACATAGATGCCCCGGCCCAGGATCATGTTGCGGTCGCCGTCCCCGTCGCTCGCCGCGCCGAAATCGGGGGCGTCTGGGGCCATCATGGCGTCGACCAAGGGTTTCGCCCAGATCGGGTTGGGGTCGGGATGCCCGCCGCCGAAATCGGGCGTGGGGTTAGCGTTGATGACAGACCCGGGTTTGGCGCCAAGTTTGCCTTCAAAGATCGCCTTGGCATAGGGGCCGGTGATGGCATGCATAGCGTCAAATCGCAGGGTGAAGCCTTTAGTGAAGAGCGCCTTGATGGAAGGGAAGTCGAAAAGCGTTTCCATCAGCGCGGCATAGTCGGTGACGGGGTCCACAACCTCGATCTGCATGGAGCCGAGAGTCGTCGTGCCGATGCGCGACAGATTGATGTCGTGGGCTTCGGCGATCTGGTAGGAAGCGATCGTTTTGGTGACCTCATAGATCTGGTCCGTGATCCCTTCGGGTGCCGGGCCGCCGTTCGGGGTGTTGTATTTGAGGCCGAAGTCGGCGTCCAGGCCGCCAGGGTTGTGGCTGGCAGACAGGATCAGCCCGCCATCCGTGCCCCGCTTGCGGATCAGGTGCGACGCTGCCGGGGTGGACAAAAGTGCGCCTTGGCCCACGATGATGAGCGTGGCCCCGTTGGCCGCCGCCATCCGCAAGATCACCTGCGCGGCGCGGTCGTTGAAATAGCGGCCGTCGCCGCCCAGAACCAGCGTCTTGCCCGCCACCCCACCGATCCCGTCGAAGATGGATTGCACATAGTTTTCAAGGTAATGCGGCCTCATGAAGACATGCGTCTTCTTGCGCAGGCCCGAGGTGCCAGGCTTTTGCCCGTCAATGGGTTTTGTGGCGATCGTGAGGGTCTGCATAGTCTCTCCTCCCTTGCGTTGAAATCAGTCTAGAGGCTCATCCCGCAGATGCGAAGCGGTTTCGCTTCGGATGAAAGGGGTTGCAGATCAAAGGAGTATGCTGGAGGGCGGCGGGAAAGGTGGGCGCTGCCCCCCGCCTTCGGCTCGCCACAGGATACCGGGGGCCGGAAGAAGCTGGAAGTGGAAGACAAGGGGCAGGGGCGCGGATCAGGTGTGTTGGGTTGGGTCGGGTTCAAGGACGAGGACCACGACGGAAGTGGCGCGGATCTGGGTGCGCACCTTGGCAGGTTTCGGGGCGGCATAGGGGCGGGCCGTGTCGATATGGCGGACCCAGCGCTGGCCTGCAGGCGGGGCGGGAAGGGAGACGGTGATCGTCTCGCCCACATTGAAGACGGCAAAGAGGGCGTATTCGAGGACGGCATATTCCGGCGTGTCCGAGGCGGTGCGCATTTCGACCGCGACATGGCGGAGGTTAGGGTTCGCCCAGTCTGGGTCGGTCATGGGTTCGCCGCTCGAATGGCGCCAGAACAGGTCTTCCTTGCCGTCCGTCGCGCGGTTGCGGGAATGCAGGAACCGCTTTTGCCGCAGGATCGGGTGCTGTTTGCGGAAGGCGATCAGCTGCTGGACGAAGCGGAGGAAATCTGGGTCGCTGCCCTGATTGTCGCGGCCCCAGTCGACCCAGCCGATGTCGTTGTCCTGACAATAGGCATTGTTGTTGCCGGACTGGCTGTTGCCCAACTCATCCCCGGAAAGGATCAGCGGCGTGCCCTGTGACAGGAGGAGTGTTGCCATCATGTTGCGCCGTCTTTGGGCGCGGGCCGTGAGGATGGCCTTGTCGGTCGTAGGCCCTTCGACACCAAGGTTGTCGGAATAGTTTTCGGAATGGCCGTCCTGATTGTTTTCGCCGTTCGCCTCGTTGTGCTTGGTCTTGTAGGACACGGTGTCGGCAAGTGTGAAGCCGTCATGGGCAGTGAGGAAGTTCACCGAGGAGGTCGCCGGTCGGTTGTCGTGGTCGAACTTGACCGAGGAGGCCGAGAGGCGGCTTGCGATCTTGCGCGTCATGTCGGGGTCGCCGCGCCAGTAGCGGCGGACCTGATCGCGGTACTTGTCGTTCCATTCGCTGAAAGGCGGGGGGAAGGCGCCCAACTGATAACCACCGGGGCCGACATCCCAGGGTTCGGCGATCAGCTTGACCTTGGAGAGGACCGGGTCCTGCCGAATGGCTTGAAGGAATGGCGCGTCGCGGTCAAATCCGGTTTCGCGGCGGCCCAAGGTAGAGGCCAGATCAAAGCGAAAGCCGTCTACATGCATCACCTCGACCCAGTAGCGCAGCGAATCCATGACCATGCGCAGCACGAATGGGTGTTCAAGATTAAGCGTGTTACCGGTGCCCGTATCGTTGATGTAATAGCGCGGCGTTTCTGCCAGCCTGTAGTAGCTTGCGTTGTCGAGTCCCCGGAATGACAGGGTCGGCCCCATCTGGTTGCCTTCGGCGGTGTGGTTGTAGACCACGTCGAGGATCACCTCGATCCCGACCGCATGGAACCGCGAGACCAAATGCTGAAACTCGTAGATTTCATCGGCCACGGCATACCGGGGCTCGGGCGCAAAGAAGCCCATGGTCATGTAGCCCCAGTAGTTCGTCAGCCCCTTGTCCACGAGGAAACGGTCATTGAGGAAGGCATGGATGGGGAGAAGCTCGATCGCGGTGATGCCGAGTTTCGTAAGATGGTCGAGGACCGGGTCAGCGCAGAGGCCCAGATAGGTGCCTGCATGCGGCACATCCTTACGCGCGGCGGTCAGCCCTTTGACGTGGGCCTCGTAGAAGACCGTTTCCGTCATGGGTCGGCGCGGCGGCTTGTCCCCGCCCCACGAAAAGGCAGTGTCGACAACGATGGAACGTGACATGTAGCGGGCTGAGTTGCGCGTGTCGAAGGTCAGGTCGCCGTGCTTGGCACTGGCGTCATAGCCCATGAGAGCATCGTGCCAGTGCGGATGGCCTGACAGGCGTTTCGCATAGGGGTCGATCAGCAGCTTGTGCGGGTTGAAGCGGTGGCCAAGGTCGGGGCGATAGGGCCCGTGGGCGCGGTAGCCATAGTGCTGACCAGGGCGAAGGCCAGGGACGTAGCCATGCCATACATGGCCGTCATGTTCGGGCAGGTCGATGAGAAGGAATTCGTTTCCCTGATCGTCGAACAGACACAGGGTCATCCGCGTGGCGTTTTGCGAAAACACCGCAAAGTTCACGCCTTCGCCATCAAAAGTCGCGCCAAGGGGGGCCGCATACCCCGGCAGGATGGAATAATGGACGGGCATCAGTGCTTAGTAACGTCCCGGTAGAGGCCGGCGTAGGCCTTGGCCGAGGGGCCCCAGCCGACGGGCTGGCGCATCGCGTTGCCCTGCATCTGTTCCCAGACGGCGGGTTGTGCGTAAAGGTCACAGGACTGCACCAGTGCGCCGCGCAGCGCATCCGCCGTAACCGGGCTGAACTGTATTCCCGAGGCGACACCCATACCAAGGGCGGCGGGTGAAGCGTGGATGACCGTATCGGCCAGACCGCCCGTCAAGGCCACGACCGGGATGGTGCCATAGCGCAGACCGTACAGCTGCGTGAGACCGCAGGGTTCGAACCGGGACGGCACAAGGATCGCGTCGGAACCGGCGATCAGGCGATGTGACAGGCCCTCGTCATAGCCGATCTTCACAGCGACGTTGGCATCCCGCGCGGCGTTGCGGAAAGCGTCTTCCATCCATTTTTCCCCTGACCCCAGAAGGGCAAGCTGGCCGCCCCGATGGAGAAGAGTGGGCAGCGTTTCGAGAAGGAGGTCCAGACCCTTCTGCTCGGTCAGGCGGGAAACGACGCAACAAAGCGGGCCGGCGGAGTCGGGAAGCCCCATTTCCGTGCGAAGTGCCTGCTTATTGACAGTTTTTTCCTTGAGGCTCTTGTAGGGGATGATGGCCGGATCGGTGGCGGGGTTCCACACATCCTCATCTATCCCGTTCAGGATGCCCGACAGCGCATCGCGCCGCAGGCGCATGACACCATCGAGCCCCATGCCGAATTCGTCGCGCATGAGTTCGGCGGCATAGGTGGGCGATACGGTGGTCAGGCGGTCCGCGCCCATCAGCCCGGCCTTGAGTGCCGAGATGCGGCCCCAGAACTCGAACCCTTCGCGGGTATAGCGGTTGCGGTTCAGCCGGAGAGCGCCCAGGCGGCCCGGATCGGCCAGACCGTGAAAGGCGATGTTGTGGATGGTCAGGATGGTGCCCACGCGGGACGTTGCCCCCATCATGTGGAGGTATTCCGGCACGAAGCCCGCCTGCCAGTCATGCGCGTGGATCACTTCGGGCGTCCAGCCGCCGGCACCTTCTGCGCCGGTCTTTGCGGCGACCCAGGACAGGGCGGCAAAGCGTTCGGGGTTGTCGCCCCAGTCGCGCCCATCCGGACCAATGTAGATCGAACCGGCCCGGTCATAGAGATGGCCCGCGTCGATCAGGATCAGATCCAGCGCCCCCGACGTGGCCGACAGGATGCGCGCCGGACCACCAAAGAGGTCGGCCACATCGAACAAAGTCCCGGTCACAGTGACCTTGGACTGAACTGCGGGGTAATAGGGGAGCAGCGTTCGCATCTCGACCCCTTGGCGTGCGAGGGCCGCGGGAAGGGCGCCCACGACGTCGGCCAGCCCGCCCGTTTTCACAAGCGGGGCGCATTCTGACGCGACCGAGAGGACGCGTGTCATTTCGAGGCGGCCCGCCTGTCCAGCATGTCCTGCGTGATCAGCGTCACGCCCTTTTCGCTGACGCGGAACCACTTGGAGTCTTCGATCGGGTCTTCGCCCACGACAAGGCCATCGGGGATCATCACGCCCCGGTCGATCACCACGCGCCGCAGGCGGGCATGGCGGGCGACGTTGACGTAAGGCAGCACGACCGCCTGTTCGAGCACGGCGTAGGAATTCGTGTGCACCTGCGTGAAGAGTAGCGAATTGCGCACCTCGGTCCCCGAGATGATGCAACCGCCCGAGACCATCGAGGAAATGGCGATCCCGCGCCGGTCCTTTTCGTCATGGATGAACTTGGCGGGGGGCACGCTTTCCGAATAGGTCCAGATTGGCCATGTCCTGTCCCAGAGGTCGAGGTCAGGGACGAAATCGGTCAGGGCGATGTTGGCTTCCCAGAAGGCATCGACGGTCCCCACGTCCTTCCAGTAGGCCGGTGCTTCGGGCGAGGAGCGGACGCAGGAGACGTCGAACCGGTGGGCCATGGCCTTGCCGTTCTTGACGATCTCGGGGATCAGGTCATTGCCGAAGTCATGGCTGGAATTGGTGTCGTCATTGTCCTTGAGCAGCAGTTCTCGCAGGAATTTCCACGAGAAGACGTAGATGCCCATCGAGGCCAGCGCCATGTTCGGGTTGTCCGGCATGGCGGGCGGGTCCTTGGGCTTTTCAAGGAAGGATGTGATGCGGCCGGTTTCGTCCGTGGCCATGACGCCAAAGGCCTTGGCCTCCATCCGGGGGACGGTCAGGCAGCCGATGGTCACGTCGGCATTGGTTTCAACATGCTGGCGGATCATGATTTCGTAATCCATCTTGTAGATGTGATCGCCCGCCAAAATGACGATGTAGTCTATGCCATAGCTGTCGACGATGTCGATGTTCTGCGTGACCGCATCCGCCGTCCCACGATACCAAGACGTTTCATCCATCCGCTGGGACGCAGGCAGGATGTCGAGGAATTCGTTCCGTTCTGCGCGGTAAAAGTTCCAGCCGCGCTGCAGGTGCCGGATGAGGGAGTGCGCCTTGTACTGGGTCGCCACTGAAACCTTGCGGATGCCGGAGTTGAGCGCGTTGGACAGCGCAAAGTCGATGATGCGGGCCTTGCCGCCGAAATAGACGGCAGGTTTGACGCGACGGTCGGTCAATTCCTTGAGACGGCTTCCACGGCCGCCGGCAAGGACGAAGGCCATGGAACGTTGTGTCAGTCTGCGGCTTTGCGGCATCGAACGGGCCTCCCTACCCATTATTTGTCCAGTTGAAAGATCAGCGTGGACAGTGGCGGTATCGTGATGACGATGGATGCGGGCTGGCCCATGACGCCCAATCCCTGAGACGTTGCCCCCCCCATGTTGCCCCGGTTGCCGCCCCCATACAGGCTGGCGTCGGTGTTCATGACCTCGGACCAGTGGCCCGCCTCGGGCACGCCGATGCGGTGACCGGTGCGTTCGACAGGGGTAAAATTGCAGACCACGACGCAGGGTGCATCGCCATCGCCGCCACGCCGGATATAACTGTAAAGCGAAGCATCGGCATCTGCCGCGTCGATCCACTGGAATCCGTCGTGTTCGCAGTCCTTGACGTAAAGAGCGGGCGTGTTGCGGTAGAGGTGGTTCAGATCGCGCACAAGCGACTGAATCCCCTTGTGTTCCAGGCGCTGGGCGGCGTCCCAGTTGATCTGCGCGTTATGGTTCCATTCCTCGGGCTGGCCGAATTCGCAGCCCATGAACAGCAGTTTCTTGCCCGGATGGGTCCACATGAACCCGTAATAGGCCCGCAGGTTGGCGCATTTTTCCCACCAATTGCCGGGCATCTTTTCGATCATGCTGCCCTTGCCGTGGACGACCTCGTCATGGCTGATCGGCAGGACGAAGTTTTCTGAAAAGGCATAGTGGATGCCGAATGTCATCTGGTGGTGGTGATACTTCCGGTGGATCGGTTCACGCTCCATGTAATCGAGCGTGTCATTCATCCAGCCCATGTTCCATTTGAAGCCAAAGCCAAGGCCGCCCGCATCGACCGGGGCCGAGACGCGCGGGTAGGACGTCGACTCCTCAGCCACCGTCATGATCCCCGGATGGCCGCCATATGCTGCAATGTTCATCCGCTGGAACAGGGCGATCGCCTCGTAATTCTCGCGCCCGCCGTCCTTGTTGGGGATCCATTCCCCTTCCTTGCGGGAATAGTCACGGTAGAGCATCGAGGCCACGGCATCCACGCGCAGCCCGTCGATATGGTATTCCTCGAGCCAATAGAGGGCGTTGGCCACAAGGAAGTTTGCAACCTCGGATCGGCCGTAATTGTAGATCAGCGTGTTCCAGTCATTGTGGAACCCTTCGCGCGGGTCGGCATGTTCATACAGATACGTGCCGTCGAACCTCCCCAGGCCATGCGCATCCGTCGGAAAATGCCCCGGCACCCAATCGAGCAGCACGCCAAGCCCGGCATTGTGAGCGGCATCCACCAGATCGCGGAATTCATGTGGCGGGCCGAACCGGATGGTGGGGGCATAGATCCCCACGGGCTGATAACCCCATGATCCGTCGAACGGATATTCGCTGACCGGCATCAGTTCGATATGGGTAAATCCCATGTCGCAGGCGTAGGTGACCAGATCCACCGCCGCCTCCTTATAGGACAGTGGCCTGCCGCCCTGATCCCAGATACGTTTCCACGATCCCAGATGAACCTCGTAAATCGAAATCGGTCGGTCGCGCCGGTTGATCGATTGGCGCGCCTCCATCCAGTTGGCATCTTTCCAGCCATACCCGTGAATGTCGCGGATCACGCTGGCGGTTTCGGGCGGGTGCTGCGCGCCAAATCCGACCGGATCGGCCTTGAGTGGCAGGTGCTCGCCATTCGGGCCGATCAGTTCGTATTTATAGGCCGCACCTTCGCCCGCGCCGGGGACAAAGGTTTCCCACACGCCCGTCCCGCCGCGCCGCCGCATCGGGTGGCGGCGTCCGTCCCAGGCGTTGAAATCGCCCACGACCGACACGCGCCGCGCATTCGGGGCCCAGACGGCAAAGTTCGTGCCCGCCACTCCTTCGTGCACCATCACATGCGCACCAAGGGCAAGCCACAGCTTCTGATGCCTGCCTTCGCCCAGCAGGTATTCGTCGAAATCCGTCAACACCGGGCCAAAACGGAAGGCGTCTTCATAGTCCCAGACAGCCCCGTCCACGCTCTTGCCCCGCAGGCGATAGGGCTTGCCCGCAGGCACCTTGCCGCAGAACAGCGCGCCTTCGACCCGGTCCAGCTTGTGTTCCTTGCCGCCGATGACGGCGAAAAGTTCGTGCGCGCCGGGGTCGATCGCGGTGACCAACGTGGCCCGGCCATACCTATGCGGGCCAAGGACGGCAAATGCGTCATCATGGCTTGCCGTCAGCAGGCGGGAAACTGTGGCGTGATCAAGCGGATGGGTTACTATTGATGTATTCATTGCGGGATCATAGGACCTTTACATTGCCCAGCAATAGCCCCTGTTTGCGCTAACGGGACGGGCGTGTTTCCAGAACGAGATCAGCCGGAAGCGCACGGTCGATGACGCGCTGTGCGTTCGGAATGTCGTTGGCGGTGGCCCGGCGGATGGCAGTTGTTCGTGACAGGCCATAGGATAGCCAGCGCTGTATCAGCCGCGCCCGCAGTTCCGGCATCGGCACATCGAGCCGCGCCGAAACATCCCAAAGGGGGGCAAGAGCCGACCACGGCTCTTCGTCAAACAGTAGGTAATTGCCTTCACACACAATGACCTGACAATCGGCGGCCACGGCTTGCGCCCCGGCGATGGCCAGATCGCGCGACCGGTCAAAGATCGGCGCCACAACCTCTTCCCCGGTCTTGAGGCGGCGGATCAGATGGGTGAACCCGGCCACATCAAACGTCTCGGGTGCGCCTTTGCGGGGGCGCAGCCCACGTGTGTCCAGCACTGTATTGTCGAGGTGATAGCCGTCCATCGGCACAACCTCGGCCCTTGTGCGCTGGTCCCGCAACCGTCGCACCAGTTCTCCCGCGAGCGTGGACTTGCCCGACCCCGGCGCGCCTGCTAGCGCAACAAGAACGCGCGGCTGGGTATCCAGCAGCGCGTAGATCCTTTCTGCCAGAGCCGTGATCTGGGCCGATACGTCAAGCACGGGCAAACCTTCAGACAGTTTCAAGCTCGGTCTCGGGGACCTTCGCACCCGTCATATAGGCCACGGCATCAGACATCGAATGATTCTTGGGATTGATGACGCAAAGCCGCCGACCCAGACGATGGATGTGGATTCGATCCGCCACTTCGAACACATGGGGCATGTTGTGGCTGATCAGGATGATCGGAATGCCCCGCGACCGCACGTCAAGGATCAGTTCCAGAACCCGCCGGGATTCCTTGACCCCCAGCGCGGCCGTCGGTTCGTCCAGGATAATGACCTTGGACCCGAATGCTGCGGCGCGAGCCACCGCAACGCCCTGACGCTGACCGCCCGAAAGCGATTCAACGGCCACGTTAATGTTCTGGATCGTCATCAGGCCAAGCTCGGACAGTTTTGTCCGGGCAAAGTCCTGCATCTTCTTCTGATCCATCATCCGGAACACAGACCCCAGGACGCCAGGTTTACGCAACTCGCGGCCAAGGAACATGTTATTGGCGATGGACAAGGCCGGGGACAGGGCCAAGTTCTGATACACAGTCTCGATCCCGGCGCGCTGGGCGTCCTGAGGACCACGGAAGTGCAGGATCTGCCCATCGAGCCGGATTTCGCCGTGGTCGGGGGTGACCGCTCCGGCGATAGCCTTGACCAGCGTGGACTTGCCCGCGCCGTTGTCGCCGATGATTGCGGTGATTTCCCCCGGATAAAGGTCGAAATCCGCGCCGTTCATGGCGACCACCGTGCCATAGCGCTTCATTAGCCCACGGCAGGTCAGGATCGGTTGCACGCTGTTCATTTTGAAGCCCTCCGCAGCCATTGATCAAGTGCGACAGCGATCAGAACCAGACAGCCCGCCGCAAACGTTTGCCAATAGTCGTCCACGCGCGCCGCGACGGATAACCCGGTGCTGAACACGCCCACGATCAGAGCGCCGAGAATGGAGCCGGGGATCGAACCCCGCCCGCCGAACAGTGACGTGCCGCCGATCACCACGGCGGTGATGCTATCAAGGTTGGCCGTTTCGAACCCGATGGGAGAGATCGATCCCACCCGCCCGACTGCGACCCAGCCGCCGAAGGCGCAGATCACACCGGCCAGCGTATAGACCCCGATCAGGACGCGGTCCGTCTGGATACCCGCCAACATTGCGGCGTCGGGATCGTCCCCGATGGCATGAACGTGGCGGCCCCATGCGGTCTTGGTCAGGACATACCAGATGACGACAGCCAGAAGAATCATCGCGATGCCACCATAGGTCAGGGTTGCGCCGCCAAAGTTGAAAGCGTTCCCAAACCATAGGAGGCTTGGGGCTTTTTCGGTGATGTCGGCCCCCCGGACCGACTGCGACCCAGAATACCACAGCTTGAGGGCGGAATAGATGCTGAGTGTTCCCAATGTCACAATGAAGGGTGGAAGCTTGACCTTCGTGACAAGAAAGCCGTTGAACAGGCCCATAAGCCCGCCAAAGGCCATGCCGATCATGATGGCCAGCCCTGGAGGCAGGCCGACATCGACCGATAGTTTGCCCATGATGATCGAGGACAGGACCAGAATGGCCGCGACCGACAGGTCAATTCCTGCCGTCAGGATGACAATGGTCTGCGCGATAGCCACGATGCCCACAACGGTCACCTGCTTGAGCACGGTCGACAGGGTGTTGGGTGTCATGAAATTGGCGCGTTCGTTCAGCATGTTGTCGATCAAGCCGAACATCAGTACGCTGATGATCAGAACCAGCATCGGAATTGCAGTCGGAAAGTTCCGCAGGAAATTGCGGATGACATGGCCGATGGACTTGTCGTCCTTTGCGAAACTCGCAACGGCGTTGTCGGCCGTGTTTAGTGTCGCCTCAAAATCCGAAGAGGTCTTTGTGGGCGAATCCTTGTCAGTCATCCTGTCCCCTCCCGTGAACCGCTGGTTCGATGCGTCATTTCTTGATGACAAGTGTCTTTGCCGATCGCACTTGTACAAAGGGCGACAGTAATGTCGCCCTTTGCCTCGTCAATCAGATTAGGAGATTTTCAGCCCCAGCAGAGTTCGGTACCCTTGGTGGTGTCGATGGATGGCACACCTTCGGCGGGTCTATCCGTTACGAGATTCACGCCGGTGTTGTAGAAGGACAGGCCTTCGGTGACGGTCGGCTTGGTGCCGTCTTTGGCATAAGCGACGATGGCCTCGATCCCGAGGGATGCCATCAAGAGCGGGTACTGTTGGGAAGTGGCGCCGAGTGTGCCAGCAGCGACAGCCGCCACGCCGGGACAGCCGCCGTCGACAGACACAATCAGCACATCCGTTTTGCCGGCGTTTGTGAGCGCCTGAAAGGCACCTTCTGCAGCGGGTTCATTGATTGTGAACACAAGGTTGATATTGGGCTCGATCGCGAGGAGGTTTTCCATCGCGGTCACGCCGCCTTCGACGCTGGCCTGGCTGGTCTGGTGTCCGATGACACGTGGGTCGGTTTCCGAACCCATCACAGTCAGATCGGGAACTTCGATGCCGAAACCGACCAAGAAGCCGGTGTCGCGCTGCACGTCAACCGAGATGTTGTCGGCGTTGATGTTCAGCATGGCAATCTTGGCATCAGCAGCAGCTTCGCCCATCGTGGCGGCAGCCCAGCGGCCGATCAGAAGACCTGCTTCAAAGTTGTCGGTCGCAAAGGTGATATCCTGAGCGTTGGGGTCGGCCAGCGGCGTGTCGAGGGCGATCACGAGGATGCCGGCTTCGCGGGCAGCGATCAGCGCGGGGCCGACCGAGTCGTTGGACGGGGTGATCAGGATGCCCTTGGCGCCAGCGGCGACGCAGTTTTCGATGGCGGTGATCTGCGGAGCAGCATCACCGTCTGTCACACCGGCATAGGCTTGGAAGTCAAGGCCAGCAGCAGTCGCGGCAGCCTCGGCGCCTTCCTTCATCTTCACGAAGAACGGGTTGGTATTGTTCTTGGTGATCAGGCAAGCAAGGTCAGCAGCCGAAGCGGCGCCGACGGACATGATCAGTGCCAGCGCGGAGCCGGCGAGAATCTTCTGCATTGATTCCTCCCAAAGATGCAGCGGCGGGCCTTTGGCCTGCCAACACCTGCCGTCCCTCCGACGACAGGAATGACCATAGGGAAACGTGATTCGTGACGACTAGTCAATAAATAAATCTAGTTGATTTATTAATTCATCTGAGTTGATGATGAACCTGGGAAGGAGGGCCCAATGGACCGCATCGAGATGCGCAGCCCGAGCGTTGGTGCAAACCAGCAGGGTGTGCGCGACCATAATGAACGGCTGATTCTGTCAATGATTCAGCGTCAGGGCGCCTTGCCCGGACGAGATCTTGCACGCCTTGCAGGCCTGTCCCCACAGACGGTGTCGGTGATTCTGCGCGAACTGGAACAGGACGGTTTCATCGAACGCGGTGACCCCCAGCGGGGCCGTGTGGGCAAGCCATCGGTGCCGATGACACTGGCCGCAGACGGGGTCTATTCCATTGGGCTGAAACTTGGCCGGCGCAGCGCCGATCTGGTGCTGGCCGATTTCCACGGCACGATCCGCGGGCAGTTGCAGACGACCTACCGTTATCCGGTGCCCGACCATGTGTTCAGCTTTCTCAAGTCCGGCCTTGCCACGCTGACCGCAGGGATGGGCCCGGATGCCGTCGCCCGGATCGCCGGCATCGGCATCGCAAAACCCTATCAGATATGGGACTGGCACGAAGCTATCGGCGCCCCGGAAGGCGAGTTGGGTGCGTGGCGGGAGATTGATTTCCTCACCGAGATCGCGGGTTTTTCGGACCTTCCCGTCTATGTCGAAAACGATGCAACCGCCGCCTGCCGGGCCGAGCATGTTTTTGGCCGTGGCCGCGAATTCCGGGATTTCGCCTATTTCTTTGTCGGGTCGTTCATCGGCGGTGGTGTGGTCCTGAACCATTCCGTATTTGAAGGTGCTACGGGCAATGCCGCGGCCTTCGGCTCGCTGCCGACGCAGCGGCCTGATGGCAAGCTGGGCCAGCTCATCGACTCGGCTTCGCTCTTTCTGCTCGAGGCCGAGCTTATCGGAGCCGGGCTGGAACCGGCGCGCCTTTGGGCCCAGCCGCAGGATTGGTCAGGCTTTTCCGACATCCTAGACGACTGGATCGACAAGGCCGCAGCCCAGATTGCGCAGGCCGCGCTGACTGTCTGCGCCGTGATTGATTTTGAGGCCGTCCTTATCGACGGCGGCTTTCCCGCGACTGTGCGCGACCGTCTGGTGGACCGAGTCCGAGAGATCATGCCCACGCTCGATTCGCGCGGGCTGACCCCGGTCGCGATCCATGGCGGGCTGGTCGGCGGCGATGCGCGTGCGCTGGGCGCCGCCTGCGGCCCGGTCTTTTCGCGTTACATGTTGAATACGCACACGACGCTCTAATCTTGGTGAAGGGGCATCCGCAGTTGCCGTTGGCCCCTCTTGCGGGCTAAGCGGTGGAAAGAATGCGTTCCCGCTGCCGCAACGACAGGACTGTGTGGACGTAAGGGACGGGCAATGACATGAAGCATATCTGGCGGATGCTCGACCGGGGCTGGATCGGCTTTTGGGAGGTGTGGACCCTTTCTGACAAGACCCATCTTAGCCTTATTGCGGCGGGCATCGCCTTTTTCGGCATGTTTGCCATGTTCCCGGCCATCGCAGCGCTGATCGCCATCTTTGGCCTTGTGTCAGATCCGGTCGTAGTGGAAACCCAACTCTCTACCCTCGACGAAATCATTCCACCCGGGGCCTATGAGCTTCTTTATGATCAGGTCCATCGCCTTGTGACCGCCCAGACCGACACACTGGGCTGGACGACGGTGCTGTCTCTTTTTCTGGCGCTCTGGTCGGCGCGGGCGGGGGTCGCCTCGCTTGTGCAAGGGTTGAACGCTATCCACCGGATCCCGAACCGTGATGGCATCTGGCATAATCTGGTGTCGATGACACTGACCCTTTCACTGATCGCCATTGCGATGACGGCCTTGACGGCGGTCATCGTCGCTCCAATTGCGCTGACGCTGGCACCGGCCTACTTCAGCGCCGGTTGGATTGCCGAAACGATCCGATGGTCTGTGGCGATCCTGTCGCTTTTGGTTGCTTTGGGGATTCTCTATCGCTTTGGTCCCAACGGGACGATCAAGATGGCCTGGGTCACCCCGGGCGCCGTCCTGGTCATCGTGCTCTGGATCGCCGCCTCGGTCGGCTTCTCGCTCTACGTAGCGAACTTTGACAGTTACAACCGCATCTACGGCTCCATCGGGGCCGTGATCGCCTTGATGATGTGGCTTTATATCAGCGCCTATCTGATCCTTCTGGGCGCCGCCCTGAACGAAGTCATCTACGGCGACGGCACAAGTCTTGATCATGGGATGTAGTGCGCCGGATTGACGCTTGGGCAGGCGTCGGAAAGAATGACTGAAGCGATTTCATGACTAGGTGAGGTCTTTTGTCGGATGGGGCGGGTAGATCCGCTCGGAAACATCGACAAGCCGCATCAACTTATTCTGGCAAATAGCTGAATCGCCGCAACAGGTCGGTTGTTGAACTGCGTCTGTTCCAAGTTTCCTCTGGAAATCGAATCACCTGTCAGCTACATCATTTCGTAAAACAAAAGTCCCGACCGCGAAAAAATGGCGGGGCGTTGAGGCGGAGCAAAATGTATGTCAGCGATTGATTTCGTTGTCCGCAATAGTGTGGGCGCAATCCAGCATGGGTCTGTTGGCGGTGACGGGATCACTACGCAACTGATCGTTGGTTCCGGCTCTCAGGTTTCGCTCAACCTCGACCGCGACCAGATCGTGTCGTACGAACAAGCGGGAGGTGCTCTCAAGATCACACTTGTCGATGGCCAGGTTATCTACGTCGACAACTTTTTTGGCCCCGGCGGGACGTCTCAAGCCGACTTGTTCATTTCTGCCAACGGCCAGTTGGCCGAAGTCGAACTTGTGCCCGGTCCGAACGGCACGTTCTATTCCAACTACATCGCCGAAGACATGACGGGCAAATGGAGTCCGGATGACCAGCTTCTGTTTGCGGGCCGCGAGGAACCGATCGTCACCGCAGCCGCCGACGATCCTGCTGCAGGCATGCTCGTCCCCTTCGCAGCACCTGCGGTCATCCTTCCGCTGCTCAGCCTGATCGGTGTCGGTGCCGGGACGACCGTTCTGGACAGCAGCGAAACCCGGGATCCCCCGACACCCGAAGGAACCATCCTGAGCGGGACCAAGGACACGGGCTACGTCGTCAATGCTGAAGACCAGGCTGACGGGACCGAGATCACCGGGACCGGCACCGTCGGCGCGACGGTCACTGTCACCGTCGGTGACGACACCCAGACCACCGTTATCGGCGAGGACGGGACCTGGTCCGTCACCTTCCCGACGGATGAGGTGGGTCCGGGCACTTATGAGGAACCCGTCATTGTCATCGTCTCAAAGGATGGTCAGGATCTGACGATCACTGACACGCTTGTCGTCGATACCGAAGCGAGCGTCACTTTTGTCGAAGATTCGGTCGGCGGCGACGGCACAGTCAACGCGGCCGAAGTGGGTGGCGTCATCCTGACCGGCACGACAGAGGTGGGATCGACCGTCTTCGTCACCACGGGCGGTGTGACCTATGAGGCGGCGGTTGACGGCACGACCTGGACAGTGGCCCTGCCTGCCGACGCCGTGATCGACGGCGAATACCAGCAGGCCGTGACGGTCGAGGCGACAGACGCCCATGGCAACATCGCCACGACCGAAGGCAGCTTTACCGTCGATACCGAAACCAGCATCACGATGAACACCGGCGCCATTGGCGGCGACGGCACGGTCAATGCCGTCGAACATGCGGGTGGCGTGACCGTGACCGGCACGGCCGAGGCGGGGGCCAGTGTCCTCGTCACCATCGGCGGCGCAAATACGACTGTCATCGCCGCCAACAACGGCACGTGGACTGCCTCATTTGCATCTGGGCAGATTCCCGGCGGCACCTATGGCCAAACCGTCACCGCCGTCGCCACCGACGCCGCTGGCAACACAGCCAGTACCGGCGGCACGATCAAGGTCGATACCGACCTGACCCTGACGGTGAATGCCGCTACGGTCGAGGCCAATGGCATCGTCAATGCTGCCGAGCGGTCGGATGGCGTGGCGATCACCGGCAAATCCGACCCCGGATCGACCGTGACGGTCGAAATGTGCGGCGTGACCCATACCGCCGTTACAGCCGCGAACGGGACGTGGAAAGTCGTCTATTCCGCCGCTGAGATCCCGCCCGGCACCCATGAGGCGCCGATTGCCGTGTCGTCAGTCGATGCGGCGGGGAACACCGCCATAGTGAACGCCAGCATAATGATCGACAGCGAAGCCCGAGTGGCGATCAATGCGCCTGTCGAAGGCGACAACGTGATCAACGCCTCCGAACGCTCGGACGGTGTCGTCCTGACAGGCACGACCGAACCCGGTTCGACCGTAATCGTCACTTTCGGTAGCGCGACACTTGCCGCGACGGTTGCCCCGAACGGCACCTGGACGGTTTCCTTTCCGGCGACAGCCGTGGCACCAGGCACCTACGAAACGACTGCCATCGCCAATGCGGTCGACGCCAACGGCAACAGTTCCAGCGCCACGATCACCCTGCAGGTGGATACCGAAACCTCGGTTACGGTCAACACGGCCAATTTCGAAGGCGACGGCACGATCAACTATGTCGAACGCGAGGACGGCGTCACGCTGACCGGACAGGCGGAGGCGGGTGCTTCGGTCGTCGTCAGGTTCGGTTCGGCCAGCCGCACCGTGACAGCCGGCGATGACGGCAACTGGTCTGCCAGCTTTGGCAAGAACGATATCCCGACCGGCGAAACCACCGCCGCCGTGACCGCAACCGCCACCGACGCCGCAGGCAACAGCGCCATGGCCACCGGCTCGGTCAAGGTCGATACCTTCGTCAACCGTCTTGACATCACGAGCGGAGAGGTCGGCGGCGACGACATCATCAACAAGGCTGAGGCCGCAGCACCCGTCACCATCAACGGTGTCGTCGAACAGGGCTCGACCGTGGTCGTGACGCTGGCCGGCGTGTCCTACAACGCGACCGTGGCCGGCAACGGCAACTGGACCGTCACCTTCCCGGCGGGCAGCCTGCCGCTCGGCGAGTATGCGACCGAGATCACCGTCGCTGCGACTGACAAGGCTGGCAACGCCGCCTCGATCTCGCAGGATGTGCTCATCGATACGGTCGTAGGCGAAGTGGCACTATCCCCCGATCCCATCGAAATCGACGATGTGATCAATGCAACAGAACGCAGCGACGGCGTACTGATCGAAGGCACCGCCACTCCTGGTCTGACAGTCACAGTCACGCTGGGTGGCAAATCGCATCAGGTCGTTGCTGGTCCCGATGGAACGTGGTCGTCACTCTTTGCCGCTGGGGAAATCCCGTCGGGCACCTACAACGCGCCGATAACTGCCTCGATCACTGACAGCGCCGGCAACTCCAAAACCGTCAGCGACAGTGTGGCCGTAGATACCGAAATCAGCTTCACCCTCAACAAGCACGTCGAAGGCGACAACACCCTCAACGCGGCCGAGGCATCGAACGGCGTCCAGCTTTCCGGCACGGTCGAGGCCGGGTCGCGGGTTACCGTCGTCTATGGTGGCTCGACCCAGACTGTAACCGCCAATGCCGATGGCACATGGTCGCTGACCGTGCCGGCCGCCGCAGTCGCCGCAGGGGAATACAACCAGAGCTTCACTGCCACAGCTACCGACAAGGCCGGCAATTCCTCGGTCATCACCCATACGGTGCGGATCGATACGTTCGTCAACGAACTCAGCATGGATCGCCTCATTGAAGGGGATGACGTTGTCAACCGGGTCGAAGCGCAGGACGGCATCACCATCAACGGCGAGGTCGAGGCAGGCTCGACCGTTTTTGTCACCTTCGAAGGCACGACCCGTCAGGCGACGGTGGCCGCCGACGGTTCCTGGACCGTCAACTTCACCGGGGCCGAGGTGCCACAGGGCGAATATGACGCCGCAATCAAGGTCGAAGCGACGGATTCCGTGGGAAACGCGAAGTCGATCACCGAAACCATTGCGGTGGACACGACCCCGCCCGAAGCGCCGCTCATCGAAAGCTACACCCGCGCCGGGGCAGGGGTCCGAGCAATCTCGACCTCGATCACCGACGACACGGTCGAAATCCACTCGGTCGCGGCCACGGGCACAGTCAGCCACGCGAGCTTCAACACCAGCGTGAACACAGACTTCAACGAAATCGACTACAGCTTTACCAAGCCGATCCCGAACGGCTCGCACCTTGTCATTACCTCGACGGATGAGGCGGACAACAACACCTCGACACTGTTTGTGCTTGAGGAACCTCTGACCAATACGGTCGACGTCCGCAACGCGGGCCTGTCGGGTTTCAACATCGAAGCCATCGACCTCCAGTTCGCCGAGGATAGCCATCTGACCCTGACCGCGCAGGATCTCGAGGCACTGTGCAGCCATTCCAACACGCTTACCGTTCACGGCGGGGTCGATGACACGGTCACGATCCTTGGTGCCAGCGACTCGGGCGAAACCACGGACATCGATGGCCGGGCCTACAAGATTTACGACTTCGGCGCGCATGGAGGCACTGTCATCATCGACGAGGAGATTCACGTCGTCACCTGACAAGGGTCCGGTGCCGCCACGCGGCAGCAAACAGGTGCAACGGGACGAGAGAGCAGGACGGCAGTGGTTGACGCAGGTATGAGATTCGGACTAGTGGCGGCAGGGCTGATCCTTCTGGGCGGTTGTCTGGGGCGGCAGGGCACTGACGGCGGCGATGACGTGACCCGTGCCGCGCCGCCGCCCACGCTCAATGCGACGATGCAGGACGGTTCCACGTCACCCCTGATCGAAGAGCTTCTGAATCGAGTCTCGGTTCTCCAGCCTGGCCCCCTGCAGGACGTGGCCAATGCCGTGCTTGAGGCGAACACCTTTCCGGCCGAGGCCGATCTGCGCGCCGCCCGTCTGCGTGCGCAGGCGCAGTCGACAAACTGGCTTCCTTCCATCGGCCCGGAAATCAGCCTGAACGCGCTGGGCGCGGTTGTGGCCACGATCATGATTTCGCAGGTGATTTTCGACAACGGCGCGGCCAAGGCCGAACGCGAATTCGCCAAGGCCGATGTCGAGGTTGCCGCCGTCCAGCTTGCGGAAGACAGCAATGATCGCGTGCAAGAGGCGCTGGACCTTTACATCACCATTCAGGCCGCCCTGGCCCGCGCCGCGATCAACGACACCGGGACCGAGACGATGGAGCATCTGGCATATGTGATGACCGAACGAGTCAACGCCGGAATCAGCGACCGTGCGGACCTGCAACTCGTTCTGCAAAAGCAGGGGCAAGTGCAGTCCGACATGCAGTCCGATTTGGAACTGGCGGCATCGTCCCTTGCCGCGCTGCAGGCGATGTCGGCCCGTCCGCTTGATACGCTGTCGGGCCTGTCGCCCATCGGCACGCCGTCGCCAATGCCTGATGCGCTGACGGTCATTCGGGCCGAAGCCGAAAGTAACCGCACCATTGCCAGCGTAACGGCGCAGACAGCGGGCTTTCTGCCCGGTATCAATGTAGGCGGGAACATTCTGGACGGGGCGGACGGCCTTGAACTCAACGTCGCAGTGCCGAACGGGCTCAACCTTGGCACCCGTGCGCAGGTCGAGGCGGTCCAGCAGGAAACCGCAGCCGCCGAGGCGCGGATCACACAGGAACGCGAATCCGCCGCCCGCAATCTGGCCGCGCTGAACGGGCAGCTTGCGTCGCTCCAACGACAGTCGGCAGAAGCTCAGCGGCTCGCCGCCGAAGCGGTCGAAAACTACAACCTTTTTGCCGATCAGCAGCGCGCTGGTCAGCGCGGCGTGCCCGATGTGGTGGGCGTGTTCGAAACCGCCATCCGCACCAAACGTGAGGCGTCAGACCTGATCTATGACGTGGCGCGGGTGCAGGTCCGGATCGCGCAGATCCTTGGCACCCTTGTCGATGGAGAGAAGATATGAGCGGTCCGGTCATCGCCTTCGACATCAGCGGGGGCAAGGGCACCCGCATGACCCGGATCAGCAATGCGCCTCTTCCTCCGCCGATTGTCATCCTGCCCGAAGCCGCCAATGCCACCAACGAACCCCCGCCGGAACTGACCCTTGGTAGCGAGGCCGTGCCTGAGCCAGCCGATGCCCCGCCCGAAACCATCCCGCAGAAATCAGTCGCCGATATCGTGGCGCTGCTAAGCGCCATCGGTGCGTCCAAACCTGCCGAGAAGACCGTCCCGATGGTGGAGAAACCCTCAACCAAGGCAGAAAAGCCCGCCGCAAGGGCCGAACCCCCCGTCCGCAAGACGGCCTCTGACATTGCCACCATTCTGGCTAGGCCCGAGGCCGCACCTGTCCCGAAACCTTCCCCGGCAGAACCAGCAGCGAAGGCGGGTAAAGGCTTTTCCTCGGTCCTCGCAGCGCTGAACCCGGTCCGCCTGACGATGCCGCTGGCCCCGGTCAAGGCCCGGGCTCAGGCCCCTGAACCCGTCCCGGAACCCGCCTCCGAACGTGCTCTCGCCAAGCCCCGCGCTCAAAGTCGGGCGGATTTGGCGGCGACGTATGCTGGGCTCCTTGGCGTGGACCTGTCCCGCACCGACCTGCTTGAACGCATGACCGTCCAAGGCGGCAGCGAAGTCACGCCGGAGATCATCGTCAAGGCGCTCATCGGTGCCGGTCTCGACACCCGGATCGTCAAAGCAAAGACGCCAAAGCCCGAACACTGGCCTGCGCTGGCCGAGATGTCCTCGGGACAGGTCGTCCTTGTCTTGGCGCAGCAGGGCAGCACCGTCACCCTCTACGACACGACTCGCACCGACAACCGGTCTGAAGTCCCGCTGGACGAATTCCAGCCTGTCTATGCCGGGCGCATCCTGCGCGCCGATGTTGGTACGGCCGAACTGAACCGCCGTCATGCCGACAAGGGCGCGGCGCCGCATTGGTTCTGGGGCCAGATGGGCCGCTTCCGTCGGCATTTTGCCGAAGTGGCGCTGGGGTCCTTCGTGGCCAACCTCCTTGCCACAGTGGTCGCGCTCTTCTCGTTGCAGGTCTATGACCGGGTCATACCGCACCAGTCCATCGAAACCCTTTGGGTGCTGGCCAGCGGCGCGGGTATCGCGCTTGTCCTCGAAGCCGCACTCCGCATCGCGCGGGCTAGGCTGATCGACGGGGCAGGTCGGCGAATGGAACTTGCGATCCAGGCCCTGCTGATGGACCGCGTTCTGGGGATGCAGTCGGGTCTCAAGGACCAGCGCCCCTCGACACTGTATTCATCCGTCCGTGATTTCGGGTCTGTCCGGGAATTCTTTACCGCCTCGACCATCGGCACGCTGACCGACCTGCCGTTCATCATCCTCTTCCTCGTCCTCGTCGCCTCGATCGGGGGCAATGTGGTCTGGGTGCTGTTTGTGGGCGGGCTCCTCATGGTCTTGCCTGCCTTCGTCATGCAGAAGAAGATGATCGCCCTCACGCAGGCCACGCAGGGCGCGTCCACCCGCGCAAGCCGGATGCTGCACGAGGTCATCTACGAATCCGACACGATCAAATCCCAGCGGGGCGAGGATCGCTTTCGCCGTCTCTGGGCCGAACTGACTTCGCTGTCCTCGCTCGCCTCTTCCGAACAACGCCGGATTGCGACGACGCTGACCTACTGGAGCACGGGGGTCCAGCAGGCGACCTATGTGACCGCCGTCGTCGTTGGCGCGCTTATGGTGTTCAACGGGCAATTCACAGTCGGAACGATCATCGCGGTGGGGATCCTGACGTCCCGCGCACTTGGGCCGCTTAATCAGGTGGCGGCCACCTTTGCCAGGTGGTCCAACGTCAAGGCGGCACTGACCGCGCTTGACGCCGTGGTTGATGCCCCGCAGGATGAAATGCCAGGGCGCACCTACCTGCGCCGTGACCGCCTGCGCGGCGCATATGAACTGCGCGAACTCGGGTTCCGTTACGAAGGCGACGGCGACCGCATCCTCGATATTCCGTCACTGTCCATCGCGCCGGGCCAACGCGTGGCCGTACTCGGCTCCAACGGCTCAGGCAAATCGACGCTGATGAAACTGCTGTCCGGCCTTTATGCGCCGACGGTGGGCCGTGTGCTGATCGATGGGGTCGATATGGGGCAGGTCATGCCGCGCGACCTGCGTCGGCTGATCGGCTATCTGGGGCAGGAGGTGCGGCTGTTCGCAGGCACGCTGCGCGACAACCTGAACCTCTCGCTTCTGGAACGCGACGATGACCGCCTCCTTGCGGCGCTGGATTTTGCGGGTCTCGGTCCCTTTGTCCGCGCCCATCCCAAGGGCTTAGACCTTGCCATTCATGACGGGGGCGAGGGGCTGTCGGTCGGCCAGCGCCAGTCCATCGGCTGGGCACGCCTCTGGCTGCAGGACCCGCAGGTCTGCCTTCTGGACGAACCGACGGCGGCGTTGGACCAGATGCTCGAAACCACTCTGGTCGCCCGGCTCGACACGTGGCTTCAGGGGCGGACGGCGATCATCGCCACCCACCGCGTGGCGATCCTGTCCCTGACCGACCGGGTCATGGTGCTGCAGAACGGTGGCCTTGCCGTTGACGGGCCGCGCGAACAGGTTCTGGCGCATCTCGCGTCAAGAAAGGCAGGATGATGGCCAGCATCGACGCAGAATTCCGGGGTCAGATGCGGGCACCCAGTCTTGTCATCTGGCTGGTCGCCGCGACGATGATCCTGTTCGTCGTCTGGGCCAAATTCGCCTGGATCGACGAGATCGTGAAGGCCGAAGGCGAAGTCGTCTCGGCCGCGCGGCCCCAGATCATCCAGAACCTAGAAGGCGGAATCCTTGCCGAGCTTCTTGTCAGAGAAGGCGATCTTGTCCAGCCCGGTCAGGTCATGGCCCGCCTGCGCGACACCCAGTTCCGCGCGGCTGTCGACGACCTGCAGGAACAACTGGCCGCGGCCCAGATCCGCCAGTTGCGGCTCGAGGCCGAGATGGCTGGTGAAAGCACATTCACCGTGCCTGCCGACCTTGCCGCCGTTGCCCCCGAGATTGCGGAATCCGAACAGACGCTCCTTGCCGCGCGGCAGGCCGATTACCAAAGCCAGGTCGATGGCGCGCAAAGCATCCTGACCGAAACCCAGCGCGAACTTGCCGTGATGGAGGACCTTCTGAAACGCGAAATCGCGGCATTGGTCGAGGTTACCCGGGCCCGCAAAGCCAATACCGATGCCCAGAACGTGCTAAACGAGATCGTGACAGGCGCGCAACTGGCCCGCGCCAGCGACTATTCCGATGTGCTGAGCGAGATTGGTACGCTGAAACAGGAACTCCGACTCGCTCAGGACCAACTGGCCCGCACCGTCATCATCTCGCCTATGCGCGGCATCGTCAACGCCGTGGGCGTGGCGACCATCGGTGGCGTTATCCGTCCCGGAGAAGATATCTTGACCATCATCCCCGACGGGGATCAGCTGTTCGTCGAGGCCCGCGTCCGCCCCGCCGACATCGCGAATGTCGTGGCAGGGCAGCAGGCAATGATCAAGCTGACCGCCTATGACTATACGATCTACGGGTCAATCCCGGGTGAGGTCACCTTCATCTCGGCGGATACGTTCGACGATGAACGCCGCGCCGATCTGCCGCCGCATTACAAGGTCACGCTGACGGTCGACCTGTCGCAACGGACGGATCGCCAGCAGGGGATCGAAATCCGGCCGGGCATGCAGGCGACCGTCGAGCTTTACACCGGCAAGAAGACGGTGCTGCAGTACCTAACAAAGCCGCTCTATCGTGGCAGCGAGGCGCTGCGGGAGCCGTGATCGCGCGCCTCAGGCGATGATCAGCGCCCCGTTCCGGACCACGACCAGACGGTAGCGTCTTAGCACGAAGTCCCATGCGACGGCATAGTCCACGGCCACGGCAACTTCTCCCGGCCGGTCGAAACCGTCATGAGTCAGCTCTACCAGCGTCCCGGTATCGACCGGCGTGAAGGTCACCTCGACCTGGGTCGCGTCCTCTTCGTTCCGTCCCAAATACCAGTCAAAGGCCAGCCTGCGGCCCGGTTCAAAGACCGTGATCGTGGCCCAGCGCGCCAGTTCGCCATCTGCCTTGACCTCGGTGATGTGGCCACCTTCGCGCGGGGTCACTCGGATTTCACGAGGCTTGGCGCCTTTGGCAGCAGAGACTGAATGCGATGCCCCCGGCCACCAGTCACCAAACCCTTCGGTGAACAGGCGGAACGCGTCGGCGGGGCGGATGGGGACAGTCAGGCTCTTTCGGATCGAATTGGCGGTCATCGTCACTCCCTTGGCATCTGCTGTTGTGCGGCCTGACGGGCTGCCGACGCAAAGGCAGCCAGCGCGTCATCCCACAACCTATCCAGATATGCGCGCAATTCCTGAACACCACCCGGGGCAATCGCATATAGCCGCCGGTTGCCCAGTGGCGTCACAAGCAACAGGCCCGCATCCGACAGCACCCGCAGGTGCTGGGACACGGCAGGCCGGCTGACAGGCAGGCCCGCCGCAAGATCGCAGACGGGAAGGGGACCGTCCCGCAGACGGTCCAGGATCGCCCGCCGCGTCGGGTCGGCGAGGGCGGTCAGTTGTGCCTCTATTGCAGTTGCGTAAGTCATGACTTACCGTAAGCGAATACTTACCAACAAGTCAATCGACTGACCCGCCCTTGAAGCCCCTTCGCCACGCCACTAAGACTCCCGAAGCATTTAACGACCAATGACACATCCGTCCCTGACCAGAGGCAGCCAAGATGCAAGACCCCGTTGAACACTACATGAACCTTGTCCCGATGGTCGTCGAACAGACGAGCCGGGGGGAACGGGCCTATGACATCTTTTCGCGCCTTCTCAAGGAACGCGTGATCTTTCTTTCGGGCCCCGTCCACGACGGGATGAGCCAGCTCATCGTGGCCCAGCTTCTCCATCTTGAGGCCGAGAATCCCAAGAAGGAAATCTCAATGTATATCAACAGCCCCGGTGGCGTCGTCACCTCGGGCCTGTCGATCTATGACACGATGCAGTACATCAAGCCCAAGGTTTCGACGCTCGTGATCGGGCAGGCGGCATCGATGGGCTCGCTCCTGCTGACCGCCGGGGAAAAGGGAATGCGCTACTCGCTCCCCAACAGCCGCGTCATGGTCCACCAGCCATCGGGCGGGTATCAGGGGCAGGCGACAGATATCATGATCCATGCCCGCGAAACCCAGAAACTCAAGACCCGCCTGAACGAGATCTATGTGGCCCATACCGGCCAGTCCCTTGAAACCGTCGAGGCCGCTCTCGAGCGGGACAATTTCATGTCTCCCGAAGATGCCAAGGCGTTCGGCTTGATCGATGATATTCTGGTCAGCCGTGACAAACTGGAACCGCCTGAAACTGGCGTGAAGTAAACCGGGATTTTTGCGTTGTGGACCCCGGCGGGCTGCCCTACTGTATCGGGTAGGGCAGAATACCAAGACGTAAATAGAGCCAACGAGCCAGAGGTTTGAGATGGCGAACGCATCGGGAAGCGACAGCAAGAACACGCTCTACTGCAGCTTCTGCGGCAAGAGCCAGCATGAGGTCCGCAAACTGATCGCAGGTCCGACAGTGTTCATCTGTGATGAATGCGTCGAGCTTTGCATGGACATCATCAGGGAAGAAACGAAATCCAGCGGGCTGAAATCGTCGGAAGGCGTACCGACACCGCGCGAAATCTGCGCGGTGCTGGACGACTACGTCATCGGTCAGATCCATGCCAAGCGCGTGCTGTCCGTGGCCGTACACAATCACTACAAGCGCCTGAACCATGCGGCCAAGGCGTCCGACATCGAACTGGCCAAGTCGAACATCCTGTTGATCGGCCCTACAGGCTGCGGCAAGACGCTGCTGGCGCAGACTCTGGCGCGGATCCTTGACGTGCCCTTCACGATGGCCGACGCCACCACGCTGACCGAAGCTGGTTACGTGGGCGAGGACGTGGAAAACATCATCCTCAAGCTGTTGCAGGCGTCCGAGTACAACGTCGAACGCGCGCAACGCGGAATCGTCTATATCGACGAGGTCGACAAGATCACCCGAAAGTCTGACAACCCTTCGATCACACGGGACGTGTCGGGCGAAGGCGTGCAGCAGGCCCTCCTCAAGATCATGGAAGGCACTGTTGCCTCTGTTCCCCCTCAGGGCGGTCGCAAGCATCCGCAGCAGGAATTCCTGCAGGTGGATACGACCAACATCCTGTTCATCTGCGGCGGCGCCTTTGCCGGTCTGGAAAAGATCATCGGCCAGCGCGCCAAGGGTTCAGGTATGGGCTTCAACGCCAAGGTCCGCGAAGTCGACGAACGCGGCGTGGGCGAGATCTTCAAAGATCTGGAGCCCGAAGACCTGCTCAAGTTTGGTCTCATACCCGAATTCGTGGGCCGTCTGCCCGTGATCGCGACCCTGACAGATCTGGACGAGGCCGCACTGGTCACAATCCTGACGGAGCCCAAGAACGCGCTCGTCAAGCAGTACCAGCGCCTGTTCGACATCGAAGATACCAAGCTGACCTTCACCGACGAGGCACTCAAGGCCATCGCCAAGCGCGCCATCGAACGCAAGACCGGTGCACGCGGGTTGCGATCGATCATGGAGGACATCCTTCTGGACACGATGTTCGAACTGCCTGGCCTGAACACGGTCAGCGAAGTCGTCGTGAACGAGGAAGCCGTCAACCCGACCGGCAAACCCCTGATGATCCATGCGGAACAAAGCCCCAAGAAGGGTGCGGTTTCGGTCGGCTGACCGCCGGCCCTAACGCCCGGGCATGGCATTAACCCCTGCGAGGTGGATCGCGGGGCACCATGTCTTGCGGTCATGGTCGGCCTTTCGGTCCTGGACCAGCAGCACCAGGAAGGATCGATTGCATCGGAAAATTGCAAATACGCGGCCAGTGTGCTTGTAGGGGTCGTTTACCATACTGGTGTGATCGCATCTCGATGGTGGAATCCACCGGGGTACCCATACGGCTGAACCGATGCTGTTTTGCGTCTGGCCGAGGATGCCCCTCAAGGTCCGCCTCCGCCAAGGGCCGAGCCTGACCTGGACTTTCAGAATCGTCGGTTCATGCGGTTCGACGGAAACTGGCATCCGGCTCTGGGGCCGGAAATCACGGCCGGCTTTGATGAGATTTCCAGCCTTCGCCGGAACGCCCTGAGAGATCCGTTGTTCGAGGACCTCCGGGTTGATCTTGCCTTGCCGGGTGGTTGATGGGCAGAGGAACCGATCGAGGTCATCTTCGGCTATTCTGCCCAGGCGAGGCTCGGCTTTCGCTTGCGCGAAGGCGATTGAAACCCTTTAGCCCGTGAACTGCGTATCCGTCACCGGTTCCGCCCAAGTCACGGCCGTCCCGTTCTCTGCCTCCTGAAAGGCAAGATGGGTCATCTGTCCATTTGGCCCTGCGCCATGCCAATGCCTCTCACCGGGGGCGAACCAGACGGTGTCGCCGGGGCAAATAGTGATGACCGGGCCGCCTTCCCGCTGCGCCCGCCCTTGGCCTGACAGGATATGGATCGTCTGGCCCAGCGGATGCGTGTGCCAGTGGGTCCGCGCGGCCGGGGCAAAAGTGACAAGTGCCGCACGCACTCGCGCGGGTGCAGGAGCCTCGATCACGGGGGTCATGGTGACCTTGCCCGTGAACCAGTGGGCCGGTCCCATTGTTGAAAGGCGCGATCCGGCGGGGAAGTGATCCATCTGGGAACTCCTCAAAGGGTGTGTGCCGAACCGAACCACTCCTGATCTTGGTCGGCAAGGGAGACTGGAGACCGGGAACGTCTACCTAGCACTTTCTCAAGAATCCAATTTGCCCTGCTGACCAGGCCGATCGCCCTGGTGACTTGGCAACAGTGGCACTTTCCGACCGGGACGCCTTAGCGTCCCGGTCATTGCCCGCTCCGCGGCATGGCGGGTGCTTCGCCCCCGCCATGGCCGACCCCGACCTCCGGTGATGAATAAGGAACTCGGGCCGATGGAAACGGTAGAGCGCGAGCGGGGCGGTGCTTCCACTAGAATCCCCCCAGATCCCGTTCAATCCGTGCGTTTGCCAATTCAAGTCCCCCCACTGCCTCCCTATCCTCTCATCGAACCCATTCCGAAAGGCCCCCGCCCATGTCCCGCCGCCTCATCTCCACCGGATCGCCGTTCGAGGCCCAGATCGGCTACTCTCGCGCCGTCGTCACGGATGGTTGGGTCTTTGTCGCGGGCACCACGGGCTACGACTACGCCACCATGACCATGCCCGAGGGCGTGGCCGACCAATGCGCCAACGCGCTCGCCACCATCGCCCGCGTTCTGGAAGAGGCGGGCACTTCGCTCGACCACGTGGTTCGCGTGACCTATGTCCTGCCCGACCGGTCTGATTTTCCGGCCTGCTGGCCCCACACATCCAAAGCCTTTGCCAAGGCCCGCCCCGCCGCGATAATGATCCAGGCTGGTCTCATGGAACCTGCGATGAAAATCGAGATCGAGCTGATGGCGAAACTGCCCTGACCGGCGGACACCGGCCGTAGCTTCGCCCTTCCCGCTGGACCTTGCCCTGCGTTTCGGGCAGAAGCAGGTCACAGATCTGGAGCGGTGCCCATGGGATTCCTGAACACGATCAAGCGTGCCTTTACCTGGTGGGACGGGCAGACCCTGAACACGCAGTTTCTGACCTGGCGCAGAGGGGTCCAGGTAGGAGAGGACGGACAGGGAAACGTCTACTACCGTACTGCGGACGACAGCCGCCGCTGGGTGATCTTCAACGGCGAGATCGAGGCCAGCAGGATCAATCCGGACTGGCACGGCTGGCTGCACCGGACCTGGAACGAACCGCCGACGGAAAGGCCTCTGATCCGCAAGCCCTGGGAAAAGCCGCACGAGCCGAACCTGACCGGCACGGCGTTGGCATATGCCCCCATCGGCTCGATCCGCCGGGGCGAGCCCACGGCGCGCAGCGATTACGAGGCCTGGACGCCGGAGTAAGCCGATGCGGGAAAGCCCTGTAGAAGTCATCGTAGGCGGCGTGGTCCTTTTCGCTGCCGTGGGCTTTCTGGCCTATGCGGCGCAGGCGACTGGCTTTACCGATCGTGGCGGTGATTTCCATCTGACGGCCAGCTTCCGGTCGATCGAAGGTGTGACCGTGGGCACCGATGTGCGGCTCGCGGGCGTCAAGATCGGGACCGTGACCGAAACCCGGCTGAACCCCGAAAACTACCGCGCCGATACGGTTATGACCCTGCTTGATACCGTGCCAATCCCCAACGACTCCTCGGCCATAGTCTCGTCCGAAGGGCTTCTTGGCGGCAACTTCATTGAAATCGTGCCGGGCGGTTCGCTCGACAACTTTGCCGATGGCGCCGAAATCGTGGACACGCAGGGCGCGGTCAGCCTGCTGCAACTCCTTCTTACTTTTGTCGCGGGCGACTCGACGACGGCGACACAGCCGGCTCCATGATGCGCCGCAGCCTTGCCATGGCGCTTGTCTTCTGCGCCACCAGCCTGATAGCGCAGGAAACCCAGCAGCTGACGGATGAGTTCGGCAACATCATCACGCCGCAAGCCCGGCCCGAAGAACAGCCGCTGACGGACGAATACGGTAACATCCTCACCCCGCAGTCCAGCTTTCCCGAAGTTGTCCAGCTGCGCGCAGTGACAGCCCCCGGCGGTGTTGTCCGCGTGCTGGACAAGATCAGTGGCGTCGTCACCGACCTTGAACTGCGCGACGCAGAATCTCAGGTTGTAGGCAGTCTGACCGTCGCTCTGACGGAATGCCGCTATCCGTCCGACAACCCGTCGGGCGATGCCTGGGCGCTTCTCTCGATCTTCTACCGGGACATCGTCGATCCGGTGTTTCAGGGCTGGATGGTCGCCTCTTCTCCCGCGCTCAACGCGATGGACCACCCGCGTTATGACGTCTGGGTGCTGCGCTGTATCACGCCCTGAGCGGACGGGATCGGCCCCTGTCGGTGGAAATCAGCTGACGTCTCCAGCGCTGCTGCCAGTTGCCGCCGGTAGGCGGCCCGGCTGATCTCGATGGCGCCAAGGCTTCTCAGATGGGCCGTCTGGAACTGTGCGTCAAACAGGATGAACCCCCCCGCCTTGAGCCGGTCCACCAGATAGGCCAAGGCAACCTTTGACGCGTCCGTTCGCCGCGAAAACATGCTTTCGCCAAAGAACGCAGCGCCCAGGGTCACACCGTAGACACCCCCAACCAATTCCGCTCCTTCCCAGACCTCAATCGAGTGGGCATGTTTCAGGCGGAACAGTTCGCAATAGAGGTCCAAGATCGTGCCGGAAATCCAGGTCTCCGCACGGTCTGCGCAGCCCGAGACAACTTGCGCAAAGGCGTGATCCGTCGTCACGGTGAACTGACCCGACCGCATCCGTTTGGCCAACGACCGCGACACGTGGAACAACTCCAGCGGAAAAACTCCGCGCATCTGTGGGTTGACCCAGAACACCGCATCGTCCTCGCGGTGTTCAGCCATTGGAAAGATGCCCTCCGCGTAGCCGGCCAGAAGCATTTCGGGTGTCAGATCAGACATAGTTCGTCCAGATGCGCCTTGTGCCGCTTTGCCGCGGGCCGGCCCAGCGCCGGGGCTGAGGGCGACAGGACAAGATGCAACGCCAAACGAGGCAGGGGCGGCAAACCCTCCGCCTCGGCTCGCGTGATCGGCCCATCCGGTGCCGTGCCCTGCACAACCGCCGTAACGGCCACGTACGACCTCATGGCCACAAGAATCCCCGTCAGCGACGGCGATTGCGCCGCAACCCGCCGGTGCAGTCCGGCTGCATCCAAAGTCTGCGTCATCGCCCGGCGGAACATGCAGCACTCAGGATAGGCGACGAGATCGGCCGAGCCGCTTTGACGGTCGGCCGAAATGAGCCAGAACACTGGCAGTTCGAAGGTCGCCACCGTGCCAGCGGGCAGTGCGGTCGTTGTGACAAGGCGAAGATCAATTTCGCGCCGATCCAGCCACACGACCAGTTGCGCTGACAGATGGCAGGTCGGATCAACCTCGGCCCCTGTGAAGTCTTTCCAGAGCCCGGAGACCAGCGGCCCCAGGGGAACCCCGAGGCATAGTCGTCCGGCATCCTGATACGCAGCCTGTCCTGCGTGGGTGCGACCCGAAGCGCCGACATCATCTCGTCACAGGTTGACAGCACCGTCAGCGCCAGGGCATACAACTCAACCCCGCGCGGCGTGGGCTCCAGCCCGGTTGGGCGGCGCAGGAACAGGGGCTGGCCGATCTGGCTTTCCAGCAACTTGATCCACATCGACATGACCTGCTGCGCGTAGGCCATCGCCGCCGCCGCGCGGCTGACTGATCCCGTCTCGTAGACGGTCCCTAACGAACGCAGAAGGCGAAGTTCGATATCCATATCAACGCGGCTGATGGGGGCATCACTGGGTTTGGTTGGACTTCAACGATGATCCTCGGGCAAAGCCGACGCAAGGCTTTCCGGGGAGACAACGATGATTATCGGCTTTATCGGACTGGGGACCATGGGCAAGCATGCGGCGGCCAACATCTGGCGCAAGGAGTTCGACCTTGTCATCCATGACATCCGGCCCGAGGCCGCGGCACCGCTTGTCGCGATGGGGGCCACTGCAGCAGAGTCGCCCGCCACCGTGCTGGATGCCGTGGAGGTGGTCGTGACGATGGTCTTTGGCCCCAAAGAGGTGGAACAGGTCATGCGCGGCCCCGCTGGTTTCCTGTCGGGCGATCCTGCGGGAAAAGTCCGGATCGAGATGACGACCTCGTCGCCCTTCCTCATGCGCGAACTCGCGGCGGAGTTCGAGGCGTGCGGTGGTCATGCCGTCGATGCGCCCTTCACCGGGTCCATGGATGCGGCGATCTGGGGCGACATGCCGGTGTTCGTGGGCGGAACCGACGCCGTGATCGAATAGGTCCGCTCGATGATCAAGGCTGTGGGCCAACTGCGCAAGGTCGGCGCCTATGGCAACGGCTTTGTCGCCAAGGTCTTCAACAACCAGCTTTGGAAGATCCTCGCCGCCGCCATTGGCGAGGCGATGGTGGCAGCCAAATTCGCCGGTCTTGATCCGCTGGTCTGATAGGAGGTGATGAAGGGCGGGGCGGCTGACAGTTTCGTCCTCAGCCACGACGTGCCGACTATCTTTGCAGGTCACTACGACCCGTCCTTCCCGATCGCGCTTTGTCTCAAGGATCTGGGCCTGATCAAGGAACTGATTGACCGAGTCGGCACGACCGGCACCCTGGCCGAGGCCACCCAAGAACGCTTCCGTGAGGCGGGCCGCCGCTACGGCAACGGCGCCGGCGAGATGACCGTCGGCAAAGTGATCGAGGATGTCGCTGGCATAGATCTTAGCGTGCCGGGCGACTGGCAAAAGCCCGGGGAAGTCACCCACGGCGACAAGTAGCGCCATAAAGCAAAAAGGGGCGCCACAGTGCGCCCCTTTTCATGTCGGATCAGCCCAAGACTACTTGGCGAAATTCACCGCGAGCCACTTTTCCAGCCAGTGGATGTTGTAATCCCCCGCCTGAATGGCCGGGTCCTGCAGAAGCGCATCAAACAGCGGGATCGTCGTATCGACGCCGTCAACGATCAATTCGCCCAGCGCGCGCGCCAGACGGGCCAGCGCCTCGGGACGGTCGCGGCCATGCACGATCAGCTTAGCGATCAGGCTGTCGTAATGGGGCGGGATCTTGTAGCCGTCGTAAAGCGCCGAATCCATCCGCACGCCCAGACCGCCGGGCGCATGGTATTGTGTGATCTTGCCCGGGCGCGGTGCGAAATCGGGCAACTTTTCCGCGTTGATCCGTACTTCGATGGCGTGGCCATTGATCTTGAGATCCTTCTGCGTAAAGGACATCGGCAGGCCTGCAGCCACGCGGATTTGTTCGCGCACCAGATCGACGTCGAAGATTGCCTCAGTCACCGGATGTTCCACCTGAAGGCGGGTGTTCATCTCGATGAAATAGAATTCGTCATTCTCGAACAGGAACTCGATCGTGCCTGCGCCAATGTATTTCAGCTTGGACATGGCATCGGCACAGACCCTGCCAATTCGGTCGCGTAGGGCCTGCGTGATGACAGGGCCGGGGGCCTCCTCTAGCACCTTCTGATGGCGGCGCTGCAGCGAACAGTCGCGTTCGCCCAGATGGACCGCATTGCCCTTGCCGTCGCCGAAGACCTGAATCTCGATATGGCGCGGCGTTGTCAGATACTTCTCGATATAGACTTCTTCATTGCCGAACGCCGCCTTTGCCTCGGACCGGGCGGTGCGGAACGCGGTCTCAAGCTCTTTGGAATTATGCGCGACCTTCATCCCTCGCCCCCCTCCACCGGCGGTGGCCTTGATGATCACGGGGTAACCGATCGCGCTGGCCATATCCTTGGCCTCGTCATAGGTGGCCACACCGCCGGCCGACCCGGGAACCACGGGAATCCCAAGTGCCTTGGCCGTTTCCTTGGCAGTGATCTTGTCGCCCATGATCCGGATATGCTCCGCCGTCGGGCCGATGAACGTGATCCCGTGATCTTCGACCACTTGCACAAAGGCGGCGTTTTCCGACAGGAAGCCATAGCCCGGATGGATCGCCTGCGCCCCCGTAATCTCGCATGCCGAGATGATGGCGGGAAAGGACAGGTAGCTTGCCGAAGAAGGCGGCGGCCCGATGCAGATGGCCTCATCCGCCATACGCACATGCATCGCATCCGCATCCGCCGTCGAATGGACCGCCACCGAGGCGATACCCATCTCGCGGCACGCGCGCACGACGCGCAGAGCGATCTCGCCCCGGTTGGCAATCAGGATCTTGTCGAACATGACCCCAGCCTATTCGATGATCATGAGGGGGGCGCCGTATTCGGCGGGCGCGCCGTCCTCGATCAGGATGCGCTTGACCGTCCCGGCGCGGGGCGCGGGGATCTGGTTCATCGTCTTCATGGCTTCGATAATGAGAAGGGTGTCGCCTTCCTTCACCTGCTGGCCCACGACGGCAAAAGGGGCAGACCCCGGTTCTGCCTGAAGATAGACGGTGCCCACCATGGGCGAGGTCACGACGCCCGGATGGCTGGCCGGATCGCCGGCAAAGGCGGTATTGGCCGGGGCGGCGGAGATTGCCGGTGCGGCTGGGGCTGTGGCCGCTGCGGCGGCGACAGGCATACTGACCTGCTGGACGATCTGCGTCTGGCGGCTCACCCTGACGTTCAGGCTATCGTTCTCGCCATAGTCGCGCTTCACCTGAAGTTCGGTCAGATCGTTCTCACGCAGCAATTCTGCCAGCGCGCGGATGAAATTCACGTCGCTTTCGTGAGAGGTCTTTGTGCTCATTTCTGTCCTCGGCCCGTTGCCCGTCGTGTTGATCCGGGTGCGCCATGCGTTTTGCCTGTCTGCACAGCTTCGCCCGGCCCGGAATGTTAAACCCTTATAGGCGAAGGGATGCCGGCTGGAAAGCGGCCCTTCAAGGGAAAAGCAGTAGGGCTTTGCTGGCTTTTGACAGGACAGGGACTGCGCGTCGTCGGGCGGAGGACGGGATGGTACATCGAGCGCCAACTGGGATTCAACGAAATCCTTACCTTGGCACCTTGGCCGTGCCCCGGTTTCCGCGAACGGGTCAACCTTGGCTTTGAAAGCTTGTGCCCGGTTCGCTATCTGATCGGCTCTGTTGATGGCGAGAATGCCCCGTCCTTGCGGCATCGCAATCTGCCAATGTCATGATCGTTGAAGCCATCATAGAAAGAGAGGACATCCATGTCGGAAGTTAACATCATCGGCATTGACATTGGCAAGCGCGTTTTCCACTTGCATGGCGAACGCGGCGACGGGTCGGTTGTGTTTCGCAAGAAGTTTTTTCGGGGCAAGGTGCTGCGGTGCCTTGCCGAGCAACCCATTTGTGTTCTTGCCATGGAGACTTGCGCCACGGCCCATGGCTCGGGACGCGAGTTTGAGAAGCTGGGACACGATGTGCGCCTGTTCCCGCCCATCTACGTCAAGCCGTTCGTGAGGCACCAGAAGAACGATGCGGTGGATTCGGAGGCCATTATTGAGGCCGCCTTGCGACCTACGATGCGCCTTGTTGCTGTAAAGACGGAAGACCGGCACGCCCGCGCTATGCTGTTTCGCACGCGGCAGATGTTCGTCGGGCAGCGCACCCGGATGATCAACGCCTTGCGTGGGCATCTCGCCTAGCATGGATTGGTCGCAGCGACGGGAACAGCGCAACTCAAGCGCCTCGCAGATGCGATTCAGAATAGCGAAACGGCTTTGCCCGAGGATGTCCGGGACCTCGGTCAGATGTGTCTGGCGCAGATTGCAGGGTTGAATGCGCGGGTTGCAGAACTTGACCAGAAGATGAGGAGTGCTGCCAAGAAGGCCGATGTGGCGCGTCTGTTTCTAGCCATGCCGGGCGTGGGTCCGATCACGGCGCTTGCGATCAAGACTTTTGCGGCTGATCTGGCGACCTTCCGGCGCGGGCGCGACTTTGCCGCGTGGCTCCTCGGGCTCGTGCCAAAGCAGCTCTCGACGGACGGCAAAGCCCGGCTGGGCAAGACGTCGAAGATGGGGCAGCATGACATCCACACGCTCTTGGTCTCAGGCGCGATGGCCGTTCTGCAGGCGGTCGAACGGTTTGACACCCCAAACAACGGCTGGCTGACGCGCTTGCGGGCTCGACAGCCTCGCATGGTCGTGGCGATTTCACTTGCCGACAAAATGGCCCGTGGCCTCTAGGCCATGATGACGAAACAGGAAGATTACCGGAACCTGGTGGCGACGATGGCATAGGCGCACTGCACTTTCCATTCCGACCTGGCGCGTCGGGATTGTGAGGACGTCAGTGAACATTGAGGGCAGCGGATCGACAAGATCATGGTCAGAGAACGCAGTATTTGTGCTGGAGCCAACGAGCTCGGTCTGTTGATCTGCTTCTGATCCGCGCATCGCCATACCGGCTCGCGGCCTTAACAATCGCCGCAACCAGAGGCCTAATACATGACCGCACCCGATCACACGCTTAAGCCGTTCAAGAACCACTTGCACCAACGGGGGCATCCATACAGGCAACAAAGCCCCAATGCCCAGAAGTACTGCAATGCCGCCTATCTTGAATTGCGCCTCGCTGTCGGCCGCGTCGGGCCTTCACTGGGCGTGGATTTCATCGACAATGGCACCGGCATTGCCACTGAAAACCAGGATGTGATCTTCGAGAAATTCGCCCGCCTGTCCGACCATGGCAAGGCTGGCGGCGCAGGCCTTGGCCTTGCCATTTGCCAAGAGGTCATGGGCAAGCTTGGCGGCTATATCGCCAATCTGCCCGGGCCGGGCGAGACGGCCTTCCGCGTGACGCTGCCCTTGGCCGAGGTTATGGCGGCGCAGTAATCTCTCGTCCCTGGTGTCCGTAAACCTTTTGCTAATCCTGTTTCACTAGTGTCAGCGAGGCGGGCCATGTGGGGGCCGTCACATCGTTCAGGGTGCGGAATGGCGTCTTCAGGCGGATCGGTCATGCGGCGGATCGTGAGGTCCACCGCACCAACATCGCCAGAACCGCTAACCCCCTCGCGCGCTCTGCGTCAGGCGATCACCCGCGCTGCATCGCAGTCTATCGGCCTCTCCCTGACCGTGTTGGGTGTAAGCGAAGAGGTCGGAGCGCTCGACGATATCCTCACCCGGGCCGAAGATGGGCTGATGCTTCTGGCGCTCGGTTCGCCTGCCGAAATGACAGGATTTCTTGGTATCGACCTGCAGACTCGTGCCGCTGTGATCGAAGTGCAGACACTCGGCCGCGTCAGCAACGCGCTGGCCCAACCCCGCCCTGCAACTGCAGCCGATGTCGCCATGGCAGAACCCTTCGTCCAGCGGGTGCTGCACGAAATCGAACTCGAAACAGCCGGAACGCTGCTTGATGGCTGGGTGGTCGGTCAACGCCTGTTCGGCCGATTCGCCGGTATGAAAGAAGTGGGGCTGTCTCTAGCCAATGGGGATTACCGCGTCGTCCGGCTCACTCTTGATCTGGGCGCGGGTGGCCGGCAGGGTCTCTTGGTCCTCGCGCTGCCCATGCCGCGTCCTGCACAGCCCACGCCCGCGCAACCCGACGCTACTGCCGCCTTCTCTCGGAAACTTTCGGAAAACATCCTCGTCGCCCCGGCCGAAGTGCGGGCGATCCTGCATCGGATGCGCTTGCCGCTCCGCACTGTCGAAGTTTTTGAACTCGGTCAGACCATCCCGCTCTGGGGCGCGACCGTGACAGCCGTCAAGGTAGAGGCTCCGGATGGGCGTCTTCTTGCCTTGGCGCGTCTGGGCCAGATGTCTGGCATGCGCGCCGTCCGCCTTGGCCCGCCTGCCCGCCCCGAAATGACCGAGGTTCTGCCACTTCCCCCCGGCCCGGCCTGATCAGCTCTGGGCCATCGCATCCAGTCGTGGTCGCAGATGGGACAGATCATAGCCCGCCCGGGCCGTTGCTGTCATGATCTCGTCAGTCTGCAACCTGCCTGCCTGGCCCAGAGACCAGACGACCGAACACCGCGTCCCCGACGCACAATAGGCAAGAACCGGCCCGTCGGACGCCGCCAGTGCATCCATTTGCGCCGCGACAAGCTCGGGCGTCATCGTTTGATGTGTGACCGGCAGGACGACGAACTTCAAACCCGCCGCTTCGGCGGCGGCGCGCATGACATAAGATGACAATTCCATCGGAATCTCAGCATCCGGACGGTTGTCGATAAGTGTCGCGAAACCGGCCGCCACGATCTCGGGAATGTCCTCCGGCTCGATCTGGGGCGAAACAGAATATGCGGGTGTGATCTGTCTAATATCCATGTCCCTATCCTAGACCGCCGGTTCCAACGCGTCGAGCCTGCTTCGTACCACCGGTGCCGTCCACATCCCGGCAAGCATCGCGACTATGAACACAAACCCGCTCACACCGCCCCATGTGATCGAGACGATAGCCGGACCCGGACACAGGCCTGCAAGCCCCCAGCCTGCCCCGAACAGCACCGACCCCAGCACAAGCTTGCGCCCCAGTTTCGGTTCCGGTGCCGGCGGAAACGCCCCGCCGATAACTGGCACTCGCCGCGCCGCGGCCACACGCCATGCGACCGCCATCGGGACAATCGCGCTGCCCATCACAAATGCCAGCGTCGGGTCCCAGTCTCCAAAGATGTCGAGCCAACCGATGACCTTGGTTGTGTCAGTCATGCCCGACAGCCACAGCCCGATCCCGAAGACTGCGCCCGCCGCCGCAGAATAAAGGTTCCGCATCACACCCACCCCAGTACATGACGGAACAGCACGACCGTTAGGCCGCCCGCCAGAATATAGAACACCGTCGCCACGATGCCCCGTAGTGACAGCCGTGAAATCCCGCAGACCCCGTGGCCCGAGGTGCAGCCATTAGCCAGCCGCGTGCCCACACCCACAAGAAGTCCGGCCGCGAGAAGGATCAGGATGTTGCCTGTCGCATGTGTCTCAGCCCCGCCTGACAGCCAAACCAAAACTGCCGGAACACCGATCATTCCGGCCAGGAACGACAGCTTCTCGTACCGGCTTGACCCTGCGCTGCCATCGACCAGTTCCCCCAGAATGCCCGAGGCTCCCATGATCTTCCCGTTTACCAGAAGGAACATAGCGGCAGCCAGCCCGATCAGGGTGCCACCGGCCAAGCCCCAAATCCATTCAACATGCATCTTCGGTTTTCTCCGGAACCAGTCGATCCAACCTTGCCAACAATGAGAGATTTCGCAAACATGGCAAGATTGAAATCTGGGTTATGAGAGTTAGTTTTGGATAATCATGTTTGCACATCAGAAAATGCATCCCCCAGTTCTTGACCCCAAAGCCATGGACGAAGCCGCTGAACACGCAGCAGAGGTCCTGAAATCGCTTTCAAATCCCGCCCGGTTGCGCCTTCTCTGTGCTCTCGTCCCTGACGAACGCAGCGTCGGAGAGCTTGAAGAGGCGCTGGGCAAGAGCCAGTCCTATGTCTCGGGTCAGCTGGCCCGGATGCGCACCGAAGGCCTTGTCGCCGCGAACCGCGACGGAAGGATCGTGCGCTACCGCCTCGCCGACCCCCGTCTCAAGCCACTGCTCGAGACGCTCTACATCGTCTTCTGCCTTTCCGAGGTGCAGGAATCGAACACCGCCCGCTGAAAACGTGGATGATGCGGGGTTCGAATTTGCATTTTTCTGTCAAACCTGCTTTGTCGTGTGCAGGGAAGCGGCGAGGCATGGCAAGGGGCGGATGTGACGATCATGCTGGCTCTGAATGTTCGGGACGGCATCGCTTCGCTCCATCTTGATGCGCCACCGGTGAATGCCTTGGATTGTGCCGTGCGGCGGATGCTGATGGAACGGCTCAAGGAACTCACGGCGGATCCCGCGATCGGCGCCATCTGCCTGACTACCGAAGGACGTCATTTCTCGGCCGGAGCCGATATCCGCGAATTCGAGAAGTCGCCGAAGACTCCGCTTCTTGGTGAACTTTGCCGGACGATCGAGAATACGCCAAAACCCGTGATTGTCGGGCTCCAGGGTCCCGCACTCGGTGGCGGCGCAGAAATTGCGCTCGCCGCCCATTACCGCCTCGCCCTGCCGCAAGCCGCGCTGGGCCTGCCCGAGATTACCCTCGGCCTGATCCCCGGAGCCGGCGGTACGCAACGTCTGCCCCGCATCGTCGGGCCCGAGGCGGCGCTTGCCATGATGATCGACGGCCGCCCCGTGCCCGCCGAAACCGCCGAGTCGATGGGCCTGATCGACGGGATTGTTGACGAAGATTTGGCACAAGCCATCCATTCCTTTGCGCAGGGCCTCTTGTCCCACGGCCTTGGCCCGCGCCCAACCGCTGCAAGGCGTGACCGGATGACCGACGGTGCAGGCTGGCTGGCCGCGATCAATGCCGCCCGGACGGCCCATGCCGCCTCGCCAGTGATCGCTGCCCGCCACATCATCGATTCGGTCGAGGCGGCACTCCTCCTGCCCTTCGACCTCGGCCTCACTTTTGAACGTGACAGTTTTGAATCCTGCCTCGCTCATCCGCAGTCGCGCGCTTTGCGCCACGTGTTTCTGGCCGAACGTCAGGTCTCCCCCACACTTGTCAGCAAGGATGAACAGGGACGCCGCCAGCTTGCCCCGCAGGGCGCGACGCTGGCCGCGCAACTCCTCCGCGCTCAACTGACTGCCTGCGAGGTTCTGCTGCGTCTCGGCGCGACGGAGGCCTTGCTTGACGCGACGCATGTCGATCAGGGCTTCGAATCCGGCCCTTACGGCGGCACGACAGGCGGGGCAGGGGCCGAAGGTGCCGCTCTCTGGCGTCGCATCAACGCAGCGGTCATGGCCGAAGGCGGCCGGCAGATCGGTGCCGGCGCTGCCCGCAACGCCTCAGATATCGATGCCGTCGCCGTCCTTGGCCTCGGCTACCCCCGTCTGACCGGCGGGCCGATGAAGTCGGCTGAAATCATAGGGCTTCTGCCGCTTCGCAACGACATGACCACGTGGCGCGCCGATTCGTTGATCTGGGACGTGCCCCCGGTCCTGACCGAAGCCGTCCGCTTCGCCGGGGGTTTCGACGCCGTCCCTGCGCCTATTTCAGGATAACGCCCACCACGACGAGCATCAGGCCCAGAAACGACAGGAACAGTGCCCCGATGTTCAGCGGCAGAATGCCGTTCAGCCGCGTCCGCAGCGCGACATCGTCCAGACCCTGACGGCGGGCCTTTGTTACGGCGATAATGCTCCAGACGATCCCGGCAAAGCCCACCAGCGTCACCGCCGCGCCGATCCAGACCAACAGTTCCATGTCCCGCCCCCTTGCCCAGCGCGCCCCCCTAACGCGGTCCGCCCTGTGTTTCAAGCCATCCCCGAGGCTTGCAGGGCAGGGGGGCAGCGTCTAGGGAAGGGGCAACAGCCAGAGCAGCAGGAGGCCGGGATGAACGCGAACATCGTCGATATTCAAAACAACGCCGCAGGCGAGGAAATCCGCCAGTTCATTGAACGCTTTGAACATCTCGAAGCCGAAAAGAAAGACATCGCCGACCAGATGAAAGAGGTCATGGCCGAGGCCAAGGGCCGTGGCTATGACACCAAGGTACTCCGCAAACTCGTGGCGCTGCGCAAGCGCGACAAGAACGATCTGGACGAAGAAGAGGCGATGCTTGAACTCTACAAGGCCGCCCTCGGGATGAGTTGAGCTTTCCATGTCCTCGTCGACCACCGCCTGGCTTATTCTTCTTCTGGCAGGACTTTTCGAGGTCATCTGGGCCGTCGGTTTGAAATACACTGATGGCTTTACCCGCGTCTGGCCGACTGTGGGAACGCTCGCCGCGATGGCCTGCAGCCTTGGCCTGCTGGGCCTTGCGTTGCGCACCCTCCCGCTCGGCACTGCCTATGCCGTCTGGACGGGCGTGGGAACGCTCGGGACTGTGATCCTTGGCATCTGGCTGTTTAGTGAATCCGCCGATCTTTTGCGGCTGCTCTGCATCGGTCTGATTGTCGCAGGCATCATCGGGCTGAAACTCGTGACGCATTGAAGGAGCCTACAAGTGTCTTCATCCCGCAGGGCGACCAAAAGGACCGCCCCTTAGGGCGCGACAAACCGGATGCCGGGCATCGCTGCGATGCGCGCTACGTCGGCCTCATAGTCACGTGTCATCTCATCCACCATTGCCGCGTCCCAGCCAGGTAGATCAACTTCTTCCTCGATTGCCTCGGGGATGGCGTACTTGTCAAGAAAGGCCCCGATCACCCTGCGCACCTGCGCTTCGTTCTGACCGGGATGAGTCTCCATATAGTTCAGAAACCGCTGAAGCCCCTCGGGCGACATGACGGTCGCCAACAGGTCATGGGTCCCTTCCATGGCGTGTTCGGGGCCCACGCCAGCCAGCAGACGCAACAAGTCGCCCCAGATCAGCGTCGTATCCTCGTTGCACCACACGGTCAGCGGCACGTCAGGCACCGTCGTTCTGATCCGGGTCACCAAATCGGACCACCGGATCGCGCGCGGGTCCGTTCCGCCCAGAAAACTCCTGAAATCCATACCCTTGACCTGGTCCCAGACTGCAGGGACAAAAGTGGCCGGGTTGCGCAGGGCCAGAAAGATCTCGATCTTGTCGTCCGGAAACAGCGATCGCAGCGCACTGACTTTGCTGCGTGCAATGCCATAGAACAGGCCACGCTCAAAGATACGGGACGGCTGGCAAAGAAAGGTGGAATTGCTCAGAACAAGCCGAGTGGCATCCTGCTCATCGATGATTGCATCAAGCAGCACATCCCGGGCATCCGGTGTGGGAACGGCATCGTCAAGGCTCAGGATCGTCTCGCGAAGAAGCTTGCGGTACCGTCCCGGTCCAGGCACGATCACGCCATGGCTGCGCAAACCGTCGACATTGCGCATCATCGACCTCAACAGACGATCCCCATCGGTGCAATTCGCCCCGATATGATAGACGATCTGTAACTGGTCCACCGTCTGCCCCCGCCTGTTCTTTTGCTCCGGAGCCTACAGGCGGATTTCTGGACAGGCAAACCCGTTTCCTGTAACCAACCGCCATGTCCGAGCGAACTGGTCAGATTTCCCGCAACCCACGCTTTCGGCTCCATCTCGACGGCTGGTCAGTGGGCGCTGTGATAATAGCAGCCGTCGTTCTTTTGCCCGTCGTGGCGGTGATCTGGCTGGCGTTTCACCCGACGCAGAACATCTGGCCGCATCTGCTTTCAACAACCCTGCCACGCTATGTCGGCACCACGCTTCTGATGATGGCATGCGTCGGCCTGCTGACTGTGGCAATGGGCACAGGAGCGGCCTGGCTTGTTGTCATGTACCGCTTTCCCGGTCGTCGGTGGCTGCAATGGGCTCTTTTGATGCCGCTCGCCGTGCCGGCCTATGTCGGGGCTTATGCGCTCGTCGATTTTCTCGAATATGCTGGCCCTGTGCAGACCGGCCTGCGGGATATCTTCGGCTGGACGAGTGCGCAGGATTACTGGTTCCCCCCGGTCCGAACCGAAGGCGCGGCCATTCTTGTGCTTAGTGCCGCCTTCTATCCCTATGTCTATCTGCTTGCCCGCGCCGCTTTTCGCGAACAATCGGGCGCAGGCTATGAAGTCGCCCGCGCGCTGGGTGCCGGTCCTCTGGCCCGGTTCTTTCGGGTGGGACTCCCACTCGCCCGTCCGGCCATTGCCGCAGGCGTCGCAGTCGTGATGATGGAAACGGTCAATGATTTTGGTGCGATGGACTATTTCGCTGTCCAGACGCTGACGACGGGGATCTTTTCCGTCTGGCTACAGGCCGGAAATCTGGGTGGCGCAGCACAACTAGCCACCTGCGTCCTCGCGCTTGTCGTCGTGCTGGTCACGCTTGAAAAACTCTCGCGTCGGAAGAGCCGCCATTTCGGTAACGCGCGCGGCATGCGCCCGGTGAGGCCATATGTCCTGACAGGAGCAGGGGCGGCGGCCGCCTCCATCGTCTGCGCCATCCCATTCGCTTTGGGTTTTGTGCTGCCTGTCACCGTGCTCCTCAGCCATGCATTCAACGCGGCCCAGTGGGTTGAACCGGGCCTTGCCTTTGCTCTGACCCATACGATCATCGTCGGCGGCATCGCGGCTTTCGTTACGGTTCTGGCTGGCCTCTTTATGGTATATGGCACCCGCCTGTCGGGCTATCGCCTGCCGGGTTTGCTGCTTCCGGTAACTTCCATAGGCTACGCCGCCCCCGGCGCAGTTCTTGGCATTGGCATCCTCATCCCGCTTGCCGCTTTCGACAACCGCCTTGCCGATGGGATCGAGGCGCTGACAGGCATGGACCCTGGTCTGATCCTGACCGGCAGTGCCGCGGCCCTTGCCCTTGCCTATGTTGTCCGCTTCTTTGCCATCGCCCAGGGCACTGCCGATGCGGCCCTTGGCCGTGTGTCGCCCAGCTTGCCCATGGCCGCACGGTCGCTTGGCCGCACTGCGGGCCAGACCCTCCGCGCCGTGCACATTCCCCTGATCCGCGCCTCTGTCGGCTCGGCGATCCTTCTGGTCTTCGTAGATTGCGTCAAAGAACTCCCTGCCACTCTTGTGTTGCGACCGTTCAACTATGACACACTGGCGACCCGCGTCTATGCCAAGGCCCGCCTTGAGGATATCACGGGGGCAGCACCGGCCGCATTGACGATCACTCTCGTTGGTCTGATCGCGGTGGCACTTCTTGCACGTACAAACCGCTGAGCCGGGGCGTCTGGCGCTTGCCCGACAGGCGCAGCCCCTTCAGGACCTCTGTAAGGCTGCCATCTGGTGCCAGGTCACAAAGGGAGGATATCAACCGTCTGGAGAACTGAATGGATTTTCACGCCCGTATCTTGTCTTCGCAAAAGCTTGCACATCCGCCTAGAATTGAACTCGACATGACCGAGCACCGACCGATGGACCCGGAAGCTCTGTTGCAGTTGAGCGCGTTGACGGGCACTGCAATCCAGTTCTGAAATGACGTTTTGGTCGAAGGCAAAGGGTTTATGAAGACGCACGCAAGCGGCAGCCGCGTCCTCGTCGGAAGCAACTCTTCGCTCGACCAGTGTCGTCTTACGGTACTTGGCGAGACTGCAGCCATTTTGATTGGACCCTCCTGTCGTATCCTCGCCCTGCAGATCACTGTTCGTGACGGCAAAAGCCTGATCGTTATCGGTGCTTGCACCACCTGGGAACATGGGACTGTACTGTGAAACAGGGGTTGCAGCATCACCATCGGCAATGAATGCATGTTTTCGTCGCATGTCACGCTTCGCAATCGCGATGGGGATGGGATTTTTGATGCCACAACCCGCGAACTGATCAACCCTCCACAAAATGTAGTCGTAGGCAGCCACGTCTGGCTCGGGTCGGGCGTGTGCGTGAACAAGGGTGCCGTTATCGGCGGGGGTACGATCGTCGGCCAGGCGTCGGTCGTTTCAGGGCGGCTGAAGGGGAGCAGTATGTATGCAGGTGTCCCTGCCCGAATGGTCCGGGGCGATGTGATTTGGTCCCGGACGCTCGATCCCGACGACATTCCCGAAATCCATTCCACCGTCAGCCAGGACCTAACGGAACTTCCTGACCCGTCTTCGATCTGAACTCCGGGACTGTCGCGAATCCTGCGAGACCAGATGGTTCGCGACCGCGTGATCCGAACCCAATTTGGCGGTTCGGATGTTCGATTGGAAGGCACGTCTCGGTTTCTCAAGACGGTGCCGGTGCGCGCGTTTTTCGCTGAAACGGCCTGAAGTCGGATCAAACGGAACTTGGACGGTAGCTCGCTTCAGATCACGTCGAACTCCGTGCAGGACAGAACCGGGTAGCTCTGACCGAGAGCGGCGATAAAATCGGCATTCGTCTGGTCAAGGAGTGCGCGGGGCACGGCGTGCCAAGCGTTCCGGCTTGCCCAGCGGATGACAAGGCGAAGGCTGTCTGGGCTGGCCTTGTCGCGCCAGATGTCTTTCCCCAGATAGCCGGGATGACAGGACAGGGTGGCTGTCCAGATGGCGGCATCGGCTGCGATGAAGGCGGGCTGGTCGGTTAGGGGAACGTGGAAGGTGAGAAATTCGATGACCATGGGCTGCCTTTCTGCTGATGTTCTCCGGGATTTGGATGGGTCACTCGCCGTATGGCAAGCGGAAAGCGGCATGATCCCGCCAGCAGCCTGAGTCCTGTCCGCCACAGGTCATCCCCTGCATCTGGTAGGTGAAACTTTCCTCTGTGCAACAATTCGCCCCTTCCTATAGTCTGGTGGGTGAAGATAGCGGCTCCCCCCGGAATTGAAACGAGGTCAGGACCATGCGTTGCCCGTTTTGCGGAAACGTCGATACTCAGGTAAAGGATTCCCGGCCTGCCGAGGATCATGTGGCGATCCGGCGGCGGCGGTTCTGCCCGGCCTGCGGGGGACGGTTCACTACCTATGAACGCGTCCAGTTGCGCGATCTTGTCGTCATCAAGTCGAACGGGCGGCGCGAGGATTTCGACCGGGGAAAGCTCGAACGGTCGATCCGCATCGCATTGCAGAAGCGACCGGTCGAGCCCGAACGGATGGACCAGATGATCTCGGGCATCGTGCGGCGGCTTGAGTCACTGGGCGAAACGGATATTCACAGCCATCAGATCGGTGAGATCGTGATGGAGACGCTGGCTCGGATCGATACCGTCGCATATGTGCGCTTTGCCAGCGTTTATATGAACTTCCAAGCCGTGGGCGATTTTGACAAGTTCATGGCAGAGCTCCGTCCCAACGCCAAGACCGAGACGTGAACGAGGCCAAAGACCGACGCTTCATGACGCTGGCCCTGTCGCTGGGACGGCGAGGGATGGGGCGGGTCTGGCCCAATCCTGCGGTGGGATGTGTGATTGTTGCTGATGGGCGGATCGTCGGTCGTGGGTGGACCGCGGACGGCGGGCGGCCTCACGCAGAAACGCAGGCATTGGCGCAGGCCGGTGTGTCTGCGCGGGGGGCGGTGGCCTATGTGACGCTGGAGCCCTGTTCCCATCATGGCAAGTCACCGCCCTGTGCTGAGGCACTGATCGCTGCAGGGGTGGAACGGGTTGTTGTGGCGGCAGGTGATCCTGATCCGCGCGTAGCGGGGCGTGGGATCGCAATGCTGCGGTCAGCGGGGATCATGGTCGAGACCGGGGTGATGGAAGCGGAGGCTGTCGCTGATCACGAGGGTTTCCTTCGGCGGGTGACAGCAGGGCGACCCGTAGTGACGCTGAAACTCGCGGCCTCACTCGACGGTCGGATCGCGACAGCTTCGGGAGAGAGCCAGTGGATCACAGGGCCTTCGGCACGGCGGATTGTGCATGCGATGCGGGCGCGTCATGATGCGGTGATGTTGGGTGGAGGGACTGCGCGTGCGGATGATCCCGCGTTGACCGTGCGAGGCCTCGGGATCGATCTGCAGCCGGTGCGGGTGGTTGTGTCGCGGCATCTGGATATTCCGTTCAATGGTCAACTTGCGCGGACGGCGCGCGAGGTGCCGCTGTGGATCTGCCATGGGGCCGGTGCCGCAGGAACTGCGGCGTGGGAGGCGCGGGGGGCCGTCTGTCTGGCCTGCGATGTTGCAGATGCGCAGGTGGAACCGAGGTCAGTGTTGCAGGCACTGGGGGCGCAGGGTTTGACGCGGGTGTTCTGTGAGGGTGGCGGGGGGCTCGCAGCCTCGCTTCTAAGCGCCGGACTGGTGGATGAACTGGTAATGTTCAGTGCCGGGCTGATGCTCGGGGCTGAAGGGATTCCGATGGTAGGGGCGCTTGGGGTCGAGGCCTTGGCCGAAGCGCCAAGGCTGCAGTTGGCAGAGGTGCGGGATCTGGGCGGGGATGTGATGCACCGGTGGGTGCGGGGGTAGGCTTATCGCTAGGCAATTCTAAGTGCAGGGGTTTGCTTTGGCACAATTGACCAAGACCATTGTCTTGGGCGCGCGGCGCAAGGGTCGCTCTCCGGCTGGACGCCCCAACGAGGGCTTGACCTTAATGAGGTATGTGCGACGGGGCCGATGGGGTGTGATCGGAGCGGTGCTTCCACTGGAGGCCCCGTTGATCCCGCTCAGGCCATGGAGGGGCAGGAGTTTGCCGTTAAGCTTGCTTGTGGTCAGAGAGCGTTGGGGGAGTACTGGGCCATTGGGGCGGATAGCTTGACGTTGACCTTTCTATCGTCCCTTCTTCCGCCAGAGATGCGCCTGTCCCGCCAGCAGCCCTTGCAGTTTTGCAAGCGACCGATTGGCTCGTGAAGGCTCTGGGACCGTGCCAGTCGCGAGGCGGTGGACAATCGCCTCTGGCGGGCAGGGGCGGCGGGTAACGGGGTCGAAATAGCGGGGGTAGTCGATCAGAACAGCGTGAGCGAGGGCCGTCAGGTCGGGGCGGGCTGTACGGCGCGGCAGCGGGCCCGCTCGGTCGTCGGTCAGACCCCAGCCAGCGTAGAACGGGTGGCCAAGGCAGGTCACGCGTTTGCCGCGCAGGAGCGCCTCGAACCCGAGGGTGGAAGTGATAGTCCATACCTGTTCTACGGCCGAAAGAGCGGCAATTGGGTTGGTTCGGTCCAGGACGGCGTCCGCCAAAGTTGCGGCATCCGGGACGATGCCGGGGCGCAGGCCAGCTTCTACATCAGGGTGGGGCTTGTACAGGATCACTGCGGCGGGGTTGGCCTTGCGGGCAGCTTCGAGCAGGGCGCGGTTGGTGCGGATGTCGGCGGCACCATGGCGGATGGAGGCGTCATCCTCGACCTGACCCGGCACAAGGATGCGACGACCTGCGGGTAGGCCGAGGGGAAGAGGCGCGCCGTCGAGGTTGTACTTGGACAGCCCCTCTTTTGTCAGCATCAAGATCAGGCGATCGGCGCGGGTGCGGGCGTCCTCGGGGAGGACGGTGCTTGCGGCGATCAGGGCATCTAGCCGGCTGGGACAGGTCGGGTCGTAGTAGATGCCAAGGTCGTCGAGGCAAAGCGAGAGGGGAGGAATCAGATCGGCGCCGAGGCCGCAGGAGCGCAGGAATCCGTCTTCAAGACGGCAGGCACCTGCGGCATCAAGGTCCGGTGTGATCTGGTTGGACCAGACCATGAGGCCGTGATCTTTGGCGGCGGCGATGGCCTTTGGGGCGGGTTCGATGAAACGAACTGGCCGTTGGCCGCCGAAAAAGGACTGAAGTCGCTTTTGCTTCCAGAGGCGCATGCCGGTTGCGACCCAGCCCCTGTGATCCTCGCGCCATGCCCGCGTTTCCGCTTCGAGCGTTGCGATGGCGTCTTCAAGGGAACAGAGGCGGTCGAGGACAGGGTCATACCAGCGGGGGTAAAGGATCATCGCGGTGGCGAAGAGTTGCGGGCGGGTCAGGGTGCGCGCACGACGCGGGTTGGGGTGGCGGTCATGGGACAGCCCCCAACCGGCATAGAAGGGCTGGCCCCAGACATGGGGTCGGTGACCGGCAAGGATCGCCTCAAACCCGAGTTGGGAACTGACGGTGTAGACAGCAGAGGCCCCGGCGAGCAGAGTCCAGGGGCTGATCGGATCGGTCAGAAATGTTGTGGTGGCATCGCATTCGGCGGGCGTGAAATGCCCAGGGCGGTGGCCAGCGGTGGTTTCGGGGTGGCTCTTGATGACAACAGGTACGCCGGGATGGGCGGCGCGAGCGGCGGCGAGCATCGCGCAGAAGGTGGTCTCGTCAGCGCCCGAAGCGCGGACCGAGGCGTCGCCGCGCGTCTGGTCGATGACAAGGACAAAGTTGGGCGGGGGGCCTGGCAGCGCGGGGTCAAAGGCATTGTATTTTGACAGATGACCGCGCTGCAACCGAGCCATGGCGAGGCTGGCACGCGACAGTAGGCCGGGGTCGTCAAGTGGATGGGTGGCGAGCAGGATTTCGAGGTCGGACGGCGCGGAACCGTCGAAATGGACGCCGGTACTGTCGAGGATAAGGCCAAGAGGCGGCTCACCGTCGCGGCCGGGCAGGACGGAGCGGAGGAAGGCGTCCTCGACGCGCAGGATGGGGGTATCGGTGCAGGCGGCGACGGCCTCGCCCCGGGGGCTCGACGGGCTTTGGCCCCAGACGCCGACCATGTCGTCGGGGCCGGGGCGGCCAAGGCGGATGTCGTAACCGGACAAGGACAGGATGCGGCGGACGCGGCCCTGCGTCAGGAAACCGCCGTTGTAGACGAAAAGACGCCGCGGGGTTTCCCCTGCGGCACTGTCATTTTCAGAGGATGTCCCGTCAGACGGAGCCAAGGGTCAGAACCCCTGGCCAACCGCCGCAACGTTGCCGACCGAGACCAGCGATCCCGAGAAGGCGGCCAGCACCTTGGCGAACTGAGTGTAGGGCGCTTCGGTCACATAGACGGTGTCGCCGTCACGGATCGCGAAATCTCGCGCCATGAACATGCCGTTGGGCTTGGTCAGGTCGAGGACATAGATCACGCGCTGGGTGCCCATGAGGCTCGGGTCGCCGACCAACTGCTGCGCGATCCGTTCGGGTTCGTTGCGGAACACGAAGACGCCTGTCGGGTCAGCGGTCAGGGTATTCAGACCGCCGACCTGCGCCAGCGCCTCGATCGCCGAGATGGTCTGGCTCTGGAACACGATCCGGCTCTGCGTGCCGGTCGCGCCAAGGGCGGTAAAGGCGCGGGTGTCTTCCTCGACTACGATCTGGTCACCGCCGCGCAGCGCGATGTTGTAGCCGGGGCCGCTGTAGATATCCTGGAACCAGACGGTGCCGATCTGTCCGCCACGGTTGACCGTCACCTTGGCGATTTCGGGCCGGATCGTGATACCGCCGGCCTGCGCCAGCATGGCACCTAGCGTCCGCGTCGGGCGTTCAATCGGGAACACGCCCTGTGCGCCGACCGATCCCACGACCGACACAGTCGCTCCGTCGCCGGCAAGGCGGTTCACTTCGACCTGGGGATCTGGGGTCTGTTCGGTGAGTTTTTCCGATATGATGCGCCGGATTGCTTCGGGCGAGTTGCCGGCTGCACGAATGCGACCCGCGTAAGGGACAAAGATGAAGCCTTCGCCATCGACCTGGACCTCGTCAAGGCTGGTCGCGTTTGCCCCGGCCGGAACAAGCAAGCCGTCATCTACGTTTTCCCAGACCGTCAGGCCAAGGACGTCACCCGGTTGGATCGTGTCCGACCCAAGCAGGCCCGCATCCTGAAAGCTGGAGGAAAAGCCCAGAGAGGGGGTCACGCCGGCGATCTGGTTGACACGGTCATCGACGGTTAGGACGAAGGCATCGCCCTGTTCCATGACAGAACCGGAAAAGATCTGGGCTTTGTTCGGGCCGGTGCTGGGCAGGCCGCATGCGGCCAGAAAGACTAGAATCGCAACGGCCACCACGCCCTTTGAGGGGCGTTTTATCGGGGTTGTCACTGCTCGGTCTCCTCGACCTGTTATTGCTTGCCTCAACTTTTTCTTTTAGCGTATCGGAATTCATGGCCAAAAGCTAGCCGGGGGGCGGGGATGGGCCGGACTGTTGCAGGCCTGCCGCTTTCAAGGACTGCCGCCACGAGCGAAGCGCAAGGAGTTGTGGGCGCTACTTCACGATCCGCAAGGGTTGCCGTGGGGCGGCCTTGCCGGATTTGAGGGCGTCATAAGGATCTTCGTCCGAGAGCATCATGTCCACAACCTGCCGGAGAAGCTGACGGCGACTCCGGGCGGAGTAGAAGCCGCCGGGCACCTGTGACGTTTCGAGAAGGTAGCGGCGGTAATCTTTGTAGGCGCGGGTATCGGGGCGGCCGGGCTGTGCAAAGAAATCGGGCAACGCGCCGGTTGCCACGAATTCGGGCTTTGCATAGACGGCACGGCCAAAGACCTTGAGCGGGATGCCCCGCCAGAGAACCTGCTGGGCGGCGGTCGAGTTCACAGTGACAGCGGTCCGGGCATGGTCGAGAAGACGCGCCAGTTTGCCGCCGCCGACATAGTGGACGCGGTCGCGCACGCCTTTTGCTTCGGCCATTTCCCGGATGGTGCGCCAGAGGGGAGAGCGGCCGTTTTCAAGCGGGTGGGCCTTGAAGACAAGGTGGTGGTGGCGGGGGGCACCTTTGGCAAAGCCGTCGATCACAATGTCAAGGAATTCTGCCATCGAGGTGAAGGGCGAGTGCTTCCGGAAACTAGAGTCATGTTCCAATTGCAGCAGGACAAGGTGATAGGGAAAGCCGCCGTATTTGATCCGAGCTGTGGCCATCCTGCGCTGTAGCGCGAAGTACGGCATGAGGATGAGGCGCTTGGTATAGAGCCAGGTCTCGGTCACCAGAGGCAGGTCGCGGTGGCGGCGGAAATGGCGGTAATCGCCATTCCTGAACAGAACGAACCAGTGGTAGAGTGCGCCGTAGAACACATGCTGGCGCATGTCGCCCCAGCGGGCAGGCGGTTCGGGCACGTCAAGATCGGACATTTCGAGCGCGCGGGTCATGTCGGCGACGGTCATGTCCATCAGGCGCGAATTGCCGTTGGTGCCGCCGCGTTCATAAGTCACCCACCAGGGGCGCATGTAGCCTTCTTCAAAGACATGAACGGTGATGCCCTGGGCGCGGGCCGCATCCACCGCCTGCGCGTGGATTGTACGGGTATCGCCGTAGAGCACGATATCTGTAATCTGCTTTTCGGCAAGAAGTGCTGCGATGGTCGACGGCCAGTCTTCAGGCGTGCCGCGGTAGGGGATGTAGCCGTAGCTTCCGAACCAGAAGGCGCGGTCGCCTGCGTTGAAGCCAACACGCCAGACCTCGGCACCTGCCTTGCGGAGCATTTGGGCAAGCCGGTGAAAGAACGGCCCATGCGGCCCCTGAAGGAAAAGGAACTGGTGCGTCGGGCAGTCTGTCGGAACGGCGGTCACTCTGTCATGTCCGGGGCGGAATTCAATCCGAAGGAGGATACGCAAAAGAATTAGCACAATTGAGGCAGGAAGGCGAGTGTAAGGTTGAAAGTCGCGAATGCGCAACGGGCCGGGACGCTTGTCCGCGCGACCTCGCTGTCGGGGCGGGGCGGCTTGCCCCTTGGCGGGCAACCCATTACCTCTGGCGCGAAAGGGGACCTACAATGTTCACTGGGATCATTACCGACGTTGGCGAAGTGCTCGAGACGCAGACCGAGGACGATCTGCGGGCTCGGATTGGCACGCATTACGACGTGGATCATATCGATATCGGCGCGTCGATCTGCTGCGACGGCGTCTGTCTGACGGTCGTGGCGCTGGGCAAAAGCCCGCGCAACTGGTTCGACGTGCAAATCTCGGCCGAGACGGTGGGCAAGACCAACATCGGACACAACCATTGGCAGGTGGGGCAGCGGATCAATCTGGAACGGGCGCTGAAGTTGGGTGACGAGTTGGGCGGACATATCGTCTCGGGCCATGTGGATGGTGTGGCGCGAGTGACATCGCTGCTGGATGAAGGGTCAAGCACGCGGATGGTGTTCAATGCGCCAGAGGCCCTGGCGAAGTTCATCGCCTCCAAGGGTTCCGTAGCGCTGAACGGGACTTCGCTGACCGTGAACGAGGTCGAGGGTTGTTCCTTTGGGATCAACGTCATCCCTCACACCAAGCAGGTAACGACCTGGGGTCAGACCAAGGTCGGCGATCTGGTGAATATCGAGATCGACACGATGGCGCGCTATGTCGCGCGGTTGCGGGAATGGGAATGATCGCGGGGATCGGGCACAACAATGGGCCGGAATTCGAGGGCGAGACAAGCTGGCGCCGCTTCGCCTGGAACCGGGCACGAGAAAGCCTTTTGCCTACGCTGCCCATTGAAGTTTTGCGACTGCGGGTGAAGCGGGCGCAGCAACTCGGGCTGCCCTACAGGACCTATGCCGGGGTGCGGGCTGCGACGGGGCGGGATGTGATCGGGTTCCTGTTTTCGTCAAACGCGCTGCGGGTGCTGTGCGACGGGCAGGCGCTGCCGTCTGATCGGGTGTCGCGGCTGGCGGCTCTGGTGGGGGCAGACCGGACGGCGGTGGTTCAGCCGCCTTTGTCTTTGGACGCGGTGTTGGAGGCCGGGGTTCTGGATGCGGCTTCTCCTGCGCCACGGTCGACAGAAAGCTGGGTTGCGATGCGGGATCAGATACGGGCGATCATCCTGTCACGCGGGCGGCCTTCTGACGGGTATCTGGTGATCGGAGAGACCCCGCTGGAGCGGGAATGGGCCGAAGCGGGCAAGACGGCCGGGTTCCTGACGGGCGACAGGTATTTTGGCGGGCTGGCAGGTTAGGCGCTTTGTTCTTTGGCGCAGGTTGCCTGGCGATGGTGCGCTGAAGCGCACCCGACAGGTCCAAGCCGGTTCTTGATTTGACCAAGACAGTCGCCTTGGTCACGCGCTGCGAGGGGCACATTCATGCCGGACACCCCGCTTTCGGCCAGCCCCTGCCCCCCAGAGGGCAGGGGCTCCGCCGGGGCAGGAGCCGACTTTCTGTTGTGTTGGCGGAACGGTGGGAGGTGGAGTCGGCGGGTCGTGAGTGGGGCGGTGCCTCCACTGGAGGCCCCGCTGATCCCGCTCAATGAGGGGGCTGTCCCTGGCCGATGCAAGTGACCGCATGGCTCACGCCAACCCTGCGCCGCCGCAGCCCGTCTGTTCATCAGTGCAGGCTCCCGACCGGGTGGCTTTCCCCTTTGCAAAGGCCGGTGCAGGGGCTATTTGCGCCCTGACGCCAGAGGGACAGACATGAGCATAGCCTTCGAGGAACCCGGACCGGTCGAGCGCGATTGGTCGGATGCCATCAGCACCATTGAGGACATCATTGAGGATGCCCGCAACGGCCGCATGTTCATCCTTGTCGACCACGAGGACCGCGAGAATGAAGGCGACCTTGTCATCCCTGCGCAGATGGCGACGCCCAATGCGATCAACTTCATGGCGATGCATGGCCGGGGCCTGATCTGCCTGTCGCTGACGGGCACTCGGGTTGACCAGTTGGGCCTGCCTCTGATGGCCTCGCAGAATTCATCCCGGCACGAGACGGCGTTTACCGTTTCGATCGAAGCGCGTGAGGGTGTGTCGACGGGGATTTCGGCGCATGACCGGGCACGGACCGTGTCGGTCGCCATTGACGCCTCGCGGGGGGCGGTGGATATCGCGACGCCAGGGCATATCTTTCCGCTACGAGCGCGGGATGGCGGCGTGCTCGTTCGTGCGGGGCATACCGAGGCGGCGGTGGACATTAGTCGTCTGGCCGGGCTGAACCCCTCGGGCGTGATCTGCGAGATCATGAACGAAGACGGGACTATGGCCCGATTGCCAGATCTGGTGGCCTTCGCGCAGCGTCACAACCTCAAGATCGGGACGATAAGCGACCTGATCGCCTACCGGCGGCGGCATGACAATCTGGTCAAGGTCCGGACCGAACAGAATATCAGTTCCGAATTCGGCGGTGATTGGACCCTGCGGATCTATACAGACGAAACGCAGGGGGCCGAGCATATCGCATTGATCAAGGGCGATATCGCGGGGCCCGACCCGGTGCTGGTGCGGATGCATGCTTTGGACCCGCTTCTGGATATCGTGGGCACAGGGCACAAGGGCCGGGCCCACGAATTCGCAGATGCGTTGAACTTGATTGGCGCCGAAGGTCGGGGGGTCGTCGTGCTCTTGCGCGATGTGCACATGAAACTTGCCGCGGGCGAAGATGTATCGCCCCAGACACTCCGGCAATACGGTCTGGGGGCGCAGATTCTCTCGTCGCTGGGGCTAAGCAGGATCGTCCTTCTGTCCAACTCGCCCAAACCGCGGGTCGTTGGGCTGGATGCCTATGGCCTTGAGATCGTCGGAACACGCAAGATATCGGAGACCCTGTGATGGCTGGACAATCGCATTATTCCCTGCCCCGCCCTACATTCGACAAGCCGGTCAGGATCCTGATCGTGGTCGCCCCCTACTACCGCGAGATCGCCGACAACCTGATCGCAGGTGCCAAAGCCGAAATCGAGGCGGCGGGCGCTGAATGGGAACTGGCCGAAGTGCCGGGCGCGCTGGAACTACCCATCGCCATCGGGATCGCCGGGCGGATGCAGAGCTTTGACGGCTATGTCGCGCTGGGTTGCATCATCCGGGGCGAGACGACGCATTACGACACGGTCTGTAATGACTCTTCGCGTGGAATCGCCACTCTCGGGCTGGCCGGGTTCTGTGTGGGCAACGGGATCCTGACGGTCGAGAATATCGCGCAGGCCGAGGTGCGGGCCGATCCGGCCCAGCAGAACAAGGGGGGCGGCGCTGCGGCTGCGGCCTTGCACCTGATCGCGCTCTCCCGTAGTTGGGGCCGCTCGTCTAAGGGCGTGGGGTTTACCCGCGACCTTCTCAATTCCGGGTCTGCATGACACTTTCGAACAATCAGCGCCGCAAGATGAAATCCGCCGCCCGGCTTTATGCCGTGCAGGCGCTGTTCCAACTGGAGGCGACCGGACAGACGGTCGATTCCATCATGGGCGAGTTCGAGACCCATCGCTTTGGCGCGGTCTATGACGGCGACGAATTGGCCGAAGGCGACGTGGATACGTTCCGGTCGGTCGTGGCTGACGCGGTCAACCATCAGGCGCAGATCGACCAGATGACGGACCGGGCGCTGGTGGCGAAATGGCCCATCGCGCGGATCGACCCCACATTGCGGGCACTGTTCCGCGCGGCAGGGGCCGAACTTGTAGCCTCCGACACGCCGCCCAAGGTCGTCATCGTGGAATATATCGATGTGGCTGCGGCCTTCTTTCCCGACAGCAAAGAGCCATCCTTCGTCAACGCGGTCCTTGACCACATGGCGCGTGAGGCACGACCACAGGCGTTTGACTGAGTCGGACTGCCCCGGCCCTTTGACGGGGCGATCTGCGTGATTTTGCGACATTTGCGACCTCTTGCGCTGATTGACGCCGCTCCTTGTCTGAACCAACACGTTAAGGCTCACGTGGCACTTGCAATGGGCCGGATCAGGCTTATCCTGAAATTGTCATGGAAAGGTCGTAGATGTGCCCAAGTTGATCCGCCTGTTCATCACCCAAGCCGCGATCGGGTTTGCCCTCGCCGGTGTCTTTGTTGTGCTGATGCTTGTGTTCAACTTTGCCAATCTGGGCCATCTGGTGCGCAATTCGGACATGGGTGTGCTGGCGGTGTTCCTGCTTTGGGCGTTCAACGGGATCGTGTTCGGCGCGGTTCAGTTCGCCATCGCCGTGATGGGTATGGCCGATGATGACGACGACGATCAGGATGGCGGGCACAGAGCTTATATGCCGATCCCCATTTTGGTGCGCCGCGACAGGCGGTAACTGCTGGTTCATAACGGGCGTGGGGCGGGGTTTACCCCGCGATCATTATGTGCATCGTGTGCGCAAGGGTGGCAGGAACCGCAGCAACCGTGGGGGTACTATTCCCGAGGACCTGTGTGTACAGGTGGGCGCCAGATAGACAGGCCAGAGCCTGAACAGAGCCAGCTCCCTCGGAGTTGCTTAAGGCCACTGGAATTGACCCTGGTCACGTGAGGAGCAGAAACCCGCCACACTGACAGGTAGGGCGGCAGTCGCTCCGGCGCAAGGCCTTACTCGGAGCTTTGGTCGGACCAGCCCGTATCGAGCAGCCAGCCACCGGGGCCCACCACTTCGACAGAAGTCCGTTACAAGAGGCGTTCGATGAGACCGACGGCGACCAGGCTCATCATGACTTCAGAGAACGTGATCTGCGAGAGTAGGGACATGGCCGCTCCTGTCTGGACTTGGGTCAGGCTGATCCTGCGGCGCGGCAGGAAAAAGACGGTGGGGCGAAGAGCTCGGGGACGGATTTGTCATGGCCACTATCTTTTGCGCGATCCCTGCCCTTACTTGACCGATGTTCATGGATTGTTCATAAACCGCCCATGACAGATGATCTTTCCGTTCCGCGCCCCAAACCCGGCCAGCTTCTGGCGCGGGGGGTCTGTCGGCATCTCTTGGGCCATGATTTTGTGACGGTCGAGGAACTGGTTCCCGAGTCGGGTCTTCGGGTTGATGTTATGGCGCTGGGGCCGAAGGGCGAGATCTGGGTGATCGAGTGCAAGTCAGGTCGGACGGATTTCCAGACGGACCGGAAATGGCATCACTACATGGAATGGTGTGACCGGTTCTTCTGGGCGGTGGATGCGGATTTCCCGATCGAACTTTTGCCGGACAGGACGGGCCTGATGCTCGCCGACGCTTATGACGCCGAGATTCTGCGACTGGGGCCCGAGACGAAGCTGCCACCGGCGCGGCGCAAGGTCATGGTGCAGAAGTTCGCCCGCCATGCAGCCTTGCGATGGCACGCGGCGCGTGATCCGCAGGTGGGGCTGGCTGGGTAGGGGTCTCCCACGGTCTCTGCCATGAGGAGAGCTGAAGCGGTTCGAAGAGTCCGTCAGATTGAGGCGTCTTGATTAGGTCTGCCCGCGCTCGCCCTCGAGGGCGAGCAATGTCCTTGCAGGGCGCAGAACCAAAGGGCCAGTCGCCGATCAGGTGACCGACTGGTCCCTTGTCCTACCGCTTGCCCACAGATCGTGCGGTCTGTGCAGCGGCGCGGATTTCGTCGGCGATTTCGTCTGCTTCTTCAGGGTCGAAATCCATCGGGATCTCGATCCCCTGGCCTTCGATGAAGATCCGCACCATGCCCTGATCGGTTGGGCCGATCTGGAGGTTCGCCTCGATGTCGCGTTCAGTGTTGATGCTCATGATCTCTGTCCTTGCCACCTTCCTTTCCCCTAACGCGGGCCGCGGCGGCTTGGCAAGGGCGCGAACAGCCCTTGCAATCGTCACGCACCGGCGCTAACCCGACCCGAGTGCCGCCTTAGCTCAGTTGGTTAGAGCGCTGGATTGTGGATCCAGAGGTCCCCTGTTCAAGCCAGGGAGGCGGTACCATCGGAACCCCCTCAGCCGTCCAGAAATGCCAGAAGCGGGGCAGAGGGCCACGCGTGTTCCGCCACTATGTCCATGACACTGCCGTCAAGCCATCCTGATGGCGCTATGCCGCGTTCGGCATAGAAGCCTTTCAGGCGGATATAGACGGCGAGGGGCGTATCGACCTGCCTTTCGAAACCATTGGGCATCCGGACAAGGGTCTGCGTTTTGTCGAGCAAGAAGCCCCTTGGATTTCAGCGTTCCTGCGATGCACAGGAACTCATCCTGCTGCCGCACGATCCGGTCGCGGAATGCGGCAAGCCGATCGAGTGTTGGCGTATGGATGCCACCGACGCGAAACCCGCCCTGTGCGCATTAAGATGCACATAGAACAGGCCGCGTGCCGTATGCTTGGTCCCGTCGTGGGTCAGCAGGCCGCTGACATGGTTCAGAAAGGGGCTCTTGTCTTTGGCAAAGCGCAGATCGCGGTTGATGCGGAACATCATATTCTCGACCCCGGACAGGTGCAGGGCAGTGTCGCGCATGCGTCCTGTCTCTCCCAGAGGACATGCGCAAACGGGGTCTTGAGCAGCCGGATATGGTCGGCCTTGTGCGTGGTAAACCAGTCGCGGGAGTTATTGGCGGCAAGATCGGTGAGGAAGGCAAAGGCGGCGGGGTCGAACATCAGGGCCTCCCGTCAGACGGACTTGTCATTTTAGGGTTACCGTCTGCCGCAGCACGCCGCTCGCGCGGTCATAGATCAGGATGCGGTCGTCATCCGTCACCACGGCGTACCAGTCGCCGCCCTGCGTAAAGGCCGTTGCCTTGACCCCGTCGGGAAGGTCAATCGCATCGGGCAGCGTCAGAGGGCTTGCGTTCAGGCGGATGACAAAGGCACCGATCAGGACTACGAAGCCAAGAATCATCACGACCGTCAGTACAAAGACGAGCGAGCGCAGGATGCGCAGGCTTGGCGGCAGGACGGGATCTTCGTTGGGAGCGTCTTGCATGGGCGAAAGCCTTGTCAGTTTCCGGATCATGCCCGATCCGCCGCCCCGCCTTGATAAGGCGCTTGCGCGGGATGTGCCAGACGAGGCGGAACTGAGCCGGTCACGGCTTGTCCGGCTGATCGCTGAAGGGACAGTCCGGGTGGACGGCGCAGTCGTCACCGATGCCAAGGCCACGGTGGGTGAAGGCGCACTGGTCGAGATCACGGTCGAAACGGCGGCCGAAAGCCATATAGTGGCCGAAGATATCGCACTGGATGTCGTCTGGGAGGATGACGACCTGATCGTCATCAACAAACCCGCCGGGATGGTCGTCCACCCCGCCCCGGGCAGCCCGGGCGGCACGCTGGTTAATGCTCTGATCCACCATTGCGGCGACAGCCTGTCGGGCGTGGGCGGGATGAAACGGCCCGGGATCGTCCACCGGATCGACAAGGAAACGACGGGGTTGCTCGTCGCGGCCAAGTCGGACCGGGCGCATCATGGGCTTGCTGCACAGTTCGAAGCGCATGATGTGAAGCGACACTATCTGGCGATCTGCAATGGCGTGCCCGACCAGAACGATCCGCGGCTGCACGGGTTGAAAGGGACGTCATTTGAACCGGGCGGCATCCTCAGGATCCAGACACATCTGGCCCGGCACAAGAACGACCGGCAGAAACAGGCGGTTCTGTTCCATGGCGGTCGCCATGCTGTGACGCGGGCACGGGTGGTCGAATCGTTCGGCACTCCGCCGGTCGTGGCGCTGCTCGACTGCTGGCTTGAAACTGGGCGGACGCATCAGATCCGGGTCCATCTGGCGCATTGCGGGCACGGGCTGATCGGTGATCCCGTCTATGGCGGGCGGCGCAAGTTGTCAGAAAAGGCCTTGGGCGCGGCAGCTGTTGAGGCTGCGCGCAGTTTTCCGAGGCAGGCGCTGCATGCGGCGACTCTGGGGTTCGAACATCCGGTGACGGGCGAATCCCTGCGTCTTGAGGCACCGTTGCCGCAGGATATGGCGGATCTGATCACTGCTTTGCAGGGCCGTGCCTGAAAAAACCATCGCATGTGCGTGATTGCACTGATCTGTGACTATTCTCCCGACGGAAGCGGGTTCATGATGCGTTGCTACATTTGTCTTTAGGGTTCTTGACCTAGGGTCTAAAGACCCTCATATGAATGTTAAGCCCTTATACATCTGGAGGGGGGACAGACATGACCACGTACGCAAATCTTCCTGCACCATCACCCGAACAGGGTTTGAACCGGTATCTGCAGGAAATCCGCAAGTTCCCGATGCTGGAACCCGAAGAAGAATACATGCTGGCAAAGCGCTGGATCGACCATGAAGACGCCAGCGCCGCCCACAAGATGGTGACGTCTCACCTGCGGCTCGCTGCCAAGATCGCGATGGGTTATCGCGGTTACGGCCTTCCGCAAGCCGAGGTCATTTCCGAGGCGAACGTCGGTCTCATGCAGGCCGTAAAGCGGTTTGACCCTGAAAAGGGCTTCCGTCTTGCTACCTATGCCATGTGGTGGATCCGCGCCTCGATTCAGGAGTATATCCTGCGGTCGTGGTCACTGGTGAAACTGGGCACGACCAGCGCGCAGAAGAAACTGTTCTTCAATCTGCGCAAGGCCAAGGCCCGCATCGGCGCGCTTGAGGAAGGGGATCTGCGGCCCGAAAATGTGAAGCAGATCGCGCATGATCTGGGCGTCACCGAAGAGGAAGTCGTGTCGATGAACCGGCGTCTGTCGGGCGGCGATGCATCGCTGAACGCGATGGTCGGGACCGAGGGAGATTCGGCCACGCAATGGCAGGACTGGCTCGAGGATGAGGACGCCGATCAGGCGGGTGCCTATGAGGAACGCGACGAGCTTGAAGCCCGGCGTGAGCTTTTGGCGGCGGCGCTGGATGTGCTGACAGAACGGGAAAAGGACGTGCTGATGCAGCGCCGTCTGCAGGATCAGGCCGTGACGCTCGAGGATCTGTCGGCACAGTACGACGTGAGTCGGGAGCGTATCCGCCAGATTGAAGTGCGGGCGTTCGAAAAGCTGCAAAAGCGGATGCAGGAACTGGCCCGGGAAAAGGGCATGCTCCAGACGGCCTAAGGCGGGGTTCAACGTGGTCTGGGGCAGGGCGGGCGAGAGTCCGCCCTATTTGCGTGACAGTGCCGGATCTTGAGTTTTCGTGCGACAGAAGTCATCTTCATTTCGTCAAGTGTCGCAAGAGGTCCATCATGGATCTGCAGCCGACAGCCGAACAGGACATCATCAGGACATTTGACCGGCTGGGTGGCGGCGACGCGATCCCGACGCCCGTGCTGACCAGCCTTGACGCGCATGACCTGTTGTTGACCGGCCTGCCTGCCTTGGCGCTTCTGGATCTGACAACGGGAGTAGCGCTGTTCGCCTGCGATCAGGACGTGCTGGAGAAAGCTGTCGGGATGAGCCTGCGGACGCCGCAACGCCGCTGCAAGGATACCGGCCACACGTTGCTAAGCATCGAACAAAGCAGTCGGACATGGAAGTTCGCCGAGATCCTTGGCCGCGCGACCGAGGTTTTCGGCTCGCAGGAGGCAGCGGAAAGCTGGTTGAACCGGACTGCGATCGGTCTGGACCAGCGCAATCCGATCGACCTTTTGGCCACTACTGTCGGGGATGAGGCGGGTGAAGATTGCCTGACGCGGATCGACTACGGGGTCTTTGCGTGACCCATTTCCCACCGCCGTTAGGCGGGGGTGAGAGCAGGTTCTGGCGGCTGGATGCCCTACGCCATGCCCACACTTGGGCAAGTGGTGTCGGAGCGTTTCGCGTCGGTGGACGCTGGAACAGTCCGGGGCGGCGGAGGGTCGACACCGCGCTTGACCCCGCGACGGCACTGCTGGAAGTGGCGGTGCAAAAAGGGGATTTCAGGTGCTTGACACTCGGCCGCGCCGGCTGACCTACTCGCGGATCCTTGATCTAGGCGCGATCCATATCCTTTGGCCCGACGACGTGCCGAACCAGCACTGGCTGTCCCTCGGGAGGCCGAACAGCAACCAGCAACAGCTCGGCGATGATCTGACACGGCGGCACAGGTTTATTCTGATCCCTGGCGTCGTGTCGCGGCATAGCTGGAACCTGATCTTTGACACAGGCAAGGCAGCGGGAGCCCATGACGAAGCGGTCGGTGACCACTTTGCCCTTGATCGCCGTCTTCAGCCATGAGCCATGGGGCGTTGCAGCCGAGCCACTGTGTGATAGCGTCCGCATCTAACGGGGCAGGGCCCCACCAAGGTACAAGGGGGACTGGACCATGACAGACACGGTACGCTGGGGCATTCTGGGGGCGGCCAATTTCGCATTCGAACAGATGGCGCCGGCCATCCTGCTGGCGCAGGGTGCCGACCTTGTGGCGCTCGCCACTTCGGACCCGGACAAGGCCGCCCGGTTTCAGGCGATTGCACCACGTCTGGTGATCCACCCTACCTATGAGGCGCTGCTGGCCGATCCCGGGATCGACGCGGTCTATATCCCCCTGCCGAACCACCTGCATGTGGAATGGAGCCTGAAGGCGATTGCGGCGGGCAAGCACGTGCTGGTCGAAAAGCCGCTGGGGATGAAGGCTTCGGACTTCGACCCGGTGATCGACGCGCGCGATGCCTCGGGCCTCGTCGTGGCCGAAGCCTACATGATCGTGCATCACCCGCAGTTCATCCGGGCGCGTGAACTTGTCCAGTCGGGGGCGATCGGCACGCTCAAACATGTCGATGCGACCTTTACCTACAACAACGCCGACGCGCCTGAGAATATTCGCAACAAGGCCGAAGCCGGGGGCGGCGGCCTGCCCGACATCGGGGTTTACACTTTCGGCTCGACCCGGTTCGTGACGGGCAAGGAGCCTCAAAAGGTGACCTATGCCCGGGTCGATTTCGAAAAGGGGGTGGACGTATTCGCCCAGATGGCCGCCGAGTTTCCGGGGTTCACCTATTCCGCAGTCGTCTCGATGCGCCTTTTCCCGCGCCAGCAGGTGGTGTTCCACGGGGACAAGGGCGTGTTGACGCTGACCTGCCCGTTCAACGCGAATGTGTTCAACCTTGCCCAGATCACCGTTGAAACGGCGGGGATGCAGGTCCGGACAGAACGGTTCCCGGGCGTGAACCACTATGTGCTGCAAGTCGAAAACTTCTGCCGGTCCGTGCGCGAAGTGGCGCCTTATCCCTGCCCGCTCGAATTCAGCCGGGGCACGCAGGCGATGATTGACATGGTGTTTGCGGCAGCCAACCGCGGGTAGTGTGGAGGCGCGGCATGCCGCTGAGTGATGACGATAAGGCGATGGGGCGGATGACGGGAGAACAGCGGGAACCAGTTGCGCCCGACGGCATCTGGATGCGGCTTTTGTTCATGATCCTGATTTCGATCATGATCGGGGCCGCCCAGACCGTGTTGGGGGTGGCGACGATGATTCAGTTTGTCATCCTACTCATCAACAAGGGGAAGCCCAACCCGGCGCTGGCCGAGTTCGGGACGTCTTTGGGGATCTGGATCGCCAAGGCGGCGCGGTATCAGACGGCAGCAAGCGAGGTGAAACCCTGGCCTTGGACGGAGTTGGATTGAGTGGACCGAGAGGGGCGGGGTGAACCCCGCCCAAAGCACAACGGTTGACGCAGGGTGGGTGAAAGCAACGCATTCTTTACTCTTCCATCTTCTCCAACTCGTCGATCATGCCTTCGATCATCGAAAGGCCTTTGTCCCAGAATTTCGGGTCCGAGGCGTCAAGGCCGAAGGGAGCGAGGAGCTCCTTGTGGTGCTTGGACCCGCCCGCCTTGAGCATGTCGAAGTACTTCGTCCGGAAATCGGGATCGCCTTCCTCGTAGACCGCATAAAGCGCGTTCACGAGGCCGTCGCCGAAGGCATAGGCATAGACGTAGAAGGGTGAGTGGACGAAATGGGGGATATAGGCCCAGAACGTTTCGTACCCGTGAGCAAAGTCGAACGCATCGCCAAGGGACTGAGACTGTACCGACATCCAGAGCGCATTGATGTCGTCCGGCGTCAGTTCGCCCTGCGCACGGGCGGCGTGGAGTTTGCATTCGAAATCGTAGAAGGCAATCTGGCGGACGACCGTGTTGATCATGTCCTCGACCTTGCCGGCGAGCAGGGTCTTTCGTTCGGCCTTGGTCTTGGCCTCGGAGAGTAGCTTGCGGAAGGTCAGCATCTCGCCAAAGACCGATGCCGTTTCGGCCAGTGTCAGCGGCGTTGAGGAGAGGAGTTCGCCCTGGCCTGCGGCCAGCACCTGGTGGACGCCGTGGCCCAGTTCGTGGGCCAGTGTCATTACGTCGCGCGGCTTGCCTAGGTAGTTAAGCATGACGTAGGGGTGAACTTCGGTCACGGTCGGGTGGGCAAAGGCGCCGGGAGCCTTGCCGGCCTTGACGCCCGCGTCGATCCAGCCCTTGGTGAAGAAGGGCTTGGCAAGGTCGGCCATCGCGGGGTCGAAAGCAGCGTAGGCCTCGGTCACGGTACGTTCGGCCTCGTCCCAGGATATGATGCGGCTGTCCTCGACGGGCAGGGGCGCGTTGCGGTCCCAAACCTGCATGCGGTCAAAGCCCAGCCATTTAGCCTTGAGACGGTAGTACCGGTGCGACAGGCGCGGATAGGCCGCGACGACGGCGTTGCGGAGCGCCTCGACCACTTCGGGTTCGACGTGGTTGGACAGGTGGCGGGCCGTCTGCGAGGTGGGCATGCGACGCCAGCGATCCTCGATTTCCTTTTCTTTGGCCAGCGTGTTGTGGATGCGAGAAAAGGTTTTCAGATTGGCCTGAAAGACAGCAGCAAGCGCATGCACGGCAGCCTCGCGCTGTGACCGGTCCTGTTCGGTGAGCAGGTTCAGCACGCCTTCGATATTGAGCTCTTCCTCGTTCACGGTAAAGGTCAGGCCCGCGATGGTTTCGTCGAAAAGCCTGTTCCAGGCCGAGGCGCCGACGGTGGACTGGTCGTGGAGGAACTTTTCCAGCTCGTCTGAAAGCTGGTAGGGCTTCATCGCGCGCATTCGGTCAAAGACAGGCTTGTAGCGGGCGAGACCGGCGTTCTGGGAAAGGAGGCCGGACAAATGCCCCTCGTCCAGTCGGTTGAATTCGAGACCGTAGAAGACCATCGGGGTCGTGTAGGTGGTGATGCGGTCCTGACAATCGGCCATGAACTTGGCCCGTTCGCTGTCGGTAGTCATCTGGTAGTAGCGCAGACCGGCATAGGACATGATTCGGCCGACGACGGTGCTGATCCGTTCGTCCTTTTGCACGGCACTTAGAAGGCCTGCCGCGTCGAGTGTGGCGAGCTTGCCTTCATAGGCCTGGGCGAATTCGGCGCAGGCGGTATCCACCCATTCGAGGTCGCGCTTGAGTTCGGGCGCATCGGGGGCTGTGTAAAGATCGCTGAGGTCCCATTCGGGGAGGGCGCCAAAGCTGTTGCCGCCAGATGTATGGGCGTCAAATACGCGTCGGGTCATGGTTTCCGCCTTTGCTTGTCTTGGCCCTACATAGGAGAGCGGTGCCTTAGTGGAAAGTGCGGATGCCTCCGGTGGAGGTATTTCAGCGACAAAGAAACAGTGATGAGATTGCATACTCGGGGGCGTGTCAACCTTGAATCTTCAGCAATTGCCGGAGGTCGTCGAGCGTGTTGATCTCGGACGAGGGTTTGTCGTGGCGCCAGCGGGCCATACGGGGAAAGCGGAGCGCGATGCCGGATTTGTGACGAGGACTGGCCCGAATGCCTTCGAAGGCGATTTCAAAGACAAGTTCGGGGGGTACCTGACGGACGGGGCCGAAACGCTGGAGCGTGTTCTTGCGGACCCAGTTCGTGATCTCGGTGAATTCGGCGTCGGTAAGGCCGGAATAGGCCTTGGTGAAAGGGACGAGAGCGTTTCCGTCGCGGACGGCGAAGGTGTAGTCGGTGTAGAGGTTTGCACGGCGACCGTGGCCCGCCTGGGCGTAAATCATCACAGCGTCCACGGTCAGGGGATCTACCTTCCATTTCCACCAGTCGCCGCGTTTGCGGCCCGTGAGGTAAGGGCTGTCCAGCCGTTTCAGCATCAGTCCTTCGGCCCCCAGATCGCGGGAGGCACTGCGTTCGCGGGCGAGGTCGACTGTTGTGGTGAAGGGCACGGCAGGGGAAAGGCGGAGCGGAGCTGACGGGGGGATCGCTGCGCAAAGGGTGTTGAGGCGCTCGCGGCGGATGGCAAAGGGGAGTGGGCGGATATCCTGGCCATGGTTCTCAAGCAGGTCATAGGCCATGAGGATGACCGGGGCCTCGGTCAGGAGCTTCTTGGGCACAGTCTTGCGGCCGATGCGTTTCTGCAGGTCGGCGAAGGGGAGAGGGCGGTTGGCGTCAAAAGCGAGTATCTCCCCGTCGATCACGGTGCCTTGCGGCAGGTAATCCGCCAGTTGAGCGAGTTCGGGGAAGCGGTTGGTGATCAGGTCTTCGCCCCGGCTCCAAACATGATGGGTCTGGTCGCGCAGAATGAACTGGCCGCGGATGCCGTCCCATTTTCGTTCGGCGAACCACTGCGCGGGGTCGCCAAGGTCGGTGGGGTCTTCGAGCGCATAAGCGAGATAGAAGGGGTAGGGCTGGGACAGGTCGGTCTGGGTCTTGGCGTCGATGAGCATGTCCCAGGTGGTCTTGTCCGGGGTCCAGTTGCCCATGAGGCGGTGGGTCAGGTCGGTGACGGGCTGGCCTGTCGCCTGCGAGAGGGCGCGGATCGTCAGAGTCTGGCTGATGCCGACGCGGAAACCCCCGGTCAGGAGTTTGGTCAGCAGGAACCGTTCGGGTAGTGCGAGGCTGTCCCACGCGGCAAAGATGCCGACCTTGCGGGTGACTTCGTCCAGCGTGGCGAGGTGGCGGACATGGGTGATCCAGTGGGTTAGGCTATGGTCGGACTCGCGTGTAGGCGGCGGAAGGATCAGGGCGATGGTTTCGGCCAGATCTCCCGCGACGGCATAGCTTTCCTCAAGAAGCCAGAGCGGCAGGCCCGCGCGTTCAGCGGCCCATTCGCGCAGCGTCGTGGCTGTGATCGTCCGGCGGGGACGGCGGCCCGAGAAGAGGGCTACGGTCCATAGGCGGTCCTCGGGCGGGGCCTCGGCCAGATAGGCGGCGAGGGCTGCGATCTTTTCATTCGTGCGGGTCGTGCCGTCGATGGCGGCGTAGAGTTCGGCAAAGCGCTTCATGCGGACTCGGTCGGATCTGCGGCTTCGCCTTCAAAGGCGGTGGAAACGATACGGGCGTCGTAGCCATGTTCTTCGAGCCAGCGGCGGTAGGTGGCGGTGTAGCCGTGGGTGACATAGACCCGTTCGGCTCCAGTCGCGCGGATAGCACTGTTGAGCCCCTCCCAATCGGCATGGTCTGACAAGACAAAACCCATGTCGGCACCGCGCCTGCGGCGGATGCCGCGCAAGGTCATCCAGCCCGAGGCGTAAGCGGTCGAGGAGGAGCCGAAGCGGTTGGCCCAGGGCGTGGCAGGGGCCCCGGGCGGGCAGAGGATGAGCGCGCCAGTGCGCGACTTGAGGTCGGTTCCTTGCACGACCTGTTCGGTGGGCGGCAGAGTGATGCCTTGAGCGCGAAGGACGGCATTCGTGGCCTCGATCGCGCCGTGGGTGAGGATCGGGCCGATGGTAGGGTCGAGGAGAGTCAGGAGGCGCTGCGCCTTGCCCAGAGCATAGGAGCCAAGGAGGGAGAAGCGCCCATCGGCGGCATTGGCGGCCCACCAACGGTTGATCTGATCCCGGAGCGCGTCCTGCGCAGGCCAGCGGAACATGGGCAGGCCAAAGGTGCATTCGCTGATAAAGACGTGACACCGGACGGGCTCGAAAGGGGTGGACAGCCCGTCAGCCTCGGTCTTGTAGTCGCCCGAGACGACCCAGACCTGCCCTGCCACCTCGACCCGGATCTGGGCCGAGCCGGGGACATGGCCCGCAGGGTGGAAGGAGATTTGCGCCCCGCCGATCTGGCGCACCTCGCCATAGCGAATCGTGTCGATGCGGATATCGCCCAGGCGGTAGCGGATCACAGGAGCTGCGATGTCGGTGGACAAGTAGCTGTCCATCCCCGGGCGGGCGTGGTCGGAATGGCCATGCGTGAGCAACGCCCTTGCGACGGGGCACCATGGGTCTATATGGAACTCTCCCGCAGGGCAGTAGATGCCCCGGTCGGTGAAGGTGAGAACATCGGCCATAGGCCAAGCTTAGCGCAGGAACTTGTCAAGGAAAGCGGGCTTGTGCTTTGACCTGTGCTGTGGTGCCGTCCCGCCTGAAATCAGGGAGGACGGAGATGCGGACAGCAGGGTTCAAGGCACGGATGGCGGGGGGCGAACGGCTGGTGGGGACGTTCGTCAAGACGCCAGAGGTCAACGTGATCGAGGTGATGGCGCTGTCGGGCCTCGATTTCATCTGTCTGGACGCCGAACACTGTGCCTTTGACCGGGGCCGCATGGATGCCTGTCTTGCCATTGCCCGCGCGCTCGACCTTCCGACGCTGGTTCGAGTCGGTGCGGCGACACCGCAGGACATCCTGCAGGCGCTCGATTCCGGTGCCGTGGGTGTGGTCGTGCCGCATGTCGATTCGGTCGCCAAGGCGGAAATGGTGGCCAAGGCCGCCCATTTCGGGCGCGGCGGGCGCGGGTTTGCGGGATCGACGCGCTGGGCCGGGTTCGCCACGCGGACCATGGCCGAGGTGCTGGCGCAGGACAGTGAGACGGCCGTGATTGCCCAGATCGAGGAACCCGAGGGGGTGGATGTGGTAGAACAGATCGCAGCGGTTGAGGGGATCGACGCCCTGTTCGCGGGTCCGGCGGACCTTTCGGTGGGCTATGGCAAGACCTCGGTCGGGTCACCCGAGCTTGACGCCGCGATGACTCGGATCGGTGTGGCGGCCCGGGCGGCGGATAAGGCCTATGTGAGTTGGATGGGCGACCCAGGCACTGCGGCGAACTGGATCAGGTACGGGATCACGGTGTTCGTCGTCGGCTCGGATCATGCGCTGATGCTGGCCCAGGCGCGAGAGGTGGGCGACAACGTGCGGGCGATCAGCGGCTAGGCCAGGAAATACGCTGCCACCGCGTCGATGACGGCGGTGCGCGTGGGCTTGTCTTCCATGAGGATCTCGTGGCGCTTGCCGTCCAGAACGCGTAACTCGCCGTTCGGATAACGCACCATGCGGTCACGGATCGCCTGCGGTTCGACGATCAGCTCGTTCGTGCCCATCCAAGTCAGGCAGCGCGTGGCAGGCGGCGGGGCGGCGGCGAGTACGCGCATTTCGGCAAAGGATTCAAAGATCCATTGCAGCGTCGGCCCGCCCAGGCAAAGGCCACGGTCGGCAAGCAACTGGCCGCGCAGGTAGTCCCACATCTCGCGGTCGCCGGTCAGGGTGTTGTCCTCGAAAGGCGCGGTCAGCAGATAGGCGTCAAGCGTCTGGCCCGGTGAGAGCCGGTCACCGATGTTGACCACCTTGGAAAGCTGGGAAAGTGCCCAGGCCAATGGGCGCATATGCGGGCTGACACGGATACCCCACATAGGCGAGGTCATGGCCGCCGCGCGCACCGGCAGGTATTCCATCAGCGCACGCAGGCCGATGCAGCCACCCATCGAATGGGCCAGCATGAAATAGGGCTCGGGCAACCCGATTCGCCGCGCATGGGTGATCATCGCTGCAATATCAAGCTGATAGTCGCTGAAGTGTCGGACATGGCCCAGGTCAGGTTCGGGCAAGAGTCGGTCGGACAGACCCTGGCCGCGCCAGTCGATGACAATGGTGGCAAAGCCGCGTTCGGTCAGATCGCGCGCGGTACGACCGTATTTCTCGATGTATTCCGTGCGGCCGGGGAACAGCAGCACGGTGCCCCGGGGCGCATCCGCGCCCCAGATCCCCACGCGGATGCGGACCCCGTCCGAAGTGGTCAGCCAGTGGGCCCTGCCGTCCGACGGGCCATCGGCTACTGCGGCGTGCAGCGGCGCCGGGATGGACGCCATCTTACCCAAGAACCGACGCCAGCTTGAGCGCGAGGCCCATGTCGCCATCGACGGTCAGCTTGCCGGTCATGAAGGCGGCGGTCGGGTTGGTGTCGCCGTCAAGGATGCCACGGAAGGTGTCGACGCTAGCGGTCAGCGTCACATCGGCCGCATCATCGCTGATCCGAGCACCGGATTTGTCAAGGATCAGGCTGCCTTCGTCCTTCAGAACGATCCTGGCCACGCCATCGAAGCCCCCGCCACCCATCTTCTCGTTCAATATCTCGACGGCTTTGCCTACGAATTCGCTCATCTGCCCTTGGTCCTTTCCATCATGTGATCTGCCCCCTCTGGTAACGGGGGGGCCAAACGCTACAATGACAGATATGCGACCAAGGTCATCCCTCTGCAAATGTATCGTTGCGGCAGTCGTCGTGACAGTCGGGTTTTCCGGACCTGTTGCTGCGGATGAGGCAAGACTGGACGACCTGTTCGGTCAACTGGCCACGGCAGAAACGCCCGAGGCGGCGACGCTGATCCAGAACGAGATCTTTCTGGAATGGTCGAAGAGCGGATCGGCGGCCGTCGATCTTCTGCTGCAACGCGGGCAGGACGCCGTCGAAGCCGGCGATCCCGTGCTGGCCGCCGAACATTTCACGGCCGCGATTGACCACGCGCCGGATTTTGCCGAGGCTTACCATGGCCGGGCGACCGCCTATTACATGTCGGGTCAGATCGGCCCGGCCATTGCCGATCTGCGCCAGACGCTGATTCTCAACCCTCGGCATTTCGGGGCAATGCGCGGTTTTGCGATCATCCTTGAAGAGCTCGGGCGCAAGGAAGAGGCGCTCGAAGTCTTCAGAGACGTTAAGGAAATCAACCCGACCGATCCCGATGTGACCAACGCCGTGGCGCGTCTGGAACTTGCCCTTCAGGGGCAGACGCTCTAAGCGTCGCTGGCCCTTAGCCACCCCATCGGGGAACCCACATGAACGCCCCGACTCACCTTAACGCCTCGCGGATCACTGCGGTCCTTGGCCCGACGAATACGGGCAAGACGCATTATGCGATCGAGCGGATGCTGGCGCACCGGACCGGGGTGATCGGCCTGCCGCTGCGGCTCTTGGCGCGCGAGGTCTATGACCGGATCATAAAGCTGCGCGGGCCTTCCGTCGTGGCCCTTGTGACGGGCGAAGAACGGATCGTACCGGACCGGACGCAATACTGGGTCTGCACTGTCGAAGCGATGCCGGACGGGATCGGCGTCGATTTCCTTGCCATTGATGAGATCCAGCTTTGTGCCGACCCGGAGCGGGGGCATGTGTTCACGGACCGCCTATTGCATGCCCGGGGGTTGCACGAAACGCTGTTCCTTGGTTCCGAGACGATGCGGGGCGCGATCGGCGCGCTGGTCCCCAACGTGACCTACATGAAGCGAGACCGATTTTCGACATTGACCTACACGGGTTCGAAAAAGATAAGCCGATTACCCGAGAGATCGGCTATTGTGGGCTTCTCAGTTGAAAATGTCTATGCGATCGCTGAGTACATCCGTCGGACCCGGGGCGGGGCGGCGGTCGTCATGGGGGCGCTTTCCCCCCAGACGCGCAATGCGCAGGTCGAATTGTACCAGAATGGTGACGTGGATTACCTGGTCGCCACCGATGCCATTGGCATGGGTCTGAACCTTGACATCACCCATGTTGCATTCTCCTCGCTCGTCAAGTTCGACGGCAACCGGATGCGTTATCTGGCCCCTGATGAACTCGCCCAGATCGCGGGCCGGGCGGGGCGGCATCTGACACAGGGCACCTTTGGCGTGACGGGCGAGGCCGCGGAGCCCGAGGGCGAGGTGATCCACGCGATCGAAAACCACCAGTTCCGCCCGGTCAGCCGCCTTCAATGGCGCAATTCGCGGCTTCAGTTCGGATCGGTCACCCGTCTCTTGCAAACGCTCGAGGAGCGGACTGAAAACTCCTGGTTGACGCGCGTACGTGAAAGTGACGATCTGGCGGCACTGAAGGCGCTGGCCGATGATGCCGAGGTCCGCGCCCGGGCGAGCGACGGGCCGTCTGTGCGGCTTTTGTGGGACGTTTGCCGCATCCCTGATTTCCGGGGCATCAGCAAGGCGGAACATGCGGCACTTCTGTCCACGATCTTCAACTTCCTGCACCAGTCGGGCCGGGTGCCAAATGACTGGCTTGCCTTGCAGATTTCGCGGATCGACAGGACGGATGGCGATATCGACACGTTGTCGAAACGGCTGGCATATATCCGCACATGGACCTATGTCGCCCAACGCAGAGGCTGGACGGCGGACGAATCCCGTTGGCGCGAGGAAACCCGCGCTGTAGAAGACCGCTTGTCGGATGCTCTGCATGGGGCACTGACCCAAAGATTTGTGGACCGGCGGACCAGCGTTCTGGCCCGGCGGCTCAAGCAGAAGGAGGTCCTCGTGGCCGAAGTGAATGACAAGGGCGACGTAACCGTCGAGGGCGAATTCGTCGGACGGCTGGAAGGGTTCCGCTTCCGGATCGACAAGGCGGGAAACCCGGACGAGGCGCGCACGCTCCGTCAGGCCACCGGGCAAGCTTTGGCGCCGCAGTTCCACCTGCGGGCGGATCGGTTCTATAACGCGCCGGATACCGAGCTGGACTATACCGAACAGGGCGGCCTTATGTGGGGCACGGCCGCTGTGGGCAAGCTCATGGCAGGGGCCGATGCACTCAAGCCGCAGGTCGCTGCCTTTGTCGACGAAGAAGCCGGGCCGGACGTGGCCGCGAAGGTGCAGCGTCGTCTGCAGCATTTCATCGACCGCAAGGTCGTGGCGACGATGGAGCCCCTGCTTGCATTGCAGCGGGACGAATCCCTGACGGGCCTCGCGCGTGGTTTTGCCTATCGTCTGGTCGAGAATTTTGGAATCATCCCACGTGGCGATATCGCGGAAGAGGTCAAGGCACTAGATCAGGAAGCCCGGGCTGCGCTACGCAGGCACGGCATCCGCTTTGGCCAGTTCACGGTGTTCCTGCCCCCCCTGCTCAAGCCCGCGCCGACGCGGCTGCGGCTGTTGCTTTGGAGCCTTGCGAAGGGTCTGCAGGAATTTCCAGGTAGTCCCCCTGCCGGTCACGTGACCGTACCGGCGGCGCGGGATACCGCACCGGGTTACTATGGGATGGCGGGTTACCGTGCGGCGGGCGACCGGGCGATCCGGATCGACATGCTGGAACGGCTGGCCGACATGCTGCGCGACAAGGACAGTAGGAACGGTTTCGAAGCCGTGCCCGAAATGCTGTCGATCACCGGGCTGTCGCTTGAGATGTTCGCGCAATTGATGACCGGGCTGGGCTACAAGTCCGAAAAGGGCGAACGACCCAAGGTGAAAGCGGTCACGGCCACGACAGTGGCTGTGGTCACAGCGGGCGAGCCCGAGACGCCGGTCGAAGCCCCGGTTGAGGTTCCTGCCGGGGAACCTGCCCTGCCGCCATCCGAAGTACCTGCCGATCGGCCGTCGGATGTTCCCGACGAACAGCCGGTCGAGATTCCGTCCAACATTCCCGTTGAGGCCCCGGCCGATGTGCCGCAGATGGAGGCAGGTGCCCCCGTGCAACTCGTGGAAATGGAAGCCTTCTACACCTTCACATGGGGTGGTCGCGGCCCGCGCCGCGAACGTCCGCAAACTCCGCGCGAACCCCGGTTCGAAAACCGTAGCCCACGCCAGTTGCGCCGTGATGCGCAGCCTGCTGCCGCTTCCGGTGTCGAAGGCGCGCCTCCCGCAGACGCCACTGCACCCGCCGCCGATAAGGGCGACCGTCGCAACAAAGGCCGCGACCGCGACCGCTTCAAGCCGCGCGAAGGAAGCGAGCCCATGACCGATGCACTGCGGCCGCCGCGCCGCGAAAGTGAAGCTGACCGAGGCAAGCCGCGCGGCGACGCCAAGGGTCGCCGTGCGCAGGACCGCAGCGATCATGGCGACAGGCCAGATCGTGGCGACCGTACGCCCAAGCCGCAGACCTTCGAGGCCGGTCCGCCACGTGATCCGGCCAAGGACAAGCGGATCGACCCCGACAATCCCTTCGCCGCAGCCTTGGCGGCCTTCAAGCCCAAGTGAGCGAAGGCGCACGCCCGCGCGAGACGATCCGTCTCGACAAATGGCTTTGGCACGCGCGCTTTTTCAAGGCGCGCGTGGGGGCTACGGCTCAAGTGTCCGAAGGACATGTGCGCGTCAACTCCGAACGTGTGACGAAACCGGCCCGCGCCGTTGGGGCAGGGGATGTGCTGACCTTTGCGCAGGGTAATGCGATCCGGGTTGTCCGGATCCTCGCCGTCGGCACAAGGCGCGGCCCCGCGCCTGAGGCGGAGGCGCTCTATGATGATCTGACACCCGAAAAGCCGCAGTTTGAAAGCCCGGAAAATCCTCGCTTTGACGGAAAGGGCCGCCCTGGAAAGGCGGAACGGCGCAACATGCTGGCACAGGGGTTTCCGGGCAAGTCATCGCTGCTTGAATGATCCCGCTGCCTGCTCTAGCTAAACACCCGACAGCTTCGGGACAGACCTCATGACCTATATAGTCAACGACAACTGCATCGCCTGCAAATACACCGATTGCGTGGAAGTATGCCCGGTGGACTGCTTCTATGAGGGCGAGAACATGCTCGTCATTCATCCGGATGAGTGCATCGATTGCGGCGTCTGCGAACCCGAATGCCCCGCCGATGCCATCCGACCCGACACCGAACCGAACATGGAAAAGTGGGTCGAATTCAACCGCAAGTACGCGCAGTTGTGGCCCGTCATAGTGACCAAGAAGGACCCGCTGCCCGAGGCCGAAGAGATGGACGGCAAGTCTGGCAAGATCGAGCTTTTCTCGGAAAAGGCCGGCGCTGGCGGCTGACTGATTCGGTTCAATCGGGATCGATTCGTTTCTGATTCTCCCCTCGTACCCAGCGTCAGGGTGTCTTAATGCGTTGTTAAGGCTTGGTTTTCAGTAACCGGGGCTGTGTGGTGCTTTCTTTGGCACTATTCTTGTGCTATGATCTTTACAAATGCTGCTGCTCAACCCCTGAACTGACCGGATTGCCCAGACCTGACGGAACTAGTCGTTTCGTCGGGTGGCTTGCCGCCGCTAAGGTTCAACCAGCGCCCTGGAAGGATGTCATGACCAAGACGAAAAAGAACGAGTTCCGCCCGAATGACTTTGTTGTCTATCCGGCGCATGGCGTGGGCAAGATCATTTCGATCGAAGAACAGGAAGTCGCGGGCTTCAAGCTGGAGCTTTTCGTGATCTCGTTCGAGAAGGACAAGATGACTCTGCGCGTGCCGACCCACAAGGCAACAGAAGTCGGGATGCGGTCGCTGTCCTCGCCCGACGTAGTGGCGCATGCAATGAAGACGCTCAAGGGCAAGGCCAAGGTCAAGAAGGCCATGTGGTCGCGCCGGGCGCAGGAATATGAACAGAAGATCAATTCGGGCGATCTGATCGCCATTGCCGAGGTCGTGCGCGACCTGCACCGCGCGGACGACCAGCGCGAGCAGAGCTATTCTGAGCGGCAGCTTTATGAAGCGGCGCTGGAGCGTCTGACCCGCGAGTTTGCGGCGGTGGCCGGCCATGACGAAATTGCGGCGGCCAAGGAGATCGGTTCGGTTCTGGTCGGTCGCGCTGCGTAAGGGCCGGGTGGGGTTACATCCCTGCTTTGATGTTAAGGGGCCGTGCCGCAAGGTGCGGCCCTCGTCGTGTGTCGGGTCAGAATCGTGCCAACGATCATGCCAAACACTTCGGAGGATCTTGGTCGCGGGATTCAGCAGTTCGGCACGTTGACGGCAAGGCCGCCAAGGGCGGTTTCCTTGTATTTCTCGCTCATATCAGCCCCTGTCTGGCGCATCGTCTCGATCGCGGCATCCAGCGGTACGAGGTGGGTCCCGTCGCCACGCAGGGCGAGCGAGGCGGCGGAGACCGCCTTGATCGCGCCCAGGCCGTTGCGTTCGATACAGGGCACCTGCACCAGACCCCGGATCGGGTCGCAGGTCATGCCGAGGTGGTGTTCCAGCGCGATCTCGGCGGCGTTTTCCACCTGCTCTGGTGTCCCGCCCAAGACCGCCGCAAGCCCCGCTGCCGCCATCGCTGCGGCCGAGCCGACTTCGGCCTGACAGCCGCATTCCGCGCCCGAGATCGAGGCATTGGCCTTGATCAGCCCGCCAATGGCGGCGGCCGTCAGCAGGAAATCCGGCAGGCGCGTAGTGGAGGCCCCCGGCACATGGTCAAGCCAATATCGAATCGTGGCCGGCACAACGCCAGCCGCCCCGTTGGTAGGCGCCGTCACAACCTGCCCGCCAGCGGCGTTCTCCTCGTTCACCGCCATCGCATAGGTAGACATCCAGTCGTTGATCGTATGTGGCGCCGACAGGTTCATGCCCCGTTCGGCCATCAGTGACTCGTATATCCCCTTGGCCCGCCGCCTCACCTTGAGCCCGCCGGGCAGGATGCCGTCCTGCCGAAGGCCCCGGTCGATGCAGGCGTTCATCACTTCCCAGATCCGGGCAAGACCCTTGTCGAGATCGGTCTTGGACATGCGGGTCAGTTCATTGGCGCGCTTCATCTGCGCAATGGTCAGGCCGCTTTCAGCGGCCATGTCGAGCATCTGGACGGCGTTCGCAAAGGGGAAAGGGACGGACGGGCCCTTGTCGGCCTGCTTGCCCTTGGCCTGTTCCTCTTCGGTCACGACAAAGCCGCCGCCGATGGAATAGTAGGTGACCTGCGTGATCACGTCGCCCTGCGCGTCGGTGCCGCGAAAGACCAGGCCGTTGGCATGGCCGGGCAATGCTGGGCCGAAGTCGAAGATCAGGTCATCGGCAGGGTCAAAGGCCAGTTGTTTCAGGCCCTTGGGTGTGACGTGTTTCTCCGCCCTGATGCGGGTCAGTTCGGCCTCGGCCTTTTCGGCATCATAGTCGTCAGCGCGGAACCCCGCTAGGCCAAGGATGACGGCCCGGTCGGTCGCGTGGCCCACGCCAGTGAAGGCGAGCGAACCATGAAGCGAGGCCCTTAGGCCCGAGACAGCGAAAGGCAGCGCACAGAGGTGGTCGAGGAATCGGGCGGCGGCGACCATCGGGCCGATGGTGTGTGAGGAGGAGGGGCCGATGCCCACCTTGAACATGTCGAACACGGAGAGAAACATCTAGGTGGCACTTCCTTCCGGAGGGACAGGATAGGCGGGGCGGCTGAACGGTGCGTGCCCCAGACCTTCGGCCACAATGGCGGCCTGTGTCGAGGGGCGTGATTCCATCTTCTGTGCGATGGACTCGAGTTCGGGCCAGCGGTCGAGTGCGAACCAGTCGGTTTCACCCCGGGGGTAGAGTTTCAGCCAGCGGAGTATCGGGCATATGTAGCAGTCAAGGACTGAAGGCTGGTCCGCGCCGATCCAGTCGGACAGGCGGTGCAGGGCGGCCTGCAAGATGTCGAGGCTTTCGGCCGTGCGTTCGCGCGTCCGGATGTTGAGGGCGGGGATATGGGGGGCCGCGATGTGCTTGTCGGGGTAGAAGATCAGGCGCAGTTGCGGGTGCAGCGTGTTCGACAGCCAGAAAAGCCATGTGAGAAAGGCCCCCCGGTCTGGATCATCGACCGAGGGAGTGAGGATTGGGCCATCCCGATGGCGGTCGGCAAGCCAGAGCAGGATCGCTGCCGTTTCGAACAGCGGCCCGTCTGGGGTTTCTAGCGTCGGGATCAGGCCGTTGGGGTTGAGCGCGAGATAGGCCGGGTTGCGCTGCCCGCCGTCGTGGCGCGAGACGAGCAGGGTGTCGAAGGGCAACCCCAGTTCCAACAGGGCCAAGCGCACGCAAAGCGAGGCGTTGTCGGGGGCGTAATGGAGGGTCAGGGCAGCGGTCATACCAGGTAAGCTAGGTCGTTCCCGCGTCTTTGCCCGGTCGAAAGCGACCATTGCCGGGGAAAACGCGCTCTGCCGGTGGGCAGGCAAGAGCCGTGGCATTCTTGCGTGAAGGCTCAAGACTTGCGGGGCCGTGCCTGAGCAGGGTGCCCAAATGGCCGTTCCCTGTGAGGCTGGCCGGGTGAGGGGCGCTGCCCCTCAGCTCCTACCGAGCTTCACCCCGGGATACTTGGGACCAGAAGAAGCAGGGGACGGGCTGACTCGTCGGATTTTGCCCTCTCGCGCCCGGTGTGTGATTTGCTTATGGTTGACCGGGCAAACCACTTCCCGGCACGAGGCTGATCATGAGCTTTGAACTTTCACCGATCGACAAGGCCAAGTTTGCCGCCGCAAAGCGGGCGACGGCTTATGTCAAGTCGGGGATGCGGGTCGGGCTCGGCACCGGGTCCACAGCGGCTTGGCTAGTGAAATGTCTGGGCGAGATGGTGCGCGAGGAAGGTCTACGGATCAGCGGCGTGCCGACGTCAAGCCGAACGGCGCAGTTGGCGCGCGAGGTCGGAATTCCCGTCATGTCGCTGGACGAAGCCCGCTGGCTTGACGTGACGATCGACGGCGCAGATGAGTTCGACGCCAACCTGAACCTGATCAAGGGCGGCGGCGGGGCACTGTTGCAGGAAAAGATCGTGGCGACGGCGAGCGATCAGATGATCGTGATCGCGGACATCTCCAAGCAGGTCGAGACTCTGGGGGCTTTCCCGCTGCCTGTCGAGGTCGTCCCCTTTGGCTGGCGCACGACCAAGGTCTTGATCGAAGAAACGCTGATCGGGCTGGATGTGCTGGGGCGGTCAACGTCTCTGCGGATGAATGGGGATGTGCCCTATGTCACGGACGAAGGGAACTACATCGTCGATCTGCATTTGAACCGGATTGGGCATTCCCGGTCGCTGTCACTAATGATCAACCAGATTCCCGGCGTTGTGGAAAACGGTTTGTTCATCGATATCTGTGACGTCGTCATCGTGGGCTATGGCGATGGCCGGGTCGAGGTGCGGGATATCAATAATGGTTCGGTCGAACGGGGCCGGGTCGATTTTCTGGAAGCCGACAACATCTTTACTGATATCGCGGACTGACTGGGCCTGCGGTCCGAGCTTGTTCCTCTGCTTGCTGGTATCCATCTCTATCCTGTGGGATAGCAGGACAGGACAAGGCGAGCAGGACAGATGAGCAGCTTTGATTTTGATCTTTTCGTCATCGGTGGCGGTTCGGCTGGGGTCCGGGCTGCGCGGATGGCGGCGGGCACAGGCGCGCGGGTCGCGCTGGCCGAAGATGACCGGCTGGGCGGCACCTGCGTCATCCGCGGCTGTGTCCCAAAGAAGCTGATGGTCTTTGCCTCGGGTTTTCATGATCTGGCGGACGAGGCGCGGGCCTATGGCTGGGACTTTACGGCAGGCGGGTTTTCGTGGGAGACATTCCGTCCCCTTCTGCGGTTGGAGCTTGACCGGCTGGAAGGCGTCTATAGCAAGCTGCTCGACGGGTCGGGCGTTTCTGTGTTCAAAACGCGGGCCACGCTGGATGACGCGCATACAGTGCGGCTGTCCACGGGACAGGTGGCGACGGCGGCGCATATCCTGATCGCCACGGGCGGGCGGCCTGACAGGCCGGACCTGCCCAATGCGCATCTGGGGATGGTGTCAGATGACATATTCCTGATGGACGCGCTGCCGAAATCCATCCTGATCGTGGGCGGCGGGTTCATCGCCTGCGAGATGGCTTGCATCCTGAACAACATGGGTGTGAAGGTGACCCAGTTCTATCGCGGGGCGCAGATCCTGCGGGGCTTTGATGACGAGGCCCGAGGCCTTGTGGCCGAAAGGATGCATGCACAGGGGATCGACCTGCGGCTGGGCACAAACATCATCGCGATGGACAGGGCGAATACCGACATCGACGTGCCCGCCGGCGATATGGCGCAGGTTACTTCAGGAAACGGCGGGCCGGTGCGGGTGAAGGGCACAAGCGGGTTGGAGGCGGAGTTTGACGCCGTCCTCTTTGCCACGGGACGTTCGTTCAATACCGCCGGTCTGGGCCTTGAGGCGCTAGGCGTGAAGACTGGGCGGCGAGGCGAGATTGTGGTCGATGCCTATTCGCAGACCTCGGTGCCTTCGATCTTTGCCCTTGGCGACGTGACGAACCGTGTCAACTTGACGCCTGTCGCGATAAAAGATGCGATGGCCTTTGTCGATACTGTGTTTCTGGGCAAACCCACGCCGGTGGATCATGACCTGATCGCCTCGGCTGTCTTCACACAGCCGGAACTGGGCACCATCGGCCTCACTGAAGAAACGGCGCGCGAGCAAGAGCCGATCGAAGTTTACAGCACTTCCTTCCGGCCGATGCGGACGGCATTCATCGGCAAGCCCGACCGGGTGCTGATGAAGCTTATCGTCAGCAAAGCCACGCGCCGGGTTCTGGGTTGTCACATTGTCGCACCCGAGGCGGGCGAGATGATCCAACTTGCCGCCATCGCGATCAAGATGGGAGCCACCAAAGAGGATTTCGACCGGACGATGGCGGTGCATCCGACCATGTCCGAAGAACTGGTTACAATGCGCACGCCGGTCCGGAGTGCTTGAAATCGGCGCAAGTGCGCACAATTAGGAACGAGACAGGCCTACACGGCCGAATGGACTAACAGGGAAGCAGAGGCTTTATGGCGGGAAACAATGGTGGCCCCTGGGGCGGCGGTGGTGGAAATCGCGGCAACGGGGAAGATGAGAAGCGGCCGGGCGATGACCGGCGTCCTCCGACGCGCAGGCCCGGAGAGGGTCCGCAGATCCCGGAAATCGACGAGCTGATGAACAAAGGGCGCGAACAGCTTCGCGTTCTTATGGGCGGCGGCAAGGGGGGCACCGGGCCGGGCAACACCGGCGGCGGGCCTCGCATCACGCGCGGGACGATCGGGCTGGCCGGGCTTGCAGTTCTGGGCCTCTGGGCCTTCATGTCTTTTTATACGGTCAGGCCCGAAGAACAGTCGGTCGAACTATTCCTTGGCCAGCGCTATTCCGTCGGCGAACCGGGTCTGAACTTTGCACCTTGGCCGCTGGTCACCTATGACGTGGTCAACGTGACTTCGGAACGCACGGAATCCATCGGGACAGTGGCCGGGGCCGCATCTGACGCGGGTCTGATGCTGACCACAGATGCCAACATCGTAGACATCGGCTTTCAGGTTGTCTGGAACGTGAACAACCCGCAAAACCTGCTGTTCAACATAAGCGATCCACAACTGACCGTGCAGGCCGTGTCAGAATCGGTCATGCGCGAGATCATCGCGGCCTCGACCTTTTCGTCGATCCTGAACCGTGACCGGGGAGCGATTGCCGATACGGCGCAGGCCAATATCCAGGCGACGCTCGACGAATACGAAAGCGGCATCAGCATTGTCCGGATCAACCTTGAAAAGGCCGAACCGCCGCCCGAGGTGATCGACAGCTTCCGTGCCGTGCAAGCCGCCGCGCAGGAGCGTGACAGGCTGCAGCGGCAGGCCGATGCCTACTCCAACACCGTTCTTGCCGAGGCGCGTGGGCGTGCTGCGCAGATCGTGGAACAAGCCGAAGGCTACCGGGCGCAGACCATCAACGATGCTCTGGGTCAGGCCAGCAGGTTTGCCGCCGTGCAGACGGCTTATGAAGGGTCGCAGGACATCACGCGCCGCCGGATCTATCTCGAGACGATGGAGCGGGTGCTGGGTGACGTCAACAAGATCATCCTTGATCCGTCCGTTGCGGGCGGCGAAGGAGGCAGCGGCGTTGTGCCGTTCCTGCCGCTGAACGAGCTGATGCGGACGCCTTCGGGCCCTGCTGCAGCCTCTACCGGAACGGGGAACTGAGCCATGAACCGTACTCTCATTGCTCTGGGCGTTGCCGGGCTCGCCATCGTGGCTTTTCTGTCGTCGGTCTTTGTCGTCGATGAACGTGAAAAGGCGCTTGTCCTTCAGTTCGGTTCGATCGCGCAGGTTCGCGAAGAACCCGGTATCGGTTTCAAGATCCCGCTGATTCAGGAGGTCGTGAAATACGATGACCGCATCCTGTCGCTTGACACCGACTCGTTCGAAGTGACGCCATCGGATGACCGTCGTCTGGTCGTGGACGCCTTTGCGCGCTACCGCATCGCCGATGTGGTGCGCTTCCGGCAGGCCGTCGGCGTTGGCGGCATCCGCACCGCGGAAGACCGGCTGTCTGGCATCCTGAACTCGCAGATCCGCGAAGTTCTGGGTGCCGATCAGGTCACGTCGGATACGATCCTTTCGTCCGAACGGCGTGTCCTTATGAACCGTATCCGCGATCAGGCACAGGTCAGTGCCGAAAGTCTTGGCATCGACATCGTCGACGTCCGGCTCAAGCAGACGAACCTGCCCGAACAGAACCTCGAAGCCACCTTTGCCCGGATGCGGGCCGAGCGTGAGCGGGAAGCCGCAGACGAAATCGCTCGTGGTAACGAAGCGGCGCAGCGCGTCCGCGCTCTGGCCGACCGGACCGTGGTGGAAACGCTGTCCGAGTCTGAAAAGGAAGCACAGATCACCCGCGGTGAGGCTGATGCCGAAGCCAGCAAGGTCTTTGCCGATGCCTATGGTGCAGACCCCGAGTTCTTTGACTTCTACCGGTCCATGCAGGCCTATGAAGTGACGCTGCAAGGCGAGAACTCGACAATGGTGATGACGCCGACCAGCGATTTCTTCCGGTTCCTCTATGCACCGGACGATTTGGGGCAGTCGCCGTCGGCGCCGCCCGCGCCATAATGGGGATTGCGCTTCTGGCCCTTGGGCTGGTGCTGATTGTGGAGGGGCTGGTCTATGCGCTGGCCCCTTCAATTGTCGAAGACATGCTGACCGCACTGCGGGCTGTAACGCTCGAACAGCGGCGGCTCATCGGGCTTGTGGCCATCGCGGCCGGCCTGGGCCTTGTCGTGGGGGCTAAGGTGCTGGGCGCGATCTGAAACATCGGTGCTGGGCTGACCTTAGGGAAGCCCACTTGATGTTTCAAAAGACCACGGGATCGCGAGAAAACGCGCGACGATTGCTCACGTCCACTTGACGGGCCGCGATGGGACTTTGCGTTGTGGCGGCGCTGTCCTAGATTTACTTCAGACACCAGCGGGCGGATGGCCCGCCTGACATTCTCAAGGGAGTTAGCCGTGAAGTCCAAGGCGATCGCAAACAAATTTCCAGCCACCTCGGCTCGCGTCCTCGGGGCGCTGATGCTGGGTGCGGCCGTCGTGGCAACACAGGTGTTGCCCACCACCGCGCAGGAAACCACCACCAAGGATTCTACTACGCCGCAGATCGAAATGATGCCTGACGGATCGCGTCCGATGAGCTTTGCCGAACTGGCCGAAAAGGTCAGCCCGGCCGTCGTGAACATCACGACCTCGACCGTCGTTGCCGCCAACACCGGCCCCGAAGGCATGGCCCCTCCGGGCTCGCCCTTTGAAGATTTCTTTGATGACTTCGGTGGCGAAAACGGCGCGCCGCAGCGTTCTGCGGCGCTTGGTTCCGGTTTCATCATCTCGGCTGATGGCTTTGTCGTGACGAACAATCACGTCATCGAAGGCGCTGACGAGATCATGGTAGAGCTCTATTCTGGCCAACAGCTTCCGGCTACGGTCGTCGGAGTGGACAAGAACACAGACATCGCTCTGCTCAAGGTTCAGGACGAAGAGGCTGACCTGCCTTTTGTCGCTTTCGGCGACAGCAATGGTGAGGGTGCCCGCGTCGGTGACTGGGTCATGGCCATTGGTAACCCGCTGGGTCAGGGCTTCTCGGTTTCGGCCGGTATCGTATCGGCCCGCAACCGTGAACTTTCCGGGACTTATGATGACTTCATCCAGACCGACGCCGCGATCAACCGGGGCAACTCAGGCGGACCGCTGTTCAACATGGAAGGTCAGGTCATCGGCGTGAACACCGCCATCCTGTCGCCCTCGGGCGGTTCGATCGGGATCGGTTTCTCGATGTCGTCCGAAGTCGTGTCGAACGTCGTGGCGCAATTGCAGGAATTCGGCGAAACCCGCCGTGGTTGGCTCGGCGTCCGCATTCAGGACGTGACGCCGGATATGGTGGACGCGATTGCCGGGCTTGAAGGTGCAATCGGAGCTCTGGTGACGGATGTTCCGGAGGGTCCGGCAATGGCTGCCGGGATCGCCTCTGGTGACGTAATCCTCAAGTTTAACGGCAACGACGTGGCCGACACAGGCGAACTCGTCCGCATGGTGGCTGCAGCCGATATCGGCAAAGCTGTTCCGGTCGAAGTGCTGCGAAACGGAGAAATGGTTTCGCTTGAAGTAACGCTTGGCCGTCGTGAAGAGGCCGAAGCCGCGATCCCGGCCTCGACCGAAGCCGTGCCTGTGCCGGAAGAAACGGAAATGCTGGGCCTGATGCTGTCGCCCGTGACGCCGGACCTGGTCACCCAGTTCGGTCTGGACGGAACCGCGACGGGTCTGGTCGTGACCAAGGTCGATCAGATGGCTGATGCCGCCCTCAAGGGCATCATGCCGGGTGACCTCATCACCGAAGCGGGCCAGCAACCTCTGACCACGATCGATGATTTCACGGCACGGGTGACCGAGGCCAAGGATGCCGGTCGTTCGTCGATCCTCCTGCTGATCCGTCGTGGCGGCGACCCGCGCTTTGTGGCGCTGTCGCTGGAAGACTGAGCAGACTGAAAAATGCTTCTGAAAGGGGGCGTCCTGCGGGCGCCCCCTTCTTGTTCGGGCTCTTGGCTTTGTCCGCGCGACCTTGTCGGCTTTGGGTTGTACCCACCCTACAGGTTGTTGATCTGTTCCGCTGACAGTTCCACTATGCCAAGGCGGCGGGCCGCCTCGATCGATAGAAGTGGGCTGTCGGGGCCGTCGAAACGCTGGAAATCCTGCACGGCGCGGCCGGTCGCCGTGTCCATCAGCCCGTTGATCGGGCCGGTAAAGAGGCCACGGGTGGTCAGCGCGCGCTGAAGGGTCGCCACGAATTCCACAGTGTAGGCAGGCGGACAAAGCGTTTCAAATGTCACCTCGCCCCGTTCACGGGTGATCTCCTGGCGGGTCACGGTGCGGTAGGAGGCCGGAGTCAGCACACTGCCGTCAGGGCCAATCACGGCGGGGGTCTCGACCTCATACGCGGTGACAGTTTCGATGACGGCGGGGGTGATGTCGCGGCCATAACAGCGGCCGTCGTTGCCAGTTTCAATCTCGGCAGTCATGAAATCTGGGATGCCCGGATCAGCCGTGATCGCGTCTGCCGCATCGCCGGGGCCACATGCAGAAAGAGGCAGGCCAAGAAGGGCTGCAAGGGCAAAGGGGCGGGGGTTCACGGGTGGCGCGGGTCTCTTGTTTTTCAAGAACATAGCGTGGTCGGGCCCGTCGGGAAAGACAGACCGCCGTCAAGTCGGGAAACTGTCGCCCTTGTCACACAGCGCGCCGCGTCAAAGCGGCAGCATCATGGCCGTGTCGCGTGACACAGTTTCGGTCAGAACCAGACCGGTGGCCGAGCGGCCGATCTGGATGCCATAGGTGCCGGGTGCCACAATCCAGGCCCGGTCGGTGGCCGAGAAGTAGGCAAAGTCGCGGCCGGTCAGGGACAGTGTGACAGCCGTGCTGGCACCCGGCGCAAGGCGGACCTTGGCAAAGGCCTTGAGTTCGCGGGCCGGCCGCTTTACCGGCGCGTCGGCAGGGGTGACGTAAAGCTGCACAACCTCGGACCCTTCGCGGGCACCGGTGTTGGTGACTGTGACGGTCGCGGAAAGTGTGCCGTCTTTGGCGAACCCGGTGGGGTTCAGCACCAAATCGGACAGGGCAAAGGTCGTGTAACCAAGGCCGTGACCGAACGGGAACAGCGGCGGCGTGCCGGTCCGGTCGTGGTGGCGGTAGCCGATGAAGACGCCTTCTTCGTACCGGACCTTGCCGTTCAGGCCGGGGTAGATTTCGGGGTCCTGACTGTGGGTCGCGTTGTCGGCCCAGCGGCGGGGGAAGGTCTGTGGCAGGCGGCCCGAAGGTTCGACATGGCCCAGAAGTATGTCAGCGATGGCATTCCCGGCCTCTTGCCCCGGATACCACGCTTGCAAGATTGCGGGTACGTCATCCGCCCAGGGCATTTCCACCGGGCCGCCGGTTTGCAGGACGACGATGGTCGCCGGGTTGGCCTTGCGGACGGCGGCAATCAGGTCGTTCTGGCGGCCAGGCAGGGTGATGTCGGGTAGGTCCGCGCCTTCGCTGTCCCATGTCGCATCGCGGCCGATGAACAGCAGTGCGATTTCGGCGGCGCGGGCGACCTCGGCAGCCTCGGCGATTTCGGCGTCGCCCGTGGGTTTGCTGATGCCCACAGCAAAGGCCGCGAACCTCAGGATGCGGTTCTTGGTGGACGCGAATTCGATAGTGACGGTGTGGGCGCGACCCGCCTCAAGCGTCACAAGCCCCGTCACCTCGTCACAGCCTTCTTCAAAGAACGTGTGGCCCCGGGTCCAGTTGGTCCAGGCATCCACGATGACATTGCCATCGACCAGCACCCGGACAAGGCCCGCGCTGCGGACCCCGATGCGGTGGGTGCCCGAGGTTTCGGGGGTGAACCTGCCGGTCAGGCGGGCCGAGAAATGGCTGCTGTCGATCTTGCCATCTGCCAGCGGGCCGAACCAGAAAGCTGTCGCGTCGGTGTGGGTGCCGTGCGCGATGGGAGTACCAGAGAGGGTCGCATTATCGAACCAGTCGACGGCAAAATCGCCGGTCAGAAGCGATTCGAACTGGGCGTTGGTGCAGCCCAGCGCATAGGTGAGTTGGCCTTCCCCCAAAGCGTTGGCGAGGCCGTCCCAGGGGCTGACCCGGTAGTAGGCGTTGAGTTGAGCCGACCCGCCGCCCATGATCTGCGCGGTTTTCGCGTTGGGGCCGATGACGGCGATCTTCTTCCCGGCTTGCAACGGCAGAATGCCGTCGTTCTTGAGCAGCACTGCCCCTTCTGCCCCGGCGCGGCGGATCAGGGCGCGGTGGGCGGGGCGGTCATCGACGGTTTCGGCGAACTGGCGGTGGTCGTCAATCGCGCCGGTCCGGTCCAACAGGCGCAGGACGTTGAGCGCGCGGGTGCGGACGGTTTCGCCGCTGACTTCGCCGGCCGCCACAGCGGCCACAAGTTTCGCGCCCCGGTCGCGGGTCGGCCCCGGCATTTCGATGTCGAGCCCCGCGTTGATGGTAGGCGCGGTGGTATGCGACCCGAACCAGTCAGACATGACCACGCCGTCATAGCCCCAGTCGCCGCGCAGCACAGTGTTGAGCAGCCAACCGTTTTCCGACGTATATGTGCCGCCAAGCCGGTTGTAGCTCGACATGATGGCCCATGTATTGGCCCGCTTTACCGCAGCCTCGAACGGGACAAGGTAGAGTTCGCGGAGCGTGCGTTCATCAACCTCGGAAGAGATCGTAGTGCGTTCGTTTTCTGATTCATTGCCAACGAAATGTTTGATCGTGGCGGCGATGCTCTGCGACTGGAGGCCGTTGATGTAGGCCACGGCAAGTTCGGCGGTCAGGATCGGGTCTTCGGAATAGCATTCAAAGTTGCGGCCGTTGGTGACCGTCCGGTGCAGGTTCACCGTGGGTGCCAGCGACACATGCGCCTGTTTCGATTTGACCTCTTCCGCAAGGGCCACGCCGATTTCCGTCAGAAGCGTGGGATTCCACGTCGCGCCAAGGCTGATGCCCACCGGGAAAGCCGCCGACTTGACCTCGCCCAGAAGCGACCCGCCGCCCCGCGCCCCGTTCGGCCCGTCCGTCATCCGCAGATGACCGATGCCAAGCCGGTCCACTGCGGGCAGATACCAGAAATCCGCCCCGGACAGTAGGCTGACCTGTTCTTCCAGCGTCATGGCATCGACAAGGGCGGTGATGTGCGCTTCGGTCATGGCGATATCCTTGGGCATGAGTCGTTTGCCGGCTCGTTACAGGAGATCACCTGCCGCGGAAACAGACAGCGATTGAACGCACCCTGAGGCCTGTGAAATCACACTGGCAGGCAGCGCACCTTGGCCCTAGATAGGGGCCAGCGGATTAACCAGAGGGGTGCCACGGTGGCCCGGATTACTTATGTGGAACATGGCGGCAAGGAGCATGTGATCGACGTGCCCAACGGTCTGACCGTGATGGAAGGCGCGCGCGATAACGGCATTCCCGGTATCGAAGCCGATTGCGGCGGCGCCTGTGCCTGTTCGACCTGCCATGTCTATGTTGACCCGGACTGGGTTGCCAAACTTCCCAAGAAGCAGGCGATGGAAGAGGACATGCTCGACTTCGCTTATGAGCCCGATCCGGTGCGGTCGCGGCTGACCTGCCAACTCAAGGTTTCGCCCGCGCTGGAAGGCCTGCGCGTGCAGATGCCGGTTAAGCAGATCTGATGATTTGGGACGGCCAGGCCCGCGTTCCCGGTCTTGCGACCTGCTGCTCCTGTCGGTCGGGACAGGCAACGTGACTTGATTTGATCGGCTAAGATCTGAAACGGATGGAGCGAGACTTTGGTTCAATGTTTCCTGATGCAGATCGTTCGACGGGAGTCTGGGTGGTGCCATCTTGGTCGTCGCTGGCGGTCCACCTGAGAATTACAATCAGTTGGTGTCCACTGATTGGGGCGGCGGCAGTGTAATTCCCGTCTTGGGCGTTCCGATGATGCTGGTCGTTGCCCGACCTCTGTCCAGAGTTGGAGGGTTGAGACCAAGAATCGAGGAATCCTTCACGATGCCGATACAGTCCCGGGATGAAGTCCGAACTGCAATCGGCATATGGAGGATGCAGAATGAGCGAACAACATACCGGCATTACCGTTGTGAACGAGGACGGCACCGTCGTCGCGCATATCGACGGAGCCAAAGCGAACTTCGTGTTGGGCGGCGGCGGCTCGGAAGGCGATATCGCGCTGCTGAATACAGAGGCAGGCCAGACCATTCACCTTGATGGCGGCAGCGCCAACATCACGGTCGGAGGCCATGAGGCCGAGGGCGACATCGTTGTCCTTAACAACGAAGGCATCAGGACGATTCATATTGACGGCGGTTCGGCCAATCTCAGCGTTGGCGGCGCCGGGGCGCAGGGTGACCTTGTGCTGATGAATCAGGACGGCGTTCTGACGGTGCGTCTGGACGGCGGGGAAGGCAACCTGCTGATCGGTGGGGCCGGTACGGACGGCGATATCTCTCTGCTTGATGCCAGCGGACTGCAGTCCGTTTATCTTGATGGTGGTGACGGCAATCTCCGGTTGGGCGGCGGCACGCACAACGGGGATATCGGGCTTTTCTCGGACGATGGACGGTTGAGGATTCATCTTGATGGCGGTGCCGCGAACATCCTTCTGGGCGGGGAGGGTGCCGGAGGTGACATCGACCTGCGCGACAGCGAGGGTCGCACGACGATTCATATCGACGCCGGCGACGGCGCGATCCGCATCAATGGAGCAGTTGTGCAGACGGCGGACTATGTGTTTGACCCGGACTACACGCTTGCCCCGCTGAATGAAGTGGCCGAACACATTGCTGCCAGGCGTCACCTGCCAGGAATCCCCTCGGCCGCAGAAATGCGCGCAGTGGGGGTGGACCTTGTGGCGATGAACCGGCTGCTTCTGACCCAGGTCGAAGAACTGACGCTCCGGCTGATCGACATGGATGCGCGTCTGGCGCGTCTGGAACGCTGAACGACCAGGGGCCCCGTTCGCGGGAACGCGAACGGGGCCATTTCGCGCCGCGCCCGCCCCTTGAAAGGTGGACGTGCCTTCTTTGGCCTGTTGTCTGTTTGCGGTCGCCATTTATTTGTCCGACGGTCGCCGGGGTCAGAGGCCTTCGAACTGACCTCCCGGCATTGCTTGGGGCGGCGGATGGGCAAGTATGCGGCTTTCGCGGTTGGCAAGCCTTTGGAGCCATCGGCCCCGAATCTCAACGGTTTCGTGCAAACGTTCGGTCGGATCTGTACCGATGATCCGGTGGCGGCGTGACAGGAAGAGCTTGCCCCAGCCGAGCCAGGAGCCCACGGTGGGGGCCTCGGCGTCCTGCGGAAAGTGGTGGCGCCAGTCGGGCGGAAGCGGCAGGCCGCAGGATTCCAGCCGGTCGAGCAGCCAGACCAGCGGGATATTGGCCAGCGGGCGGGCCGCCTCGACGCCAGACAACTGCCCTCCGATATCGCCATGGGTGCCCCGGAACCAGACCTGCTCGACCCTGCACCGGTTGTCGGGGTCGGTTATCCACATCACCGGCGCAAAGGCTTCGCGCGTTTCGTGCAAGGCGAGGGCATGAAACCCGTTGCGAGTCTGGCGGCCAAGGTTGTGATTGTGAAAGGAATGCGCGGCTTCTGCCCAGCGCCAGACAATCGGCAGGCGCAGGCCTAACGCCTTGACCGTGTCCCAGACGCCAACTGCCTCGATCTCGACCTCGGGGTGACAGAAGAGGCCCCGGAACACCTCGACCGTCTTGCTGCGCGCGCCAAGGCGGTAGTGACGATAGGCGGTCCGGATCGTGCGCACCGTCGCCTCCTCAGCGCGGACGAGGCCCACCATGTCGACCACCCCGGCAAGGGACCGGACGGCATAAGCCCCCCGGGAATAGCCGATCAGCATGATCCGGTCGCCGGGATGATAACGCGAGGCAAGGACGCCATAGGCGCGTTCGATCTGGCGGTTTATCCCGCGCCCCATCATCACGTCAAGCGTGCCCTTCCAGTCGCGCCACTGGATGCCCGCCTCGTAGTAGAGCGTCAGGTTCACCGTCCCGCGCATTTCCCGCAAAAGCTTGTAGGTCAGGCCTGCGTTGGTTTCCGCCCCGGGCGCGAGCGAGGACATGGTCCCGTCAAGGATGATGACATGGGTCGCAGGCCCCCGGTGACGACCCCGCGTATCCTTGATGCGCGGGCGCCGGTCGATAAGGCCAAGGAGCCTGTCAAGCTGCGGCATCGCTCCGCTCTTGCAGCAGCGCCCAGACGCGCTGCGGAGTGAAGGGCATGTCGATCTGCGTGATGCCCATCGGCCAGAGCGCGTCTTGCAGCGCATTGGTCACGGCGGCCAGCGCGCCGACCGTCCCAGCCTCGCCACAGCCCTTCATGCCCATTGGGTTGTTGACGGACGGCGTGGGTTCCGAGGCGAAGGCGATCATGGGCATGTCATCGGCGCGGGGCATGGCATAGTCCATGAAGGTTGCGGTCAGAAGCTGGCCTTCGCTGTCATAGACTGTGCGTTCGGTGATCGCCTGCCCCAGTCCCTGCGCAATCCCGCCGTGGACCTGACCCTGCGCCAGCATCGGGTTGATGAGATTGCCGAAATCGTCGACGACTGAATATTTCACGACCTTCACGACGCCGGTTTCGGGATCAACCTCGACTTCGGCCACATGGGCGCCGTTGGGAAATGACCGTTCGACAAGCTCGATCTTGGCCGTGTGGCGGAGAAGGTCCGTCCGGCCCACAGCGCGGGCCATTTCGGCGACGTCGAGCATCGTGGGGGTCAGGTTCGACCCCGGAATGCGGAAGCGTTCGTCGTCAAAGCTGATCTTTGCTGCGTCGGCCCCTTCGGCATCGGCAAGGAAGGCGGTGAAAGCGGTCGTCATCTTTTCCACGGCGGCCAATGTCGCCGTGTTCTGCACGGTGACCGAGCGCGAGCCGCCCGTGCCGCCGCCCGTGGGGATCAGGTCGCTGTCGCCCTGCATGACGACGATGCGGTCTGCAGGGATGCCGGTCTGGTCGGCAAGGAACTGGGCAAAGACGGTTTCGTGCCCCTGACCATTGGACTGCGTTCCGACATGGATCTGCACGGTGCCATCCTCGGCATAGACGACGGTTGCAGCTTCGTCCTTATCGCCCAGAATGCTTTCGATATAGTAACACAAGCCCAGCCCCCGCAGGAGCCCCTTGCGTTCCGATGCGGCACGGCGGGCGGGAAAGCCCGCGCGGTCGGACAGGTCATCGGCCCGTGTCAGCACCCTGTTGAAGTCGCCCACGTCATAGGGGACGCCGGTCGCGCTGACATAGGGAAACTGGTCGGGGCGGATGAAATTGATGCCGCGAAGTTCCCAGGGGTCTACGCCCATCTTGCGGGCGGCAAAGTCCATCATGCGCTCAAGCGCAAAGATCGCCTCAGGCCGGCCCGCGCCGCGATAAGCATCGACCGGCGTGGTGTTGGTGAACACGCCCTTGCAGCCCAGCCACACGGTACGGACGTCATAGGTGCCCGGCATGACCTTCGAAAACAGGGTCGTCTGGATTTCCTGTGCATACTGGGAATTGTAGGCGCCCATGTTGGCGACCGAGTCGATCCCATAGGCGATGAGGCGGTGGTTCGCGTCAAAGCCCATAACGGCATCAGACCACAGATCACGGCCCGCATTGTCGGACAGCATCGCCTCGGTCCGTTCGGACATCCAGCGGACCGGTTTGCCAAGAACACGGGCGGCATGTGCCACGCAGATCATTTCAGGATAGCACATGCCTTTCATCCCGAAACCGCCGCCGACATCAGGGGTCGTAACTCGGATATCCTCGGCATCCATCTTGAGATGGCGTGCAAGGTCCTTCTTGGGGCCCCAGACGCCCTGACCGTTGACGGTGACGTGCAGCCGCCCGTCCTCGATCTGGGCAAAGACGCCACGCGGTTCCATCGAGTTCACGATGACGCGGTTGTCGGGGATGTGCAGGCGGATGACATGTGCGGCCTTGGCGAGTGCGGCGTTCACGGCGGCCTTGTCCCCCATGCCCCAGTCATAGGCGAGGTTATCGGGCGCCTCGGGGTGGATCTGCGGGCCGCCTATCGCGGTGGCGACATGGGCGGGCTGCATGTGGATATCAAGGCCGATCATCTCGGCGGCGTCCTTGGCTGCGGTCAGGCTGTCGGCCACGATCAGGGCGATGCATTCGCCCACAAAGCGGACCTTGGGCCCGGCGAGGAGCGGGCGTTCCGGGTGGATACCACGGGAACCGTCAAGGTTCTTCACCCGTTCCGCCTTCATCGCCATGTGAACGCCCTGGGTGCGCAGGTCGTCGGCGGTGAGGATCAGTTGGACGCCGGGTGCTTCGCGGGCGGCGCCGATGTCGCAGTCGAGAATCTCACCATGGGAGACGTTGGAGCGCAGGAAATAGGCATGCAGCGCATCGGCGGGGGCGATGTCATCAACATAGCGGCCCTTGCCGGTCAGGAATCGCTGATCCTCGACCCGGGTAACCGATTGGCCTTTGCCGAACTTTTCCATGCTGCTCTCCGATCACGTGTGTCGAGGGGAGAGTAGTGCGGAATGTGCGGGCAGGGAAGCGTTGTGGGGGAAGGAATTATTGTGTGTAGGGTGCTCGTTCCGCGAGGACCACGCAGCCTCGCTTTTCGGGGGGCGGGGTGAACCCCGACCTACGCAGATGATGCGGGTGGTGTGTAGTGGCGCGCCGTACGCCCTTGACCAAGGCCATTGCCTTGGTCAAGCATAGTGCAGCTTTCCGGCCGGACGCCCCGCGTCTGGCCAGCCTCAGCCCTGGCAAGGGCTGGCCTTCTTTGTGGCTTGCGGAACCGGGATCGTTAGAAATGGTCCCGCGTCAGCGGAGCGGCGCTTCCACCTGAAGCCCCGCTGTTCCCGCTCAGGGCGAAGGGTCAATCAGGACGGGGCGACACGCCGGGAATAGCCGTCCCCTGAAACCCACGTTATCGCAGGCCACCCGCTGCCCGTCACAAAGCGCCCGACTCTCCCCGAGGGCGGTCTCGTGGTTGCTCTTTCCCTTTGGACCCCCTTTGGGTATCTGGGGCCGCGACAGCAAGGGGTGATGACATGACGATGGACAAGACCTTCAACCCGGCCGAGGCGGAAGCGCGGATCTCGGCGCTTTGGGACAAGGCAGGCGCGTTCCGGGCCGGGGCAAATGCCTCGCGGGCCGAGACCTTTACCATCATGATCCCGCCGCCCAACGTGACCGGATCGCTCCATGTGGGCCATGCCTTCAACAACACGCTGCAGGATATCCTGATCCGCTGGCACCGGATGCGGGGGTTCGACACGCTCTGGCAGCCCGGGCAGGACCATGCGGGGATCGCGACGCAGCTGGTGGTCGAGCGCAAGCTGGCCGCAGAAGGCAATGCACGCCGCCAGGAGATGGGGCGCGAGGCGTTTCTGCGCAAGGTCTGGGAGTGGAAGGCCGAAAGCGGCGGCACCATCGTCAACCAGCTCAAGCGGCTTGGCGCATCATGCGACTGGGAGCGCAATGCCTTTACCATGTCGGGCGCGCCCGGTGCGCCGACGGGCGAGGAGGGGAACTTCCACGACGCCGTCATCCGCGTCTTTGTCGACATGTATGACAAGGGCCTGATTTATCGCGGCAAGCGTCTGGTGAACTGGGACCCGCATTTCGAAACTGCGATTTCCGACCTCGAGGTCGAGAATACCGAGGTCGCGGGCCATATGTGGCACTTCAAATACCCGCTCGCGGGAGGGGCGACCTATACCTATGAGGAGCGCGACGAAGAGGACAATGTCATCTTCTCGGAAGAGCGCGACTATATCTCTATCGCCACAACCCGGCCCGAAACGATGCTGGGCGACGGTGCCGTTGCGGTGCATCCGTCCGACAAACGCTACGCGCCCATCGTGGGGATGCTCTGCGAGATTCCGGTGGGGCCCAAGGAACACCGCCGTCTGATCCCCATCATCACCGACGAATACCCCGATCCCGATTTCGGATCGGGTGCGGTCAAGATCACCGGAGCGCATGATTTCAACGATTATGGCGTGGCGAACCGGAACAACATTCCGAAATACCGCCTGATGGACACACGCGGCGCGATGCGGGCTGACGGGCTGACCTATGCCGAGGCGGCTGTGCGTGCGCAGGAAATCGCGCGGGGCGCATCTGCGGACGAATCCGAGGTCGATGCGCTGAACCTTGTCCCCGAGGCCTATCGCGGACTGGACCGCTTTACCGCGCGAAAGGCCGTCGTGGCCGATATCGACGCCGACGGCCTGATGATCATGGTCGAAGACAAACCGATCATGCAGCCCTTCGGCGATCGGTCCAAGGTCGTGATCGAACCTATGCTGACGGACCAGTGGTTCGTCGACACGGCAAAGATCGTGGGTCCGGCGCTCGACGCCGTGCGCGAAGGTCGGACCAAGATCATCCCCGAGTCGGGCGAAAAGACCTACTACCACTGGCTCGAAAACATCGAACCCTGGTGCATTTCGCGCCAACTGTGGTGGGGCCATCAGATCCCGGTCTGGTATGGGCTGAACCTGGATCCCGGCAACTTTGCCGATGATGAGGGCGACGGTGCGCTTGATATCGTGGAGATCATGACACTGCTGAGCGAGGCCGGGTTTGTAGACCGTGAGCCCGTCTTCAAATGCGGGCCGTCGTTCGACGCGGTCCATGACGCCTTTGTCGCGGGCAATGTCGCGCTGCCGTCACCGCTTCACGCTGCGCGGATTGTCGAGGTTGCCGACAAGCAGGAAGCGATGGACCGCTTTGCCCAGAGCCTTGCCGACTATGGCGTGAACGGCGATCCGACGCATCTGGTCTATCCGGTCTGGCGCGATGCCGATGTGCTCGACACCTGGTTTTCCTCGGGTCTTTGGCCGATCGGGACGCTGGGCTGGCCCGACAACACGCCGGAACTGAAGAAGTATTTCCCGACCGACGTGCTCGTCACCGGGTCGGATATCCTGTTCTTCTGGGTTGCCCGGATGATGATGATGCAGCTTGCTGTCGTGGGCGAGGTGCCGTTCCACACAGTCTATCTCCATGGCCTCGTCCGGGACGAGAAGGGCGAGAAGATGTCCAAGACGCGGGGCAACGTGATTGACCCGCTCGAGATTATTGACGAACTCGGCGCTGATCCGCTGCGCTTCACGCTGGCGCAGCTGGCCGTGGTGGGTGGAAGCCCGAAGCTTTCGACGGACAAGATCAAGGGCAACCGGAACTTTGGCACAAAGCTGTGGAACGCCCACCGCTTTGCAGAAATGAACGGGGTGTTCGATTTGCCGCCGTCCGCAGCCGTGCCACAGGCTGGGCAGACGGTGAACCGCTGGATCATCGGAGAGGTCGGCCGGGTCCGCGAAGAGGTGGACGCGGCGATCGCGGCCTATCGGTTCAACGATGCGGCCAATGCGCTTTACGCCTTTGTCTGGGGCAAGGTCTGCGACTGGTATGTAGAATTCGCCAAGCCCCTGCTGATGGACGGCGACGATGCGGCCAAGGGCGAGACGCGGGTGGTGATGCGCTGGGTGCTCGACCAGTGTCTTGTGCTGCTGCATCCGTTCATGCCCTTCATCACTGAGGATCTCTGGGGCGCGACGGCGGCGCGGGGCAAGCTTCTGGCGCATGCCGGATGGCCTGTCTATGGCGCGGAACTGGTCGATCCGGCGGCCGAGGCCGAGATGCGTTGGGCGATTTCGCTCATCGAAGGGGTACGGTCGGTCCGGGCGCAGATGAACGTGCCGGCGGGGCTTTATGTGCCGGTGCTGCAGCTTGAGGCGGATGCTGCGGCGCGGTCAGCCTGGGCGCGCAACGAGGTTTTGATCCGCAGGCTCGCGCGGATCGACAGCCTGACCGAGACGACCGAGGTGCCCAAGGGCGCGAACACGGTGCCGACCTCGGGGGCGACATTCGCGCTGCCTCTGGCGTCGATCATCGACGTGGGGGCCGAAAAAGTGCGGCTCGCCAAGGCGATCGAGAAGCTGGGCAAGGAGCTTGGCGGTCTGCGCGGGCGGTTGGGTAACGCGAACTTCGTCGCCTCAGCCCCGGCCGAGGTCGTAGCCGAGGCGCGGGCGAACCTCGACCTGCGGGAAGAGGAAGAGGCGCAGTTGAAGGCGGCCCTGGCGCGGTTGGCCGAGATCGGGTGACGAGGCGCGCGTTCCGCGCGGACAGGCTTTTGGCGAGGATGGCGGGGTGAACCCCGCCCGTCACCAAGACCAAACGGGGGCGTTTTCGTAGGGGGGGTCACCCCGCCTTTCGTCAAGCCACCTTTTCGAGCCGAGCCTTGGGCGTAATCCCCAACGCATGGCAAACGTCCCGCGTCAGCTCCGGGCGGTTCAGCGTGTAGAAGTGGAGATGCTCGACGCCGCCCATAATGAGCCGGTCGCACAGCGACGTGGCAACCGCGGTGGCAAGCAGATCGGTCGTGCTGTCGCGGGTGGCATTTTCGAACGCATGGTCAAGATGCGCGGGTACCGAAGTCCCGCAGGCCAGTGCAAACCTCTTCGCCCCCGCCCAGTTTTCGATCGGCAGGATACCGGGGATGATCGGCGCGTTGATCCCGGCGGCGGCACAGGCGTCGCGGAAGCGGAAGTAGGTTTCCGGCCGAAAGAAGAACTGCGTGATGGCCGAAGATGCGCCCGCTTCGATCTTGCGCTTCAGGTGGTCGATGTCGGCCTGATGGTTGGCCGCGTCGGGGTGCTTTTCAGGATAAGCGCCCACGCGGATCGTAAAGCGGTTCATGTCGGCCAGCGCGCCGATCAGGTCCACTGACGAGGCAAAGCCCTGCGGATGGGCCTTGAACCCGCCCGAGCCCTTTGGCGGGTCGCCGCGCAGGGCCACGATTTCGGTAACGCCGACCGACGCATAGCCTTCGGCGATGGCCAAAGTCTCCTTGCGGGTGGCATCGACGCAGGTCAGGTGGGCCGCGACCGTCAGACCCGAGGTCTTGTGGATCGTCCCCACCGCCTCGTGTGTCAGTTGCCGGGTGGTGCCGCCCGCGCCGTAGGTGACCGAGACGAAGGTCGGGTCAAGGGGGGCCAGCGTGTTGACGCAGTCCCAGAGGCGGAACGAGCCTTCGAGGTTTCTCGGTGGGAAGAATTCGAAAGAGATCGAGGGGCGGGTCATCCGTAGCATCCTGTTCAAGGTCGCCCCCTTGTCGCCTATCCTGCATCGTGAGACAAATTCATAACTTTCACCACAATGATGAGATCGGTTCACAATGCATATCGAGTTCCGGCATCTGAAGACGATCAAGGCGATCCATGACTCGGGCGGTCTGGCCCGGGCGGCGGATATGCTGAACATGACGCAATCGGCGCTGAGCCATCAGATCAAGGGTATCGAGGATCAGGCGGGGGTTGAGCTTTTCGTGCGGCGTTCCAAGCCGCTCAAGCTCTCGGCGGCGGGGCTCAAGCTGCTCGCGGCAGCCGAGGATATCCTTCCTCGCGTTTCTGCGCTCGAGGCCGAATTCGCCGGGCTGGTGAAGGGGTCGTCAGGGCGGCTGCATATCGCGATCGAATGTCACGCTTGTTTCGAATGGCTTCTCCCCGTGCTCGAGGCGTTCCGCAAAGCCTGGCCGGATGTGGATGTGGATATCCGGCCGGGGCTGGCGTTCGAGGCTTTACCGGCCTTGCGGAAAGAAGAGGTAGATCTGGTCGTCTCGTCGGACCCCGAGGATCTGCCTGGAACGGCCTTCACGCCGCTCTTTGACTACGAGCCGGTCTTCGTTGCGGCGTCGAACAACCCTCTGGCGTTGAAGCCCTATGTCGAGGCCGAGGATTTCCGGGGCCAGACCCTCATCACATATCCGGTCGAACGGGCACGGCTGGATGTATTTTCGCAACTCCTGACGCCTGCGAAGGTGGAACCTGTGGCGGTGCGGCAGGTGGAACTGACGGCGGTAATCCTGATGCTGGTGGCGTCGAACCGGGGGGTGGCGGTGCTGCCGGACTGGGTGGTCCGACAGGTGCGGACGAATTCGGATTTCGTGACGCGGCGACTGACCAAGGACGGGCTGACGCGCAGGCTCTATGCCGCGACCAGGACCGAGGATACGCAGCGGCCTTTCGTGGCGCATCTGATCCGACTTGCGCGGCAGGAAGCGGTGAAGTTGCAACGGGTGTAATTCGGGCGCGACAGAGACGTCGTCCCGCCAGATTTGGGTAGATCGTCCAAATCTGACTGCGGACCAAGGGAACTGGGCCCAGTCAACAGACCGGCCCCGCTATCGCCTTGACGGGAACAGTCCCGACGGGTGGCAGGCGGCTCCCCCCTGAAGCAAGACGAATGCGCGTTTCGTCAAGCGGCATGGCGCGGCCAAAGAGGTAGCCCTGCGCATGGCGGCACCCCATGCTGAGAAGGATGTCCCGCTGGGTCTCGGTCTCGACTCCTTCGGCGATCACATCGACGCCAAGGCCACGGGCGATGCACAGGAAGCCGTCCACAAGGACGGTCGCTGCGGGATCGTGGCCAAGGTCGCGGACAAAGCTTGTGTCGATCTTGAGTTCGTCGAATTCAAGCTGCCGCAGGTGCTGGAAAGACGCGAAACCTGTCCCGAAATCGTCGAGCGAGATGCGCACCCCAGCACGACGGAAATGGGCGATGCTGTCCTTGATGATGTCTCCCGCGCGGGCGATGAAAACGTCCTCGGTGATTTCGAATGTCAGATGGGGCAGGGCGGCGGGGAAGGTAGTGATCAGGCGGTCAAGGTCCAGACGGCTGCTGTGGGTGGCAAGCGCCATGTCGGGCATGTTGATGGAAACCTGACCGGGATCGAACCCTTCGCCCACCAGAATCGCTACGTCAGACAGGACGTGGCGCGCCATCGTGAGCAGGAAATCGCCCTGCAATCCCAATTCGTTGATCTGGGGCAGAAAGGCATCGGGCGACAGGAGGCCTCGCGTAGGATGGTCCCAGCGGGCCAGCGCCTCGAACCCGGAAAGGACACCGGTCCGGAGGCAGACCTTCGGCTGGTAATGCGGGCGGATGCGGGCGGTGCGGATCGCCTCGACCAGTGTCTGACGGTCCTTGAGGCTGAGCCTGACGGGAAAGGCGGTGGGGTCATAGAGCACGGCGCGGGCCCCGTTTTCGCCTTTGGCGCGGTACATGGCCTGATCGGCACCGGAACAGAGAGCGGCCACGGTATCCTCTCCGAACCCGGTAAGGGAGATGCCGACGCTGGCCGCGATGCGCAGGAACTTTTCGCCATAAGCGATAGGCATTTCGATGTCGCGGATGATCCGGGTGGCAAGGCGAAGGGCGGCGCGGTCGGAACTGACCCCCGGAAATGCCAGCGCGAATTCGTCGCCGCCAAGCCGGGCGGCAAGGCCCGTGGGGCTCGCCAGCGCGTCAAGGCGCTGACCGATGGCAACAAGGACGGTGTCGCCGGCGTCGTGGCTGTAGGTGTCGTTGATCGGCTTGAACCCGTCGAGGTCGAGCAGGAAGACGGCAACATGACTGCCCGGCTTGTTCCGGTCGAGGAGATGGCCCAGTTCCTCGTCAAAGGCCTGCCGGTTGTAGAGCCCGGTCAAGCCGTCGTGGCGCGTCATGTGTTCGAGCGCCTTGAGCCGCGCATTCGCCTCGGCCCGCGCGGCGTTCAGGGCGCGCTGGGTGTCTTTCTGCTGGTTCAGCGTTTCGAAGGTGTTTGTCGCATAGACCACCATCAGCGCCATCAGGAGCAGCCATTCGCCGTTGTTGTTCGAGGTATAGCCCGAGAAGGAGGCGATCCAGATCGCATAGATCGCAGTCAGGAAGCCGGGGATCATCTGGCTCCAGTTATACAAGGGAAGGGCGACGAAGGTGTTGGAGATATGGACGAAAATGCCGAACATCCACATGAAGCCCGTAAGCAGAAGCGCGACCGAGGTTTGCTGGGCCATGAGGACGGCAGGCCAAAGATAGGCCACGGTGGAAATCGCATTGGTGGCCCAGACGGTGACGATGAGGGACACGGGGATCGCCTCGTCCCGGTCGGGAAGGAAGCGGGCGGTGACAAGGACGATGACCTCGGTCACAAGGATCGCCAGCGCCGTCCCCAGGACCGTCAGCCGCGCGCCGCCGTACCAGCAGATGAACAGGATCATCATGCCGACCGCGACGCGCTTGGTCACGTCCCGCGACGTGATGTGGAGCACGATGCGGGTCTGGTGGCGAAGCGTGACGAGAAGGTCTTCCTGAATGATCACCGGACGCTCGGGGCCTTGGATGAGTGTTGGCGGCACCATCGCAGCGCCGGGTCAACAAGGGTTTAACCCTTTGTGTCCGGGGCGGGGCAATTGGGGGGCATTTGACGAAAGGACAGGGGCTGCTGGCCTCTTGTTCCTTGGCGGGACTGGGCCTATACGCCCCGTCTGACCAATTGCAGGAGGCCCGGTGATGGCTGGCAGCGCGAACCTGAACGTGATGATGAAAACCGCCCGCAAGGCCGGACGGGCGCTGCTCAAGGACTTCTCTGAAGTCGAGCAGTTGCAGGTCTCGTCCAAAGGGCCGGGCGATTTCGTCAGCCGGGCCGACAAGATGGCCGAAAAGACCATCCGCGAGGCGCTGAAAGAGGCGCGGCCTACCTATGGGTTTCTGGGCGAGGAAGATGGTGCGGTCGAGGGCGAAGACCCGACGCGGCGCTGGATTGTGGACCCACTGGACGGGACGACGAACTTCCTTCACGGGTTGCCGCATTGGGCGGTGTCGATTGCGCTGGAACACAAGGGGCAGATCGTGGCTGGTGTCGTCTATGACCCGGTCAAGGACGAGATGTTCTATGCCGAAAAGGGCACCGGCGCTTTCATGAACGAAACCCGGCTGCGGGTGTCGGCGCGATCCAAGATGATCGAGTCGATCTTTGCGACAGGCGTGCCTTTTGCCGGGCAGGCGACCCTGCCCGCGACGCTGCAGGATCTGGCGCGGCTGATGCCGGAATGCGCAGGCGTGCGGCGGTTCGGGGCGGCGGCGCTCGACCTCGCCTATGTGGCGGCGGGGCGGTATGAGGGCTATTGGGAACGCGGGCTGCATGCCTGGGATATTGCGGCGGGTGTGCTGATCGTGACCGAGGCGGGCGGGTTCGTCGCCTCGATCCGCGAGGGGCAGCGGCCACTGGAACATGGCGATGTGATTGCCGCGAATTCCGAGATTTTCGAGCGGTTTTCCAAGGTCATCCGCAACCAGATCTGAGGCGTTGCGCGGTCGGTGGGTGCGTGCGGCGCGGGGCAGATATTCCGCCCCGTTTGCCTTTTTGCGCTTAAATCATTGGTTTATATACAGAATTGGCTGCGGTGTCGTGTCGGTATTACGTCGGTATTGCGTCGGTATTGCGTCGGTGGAATCGAGGGCTGCGGGGGCCCTTAACGCAACGGCCGATGGTTGTTTCGGGGTGAGCCTGCGCCTGATCGGTTGAGAAAGCGTGAAGGCCTAGCGCGGACGGTCGGCGGGGTGGTTCACGCCGTCGGCCCAGGGAATCTCGCCGAGTTCAGACGGGTTGACCCCGTCGAGTGCGCCGACGTTCACGCCGTACTCGTCGGGGTTCGAGCGGCGCTGGTGGTGTGTATAGATCCCGCAGGTCCGGCAGAACCAGTGTTTCGCCGTCATTGTGCCGAACTGGTACAGAGTAAGGTTTTCGGCCCCCTTTGCAATCTGCAGGTCGTTCAGCAGCACCGATGCCGCGATGGCCCCCCGGCGCCGACAGTAGGAGCAGTCGCAGCGGCGCATGGTGTTGAGCCCGTCCTTGAGGCGGATGTGAAGCTCGACTGAGCCGCAGTGGCAGGTAAGGCGGGTGGGGAGCATCGGGTCGGCCTTCAGGGGTTCTTGAGGGGGCGCTCGTCCGGCAGGCGCGTAACCTCGCTCAGGACGATTGCAGCAACTCTACGGGAGTTATGAGACCTGAGCGAGGAGGGCTGCGTTGCCGCCTGCGGCAGTCGTGTCGATGCAGACATGGCGTTCGAGCAGGGCGTGGCCTGCGTCGGGCTGGATGGTGATCAGCGGCAGGATCGGACCAGGCCGGGTGGCGAGGGCCATGTCGTAGGCGCGGGCTGTGTCCGCGTCGCCCCACCAGATGACCCCGGCGAGGGCGGAGAGGCTGGCGAGCAGCGCGGGATCGGGCGTGTCGGTGATCGTGGCGATGCCGCCCAGGACGCGGATGGCGCGGGCCTGTTCGTTGGCCTGCCCGGCACCCGGGCCCGCGCAGAGGATCGGGCCGCGCGGGTGATGCGAGAGGCGGTTCGATTCGCCTGTGGGTCCTGGCAGGTCGATGGTGGCCGGGGGCGGGACGGGCGTTGTTCCTTTGGCCGTGCCCCGGAAACGGGTGAGGTAGGCGGGGCCGCCGGCTTTGGGGCCGGTGCCCGAGAGCCCTTCGCCGCCAAAGGGTTGGGAGCCGACCACGGCGCCGATCTGGTTGCGGTTCACATAGATGTTGCCCGCCCGGACCCGGTCGATCACCCGCTGCACGCGGTCGTCGATACGGGTGTGCAGGCCGAAGGTGAGGCCGTAGCCCGTCGCGTTGATGGCGTCGATGACTGCGTCGATTTCCCCGGCCTTGAAGGTGACGATGTGAAGGACAGGGCCGAAGATCTCGCGCTGCAGGTCGCTGATGGCGGTGATGCGGATGACGGTGGGGACGATGAAATGGCCGCCTGCGGGGGCGGTCAGTTCATGGAGGATGCGGCCTTCGGCGCGGGCCTGGGCGATGTGCGCGGCGATGGTGGCGGCGGCAGGCGCGTCGATGACGGGGCCGACGTCGGTCGAAAGGTGCCACGGGTCGCCGAGGGTCAGTTCGTCCATCGCGCCCTTGAGCAGACGGAGGAGCTTGTCGGCGATATCTTCTTGTACATAAAGGCAGCGGAGGGCCGAGCAGCGCTGGCCTGCCGACCGGAATGCAGCGGTGACGATATCGCGGACGGCATGTTCGGGGAGAGCCGTGGAGTCCACGATCATCGCGTTCAGGCCGCCGGTTTCGGCGATGAAGGGCGTGCCGGGGGCAGCGTTCTGCGCGAGGCTAAGCCGGATCTTATGCGCGGTGGCGGTGGAGCCGGTGAAGGCCACCCCGTTCAGGCGCGGATCGGCGGTGAGGGCCGCGCCCGTGGCGGGGCCGCCGGGGAGGAGTTGCAGCGCGTCAAAGGGAATGCCCGACTGGTGGAGGAGTTCTACGGCCCGGAAGGCGATGAGGGGGGTCTGTTGTGCGGGTTTGGCAAGGACCGCGTTGCCGGTCGCAAGGGCGGCGGCGATCTGGCCGGTGAAGATGGCGAGCGGAAAGTTCCAGGGGCTGATGCAGGCCCAGAGGCCGTTTGCTGTGGTGTCGGAGCTAAGGGCCTCGGACGCGTAGTAGCGGAGGAAATCCGCAGCCTCGCGCAGTTCGGCCACGGCGTCAGGCAGGGTCTTGCCAGCCTCGCGGGCGAGGAGGGCGAAAATTTCGGGGGCGGCCTGTTCGTAGAGGGTGGCGGCGCGGGTGAGGGTGGCGGCGCGGTCGGCGACGGGGACGGTCCAGGGACGGGCGGTGGTCACGGCGGCGGTGACGTCCTCGGGCGTGGCCTCGGTCACGGTCCCCGTGGTGGTGGATGTGGCGGGGTTGAGGACGGGGAGGGTCGAGGTGAACCCCGCCCGACGCGGAGTGTCGAAGGGTGAGGATGCGGACAGGGGGCGGGCCTGCCATTCATGGCTGGCCCAGGCGGCGCGGGCCGTGTCGATGCTGTGGAGCGTTGGGGCGTGGGTGAGGTCGAAGCCTTGCGAATTGACACGGGAAGGGGCGAAGAGGGTGGGACCGATCGGCAGGACGGGGCCGGTATTCGTCACGACGAAGGGGTCGGCGGCGACGGTTTCGGGCGAGACAGCTTCGTCCACGATCTGGTTGACGAAGCTGGAATTCGCGCCGTTTTCGAGGAGGCGGCGGACGAGATAAGCCAGCAGGTCCTCATGCGCACCGACGGGCGCGTAGATGCGGCAGCGCGTGCCTTCGGCCTTGAGCACGATCTGATGAAGCGTTTCACCCATGCCGTGGAGGCGCTGGAATTCGTAATTGTCGGGGCCAAGGCCCATCTCGCGGGCCATGTGCAGGACGGCGGCGACCGTATGGGCGTTGTGCGTGGCGAACTGGGGATAGATACGGTCGGTCCTGAACAGGAGCCTGCGGGCGTTGCCGACATAGCTCACGTCGGTCGCATGCTTGGCGGTGAAGACGGGGAAGCCGTCCAGCCCTTCGACCTGCGCCCGCTTGATTTCGGCGTCCCAATAGGCGCCCTTGACGAGGCGGACCATGATCTTGCGGTCAAGGCGGGTGGCGAGGTCGTACAGCCAGTCGATGACGAGGGGCGCGCGTTTGCCATAGGCCTGCACGACAACGCCGAACCCGTCCCAGCCCCGGAGCGAGGGGTCGGACAGGACGGCCTCGATCACATCAAGCGAGAGGGAGAGGCGGTCGGCCTCTTCGGCGTCGATGTTGAAACCCATGCCGGCGGATTTGGCGAGTTGCGCCAGCGCAGTCACGCGGGGGACGAGTTCGGCCATGACGCGGGCGTGCTGGGCGACCTCGTACCGGGGGTGGAGGGCGGAGAGTTTGACGCTGATCCCGGGGTTTTCAGCGACAGAACCCCGGGTGCAGGCGGCGGCGATGGCCGAGATCGCGCGGGAATAGGAGAGGTGATAGGCGCGGGCGTCGGCGTCGGAGCGGGCCGCTTCGCCCAGCATGTCATAGCTGTAGGTAAAGCATTGGGATTCCAGCGTTTCAGCGCGGGTCATGGCGGTGGCGATGGTTTCGCCCAGCACGAATTGCCGTCCCATTTCGCGCATGGCCCGGGCGACGGCGGTGCGGATCAAGGGTTCACCGAGGCGACGGATCGCCCCTTTGAGTGCGCCGGTCAGACCCGGTTTGCGGTCGTCCAGCACCCGGCCGGTGAGGAGAAGCGCCCAGGTCGAGGCGTTGACGAGGGAGGAGGCGGATTGGCCAAGGTGGCGGCCCCAGTCTGACGGGGCGATCTTGTCTTCGATCAGCGCATCCATCGTGGCCCCGTCGGGCACGCGCAGCAGCGCCTCGGCCAGACACATGAGCGCGATGCCTTCGTCAGTGGAGAGGCCGTATTCGGCGAGGAAGACCTCCATCAGTCCGGGGTGGCTGGCGGCGCGGATGTCGCGGACGAGCGCGGCGCCGCGGGCCGAGATGGCAGCCCGGTCTGCGGGCTTCAGCGCGGCGGTTTCCGTGAGTGCTGCGAGCAGGGGCGCATCGGGGGCGAGGATGGTGGCGTCGATGCGGGCGCGAAGGGCGGTGCTGTGTGTCATGGGGGCCTCTGATCGTTCGGGCCATGATAGCGCAGTTTGGCAGGGCGATCTGCCTGTGATCCTTGATCATGCGGGCGGATTGCCTGATAGTTTGCGGGATTGCAGGAAGAGAGACTGTGGCGATGCAGGGGCTGGATGCGTTTGACCTGAAGATGCTGGATGTGCTCGCGGTCGAGGGGCGCATCTCGGTCACGGACCTGGCCTGCCGGGTGGGCCTGTCCAAATCGCCTGTGCAGGCGCGGCTCAAGCGGCTGGAGGAAGAGGGAGTCATCCGGGGCTACCGGGCGCTGGTCGACCCGATCCGGTTGGGCCGGGACCATGTGGCCTTTGTCGAGGTCAAGCTGTCCGACACCCGCGAGGCGGCGCTGGCCGCGTTCAACGCAGGCGTCCTGCGGGTGCCCGAGATCGAACAGTGCCACATGATCGCGGGGTCGTTCGACTACCTGCTCAAGGTCCGCACCGGCAGCATGAGCGCCTATCGCGCAGTGCTGGCCGAAAAGGTATCCACCCTGCCGCATGTGGCCAACACCTCGACCTATGTGGCGATGCAGGCGGTGAAGGAGGAGGGGATGGGGGGGTACGCTTCGCCGTCAACCGTTTGAAGTTGTCGTCCAAGTCACACTCATCCCTACCGTCTCCCTTGTCGCATGTGCAGGTTTTCACTGGGTCGGAACACGGCCTCGCCTTGGTGGTGGGGGGTGCACCCGCCCTACGCGGGTATTGGGCGTGGGGTCGGGTACAGCAGGTGATCTGGGTGCTCGTTCGCGTGGGGTTGGGCGGGGTCAACCCCGCCCGACGGGTCAGGACAGGCAGGTGACGAGAGCGTTGGTGATGTTGGTGAGGATCGCGGCGTAGAGGCCGGGGCCGGGGTCCATGCTGATGCCGTCGGGGTCGGTACGGGCGGTCTTGGTGACGGAGCCTTCTGAGAGGAGCGCGGACCATTCGTCGGAGGTGTCGGGATCGGTCAGGATGCAGGTGACGTTTTCCTCGGAGATCGTGGCCATGAGTTCCGAAATGCGGGCGGGGCCGGGGGCGGAAGCGTCGGACAGGGTGATAGCCCCGGCGGCGGGCATGGCGAAGGCCATTTCGAAATACTGGTAGGCGTCGTGCGGAACGACGTAGGGGCGGCCCTGCACGGGGCCGAGTTTCGTAGTCAGGTATGACTTGAGAGAGGCGAGGCTGGCCTGCGCGGCGGCGGCATTGGCTTGGTAGGTGTCGGCATTGGTGGGATCAGCGGTGGCCAGTGTTTCGGCGATGTGGCCGAGCCAGACGGTGGCCACTTCGGGGGAGAGCCAGGCGTGAGGGTCTGCGCCTTCGTGGGCGTGATCGTGGTCGTGGCCTTCTTCTTCTCCGTATTCCTCTGCCCCGGCGGCTGCAAAGGTGGCGTCCTGGCGGACCGCGAGGGGCGTCCAGCCGTCTGTGTCAAGGAGTTCAAGGGTGACGGCATCGGTGGCGAGGGTTTCGACCGGTTCCTCGAGCCAGGGGGCGAGGGCGTGGCCGGACCAGATCACTACAGTGGCGTCGGACAGGCGGGCAGCGTCGGAGGGGCGGAACTGGAAATCGTGGGGCGAGACGCCGGGGGGCAGGAGGAGGTCGGGTGTGCCGACGCCTTCCATCACCTGTGATACGAGAGAGTGGATGGGAGCGGTGTCAGTGAGGACTGCCGGCGCCTCGGCCCAGACGGGCGCGGCGAGGGCCGTCAGGAGGAGAGTGGCGCGGGGGGTGGGGGTCAGCATGGGGCACCTCTTGCAGGGTCGGATGGGGCGGGATATAATGTGTATGTTATAACATAACAAGTCCTGAAAGCCTGCCATGACGCCCTTGCCCCTGCCTGATCCGGCCTTCGGCCGCCATGACCATGGGGCCTGCGTGCGGACGGCGTTGGCTGCCGCAGATGCGGCCTGTGCGGCGCGGGGGGTGCAGTTCACCCCTATCCGGCGGCGGGTTCTGGAGATACTGCTCGAGCATCATGAGGCTTTGGGGGCCTATGACGTATTGGCGCGGCTGGACCGCGAGGGGCTGGGATCGAAACCTCCGGTTGCCTATCGGGCGCTGGGGTTTCTGGTAGAACAGGGGTTTGCGCATCGGATCGAGCGACTGAATGCCTTTGTCGCCTGTTCGCATCCGGGGGCGTCCCATGCGCCGGCCTTTCTGATCTGCCGGTCCTGCGGGACCGTGGCCGAGGCCGAGGCGGCGCCTGGCGGGCCTTTGGGGCAGGAGGCGGCGCAGAGCGGGTTCCGGATCGAGCAGACGGTGGTCGAGGCGCAAGGGCTTTGCCCGGCTTGCCAGACGGGAACGGCGGCATGAGCTTGATCGCGGCGGAAAAGGTTGATGTGCGCTATGGCAGCGCGTTGGTGCTGCATGGCGTTTCCATGGCGATACGGAAGGGCGAGATCGTCACCATTGTCGGGCCGAACGGGTCGGGGAAATCGACGCTCTTGCGGGTACTGATCGGGGCGATCCGGCCGCAGGGGGGCCGTGTGCTGCGGCAGTCGGGGCTGAAGATCGGCTATGTGCCACAGAAGCTGCATATTGACCCGACTTTGCCGATGACGGTGCGGCGGTTCCTTGACCTGCCGGGGCGGGTCACGAATGTGGCGGCCGAGGCGGCGCTGGCGCAGGCAGGGGTGCCGGGTGTCGCGCGGCAGCAGATGGCGGGCCTGTCGGGCGGGCAGTTCCAGCGGGTGCTGCTGGCGCGTGCGATCCTGTCAGAGCCGGATGTGTTGATGCTGGACGAGCCGACGCAGGGGCTGGATCAGCCGGGGTCGGCCAGCTTCTATCGCCAGATCGAGGAAGTGCGTCGGACGACGGGCTGTGCCGTGTTGATGGTGAGTCACGAATTGCATGTGGTGATGAGCGCGTCGGACCGGGTGATCTGCCTGAACGGGCATGTCTGCTGCGAGGGGACGCCCGAGGTGGTTTCGGCGGCACCTGCCTATCTCGAGTTGTTCGGGACAGGGACGGGCGGGGCGCTGGCGCTTTACCGGCATGACCATGACCATCACGATCACCCGGATCACCATCATCACCACCACGACGCGGCAGAGTAGACATGGATGATTTCCTGTTCCGGGCCGGACTGGCGGCGGTGGGCACGGCTTTGGCGGCGGGGCTTTTGGGGTGTTTCGTCGTCTGGCGGCGCATGGCGTATTTCGGGGATGCGACTGCACATGCGGCCATTCTGGGCGTGGCGCTGTCGCTGGGGTTTTCGGTGTCGGTCTTTGCCGGGGTGCTGGGGGTGGCGCTGCTGATGGCTTTGGTTATCCATGCGCTGAGCGACCGGGGGTTCGGGATGGATACCATTCTGGGCGTGCTGGCACATGGGGCGCTGGCGGTAGGTCTGGTCGCAGTTGCGCTGACTCATGGGGCGCGGGCCAACCTGGAAAGCTATCTGTTCGGCGATGTGCTGACCGTCACGCAGGGCGATCTGGCGGTCATCTGGGGTGGCGGTGCACTGGTCGCGGGCGTGTTGTGGTGGCACTGGCAGGCGTTGCTGACTGCAACGCTGAGCCCGGATCTGGCCTGTGCGGCTGGGATTGACCCAAGGCGGGAGCAACTGGTGCTGACGCTGTTGCTGGCCACGGTCGTCGCGGTGTCGATCAAGGTGGTGGGGGCGCTGCTGATCACGGCGTTGCTGATCATTCCGGCGGCGGCGGCACGGAGCCTTGCGCGGACGCCCGAGGGGATGGCCCTTGTTGCGATGGGCATCGGTGGCCTTTCGGCGCTGGGTGGGTTGTGGATGGCGGTGTTGCTGGACACGCCGGTCGGGCCGTCGATTGTCTGTGTGGCTGTCGGGGCGTTTGCAGTGCTGACTGTGGCCGGGCAGCTACGGAAAATGCGTGGATAGACTCCACCTTTGGGCCAACATCGGGCCGTGGTCTTGCCGTGATTGCGTTGCACGTTCAGACTGCACTGCAATTTGAGGATGCGAGATGAGCCGACTGTATGCGCTGGCCGTCGCGGCGGCCCTGAGCCTGGGAGCCTCGGCCGCATTGGCAGGGACGAATTGCGCGGTTCCCGCGAATGCGTCGGAGCTGAGCCAGACGATCGGGGCGGGGCTGAACCAGTTCCGGGAATCGCAGTCCTTGGGCGATCTTCGAATGAACCGGGATTTGTCGCAGGCGGCCATGGTCCATGCCTGTGACATGGCGTTGAACAATTATTTCGACCACCGGGGCACGGACGGGTCAAATTCCGAAGTGCGGGTCCGGCGGGCGGGGTATCACAACTGCCTTGTGGCCGAGAATCTGGCCTGGGGCTATCCCGATCCGACCCAGATCGTGAATGGCTGGATCCAGTCCTCGGGGCATCGGCACAACATGCTCTTGGCGAATGCGCGGGACTATGGCGTGGGTGTCGTGGACAGCCCGCGCGGGCCGCTGTGGGTGCTGGTCGTCGCGCGGCAGTGCTGAACTTATGGCAGGCCCAAGAATCTTCGATGAGAATTCCTGGTGTTCAGCTGTCTTTCAGAGGTCAATCATGATCGTCACGGGGCCGTCGTTGACGAGGCTGACCTTCATGTCAGCCCCGAAACGGCCTGTCGCGGTGGGGATGCCCAAGTCCCGGATCGACTGCGCGAAGGCTTCGTAAAGGCGGTTTCCGGTGGCCGGGTCAGCGGCATAGGAAAAGCCGGGGCGGTTCCCGCGTGAGGTGTCAGCGGCAAGGGTGAACTGGCTGACCACAAGGGCGCTGCCGCGGGTATCGAGCAGCGAGAGGTTCATCTTGTCGGCGGCATCGCGGAAGATGCGGAGTTTGGCGATTTTCTGCGCGAGGGGGCCGGGTTTGGTATCCTCATCGCCCGCGACGGCGCAGACGAGGATGAGTAGGCCCGGGCCGATTTCGCCAATGACTTCGCCATCCACGCGGACGGCGGCTTCGGACACGCGCTGGATCAGCGCCCTCACAGTTCGTGGGCCCAGGGCGGGTTGGCGCCGGGGCGGCTGACCGTGACGGCAGCGGCGCGGACGCCGAGGGTGAGGGCAGCGCGGATCGTGGCCTCGTCAAGCGATGCCACAGCGGATTTCGTGAGGGCACCGGCCTGCCAGAGGGCGGCGAGGACGCCAGCATTGAACGTGTCACCGGCGCCCACGGTATCGGCCACGGTGACGGGTGTGGCGGGGACGAAGACGGTCTGGGTCGGGGTATAGGCGGTCGCGCCCTTTGCACCTTCGGTGATGCAGACGAGTTTCGGGCCCTTGGCCATAACGGCACGGGCCAGTGCGGACAGGTCGCCGTCGCCCATTAGCCATTGCAGGTCTTCGTCCGAGAGCTTGACGATATCGGCGCGTGCGATCATCGCTTCGATGCGGGCGGCATAGGCGGCGCGGTCGGTGATGAAGGAGGGCCGGACGTTGGGGTCGATCATGGTGACGCGGGTCGGCGCCTCGCGCGCCTGAAGGGCGGCATAGGCGCCGGCGGCGGGATCGTTCACGAGGGAGATGCCGCCGAAGAAGAGGGCGGCGACATCAGCCGAAAGGGTGGGCAGGTCGGCGGTAGAGAGCATCCGGCCGGCGGTGTTTTCGTCGTAGAAGGCATAGGTCGCCTGACCGTTTACCAGCTTGACGAAGGCTACGGTCGTGGGACGGCCCGAGCGGGCGGCGAAGGACGACTCCACATGGCTCGCGTCCAGGGTCTGGGTCAGGATTTCGCCCAGCATGTCGGTCGAGAGGCCCGAGAAGAAACCGGCCGGGGTGCCGAGGCGGCCCAATGCAATGGCGGTGTTGAACACGGCCCCGCCGGCGTAGGGGGCGAAGGCGGGTTCGCCCAGCGTTGTGGTACGAGGGAGCATGTCGATGAGGGCTTCGCCACAGGAGAGGATCATCGCAGGTCCTTTCGGAATGTTAGCGCCAACAGGGGCGGGTTCTGCGACAGGTGCATCCAAACGGCGGTATCGTCAAGCAGGGGCGTGGGATGGGGGCTCTGCCCCCCGGCTGTGCCTCGCCCCGGGATATCTTGAAGCAGAAGAAGCTGCGGGGCCGCGTGAGTCGGGAGGGGGTGGGCGCCCTATTGGGTCTGGGCCCAGATGCTGGCCAAGACGATGGCAAAGAGGATCCCGAGGAGGATGGCCAAGGCGATCTTCCATTTGGAATAGGGTCGTTCGCCCTGCACCTTCCCGGTCTGGGCGTTGACGACGAAGCGGTAGGTCTTGTCCTGATATTTGTAGGCGGCCATCCAGACGGGCAGGAGAATGTGCTTGAAGGTCACGTCATTGATGTCGGTGTGGAGCGCCGAGATGCGCTGCACATCACCGCCGATATCGCGGCGGACGTCGTTTTCTATCACGGACTTCATGATGGCGCGGGCTTCGGTGAAGCCGTCTTCGAGCTTGACGTGATAGCCTTCGGCGGAGAAGCCGGCGAGGTACTGGGGCTGGTAGGGTTTGAGACCCTTGAGATCCCATGGCTGGAGACCGTCGGTATATTGCTTGGGCAGCGAGGTGGAGGCGAGGACGAGGACGTCGTCGAACCAGCGCGCGACCCGGCCCGAGACATTGCGCCAGCGGGTTTTCTGGACCTGAACCCTCTGGGCCCTGCCGTCGCGCATGACTGTCTGGGTTTCGTAGTAGTGATCGCCGCGCTGGCCGGTGTAGCGGCTTTTCGTGTCGGCGTCATAGGTCCAGTAGGGCACGTAGATCCCGTTCATGTGGCGGCCGTTGCGGGCGTATTCCTTGAGCCCGTTGGGGGCGAACCAGAGTCGCCCGAGCCAGCGGTTCATTGCAGTGCGGGCTGTCTTCTCATCGAGAACGAAGGGGACGAGCGCCTTGGGTTTGATGAATCGGTGTTCGCCGGTATCGGTGACGACGGGCGTGTCGCAGAAGGGGCAGCGGGCGGCCTGGGTGGCCTCGTGCATGTCGGTCTGGGCGCCGCAGTTGGGGCAGACCATCATCTTGGTTTCGATGTATTCCGAGGACGCGACCTGACCCTTGAGCATGGAGTTGAAGTCGATCTCGCGCAGGGCGTCGAATTCGTCTGCGTGATGGATGATCTGCTGGACATGGCCGCAGTGGGCACAGGTCAGTTCTGTGGCGCCGGGAGTGTAGCGAAGGTCGGCCCCGCATTGTTCACACGGAAAGCGGCTGTCCTGAACCTTGTCCTTCTTGGCAAAGCGCACGGGCGGGATGCTGGAGGAATCGGACATGCGGGCGGGCCTTTGCGGAGAGGAACCATCTGCGGACGGGGTGCGCGCCCGGATGAGCGGGCGCGCGGTGCGTTCGATCAGGGGGCCGGCGGCGGGGGCGGCGGCGGCATCACGGTGAAGAGTTGGGCCAGTTCCTTGATTTCAGAGGCGTGTTTCCAGCCGTCCTGACCGGCGGTCCAGACGAGGCTGGAGCGGGAGAAGGTACCGTCGATCGCCATGCGGCCAAGCGTCGCCTTGCTGAAGGGGCCGGTCGTCTGGCCGTTGGCCGCAACATGCCAGACATGCTCGACCGGGAGAGGCGGCGGGGCGGCGGGTGCGGCTGCAGGTTGCGGGGCAGCGCCCCAAGGCCCGGCCATGCCCATACCCATGCCCATCCCCATGCCAAGACCGGCACCCATCCCGCCGTTGGGGTTGGCGGCGGCGGTCGTCATTGCCTCGGCCGCCGAGTACTGGCTGAAGCGGTTGAGGTCGCCAACGATGCCCATCGAGGTGCGCTTGTCGAGAATCTTCTCGACATCTTGGGGAAGCGAGATGTTCTCGATGTAGAACTCGGGGATGGCGATGCCGTAGTTGGCGATGGTGGGAGAGATGGCGGTTGTCACCAGTTTGCCCAGATCGGCGGTGTTGGCGGCCATGTCCAGCACGGGGATCTGCGAGCCGGCGAGGACGCGGGAGACCTCTTGCACAATGATGTTGCGGATCTGCATATTGATTTCGTCAGCGGTGAATTCACCGTCGGTGCCGACGATTTCCTGCATGAACTTGCCGGGGTTCGAGACGCGCATCGAATAGGAGCCGAAGGCGCGCAGGCGGACGGGGCCGAATTCAGGATCGCGGCACATGATGGGGTTCTTGGTGCCCCATTTGTTGTCGTTGAAGCGGGTGGTCGAGACGAAATACACCTCGGACTTGAAGGGCGACTTGAACCCGTGGTCCCAGTGCTGAAGCGAGGTCATGATCGGCATGTTGTTGGTTTCGAGCATGTAGAGGCCCGGCGTGAACACGTCGGCCAGTTGGCCTTCGTGGACAAAGACGGCGGCCTGACCTTCGCGGACGGTCAGTTTGGCGCCGTATTTGATTTCATGCCCCTGCCTTTCGAAACGCCAGACCATCGTGTCGCGCGTGTCGTCCGTCCAGTGGATGACATCAATGAATTGGCCGGAGAGGAAGTCGAGAATACCCATGTGTCAGATTCCTTTCACTTAAACGGGGCCGTTCAGGAGTTCGGTTGCAATCTGGCTGGCGATCGGGGCCGCCTCAGCCGGACTCATGCCGGGGGTCAGGCGGGGATCATACAGCATTTTCAGCAGGAATTCGTCATGCGCCGTGAGCAGGGCGAATTCGTCGTCGTCGTTGAAGATGGAGGGGCGGGCCTGGGGCGAGTCGTTGGCAAGGCCCATGCCCTGCGCAAGTTCTTCGTGGATGCAGGACAGGCGGAGGAGGTCGGGATGTTCGCCACGGATGACGACAACGGCCTTGGCATAGGTCGGGCTGTTGGCTTCGGAGAAGGCGATGACGAGACAAAGGGTCGAGCGCGGCATATTGATGAAGGCGCGGACCGAGCTGTCGGCGATGCCGGGGACGAAAGCGCGGAGTTTGTCGGCATAGGCGAGGCGGTCGTCTTCGTTCAGGAAGAGCACACTGAAATTCGGGTTCGCGCTGGTCTGGCTGATGGGGACGCCGGTGAGGCGCGAGAGGCGGGCGGCGTAGGCCGAGACGCTGGCGCGATCCCGGTCGCGCTGCGTGGCGGGAATCGTGTCGCCGAAGGCGACGTTCATGCGGATCGGCTGATCCCAGCGGCGCAGGCGGCTGATCGTGGGATCTGCCTGGGTTGCGTCACCGCCGGGGGCATATTCGTCATAGAGCGCAATGCGGACGAAATCGCGAGAAAGCATCACATCGGTAAAGGGGGTATCCGGGCCGCCGCCGTCGCCACGCAGGAGGCCCTGTGTAAGGAGATCGTTCTGGAGGCGCTGGTAATAGACGCGCAGCGCCTCGGACTGGGCCGAAGCAGCGGGTATGACCGGAGGGATCATCTGCATCTCGGGTGCAGGGGATGTGGGTTCGGGCGGGGTCTGGACCGGCGGCGTTTCGACCGCCGGTTCGCAGGCCGCCATGGCAGCAAGGGCGACAAGCATCGCTGCCTTGCGCCACCTTGACCCCGTGCCTGCCACTTGCCGTTTCCCCTGCCTGTGTCCGGCGCCCGTTCTCAGGCGCCGGTTGCCGTGCCGACGGTTTCGCCAAGCCCGGTTGAGCGCGCCTTTGCCGAAGCCAGCGTGTCCTTGAGTTCGGCTTCCATCTTCTTGAGTTCGATCTCTGCCGCCACACGCTTGAGTTTGCCTTCGTCGGCGATCTGAAGGCTTTCGTTGATGGTCGCGATCAGGTTGGCGTTCGCAGCCTTGACGGCTTCGATGTCAAATACGCCGCGTTCCATTTCTTCGCGGATCACCTTGTTGGCATCCCGCAGGTTTTCGGAGTTGGACCGGAGCAGTTCGTTGGTCAGGTCATTTGCCTCGCGGACCGCACTGGCGGCGTCCGAGCTGCGCTGGATCGTGACGGCCTGGGCAAGTTGGGTTTCCCAGAGGGGGACGGTGTTGACGAGAGTAGAGTTGATCTTGGTCACAAGACTCTTGTCATTTTCCTGGACAAGGCGGATCGAAGGCAGCGACTGCATCGTGACCTGACGGGTGAGTTTCAGGTCATGGACGCGGCGTTCGAGATCGTCGCGGGCAGCGCGCATGTCGCGCAGTTCCTGGGCGCGCATGACGGCCAGATCCTCGGGGGCGGCCCCCACTTCGGCCTCTTTTGCGGGGATGGTGGCGGTGTCGAGTTCCTTCAGCTTTTCTTCACCCGCAGTGATGTAGAGGGCGAGTTCGTCGTAGAAGGCCAGCGTCTTGGTATAAAGAAGGTCGAGAGATTCAATGTCCTTCAGGAGCACGGTTTCGTGCTTGAGCAGGTCATCGGTGATCTTGTCGATCTGGGTCTGCACCTCTTCAAAACGAGCGGCCCATTTGGCGACAGGGGCGGCCTGACCGGTTATCTTTTCCCAGAGCGAGCGTTCGCGGCGCACGTCGAGTTCATCCACCGAGAAGCCCCGGATGGCCGAAACCATTGAGCGCAGGCTGTCGCCGGCGGGGCCGACGTCCTTGTTGCGGACGCCAGCGAGCATCGACTGGCTGATCACCTGCAATTCGGCCTGCGCACGCGAACCGAAGGAGACGATGGAGGTCGTGTTCGACATGTCGAGTTCGGCCATGCGTTTGCGGATTTCCTCGCTTGCCGCCGGGGAGGCATCGGCCAATGTCACCAGCGCGGTTGAGGGTTCGGGCAAGAGGGCCGTTGTCACTTTTTCAACTTCAGCAAGTGCCAGAGTGGCGGCGTGGCGGATATCTTCTGACATGACTTTACCTTTCCTGATCTTGAACGGGCCGCAGCCCTGATTATTCGGATCTTATGCCTTCGCGCTGCAGACGGTCCCGCAGCACCTTTATCTCGATGTCCATATCGCTCTTTCCGCCTTCGAGAAGCTTTTCGGTGCGGGCGGAGAAATTGGTTTCAAGGTCGGTCAGCAGCGCCTCGTAATCGGCGCGGGCCTTTTCGTCCTTGGTGCGTTTGTAGATGTCCACGAATTTGACCGTCGCGTCACGGGCGCCCATCAGATAGACGGTCAGGAACTTGCGCGCTTCGGTCAGGTCCCGAGGGTCTTCCTCGACGGTGCGGATCATCTTGCGGGCCAGCGCCTGAAAGGTAGTGACGCGCATGTCGAGAGCGCGGTCATTCAGCGTCGAGATATGATCCTTCATGGCCGAAAGATAACCTTCGGCCTCGGTCACCACGCGTGCGACACGGTCCTGCTGGAAGGTGTCGATGCCTTCCATCCGCTTGTCCTTGAGAGGGTCGATGCCAAAGGCCGCCACATGGAGACCGGCAGCGACGACGCCGTAGATGACCGAGCCCACGATCCCGTTTTCGCCGGTCCAGGCGGTCAGCGCCACGCCGATCCCGGTCAGGGCAGAGGCCAGCATCTTGCGCGGCAAGGCGGGGCGGCGGGCCACGGTGCGGGCGTTGTAGGCGGCTTCGGCCCGCAGGCCGTCACGCAGAAGCCATGCGGCCAGCGTCAGCGTGCCCGCTGCGACAAGGCCCACCGCGAGCGTGACCGGTTTGCCGAAGGACAGGAAGGCAATGAGGAGAGGCGGGACGAACAGCAGGTTCGCCTTGGCCCCTGCGGCATCGACGGCCCTGTCTTCGGCCACGGCATCGCGGACGACGTCAGGGGTGGGCGGCTTGCCGTCGCCGCCGGGACTGTATTTGCCGCCGAAACGTTCAGACATTGACGGCCCCCAGCCAGCCGGTTGCCACACCGACCATCAGGACGAGCAGCAGGATGTAGGCCACGGTGCGGAAGGTCGCGGGCATCGTGTCTTCCTTCTTGTGCGCGGGCTGCCCGCCCGCCGGGTTCAACAGGTTAAGGACGGATGCAATCGCAAGAACCGCCGCCGAAAAGAGAAGCAGGAAAAGGATCAGCCGTGTCATTGCGCATCATCCCCGAGCATCCGTGACTTCACAATATCAAAGGCAGGCCCTGATTGCGAGAGCGGGGCGCGAATTGTGCCATTTTTGCCAGCGGCATATGACAGTGGAATGAACCTGCAGCGGGTTGCAATAAAGAAGTCCGGCATGTCAGGGGCGATCCTTTGCGTTCACAGGGCCGTTTCAGGGGATCATGGCGCTGCCTGTCGCGCAAGGGATCAATCGCGGCGGATTTCCCCCCTGGGCTAGCTCTTTTCCGGACCCTTGCGCGGACCCCGGGGCGCGCCTTTTGGCGGGCCGTTGCGCCGGGCACCATCGCCGCGCGGCGTGTGGGGCTTGCGCGCGGCGTCCCCTTCGGTCCGGGATCCGTAGGCTTTGCGCGGGGCATCGCTTTCGGCACGGGGCCCATGGGGTTTGCGTGGACCGTCGCCATCCGTACGCGGACCGTAGGACTTGTGCCGTCCAGCGCCGTCGGCACGGGACGCGTAGGGCTTGCGCGGGGCGTCACCTTCGGCGCGGGGGCCGTAGGGTTTGCGGGGCGCATCTCCTTCGGTGCGGGGTTTGTGCGACTTGTAGCCGTGCGATTTGGGAGCATAGGGGCGCCCGGCGCCATCGCCTGCGGGCTTGGGGCCGCGCGAGGTTTGGGGTCTGGCGGGCCGGTCGCCGTCCTCGCGCGGTTTGTACGCGCGGGCCGGGCGGTCGCCGTCGGCGGCGCGGGGCTTGTAGCCCGAGGCCGGACGTTCGCCTTCGGCGCGGGGCTTGGAGGGGCCACGCGGGGCGTCGCCGTCGGTGCGCGGGCCGTAGGGTTTGCGCGGATAATCGCCGTCTGCGCGGGGGCTGTAGGGCTTGCGTTCGCCGTCGGCGGCACGAGGCTTGTAGGGCGCGCGGGGTGCATCGCCTTCCGCGCGCGGCTTGAAGGTGCGGGCCGGGCGCTCCTCAGCCGTGGCCTTGGGCCGGGGGCGGGGCGTGTCCTCGCCGGGGCGGGGGCCCTTGGTCGAGCGCATGATCGGGCCTTCGGGGCGCGGTTTCTTGGTCTTTGTATGAGCAGTGGTCGTGCTGCCCGGTTTGCGGCTGCGGGCGGGCTTGGCGTCGTCCTCGTCTTGGTCGTCGCCCAGCTGGTCGCGAAGGACTTTGCGGGCGACTTCGCTGACGGCACCAGGGGCCAGATCACCGAGCTGGAAGGGGCCGTAGCTTACGCGGATCAGGCGGTTCACGGTGACGCCCAGCGCTTCCATCACGCGGCGGATCTCGCGGTTCTTGCCTTCGCGGATCGCGATGGTGAGCCATGCGTTGGCACCCTGCTGGCGGTCGAAGGAAACCTCCATCGGCTGATAGTCGATACCCTCCACAGTGATCCCTTTGCGGAGTTCCTGCAGCTGGACTTCGCTGACCGAGCCGTTGATCCGTACGCGGTAGCGACGGAGCCAGCCGGTGGCGGGCAGTTCAAGGCGGCGCTTGAGTTCGCCGTCATTGGTAAGAAGAAGGAGCCCTTCGGATGTCAGGTCGAGCCGGCCCACGGACATGACGCGAGGCATGCCGGGGGGAAGTTCTTCGAACACGGTGGCGCGGCCGAGTTCATCGGATTCCGATGTCACAAGGCCTGCGGGCTTGTGGAAGAGCCAGAGGCGCGTGGGTTCCGGGGCCGCCACGGGCCTTCCATCGACGGTGATCCTGTCAGCCGGTCCGACGTTCAGTGCGGGCGAGGTAACGGGGCGGCCGTTCAGCTTGACACGGCCTTCGGTGATCATGCGTTCGGCGTCCCGGCGCGATGCGATTCCCGCACGGGAAAGGACCTTGGCGATGCGGTCGCCTTCCGGTGTATCTTTGCTCATGGTCGCCCCATAGCGTGTAACGCCCCCCCTTGCCAGTAGGCATGACCCTGTCGGACAAGGGGGGCATGACGTTTTCCAGCCATATGGCGGCCGCCCTGGCCGAAGCCCGCGCGGCAGGGGCGCGCGGCGAGGTGCCTGTGGGCGCGGTCGTCGTGTCGCCGCTGGGAGAGGTGGTTTCTGCGGCCGGTAACAGGACGCGGGAACTCAGCGATCCCACGGCCCATGCCGAGGTGCTGGCGCTACGTGCTGCCTGTGCCGCGGCGGGGTCGGAACGGCTGCCGGGGCATGTGCTTTACGTGACGCTCGAGCCCTGCCCGATGTGCGCGGCAGCAATCAGCGCCGCCCGCATCGCCCGGCTCGTGTTCGGCGCTGCCGACCCGAAATCGGGCGGGGTGCTGCAGGGGCCGCTTATCTTCGGTCACCCGCAATGCCATCATGTGCCCGAGGTGATCGACGGAATCGCGGCAGGGGAAAGTGCGGCGCTCTTGCGCGATTTCTTTGGTCTGCGACGCGACGGCTGATCCGGCGCATGGTGGCACTGCCCCTTGCTCCGACGGCGGGGTTGCGCAGCGGGGTAGGGTGGCGCGATAAAGGGACATGAGTCTCCCTCCTGGTTTCATGGATGAATTGCGAGGTCGCCTGTCTTTGGGGCAGGTTGTGGGCCGCAAGGTCATGTGGGACAACCGCAAGTCCAATCCGGGAAAGGGCGACCTTTGGGCGCCATGCCCGTTTCACCAGGAAAAAAGCGCATCCTTTCATGTGGATGACCGGAAGGGCTATTACTATTGCTTCGGCTGTCACGCCAAGGGGGACGCAATTTCCTTTGTCCGCGAGACCGAGAACGTGAGTTTTTCGGAAGCGGTCGAGATTCTGGCCCGAGAGGTCGGGATGCCTATGCCCGCCCGCGATCCGCGCGCGGTAGAGCTGGCCGACCGGCGGACCCTTCTGTCGGGAGTCATGGAGCAGGCGGTGCAGTTCTATCGGCTGCAGCTCAAGACCGGGGCGGCGTCCGAGGCGCGGGCCTACCTGGCGAAGCGGGGCTTGAGTGAAGCGGCGCAGGTGCGGTGGGAGATCGGCTTTGCCCCCGATGACCGGCAGGCGCTGATCCGGCAACTCAAGGGCAAGGGTGTTGCCGAGGACCTGATCGAGGAGGCGGGGCTGGCCGCCCGGCCCGAAGGCGGCGGCGATCGGTATGACCGGTTCCGGGGGCGGATCATCTTTCCGATCCGCGATGCGCGGGGGCGGGCGATTTCGCTGGGCGGGCGGGCGCTGTCGGCCGAGGCGCGGGCAAAGTATTTGAACGGGCCCGAAACGGTGCTGTTCGACAAGGGACGGTCGCTGTTCAACCACGGCCCGGCGCGGGAGGCGTCGGGCAAGGGCCGGTCGCTGATCGTGGCCGAGGGGTATATGGACACGATTGCGCTGTCCGAGGGCGGGTTTGCTGCGACGGTCGCGCCACTCGGCACCGCGATCACGGCGGATCAGCTGGCGCTGATGTGGCGGATGTCGGACGAGCCGATCATTGCGCTGGATGGAGACAAGGCGGGGTTTCGTGCCGCGTTGCGGGTGATTGATCTGGCGTTGCCCCTGCTTGAGGCCGGGAAGGGGCTGCGGTTTGCGCTTTTGCCCGAGGGGCAGGACCCCGATGATCTGATTCGCGCCAAAGGGCCGGGGGCGATGCAGGCCGTGCTCGATCAGGCGGTGCCGATGGTGCAGCTTTTGTGGCGGCGCGAGACGGAGGGGAAGTCGTTTGACAGCCCCGAGCGGAAGGCCGCGCTCGACAAGGTGCTGCGTGCGGCGATTGCCACGATCAAGGACCCGTCGATCCGGGCGCATTACGGGGAAGAGATCAAGGCTCTGCGCTGGGCCCTTTTCGGGACCAAGCCCCGGGCGTTCCAGAAGCGCGGGTTCCAGCCGCCTGCGGCAGCGAGCCTTGCGGCCCGCGCCTCGCGCCTTGCCGGGACGGGGGAGGGGGAGGAAGATCACCTGCGCGAGGCGGTGATCCTTGCAACATTCATCTCCAATCCCGCGATCATTGCCGAGTTCGAGGCGGAGCTTGAGCGACTGGATTGCATGGAAGCGGACCACGAGGCGCTGCGCCGGGCGATCCTGGCCTATGCTGGGGCGGCGGACCTGCGTGGTGAAATCGTGGCGGCTCTGGGCCTGACACCCCTTGAAAAGCTGTTCGCGGAGCGCCACCTCACCATCGTCCCGGCGATCCGCAAACCGGGCGATCCCGAAACCGCCCGCCTGTGCATTGCCGAGGAACTGGCCAAGCTGAATGCCCGCCGGGGACATGCGCGTGAAATCGCGGATGCGATGAAGGACATGGCGGGGCTGGTGGACGAAGGCGTGACCTGGCGGCTGGGACAGGCGACGTCGGCCCTTGACCGTGCCCACCGGGGCGATGACGAGGACCGCACGGAATACGAAACGGGGCCTAACGGGGCCCGCATGAAACGGGACGAGCGCAGCGCCTTTGACGAGCTTCTGGATGCCATCGATTTTGGAAAGGCCGGGCGGCGGCGCGATTCGTGAGCGCGGGCCCCTTTCGTCGCGGAACAAGCGCTACAGCGTGTCGCAAATTGGTTTCCACCGGTTGCGAATCACGCCGCCACCAGATTGATTCGCCGTTATCTGCCGGGCCCGAATCACAACGCCATTTTGCCTTTGACCGAATCACCCTATGTCGTGCTGCAAAGCAGCTGCCGATCGTCCCGCAAATCAGGAGTTCCCCATGGCCGCCAAAGACAATGACGATCACAAGGAAGAAGAGCAGGACGGCGACATCTCTCTCGATATGAGCCAGGCAGCGGTCAAGAAGATGATCGCCGAGGCGCGCGAGCGGGGCTACATCACCTATGACCAGCTTAATTCCGTTCTGCCGCCCGATCAGGTCTCGTCCGACCAGATCGAGGACGTGATGTCGATGCTGTCGGAAATGGGCATCCAGGTCACCGAGGAAGAAGAATCCGAAGAGGTCGAGGAAGACGGTGCCTCGCGCGCCGTCGCCACGATTGGCGGCAACCGTGATGTGGCGCTGGCGGGGGCCGAGACGGAAAAGCTCGACCGGACGGACGACCCGGTGCGGATGTATCTGCGCGAGATGGGGTCGGTCGAGCTTTTGTCGCGCGAGGGCGAGATCGCGATTGCCAAGCGGATCGAGGCCGGCCGGAATACAATGATCCTCGGGCTTTGCGAAAGCCCGCTGACATTTCAGGCGATCACGATCTGGCGCGACGAATTGTTGTCCGAGGACATCCTGCTGCGCGACGTGATCGACCTTGAGGCCACTTTCGGCACCCAGCTGGGTGAAGAAGACGGCGTCGAGGCTGTGGTCGAAGGCGTCATCGGTGGTGCGCCGGTCGAGCGCGAGGAGGACCCGGATCTGGATGCCGATGGCAACCCGATCATGCACGAGGATGACGACGAGGACGACGAGCAGGCGAACATGTCGCTTGCCGCGATGGAAAATGCGCTGAAGCCGCGCGTCCTTGAGACGCTGGAAATCATCGCGCGGGATTTCGGCAAGCTGTCGGACATGCAAGATGCCCGGATGTCGGCCACGCTGAACGAGGATTCGTCTTTCAGTGCCAAGGATGAGGCCGTCTATCAGAAACTGCGGTCCGAGATCGTGGAACTGGTGAACAGCCTCCATCTGCACAACAACCGCATCGAGGCGCTGATCGACCAGCTTTACGGGATCAACCGCCGGATCATGGCAATCGACACGTCGATGGTGAAACTGGCGGATCAGGCCCGGATCAACCGGCGCGAGTTCATCGACGAATACAAGGGGTCAGAGCTTGACCCCGCATGGCTGGAACGCATGGCGGCCAAGGCCGGTCGCGGCTGGCAGGCGCTTGTCGAGCGGTCGTCGGGCAAGATTGATGAGCTGCGGACCGAAATGGCGCAAGTCGGCCAATATGTGGGCGTGGACATCACCGAGTTCCGCCGCATCGTCGCGCAGGTCCAGAAGGGTGAGAAAGAAGCCCGTCAGGCCAAGAAGGAAATGGTCGAGGCGAACCTGCGGCTCGTGATCTCCATCGCCAAGAAATACACCAACCGTGGCCTGCAGTTCCTTGACCTGATCCAGGAAGGTAACATCGGCCTGATGAAGGCCGTGGACAAGTTCGAATATCGCAGGGGCTACAAGTTTTCGACCTATGCGACATGGTGGATCCGGCAGGCGATCACCCGGTCGATTGCGGATCAGGCGCGGACGATCCGTATTCCGGTGCACATGATCGAGACGATCAACAAGCTGGTCCGCACCGGCCGACAGATGCTGCACGAGATCGGGCGCGAACCCACGCCCGAGGAACTGGCCGAAAAGCTGCAGATGCCTCTCGAAAAAGTCCGCAAGGTGATGAAGATCGCCAAGGAGCCTATTTCACTCGAAACGCCGATCGGGGACGAGGAAGATTCGCAGCTTGGCGATTTCATCGAGGACAAGAACGCGATCCTGCCGCTGGATTCGGCGATTCAGGAGAACCTGAAGGAGACGACGACGCGGGTTCTGGCGTCTTTGACGCCGCGCGAGGAGCGGGTGCTGCGCATGCGCTTTGGCATTGGGATGAACACTGACCATACTCTTGAGGAAGTGGGTCAACAGTTTTCGGTCACGCGGGAACGCATCCGGCAGATCGAAGCGAAGGCGCTGCGCAAGCTGAAGCATCCGTCTCGCAGTCGGAAGCTGCGGTCGTTCCTGGATCAGTAAGGAGGAGCGAAGATGGCGTGGTTTTCCAAGCTTTTTGGGGGCGGCAGGGCGGAAGAACCCGCCGCGGCCCCGGTGACCGTCGAGGAATACAAGGGGTTCCGGATCATCCCTGACCCCATCAAGGAAGGCGGTCAGTATCGGGTTGCCGCGACGATCGAGAAGGAGATCGACGGGGCGGTGATGACGCATCATCTGGTCCGGGCGGATACGATGGGGTCATTGGATGACGTCTTGTCAATCTCTGCTGCCAAGGCGCGGCAGGTTATTGATGAGCAAGGGGATGCATTGTTCCGGTAGAGGGCCAAAGTCGGCCGAGCAGGGTGGTATTGTTCACCGGAATTGCAGCTGATCGGTTTGCGTGGCTTTTGCCCTAAAGCCGCATCATGGCGGTTTCTGTCTCTGGAGCGGTCGTCGCCGGGCTTTTCAGCCGGACAGCGCCGTCGAGAAGGATACAAGACAATCTTACGAGAGCCGGTATCGCAGACAAGGCTTTCCCCTCCACAGCCGGCCACGAAATCATTCCAGGTGTGTGTGCCGTTGACCGGGCGAACCTTCTTGCGGCCGGGAGACGAGTTCGCAGGCATTCCCCCGGTATTTACGGACTTGCGCAAGACGACCTCGCGGCTCTCTTGCCCGGGATAGCTGCAGCCGGTCAGGGCCAGCGCGAGGAAAGCGACGGAGAGGATGGTGGATCGGGACATGTTCGAATTTCTTGCTTCGAAGGTATTGGACGCAGTTGCGATGGCATCAGCGATCTGCTGCGTTATCTGATTTACGAAATGCCGTCCTACAGGACGTCGAAATCGGTGCAAGAGAGGACAGGGCGGGTCTTCGCCAAAGCCTTGCTTGAGTCCGGGGCCTTGGGACGGGCGCCGGATCATCTTACCACCGCCCAACATGGCGGAAACGTCGCGCACCGGCTTGCAACTATCGGGCTTAGTTGCTAGAAACCGCAAAGATGCCCTTATAGCTCAGTTGGTAGAGCACCTGACTTGTAATCAGGGGGTCCGGCGTTCAAGTCGTCGTGGGGGCACCAAACATTTCTCTGACTTAGTGGGCGGATTGGCCATCTTCGGATCGTGCCAGCCCGTGTCGTCTTGCAAGTATCTTGCACGCCTTCAGAAAAGGAGTGGTTGAAGGGCTCAGTCGGCAACTCCATGCCGCACAATTAGGCATGTTCTTGCCGAGGCGCTGGGTGTTCAAATCGACAAATCTTCGAGAAACTCCGAACCGGGATCAACGCCAGAGATCATCAGTCGATCCCTTGCCCGCGTGCAAGCGACGTAGAGAAGGTGACGCTCAGTTTCATAGACTTCTTTGAGGTCGCCTTCATCGGTAACGGCCTCGATGCGGGATTGAAGTGGAATGACTTCTTCATCGCAGGCCATCACCGCAACGAAGCGGAACTCCAGACCCTTGGCGAAGTGCAGCCGGCAATCCCGACGAAGCCGAAGCCCTTAATCAGACGCTCCTTATGTATATGGAAAGATGTAATTTTATATCACGTAAGTCTACGTTGGACTACGCTAGCTGGCCTCGGCTTTTGTATGGACCATATGCCTTGTAATCAGGGGGGGCCGGCGTTCAAGTCGTCGTCGGGCACTCATTTATGCAAAAAATCCTTTAATATTCAGATAGTTGGGTTGACCTCTTCTTGGCCTATCCACCATTTTGTCCACCTTGCCTTGCGCAGTTGGGGGTATATGGCCCGCCAGACAGGAGCTTTGGTTCTGCCAATCGAATGTGACCTCGGCTTCGGGGTCCAGACGGCTTGTCAACGTCGGATTCTTGGCTTATCGAGACGACCCTTTATGGAGTATGATTCGGACATGTGATTCGTAGCTGAATTGGTACTTCGGCAATACGATTTGTGGGGGTGATGATGGCGACAGTGCAAGCATACGACAGCCTCGGATTCGGGCTAGATATGTCGGGTTTCACGAACGGAGTTGGAAACGTATACCTTACGGGGTTCTACCTGGGGACATATCGATACGACTGGGATACTTTCTATGACACATGGATTACCGGCGGAACGACGGTCTATTCCTACAATATCTATTGGCGCGACGTAGGCTCTGGCATCATAATTGAGGACCTTTTCTATTATAATTCAGCGGGCTATGCGACGCTTTACTATGATAACATTGATGTTTACGTCGCAGATCAGGACCGGGTTGGCTACTACTGGACGGTAGATTACCTCAACGGAAACGATCAAATCATTGGCAATAGGTATGCTGATATCCTCAAGGGTGGCGATGGCAACGACACGGTTGATGGCAACCAAGGCAACGATAAACTCTATGGAGAATTCGGAAACGATTTTCTTTTTGGAGATGAGGGCGCTGATACAATAACGGGTGGAAAGGGCAAAGATGTGTTCGTCTTCAACAAGTCGCTTTCCACCGCAGGCGTTGATCGAATAACGGACTTTAGTGTGGTAGACGACACAATCCGTCTCGAGAACACCTTCTACAAAGGAATAGCCGCGGGTGCGCTTACACCTGATGCCTTCAGGAAGAACACAACGGGCGATGCCGCAGACGCAAGTGACAGGATCATCTACGAGTCTGACACCGGGAAGTTGTTTTACGATCAGGACGGCAAAGGCGGAATTCAGAAGATCCAGTTTGCCACGCTGAATAGCGGGCTTGACCTTACGAGCGCCGACTTCTTTGTGATTTAAGGTCAAGCAACACAGAGACCTACGGTCGAGACTCATGACCAGTAGATGACGATAGCGGCGAGGGCGCATGCGGAGAGGAACAGGATCGGGCATCGGTCATTCCGCGTCGCGACCCTTCGCCAGTCCTTGAGGCGCGCGAACATGTTCTCGATCTTGTGGCGCAGGCGATAGAGTGCAGCATCGTATGGGCACGAAATTCCTTTGTTTTGAGCGCGAAGGGGTGGAAGCTTGAGTCATTCTGTCTTGGCTTATGTTGACAAGACACTCTGCCGGTCATTGGTCATTGACGGATCATGGCGGCGTGTATTTGCGCGGGCTGCGGGGGCACCACCTTGTCTGGCTGGCCAGTGAAGCGACGACGACGGGTTTTCCGGTTGTTGCTCTGCAAGGTGGAATGAATCCGGGACGATATCGCAGACTGACTTGATCCGCGTGGTTGAACTGGGGCATGATCCGCCCAGTCTCGACAGATGGGAAGACCTGCGCGTTGGGCCTGGCCAAATTGTTCTGAGGAGGCCGAGATGCAACAGAAGTTGAAACTGACCCGCCGGACGCTGATGCTGAGTGTTGCGGCCTCGGCCCTGTTGCCGCGGTTGGCGATGGCAGAGGTGATGGCTGAGGTCATCTATCAGGGTGGGCCTATCCTGACGATGGATGATGCGAGGCCACGGGTCGAGGCGGTGGCGGTCGCGGGCGGTCGGATCATTGCGGCGGGGACGGCGGAAGATGTTGCCGCGCTGCAGGGGCCCGACACGGTGGTCGTCGATCTGGGCGGGCGGGCGATGCTGCCGGGGTTTGTGGACAGTCATGGCCATGTGTTGATCGGCGGATTCCAGGCTCTGGCAGCGAACATGCTGCCGCCGCCGGACGGGCCGAATGCGGATATAGCGACCATCCAGCAGACCCTGCGTGACTGGATGGCCGCCAATGAGGAGATCATCGCCGCGGCAAAACTGATCGCCGGTTTCGGCTATGACAATTCGCAACTGGCCGAATTGCGCCATCCGACGAAAGAGGATCTGGATGCCGTATCGACGGAATATCCGATCGTGATCGTCCATCAGTCGGCCCATATCTGCGCACTCAATTCCAAGGCGCTTGAGATCGCTGGCATTACGGCGGCTACGCCTGACCCGGCGGGAGGCGTGATTCAGCGAATCGCGGATGGGACAGAGCCGAACGGTGTTCTGGAAGAAATGGCATTTTTCAGTGCACTTCCCGCTTTGTTGAAGAATATTGGTCCGTTGGGCGGGCTCGCCATGGGTGAGGCCGGGGCCGCGCTCTGGGCCTCCTATGGCTATACGACAGGGCAGGAAGGGCGGGCGTCGCCCTCGGTCGCCGAGGTTCTGCGCACGCTGGCGGGGCAGGGCAAACTGCCTGTCGATGTGGTGACCTATGTCGACGTCCTGGTAGACAGGGATTACGCCAAGACGAACGCGACACGGGCCTATACCGACCGCTTCCGCGTCGGAGGCGGCAAACTCACCATCGATGGATCGCCGCAGGGGTTCACGGCCTGGCGCGATCGGCCCTATTACGCGCCGGTGGGCAAGTATCCGCCCGGCTATCTGGGTTATCCGGCGGTCACGCGCGAACAGGTGTTTGACTCGATCGATTGGGCCTATGCCAATAATGTCCAGATCTTGGTCCATTCGAATGGCGAAGCGGCGCATGATCTTCTGATCGCAGCGATCGGGTCCTCGACCGAGACCTATGGCCCGGCGGACCGGCGGACAGTCCTGATCCACGGGCAATTCCAGCGCGAGGATCAAGTGGATTCGTTTGTCGCACTGGATGTGTTCCCGTCGCTGTTCCCGATGCACACGTTCTATTGGGGGGATTGGCACCGGGATCATACGGTCGGGCCGGTTCTGGCTGACAATATCTCGCCCACGGGGTGGTACCGCCTGCGCGGGTCGCGGTTTGGGTCACATCATGACGCGCCGGTGGCCTTTCCGGATTCGATGCGGATCCTGTCTGCGACCGTGACGCGGCGGTCCCGGTCGGGCGACATCATCGGGCCGGATCAGCGGGTTGATGTCATCACGGCGCTGAAGGCGATGACGCTTTGGCCCGCGTGGCAGCATTTCGAGGAGGCCGACAAAGGGTCGATCGAAGTGGGCAAGCTGGCCGACTTTGTGATCCTGTCGGACGATCCGACTGCGGTGGACCCCGAAACCCTGGCTGATCTCAAGGTGACCGAGACGGTCAAGGAAGGGGTCAGTGTGTATGTCGCAGGGCAGAAACGGGCCGATCTGCTGCGGGGACGGGATATCCTGAACCCCGGCATGTATGAAATGTTCAAGCAGGTCTACCTTGCGCGGATGATGGAGAACCTGCCCGCGAATTATCAGACGGCCGAGGCGCGGGCCCACTTCGAACAGGGTTATGACGATTGCGCGGCCGGGATGGTGCTGGCCGATCTGGCGCTGCCGCCGACAAGTGGCGTAGCTGTCGCGCGGCAGTGACCTCGCGCCGGCTGCTTTCGGTGAAAGGGGGGGCGGTCATCGTCGACGCGGATGGCGAGCTGATCACGGCCGCGCGGGCGGTGAACGCCGTGCGCAACGGCCACGTAGGCATTTGGAGAGTGCGGCGCTGCGCCCGAGGTCGGGGCGCAATGTTCCCAGGGTTGGCGCGGGTTGCGCGCAAAGGTGCAACTTTCAGACCTGTGGTCCCGTTGGGAAGGCGGTTCCGGATCCTTGCGTCCGGGCGCCGACGTTTCGGGGGTTTTGGGCCGCCACGGCAGGCGGATTGGCAACTGAAGTGCGCTGAAAGCAGGAGAGGCGTGAAGGGCCGGGCATGCGGATGCAGATCGTGGTCGGTGGATGCAAGCGACGCCATAGGACAGACCCATCTGGTCAATCCGCGAAAACCCGGATCGCAGAAAAGTGGACAGCGGACATGCACACAGACGAAATCCTGATCCAGTTTTGACAGGAACGGTTCAAGGACCGCAGCAAAGATGGCAGGATCATTGAATCCTCTGAGGCTGTGCAATTCGAGAACCAGAATCCGGAACCGGCGGAGCAGATCGGGTGGCGTACGTCGATTGCGGCAGATATCTCTCTGTAATCTATGGTGTTTTCTGGGGCAGACCCACTTCGTGAGAGGCCCGGTCCACAAAGCGTACTCACGATGGCAACTCTTGCAACGTTTCCTTGGGCATGACTTGAACCCAAGTCAGAAACACGGCCCTTATGTTCGCAGCAGAAGACCGCACATCCGATCTTGTCATCTCACGAGGTAGGAGCATCGTCCAGCACTTCGGTTTCACTGCTGCCGATGGCCCCGTAGATGCAAGGGATGCTGACGGTCGGTCGCAGAGCCCTAGCCGCGTGAGCGGATCCCTTCGATGTTGAGCTTGCCGCCATTGGCAGCAACGTCGTGGAGGATCATGCCGGCAAGAACTGAGGCGAGAAAAATGGCCGCCCCGGGGGCGAACAGGCCCAGCGCGACGAGGGCTGCCAAGGGGAAATACCCGGCAAGGCCCCAGCCCAGCCCGAAGAGGAGGCCGCCTGCCAGCGGTTTCCAAGCCGCGAGGACAGCTTCCTTTTCCATGGTGCCGCCAAGCAGGGGCCGTCCGATATTGCGGGCCACCAGGAGGACAGTGGACGCCGTGACGAGGGCGGATAGAAGGCCAAGGCCAAGCGTGATGTCCCGTGCTTCGGCGGGCAGCAGGAAATCCGCGAGAAGGGAGGGATTGGAGAGGCCCGAAATCTCCATTCCGATGCCGCAAAGCAGGCCGCAGGCCAAAGCGAAAAGGCGGATCATGCGACACCTCCGTTGTTCAGAAACTGGCGCAGAGCCAGCGACAGACCAGCACCGGTCAGCATGGCAAGGAAGGTGGTCACGGCCCGCCACGAGCGGTGGGTCAGGCCGCTGATGGCGCCAAAGAGGCTGGCTTCGCCCAACCTTGCACCCAGACCCAGGAGCAGACCGCCGATGACAAGGAACGGCCAGAACGTCTCGGCCGGGGGCGGAGCGGCCATTCCGACGGCCAGCAGGATCGACGGTCCGATGAAGAGACCGGCGAGGAAGGCGATGCTGGCGGCGGCGAGCCCCTCACGCCCGCCAAGCAGGCTGCCGATCATGGCCGAGGCTGACATGATCCGCCCGGTGAAGAGCCGCAACAGGGCCAACGCCAGCCCGATCAGCGCGCCTCCGAGGATGACGTTGGAATGTATTCCAAGCAAGTCCTGCAAATCCGATTCCTCCTCTTCACTGAGTGCTTCGGCGCACAATCGTCTTTTCAGGAAGTCCGCGCAATTGTTCTGTGTCGCGGTCAACGGACTGGCGCGGCATGGTGAGGCAAGCTGTTCCATCCCTGATGATAACATAGGCCTCAACTCCTAAGTGCTCGTCACATCAACGTTACTTTGGACGCATAAACGGCTCGCGATTAAGAAGCGGTCCAAACCAAAACCCAGAACACGGCTGACGAAAGGTGAACTTGAATGAACGCGGTCTACGAAGTCTTGAACACTCTTCCGGAAGTCGCAACGATCACGCTGATCGTCATCTTTATCCTGATCGTGCTCCAGGAAGCGGTCAACGGTTTCCATGACTCGGCCAACGCCGTTGCAACCGTGATCTACTCGAACTCCATGAAGCCAAACCACGCGATCTGGCTCTCGGCTCTGATGAACTTCCTCGGAGTCCTTCTCGGCGGGACCGCTGTCGCTTTCGGGCTCGTCTTCCTCCTGCCGAAGGAGATGGTGGCCGGCATCAACACGATCCATGAAGCATCCCTCATGCTCGCGCTGATCATCACGGCGGTGGGCTGGAACCTTGCAACCTGGTGGTACGGAATCCCGAACTCGACGACCCACACATACATCGGCTCGGTCATCGGCGTGTCGATCGCTCATGCAATGCTTGTCGGAACACCCCTCGCAGATGCGGTCAACTGGCATCAGGGCGAGAAGATACTGACGACCCTGCTGCTTTCTCCGGTCTTTGTCTTCTTCCTCGCCTGGCTTCTTTACAAGCTGGTTATGGTGCTGTTCAAGAACCCGGAGATGTTCGAGCCGCACCAACCCGGCAAGGTGCCCGGAAACGGTGTGCGCTTCCCTCTCATCGGCGGCCTGATCGGCGTGTCCTTCCTCCACGGGTCCAATGACGGCCAGAAATCCATCGGGCTGATGCTCATGGTCCTGATGGGTCTCGCTCCGGGCTTCTATGCGATCGATCCTGTCAAGGATCAGGCCTCCTACGATCGGACGATCGCGGTGATCGAAGAGGTCGAAGAAGTCATCCAGCCCTGGATCGGCGATCCGAGAACTCCGCGGGCGCAGTACTTCTTCGATGAGCTCGAACACATCCGTGACGCCGCTGAGCGCGACTTCGTCAACGCGCCGTTGAGCGACGAGGAGAAGATCACCTTCCGCAAGGAAATCCTCGATGTCCACACCGAGTTGTCGAAGTTCATGAAGAACTCCGATGCTCATGAACTGATCAGCGAAGAGGATTTTGCCAAGCTCGAAGACGCATGGAAAGCGACATCGGGCCTTATCGAGACCGTGCCGTTCTGGCTGATCCTGCTCTCGGCGGTCGCCCTCGGGACCGGGACGATGATCGGCTACAAGAAGATCGTGGAGACGCTCGGCGAAAAGATGGGTGACAAACACATGTCTGCCGCTCAGGGTCTGGCCGCTCAGGCCTCTGCCATGGCGGCCATCGCGGCCGCAGATGTCGGCGGCGTACCGGTCTCGACGACCCATGTCCTCACGGCGGGCGTGACCGGTGCCGTCCAATCCTCGGGCGATCAGGTCCAGTGGAATACGATCGGACGCATCCTGATCACATGGTTCACAACGCTTCCGGGCACCGTCATCGTGTCCTTCGTGATGGGCCTGATCCTGAATTTCGCGCTTGCCTGACAGGCAAAGCGGCCTCAGGGACGAAGATGGAAGCACCATCGTTATCCGTTTCGGACATGACCGAAGAGCGGCGCGAACCCGCGCCGCTCTTTGCGTTTGAGCTGACGGAAGCGTCGGCTCAACCTCTTGATCACTTGCCTGATCCGCATCGCTTGCACATCAGGCCCCAAGTCGGTTCGGCCTTTGTCTGGGTTCACGTCGACCTGTCGCGTCCGGATATCGCCGATTGGCTCGCACATCTGCCGATCGACAAGGAAATCGTCGAGGCGATCTCGACGCCGGTTCAGCGCGGTCGTCTCTTCGTCGAGAACGACCTGCTCTACGGACAACTGCGTGACGTTCGCCGTGCGCCCGAGGGTCCACCGGGCAATGCACGTCATGGCGGCGCTCTCAGCGTTCTGATCGGACCGGGTCTCGTCATCACCGGGCGGATCAAACCCCTGATCGTGGTCGAAAGAATGCGCGAGCGGCTCGAGGCCAATCCCACCCGCGGAATTGCTTCGCCCTTCGCCTGGTTGACAGCCTTTTTCGCCATGCTCAACAGCCTTGGTGAGGAAGCCGTCGATCAGAGTTCGGCACGCCTTATGTCATTCGAGATCGAGATGCTCAAAGGCAATATGTCCGAGCGCCGGGACGATGTGTTGGCCATGCATCGAGCCGCAATGATCCTCGCTCATGACATGGCCTACAAGCGGACCTCGATGCTGGGTTTCCTCGAAGCGCAACTGCCTCTCGCGTCCAGCGCCGAAAGCCGCGCTCTCAAGCGGGAAGTCGAGCGATATGCCGCGCTCCTCGGCGACTTGCAGGAAGTGGGCGACCGCTGCACATTCCTGCTCGACGAGATGAGGGCTCAGGTCGAAGAGTCGACCAACCGCAATCTTCAGGTCCTGACGGTCTTTTCGGTCGTCATGATGCCGCCGACACTTATCGCAGGCCTCTGGGGTATCAATGTCGCCGGCCTGCCGCTGAGCCTAAACGCGCATGGCTTCGGGATCATCGTCGCCGTCATCGCAGCGTCGACAGGTTGCATGTTGATCTGGCTCCGCTGGCTCAGAATCCTTTGAACCGGACTAACCCGCCTGGATCTGCTCCCTGACCGGCCGGCGCTTGCATTCCCGGGACAAGTGACCCTTGGTCGCCTTGGCGCCAACGAGGTCTCTCGACCCCAAGGACTCCATCTGCGGCCACCCATCAAAGAAGCTGCAACCCTGCCCTGCGCGCCGCCGTCAGACGCGACGCCGAGGAGTTCCTCGAAGCTGTCTCCGCCCGGGGTCTCGACACGCACTTCGTCCACTGGCCGGTCTTTGTTGACCTGTTCGCAATCTATCCCAATCCGCCAGAGGCCGAAAACAGAGCAGGCATGGAAGGCGGGGAGCTTCAAGATGAGGCTGAAGACCCGACCGCACAAATTGACCTTGCGGCCAGTGAGCCTGCAAAACTGGAAGAGATGGAGAGCCTCTTTGCGGCTGAGGCCGAGGCAAATCACGTCTATCGGCTGCCGAACGGGCGTGAACCGCTCCACCGCTGCGGGCCCTTTGGGCGACCGGGTTTGCCGGCGGCAGCGTGAGCGGAGAATAGGGGCCCTGCTTCAGCCCCAGCCGTAGTTGAAACTGATACTGATGCGTTCCTCGTCCGCCATGTTGAGCGGGACTTCGTGGCGGAGCCAGCTTTCCCAGAGGACGACGTCGCCGACCTTCGGTTCGACATAGATGAAGCTGCGGAGTTCAGGGCGGGCCTTGGATTTGCGGCCGGGAGCGGCCATCATCATGGGCAGTCGGGGGTCTTCGAGTTTCAGGGCACTCGCGCCGGGTGGCATGATAACATAGGTCGTGCCGCTGATCACCGAATGGGGGTGGATGTGCGAGGTATGCACACCACCCGTCGGCAGGATGTTGATCCATAGGCTGTCGAGCTTGATCTTCTTTTCACCAAGGTCGAACTGGAGATCCTTGACGAAGGCATCGACATGCTTGTCGAGCACTCTGACCAGATCCTTGAAGATGGGAACGCGCCAGGGCAGGTCGGTCAGCGAGGCATAGCTGGTATAGCCGGGGTAGCCGTTGTTTTCGCACCATTTCTGGCCTGCCTCGTCATCGTCGGCGATGGAGAGGCAGGCGGCGTGCAGGTCCTCTGCGTCGATGGGCTTTCCGAGTTCGGAGAGCGAAGCGCGGTAGAGCCGGGTAACGAAGAGGGATTCGATCTGTGCCATATCTGCTGGTTTAGCGCAGGGCGGAGAGCGGGGCGAGGGGGTAGGTGCGTATGGGAATGCGCCATGCGCCGGTTTCCTGCGTCTTATCAGCGTTCCTGCGGGATCGTTGGCCGCGTCCTTTTGCGACAAGCGTCGGAACAGTAGCGCACATTGTCCCAATCGCGGGCCCAGGTCTTGCGCCAGGTGAATGGCCGGGCGCAGGCGGCGCAGGTTTTCACGGGCAGGTCGGATTTCTTGCGCATCTTTGGCATGGGGCTGAGATAGCGCGGGATTGGCAGAGTCGAGGGTAGGCTGGTTCTGGCTGGACTCGTTTGTGGCCGAAGGATGCTTTTCGGGCGTGGGCCAAGGGGCGTAACGACCAAGGCCATCGCCTTGGTCACTCGCAGAGGGTGACGCTTTTCAGCCGGATGCTCTGGCGTTCGGCCAGCCCAAGCCCCCCGGAAGGCTGGGACTTCGCCCCCGTCGGGGCAGGGACCGGCCTTCTGTCAGGCGGGTGGAACGTGGGCCGGTGGAAACGGTCGGGCGAGAGCGGGGCGGGAGGCCGGCGCAAGTCGTTCAGCGATTGTCGGCCAGAATGATTTCCGCGCCTTTCCAGCCGACCATCATCGACGGCGCGTTCGTGTTGCCGCCGATGAGGGTGGGAAAGACCGATGCGTCACAGACGCGCAGGCTTTCGATCCCGTGGACCTTGAGGCGGGGGTTGACGACGGTGTCGGCCTCGGACGGACCCATGCGGCAGGTACAGGAGGGGTGGTAGACGGTTCCGCTCCGGGCGCGGAAATCGGCGATCATCGCTTCGTCGGTGTTGCAGGCGGGGCCGGGGCGAAGTTCTTCTTCAATCAGGCTGCGGATCGGGTCCTGGGCGGCAATCTTGCGGACGAACTTGACTGCCTCGAGCATCTCTTCCACGTCGTGGTTGGTGGAATAGGCGTTGGCGCGGATCACCGGATGGGCCAGCGGATCGTTTGACGCGATGCGGATCGTCCCTCTCGAAGTGGGTCGGCAATTCGACAAGCCGATGGACATCCCCGAGAAAGGATCGGGATTCAAGATCGGGCGTTCGCCGTCGCGGGGGATCAGCGTCGAAAAGGCTTGAAAGTAAAGCTGCATATTGGGGCGCTGCAGGCCGGGCCGCGTACGAAAGAAGCCACCGCCGTGGTTGATCGAGAGGGACAGCGGGCCACGCCCCAGAAGGACGTATTCCATGCCGACCTTGAGCTTGCCCCACCACGGGCGGAGCATGTCGTTCAAAGTTGGTACTTTCATCTTGTAGGTGTAGTTCAGGCCGTGATGGTCGTTCAGGTGATCGCCCACATTGGGGTTGTCGCGCAGGACATCGATACCGTGTTCGCGCAGCAGCGCGCCGGGGCCAATGCCGGAAAGCTGAAGGAGTTGCGGCGAGTTGATCGCACCGCCTGCGAGGATCACCTCGGCCCTTGCGCGGATGATCTGGCGCTTGCCGACCCGGATGACCTCGACCCCCGTTGCGCGGTTGTCTTCAATCAGGACACGGGTGACCATCGTGTTGGTCATCACCTCGACGTTCTTGCGGCGCATCGCGGGACGGAGAAAGGCGCGGGCGGCCGAGTTCCGGCGGCCGCCCTTGACGGTAAGCTGGTAGGTGCCGGTGCCGTCCTGTTCGGCGCCGTTGAAATCGGGGTTGTAGGGCAGGCCCGCCGCCACGCAGGACGCGACATAGTCCTTGACCATCGGGTGAAGGTCCTTGCGGTTTGCCGAAATGAAGAGCGGGCCGCCCTTGCCGCGCCAGGCGTTGCCGCCGGCTTCGTTATCCTCAATCACCTTGTAGGCGGGCAGGACATCGTCCCAGCCCCATCCGGTGTTGCCGAGCGCCTTCCAGTCTTCGTAATCGTCGCGATGGCCGCGGATATAGACCATCGCGTTGATCGAGGATGAGCCGCCGAGGAGCTTGCCTCGGGGCCAGTGGTCGCGCTGGTTGGCAAGGCCGGGGTCGGGTTCCGTCTTGTAGAGCCAGTTGACGGCGGGGTCGTAAAAGAGCTTGCCGTAGCCGAGGGGCAGTTGGACATAGAACCGCCGGTCGGTGCCGCCAGCTTCGATCACGAGGACGCGGAAACGGCCATCGGCACTGAGCCGTTCGGCCAGGACCGAGCCCGCCGATCCGGCGCCCACGATGATGAAGTCCGCGTCCATGAAATTGCCCCGTGTTTTTTCAGCGACATTAGTCGCGGATGTGAGGTCGGCCCTGTTGAAAAACGACCTGTCAGGTCGCAGATTGCGCGGTGACGTGTGGTCCCGAGGGGTCGTGCGGGGCCATCCGCATTTCGTGATCGGGCTGGAAGCGAATTGGCTTGCACTGGGACTGGCGCAGGAACAGCACTGCCGCACCGGCAGAAACCGTCTGAAGGAAAGTCAAAGACATGCGGCAGCTGATGCTTGCGATCGTCCTGATCCTTGTTCCGGTCGGGTTGTTTGCTGTTGGTTACCGGTACCTGTCGCCACCTCCGCCAACGCAGGTGTCGCTGGGTGATCTGAGCGCGTTCAAGATCATCGTGACTGATGTGCAGGGCATCGCGGCAACGGGGGATCTTGCGGCGGCCGAAACGCGTGTTACGGATTTCGAGGACATGTGGGATCAGGCCGAGGATACGATGCGTCCCTTGAACCCCGGGGCCTGGGGGCAGGTTGATGATGCGGCAGATGCCGTATTTTCGGCGCTGCGGCGCGGGACGCCCGATGCGGCGAAGGTTACCGCGGCTTTGGCCGCGCTGCAGGTTGCGCTGGATGACCCGACGGCAGGTTTGTCAGAGGCTACGGGGCCCATTGTTGTGGCCGGAATCACGATCTCGGACGAGAGCGGTCATCCTTTGTCCTGCGAGGATATGCTGACCAAGCTGCGGGATGCGCTGGCCACGACCAAGGTGACCGGGATCGACCTGCAATCGGCACAGGATTTCCAGAGCCGGGCGCTGGAACGCTGCAATGCCGATGACGACCGCCATGCCGACGAGTTCACCGCGCAGGCGCTGGCCCTGCTCGCGGCGCAGAACTGAACCCCGGGAAGACTCAGATGACCCATATTCAATCCTTGGCCCCTGAAAACCGCGTGCCCGAAGTCACCGTGGATTTCTGGCTGATCAAGCTTCTGGCCGTGACGATGGGCGAAACGGCGGCGGATTATCTGGCGGTGAACCTTGGTCTGGGGCTGATGGCGACATCGTTTCTGATGACCGGGGTGCTGGTTGTCGCGCTGATCCAGCAGTTCAGGCAGAAGCGATTCGTGCCGTGGTCCTACTGGCTGGCTGTGGTGCTGATCAGCGTCGTGGGGACGCTGGTGACCGACAATCTGGTGGATAACTTCGGGGTGGCGCTAACGACGACGACATGGGTGTTTTCGGTCGCCTTGGCCGTTGTCTTTGCGGTCTGGTATGCGTCCGAACGGACCTTGTCGATCCATGAGATCTTTACCAACCGGCGCGAGGCGTTCTACTGGCTGGCGATCCTGCTGACTTTTGCCCTTGGCACGGCGGTGGGTGATCTGGTGGCCGAGCATTTCGGGCTGGGCTATCTGGCGACGGGCATCCTGTTCGGGATGATCATCCTGTCGCTCGGGATCGGATACTTCTTTATGGGCATTGATCCCGTTCTGGGCTTCTGGCTTGCCTATATCTTTACCCGGCCGCTCGGGGCTTCGTTCGGCGATCTGCTGTCTCAGCCGCGCGAATATGGCGGGATGGGCCTTGGAACGGTGATCACGAGCGCGATCTTCCTTGGGAGCATCGTGCTCATCGTCCTCTATCAGTCGGTCACGCGGCGGGGCCGGGCACAGGCGGCCTGATCACGGGGTTGCGAGCGAGTCACGCGGGGCTTGACGCAAGTGCAATCTGCGTCACCATTCGGACATGCGATTGAGCGTGATCCTTTCTTGTCTGGCAGGCCCCGTGATGGCGCAGGATTTGGCCGTCTGTCCTGCGGTTCCGGATCATGCGGAAGAGAAGGTCGCCTTGTTGCGGGAATTGCGGATCGCAAGGGATGAAACCGACGCAATGCTGATTACCGGCGATCTTTGGCGAATCTGGACAGATGCGCCGGATGCACGGGCGCAGGAATTGCTGGATCGCGGCATGTCGCAAATGCGGTCTTTTGAATATGCGGCCTCGATCGAGACATTGGATGAATTGGTGGGCTATTGTCCGGACTATGCCGAAGGCTGGAATCAGCGCGCCTTTGCCGCGTACCTGAGCGGGCAGAATGAAATGGCGCTGGCCGATCTGGACCGGGCGCTTTCGATTGATCCGAAACACGTGGCGGCCCTTTCTGGCAAGGCTTTGACGCTGATGAAACTGGGCCGCGATGACGAGGCACAACTGGTTTTGCGCGACGCGGTTCACATGAATCCGTGGCTTGGCGAACGTGCGCTCCTGACGATTCCATTGGGCACTGATATCTGAAGATCAGGCAGGTTTTCTGTCGGCGCTCTTCTTGCGCGGTGCGATTCGGTTTGACGCATTGCACACATTGGTTGCTACAACATTACCGCAATATGAGCAGCACAAGGCCAATTCAGGGCCACATTCCTGCCAAGGTTGGGCGGCAAATCTTCTCTCAAGCGCGGCATCCCGCGTCGATCTCACACACTCTTGAGAGGAGTAAGCATTATGGCAATCATCACCAGCGGCTCGACGCAGACGGGTACCGGTCTTGACGACTTCATCATCGGCATGACCGAAGATGGCGCGAACAATACGGTCAGTGCCGGTGCTGGCGACGACCTGATCTATGGCGATCTGGACGTGGTCAACATCAGTGCCGGAATAACTGCTGCAGGCGCGCTCAACATGACGGCAAATACGGCGTTCTGGTCGTTGTCCGAGAACGAGGACATTGCGAATTCGAAGACGATCCCGCACGCGACTTCAGTTATCCAGGGTGACGGAGATCCGCATTGGTATGCCTTCACGCTTGAAGCGGGTCAGTCGCTGACCGTCGATACCGACTATGGCAACCATGAGATCGGGGAAAACATCAACTCGAGGGTCGAGGTATATGCAGCCAACGGCACGACGCTTCTGTCGTCCAACGAAACAGGAATCGTGACAAATGGCGGACTGGGCAGCACCAGTTCTCAGGATGCGATGCTGACGTTCACCGCAGATACCGCGGGAACCTACCTTGTAAAGATCTGTGAATCGGATGGGACCGGCGCGGATGCGGGCCAGACACTGGTAGCCAACTTCTCATTGACTGGCCAGACGGTTAGCACCATCCCGACTTCGCAGGGAAATGACGTTCTGAATGGCGGCGACGGCAATGACATCATTTACGGGAACGGCGGCAATGATACGTTGAACGGTGACGACGGCATCGACCAGATGCATGGCGGCAGCGGCAACGACATTATCAATGGCGGTGTTGGCAAGGACGTGGCGTTTGGTGGTGACGGTTCGGACACGTTCCGGCTTTCTGTGGACCAATTCTTTGAAGACGTCGATGGCGGTGCGGGCATTGACTCGGTTGACCTGAGTGCGTCGGCGGAAGCGTTCACGGTGGACCTGCAGACCCGGAACATGTCCTTCACTGGAAACACTTATGGTTCCAACGGGACCTACAAGGTGACCACCGTCGAGAACGTGACCGGGACGGCCCATGCTGACGTGATCATTGGCAGCACGGTCGACAACGCGCTTTATGGCGGCAGCGGTGCTGACTCGATCAGCGGCGGTGATGGCATCGACACGATGAGCGGCGGGGCCGACTCTGACACGGTGGCAGGCGGCAAAGGCAACGACATCTATCTTGTCAGCGACTCGGGCGATACCCTCATCGAAGGCAGCACCGAAGGAACTGCCGACATAGCTCGTGCCTCAGGCTCCTTTGTTTTGGGCACCGGTGTCGGGATCGAGACCATCCAGACGGTCGATTCCGCCGCTACTACGGCGATCAACCTGACCGGCAACGCGCTGGCCCAGACGATCAGCGGCAATGCCGGGGCCAATACGCTGACCAGCGGTGCCGGCGCGGCGGACCTGCTTCAGGGCGGCAACGGGAACGACATCTATGTCGTGAACAATTCCGGCGACAAGATCACCGAAGGTACCGGCGGCGGCACGGATACGGTGCGGGCAACTGTGGATTATGTCCTGGGTTCGCTGTCGCAGGTCGAAGCGATGAGCACCAACAACTCTTCGGGCACGACTGCCATTGATCTGACCGGCAACAAATATGCCCAGTCCATTACCGGGAACGCCGGCGACAACATCCTCAACTCAAGAGAGGGTGCAGATACGATGACGGGTGGCAATGGCGACGACGTCTTCGTCTTCAACACGACGATCTCCAATGCCTCTGCTGATGTGGTGACAGACTTCGACGTGTCTGACGACGTGTTCCACATCGAAAACGCTGTGTTCAAGGGTATCTCTGCCGGAGCGCTTTCGGCGGGGGCCTTTGCCAGCAACACGACGGGTAACGCTGGCGATGCAACCGACCGGATCATCTATGACAATGACAGCGGCGGACTGTTCTATGACAAGGACGGCTCCGGGGCTTCGGTCAAGATCAAGTTTGCACAGCTTGAGGCGGGCCTTAGCCTGACAAGCGCGGATTTCTTTGTGATCTGATCTGAGCATCCATGCAAGACAGGATCGGCCGGGGTGCAGAAACGCATTCCGGCCGGTTCGTTCTGGAACGTCTGTCATCCGGCACGCGGGTCTGCTAAAGGGCTGAGGTGCAGTGCCCGCGTGGTGGAATGGTAGACATCGGGGACTTAAAATCCCTTGGCTTAGGCCGTGCGGGTTCGAGTCCCGCCGTGGGCACCAGTCTGTCGACGACAAGGTCAACTTCCTGTTTTCGCGCAAATAGTCACCGCATCTTGGTGACGCCTGATGCGCCGTACTGACAGGTGCAAAGGCTGCGTTTCAGCAGATGCGGGGCAACTGTTCGCCCACAAGCATGTCAACGATCCGCGATCCGCCGTAGCGAGTGCGAAGGGTGACGCGGCCAGGCTGGCCGCTTTGGGCGCGGCCGATAATGGTGGCGCCGGTGCCTTCGGGCAGGGACTGCATGGCCATGAGGGCGGCTGTGGCCTGATCTCGCGGGCAGAAAAGGACGAGGCGGCCTTCGTTGGCAAGGTAGAGCGGGTCGAGGCCGAGGATCTCGCAGACGCCTTTGACTTCGGTCCGAAAGGGGAGCGTGTCTTCGTCGATTTCGATGGCAAGACCCGCGTCTGTCGCCATTTCGTTGAGCGCAGAGGCGAGGCCGCCGCGGGTGCAGTCACGGGCGGCGGTAATGCCGGGGGCGGCGGCCAGGGCGGCCTGCATGAGGTGGCCAAGGCCCGCACAGTCGGAGTTGAGATCGACGGACAGGGCAAGGTCCCCTCGGGCGGCAAGGATGGTTGCACCGTGGTCCCCCAAGACGCCGTTCACGATGGCGACGTCGCCCGGTCTGATCCGGGCCGCGCCGAGATCGACACCGGGCGGGATGACGCCGATGCCCGAGGTGGTGATGAAGACGCCGTCGCCCTTGCCGCGTTCGACGACCTTGGTATCGCCTGTGACGATCCGGACGTCGGCCTCTGCGGCCTCCGTCGCCATGGAGGCGACGATGCGGCGGAGGAGGGCAACCTCACAGCCTTCTTCGATAATGAAGGCGGCAGAGAGCCAGAGGGGGCGTGCCCCGCCGACGGCGAGATCGTTGACCGTGCCGCAGACGGCGATCTTGCCGATATCGCCGCCAGGGAATTCCAAGGGAGTGACGACGAAACTGTCCGTCGTAAAGGCAAGGCGCGCGCCGGGTTGCTGCAGGGCGGAGGTCATCACGCGTGCCTGATCCTCGAACCCCGGGGGATCGAAGACACTGGTGAATACCTCGGTTATGAGGTCGCGCATGGCCTTGCCGCCGCCGCCATGGGCCAACGTGACATGGGTATCGCGGAGCGCCACGGCTATTCCGCTGCGGCCCGGGCACCGGCATATTGCCAGTAGGCGGCGCAGGCGCCTTCTGACGAGACCATAAGCGCACCGAGCGGCATTTCGGGGGTACAGCCTTTGCCAAACTGAGGACAGGCGGGGGGTTTCATCTTGCCTGTCATGACCGCACCGCAGGCGCAGCCTTCGACCTCGGGAACGTTGCGCTGGCCGGTGGCATAGCCGATACCGAACTTTTCTTCGGCGTCGAAGGCGGCGTAGCGGGGGCGGATGCGAAGGCCGCTTTCGTCAATTTCACCCAATCCGCGCCATTCGAAACTCGGGCGGCGTTCGTAGACATCAGCGATGGCGGCAAGGCTGACGGGGTTGCCGTGTTCAGGGACGACGCGGGCATACTGGTTTTCCACGGTGGCGCGGCCTTCGGCGATCTGGGTCAGGACCATGAGGACCGACTGGAGGAGATCGGTCGGTTCAAAGCCTGCGACGACGATGGGTTTGCCATAGTCGGCGGCAATGAAATCATAGGGATGGATGCCGATGACCATGGAGACATGGCCCGGCCCGATGAAGCCGTCGAGCGTCATGTCGGGGTCATTCAGAAGCGCCCGGATCGGTTCGGGCACGGTGATGTGGTTGCAGAAGACGCTGAAGTTGGTGAGCCCTTCGCGGGCGGCCTGCTGGATCGAGAGGGCGGTGGAGGGGGTCGTCGTTTCAAAACCGAGGCCGAAGAAGACGACGTCGCGGTCCAGGTTGCGGCGGGCGAGTTCGATGGCGTCGAGGGGGGAATACACCATGCGGATATCGGCCCCGGCGGCCTTGGCCTGCATGAGGCTTTTCCGGTGGCCGGGGACGCGCATGGCGTCGCCGAAGGTGGTAAAGATAACGCCGGAGCGTTCGGCGATTTCGACACATTCATCGACGCGGGCCATGGGCAGAACGCAGACCGGGCAACCGGGGCCGTGGATGAATTCGACGCCGTCGTGGATCAGTTTGTCGAGGCCGTAGCGAAAGATGGAATGGGTATGCCCGCCACAGATTTCCATGATGTAGACGGGTTTGGTCCGGGTTGCCCCGATCTGTTCTGCACTGGCGGCGATGGCCTTGAGCAGGACGGCCACGGCGGCGGGATTGCGGAATTCGGTGGCGTATTTCATTGGCGGCCCGCCAAAGCGAGATCAGCCGCGAGCATCTGGTCAAGTGCCTCCTGCGCCTCGCCCAGTTCGCGAAGCGTTGCGAGGGTGGCGGCGGCTTCGTCTTCGTCGATCAGGCTCATGGCGAAACCGACGTGGATGAGGGACCACTGACCGATAAGCGCGTCAAGGTCGTCGCCCGCGACGCAGGCGACGTTGACCTCGCGCCGGACGCACGAAATCTCGGCCATGGCCATGAGACGGGCAGGGTCGGTGATGGCGATGATGCGCCCCGGGATGCCAAGGCACATGTCAGCTCTCCTGTGGTCTGGCCGGTGACGGGGCTATGTGGGGGGGCGATCCTGCCGGCGGTCGCTTTTCAGTGAGACGTTTCTTGAGCCAGCCGATCCAGTCTGCCATTCCATCGCCTGTGCGTGCGGAGAGGCGCAGGATTTCGATGCGCGGATTGACCCGGCGCAGGTTGGATTCGTAGGCATCAAGATCGGCATCGCAATGCGGGGCGAGGTCGGTCTTGGTCAGGATGGCAAGACGCGCTGCCGTGAACATGTCGGGGTATTTCAGCGGTTTATCCTCGCCTTCGGCGACAGAAAGGATGACCACCTTGGCGTCTTCGCCAAGGTCGAAGGCGGCGGGGCAGACGAGGTTGCCCACGTTTTCGATGAAAAGGTAGGAGGCGGGGTTGGGGCGCAGGTCGTCCAGAGCCTGCCCGACCATGCGGGCATCAAGATGGCAGCCTTTCCCGGTGTTGATCTGGATTGCCCGGGTGCCGGTGGCGCGGATGCGGTCGGCGTCGTTGCTGGTCTGTTGGTCGCCTTCGATGACGGCGACGGGGGCGTCGCCCAGGGCCTCGATCGTCTTGCACAAGAGGGTTGTCTTGCCGGAGCCGGGCGAGGAGACGAGGTTCAGGGCGAGGACGCCAAGCGCGTTCAGGACCCGGCGGTTGCCTTGGGCGATGGCATCGTTCTTGGAAAGGATTGCCGTTTCAACTTGGATCAGGCGGGTCTGGGATAGGCCGGGGACCGTGACGCCTGCCGGGCCGAGGCCGTGGTGGTGACTGTGGGGAAGGTGGGCGAGGTCGTGGTCATGCGGCAGGCCAAGGCGGTGCGCCTCGTCATGACTCAGGGTCTGGCCGTGAACCAGAAAGGGATTTGAGCAACCGCAGACCGTGCACATCAGACCACCTCCATATCCTTGATCCGCATTTCATTGCCGCCCTCGGGCAGGAGCCTGATGCCACCGCAGAGCGGGCACGGATCGAACCTGTCGTCGATCGCCACTGTGCGAGCGCAGTCAAGGCACATGGCCTGACCGGGCAGATCGATCATCTGGAGAAGCGCGTCCTGCGCCGGGCTTCCCTGCATGACGACATCCCAGGCAAAGGAGAGAGCCGACTTTTCGACGCCCGCGAAACGGCCGATTTCGAGTCGCAGAACGGTAACACGGGAAAAGGCATGGGTGCGAGCCTGATCCTCAACGATGGCACGGATGTCTTCGACCAGACTCATCTCATGCATAGGGACTCTCCCGTGCCGCGACAGGCACTGGTGAATGGTGCAGGGCTATGGCGCGCAACGCAAGGGCCGGGTGGTCTTTGTCGCGCGGTGGGGCGGTAAGTTTGGGCTTTGCAGCCTTGGGCGGCGCGCCCTAGCATGGAAGCAGAGGTCAGCCATGCCGGAAAAGACAGTCTTGATTGGTCCAGGGGGACCGGCCCCCGGATGCCGGATGAAGGGCTTGCGCATCCGGGTGCGGGGGCAGGTTCAGGGTGTCGGGTTTCGCCCGTTCATTTGGCGGCTGGCGCAGGAATTTGGCGTTGGGGGCCGGGTGTTGAATGATCCCGATGGGGTGCTGATCGAGGTCTGGGGCGCAGAGCCGGGCTTTGTAACGGCCATTTCGGCGCGCGCACCCGTGTTGGCGCGGGTGGATGCCGTCGAAGTTGAGGATTTGTTGGGCGCGGCGCCAGACGGATTTTCGATTGCGCCGACAGAGGGCCTGGGGGCCGGGACTCGGGTGACGCCTGATGCTGCGGTCTGCCCGGATTGCGCTGCCGAGATCATGGGGACCGCGCGGCGGGCCGGTTATGCCTTTACAAGCTGCAGCCAGTGCGGGCCACGGTTTTCGATCCTGATGGGCCTGCCCTACGACCGGTCCCGGACGACGATGGCGGCGTTTGCGATGTGTCCGGCCTGCAGGGCCGAGTATGAGGACCCAGGCGACCGTCGTTTTCATGCACAGCCGGTGGCCTGCCCGGATTGCGGGCCGCGTCTTTGGTTCGAAACCAGGGGGGCGGAGGTTGAGGGCCAACCCATTGATCTGGCGGTTGAGTTGTTGCGGGGCGGGGGGAACCTAGCGGTCAAGGGCTTGGGCGGGTTCCATCTGTCCTGCGATGCACGGGATCCCAACGCGCTGAGACTGCTGCGGCAAAGAAAGATGCGCCCGTCGAAGCCGTTCGCCGTCATGGCCACGCCCGGGGACCTCTCACGGATCGCGGATTTGTCGGAGGCGGACCGCGCCCTTCTGGCCGATCCGGCGGCGCCCATCGTGCTTGTGCGGTCACGTGGGACTCTTCCCGGGGAAGTGGCGCCGGGCCTGACGATGCTGGGTGTAATGCTGCCGGCAACGCCGCTTCATCATCTGCTGGTAGAGGCTTTTGGAGGCCCGCTGGTCATGACGTCCGGCAATTCGTCAGGCGAGCCGCCTGTCATCGGGAATGACGAGGCCCGCACAAAGCTGGCCGGTTTCGCCGATGGTTTCCTGATGCATGACCGCGAGATTGCCCGGCGGCTGGATGACGGGGTGGAGCGTGCCGATCCGCCCATGGTTTTGCGCCGGGCGCGGGGAAGGGTGCCCGGGACGCTGCCCCTGCCGCCGGGGTTTCCGGATCGGCAGGTGCTGGCGTTCGGGGGGCAGGTGAAGGCTTCGATCTGTCTGGTCAGGGACGGTCAGGCGCTGTTGTCCCATCATCTGGGTGATCTGGACGATGCACTATGTGCGGCAGAGTATCGCCGTGCGCTGGATGATCATGCGGCGCTGTTTGACCACCGCCCGGAGGCGGTCGCCTGTGACCTGCACGCCGGCTATCGTGCCAGTCATGTGGCGGTAGAGATGGGGTTGCCGGTGGTTGCTGTGCAGCACCATCATGCGCATCTTGCGGCCTGCCTTGCCGAAAACCTTTGGCCGTTGGATGGAGGGCCGGTCGCGGGAATCATTCTGGACGGGCTGGGGTTCGGGACGGATGGCACCTTGTGGGGCGGGGAGGTCCTGCTGGGCGATTACCGGAGGGTGGAGCGGAGCGCGCACCTGCGGCCTGCAGCTTTGGCGGGGGGCGATGCGGCCAGCAGGCAGCCGTGGCGCAATGCGCTGATGCGGTTGGATCAGGCTGGGCTGTCCGGTCTGGCGGACAGACTTTTTGCGGACCGGCCGCGCGATGCCCTGCGCGCGATGGCGGCAACGGGGTTCAATTCGCCGCAGTCCTCATCCGTCGGGCGGCTGTTTGACGCGGTCGCGGCCTGTATCGGACTTGCGCCCGATGTTCAGAGCTATGAGGGCGAGGCCGCGATGCGGCTGGAGGCTGTGGCGGGGTCTGACGGGGCCGCAAGGTATCCGTTTGGTGCGGGGCTTGATCCGGTACCGATGTTCCGGGCATTGGCGGACGACCTTGGTCGTGGGGTGCCGGTTGGCGTGATCGCAGCCCGGTTTCATGACGGGCTCGCTGCAGCCTTTGGCTTTGTGGCGCGGGCCTTGGTGATGGAGGGGCGGGCGCGTGCCGTTGCCCTGTCGGGCGGGTGTTTGCAGAACATCCGGTTGCAGCGCGCCTTGTTGCGGGAACTGGATGGCGTGACGGTATTGCTGCACCGGCAGGTGCCCGCCAATGACGGCGGGCTGGCCTTTGGTCAGGCGATGGTTGCGCTGGCGCACCCTGCGCCCTGAAGGCGGCTCAGCCCTTGACCGCGCCGTCTGACAGGCCCCGAACCAGGTAGCGCTGTGCGATCAGGAAAACGACCGTGATTGGCAGGCCCGAGAGGATCGCAGCAGCGGCGAAATCGCCCCAGAGGTAGCGGAATTCGTTGAGGTAGAGACGGCTGCCGACCGCGAGTGTCATCTTGTCTTCAGACCGGATGAGGACAGAGGCGATGGGGTAGTCGTTGATGAACCCGATGAAGGCCAGAACGAAGACCACGGCCATCATAGGTACGGCGAGCGGCAGGAAGATGAAGCGAAAGGTCTGCCAGGGTGTTGCGCCGTCGATGGCGGCGGCCTTGTCGAGCGCGGTGTCGATACCGTCGAAATAACCCTTGATCGTCCAGATATGGAGCGTCACGCCTGCCATGTAGATCAGGATCAGCGCGACATGACTGTCCAGGCCGAGGAGCGGTGAAATCTCGCCCATGGCATCAAAGATTGCGTAGATGGCTACGAGAGCGAGCGTGGTCGGGAACATCTGAATCAGGAACAGGCCGTCAAGCAGAGTGCCCTTGCCCCGGATGCGGATGCGGCTGAAGGCATAGGCCGAGATCGTTGCGATGGCAAGTACGCCAAGGCCCGCGATGACACCGATCTTGATCGAGTTCCACATCCACAAAAGCACAGGGTAGGGCGGTTCGACGACTGTGCCGTCGGGGCGGGTGTAGTCGAAGCCGAAGGCCAGGACCCAGTGTTCCAGCGTCGGGTTGCGGGGGATCAGGTCGCCGGTGGCAAAGTTGCCCAGCCGGAAGCTGATCGAGATTACCGAGAGGAAGGGGAACAGGATCAGGATCAGGAAGATGATCATGAAGCCGTGCGCGAGGATCTTCTTGCGGCGCAGGTCGGCGGGGCGTTCGACGATCATGGGCGGTCTCCTGTCACTTGCCGGCGTGGCGGGTGGCGGCCCGGCGCATCTGGACGAGGTTGAGGTAGGACATCGCGGCAACGACGATGAAGATCATCAGGGTGATTGCCCCGGCAAGGCCGAACTGGGTGCCTGAATCGTCAAAGGCCATGCGGTAGGTGAAGCTGGCGAGAATGTCAGTCCGACCGGCAGGGATGATCGTGCCGGGGATGTCGGGCCCGCCGGTGGTGAGCAGCAGGATCAGCACGAGGTTGTTGAAGTTGAAGGCAAAGGAAGCGATCAGGAGCGGCAGGAAGGGCGGCATGATCTGCGGCAGAGTGATGGTGAAGAACACCCGGGCCGAAGAGGCGCCTTCGAGGGCTGCGGCCTTCTTGTGGTCTTCCGGCACGCCCTGCAGAAAACCCATGGCAAGCAGCATCATGTACGGATAGCCAAGCCATGTGTTCACGATCAGGATCATGATCCGGGCAAGATTGCCATCGGTGAACCAGTTTGGACGGATGCCGAAGATGCCTTCGAGGATCATGTTGATCTCGCCGAAGTTCTGGTTGAAAAGGCCCCTGAAAACGAGGATCGAGATAAACGCGGGGACGGCGTAAGGCAGGATCAGCAGGATCCGGTAGAGCGTCTTGAACCGCAGGTGCTCCCACTGGAGGATCACGGCGAGTGTCAGACCCAGCGCAAAGGTAAGGCCAACCGAGGCGGCGGCAAAGACTACCGTCCAGATGAAGATCGAAAAGAGCGGCTGGCGGATGCCTTCGGAGGTGAAGACCTTTTCAAAGTTGCCAAAGCCAATTCCCACGCGCCAGCCCGGCGGGACCTGTGTTCCGTCGGGGGCGACGTAGAAGCCGGTACTGTGGTCGGGTGTCAGGACGGTTTCGTCACTGGCGCGGATCAGGGTGCCGTCGGGCTGTTGCGCATATTCGGGCGTTACGCTCGCAAAGGTCCGAAGGCCGGAGTTTACGATCTGCATGCCGTCGGGCGTAGTGAGTGTCAGCAGGCCCAGCCCTTCGCGGAGGCGGATGGCGTCGCGCGTTTCGAGCAGGGTTGCGGGGGCGTCAGCGGGGGCCAGGGCAGCGGTCACTGGTGCCAGCGCTTTGCCCGTCAGGGTCACTGGATCAGACAGAAGGCCGCTGTCGGGAAGCCAGATGCGGAACTGGTCGCCTTCCGCGGCGACGGCGAAGGGCTGTTCGGTCGACGGGTCTGCGCCACCACGGGACAACAGGACTTCGGTCGCGCGATCGAAGCTGAGGAGGTTGAAGGACGAGTAATTGGTGAAGCCGAGGTAGATCGTGTAGCCGATCGGCAGGGCAATGAAGGTCAGGACGGCGGCGATACCGGGAAAAATGAAGCGCGCGCCGTAGAAGCGATTGGCACCGTAGATCACCGCAAAGCCACAGGCGAGAGCGAGAAGGACGGCGCCGAAAAGGGGCTGGGATTGGGCGTAGAGGTAGAAGGCCGCGTAAAGCAGGACGAGCGTGGTCAGGCCGACGAACGCCAGGCGAGGCAGGCTTGAAGCGCCGGTTGCCGTGGTCACGGAACTGCTCATGCTTGCGGTCTCCTCCTTGGCGGGCGCACCCCTCCAGGTGTGCCGTGGTCATCTCTGTGCGGCGATGGCCGGACCGGGACGTCTTCATGGCTGAGGGCGGCAGGTTTCCCCGCCGCCCCAGTTTGCGATCACTTGGCCAGAATACGGGCCGCTGCGTCGTTCAGCGCATCGGCGGGCGTTGCGGCTGCGGTGGTGATGTTGGTCAGCGCCGGGCCCATGGCGGACCAGAAGGCTCCCATTTCCGGGTTTGACGGCATGGGAATGCCGTTTGCAGCGACAGCCAGCATCGCGCCGACAAGCGGGTCTTCCTGAGCGGCGGCAGCGCTCATGTCAGCAAGTGCGCCGATGCCGCCTCCGGCGTTCCAGGAGGCCAGACCCTCATCGGTCGTCAGGTAGTTCTCGATGAACTCCTTGGCGAGGTCGGCGTTGGGGCTGGCGGCGTTGATGCCGAGAACCTGCACACCGAGGAACGGCGGAGCGACATTGCCGCCCACGGTCGGGATCGGGGCTACGCCGATATCGATGCCCGCAGCGCGGTAACCGGCCCAGGACCAGGGGCCGTTCAGGACCATGGCGACTTCTCCATTGGCCATCGCGCCGTCCATGACACCATAATCCACGCCTGTCGGCAGCACACCTGCGTCGAAGAGCGACTTGAACAGTTCGGCACCGGCAATCGCGCCTTCGGTGTTGACGCCGGTGACAGTGCCGTCATAGACGCCGTCGACCTTCTGGAAGGCGAAACCGCCGCCTGCCATCAGGAGGGGCATGGTGAAGTAAGTGTTGTTGTAGTCCCAGAGGATCTTGCCTGCTTCGCCGGCATCGCGGATTTCCTCGAACGAGGCGGGTGGTGTGGCCATCAGGGCCTTGTTATAGATCAGCGTGACCGCTTCGACGCCGACCGGGTAGCCCCAGACGGAACCGTTGAAGGTCACGGCATCCATTGCGCTGGGCAGGATGTCTGCGGCCCATTCGGCGCTGGGGCTGACGGGGGCGACGAGGCCGCCTGCAGCCCATTCGCCGAAACGGTCATGCGCCCAGAGGACGATATCGGGGCCGTCGCCGGTCGCGGCAGCCTGCTGGAACTTGTCGGTCAGGTCGGGGTCGACGACCTGAACGGTCACGGGCACGCCCAGATCGGCGGCGAACTGGTCGCCGATGGCCTGGAGGGCCGCTTCGTCGCGGTTCGCACCGACCCAGATCAGAATAGAGCCGTCTTCGAAGGCGAAGGCGGGAAGGGCAGTTGTGGCAAGCAGCGCCGCAGCGCCGAGCATCTTGATGGTCATGGGGTATATCCTCCCTCGGGTTCTTTCATCAGTGCCGGCGGCCTTGGGGGCCGGCGTCCCCTTTCGTCAGTCAAGCTGCGCGAGCATGAGTGGCTGCGCAGATTCGAGAAACACAAAGCCATGAGCCGGGAACATCAGGACCGGCCCTTTGCCTTCGGCGGCCTGCGGCCCGGCAAGGGTGAAGCTGCCCTGAGCGGTCAACTCTTGCGGCTGGTCGGACAAGTTGAAGATCGCGGTCACGCGGGCTCCATCCTCGGCCGTGCGTTCGATGGCCAGAAGGGGTGCGGGCAGGTCGATGAAACGAGTCGTGCCCGTGCGGAGTGCAGTTCTGCCGCGACGGTAGGCGATCGTGGCGCGGTAGGCGTTGAGGACCGAGGCCTTGTCCTTTTCCTGACGGTCCACGGCGCGGGTGGCCTGCGGCGGCTTCACCGGGAGCCACGGGGTGCCGGTGGTGAAGCCGCCCTGCGGGTCTTGCGCTTTCCAGACCATCGGGGTACGGCAGCCGTCACGGCCTTTGATCGCGGGCCAGAAGTCGATGTAGCCGAGGTCGCGGACTTCCTCGTAGAGAATGTCGGTTTCGGTCTGCCCCAGTTCTTCGCCCTGATAGAGGCAGAGCGTACCGGGGAAGCTGCAGAGGAGCGCGATGGCCTGCTTGGCCACGGCGTCGCTGTCGCCGCCGGGTGGGGTCCAGCGGCTGACATGGCGGGCTACGTCGTGGTTGGAAAAGGCCCAGCAGGGCCAGCCATCGGGGGCACTGCGCAGAAAGCGTTCGATCCCGGACCGGAAATGCCGGGGTGCGGTATCGGGGCCGAGGAATTCAAAGGAGTAGGCCATGTGCAGCTTGTCGCCGCCCGACGTATATTCGGCCATGATCTCGATCATGCGGCCGGCTTCGCCGACCTCGCCGACGGTCATGGTCGCGCCGAATTCGTCCGTCAGGGTGCGGATGCGCTGCAGGATGGCGATGTTTTCGGGGCGCGTCTTGGAGAAGAGGTGGTTCTGCGCCTCGTAGGGGTTGTTCGGAAAGACATCCCATTCACTTGCCGGATTGTCGCGCAGGCGGGCGTCGTGGACATAGAAGTTGACGGTATCAAGTCGGAATCCGTCAACTCCACGTTCCAGCCAGAAACGCATTGTGCCCAGAAGGGTGTCCACCACATCAGGATTGTGAAAGTTCAGGTCTGGCTGTTCGATCAGGAAGTTGTGCAGGTAGTACTGCTTGCGCCTTGTGTCCCAGGCCCAGGCGCTGCCGCCAAAGACCGAAAGCCAGTTCGTCGGCGGACCGCCGTCGGCTTTTGGATCGGCCCAGACGTACCAGTCGGCCTTGTCGGTTTCACGGCTCTGGCGGCTTTCCTTGAACCACGGGTGGTCGATCGACGAATGCGAGATCACTTGATCGATGATGACCTTGAGCCCGAGGTCATGCGCCTTGGCAAGGAGTGCGTCGAAGTCCTCGAGCGTGCCAAAGAGCGGGTTGACGTTGCAGTAGTCCGAGACGTCGTAGCCCATGTCCCGGTCAGGCGAGGTGAAGAAGGGCGAGAGCCAGACCACATCGGCACCAAGTGAGGCAATGTGCGGCAGGCGGGCGGTGATGCCGGGCAGGTCGCCAATGCCGTCGCCGTCGCTGTCCTGAAACGACCTTGGGTAGACCTGATAGATGATCGCGTCCCGCCACCAATCCCGCATTCATACCCCCGGTCTTCGCCCCGAGCGGGGCGACATGATTCTGTTTCAACCGACCATAGCAGGAGAACTCAAGATTTCAAAACGTTTTGATATGCTCTCAAGAAAGAGTGACGTTACATCAAGGAAGGTCTTGCCAGTATGGTCATGAATGACTAGCGTCCACATTTGAAACGCTTTGAACAATGGGTCAGATGACCACTTTGAAGGATATCAGTGCAGAACTGGGGCTGTCGGTGGCAACCGTCAGTCGGGCGCTGAACGGATTCCCGGAAGTGAATGCCCGCACGCGTGACCGCGTGACGGATGCGGCCAAGCGGCTGGGCTATCGGCCGAACCGCGTGGCGCAAAGACTGGTGACCGGTCGGTCCGGCATGGTAGGCATGATTGTGAAGCTCAAGGCCGACATGACCGCTGACCAGACGTTCTTTGATGTGATCACCGGGCTTACCGCGGCGCTGGCGGCGCGGGATGTTGATCTGGTGTTGGCGGTTGATCAGCATGCCGATCCGACGGTCGCCTATGAGCGGATGCTGGAACGGAATGTGGTGGACGGGTTCATCCTTAATGCGCCGGTGCCGGATGATGCCCGGGTGGCCTTTCTGCAGGAACGAGCGATTCCATTTGTTGTTCACGGGCAAACTGCGACCGAGGTTGATTATCCGTTCTATGGCATCGACAACCGTGCGGTCAGTGCAGATGCGGTGGGTTTCCTCACGGCGCTGGGCCATCGGCGGGTCGCGCTTTTGAACGGGGATGTGCGGTGGTCCTATGCGGCGGACCGTCTGTCCGGGTTCCGTGATGCTATGGCCGAGGCGGGGTGTCCGGTGCCTGATGCCTTCATCTCGACCGAGCGGCCTTCGGAAAGCTATGGCTATACCGCCGCGCTGGCGATGTTGTCGGGCCGGGCCGGGCCACGCCCGACGGCGATGATCTGCGGTTCCACGCTGATCGCGGCGGGTGTGTTGCAGGCGGCGCGGGATCTGTCGCTGTCTGTGCCTGCCGACCTGTCGGTGGTGGCCCATGATGACGCGTTGCCACAACTGCGCGCCATTGCGTTTGATCCTGCCCTGACAGTCACCCGGTCGCCTTTGCGTGATGCCTGCAAGCCGCTCGCCGATGCGCTGATCGACCATATCGGCGGCGCCCCGGCCAAAGGTTTGCAGACTCTCGTCCGCGCTGAACTGATCGTGCGTAATTCCACAGCCCCCGTCCCAGATACAGGAGTCTCCCGATGGCCCTCGACATGACCGGCAGCGCCCCCGCGCTCGAGGTGAAATCGCTGTCCAAGAGCTATGGCTCTGTTCACGTGCTGAATGACATCAGCCTGTCGATGGGACAGGGCGAGTTTCTGGTGCTTGTCGGTCCCTCGGGTTGTGGCAAGTCCACTCTGCTCAACTGCATCGCGGGGCTGGAGGAGACGTCGGGCGGTCAGTTGCTGATCGGCGGCCGCGACGTGACGCAGGAGCCGCCGAAGGACCGCGACATCGCCATGGTGTTCCAGTCCTATGCGCTTTACCCGACGATGAGCGTGGCCGAAAACATCGGTTTCGGGATGAAGATCCGCAAGTTACCCAAGGCCGAGATGGACCGCAAGATCGGTGAGGTCGCGCGGCTTTTGCAGATCGATCACCTGCTGGACCGCAGGCCGAGCCAATTGTCGGGCGGGCAGCGGCAGCGGGTGGCGATGGGGCGGGCGCTTGTGCGCGATCCCAAGCTGTTCCTGTTCGATGAGCCGCTGTCGAACCTGGATGCCAAGCTGCGGGTCGAGATGCGGGCCGAAATCAAGCGGCTGCACAAGACGACCGGGGCCAGCATTGTCTATGTGACGCATGACCAGATCGAGGCGATGACGCTCGCCACGCGGATCGTGGTGCTGAAGGGCGGGATCGTGCAGCAGATCGGTACGCCCGAGGAAATCTATGACCGGCCCGCCAATACCTTTGTGGCCGATTTCATGGGCAGCCCGCCGATGAACCTTGTCCCGGCGACGGTGACGGCGCGGGGGCTGGATGCGGGTGGCGTGCATATAGCAATGGGGGCGGGGTGGAACCCCGCGGGCCTGCCCGGTGAAGTCACGCTGGGGTTGCGGCCCGAGCATCTGGCGCTGGCTCATGACCGCGCGCCCGACCTGTCGGTTGTGCCGACAATCATCGAGAACACGGGGGCCGAGACCTATCTGAGCTTTGCTCTGGGCGGCAAGACCGTCACGGCGCGCCTGCCCGGGCGGATGCGCGAGACTGGCGTGGAGGCCATAGGGCTGAGCCTGGACCGGACAGGGATCTGTCTGTTCGACGCCAAGACCGGTAAGCGTCTGGGGGGCTGACGCCTGTCAGGGGTGAACAGGTCCTGACAGTTCCAGAACACGGTCCACATCGAGATGCGATTCCAGATGGGCGGCAAGCGCATCGAGCGTCGTCTCGACACCCGCAGCGTAGTTGCCCGTCGGGGCCGGAGCGCCAAGTTCGCGCAGGAATGCGGCGCGGAAGGCGTCGGCGGCGAAGATGCCATGCAGGTAAGCGCCACGGATCCGGCCGTCCGGTGAAGCGGCACCTTCGCCCCGGTCCTCCACGCGGAGCCATGGGCGGGCGCGGTCGGGGCCTTCGGGCTGGCCGAGATGGATTTCGTAGCCGGATACCGTGTCACCTGTCGGGATGTAGGTAGCAGTCGTAAGGGCGAGGCGCTTTTCAAGGCCCATGACGGTTATCACGTCGAGAAGACCAAGGCCCGGGACGGAGGAAGCTGGACCTTCGATCCCGTCAGGGTCTTCGATCCTTTGGCCCAGCATCTGATAGCCGCCGCAGATGCCCATGACGCGGCCCCCGCGCCGGACATGGCCATAAAGGTCGATATCCCAGCCCTGCGCACGGAAATGGGCAAGGTCGGCGATCGTGGATTTGGAGCCGGGGATGAGGATAAGGTCTGAATCTCCGGGCAGGGGACGACCTTCGGGGATGATCTCCACGCTGACCTGCGGATCGGCCGAGAGAGGGTCGAGGTCATCGAAATTCGCGATCCGGTTCAGACGGGGCACGGCGATCCTGAGCGGGCCGCCGGGGCGGGATCGGATGTCCATGATATCTTCGGCCGGAAGGCGCCAGGCGTCGGGGAACCACGGCACGACCCCAAGGCTGTCCCAGCCGGTGCGGTCTGTGACAATGCGCAGGCCATCGTCAAACAGGGTCGGGTCGCCCCGGAATTTGTTGATGACAAAGGCACGGATCAGGGCGCGGTCGTCCTCGGGAAGGACGGAGTGGGTGCCGACAAGCTGGGCAATGACGCCGCCCCGGTCAATATCACCGACCAGGAAGACAGGCACGCGGGCGGCGGTGGCAAAGCCCATATTGGCTATGTCGCCCGCCCGCAGGTTCACCTCGGCAGGGCTGCCTGCGCCTTCGACAAGGATGAGGTCGCGGCCTTGGGCAAGGCGGTGAAAGCTGTCAAGGACGCGAGGCAGAAGATCGGCCTTCATGCGGCCATAATCACGAGCCTTGACCGTGGCGAGCCGTTTTCCCTGCACTACGACCTGCGCCCCCACGTCGGTTTCGGGCTTGAGCAGGACAGGGTTCATGTCGATCAGGGGATCAAGGCCAGCGGCGCGGGCCTGCAGCGCCTGGGCCCGGCCGATTTCACCACCATCCGCCGTGACGGCGGCATTGTTTGACATGTTCTGCGGCTTGAACGGGGCGACCGACAGTCCACGGCGCACGAGGGCGCGGGCAAGGCCTGCGACCAGCATCGACTTGCCCACGTTTGATCCGGCCCCCTGGACCATGATGGCTTTCGTCATCGCGTACCTCCAGCTACTGTCCTTAGGGGGCTGCTGCGTGAGGGGAAAGCGTGAACACACCGGCGCATGTGATTTTCGGCCTCGCGGCCTTTGGCAAAGCGGGCAAGCCCTGGGTCACGGCGGCAGCAATGGCGGGCGGGCTGATCCCCGATGTCTCGCTTTACGTGCTGGCCGGGGTGCATCTGTTCGTCCTGAACACCCCGCCCGATGTGGTCTTCGGCACGCTATACTTCTCGGACGCGTGGCAGGCTGTCTTTCGCGTCGACCATTCGATCGTGCTTTGGGGCCTTGGGTTTGCGCTGGCACTGTGGTTCCGGGCCGAGATTCTCGTGGCCTTCACGGGGGCCGCACTTCTGCATTCGGTCTGCGATCTTCTTGTCCATCATGACGATGCGCGGGCGCAATTCTGGCCGATCAGCACCTGGGTGTTCCACAGCCCGGTAAGCTACTGGGACCGGGCGCATTATGGCGGGATCGTCGCGCCGCTTGAAATCGCTGTCTGTCTGCTGCTGACTGTCGTGCTTTGGCGGCGCTACCGGTCCGTCGGAATGCGGCTAGTGATCGCCGGGCTGATGGTGATGGAGGCGGCGCCAGGGATCATGTTCATGCTGATGTTCCGGGGCCAAGGGCATTGACGCACAACAAAAAAACGCGGCCCCGAAGGACCGCGTTGAAAGTGGTCGTTTGCTGCGGTGCCGCAATCAGGCGGCGCGCGCTTCTGCCTCGGCAGCATGGCGGCGTTCGCTTTCTTCTCGCGACAGCGCGACAGAGGTCCGCACACCTTTGCCTACGAATTCCATGAGGCCGGAGACCACGCGTTCGTTCGGGTCGATCCCGGCACAGGACAGCACTTCACGTCCGTCACGCGAACGGGCCCAGCGGGCGATCTGTTCCGGGCCGTTGCCGTACTTCTTGTCGTCCGCGATGGCATCATCCAGAGCGGCAAGCACAACGGCGGCGAAAAGCTTGCGCGCCCGGTTGCCCTGCTCGTTATTGTAGGCGGTGCCGTCGACGAAATCTCTCATCTTGCTTCCTTTGAACTTTTTGCTCTTGCGGTTCTCGGCGTGGGCGGAATATGCCGTTTTGATGACGATTCGGGGCCACTGATTTCGCATACCACCCATGCGCTGACTGCATAGGTCATTTCCCCCGCGTTCAGCATTTAGTTGCCTTGTCAGGTGAAAACTGTCGAGATATAGGGCCCTGAAGGCAAACGGACAACCTGTTGCCATAAATTTGACACGAAGCAGGCCATGCCCAAGATCAACGGTAACGAAATCCGCCCCGGCTTTGTGCTGGAACATGACGGTGGCCTGTGGGTCGCGGTCAAGACAGACCATGTAAAGCCCGGCAAGGGCGGCGCATTTGCGCAGGTTGAACTCAAGAACCTGCGTAACGGGACCAAGCTGAACGAACGGTTCCGGTCCGTCGACAAGGTCGATCAGGTCGAACTTGAGCGCAAGGACCAGCAGTTTCTGTACGAATCAGACGGGATGCTGACCTTCATGGACAATGAAACGTTCGAGCAGATGACGTTGTCGGCGGACCTTCTGGGTGACCGGCGGCCTTTCCTGCAGGACGGGATGACGGCTACCATTGAGTATTACGGTGACGAGGCGCTGAACGTGCGCCTGCCCGTCAAGGTGACATGCCGGATTGTCGAGACCGATCCCGTGGTCAAGGGCCAGACGGCGGCCAACAGCTTCAAGCCGGCGATCCTCGACAATGGTCTGCGGATCATGGTGCCGCCTTTCGTGGGGGCGGATGATGCGATCATCGTCAATACAGAGACGATGGAATATTCGGAACGCGCGTAAGGCATGGCTGTTCTGCGCGATGACCTCAAGGCGCTGATCGTCAGGGCGGCCCGCAACGCGGCGCGGGATCAGGTGTTGCCCCGGTTCCGCCAGCTTGCCGCGCATGAGATTTCCACCAAGTCCGGGCCAGCCGATCTGGTAACGCTGGCCGACACGATGGCCGAGGATCAACTCAAAGCTGAAATCGGCGCGGGCTGGCCCGAGGCTCTGGTCGTGGGCGAGGAATCGGTTGCGGGCGATTCGTCCTTGCGGGATGCGATGGCCACCACGGAATGGGCCGTGGTCATTGATCCGGTGGATGGCACCTGGAACTATGCCAAGGGGCTCGCGCTGTTCGGCATGATCATCGCCGTGCTGCACCGGGGGTTGCCGGTTTATGGGCTCCTCTATGACCCGGTCTTGGACGACTGGATCGAGGCCGGGACAGACCTGCCGACGCGGGTCGTGATGGCCGGACATGAGCCAAAGTCGCTCGCGGTGTCAGGCGAGGTGCGGGTGGGCAGGATCAGCGGCTATGTGCCGCTCGGGCTATTCTCCAAGGCGGCCAAGACACGGATCGTGACCGAGTTTCCCGATTTCGCGCGGATCTATTCGCTGCGTTGTTCATGTCATGAATACCGGATGGTCGCGCAGGGTCATGCCGAGTTTGTGCTGTCCGGCCCGGTGCCGCACCCCTGGGACCATGCCGCAGGCGTACTGGCCGTGCAGCGGGCAGGGGGCGTATCCCGCATGCTGGACGGGCGGGAGTATCACGCAGGGATTGCCAAGGGCGTCGTGCTCACGGCCGGTACGCAGACCGTGTGGGATGATCTCGCGCGGCGGTTCGCCTTTCTGGCCTGATCGCTATTCGGCCAGGCGGACGGTCGCCTTACCAGCTTTCAGATCGCCTTCTGCCCGGTCAAATCGCAGCCATGCGATGCCGTGGTCTCCGGCCGTGGTGTAGAGCGTGCCGACCTCCTTCTCGCCCGATACGATGGGCGTGCCTGGGGCGGCGGTACCGTCGACGACAACCCGGGCGAGACCCTTCTTCAGCTCGGTCTTGTGCTTCATGCGGGCGGTGACCTCTTGCCCCACATAGCAGCCCTTGCGGAAATCGACGCCATGAAGGCGTTCGAACCCTGCTTCGAGGATATAGGTCTCGGGCGTGAGTTCGACACCGGTTTCCGGGATAAGGTGGGCCACACGCAGGGCTTCCCAGTCGGTGTTGTCGCTCTGGTCGGTGTCCGAATACAGCCGCCAGCCGAGCGCAGGATGCCGCGGGTCGGGCAGGGCGCCCGCGGGGGCAGGGCGGCCGGTGCCGCGCGATACGATGACAGTTGTGGAGGCGACATGCACGTCCGCGCGGAGGCGATACAACGTGAGACGCTGGAGCAGCAACGGGGCCAGCGGGGTGGCCACGTCGATCAGGAGGCGTTCAGCTTCGCCCGCAACAAAGAAGTCGGCCAGATACTTGCCCTGCGGTGTCAGCAGCGCGGCATAGATCAGCCGTCCCCCGGCGCGGCGCACGTCGTTGGAGACAAGCCCCTGCAGGAAGTGTTCCCGGTCATTGCCGGTAATTGCCAGAACGGTGCGGTCGTTCATCGCGCCCTCTTTCAAAGAACTGTCAGGCAGCTTCTTCCGGTTCTAAATGTCCCCGCCTGCGGCTCCGGCAAGCAAGGCAGCGGTGCCGTCAGCAGGCGACTCGCTGCGGAACTGCATTGCATAGAGATCGGCATAGATGCCGCCGCGTTCAAGTAGTTCCTCGTGCGTGCCCTGATCCAAGACACGGCCCCTGTCCATGACGACGATGCTGTCAGCCTCGCGCACGGTCGACAGGCGGTGGGCGATCACCAGCGTCGTACGGCCGTGCGAGAGGCGTTCGAGGGCGGACTGGACGATTGCCTCGGACAGGGTGTCGAGCGCACTGGTAGCCTCGTCCAGCAGGAGGACGGGGGTATCGCGGAGAAGGGCGCGGGCGATGGCAACGCGCTGGCGCTGGCCGCCGGAGAGGGCAGAGCCCCGAGGGCCTGCCGGGCTGTCCAGGCCGTTGGGCAGGCGGGGGAGGAAGTCTGCGACATGGGCGGCCTCGACCACCTCGGCAAGGCGGGCGTCAGAGACGTCGGTGCGGCCCAGAAGGATGTTGTCACGGATGGTTTCGTCGAAAAGGAGGGCGTCCTGAGTCACGACGCTGAAAAGACCGCGCAGGTCCTGGATGGTCATGGCTGTGGTAGGAATGTCGCCGATAGTGGCGGAACCCGCCTGCGGATCAACAAGGCGGGTAAGGACGTTGAACACGGTGCTCTTGCCCGCGCCAGAGGCGCCGACGAGGGCCGTGGTCTTGCCCGCCTCGGCCACAAAGGAGGCGCCGCGGAGGACGGGCAGATCGCCATAGGTCAGATGCACATCCTGCAGGACGATACGCGGCGCGCCGGTGGGGGCGGGCAGGGGGCGCGGGGGCGAAATGATGGAGGGTTCGGCGTCAAAGATCGCCCGCATCCGCTCGATGCTCGCGGCAGCGGACTGCCAGAGGCCCGAGATATTGCCCAATCTGCGGAGGGGTTCAAAGGCAAGGGACATGGCGGTGAAGAAGGCCATGAACTGCCCGACGGTCTTGGTCCCGGCAAGGATCTCGGCCCCGCCGTAGAGGAGGACGCCCAGAAAGCCGATGCCCGTCATCACGTCTATCAGGGCCGGGATCGCAGCCTGACCGGCAGCGGCCCGAACCTCGGTCCTGACGCGGTCCTTGGTCAGCACGTCATAGCGGGCGGCCTGATAGGGTTCGAGGGCGTTCAGCTTGATCGCAGAAATACCGTGGAACACCTCGTCGAGGCGGATCGACATGCGGGCCGCAACCTCGCGCGCGCGGCGTGCGCGCTTGCGGATATAGCGCTGGACGATCAGCGAGGGCGCGACGAGGAGCGGGATGCCGACGAGAGCGATAAGCGTCCAGCGCCAGTCCACCGACAGGGCCACACCAAAGAGGGTGAGGACGGCGACAAGATCGCGGCCGAGGCCGGTGATGATGCCCGACCAGATGCGGTTGATCGCGCTCACATCGCCCTGCACCCGTTCTATCAGATAGCCGGGCGGGTTTTCCTGATGAAAGCGTCCGTCGAGTTTCATGAGGTGGTCGAGCAGGTCAGCCCGGAGTTCGGCGGCGGTCAGTTCGCTCGTTCGGGTCAGAATGACCTTGTAGCCCATCGAAGTGACGGCACGGGCCAGGAAGATTCCCAGAATGATGAGGCCGATTTCCCAGACTGCGCCTGACTGCTTCTGCACAAAGACATTGTCGAACATGGGTTCCATGGTCGAGGCAAGGAGGCCAAGGCTGCCGCCTTCAATCGCCATGAGGATCAGGGCAAGGATCAGCATCCTCCAGTGTGGGCGAAGGTAGAAGCGCCATAGCCAGAGGAACAGCCCGTCCTTGTTGTCGGGGATAGGCCGCATGGCGGCACGGGCGGTCATCTGCGGAAACCGGCCTGCGCGGCGGCGGGGTCATATTCGGTGCGGAACCATTCCTCTGTCTGGATGGGGCTTTCGGCCTGACGTGCTTCGTACAGGTCGAGAATGTGGTCGAGGATACCGGTCTTCGAGGACCGGAAGTGGAGGTAGCGCCAGGAAAGGTGGCGGCGCGCCTGAGCCATTGTCGCGCCTTCGTAGGAAAGCAGGTATAGTGCGCTTGCAAATCCCGCACGGTCGGCGCCAGACTTGCAGTGCATGATGAAGGGACGCTCCATCGTTTGGAAGGCGTCGAACAGGGCGTCGACATGGAGCTTGGCGGGGGCAAGCCGCGCCTGAAGGCCGACACTGACGAGTGTCAGGCCAAGGCTGTCGCAGCTTTCCTTTTCAAAGAGATATCGGGGGTGTTCGGTGGCCCCGCGCAGGTTCAGGATCGTCTTGATCCCCATGGCCTTGTAACGCTCGAACCGGCCATGCGTGGGATGGTTGGCGCGCCATACGCCGGGGGCGATCTGCGCCTCATTCGTCCACGTGTAACGCAGGATCGCGTGATCCTGCAGATGGTAATGCAGGTTGGCCTTGCGGCGCTGGGCGGGGTCCGACAGGTCGAGGGGGACAAAGCGCGATGAGGGCGCTTTGCTGTCCGCGTCGGAGTTCTGAAAAGGGTTCATCCCCGCGTGGCCTGTCCGTGACAAGGTGATCTGTGCCATTTAGGCGCAAGGGCGGCGCGGGGCAAGCAGGCTGGCTCCATTGACGCTGCGGGCCAAGGGTTTAGGGTCACGCCAAACAGACAGGACATGCCCCATGCTTTCCAACGGACGCCAGACGCTCGCCATACCCGGACCGTCGATTATGCCCGACCGGGTGTTGAACGCAATGCATCGGGCGGCGCCCAATATCTATAAGGGCGAGCTGATCGACATGACGCGGAGCCTGATCCCCGATCTGAAGGCGGTCGCGCGGACGGCGCATCAGGCGACGATCTATATCGGCAACGGTCATGCGGCCTGGGAGGCGGCGCTTTCCAATGTGCTGTCGCGGGGCGAGACGGTGCTGGTTCTGACGACGGGGCGGTTTGGTCATGGCTGGGCCGTCATGGCGCGGGGGATCGGCGTCGAATGCGAGGTGATTGATTTCGGGATGCAGTCGGGCATCAATGCGGACCGGGTGGCTGAGGTGCTGCGCGCCGACAAGGGGGGCCGGATCAAGGCGGTGCTCGCGGTGCATGTGGATACTGCAACCTCGGTCCGGAGCGATATCGGGGCGCTGCGGAAGGCGATGGATGCAACCGGGCACGAGGCGCTGTTGATCGCCGATTGCATCGCGTCGCTGGGCTGTGACCGGTTCGAGATGGATGACTGGGGCGTCGATGTGATGGTAGCAGCCAGCCAGAAGGGCCTGATGGTGCCGCCGGGCATGTGTTTCGTGTTCTTCAATGACAAGGCCGACCGGGCACGGGAGAACGCGAACTGCGTGACGGCCTATTGGGACTGGCGGCCGCGTGCGAACCCCGTGGAATACTGGCAGTATTTCGACGGCACCGCGCCGACGCATCACCTTTATGGGCTGCGCGCCGCGCTGGACATGATCGGCGAGGAAGGGATCGGGGCGGTCTGGGCGCGGCACGGGATGCTGGCGCAGGCGGTCTGGGCGGCGTTTGACGTCTGGGGGTCCGAAGGGCCGATGAAGCTGAACGTGGCCGATCCGGCGAAGCGGTCGCATGCAGTGACGGCGGTTTCGGTCGGGTCGCCCTGGGGTGACAGGCTGCGGGCATGGACCGAGGATGTGGCGGGCCTGACTTTGGGCATCGGATTGGGGCGGGAACCGGCAGACGGGTTTTTCCGCATCGGGCATATGGGGCATGTGAATGCCCATTCGATCCTGGGTGTGATCGGCACGATAGACGCCGGTCTCAAGGCATTGGGTATCCCGCACGGGCGGGGCGCTGGCGACGCAGCCGCCGAGATTATCGCGGCAGCAGGGCGGGTCAGGACGGATATCGCCGCCGACTGACCCTTTCGCCGCTTACTCCGGGTGGGTGGCGAGCCAGTCCTGCATCCAGGCGATTTCGGCCTCTTGCGCGGTGATGATGTTCTGGGCGAGGGCACGGACCTTGGGGTCGGTGCCGTATTGCAGGACGATCTGGGCCATGGCGACTGCGCCCTGATGGTGAGCGATCATGCCGTTTATGAAGTCGACATCCGCATTGCCCGTGAAGGTGATGTTCATCGCCTCGTGCATGGCAGCATTCGCGTTGGCAAAGGCGACCGAGGGCGGGGACATGTCACTCATTGCCATGCCCGACATGTCATGGCCGGCCTGGTCGCCGGTCTGGGCATAGAGCGGAAGAGGAAGAAGAAGCAGGGCGGCGAGGCTGAGGCGGGTCATTGGGGGCTCCGTTGATGGATTGGCCCGTTTGTCGCGGCTTCCCGCAGGTGGAAGGCAAGTCACAAGACTGTCAGCCTCCGGTCTTCTCCGCCGCTTGTGAAAGTGCTGGGGGTAGCGCTCTGGCCATCTGATCCAGATCGGCCGGACGGCCTGCACTGATGCGAATGCAGCGGTCCTGCGGGGCGACGAATGGTTTGCGGATGAAGATGCCCTGAGTCGTCAGGCTTTCGAGGACGGCCTTGGCAAAGGGGCCGTCTCGGCCGCAGTCCACGGTGACGAAGTTGGTGGCAGACGGGATCGGAGTGAGGCCGTTGGCGCAGGCGATGGCGGCGATGCGGTCGCGGGCGGTCGCAACCTCCCGGCGGACATGGGTGAGCCAGTCCTGATCGGCAAGAGCCGCCAGCGCGCCGGCCTGCGAGCTGCGACCCAAGCCGAAATGGTTGCGCACGCGGTCAAAGGCCGCGATGACAGGCCCTGCACCGATGGCATAGCCCACGCGCATGCCTGCCAGGCCATGCGCCTTGGAAAAGGTGCGCATCCGGATGACGCGGGGGTCGGCGGGGTTAATCTCGGGTGCTGTTCCGGGCGGGGCGAGGTCGATATAGGCCTCATCCAGGATCAGGAGGCAGCCGGGCGGGACGGTTTCGACCATCCGGTCGATGGTTTCGGCGGAATGCCAAGTGCCCATCGGGTTGTCGGGGTTTGCGATGTAGCAGAGCTTGGCCCCGGTCTCGCGCGCTTTGGCGATCAGGCGGTCGGGGTCTTCGTGATCGCCGGCATAGGGGACTGTCTCAAGAAGGCCACCGAAGCCCGTGACGTGGAAGGCAAAGGTCGGGTAGGCGCCCGCCGAGGTCACCACCCTGTCGCCGGGGGACACGAAGAGCCGCACGATCAACCCGAGAAGCCCGTCGATCCCTTCGCCCGGCATGATGTGCGCAGCGGGGCAGCTGTGGTGCGCGGCGATGGCAAAGCGCAGGTCGCGGACCTCTGGGTCGCCGTACATCCATGCCTCGCCTGCCGCCTTTGCCATAGCGGCGATCGCCCGGGGCGAGGGACCGAAAACGCTTTCGTTCGCACCAAGGCGGGCGGCAAATGGCCTGCCGCGCAGACGTTCCTGCGTTTCCGGCCCTACGAAGGGCACAGAGGCAGGCAGGCTTGCGGCCAGGGCGGTCAGGCGGGGATCATTGGTCATGAGGATGAGTTAAGCCGGGGCCGGGGGGCGTGGCAAGGGCGGGGCTCTTGCGGTCAGGCCGAAATGGCGACCAGAGTCAGCAGGGTCGTGATCTCGGCCAGTTGCTGCCCGGCGCCAAGGATATCGCCGGTCTGGCCTTTGATCTTGGCTTTGGCGATGGTGGCCCAAAGCAGGGTCACGACAGCGACGGCCAGGAGCAGGCCGAAGGCCGCGCTGCCCTTTGCAACGAAGGCCCCGGCCAGCGCAACGCTGATGGCGAGTGCGAGTGTCTGGGCCGAAGGGCGGCCAACCGAACGGGAAAGGCCCGTGTCGCGGGCATTGGGCAACATCACCATGAGCGCGACCATCGGCACCCGGCTGATCATCGCGACGGCAATGAGAGGAGCCCAGAGGGAACCCAACCCGATCAGAGTTGTAAGGGCAGTCCAGCGGAGGAGCAGCGAAAGGATCAGTGCGATGACGCCGTATGCCCCTGTCCTGCTGTCCTTCATGATCTCGAGCCGCCGGGGGATCGTCCAGCCGCCCCAGAGACCATCGGCGCAGTCTGCCAGACCGTCTTCGTGCATTGCGCCGGTGACGATGACCTGTGTGGCGAGGACCAACAGCGCGGCGATGCCCGGTGGCAGGCCAAGCGACAGCGTGATCCAGCCCGCCAATCCGGCGAGCAGGGCGACGGCGAGCCCGGCCAGAGGCCAGGCCCAGGCAGCGGCTGCGCCTCGGGCGGTCGCCGTGGCGTGATCGACGGGGATGGGCAGGCGTGTGAGAAGACCAAGGGCTGCCGGAATGTCCTGTGCTGCGACAAGGTCGTTCTTGTTGGTATTCGCGTCCATTCCGACCTTTCCCTTGCCGAACCGATGGTTAGACAGGCGCAGACGATCATGCAACGAGGTCCGCCCATGCACGCGCCATTTTCAAGTATCCGGAAGTTCCGCGATTGCCTTTCAATAGCGCCTGCGTGTGATGGCGTTTCGCGAGCCGGGGCAGCGGCGCGCAACGGAATGCTGACCAAACCCCCCGGTGCGTTGGGGCGGCTTGAAGATCTGGCGATATGGTATGCAGGGTGGCGTGGGGATGCGCGGCCCCGGATCGACAAGCCGCAAGTCATTATATTTGCTGGAAATCATGGCGTGACAACGCAGGGCGTTTCGGCCTTTCAGGCCGAGGTTACCGCGCAGATGGTGATCAACTTTGAACGAGGCGGGGCAGCAATCAACCAGTTATCGCAGGCTTTCGGGGCAAAGATGACTGTCCATGCATTGGACCTTGACCGGCCGACGGGGGATTTCACCCAAGGGCCGGCGATGACTGAGGCAGAACTTGTCGCGGCGCTTGCAACCGGGTGGGAAGCCGTTGATTCGCAAGCTGATCTGCTTGTGACGGGCGAGATGGGGATCGGGAACACGACGGTGGCGGCGGCGCTGGCCTGCGCCCTGTTTGGCGGCGATCCGTCGGACTGGACCGGGCGGGGGACGGGCGTGGATGACGCCGGTCTTTCGCGCAAGACGGCGGCGGTTGCGGCAGGGATCGCGCGACACAAGGCGGTCAGCGACCCGCTTGAGGTCTTTGCCTGCCTTGGCGGGCGCGAACTGGCGGCGATGGCCGGCGCCATTGCGGCAGCGCGCGCCTATCGGATTCCTGTAATACTGGATGGATTCATCTGCACGGCTGCGGCAGCAGTCCTTGAAAAGACCTGCCCGGGGGCGCTTGACCACACCGTCGCAGGCCATCTGAGTGCCGAAGGCGCGCACGGCAGGCTTCTCGCCGCCCTGGGCAAGGAGCCGTTGCTGAGTTTGGGGCTGCGACTGGGCGAGGGTTCAGGTGCGGCGCTTGCCATCGGGGTGCTGAAAGGGGCCGTTGCTTGCCATTCGGGCATGGCGACATTTGCCGAGGCCGGGGTCAGCGACGGCTGACCTTATTGCGGGATCTCAAGCGTGATGGTGCGGCCGCGCTTGACATAGTTCAGTGAGTCTTCACCAATCGCCGACACCTGTCCGCCATCGAGTGAATCTCCCACCTCAACCCGCAGGTAGCGACCGTTGCCGGTGCGAACGAGAGCGCGGCGGTCGTTGGGTGTCCCGTAAACACCGATCAGGTTGATTTCGCGCAGGGCGATGACGTTTTCAAATGTTGCAGCCTGCGCCACGCCACCCGGCACTGATCCGCTGGGAACTGCCGCAGCAGAACTGACGACATCCGGCGCAGTTTCGGCTTGTTCTTCGGTCGACAGGTTGGGGTTGGCGGCCACTGCGGGCGCGGCCTGTTCGGCAGATGCAACCTCGGTGGCGGGTTGCTGACGGGCAAGTCGGGCAGTCTGCTGTTCCACGACCCGGGCAAAATTGTTGGGCCGGGCGTCTGGGCGGCGCACCACAGCGACAGCCTGCGCCGTCGCAGTCAACAGCGGATCGCGCGCATTTTCCACGATTGAGGCCAGTGCTGCATTCATGTCCTGGGACGGATCGGCCGGAGTTTCCTCGGCAACCACCGCTTCTGCAGGCGACGAGGTCGCCCCTTCAGGGGCAAGACCTTCGGGGCGGGAAGGCGGTGCGGGGCCGTCAAAGGCCACTGTGACGACAGCCGCCTCTTCGGGCAGGATGCTGTCGGCGCGTTCGCGGGGGCGGAGGCCGTCAAGGCTGACGCCCCCGGGAAGGATTGCCTCGGCAACCGGCTCTGTCGGGGGAAGGGTGCCGTCTGGCAACGTGCCTTCGGCGGTCAGAGTGGTGGGGTCAACGGGTGTCGCCTCGGTCTCGGTGGACACAGGCGCAAGCGTGTCGGGGCGGGCCTGCGGGCGTTTGTTGGGAACAATGGGAGGGACTGCGGCTGTTTCGGGCGTTTCGGCCAGAACGGCGGTTTCGGGTGCGACAACTGCCACCGGTGCAACCGTTCCGGGCCGGGTTGGCGGGACAAGCGCAGGTGCTCTGGCAAAGATCATCATGCCATCCGGCGTGAGCGTGCCTTCGGCAGTAGCCAGGATGAAGCCACGGTCATCGCGGGCAAAACGAGTGCCCGGCGGTGGCGGGTTCAGTTGCACCACAAGCCTGCCATCCGGGCCCATGGCTGGAAGAGAGGTGACGCCTGAATTGTCCAGAGCGGCGTCAACTGCGGCTGTTTCAATGCCTGCAAGCTCCTCGGTCTCGGGCGTCAGGGGAAGGCGGGGTGCACGGATCCAGACGCCGGTGGCGGCATAGAAGCGGTCAGCTTCTTCGGGCGTGACGGGGGTTCCTGTGACTTCGGCGGGCGCAACCGGTGTGGGCATCGCATCGGCAGTCACCTCTGTTTCCGGGGCGATTGCGGCAGGCTGATCTTCGGCCAGCCCAGCGATGGCGGTCGCCACGGCGGCAGCAGCGGCTGCGGTGGCGGCTGCATCGGGCGCCGGGGCGTCCGGGACGGCCTGCGCGACGGTTTCGGCGGAGGGTGCGAGTTCTTCGCCCGGGGTCGCCTCTTCCGGTGTTGTGATGGGGGTGTCGGCTGCGGATGTTTCGGTCACGGCGGGGACGGTTTCCCGCAAAATCGCCGAGTCTTGGCTAGCGGTCAGGCCCGATGCGGTTTCTCCAGGCGGCAGTTCTGCGGGCCTAGCGTCACCGATGATGACGGGCACGATGGCTGCGGCGTCGGCTGTCGCGGTCTGAACCGACTCAGCTTCGCCGCTGAACCATCGAGACAAGACGTTGTCGGTGATCGATGCCCAGGCTGCCACAGCAGCCAGCACCACAAGCAGGATGACTGTCAGGATCAGGCCAAGGAACTTGGGCTTTGCCCGGGCTGGTTTGGCGAGTTCGGCTGCCGTCGGGCTAGCCAAGGTTTCGGGCGCAGCCCGCTTTCCAAGACCAATCATGCCCTTGGTCGGCTCAGGCGCGGCCGGTTTGTCCGCAGGTGCCGCGCGGTTGGGAACAAAAGGTACGACCTGCGCGGTGCCGGCAGGCTTTGGCGTCCGTTGTGGCGCCATGACAGCGGCAACCGTCGTTTCGGGCTTGGCCACCACTGACAGCCCGGTGATCGTGGGTGCGGCCAATGGCGCTGGCGCCGTTGCGGTCATCCCGCGACCTGTGGTGCCAACTGCGTCAATGGTGACGCGCGGTGTGGATTCCTTGGCGATGGCCGCGTCGGCCTGTCGGCGTGTTGACTGTGCGGGCATAGGCGGAGAGGAGCCCGCTGCATCCGTCGGGACCGGGGGTACACCCGGTTGGGGGGTGGCTTTGGTCGGCGTCGGGGCCGGAGGGACGGGCGAGCGTGCTGCCGGTGGAACGGGCGCGCGGCGGCTGAACACCGGTTCGCCCTTGGAGTCTCCAGTCGCGGTACGGGCCGGGGCGGCAAGGGTCGTTGCCGGTTTGGCAACTGGGGCGGCCGTCGGCATGTCTTCGGTCTGGGCACGTTGCGGGCGGGCGCGGGAGGCGAAAACAGGCGCGGGTGTATCGGCGGCTTCGGTCTGGGCCGTTGCGTTCGCAGGTTCCGCCGCGAGTTCTGCCACCAGGACGGCTCCTATCGTGGTAGCGGCGATTTCAGGCTTTGACTCAGGCGCTGCGGGGGTTTCGGCAGAAACTGCCGCAGCGCTGGCCTCGGGTGAAGCAGTTGGCGTTTCGGATGCGGGAATGGCTTCCGGTTCCGGTGTCACTGATGCTTCGACACTGCCGTCTGCATGTGCGAGCACAAGCGGCCTGTCTTCGACGATCGGGGCCGCAATTGACGTCACAACGGTCGTGACATCGGGCGCGGCCGGAACCCCTCGAAGTTCGGAAGCCGGGGATTCATCTACAGTCGGCGATATCGCGGCAGGGGGTGCGGTAACTGCCGGGGCGGCGGCCGTCAGGGGCGCCTCGGCAACCGAGGCAGCTGTAGCGGCAGCGCGTTCCAAGACCGGCGGCAATGGCGTGCGGGCTGATTTGGACTGCACCCGAACCGGGGTCGCATCCCGTTCGACCTTTTCGCCGGCAGGCAGCAGGGTGGCGGATGCTTTGGTCTGGCCAAAGAAGGATTCGCCAAGGAAAGTGAACTCGTCGGGGACACCGGCGAAAGAGACCGGGGCAAAACGGTGCTCGACAGCGAAGGCTTCGGCCTCGTCCAGCGTTTCGCGGGCGACGGCGGCGATGTAGGTGCGGCCCATGCCCTTGACGAAATCATACAGCAGGTCGGTTACGGCATAGGGTGTCACACCGTCCAGTGCGTGACGCACGTCATCTTCACTGGCCCGGGTCGTATCCAAAGCAAGGTATTTGATCTGATCGTTGGGCAGCAGGATCTTTGTTCGCAGGCCTGCAGGGTCAAGCGACAGTGCTGTCTTGCGCAGCATGGCGAGTTCACCGGCAAGGTCAGCGGAATCAAGGGAAACGTCACCGACGATTGTCCACCCGGTACCGGACCGGTGCAGCAGGCGGATACCTTGAAAGGAGAGGGACAGCGCGAAGTTGGGTTTCATCTGGCGGCTTTAGCATCCATCGTAATGTGGTGAAACACGACTCGCACGACCCGAAGAAAGCTACAGCAGTTTCCCGCCAAGTCCAACATAAGCACAATCATTTGCATCTTCCTTCCAAGGATTGCGCTACGGTCCGCGTCATAGGTTCAGACGTAGTGCCCCAAGAAGGAGTTCACCATGCACCCGTTCGTAAAATCCGTGTTTGCCGCTGTCGCGTTAGGTCTTGCGCTGACGGGCGCAGCGGTCGCGCAGACTGCCACAATGGCTGACCGTCTGATCACCGTGACCGGCGAAGGCAGCGTCGCCATGACCCCCGATTTGGCCTTTGTGAGCCTTGGCGTGAGCAAAGATGCCGAGACCGCGAACGAGGCGCTGACGGCGATGAGCCTTGCCATGACCAATGTGATGACACGGCTCGAAGCAGCGGGAATCGACAAGACGGATATCCAGACATCGCAGCTATCCCTTGATCCCCGTTATGATTCTTCGTCCTACGACGGTTCGCTCAAGATGCTGGGCTTTACCGCGACGACGATGGTCAATGTCCGTGTGCGCGACATGGCCAAGCTGGGCGGCGTGCTGGATGCGGTAGTCGAGGATGGCGCGAACCGCTTTGGCGGTGTCACATTTGACGTGGTCGATCGAAATGCCGCAATGGACGACGCGCGGCGCGCGGCAGTGGCTGATGGCCGGTCGCGGGCTCTCCTGTTCGCCGAGGCGGCAGGGGTCATGCTTGGCGATCTGGTGACGCTGTCCGAAAACGGCGGATACTATGCCCCCGCGCCGGTGATGGGGGCGCGGATGGCGGCTGATGCCGGGTCGGTTCCCATTGCAGCGGGAGAGGTCGCGATCCAGACAAGTGTCATCATGGTCTATCGCATCGCCGAGTAATCAACAAAGAAGGCTAGGACCATGGCCCGGGCGAATCGCCCGGGCCATGGTGCGCCAGGGTCAGGCCGTCGCCTTGGCCAGCGCCTGATCCAGGTCGGCGATCAGGTCATTCACATCTTCGATGCCGATGGACAGGCGCACCACATTGTCGCCCGCACCGGCGGCGGCGCGCTGTTCCGGCGTCAGTTGCCGGTGCGTCGTCGAAGCCGAGTGGATGACAAGGCTGCGCGTGTCGCCAAGGTTGGCGACATGGCTGAAGAGTTCGACAGAGTTGACGAACTTCACCCCGGCTTCGTACCCGCCCTTGATTGCGAAGGTGAAGATCGCGCCCGCCCCCTTGGGAACGATCCGCGCGGCGCGGTCGTGGTAAGGCGAACTCTTGAGCCCTGCCCAGGTCACGTATTCCACACGCGGATCAGCCTCGAGCCAGTTGGCGATCCTGGTCGCGTTCTGGACATGGCGCTCCATGCGGAGCGAGAGCGTCTCGATCCCCATCAGCGTATAGTGCGCGCCTTGCGGGTTCATCGTCATGCCAAGGTCACGCAGGCCCACGGCGATCCCGTGGAACGTGTAGGCCATGCCGCCCAGCGCCTCATGGAACTTGAGTCCGTGGTAGGCGGGTTCGGGCGCGGTGAGCGAGGGGAACTTGTCGCTCTGGGACCAGTTGAACTTGCCCGAGTCCACGACGCAGCCGCCGGTGACGGTACCATTCCCGGTCAGGTACTTGGTCGTGGAATGGACGACGATTGTCGCGCCATGTTCGATCGGGCGGCAGAGGTAAGGCGTGGCCGAGGTATTGTCGACGATGAGCGGCAGGCCCGCGGCATCGGCAATCGCCGCGATGGCAGGCAGGTCGGTGATATAGCCGCCGGGATTTGCAATGGATTCGCAAAACACGGCGCGGGTGTCGTCGTCGATGGCGGCCTTTAGGGCGGCATGATCTTCGAAGTCGACAAACTTGGCCGACCAGCCGAATTTACGGATCGTGTTCGAGAATTGCTGGACTGTACCGCCGTAAAGCTTGGTCGAGGCCACGACGTTGCGGCCCGGTGCCATCAGCGGGAAAAGCGCCATGATTTGCGCGGCATGGCCCGAAGAGCAGCAGAACCCGCCCGCACCGCCTTCGAGCGTCGTGATGCGTTCCGCGAGGGCCGAAACCGTCGGGTTCGTCAGGCGGGAATAGATGTAGCCCACTTCCTGCAGGTTAAAGAGTGCTGCGGCGTGATCCGCGTCTCGGAACACATAGGCCGTCGTCTGATAGATCGGCACCTGACGGGCACCTGTCGCGGGGTCTGGCTTGGCACCGGCATGTACTTGCAGCGTGTCAAAGCCGAGCGTCTTGGTCATCTGATCATCCTCCCGATGGGGCCCATGGGCGGGCCTTTGAATGTGGCACCGCCAAGGTGTAGGCCAAAGTGTGACGCCGCTCAACGATCTGCTGCGCGGCGGTGTCCAAAGAGGAAGAACAACCTGTTTGCCCCGGTCCTCTGGAAACCCGCGTGTGTTGCACGAGGCCGACACGCAAGAATTGTCTCGGTCAAGCGACAAGCTTCAATTCTCAGCCATTCGATATCGAGGCAATGAAACCGGTATCTGATCCCGGGTCAGTCGCTGCCTTCCCAAGGAATGAACCGTCAAGGCGGCGACCAGTTTACGCCATAACCGAGGACCAAAGTCGTCTGGCGACCAGAACAACCGGTGTCCCAGCCGTCAAAGAGCCGAGACTTAATCCTTGTGGCGGCTCTACCGTTCAAGCGGGCACAGATCACGCGGTGTTGGTTACAGGAAACACCGTTGGAGCATGTGATTGGTTGGATGGCTATTCCGGACTTCATGGGCAGCCTTGCTGCCCATGAAAATCGCGGTCCAGCTTGATGAAACTCCCGTACCCTCGGCACACCAGTTGCCATATTGGTCTAAGTCCACACCGGGTTCAGGCGAAGACAAGCCCCAAATATATTCGATCTGACCGGCCGAAATATTGCCCCCAGGGCCAAGCACGAAGGCAATCGTTGCGGCAGAGGTGACGAAGGGCAGTCGACGCATAGTTCATCAACCTCTCGTCGACAGCAGACGGCTCTCAGACCAATTTGAGGGATCAGCCGCCGAAAAGCTGGGTCTGGATATCCGTTGCCACCGAACCATCCATGTTCATGCAGGTTGCGTCCGAGATGACGCAGTGAATGTCGCCTGAGAAGGTGAATTCACCCTGTGCAGCCTCAGCAATGTCATGCGCCGCTTCCGCCCCCATATAGGTTTCAGTCCAGCTTGCCGACAGGCCGGTGCCATCAGCACACCAGTTGCCTTCGCGGTCGCAAACCACGCCGGGTTCAGGCGAGAAAACGCCATTGGCATATTCGACCTGATCGGCCGAAGCCGAAGTTGCGGCCATCAGGCCGAGCAGAACGGCCGCCGCTGAAGAGAGAAGTGATGAGTGGGTCATTTTGCATATCCTTCATGCTATTTCCCGGCCTGTTCTCCTGAAGATCGAGGCGACTCAAAGACCATTTGCGGGATGATGCCAAAAACATCAAGATTTGAATCAAAGCAAGTGCTTTCTGGACCTTACATGATGCTTTCACCCTTGCGCCTTGGCTCTCCGCGCGACGTGCCAGGTGCAAGAGGGAGTGAAACAGAATTGATAGGATGAGGACGTCACCATGGACAGAATGAATCTGGACACGTCGACTGCTGTTTCTGCGATCCCGCGCAAACCCTACATCGCTGCGTCCTTTGTGGAGTTGATGGGCAAGGAAACGGCCAACGAAGCAGGTTCGCGCAACGACTTCTGCGGACAGTCAGGAAATAACCTGATTTGTTCTGCGGGTCCCTGATCACCGCATCCAGAACCCTTCGGACTTGATCCGGTTCCGGATCTGCTTTTCGTGTCGGGGCAGATCGTTGCGGTCAAAGAGGGCGCGAACCTCGGGGCCTTGTTGCTGATAGACCATCTTCTTCAGCGGCAGATGTTCCTTGAGGAGTTTCTTCATCTTGTTGGGGGCGCAGATCCTTTCCAGCATTTCTACTGCGGCATCGCTTTCACGGGCGTAGAGGAGCGGGAACATGCGATAATGGCAGGTCACCGTCCCGTCGAGACCCGCAAGTTCGTGCCCCGGGCGTCCGCCGCCGAAGGAATGGATGACCAGTGGCAGCACCATCTGGTCGAGCCATGGGTCCAGAGGCTGGAGAACCAGTTCTGCGGGCGGGTTGTCGCGGACCGAAAGGGCGTAGTCGGTGAACCGCTGACCAAAGATGGCCGGGTCAGCACCAAAGAACCAGCCTGCGTTGAAATAGAGGTATCGTTCCCAGTATTCGTCGGGCTGTCCGAGATCGAGCGATGAAGCGAAATCGAGCCCGAAGCGGTCGTAGAGTGATTTCCACGTGCGGCTGTAGCCCGGCCAGTAAAGCTCTTCGACGGGCCATGTCCCTTCGCGGCGCATCGAGGCGCTGGGGCGCGGGAAATCGAAGGGGACAGTGGTGATATCCTGCAGGATCAGGGTGTCGGTGTCGAAAAACACAAAGGGTTCCCCGGGTGGCAGGGCACAGAGGCCTTCGATCTTGTTGCCATAGGGATAGGACTGGCCGAAGTGCCGGTTGCTGAAGGGCACGATGCGGGCGCCGAGATCGGCAAGGGCTTCACGGATGGGCGGGTCAATAGTCGGATCAGTGTCCCAGCGCGGCCCGGCGGCGGGTTCGGTCACGATCAACTGACCGGCAAAGTCAGGTGAAGATGCGCGAAGCGACGCGGCAAAGAGAAGCGCCTCGTACTGGAGCCGCCCTTTCTGTCCGACAACCATGATGTTGAACGGCTTTCCCGTCCCGGTTCTTCCCGCCATAGTGAGAGTGGCCCCGTTGGTTTTGGGGGCACCTTAGATTGAGAGGGCCCGGTACAAAAGCGCGACCGGGCGCTGCAGTCACAGATTGGCCTGCCGGAAATGATCCCGGCGATCATTGTCGGCGTTCTTGTCATCCTGAGCCGGGTAGCGGTCTCGCTCCGGTTACAGATATCGCGGTTGTCCCGACCCCTGAAAGCGCCACGGCCGAGGCGCTATTGACCGAAACGCCCGCGACGGACGGTAGATCAGATGCCAAGCTGGGGTCGGCCGAGACCTCCGCGCGCGGGCCCGAGAACCAGAATCCTACCGGCCGCGATACCACCGCGACCCAGGTCAAGCCGATCCTCGGCATGACGCGGACCTGCTGGATTGGGATCCAGCACAACGGCGATCAGAATTTCCTTTGCTTCAATGACCTGCGCGCCCGGCGCTGCGGTCGGTAGGAGGTGCGCTATGGCCTGAATGGTGCGCCACCCGACACGGCCCTGCCGCTCGAGCCGTGCCATGATGACACGGCGTCGCCGAATATCATGGTCGGTATCGAGAACTATCCGAGCCACCTGACCGCCCCCGGCGGGAGAATCGAAAGGGTTGAGATCGACCTTCTGTTTGACGACGGCACCACGGATGCCGCCGTCTATGCGCGTCAGTCGGTCCTAATGCCGGGCTGAGGATAAGAACCGGGCATCCCCCCAGACCGCAGAACGGATCGACCGGGTTGTTCCGGTTGCGGGGGACATTGCCCTGCAGCGCCTCGGCCGCGGCGGCCTGCATGGGTTCGGCCGGTTGTTTCCGGCCGATCGCAGGTTGAATTACTGGCGCAACCGGTGGTCGTGCGACATCGCGGCCCGGGTATCTTCGAATCAGACCAGCGCGGCGGCGCCAAGGTTGTTCGGGGACCGGCTGAAGGGATGGGACATGGCGGACCATTTGCGATGGATTCAAGCCGGGCTGACCACAAACGAAGTGTGGCCCAAGGGCCGGATCGGTATTGTCAGACGGCGTTGCCACCGGCAGGGCGCATTGGCCAGCGGTCAATCGCATAGCCGGACTGGCGGTTCCAGACCTGTGGAGACTCCTGCCCAAGCGCCCTGTAGGCATGGAGGGCCCAGTTCGGATCGTCGAGCGCAGCGCGCCCAAGAGCGACAAGGTCCGCCTTCCCGTCGCAAAGGGCAGCATCGGCCATGGCCACGTCGCCCATCAGGCCGACCGCCATGGTCTGCACCCCGCATTCAGCCCGGATGCGGGCGGCGTTGGCGAGGAACATGCCGGGGGCGGGCCTAATCGTCGCCCCGTCAAATCCGCCGGCAGAGACATCGACAACATCGACGCCCAGTTCGCCAGCTCTGCGGCAGAAGATCACGGCATCGTCGACGGTCCAGCCACCGGGAAGCCCGTCTTCGGCCGAAATGCGCAGGAACAGGGGCTTTGGGGCGGGCCAAGCGGCGCGGATGGCGGCAATCACGGCAAGAGGAAAGCGTATCCTGTTTTCCAGCGACCCGCCAAACCGGTCGGTCCGTTGGTTTGCCACGGGGCTGAGAAACTGGTGAAGCAGATAGCCATGTGCGCCGTGGATTTCGACCATGTCAAACCCGGCCCGGTCGGCCCGTCCTGCAGCGGCGGCCCAGGCGGCGATCAGGTCGTCCATCGCGGCCTCGGTCAGGGCTTGGGGCGTTTGGCTTGCGGCTGAATGAGGAATGGGCGAGGGCGCGACCGGTCGCCAGGTTTCGGCATGGGGTTCGGTTTCGCTGGTTCCAATGAGCCAGGGCGGTAGAGTGGACGCCTTGCGCCCGGCATGTGCCAGTTGGATACCGGCTGCGGCACCATAGGCGTGCAGAAAGGACGTGATGCGGTGAAGTCCGGCAACGTGGTTGTCATCCCAGAGGCCCGGGCAACCGTAAGTGATCCGTCCGGTCGGCGTGATGCCGGTCGCTTCGACCATGACAAGGCCGAAACCGCCCAATGCGAACCGACCCAGATGAACAAGATGATAGTCCCCCGTGAGGCCGCCCTGCAGCGAGTATTGGCACATGGGCGACACGACCATCCTGTTTCGCAAGGACAAGGATTTGAGCGTGTAGGGTGTGGTCAGTCCGGTCATGGAAAACCTTCAGAATGGCAGGGGACGGGCCGCCATGTCACGACGGATCGAAACAGGGTGCGTCAGAATCCTGCGGTCGCGTGCGGGATATACGGGGCTTCGATCGTGGCGATCTGATCCGGCGACAGCAAAAGATCAAGGCCCGCGACGGTCTGTGCAAACTGTTCGGCATTGGAGGCGCCGATGATTGGCGCTGTCACGCCAGGTTTTTGCCGGACCCAGGCCAGCGCCACCTGCGACATTGGATGGCCGATATCGCGCGCGACCATTTCGACCGCGTTGATGACGGCGGCGTCGGCTGGTTCAGACCGGGAATAGAGAAGCTTCTGAAACTGATCAAGGTCGCCCCGCACGGTGACTGATCCGAAGGGCCGTGCAAGGCGGCCCCGGGCGATAGGCGACCAAGGGATCAGTCCGACACCCTGATCAAGGCAGAGCGGGATCATCTCTCGCTCTTCCTCTCTGTAGATCAGGTTGATCTGGTTCTGCATCGAAACGAACCGCGTCCAGCCATTGGCCCGCGCCACCTCCTGTGCTTTGGCGAACTGCCATGCGTACATGGACGACGCCCCGATGTAGTGCGCCTTGCCCGCCTTCACGACATCGTGGAGAGCCTCCATCGTTTCTTCGATTGGGGTTTTCGGGTCCCAGCGGTGGATCTGGTAAAGGTCGACGTGATCCGTCCGGAGGCGTTTCAGAGAGGCATCAATCTGCTGCATGATCAGACGACGGGAAAGGCCTTGCCGTTCCGGACGGGCGTCGCCGTGGACCTTGGTCGCCAGAACGATCTCTTGACGGGGGGCGAGGTCCCAGAGGTAGTTGCCCAGAATCTCCTCGGACGACCCGTCGGAATAGACGTTGGCCGTATCGAAGAAGTCGATCCCCGCCTCGTAGGCCAGCCGGATCAGCGGGCGGGAGAGGGCTTCGGGCAGGGTCCAAGGGTGACCGCCCCGAAGCGGTTCCCCAAAGGTCATGCAGCCCAGACAGAGTTCCGACACCCACACGCCCGAATGGCCAAGTTGCTTGCGTTTCATCTGTTGGGACTCCTTGCTGCAGGGGCCGGTGTTTCGGGCTCGCATCCAAGATCATAGGGGTTCATGCGGGGGCGTCATGCCAAATCGTGCGGAACGCCCGCGTGTCCTCGCTCAGGGCTTTCGGGTTCCGCTTCGCCCGGTCTTGGTCTAGAACCTCCAAAGCCTTGTTGCTCGTCCTGAAAATCGGGTTCCCTCATGCCGATCGTCGACCCCCGTTATCGTGTACTGTTTCTGGCGCTGTTCGGTGTTTTCACCATCTTCGGCATGTCGATGACGATCATCGGGGCGGCCCTGCCCAAGATCCTTGCAAGTTTCGGGTGGAGTTATTTCACTGCGGGGCTTGTTCTTGCCGCCAATGCAATCGCTTATTTCAGCTTTACCTTCGTGGGTGGCTATGCGATCCGGCATCTGGGCCCCAGGCGCACGATGCTGTGCGGCCTTTCGACCGCAGCCGTCGGGTTGATGTTTTTCGGCTCGACCTCGGACCCGCTGACCAACATTCTTCTTGGCGCTATGATCGGGATCGGACAGGGCTTTGTCGAAATAACGGTCAACTGGACGACGCTGCGCCTTGATACCGCGAAATCCGGTCGACCGATGAACCTGATGCACGGGGCCTTTGCGATCGGTGCCATCGTCGGCCCGCTGACCCTTGCCGCCCTTTTGCGCGCAGGGCTTGACTGGGTCGCGGTCTATCACCTCATGGCGGCAGTCTTTCTGGCGCTGTTTGTCCTGTTTCTCTTATTGCCGATGCGCCTGCCACCCGACGCACCCGAGCCGAAGGAGGGACGGACACCACAGCGGTTGAGCACCAATCCGGCCTACTTTCTGTCGTTCCTTGCCCTGTTCTTCTATGTCGGGGTTGAAATCGGCGTGTCGAACTGGCTGGCCGAATATTTTGTGGCCGTATTCGATTTCCCTGTGGCGCAAAGTGCGCTTCTGGTTTCGTTGTTCTGGGTCGGCCTGCTTGCCGGGCGTTTCGGTGTTCCGCTACTCTATCATGGGGCGCGGCAGGACCGGTTGCTGGTGGGCTTTTCGTTACTGGCAACAATTACGATTGCCATGCTCAGCATTCTTGGTTTTGCCTCACCGGGCGTCTTCACCCAGTCCATCGCCATGGTGATGGTGCTCCTTGCTGGTCTGGGATCATCGATCTTCTATCCGGTGGTCATCACCTTGCTGGGCAACTGTTTCCCGCATGCGCAGAGTCAGGCCATCGGCTTTGCGGCGACCGGCGGCGGGATCGGCGCTTTCGTCTTTCCGTTTCTGATGTCTGCCCTTGCTGATACCTGGGGCATTCGCGTGGGTTTTGCGACCTATGCGGTCTTTGGTGTGGCGATGACCCTTGCCGCCTATGGGTTGGCGCGGTCAGCGATGCGCCGCTGACCTGGCTCGGCTCGATCCCGGGGACAACGGTGCCAATCAGCCAATTCCCGGTCCGGTCAGCCCGCAGCGATCCGGTCGAATTTGCGCCATTGGCCGGGGGGGCTTCCGCTCAATCGCTTGAAGGCGTGCACGAAAGAGCTTGCCGAGGCGTAGTCCAGCGTCGCGGCGATGTCGCTGATGCTCAGCGTCTCAAGCATCAGAAGTTCGCGGGCCACGACAAAGCGGACCTCGTCCTTGAGTGCCTCGAACGTCGTGCCTTCGACCTGCAGGCGCCGCCGCAGGACGCGGGGGTGAAGCCCAAGGCGGCGGGCGACATCCACCATTCGTCCTTGCCCCGAGAGAAGCAGGGGGCGCAGGAGGTGGCGAACATGACCTGAAAGGTCCTGCGGCGATCCTCTTGCTGCCGAGAGAAGACTGGCCAGAGCCCTTTCGTGACGGTCGGCATCCGCCCCGGGGAGCCGGAACCCGAGTGTCGACACCCGAAGCAGCAGCCCCGTCTGGATCTGGCCAAAGCGGACCGGGCAACGACCAAGGCGCTGGTAGGGTGTCAGGTCAGTCGGGGCCACCCGCGAGACCAGAATTTCCTCTGGTTCCAAGGCGCCGCAGGTCAGTTCGGCAATCAGGTTGCAGCCAACTGAAAGCACAAGGTCATAAAGCTGATGCGAGACGCAGACCGAGGAATCATAGATGCCATATCCAAGGATGATGTCATCCTGGGCCCGCATGAAGTAGACAGCACCTCCGGTGGAATTGTTGATCTGAAAGGCCGTGAAGGCCGAAAGCGCTTCGCCCAGGGTCGTTGCGTGCTGCATCACGATTCCAAGCGGACCAAGAGCCTTGAGCGTCTGCCTCTGGCCCAACAGGATGCCGATGTCATCACGGCCCGTCAGGCGGCAGGCGTTCTCGAGGATTGCGATGAAATCGACGAAGGGCAGGAATGTATCTGGCCTGAGTTGGTCCGCAGCGACACCTGTCCCTGCAAGCACGTCCTTCAGCGACACGCCGAACTCGGACAGCAGGGCAGCCAGCGGCAAGAGAGAAGCGGCACGCTGAACGGCGATCTGTTTGTTCCATGACACGGGGCTAGTCCTCAAATCGCAACCAAAGTCCTGAATCATCACCTATTGTGGTCACCAAACCGAGTCTAGAAGAGGAACGAGAGTGTGAAGATGCACCTGACATTTGCCAAACGATGGCTGCTCGGCCTTGCGGCTTCGGCCGCACTGGCCCTTCCGGCTTTGGCCGAAGACTACAAATATACCACCCCGATCGCCCCGGGCGTTGCAACGCCTGACACACTGGAAACCTCGATCGGGACGTTGCGGCTGAACGACGGGTTTCCCACGCCTGAAACGATGGATACGATATGGGACAACCTTGACCGGTCGCGCGCGCTGCAGGCCTATCTGCTGGCCATTCCCATCGTGAACCAGGCCGGCATGCGCGACACACTCATGTCCTTCGGCCCGGTCAACCAGACCGACGTCATCTGGGAGGATCTGGTCGACTCGCGCACTGTCGAACTGACGGCCAATGACAATACGATCTACAGCTTCATCTGGGTCGACACCAAGGAAGAGCCGATCGTCGTCGAAATCCCGCCAAAGGTGCTCGGGTCGATCAACGACTTCTGGTACAAATGGGTGGGCGATGTCGGCGTCACCGGCCCGGACAAGGGCGAAGGCGGCAAGTACCTGATCCTCCCGCCGGGCTATGCCGGCGAAGTGCCGGACGGCTACAACGTCGTGCGGCCCAATACCTATGGCAACTGGATTTTCTTCCGGTCTTTCCTCGTGAACGGGGAAACCGGGCCCGGCGTGCAGGGCGTGCGTGACAATCTCAAGATCTATCCGCTCTCCGGAGCGGCCAATCCGACCCCGGCCACCTTGGTCAACGCCTCGGGCGTTCCGGCGAACTTCGTGATGCCGACGGATTACTCCTTCTGGGAACTCCTCAACAAGGTCATTCAGGAAGAACCGCCACAGGGCTCTGACCCGACAACACTGGGCCTCTTCGCCTCGATCGGCATCGAAAAGGGCAAGCCATTTGCCCCCGATGACCGGATGAAGGAAATCCTGACCGATGCCGCCAATATCGGTGCGGTGACGGCGCGGTCGCTCGCGCTTAACATCCGCGGCCGCGACGCCTTCTTCTATCCCGACAGTGACAGCCACTGGCGCCTGCCGTTCTTCGGCGGCTACCAGTTCCTGTCGCAGCCGGGTGTGGCCAATCTCGACGGGGCGGTCTTCTACTACATGTTCGCGACCGGCGTGACGCCTGCCATGGAAGAAAAGATGGTGGGTCAGGGCTCCCAATATCCCTGGACCTCGCTCGATGCTGCTGGCAACCCGTTCGACGGTGGCAAGAACTACCGCCTGACCCTGCCGGCCAATGTCCCTGTCAAGGATTTCTGGTCGGTCATCGTCTATGACACCCAGACCCGGTCCATGCTCCAGACCGATCAGGCCCATCCCAGCCTGTCGAGCCAGAACACCGATCTGCAGGTCAATGCGGACGGTTCGGTCGACCTCTACTTCGGCCCGTCTGCGCCCGAGGGCAAGGAAAGCAACTGGGTCCAGACCATTCCCGGCAAGGGCTGGTTCACGCTCCTCCGGCTCTACGGCCCGCTCGAACCCTGGTTCGACGGCTCGTGGAAACCGGGTGAAATTACGCTCGTTGAGTAACGATCGCCGCTGAAACTCAACGGCGGGCCATTTGAAGGACGGCCCGCCGTTTTGCTGTGCCACGGCAAGCGTCCCAATTCAGAAAAGCGTGCTACCGGCGCCTTCGGTCAGGTGACAACTCATGCTGACATAAACATCTTGCCCGCCACCGTTCGTCCAATGCGCCGAGGCCTCACTGCCACTAAATCCGCTCAGGGGGTTATCTGGTGTTCCGGTATTTCCCATTCTCGTCCCTCCGCTTCAGTCTGACCTGAGCCGCTCTGATCTGAGCCGTTCTGCTTCCCTGAACTCTTCGGGAGTAGTGGTATCCTGAGAAACAAAACCTCCGGCCCACGACGTATATCTAACATAAGTCCCGGCATTATTTTTCAGCGTTGCCTCGCACCGAATGTAAAAATCTATATCGTCAGTTTCACTTTCAGGACCAAGCCGCTCACAATCGATCCTGACGACCTGATCCAATACGCCGTCATTCTTCAGTGTTCGGATCAAGCCTTCATATGTACTTGCTTCCTCCGACTGTACTGGCTTGCTCGGCAGAAGAAGGCCTGCTGCAATGAACACCAGAAAAAGGGCGACAATCAGCGCAACACTCACAAGGCTTGCATAAATCAACGCCTTCTTCAGGATGCGGAGAACCCTCATCGTCTCACCATGCTCATCCGGTCCCGTCGACATGATCGTGATTGGCGAAAGCAAGGAACATATCCGGCCAGTATAACGCCGCCACCGCAGAGTGGTGTCCGGACTGCTCCGGTCGTTTCCGACCACTCCTCTGTTTCCGCTGAGAACTCGCTCATCCCCCGCAGCACCCGCGCCGTACCCGTCAGGCCCGGTCACACCCCATCCGGTCACCCTACGCCAGCCGGATCGCATGTCCCAAGTCAGGTTTTCCCGAACTCGGGTAACCTTTCCTTCACGGTCTCATCCCTCACCTCCCCTGTCAACGCTTCGCTGCAACCAGGAGAGGACGTTCCGACCCGCACTGCACGTGGAGCCCGCCACCCGCCCGCGGGCGTCCCGGCCAGCCCGGGATCATCCCGCGCCGCCGGCGGAGCACGTCGTTTCCGTCCCCGCCCGAAATCTGGACCGAACGCGAATGCCCGGTCGCGCTCAGGATGTTGACGCGGGAATCGCCCGTCGCACCGTCCAGCACCAGCGTGTCGAGGTTGATGTTGGCCGATCCTACCCCTTCCTTGACCACGCCATAGCGGAGTTCCTCGCCCGTCTCGAACTCGATCGCATAGCCGTAATCCGTCTCGACACGCCGCCACCCCAGGTCGGCATGGACAAGCGTCATGTCGCCGACACCGCCCGTCACGACCTTGCCGTCCTTCGTATAGGACGCCATCCCGTGCAGCACGGCCACGCCCACGTCGATATCGTCCGAGGTCTTGCTGTAGGCGGACCCGTCGTCATAGGTGAGGTTGATCTTGGTGATCCCAAGCTGCGAGAGCGTCTTCAGCTCGTTCTTGTCAGTCACGCCGTCCTGGTCGAGGTCCTGCCAGATCTTCAGCTCATTCCAGACGGTATCCTTGTCATTCAGGACACCGTCCTTGTTATTGTCAAAGGCCCGCGCAAGCGCCTGAAGGTCGGTATCCCCCGCATTCCCCCATTCGGACAGGACCAGTTCGCTGGTCTGGTCGATCTTGCCGTCGCCCTTGCCGTGCGTTCCGTCGGCATTGAGATCGATCACAAGGAACCCGTCGTCGGGTCCGGCCCAGGCGGCAGTCTGTTCGACATAACCGTCATCATCCATGTCGAAGAAGGTCATCACGGGCAGGCTCACCTCGACACCATCCCCGTCAAGGTCCATGATGACGGGGGAACCTTTTCCCCAGTTCTCGATAAAGCCAACGTGGTCGTCACCATCGAACATGTTCCACATGCCGTCGTTATCGCGATCCCCAGTCCAGTGACCGATGTTGGAATAATCCTCGTCGCGCCAGTCAGGAACGCCATCGCCATCGTCATCGTCATCGTCATCGTCATTATCGGTCGAGCTGCTGCTGGGCGCAGTCGAGCTGCTGCTGCTGGGCGCAATCATTTCATCCAAGGTCGAAGTCCCCTCCCCAAGAATTTCTTCCCGGATCGCCTTGATCTCTTCGTCTGTCAGAAGATCGTGCTGGTCGCCCGGTGTCACTCGGCTCACAATCGCAAGAACATCTTCCTCTGAATATCCCAGAGCCTGAAGCAGATCCATGGCGAAAGAATTGCTGTTCGGCCCTTGGGGCCAATACGCGATTCCCTTGTCATTAACGGCCTTTACGACTTCGTTAATAAGAGCGATGTCGCCCTCAAGCTCACTTATCGGTTTGGTTGAGAGAGTGTCGGTTGAGACGGTATTGGAAAAATTCCAGAAGGATTCGGATTCGTCATCCCAAACATGTCCAAGGATATCATCCTGAAACGGATTGCCAATATACTGCTCATTGGTGGTTTTCTATCCGTCGCAAGTCCATTGATCTCTACGATCCTTTCGCCAGTATCTGTATTGATGAACCGAATACTCATGTGAGCGAATGCGCCCAAAATTGAATGCTCACCAATCTGAATCTGATATGTATCTGTACCCGCCATATCTTTTCCTTCCTCTCATGGCCTGTCGAAGCAGATCGAACTCGGGCCTTTCTTGAACTCGCTTGAATGTTCGAAGCAGAGCCGGCCCTGTTCTTCAATAATGGTCACCAGGAACACGATAGATGCGGGCCAAGGTTCCTTCATCGCGTACTCTATTTTGCATTGGCCTGCAGCAATCGGCGGCAGGGCGACAATCTCGGCGGCTATGGGGCTGAAGGCGTTTGGCATCGAAGTTGAAGCGAATACCCCGGTTTCATTGTTTTCAACCGATTGCCGATACCGCTCGACAGAGCAGTTCTCTGTCTCCGGCGAAAAGTTCCGGGTTTCGATGACCCTCGCTGAACCGCACCCGGCCAGCGCGGCGCAGAGCGGGACGAGGAACGCTAGCCGGAAGTCACGCGGCAAGACCATGTCCTCCCCGCTCCGCGCCGTCGTCCAAGTACGTCGACTGCAATTCATAAAGACCCGCCAATCCGATCCCCGCGCTCATCCGCCTCTCCCCCTTGCCGCGCATGCCGGACCAGTGCTGCTCCGGACCATTCTCCCTCAGGCTCTCTTGCGCGCAATCCGCGGACCTTTACACGACCCCAACGAGGGGCCCAAGTCAGGTATTCCATACCCCGCGTTAACCCTTTCTTCACGATTGCGTCTCCCGCCGCGCCTGTCAACGATTCCCTGCAACCGGGAGGGGACGTCCCGACCCGCACTGCACGTGCCGCTTGCCACCCGCCCACGGGTGCCCCGGCCAGCCCGGGATCATCCCGCGCCGCCGACGGAGCACGTTGTTGCCGCCGCCCGAAATCTGGACCGAACGGCTATGCCCCGTCGCGATCAGGATGTTGGCGCGGGAATCGCCCGTCGCGCCGTCCAGCACCAGCGTGTCAAGGTTGATGTTGGCCGATCCCACCCCTTCCTTGACCACGCCATAGCGGAGTTCCTCGCCCGTCTCGAACTCGATCGCATAGCCGTAATCCGTCTCGACACGCCGCCACCCCAGGTCGGCATGGACAAGCGTCATGTCGCTGTCCAGAACCGGCGCCGATCTGCTGTTCGAGATGATCTTCTGACGCTGCGAGCGCGGCGCCACGCTGATCACCGGCAACCTGGCGTTCGACGAAAGGACCGAGGTCTTCTGCTCCGAACGCCTGACCGCGGCCCTCTTCGACCGCCTCACCCGCGACGTCAACATCCTTGAGATGAACGGCGAGAGCGACCGGCTGGCCCAAAGCTGTACGCGCAAATCTTCCGACACCCCCTGATCCCACCCGAGCCGGACTGGCCCTGAAGGGCCAAAGCGTCATGGCGCACGCGACCCAAGAGGTCAGCGCGCGCCATGGCGCATGGCACCCAACCTTGCGTGCGCAGTGATCAGATCGGCCGATCCACCCCTGTCTTCAGGCCAAGCGAAACGAGCACGTCGCGGGGGGCGGGCTGGCGCCAGATGGTCTGGAAGCTTTCGACCACATTGTCCCGGGTGACGGCGATGCCGGGCAGGGCGATCCAGGCGGGAATGGACCGGTTCAGCAGGCTCAGGATGACCGTTTCCGCGGCAGCGACACCCTGCAGGAAGGGCTGTTGCGCGGCGATGCTCACGAATCCGCGACCTCGGGCCAGTTCGGTCGCAACCGCCTCGCCAAGATCGACGGTCGCCACGGCCGGGATGTGCCCCCCCTCGGCCAGGCGCGTCACAGCGGCGAGCGCGGGCGTATCCCACACCACAAAAAGCCCGGCGAGGTCGGGATGATCGCGCATGACACCGGCGGCAAGGTCGGCGGCCTCGTCGATGCGTCCGAACCGGGTGACATGGAGGTTGATGTCGCTGCGATGCGCCGCCATCCATTCGGTAAAGGCGATCTCGCGTTCATTTGTGGCAAAGAAATCAGCGGCATATCCCAGAACGCCCACATGTGCCCCCAAGGGCAGATGCGATGCAATTCCGATTGCTGCCATCTTGCCCAGGCCAAAGTTGTCGGCCGAAACGAGCGCGGCGTAATGTGTTCCGGGCAAGAGCCCCGTGGGAACATTGTCGAGAAGAAGCAGCCGTATTCCCGCCGCCGAGACGCGTGCATGCGCGGCCGAGACCTGTTCGTTGGCGACCGGAAGCGAGATGATGGCATCGGGACGTTGCGCGATCAGTTGGTCAAGTGCCGCGACCTGGCGTTCATGGGAAAAGCTGCAGTCGACCACGTCGATGACTGCTGCACCACAGTCCCCGAAGATGCCGACCATCCCGCTGACAAGCTGACGCGCCCAGTCGCTGGCAAGCGTATGAAGGACGATCGCAATGCGCAAGCCCGCAGCCTTGGCGGCGTCGCGGTCCTCGGGCAAGAGGGCGACACGCTCGGGTGGCGCGGCGCGTTCGCCGTGCGGTCCAAGACCGGAGATCGTCATGGTGTGGCTCCAGTCGCAGGGGCGGGCGGGGGGGCAGCCGCCGGGGCAGGGGGCCTGGCAGATGTGAGGCGTGCCAGATGCGCGGCAAACCCCGGATGCGCGGTCGGGCTTGCCTGCATGATCCAGTCCTTGAGGAAAGGGGGCGCGAAAAGCGCCTCCGAGGCAACCCGCGCAGCGCCCACAAGTCCCGCCGAACTGCCAAGTTGGGACCGGATAATGCGCAGGTCACGCGTCACCAGCGGATGCGAGGCACCATAAACTGCCTCACGCACGGCGGCGAGGATGATGTCGTTTGTCTGAACGACAGACCCTGACAGGACGATAAGATCCGGGTTCAGCATGTTGGCCAGCGTCGCCGTCACCTGCCCGATCAGATGTCCCGCTTCGGACAGGATCGCCGAAAGGATAGGGTCGCCCATCTGCGCGGCCTGCGAAACCTCGATGGCGGTGATCGCACCGCCACGGCGCAGGATGTCGGCAAGGATCGGGCTTCGCCCGTCCTGTGCCGCGGTCAGGCCCTCGGCCTCGATCCGGTCTGATCCGGCGAGCGCGTCCAGCGTGCCGTTCCGTTCGCCCGCCTGGACCGGCAGCGATCCGATCAGGCCCGCCGCACCCTGTGCCCCGCGGTAAAGCCGTCCGTCCGCGACCAGCCCCGCGCCGATGCGGCGACCGACCTTTATGAACAACAGGCTTTGCAGACCCTGACCCGCGCCAGCATGCAGTTCCCCCATGGTCATCGTCTCGATGCTCGATCGCATCCAGAGCGGGACGCCAAAGTCGCGGGTCAGCGTTTCGACCAGGTGAAAGCCTTCCCAGGCAGGCATGACTGGCGGGGTTGTCGCTAGATAGCCGTCACTGTCCGCAGCAGGGACCGTTCCCGGCACCGACAGTGACATGCCCCAGATCCCGCCTGGCGGCGCGTGGCGTTCGCAGGTCCAGCGGAACAGCGCGCCCAGTCGCTCCGCGATCTTGGCCGGCGGTCCGGCAAGATCGGCAGCTTCATGGTGTTCGGTCAGAAGGTTTCCCGCAAGGTCAGCCAGTCCGACGCCAATCGCCGTCTGGTCAAGCGTGGCGACCAGCACCGCTGCCCGGCGGGCCGCAAACCGCACCAGGCGTGGCGCGCGTCCTCCGGTCGCCGTGCCAAGCTCGCTGTCGTTCACAAGGCCCAGATCGGTCAGCATGGCAAGCCGGTCTGCCACGACAGCCCGGCCCAGTTCGCTGCGCCGTTCCAGATCCTGCCGTGTCGTCGCGCCGTCGGCCCGGACAAGGTTCAGCAGATCAACAAGCGAAGGCGCAGCCGTCTCGGCCGTGCGGGGACGTCCCTTGCCGCGAGGGCGAATCGGATCGGGGGGTTCGGTGGCAAAGAGGGCCAATGGGGGCTCCGTCAGGACATGGCCCAGAGAGATACAAAGCCAGCTTTGGTCGTTCAAGCAAAATCTTTTGCATTAAAAAAGCAAAAGATGTGTGGCTTAAATCGAAATACAGTTGACTTGGGTTGCAACAGGGCATATCGACACCGGCATCGGCCGATGAGGCCAAGAGGAGGAGCGGTTCGCGGAAACCCCGTTGGGCCGGAGATGAGGGGGAGAGAGCTGATGTCAGACTGGAAACTGGCCTATCACGCCAATTGCTGGGGTGCCCTCGGCGGCAATGCCGTCGGCGTGACCTCGGTCACACAGCTAAGTTATCGCACGTTCGGCGACATGGACCGCGCCTGTGCCGAGATCGCCGCAGCAGGCTATGAAGGTGTCGAAATGTTCGACGGCAACCTTCTGGATGTCAGTGCCACAGACATGCGGACCATGTTGGCGGCCAACGGTCTGCAACTTGTCGCCACCTATGCAGGCGGCAACTTCATCTTCGACGATATCCTGCCCGAGGAACTGGCCCGCGTCACCCGCGCCGCCGACCGCGCCGCCGAACTTGGCGCGCCGCATCTGGTGGTGGGCGGCGGGGCGAAACGTTTCAACGGCACGCGCGGCCCGGATTATGACAAGCTGGGCGCGGCGCTGGACCGGGTCAAGGATCTGGCAGACGCGCGGGGCCTTCGGGCGCATTACCACCCGCACCTGTCCACCATCGTCGAGGGCCCCATCGAAGTGGCCCGCATCTTCGACCTGACCGCGATCGACTTCTGCCCCGATACGGCGCATCTCGCTGCCGCCGGGGGCGATCCTGCGCAACTGATCCGCGATCTTGCGCCGCGCATTTCCTACATTCATCTCAAAGGGTTCCAGCGCGACCCCTTTGCCTTCACGCCGCTTGACCGGGGTGACGTGCCGACCGGCCCGATCCTCGATGCGATGCGCAGCACCGGCTTTGCCGGCTGGGTCTGCGTGGAGCTGGATGCCTGGCCCGACCCGGCCCAAGGCGCCCGCCTCAGCTTCGATTTTCTCAACCGGGCCTGACCGCCCATCACATCTCCAGGGAGGAGACTACCATGTTGACCCGCCGCACCCTTATGGGGTCCGCAGCGCTGATAGCGTTTGCCTTTACGACACCTGCCATGGCCGATCCGGCAGCGGCCCTTGCCGCGCTCGCTGATACCGTCCTTTCCACAGGACCCAGCGGCGAGGCACCGTCGCCCGCTTCGGCAGTGACTTTGTCAGACGCAGAACTGGCCCAGATCCGCGAAATGGGCGCTACTGCTGCCATCGTCATGCACTACGGCGGCAACGACTGGTCCCGCGCACAGATCAACGGGCTGCAAACGCAGTTTGAAGCGATGGGCATCGAAGTGATCGCCGTGACCGACGCTGGTTTCAAGCCTGAAACACAGGTCGCCAACATTGAAACCGTCATGGCCCAGTCGCCCGACATTATCGTCTCGATCCCGACCGACCCGGTTGCCACCGCCACCGCCTATCGCGCAGCCGTGGATGCCGGCGTGACGATGGTCTTCATGGACAATGTGCCAGCAGGTTTCGTGGCCGGACAGGACTATGTCTCGGTCGTTTCGGCGGATAACTACGGCAACGGGGTTGCCGCCGCCCATCTCATGGCGCAGGCCCTGAACGGCGAAGGCGAAGTCGGGCTTGTGTTCCACGCCGCCGACTTCTTCGTGACAAAGCAGCGCTATGACGGGTTCAAGGCGACCATCGCTGCCGACTATCCTGGCATGACCATCGTCGATGAGCAGGGCATCGGCGGACCCGATTTCACCGGTGACGCCGACCGCGCCGCTGGGGCGATGCTTACGGCACACCCTGAAATTGATGCGATCTGGGCCGTCTGGGACGTGCCTGCCGAAGGCGTCATCTCGGCCGCCCGCGCCGCCGGACGCGATGATCTGATCATTACCACGATCGATCTTGGGGAAAATGTCGCCATCAGCATGGCGCAGGGTGGCATGGTCAAGGGTGTGGGTGCGCAGCGCCCCTACGACCAAGGCGTGACCGAGGCGATTCTGGCCGGCTACGGCCTGCTCGACAAAGAGGCTCCGGGCTTTGTCGCCGTGCCTGCCCTGCCAGTGACCAAGGACAACCTCCTTGACGCCTGGCAGACGGTCTATGCCGCACCAGCGACCGAAAACATCATCAACTCGATGAACTGACCTGCAAGGCCGGGTAGCCCCTTGCGGCCCGGCCCCCAAACCCCCGGAGAGATACGATGACCCGCACGATGAACGTTGCCATGATCGGCGGCGGCTTCATGGGCAAGGCGCATGCCATGGCCTATGCAGCGATGCCGATGTTCTTCTGGCCCGCCCCGGCCATTCCCCACCGCAAGGTCGTCGTCGATGTCACCGACGGCGCAGCCGAAACCGCCCGCGACAGGTTCGGCTTTGACGAAGCCTCAAGCGACTGGCGCAGCGTCGTGACCCGGCCCGATATCGACGTGGTCGATATCTGCACCCCCAATAACGTGCATGCCGAAATCGCCATCGCCGCGGCAAGGGCCGGCAAGCACATCATCTGCGAAAAGCCCCTGGCCCGAACGGTCGAAGAAGCCCGCGCCATGACCGAGGCGGCCCGTGCAGCCGGCATCATCCACATGGTGGCCTTCAACTATCGCCGCACGCCCGCCGTGGCGCTGGCCAAGAAATTCATCGACGAAGGCCGCATCGGTCGCATCCTGAACTTCCGCGGCACCTATCTGCAGGACTGGTCGGCGGATGAAAACGGCCCCCTGTCCTGGCGGTTCCAGAAAAGGATCGCAGGCTCCGGCACCGTGGGGGACATAGGCACCCACGTTGTAGACCTGGCCCACTACCTCGTCGGCCCCATCGCCGAAGTCATCGCGATGACCAAAACCTACGTCACCACCCGCCCCATCCAGCAGGGCGGCGTCGACAAGCTGGGCGCGTCCGAGAAATCCGCCGATGCCGAACGCGCCCCCGTCGATGTGGATGACGAAGTCGTCTCGATGCTCCGCTTTGGCAATGGTGCCATCGGCAGCCTCGAAGCCACCCGCAACGCCTGGGGACGCAATAACTTCATCACGCTGGAAATCCACGGCACGAAGGGGTCGATCCACTTCAACTATGAACGCCGCGACGAACTCCAGGTGATGTTCGCCGACGACCCCGCCGATGCCCGGGGGTTCCGCACCATCTACACCGGCCCCGCCCATCCCTATGGCGGCGGTCTCTGGCCGATCCCCGGCCTTGGCATCGGCTATTCCGAAACCAAGATCGTCGAATGCTTCGACTTCTTTACCGCCATCGCCACCAACCGCCAGCCCAGCCCGAACTTTGATGACGGCTTGCTGACCGAACTCGTCGCCGACGCGCTGATCCGGTCCGGCGAAACAGGCGCGTGGGAGAAGGTGTGATGACCACCCCCGTCCCGGCCGTCCACATGACCGGAATCTCGAAATCCTTCGGCGGCGTCCGTGCGCTCGACTCCGTCGATTTCGAGGTTCAGGCAGGCGAGGTTCACGCCCTCCTGGGCGGCAACGGGGCGGGAAAATCCACCATTCTCAAGGTCCTGAATGGTGTCCATGTGCCAAACGCGGGCGAGATCCTCGTGAATGGCAAACCGCTTGCCGCGCATTCGCCCGAAGGCGCGCGGGCGGCGGGGATCGCGATGAACTTTCAGGAACTCTCGCTCGTCCCGACGCTGACCGTGGCGCAGAACGTGTTTCTGACGCGCGAGGCCCGCAATGCGCGCGGCCTGATCGACGACGCCGACAGCATCACCCGCGCCCAGGCGATCTTTGACATGCTCGGGGTGCGGGTGAACCCACGCGCCATCGTGGGCGACCTTGGCGCCGGGCAAAAGCAGCTTACCGAAATTGCGAAGGCGATCAGCCAGGACGCCCGAGTCCTGATCCTTGACGAACCGTCGACGGCCCTTGCCGTGTCGGATGTGGAACGGCTTTTCACCTTTCTGCGCAAGCTGACGGCCAAGGGCGTGGCCGTGATCTATGTCAGCCACCGCATGGACGAAATCGCCCGCATCGCTGACCGCGCCACGATCCTGCGCGACGGGCGGCACGTCATCACCGCGCCGATGGCCGACCTGCCGGTCGATGTGATGATCGAACACATCGTCGGCAAACGGTCCAAGGGCCTGTCCGATGTGGCACGCGTCGATGTCTTTCGCGGCGAAGTGCTCCTCGAACTCCGTGGCGTCTCCGGCCCCCACAAGCCCGAAAACGTGAACCTGACGCTCCACCGGGGCGAGGTGCTGGGTCTGGCCGGTCTGCTGGGGTCGGGCCGTTCGGCGCTGGCGCGTGTCATCGCGGGGGTGGAACCCGCCATTGCAGGGGAAATCCGCATCAAGGGCGAAAAGGTCACCCCCCGCCGCCCGTCCGAGGCCATCGCCCACGGTGTTGCACTCGTGCCCGAGGCGCGGGCCACGCAAGGTATAATCCCGGCGCAAAGCGTCAGCGATAACATGGTCATGGCCGTGATCGGCCGCATCTCGCGCCGGGGTATGGTTGACAGGGCCAGGGCCCGCGACCTGACCGATGCGATGATCACAAGGCTTTCGGTCAGGACGGCCAGCCGCGACCACGCCGTCTCGACCCTGTCGGGCGGCAATCAGCAGAAGGTGGTGATCGGCAAATGGCTGGCCACCGATCCCGATATCCTGATCCTCGACGAACCGACGGCGGGCATCGACATCGGATCAAAGTCCGAAATCATCCGCCTTGTCCGCGACCTCGCCCAGTCGGGCAAAGGGGTGATCTTCATCTCTTCGGAGTTGTCGGAACTGCTGACAGCCTGTGACCGTATCCTCGTGATGGCCGATGGCCGCGCGCACCAGACGCTGGACCGCGCCGATCTTGACGATCCGTCCGAGACAGACCCCGAACACGCCCTGCAGGTCGCCGAGCGCCGCCTTCAGATCGAAATCCAGAAAGCCCTGACCGCAAAGGAGGCCACCCATGGCTAGCGTCCCGACCGCCCAGACCGGTGGCCTATTTGCCAACTGGCGGCAGAACATCATCTATATCGGCTTCATCGTCATCTTTGTCGTCTTTGCCATCACGCTGAACGACAAAGGCTTTCTGAACCCCAACAACCTTCTCAACATCGTGCGCCAGACGGCGATGATCGCGGTCATGGCAATTGCCATGACATTCGTCCTGTCGGCGGGCGAAATCGACCTCTCGGTCGGTGCCGTCGCCGGGCTTGCCACCGTAACGGTCGCCATGGCGATCGCCGCCGCAGGGCCCCTTGCCGGGGTACTCGCCGGACTCGCCACGGGGCTTGCCGTGGGCATATTCAACGGCTGGCTGACCACGCGGATCGGCATCCCGTCCTTCCTGACGACGCTTGCCATGATGGGCATCGCCAAAGGCGTGGCCATGTGGATCTCGGATACGGCAGCCGTCCCCATCCTGTCGCCCGGCTATTCCTGGGTCTTCGGCGGCGGCGCTGTCGGGCCGATCCCTGTTCTCCTCTTCTGGATGGCGGTCCTTGGTGGCATAGGCCATGTCGCGCTCCGCCGCTCGGGCTTTGGCCGCCGCGTGCTCGCAACCGGCGGGGGCGAAACTGCGGCCCGCTACTCCGGCATCGACACGGCCTCGATCAAGTTCAAGGTGCTGGTCCTGTCCTCCTGCGCCGCCGCCCTGGCGGGCATGCTCTATGCCGGGCGACTGCAATCCGGCCGCTTCCAGCTTGGTGAAGGCGACGAACTCTCGGTCATCGCCGCAGCCGTTCTTGGCGGGACAAGTCTTTTTGGCGGCAGGGGCACGGTTATCGGCACAATCGTCGGCGCGCTGATGATCGGGCTCATCAACAACGGGCTGATCCTCATGGGCCTCGAATTCAGCCAGCAACTGATCGCCCGGGGCGGCATCATCATCCTCGCCGTCGCGCTGAGCCAGAAGCGGCGCTGACTGTTGACCCATGTCACGATCGGCGCAACCGCCAGAGCAAACCCCGCCCTGTCCCTTGGTACCGATGCGGAATGCAAACAGTCGCGCTGACGGACAACAAGGGCACGGGCAGAAACGGTGGCAATCCGGCGCCGTTCCCATGAAAGCGGCCCCCACCGTCGTTTGCTTCCCGGTGGCAAGCGCTGCAGCATTCGTTCTTTGCCAGTATCACAAGAAAATCAACGACGCTGGCACGACACGCGCCGACAATCGTCCGGTCCATCGTGCCAAAGCTTGGCAAACAGGCTTTCCATCATGGAGGATTGTCGTGGCTGCGCCAAACCGTGCCGCAATCAGCTCCGGCTGCGGCGCCAAAGCGCAAGACCGCCCCATATGAAAAGGCACTGGATGACGACCCTGACGGTCGCGGCGACCGGGGGCGCAAAGACCGGATCGGGACGCACATAGTCCCACAGATGAAGCGGCATGTAGCCTGCACAAAGCAGCGCAAAGCAAAGGCCGCCCAAAGCACGGGTGCCGGGCCAGAGGGCAGCAAGGCCGATGGCGATCTGGAAGACGCCAGTGACCATAATGACCGCAAGCGCAGGCAGGAACAGCGGGACCAGCGGTACGAAACCCTGCGGTGCAGCAAGGTGTGCGATACCGCCACCGATCATCACAAAGGCCACCAGCGCGGCAAGCGTCCGGTTGACGATGGGGCGAAGGCGGGAGGATCCGGGTTCAGCCATGGTGCACCTCTGGTCAAGGCCTGTGAAACGTCGTTGCTTGCCCCCCATGTGTCAAGCCGGGACTGGCCATCGCCCGGCGGCGACCACGATGTATGCCCCCCGCGTCGGGCTTGGGGCAAGCATGACAAGGACGGGCCGCCCGCCCGTCCCCTCCCGATTTCCCTGCTCCGCCGATTGCGTCCTGCGGCGTTTCCGCCTTAACTGGTCAGGCCCCGCATGCAGGCTGACGGGGTAAGCGGAAAGGAATGTGCCGCATTCCCTGACCGCGACCTGAAGCCGACTGCAAGAGGACCCGTCATGTCGAAACTCACCACCGCCGCACTGGCCGTGCGCCATATCCGGGACGGGGCGACCGTGGCGGTGAATTCGTCCTCGGGGCTTCTCTGCCCGGACGCGGTGCTGCAGGCGCTAGGCGAAAGGTTTGTGGCCGAAGGCGCGCCGGGCAACCTGACCACGATCCACCCGATTGCCGCAGGCGACATGTTCGGCACCAGGGGTATCGACCACATTTCCCACAAGGGCATGATCGCACGCGTCATCGCGGGGTCTTTCCCCTCGGGCCCCACGAATGCCGAACCGCCGCTGATCTGGCAGCGCATCCTGGCCGGGGATCTTGCCGCGTGGAACGTGCCGTCGGGCATCGTGTTCGACATGCTGCGCGAAGGCGCGGCCCAGCGCCCCGGCGTGCTGACCAAGGTCGGCATGGATACCTTTGTCGACCCCGATCAGGAAGGCTGCGCCATGAACGCCGCCGCCCGCGCACTGCCGCTGGTCCGGCGGGTGGCGTTCGAGGACGACATATGGCTGCATTTCCCGGCGATCCGGCCCGATGTGGCGATCATCCGCGCCACGACCGCCGACGAGAACGGCAACCTGACCTTTGAACAGGAAGGCGCGACCCTCGGCGCGATGGAAATGGCGCTGGCCGCGCGCAACTGCGGCGGCATCGTGATCGCGCAGGTCCGTCGCGTGGCGGCGCAGGGCACGCTGCGCCCGCATGACGTGCGCGTGCCCGGCATACTTGTCGACATGATCGTCGAGGCCCCGGATCAGCTTCAGACCACATCCACGCTCTATGATCCGGCGATCTCGGGCGAACTCTTCCGCCCGCTTGATACCTTCAGCACACCCGAATTCGGCGTTGCCAAGATCATCGCCCGCCGCGTCGCGACCGAGCTTCAGTCGGGCTGGGCCGTGAACATCGGTTTCGGCATTTCGGCCAACGTGCCGCGCATCCTTCTGGAGGAAGGCCAGCACGGCAAGGTGACATGGGTCATCGAACAGGGGGCCGTGGGGGGCGTGCCGCTTCTTGATTTCAAGTTCGGCTGCGCTTCGAACGCCGAAGCTTTTGTCGCCTCGCCCCATCAGTTCATCTACTTTCAGGCAGGCGGGTTCGACTGCTCGCTGTTGTCCTTTCTTGAAATCGACGCCGAAGGATCGGTCAACGTCAGCCGCCTGTCGGCCACACCGCACCGCACCGCCGGGGCGGGGGGCTTTGTCGATATCACGGCGCGGGCGCGCAAGATCGTCTTTTCGGGCAATTTCAACGCCGGGGCCAAAATGCGGATCGAGGACGGCAGGCTTGTGATCGACAAGGAAGGCAAGATCGCCAAGATCGTGCCCAAGGTCGATCAGGTCAGCTTTTCCGGACGCCGCGCGCGGATGCAGGGGCAGCACATCACCTATGTCACGGAACGCTGCGTGATCCGGCTGCTGGACGATGGCCTGACCGTCACAGAACTGGCCCCCGGCCTTGACCTGCAACGCGATGTTCTGGATCAGGCCACGGCCCCCCTGCGGGTGTCGCCTGACCTGAGACCGATGGACCCGCGCCTGTTCCAGCCTGGCCCGCTGGGGCTTGCGCTGTGACCGATCCGCGGCTGCATCTTGACATTGCGGGGGGCGTCGCCCGCCTGACGATCCGCCGGGCGGACAAGCTGAATGCGCTCGACGCTGACATGGTGGCAGCGCTTGTGCCGCTCTGCCGTCAGATCGAACATTCCGACGCAAGGATCGCCATCCTGACCGGCGAAGGCTCGCGGTCCTTTTGCGCCGGGGGCGATATCGCCGCCTGGTCGGGCCTGTCACCCGAGGCCTTCGGCCGCCACTGGGTGCGTGACGGGCATGCCGCCTTCGACGCGCTGGCCCGGCTGCGCCAGCCCCTGATCGCGGTCCTGAACGGGCATTGTCTGGGTGGCGGGCTCGAACTCGCCGCCTGCGCCGATTACCGGATCGCGGAATCCCATGTCCGGATCGGCCAGCCTGAAACCGGCATCGGCATCGTGCCGGGCTGGTCCGGGACGGACCGTGTGCTGCGCCGCTTTGGCGCGCAACTCGCCCGCCGCATGGCCCTCTTCGGTGAGGTTTATCAGGCAGAGGAGGCGCTTCGGCTTGGTCTGGTCGATCAGGTCGTGGCCGAAGGGCAGGGCATGGCGGCGGCGGATGCGATGGTGGCCAGAGTGCTGACCCGCTCGGCCCGGGCGACCGAACTGACCAAGATGATGCTCAACGCTGCAGACGGCGAAGATGCGGGCCGCGTCATGGAATCCCTGGCCGGGACGATTGCCGCCGCCTCAACCGATCTGGTCGAAGGGCTTGCCGCCTTTCGGGACAAACGCAAACCCCGCTTCGGGGAGGGAGAATGACATGATCCGCCATATCGTCGCCATGCGGTTTCCCGCCGGGACAGAACAAAGCGTCAAGGACGGCATCTACCGTGATCTGGCCGGACTGGGCGGTCATATCGACGGCATCATCGACTTTCGCAGCTTTGCCAATGTCTCGGTGGAAACCGCGCTGGTGCGGGGGTTCAACGACCTGTTCTGGTTCGATTTCCGCGATGCGGCAGTGCGCGATGCCTATCTGGTGGACCCTGCCCATCAGGCCATCGGCGAAAGGATCGTTGCCGCCGTTGAAGGCGGTATTGACGGGGTCTTCGTGGCGGACGTCGCCCTGTGACGCCCACCGACCGCGCCTTTCTGACCCGCCTGTTTGACGCCGCCGTGCAGGCGGCCGACCCCGAACGCGCGCTGGCCGCCCACCTTCCCCCCCGCCCCAAGGGACGAACCGTCGTCGTGGGCGCGGGCAAGGGGGCTGCGCAACTCGCCGCAGCCTTTGAACGCCTCTGGCACGGTCCTGTCGAAGGGGTGGTGGTCACCCGCTACGGCTATGCCTGCCCGACCCGGCAGATCCGCGTGATCGAAGCCGCCCATCCCGTGCCCGACGCCGCCGGACTGGCGGCAAGCGCCGCGCTCTTGCAGGCGGTGCAGGGCCTGACCGGGGATGATCTGGTTGTCGCACTGATCTGCGGCGGCGGTTCAGCACTCTTGCCCTGCCCGCCCGGCTCCCTGACGCTCGAGGACGAGGCAGGGCTCAACCGCGCCCTTCTGGCCTCGGGCGCGCCGATTTCGGTGATGAACGCGATCCGCAAGCAGGTCTCGGGCATCAAGGGCGGCAGGCTCGCCGCCGCCTGTCACCCGGCGCCAGTCGTGTCGCTGGTCGTGTCGGACGTGCCTGGCGATGATCCGGCGCAGGTCGCCTCGGGCCCGACGGTGCCCGATGCCTCCGGGAGAGAGGGCGCGCGGTCGCTTGTCCGGACATGGCAGATCGGCCCGCCCCCCGCCGTCGCAGACTGGCTTGCGGGCGATGCAGGGGCCGCCCCGTCACCCGACGATCCGGTCTTTGCCCGCAACACCGTCCACGTCATCGCCTCGGCCCGCCTCTCGCTCGAAGCGGCGGCGGCGCGGGCCGAAACCGAGGGCATTTCTGCCGTGATCCTGTCGGACGCCATCGAAGGCGAGGCCCGCGATGTGGCCCGCGTTCATGCCGCCATCGCCCGCGAAGTGACCCTGCGCGACCGTCCCTTCCGTCGCCCGGTGGTGATCCTGTCGGGCGGCGAAACCACCGTCACCCTGCGCGGCAAGGGGCGCGGCGGGCGGAACACTGAATTCCTGCTGTCCCTGTCCAATGCGGCGGCGGGCATGCCCTTTGCGGCCCTTGCCGCAGATACCGACGGCATCGACGGGTCCGAGGACAACGCCGGGGCCTTTGCGACCGGCGACACCGCGACCCGCCTGCGCACCAAGGGGTTCGACCCTGCAGCACTTCTGGCCAACAATGACGCCTATTCTGCCTTTGCCGCGCTGGATGACCTCTTCGCGCCCGGCCCGACCGGGACGAACGTGAACGATTTCCGCGCCATCCTGATCCGGTGACGGCCTGTCTGCGTGGCCCCGGTTGACGCAGACCCGAACCCGCTTCAGCGTGAAACCACCGGAACGAAAGGGCACAAGGGATGAGACAGGTTGCTTTGGTCACAGGTTCGACCCGTGGCATCGGTCTTGCCACGGCCAAGGAACTGGCCCGCGCAGGCTTTGCCTTGGCCATCAACGGTGCGGCGGATGACGCCGAACTCGCCGCCGCCGTGGCCCGCATCGCGGCCCTTGGCGTGCCCGTCACCGCAGCCCCGTTCGACGTGACCGACCTTGCCGGCCACGCCGCCCATCTGGCCCGGATCGAAGCTGCCCTTGGCCCCCTCACCACCCTTGTCAACAACGCCGGGGTCGGCGTCCTGCAGCGTGGCGACCTGCTTGATGTGACCGAGGAAAGCTGGGACCGCTGTCTTGCCGTCAATGCCAAGGCAATGTTCTTTCTCTCGCAGGCCTTTGCGCGGCTTCTGCTGTCACGCGACAGGCCTGCGACCCTGTTTCATTCCATCGTCAACGTCACCTCGGCCAGCGCGGTCGCCGTTGCCGTCCAGCGGTCGGAATACTGTGCCAGCAAGGCCGCCGCCGCGATGGTGTCAAAGGCGCTGGCCGTCCGGCTCGGCCCCGAAGACATCGCCGTCTATGATGTCCAGCCCGGCCTGATCGCCACCGAAATGACCGCCCCCGTGATCGACGCCTATCGCCAGCGCGCGGCAGACGGCCTCACCCTGTTCCCCCGCGTGGGCGAACCGCCCGAGATCGGCCAGATCATCGCCACCCTTGCCAGCGGCAAACTTCCCTATACCACGGGGCAGGTCATCTCGGCGGATGCCGGGTTGATGGTCCCGCGTTTCTGAAAGGACGACCCGTGAAGATCGCTTTGCCCGATACGCAGGGGCGCCTTGCCGACTACACCCTGACGGGGACGCCGATCGCCGCAGGCAAACTGCCCCGCGACGCCGTCCGCACGGTCTATTCCGCCGCACATGTCGTGGCCGATCCCTTTGCCGCAAGTGACCCGACCGGCCCCGCCACCCTGGACTGGAAGGCAACCATGGCCTTCCGCCATCACCTTGCCGGCCTTGGCCTTGGCATTGCCGAGGCGATGGATACCGCGCAGCGCGGCATGGGGCTCGACTGGCCTGTGGCGCTTGACCTCATCTGCCGGACGCGGGCGGAACTCCCGGATGCGCTGGTCGCCAACGGCTGCGGCACCGATCACCTTGATCCCGCCGCCGCCCGCAGCATCGAAGACGTGATCCGCGCCTATCTGGAACAGGCAAACGCGATCCAAAGCCTTGACGCCCGACTGATCCTGATGGCCAGCCGCGCGCTGGCCCGCGTGGCAACGCGCCCGGCCGATTACATCGCCGTCTATGACCGCGTGCTGGCGGCCTGCGACAAGCCCGTCATCCTGCACTGGCTGGGCGATATGTTTGACCTGCAACTCGCAGGCTACTGGGGGTCTGACAGGTTCGAAGACGCGCTCGACACCGCGCTTGAGGTCATCCACCGCAACCAAGGCAAAGTTGACGGCATCAAGATCAGCCTGCTCGACAAGGACAAGGAAATCATGATGCGCCGCCGCCTGCCCGCCGGGGTCAGGATGTATACGGGCGACGATTTCAACTATCCGGAACTGATCGTGGGCGATGATCAGGGGTTCAGCCATGCGCTCCTCGGTATCTTCGATCCGCTGGCCCCCGCTGCGGCCCATGCCATCAGCCTGCTTGGGCAGGGGGACCGCGCCGGGTTCCACGCAGCGCTTGACCCCACCGTGCCGCTGGCCCGGCTGATCTTTCGCGCGCCGACACGGTACTACAAGACGGGCGTCGTATTCCTCGCCTGGCTCAACGGATTTCAGGACCATTTCATCATGCTTGATGGCGCACAGGCCATGCGGCCCTTGCCCTATCTGACCCAAGCCTTCCGGCTGGCCGATGGCTGCGGCCTGCTGCGCGATCCCGATCTGGCGGTGTCACGGATGAAGTCCCTTCTCGCGGTTTACGGTGTTTAGGATGGGGTGTCCCGGTCAGATCCCCGCTGCCCCCGGGTCACAGCCATGACCCGCCGTGCCCCGCCCCTGCACCGGTCAGACTACCGCGTCTTTGTGCCGATCACGACGCGCTGGGCGGATAATGACATCTATGGCCACATGAACAACGTCGTTCACTATGCCCTTTTCGATACCGCCGTGAACGGCTGGCTGATCGGGCAAGGGGCGCTCGACATGCGCGCCGGGCAGATCGGCCTCGTTGTTGAAACGGGCTGCCGGTATCACGGCGAAATGGCCTTTCCCGACCTCGTGACGGCAGGCCTGCGGGTGACGCATGTCGGTACGTCCTCGGTCCGGTACGAGGTGGGACTGTTCCGCAATGACGACGATCAGACCAGCGCCGAAGGCTTCTTCGTCCATGTCTATGTCGATGCCGTCACCCGCCGCGCCGCCCCGCTCGCCCCGGCCCTGCGCAGCGTCGTGACCGTCCTGTCGGCTGATCTGACGGGTGGCTGACAACCATCGCAATCCCAAGCCGATGCGCCAGAACGAAAACGGGGCTACGACTGCGGCTTGTCCTGTCCGATCAGGTTCGTGCTGGTTCAGACGAACAGGAAATCGTTCGCGGTCATGTGGCCAAGGTCCATGTTCTTGACCGTGATGACATCGCCCGTGCCACAGGTCACCTGAACACTGCCGCCCACCTGCTTGAGGCCAAGCATGGCAAAGCTCGTGTCCGAC